>DBRN01000001.1 GCA_002305995.1 Atopobiaceae bacterium UBA1367
TGGGTCCTGGGTCCTGGGTCCTGGAAAGCATGCTAGAGATCCCATGGGGGAATTTGTCTGTACTTTTTTCTCTCTGGAATTCTGAGGGCCACAGACAAATCGATTCATAGGCGTTTTTTGGATGCCTACAGGCTCTCCTCAACGGCGTGGCCTTGTGATTCCACAGACAAATTTACTTTTGGCTCATAATCACTGCGATGAGGCACAGACAAATCGAGCTGCGGGCTGGTGCAAAAATTTGTCTGTACCCAACGGCGGCCGAAGCCTTGTGAATATGAGATTGTCTGTATTTCCAGACCCTTCACACACCGGATGACATCTGTCGGGCTCGCAAAATCACCGACAAATCGATTGGTAGGCGCACGCCAGCAAAGAGCCTCCTGAAAAGTACAGACAAACCTCGGGAGCCTATGCTGCCACCGGCACATCCTGCTCGGAAGAGATCTCCGACCTCGTTTGTCCGCCGGTCTTCCCTGAGCCACCATCGCCCTGGCCCTTCTCATCCGGCTTGAAGCTGTCAGGCCCGAGGGCCAGCTCCTCCGCCACCGTGTCATAGTCCTGCCCCAGCACCTGAAGGCAGAACTCGTGGGCCCATGCGACCGTGAGGCTGGTGTTGTCGGTGTCGTTACTCTCCAGGTAGTTGCTCGCCGCAAGGGAGTCGGTGTAGTCGCGCAGCAGGTAGGTGGTCATGGAGATCCCCACGCCCTTGTGCGTGACCGTGGGCACGAGCGAGCATCCCCCCACAGAGCAGGTCCCGTCCGCACCCTTGACGAGCGTGACCTTGGCCAATCCCCCGATGAGGTTCTCGTTGTCTATCTGCGTGCTGACGAAGTTGCCCACCGACCAGAAGCAGGGCACCTTGCGCCCATCCGATGCGGTCAGCACCTCCACGGGCTCGATGACGTGGGGATGTCCGCCGATGATCACGTCAGCACCCGCGTCCATGAGGACCTCGGCCATGTCGCGCTGGTCCTGCACCGGCTCGAGGTTGTACTCCTCCCCCCAGTGGGGAAACACGACCACCATGTCGGCCAGCTCATCGGCCTTGCGCACCGTGCGCCTCACATGATCCTCGTCGAGCGTCGAAACCGCGCCGCGCGGGTCCTCGTAGCCGTTGAGGTCATAGGTGTAGTTCAGCAGCGCCACCTTGAAGCCGTCCTTCTCGAAGACATGGACATCCTCGATCGAGGAGCTGGAATCGTGGGGATCGACCGCACCGATCACCGCCACCTCGGGATGCTTCGCACGCCAGAAGGAAAGCTCGCTCGAAAGGCCGTCGTAGCCCATGTCGAGGGCATGGTTGGTGGCGCGCAGGATGACGTTGAAGCCTGCCTTGGCCTCGGCATCCCCCATCTCCTGGGGTCCGTTGAACGAGGGGTACCCCGAGAACTCGAAGTCCGTGCCACCCAGCACCGTCTCCTGGTTGACCACCTTGATGTCGGCATCTGCCAGCTCGCTGTCGATGTGGGCAAAGATGTGATCGTAGTTGCGGGAGCCATTCGCATGAAAGCCGCTCTCGTACACGCCGCTGTGCTGGAGGATGTCCCCGACCATGACGAGGTCGACCTCGACGGGTCCACCCGTGGCGGACGCCTGTGAGGCAGCGGCGCCTGTCGAACCACGAGACGAGAGGACATCCCTCACGCAGCCGACCATGCCACGGATCGCCGACACGACCACGACGAGGCACAGGATGCAGGTGGCCGCGCCGAGGGCGATCCGCCGGGTGCGGAGGCGCCGCGCGGCACCCCGAGGGGGTCGGCCCCGGCGACTCCTGCTGGTGGGCACGACAGACCCACGACGCGCGGACGAGCCGCTGCGACGGGAGGCGGGAGACGCCTGCACGGAACGGGCCGCCGTGGCGGAGGGCCTTCCGCTGCCGGTCGGGCGTCGATGGCCCGTCGGGCCCATGGTGCCTGTCGCACGCACACGCCGAGAGCCGGAGCCCTCCACACGCCGGCTGCCCGAGGCTCGCTCGCCCACCAGGCGCTGACGACCGGCCGGGAGGGTGCCTTTCCCCTGCCGCGCAGAGCCTCGTCGGGAGGGCCGCTCGTCGGGGCCATGCCCCGCATCACGCCGCGCACGCTGGCTGCGACCAGCGTCCCCGCGAGGAGTTCCCGCCCTCTTCCGATCAGCCATCGACCCTCCCCTGTCAGACGATGGTCCGACGGGCGCCACCTATCGCCGCGCGTCCCGCCGCACACGCGTAAGCATACCCAGTTACCGGCAGCTTTGCCACATGGGAGCCGGAGACGGCGGCACAGGGCATGCATGCGGGAAAGGGAAAAGGGGCAAGGGGAAAGGCCAGGAACCTATGCCCGCGCAGCCATATGTCGTATGCAGGGCATCTCCACGCCCGGCCTGAGGCGAGGGCCCCACGTCGTGCAGGCATGAGGCCCTCGTGGTCACCCGCGATCGCAGCTACAGCAGGCGTAGCGAGACATCCCTGAGCTGCGCGGCCGAAACCTCGCTCGGGGCGGCGCTCATGAGGTCGGAGCCACTTGCGGTCTTGGGGAAGGCCATGACCTCGCGGATGGAGTCGCCGCCGGCAAGCAGCATGCACACACGGTCGAGGCCGAGGGCGAAGCCGCCCATGGGAGGGGCCCCGTACTCGAGGGCGTCCATCAGGAAGCCGAACTGCTCGCGCGCGCGCTCCTCGGTGAAGCCCAGGAGCTTGAGGACGCGCATCTGCAGCTCTGCGCTGTGGATGCGCATGCCGCCGCCGCCGGCCTCGCAGCCGTCCATGACGAAGTCATAGGTGTGGGAGCCCACGGACAGCGGATCGCTCTCGAGCCTGTCGACGTCGGCCTCGACCGGCTGGGTGAAGGGCTGGTGCTCGGCGGCGTAGGCCTTGCGGTCCTCGTCCCATCGCACCAGCGGGAAGTCGACGACCCACAGAAAGTCGTGGCCCTCGCGAGGGAGGTCGAGCGCGTCGGCCATGTGGGTGCGCATGCCGCCCAGGATCTCGTCGGCCTTGAGGCGACTCTCCACGGCGAACATCACCAGGTCGCCACGCTCGACGTCCATCTCGGCCCTGAGGGCATCCATCTCCTCGTCGGAGAAGAACTTGACGATGGGACTGTTGACCGAGCCATCCTCCCGAAAGGCGATCCAGGCGAGGCCCTTGGCGCCAAGGCCGGCGGCGACGGCAGCCAGCTTGTCGATCTGCGCACGGGGCCAGGTACCGGCGCCCTTGGCATTGAGGGCCTTGACGTAGGTGCCCTCGGTGTTGGCGGCGCTGGCAAAGAGCTTGAACGCGGAGTTCGAGAAGATCGGGGTCACGTCATGAAGCTCCATGCCGTAGCGCGTGTCGGGACTGTCAGTGCCATAGGTGTCCATGGCATCCCAGTACGACATGCGACGGAGGGGAAGCCGCATGTCGACGCCCATCTCGGCAAAGGCATCGTGCAGCACGGCCTCGAGGGCGTCCATGACGTCATCCTGGTCGACGAAGCTCATCTCCACATCCACCTGCGTGAACTCGGGCTGGCGGTCGGCACGCAGGTCCTCGTCGCGGAAGCACTTTGCCACCTGGTAGTAGCGCTCGACGCCACCGACCATCAGCAGCTGCTTGAGCAGCTGCGGGGATTGCGGGAGGGCATAGAAGTGACCGGGCTGGGTGCGGCTCGGCACCAGGAAGTCACGCGCTCCCTCGGGCGTGGACTTGAAGAGCGCCGGCGTCTCGACCTCCATGAACGCACGATCGTGGAGGGCCTTGCGGATCGCGAAGGTGAAGTCGGAGCGCATTCGCATGTTGGCCATCATCGACGGGCGGCGCAGGTCGAGGTAGCGATAGCGCAGCCGCACGTCCTCGGCGGTGTCGTCGTGATCCTCGATCTGGAACGGCGGGGTCCTGGAGGTGTTGAGCACCTCGATCTCAGAGGCCAGCACCTCGATCTCGCCGGTCACGATCTTGGGGTTCTCCATGCCCTCGGGGCGCTCGCGCACCATGCCGGTGACCTTGATGGGCCACTCGGAGCGAATGGTCTCGGCGGTGTGGAAGGCGGTGCCACCCGACTTCTCGGGGTCAAAGGAGACCTGCGTCATGCCCTCGCGGTCGCGGAGGTCGACGAATATCAGGCCGCCATGATCGCGGCGGTGCCACACCCAACCAGTGAGCGTGACCTCCTCGCCGATGTCCTTGCGGCGCAGCTCTGCGCAGGTGTGGGTGTGGAGTGAGAAGCTCATGCGGACATCCTCTCGTCGTTGCCGCCCCGTGTCGGTACGGGCAGCGTGCTGACAGACGATGCGCGTACGTAGACGGCGCACGCACATGGCTTGCGATTGTACTACGAGCGCATGTGGGTGCGAGCGCCCGCTTGGTTACAACTTGGATATCCAAGGCCCGCGCAAGCGCGAGGGCTCTTGTCGGCCAGCGCCTCGATGCGCATGGTCACGTTCCCGAGGGCCGCGCGGGTCCGTCCTCCTGCCGCAGGGTCGGGTCCGGGCGGCGAGGCCGGCGTCCTCCGCCAGCGGGAGCCGGAGGTCGACGGGAGCCGGAGGCCGGTGGGAGCC
The DNA here is from genome assembly GCA_002305995.1 of Atopobiaceae bacterium UBA1367. Classification (GTDB taxonomy): domain Bacteria; phylum Actinomycetota; class Coriobacteriia; order Coriobacteriales; family Atopobiaceae; genus UBA1367. The sequence continues at coordinate 4,516 of DBRN01000001.1, forward strand.
GGAGCGCCAGGTCACACCACGACCCCTCCCCGCACGGCAGCGTCACAGCGAGCCGTGAACCGAGGCCGTCTCCCTGTCAAAGGCGTCACCCAACACCTGTGCGCAATAGTCCGCGTACCATGCGGCCGTGGCCCCGTTGCCCCCGTCGATGGACGAGATGGGACTGCGCGCCGCCAGCTCGTCGGTGTAATCGGCCAGCTTGTAGGCGGTTATGCCGGCGGTGCCGCCCTCGCGCTGCGTGACCGTGGGAATGAAGGCGTACTCCCCCACCCGCGCGCCCTGGGCGTCCTTCACGAAGTCGATCCTCACCATGCCCCCCACCATGTTTGCCGCTCCCAGCTGCGTGGAAACGAAGTTGCCCACCGACCAGCACACCAGCATGCGCTCATCACCCTCGCCCAGCACCTCGACCGGCTGGATCACGTGCGGATGCCCGCCGATGACCACGTCGGCGCCCGCCTCGCGCAGCACATCCGCCCAATGGCGCTCGCGCTCGGTGGGGACGGTCTCGTACTCCTCGCCCCAGTGGGCGAAGACCACCACGATGTCCGCTCGCTCGCGGGCGGCCGCCACATCGGCCCTGACGCCCTCCTCGCTCATCACCGACACCGCGCGTCCGTCATGGGCCGGGTCGACGTTGCCGTTGAGCACGTCGGTGTAGTTGAGCAGCGCGATGCGCAGTCCGTCCTTCTCGTACACGTAGGCCCCCGCAGGAGAGGTGCCCCCAGCAGGGCAGATGCCATCGTCATCGGGATCCGCCATGCCGATGACCGCCACCTCTGGATGCGCGGACGCCCAGTACGCGAGCTCTGCGCGGACGCCATCGTATCCCAGGTCAAGCGTGTGGTTGGTGGCCTTGAGGATCACGTCGAAGCCGGCGGCCGCCTCTGCGTCGCCCACCTCCTGAGGGCTGTTGAACGTGGGGTAGCCGGTATACGGCCAGCTGGAGCCGCCCAGGATGGTCTCCTGGTTGAGCACAGCCACGTCCGCCTCGGCTATGTCGGCAGCGAGGGGCGCAAAGAGGTGATCGTAGGCCAGCGACCCGTCCGCCTGGCGGCCGCTGTCGATGACCGACGAGTGCATCAGGATGTCGCCCACCATCATGAGACGCACGGTGACCGTCTCGGCAGGTTGTGCGACAGGCTGCTCCTGCGGCTCGTCGGTGGCCTGCACATCGCTCACCGACACGCGGGGCATTCGCTGCGGGCGCTCTCCCTGCGCACGGCCGGGGGATGCCATGAGCGCGCGGAAGGCCAGAGTGGCCACCAGCACCACCGCCAGCACGACCAGCGCCAGCAGGGAGACCTTGCACCACCTGCGGCGCCGTCGGGCCCCTGACGCACTTGGGCGGCGCCCGTCAGGTTGTGAATGCTGCTCTGTCATGCCAACCTCCTCCTCCCGACCATGATACGCTCAGACACCGGGGCCATGGTCGCTCCCGGCAGGCGAGCTGCCTCATGTGAACGGATGGGCGCGGGGCATCGCGCCCGCACGACGAAGAGATGGATGGCTATGCGCTACAAGGCTGTTGTCTTCGACCTCGACGGGACGCTCCTCTACACGCTCGAGGACCTGTACCTCGCCACCAACCATGCGTTGGCGGCCACTGGGCTGCCCCCACGCACGCGCGAGGAGGTGCGGCGCTTCGTGGGCAACGGGTATCGGAGGCTGGCATGCCTCGCCTCTCCCGAGGGAACCCCCGACGAGGTGCAGGAGCAGGTGCTTGCCTCCTTCAACGAGCACTATCTCGCACATGACCAGGACAACACGCGCCCCTATCCTGGGATCCTTGAGCTGCTCGGGAGGCTGTCTGCCGCCGGGGTCAAGGCAGCCGTGGTCTCGAACAAGGGCGATGCGGCGGTCCAGGACCTGGTCGAGCATTACTTTCCCGGCGTGTTCGAGGCGGTGGCCGGCGAGCGCGCGGGAGTACGACGCAAGCCCGCGCCCGACACGGTGCTGGCCGTCATGGAGCGGATGGGTGTGGGCGCCGATGAGACGGCGTACGTGGGAGACTCCGAGGTGGACGTGCTCACCGCCGCACGCGTCGGCTGCGAGCACATCATCGTGACCTGGGGCTATCGCGATCGTGACTACCTGAGGAAGCGGGGCGGGCGGGTGTTCGCGGACACCTGCGAGGAGCTTGGGCAGCTGCTGTTGGGATAGGGGACGCCTCGGGCAGCCTCGTGGGAAAGGTCTTTGACGAGCTGTGACGCTGATGGCCGAGGTGCGGAAAGAAAAAGCCGGAGCTGTGACCCCGGAAGCCCCGCGTCGGAAAGGAAATTCCGAAGTTGTGAGGGGTTCGGGAAAATACCGGAAAGGAAAAGCCGGAGTTGTGAGCGGCTCGGGAGCATACCGGAAAGGAAATCCCGAAGTTGTGACAGACAACCGCCCTCACAAGTCGGGCTTTTTCTTTCCAGCCCATGCGCAGCTTCTACGCAGGCGCGCACAACTCCTGCTTTTCCTTTCCGGCGTGGGGCCTCCGGGGTCACAGCTCCGGCTTTTCCTTTCCGGCCCCCAAGGCCGAGCCGCACAACTTTGGGATTTCCTTTCCGGTATGGCGAGGCAGACAGCACAGGTTGCCATTTTCCTTTCCGCCCGCCCTCGCCAAGCCGCCACAGGTCCGTCGCTCCCCCTTCCAGCCCTGCGGCAACCCACCCCGGCCCCTTGTCGGCTCGCGCGCCGCTTGCCTATTGCCCGGAATGACCATGGCCGACCGCATGGTGGGCAGGTATCATTTAGCCATGGGGCTTGACACCTTCGGAGAAAGGACTCGCTATGGGCAAGAAGGCAGCGGAGGCACTTGAGATCTCCTACGATCAGCTGGCGGAGTACCTGCACGTCAACCACTCCGTCTACATGAAGGTCGACAACACTGTCTATTACCTGACCGACTGCAACTTCGAGGCATGGCGCGCGCAAGACACCAGCCGTCGCAACCACAAGAACCACTTCGTGGACTGCAGCCCTCTCGTCCCCACGGTCGACGAGTTTCTCTCCCTTCCCTTCATCCATGGCAAGACCATCGAGGAGGAGTTCGCACACGCGACCTTCTACGCCTCGACAAGCGGCAAGGACGCGTAGCGCCCGCTTGCATGGCGCACAACCAGGCAGGCAGCGGAGGCCCCCGATGTGACGTCGGGGGCCTCCGCCATGCGGCAGGAGGGCGATGGCCGCCAGTGGCGTGATGCCACCGGCGGACATCACACCCAGGATGCAACGGGCCCTACTGGTAATGCAGCGACTCCACCGGATCGAGCTTGGCGGCGCGTCGTGCCGGGTAGTAGCCAAAGGCGACACCGATCAGCACGCAGATCCCCGTCGCGATGCCAACCGCCTGGGCGTCGATCACGGGCGTGACCGTAGCGGGGGCGCTCCCCGTCTGCACGAGCCCTCCCGCAAAGCCCGTGAGGGCGAATGACCCCAGGTAGCCGAGGACGATGCCGATCACGCCACCCGCGAGGCACAGGCACACCGACTCGAGCAGGAACTGCTTGGTGATGTCGGAGCTGCGCGCGCCCAGCGCCTTGCGCAGGCCGATCTCGCGGATGCGCTCGGTCACGTTGGTGAGCATCATGTTCATGATGCCGATCCCCCCCACCAGAAGCGAGATGCTCGCAACGGAGGTCATCATCAGCTGGAACGAGGCCATCATCGAGTCGAGCTCGTCCATGACCGACTGCATCGTCATGACGTAGACGTTCTCCTCGTCGTCCCCGTCCAGCTGGAAGTAGGAGACGAGCGCGGCCTTCGTCGTCTCGGTGATGGCCTCCATGTCGGTTCCCTCGCGGGCCAGCCCGCTGAAGTCGTTGACGCTCATGCTGCCCGTGATGCGCGCCCCACAGGTGGAGAAGGGAATGTAGAGCATGCCGCTGCCGCCCATCATCACGGATCCCGACTCGATGACCCCGACGACGGCGTATGACACGTTGTTCAGCGAGATGGTCTTGCCCACGACAGGCTCGTCGGGGTTGCCGTAGAGCTCCTTGACCGATCCCTTGTCCAGCACGACGACGAGCGCGCCCGAGTCCTGGTCACGCTGGGTGAAGAGGCTGCCCTCCACCGGATCGAGCCCCATGACCTCGAAGTAGCTGGGCAGCACGCCTATGACGGTTGGCGTGAAGGTCTTGGTCTCCGACTTTGCCTCGGCGGCGCCGTAGGTCGCCGCGGTCAGGCACTCGTATTCCGGCATGAGCTCGGCGAGGCGATCGAGGTCGTCGAGGGTGACCTCGCGATTGGGATAGGCGTACATGGAGACCATGCGTGCCTGGTTGAGGCCCAGCTCCCCCATGAGCGTCTGCTTGATGCCACCGATCAGTGCGGTCATGGCAATGACCGCACTGATGCCGATGACGATGCCCAGCACCGTGAGCAGGCTGCGGCCACGGTTGGCGTCGAGCGCGGAGGCGGTCTCGTACACAAGGTCCCTGGCTCTCATGTCGCGCTCCTCGTGGTGGGGTCGGCAGCCAGCAGCGCCCGCTCCTGCTCGTCGGTGAGCAGCCTGCCGTCGCGGATGTGCACGGTGCGGTCCGCCCACCGGGCGACCTCCGGGTCGTGGGTGATCAGCACGATGGTCTTGCCCTCGTCGCGCAGCGTGCGGAAGGTGCGCAGCACCATCTCGCCGGTGGCGGAGTCGAGGTTGCCGGTGGGCTCGTCGGCCAGGATGACCGCCGGGTCGTTGACCAGGGCGCGCGCGATCGCCACACGCTGCATCTGGCCGCCCGACAGCTCGTTGGAGCGGTGGTCGAAGTACTGCTCGGGAAGCGACACCGCCGCGAGGGCGCGCGAGGCGCGCACGCGTCGCTCCGACACCGGGCAATCGGAGTACACGAGCGGCAGTGTCACGTTGCGCATGACCGTGGCCCGCGGCAGCAGGTTGAACGACTGGAACACGAAGCCCAGGCGCGTGGCGCGCAGCTCGGCAAGCTCGTCGTCATCGAGCATCGAGACGTCGACGCCCTCGAGCAGGTAGGTTCCCGACGTGGGCGTGTCGAGGCAGCCGAGGGTGTTCATCAGCGTCGACTTGCCCGAGCCCGACGGCCCCATGATGCACAGCAGCTCGCCGCGCTCCACCTGGAGCGACACCCCCCTCAGGGCGTGCATGTACCCTGCGGCGGACTCGTAGATGCGATGCACGCCGCGGATGTCGATGACCGGCGCCATGGGCTATCCGAGCTCCTCGGACGAGGCATCGGCGAATTCCTCCGCCGCAGCGCCGCCGACAAGCAGCAGCGTGTCGCCCTCAGAGAGACCCTCCTCGATCACGGCCTCGCTCGCGTTGCGGGCGCCCACCTTGACCGGGCGCGTCTCGGTCGCAAGGGTCTCCTCGTCGGTCACGACCTCGACGGTCGTGCCGTCCTCGCCCTCGATCAGCGCGGTCGCGGGCACCACGAGCGCGTCCTTGATGTCGACGGTGTAGATCTTCACGCTGGCCGTCATACCCGGGCGCAGCGCCGGATCGGGATGGGGGATCACCAGCCCCACGTGGAAGGTCACGATGCCGCCACCGTCGCCGTCCGCCTCACCCGAGGCGCCCGTCGCAACCGTGGCGACCTCCTGCACCTGGGCGTCGAGCTCCACGTCGGGCAGGGCGGAGAAGGTCACCTTCGCCCATTGGCCCTTCTCGATGCTCAGGATGTCGATCTCGTTGACCTCGATGTTGACGGTCATCTTGTTGACGTCGGAGATCTGCACGAGCGGGACGGCACTCGAGGTGTCGGACGTGCCCCCCCGCCGCGCCACCGACCGCCGCGCCGACCTTGGCACCGACGGCGACGACGTTGCCCGAGGAGGGGGCCTTCACCTTGCGCTTGTCGGCGGTGGCGACAGCCTCGTCGTAGGCTTCCTTGGCCTTCTGGAGCGTCATGCTGGCGCTCGTCACGCCGTCCCGCGCGCTGTCGATCGCCGAGACGAGCGACACGTCGTCGGGCGCCTCGGGGTAGGTGGGTTCCTCACCTGCCGGCTGGGGCTCGTCGCCGACCCTGGCCAAGGCGTCCTGGTACTGCTTATAATTCTCGCTGTCCACAAGGAACTGCTTGTACAGGCTCTCCCACTTCTTATACTCATCTGACGTTTTATCAAAATTAGGAGGAATGGTGCCTGGATCCTGTGGTTCACCACAGGCGAGCTTGTCGGCATCCTCTTTCCTACCCTTCCAATCCTTGTGTAGCTTGTCGTATCTCTTGGAGAGATACTCCCACTCCTTATGGGCTTGATCCGCCTCACTCCATGCCTGGTTGTACCGGCACCATGCGTCATCGCGCGCCGCCTCGGCGGAGGAGACGCCGTCCTGCGCGGAGGCAAGACCCTGCTGCGCGGACTGCACCTCCTGGCCGGCATCGCGGATGGCCTTGTCGAGGCTGTCGTTCTTGAGCGTGAAGAGCAGGTCGCCCTCCTTGACCTCTTGGCCCTCGCTCACGCGGACGTCCTCGATGATGCCGTCCACCTCGGGGGTGACGATCACCGTGCTGCCAGCCTTGAGCGCACCCGACGCCGAGATGACGTTCTGGAAGTCGATGCGCTCGACGACGGCCGTCTCGGGAACGTGCTCCTCCTCCGGGGCCATGCCCGCCAGGATCCTCTGCCCGACCACCACCGCTATGAGGCCGACCACCAACGCGCAGGCCGCGATGATCTTGATCCGCTTCTTGCGCCTCTTCTCCGCGCGCCGGCGCTCGAGGTTCCTCAGCGCCAGCTGGCCGTCAGCATCGTCGTCTGCCGACGTGCCGGCCAAGGCGGTCGTTGCCGTCAGGAGCTCCAGCGGCTCGGCGGCATGGCGCGGCTCGGCAGGCGTGCCGGAAAGCTCGGAGGTGGCGTTCGTCTCATCGGAAGGAGTCATATGCGCCCCATTTCCACGGTGTAATCTCGTTTCGGGACGTAGGATAGTATAGGCGCACTGACTGCCACAAGGCATCTGACCTTACGCTTCTGTACGCTATGGGAGTTGGGGGGTGCGACCCCACCCATCTGTCGCCCTGCGCGGAGCGAGGGCCGGGGACGCCCCGGCCCTCGTGCTACGGGCGCTTCCCGACGCTCGCCTCGGTGGTCTCTGCCACGGCATCCACCCTCTTGCCGTCCTCGTCGCGTTCCAGCGCCTTGATGAGCACGCGGTAGGCGTTCTCGGTGGCGTTCTTGCGCGGCGAGCGCTGCGCGTAGCGCTTCACGGCCATCTGGGACTTCTTGATGGGCTGCAGGGTGCCAGCACCGGCCACGCAGCCGCCCGGGCAGGCCATCCCCTCGAGGAGGTAGCCGGGATACTTGCCTCTCACGGCATCCCTGATCATCTGCCGGCACTCCTCGAGGCCCTCGGCGTTGTGCACCTTGACCTCGATGGAGGGATCCTTGCGCCTGATGACGTTGACCACCGCGGTGGCGACGCCGCCGGCGACGGCAAAGTTGCGTCCGTCGGCGCTGGCGACCTCGAAGTCGCTCGAGCTGTCGTCATGCAGCTTGAGGTAGTCTATCTCGCGCGCCTCCATCATGCCGGCCATCTCCTCGAAGGTGAGGACGAAGTCGACCTCCGAGCGCACGCTGCGGCGCATGGCCTCGAGCTTCTTGGCCGAGCAGGGTCCCACGAAGACGATCTTGGCATGGGGATGCTGCGTGCGGATCATGCGCGCCGTGAGCACCATGGGTGTGAGGGCCATCGAGATGCAGTCGGCCTGGTCGGGGAACTCCTTCTTTGCCATCACCGACCACGCCGGGCAGCAGGAGGTGCCCATGAAGGGCTTGTCACCCTCGATGACCTCCTCGACGAAGTCGTCGGCCTCCTCGACCGTGCAGAGGTCGGCACCGATGGCGACCTCCTCCACGCCGGCAAAGCCGAGCAGCTTGAAGGCCTCGCGCAGCTTGCTGACGTTGCCCTTGCCACCGAACTGACCCACGAACGCCGGCGCGACGGTCGCGATGACCTCCTCCCCGTTGAGGATGGAGTGGATGACCTGGGCGATCTGGCTCTTGTCGGCGATGGCGCCGAAGGGGCAGTTGATGAGGCACTGGCCGCAGCTCACGCACTTCTCGTAGTCGATGTCGGCACGACCGTGCTCGTCAGACCCGATGGCCCCCATGCCGCACGCCTCGGCGCACGGGCGCACGTGGTGGTGGATGGCATGGTAGGGGCACACCCGTGCGCAGCGACCGCAGCCGATGCACTTCCCGTGGTCGATGAAGGCTTTCTTGTTCTTGAACGAGATCGCGCCCTTGGGACAGGTCTCGCGGCACGGGTGCGCGAGGCAGCCCTGGCACGCGCTGGAGACGCGGTAGACGTTGTCCTCGCAGGCGTTGCACGCGAACTTGATGACGTTGATCAGGGGCGGCTCGTAGTAGGCGAGGCCTGCGCCCCCGGACTCGGCTATGCCGGCGCTGATGCGCGAGCGACTCTCGGCACCCTGCAGCGGAAGGCCCATGGCGAGACGGATGCGCTCGCCGATGATGGCGCGCTCGAGGAAGACGCTCTCGCGGTAGGTGGCCACGTCACCGGGCAGGATCCGGTAGGGCAGCGCGTCGAAGGCGTCGTCGATGGTGGCGTCGGTCCACTCGGGATGCTCGCCGATGGAGTACATGACCTTTGCGACCTCGCGGAAGACGTCCCGGCGGATGCTGCTCAGGTTGGTGTATACGCCGCGCATGGTGTCAGCCATGGTGCACCTCTCTCACGGATTCCCCTGTGCCCAGTATGCCCGATCGGCCCTGCGCCTGCCGTCCAGAGTCGCGTGCGCGCATGGCGAGCGGCGTGTCGGCCCCCTGGTCACACGGACCCGCCGGGGTCCAGCTGATCGGCGAGCAGCTGGGCGAAGTCTGCCATCACGCTCCACACATGGCTCGACGACCGCCACGCCACGTGGATGTCGATCCGCGCGGCCGGACCCAGGTTCATGACGCACATGGCACGCGCCGCCTCGCCTCCCAGCATCGCCTGCGCAAGGTCATGGGGCACGAAGGTCGCCCCGACATCACGCATGGCCAGGTCAAAGAGAGTCTCAGAGTTTGATGAGACGACCGGCGCCTCGCCTGGCAGGCCCGCCCGTTCCAGCAGGAGGCGCGAGAGGTCGCCCGGCTCGTCGTGGCGTCCCAGCAGCAGGAAGGGGCAGCCCTTGAGGGGAGCCAGGCTTCCCGAGCGCACGACCTCCTCCGTCACCTGCCGCGCACGCTCCCCATAGAGCGCGCGCAGCATGCTCCACGAGGCGACCAGGACGATCTGCTCCGTGCGCAGCAGCCGCGAGTCGACGCCCGCGAGCCCGGCTGGCACCGTGGCCACCACCATGTCGACGCGCCCCTCCCGAAGCGCCTGGACGAGCTCCGCGTTCTCGCCCTCCTCGACATGGACGCGCACGCCGGGCCTGGACTGCCTGAATGCGGCGATGGCACGCGGCATCAGCAGGCGTCCGCGCGTCGAGGCGATGCCCACGCGCAAAAGGCCCTGCGCGTCACCCGCGATGTCGGCAAACTCCTGCTCCATCGCCCGGCGGTCGGCCTCGAAGCGGTGCGCGTAGCCCAGCAGAACCTCGCCCGCATAGGTGAGCGTCAGGGGCACCGTGCGATTGACGAGGCGTACGCCGAGCTCACGCTCCATGCCCGCGATGTGCGCCGAGAGGGTCTGTTGGGTCACCATCAACCGCTGTGCCGCGCGCGTGAAGCTGCGCTCCTCAGCCAGCGCGATGAAGTACTCCATGCTCGAGAAGTTCATGTCCGCCCCACAGAATCCAGCAATAACAAAAGTTGATTGTGATAGGCACCAATGCAAACAGTTAGCATAGGTTGTAACAGAATTGTAATATAAATGTCAAGAGGCGTGGGCGCTGAGCCAGGCGCGGGTCGGCACCCGTTGGCGTCAGGTGCGAGCGTGCCGTCCGGCGAGTCGCAGGGAGCAGCGAGGGGGGAGCTTCGTCATGATGAAGGCAGAGGGCACACTCGATCTCAAGAGGGGCGTTCGCTCCCTGCTCAAGGCCACATCCAAGAGACCCACGCGCCGCGCGCCCCAGCGCGTCGACCCCCAGCGCGTCGACCCCGCCCTCATCTCCTTTGCCCGCATAGGGCTGCTGGCGTACTATCGCTAGTGCCGCTACGCCCCCAGGCGCTCCGCCACATGCGAGGCGAGCTCGGCTAGCGGGACCTGCACCTGCTCGTGGCTCGTCATGTCACGCACGGTCGCGACGCCGGCGGCGACCTCGTCGGGGCCAAGCACCACGCAGATGCGCGCGCCCAGCCTGTTGGCCTGCTTGAACTGAGCCTTCAGCGAGCGGCCCTGGTAGTCGGCCTCGGTGCGGATGCCGGCGTTGCGCAGGGCAAGCGTCGCCGAGAAGGCGGCCGCACGCTGGTCGGGCATGCTCGCCACGTAGACGCAGCCGGACCCCTCGCCCGCCATCGCGACGCCCTGTGCCTGGAGGGCCAGGTAGATGCGCTCGAAGCCCACGGCAAAGCCGATGCCCGGCGTGGGCCGGCCGCCCTCGAGCTCCATCAGGCCGTCATAGCGGCCACCACCACCGATGGCGCCGACGCCAGATCCCTCGACCTCGACCTCGAATACCGTGCGGGTGTAGTAGTCGAGGCCGCGCACCAGCCTGGGGTCCTCGACGTAGGGGATGCCCGCCTCGTCCAGGTAGCGCTTGACCTGCCCGTAGTGCAAGCGACAGTCGTCGCAGAGGGCCTGGTCGACCTTGGGGGCGGCCTCCATGACCTCACGGCAGCGGGCGTTCTTGCAGTCGAAGGCACGCAGCGGGTTGAGCGCCGCGCGCTCGATGCAGTCCTCGCACATCTCGTCCGCGTGGTCGAGGATGAAGCGGCGCACGGCCTCGCGATAGGCCGGGCGGCACGTCCCGTCTCCCATCGAGTTGATGGTCAGGCGCAGCGTGGAGGAGTCGAAGCCCAGACGCCTGAAGTACTCCATGAGCACGATGACGCACTCGGCGTCGGCGGCGGGATCCGAGGCGCCAATCCATTCGACGCCCACCTGATGGAACTGGCGCAGACGGCCCCTCTGCGGCCGCTCGCCACGGAACATCGCGCCGGCGTACCAGAGCTTCGCCGGCGCGCCGCCCTGCGGCACGAGGTTGTGCTCGACGGCGGCACGCACCACGCCGGCCGTGCCCTCGGGCCGCATGGCCATGCGCTGGCGCGGCTTGAGGTGCGCCTCGCTGCCCCTGGCCAGCAGGTCATCGAAGAGCGCGCCCGACACGACGCGGAACATCTCCTTGCGCACCACGTCAGTCGACTCGCCGATGCCATGCACGAAGGTGTCGACCTGCTCGAGGGTCGGCGTCTCGATGGCGTCGAAGCCATAGGCGTCGAACAGCTCGCGCGCGACGTCGGTCATGCGCTGCCAGGCGCGCATGTAGTCGCCATACAGGTCCTCGGTTCCCTGCACCCTCTGTGCCACGGGGCATCAACTCCAATAGCCGCTCACGTTGCCAAGGGATCAGTATAGGCGAACCGCCTTCCCCTGGATTGGCGCGCAGAGGTGCTAGGCGACCCTCACCACCCAGCCGAACCTGTCCTCGACCTCTCCGGCCTGGATGCCCGTGAGGGTCTCGCGCAGCGTGGCCAGCACGGGACCCACACGCTCCATGCCCGCGCCAAAGACGTGCTCCGCGCCCGCGCGGTCGACGACCATGCCCACCGGGGAGATCACGGCGGCCGTACCGCACATGCCGCACTCCACGAACTGGTCGATCTCGTCGAAGCGCACCTGGCGCTGCTCGACCCGCATGCCCAGCATCTCCTCGGCCACCTGCACGAGCGAGCGGCGGGTGATGGAGGGCAGGATGGAGTCGGTCGCAGACTGCGGGACCACAATCGTCCCGTCCTCCTTGACAAACAGGAAGTTGGCGCCACCAGACTCCTCAACGAAGGTGTGGGTCTGCGGGTCTAGGAACATGTTGTCGGCAAAGCCCTCCTCGTGGGCGAGGACGCTGGGGTACAGGCTCATCGCGTAGTTGAGGCCGGCCTTGATGTTGCCCGTGCCGTGGGGTGCGGCGCGGTCGTACTCGGGGACCTTGAGCGCCACGGGCTGGACGCCGCCCTTGTAGTACGGCCCGACGGGCGTCACCAGGATGCGGAACTGGTACTCGGTGGCCGGCTTCACGCCGATGACGTCGCCGGTGGCGATCATGAACGGACGGATGTAGAGGGTGGCGCCAGAGCCAAAGGGCGGCACCCATGCGGCGTTGGCCTTGACGACCTGCTTGACCGCCTCGACGAAGCGCTCCTCCGGAAACGGCGGCATGCAGATGCGCCTGGCGGAGTCGGCCATGCGCGCGGCGTTCATGTCGGGGCGGAAGCAGACGATCTCACCGTCCTTGGTGGTGTACGCCTTGAGGCCCTCGAAGACCTCCTGGCAGTAATGGAAGATGCCCGCGCATTCTGACAGCTGCAGGGTGTGATCGGGCGTGAGGGTGCCCTCGCCCCAGGCACCATCCTCGTAGGTGCAGACGAAGCTGTAGTCGGTGGGGGTGTATGCAAAGGTGAGGCTACCCCAGTCGAGGTCCTTCTTCTCCATGAGAGGCTCCAATCATCGACCGCGCGACGGCGCGCGGCAACCACGAACTGCTTCCCAAGGGTACTACCATGCAGGCGGGCCATGCAAAACCGTGCCATCGCCGAAACAATCACAGCCCGCACAGCTCCAAGGCAGCTTTGTCTGTACTTTTCCTGCCCACCCTGCGCCGAGGCCACCGATGAATCGCTTTGTCTGCACTTTTGAGGTGCCAACAGACCCCCGTCTCGACAGCAGCCTTTGCAAAGTACAGACAAACTGGATCCTGACCCGTTCCGAGCTGGGTAAGGCACCGACAAATAAACTTAGAGCCATTACGAGCAGACGATGGGACCCAAATTGATTTGTCGGTGCCTTTTTCTCTTCAGGCTGAGGCAAAATGAAGTTTGTCTGCACATGTAAGCGAGCTCGGCATGCGAGGGCGATTGTCGGTGCGCCAAATGTGGTGACAAACAGATTTGTCGGTGCGTGTCCTTCCCGCAGGCCGGAAATACTACAGACAAACGCACCGGGACCTGCTATCCCAGGCCCTTCTCCCGCTCGTAGGGGGTCAGGTCGGCTATGAGCCCCAGCCGCGCGAGTTCCTCCCCTATCTCGTCGAGGACCTCTTCCGAGGTGGCGGAGATGTGGTGGAAGTGATACCCAGAGGTGATGCATGACAGCAGCGTGGACTTGCTGGACATGAGGTCGTCCAGGTAGCGGCGCACCTCACGCCTGCTGGAGAGGTCGAGGCGCACCTCGACTTTCCCATAGGCCCGATGGTTGACTATCACGTCTTCGACGGTTCCGCCCAGATCGACGATGGCATTGAGTTCGTCACCGGCGTCGTCCCTGCCGTGACACACCTTGAACAGCCGGCGGCATGGACCCCCGCTGCGCACAAGCACGTACCCGTGATGAGTCGAGACCACACCGACCCCCTCGCTTCTGATCAAGGCGATGTCGTGCACGATCACCTGGCGGCTCACGCCGCAGCGACGCGCGATCTCGGCACCCGAAAGGGCTCCGGTGGCGCCCTCCAGCAGGGCAAGGATCTCAAACCTGCGCTCGCGACCGTTCATGGGTCACCTACCCGAACACTCTCAGATGCTTCAGGGACAGATCGAGGATCGGCGCCGAGTGCGTCAGCGCACCAGAGGACACGTAATCGACTCCTAGGTCGACCAATGTGGTCGCGTTCTCTGTGGTCACGTTGCCCGACACCTCCACCTCGGCGCGGCCGTCGATGATGCCCACCGCCTCCCTCATGGTGGCATGGTCCATGTTGTCAAGCATGATGATGTCGGCACCCGCGGCGACGGCCTCGCGCACCATGCCCAGCGTCTCAACCTCAACCTCCACCTTGCGCACGAAGGGAGCGTGCGCGCGGGCCGCGGCGACGGCCTGCGCAATGCCACCGGCCGCATCGATGTGGTTGTCCTTGAGCATCACGCCGTCAGAGAGGTTGTAGCGATGGCTGCTCGCCCCGCCCACGCGAACGGCCTCCTTCTCGAAGATGCGCATGTTGGGCGTCGTCTTGCGTGTGCCGACCAGCCGCGTCCTCCCGCCCGCAAGCAGGGTCACCATGCGGCGCGTGTAGGTGGCGATGCCGCTCATGCGCTGCAGGTAGTTGAGCGCCACGCGCTCGCCCGAGAGCAGGGCGCGCACGTCGGCCTCGACCACCGCGAGCTCCTGCCCCCAGCCGACCTCGTCGCCCTCCACGACGCTCGCACGAAGCGTGGCGGTCTGGTCAAGCAGCTCGAAGACGTGCGCAAACACATCCAAGCCGCAGATGACGCCCTCTTGCTTGGCGATAAGGTGCACCTCGCCGCGCGCAGGACCGGGCATGACCGACGCCGTCGACACGTCCTCGCTCGTGATGTCCTCCTGCAGGGCCATGCGAATCAAGGGCTCGGCCTGCAACTTCAGGGTAATGGGATTCATGCGACCCTCTCCTCCTTGCGACGTCTCCGGCACTCGACGATGTCACGTGCGGCACGGCGAGCAAAGACCATGCTCTCCAGCAGCGAGTTCGAGGCCAGTCGGTTCCTGCCGTGCACGCCATTGCAGCTCGTCTCGCCGGCGGCGTACAGGTGCTCCATGGTGGTCCTGCTCATCATGTCGACGCGGATGCCACCCATCAGGTAATGCTGGGCCGGCACCACAGGAATGTGCTGACAGGTGATATCGTAGCCCTCCTGCAGGCAGCGGCGGTGGATGTTCGCGAAATGGGTGGTGATGACCCTTTTGGGCACACCCTCGAACGAGAGCCACACGTGCGGCGCGCGGTCGCGCTCCATCTGCCGATAGATGGCCTCCGTGACCACGTCGCGCGGCTGCAGCTCGTCGGTGAAGCGCCTGCCGCTGGCGTCAAGCAGGACTGCCCCCTCGCCACGACAGCTCTCCGAGATGAGGAAGGCCCTGTCGGGATTGGGCGTGTACAGACTCGTGGGGTGGATCTGCACGTAGTCCATGTGCTCGAGCTCGACGCCTGCCTGCTGGCAGATGCGGCACCCGTCGCCGGTGAGGCTGCGGAAGTTGGTCGAGCGCGGGTACAGGCCGCCCACGCCACCCGTGGCGAGCACGGTGTCGCGCGCGAGGGCCATCAGCGGCTCGTTCGCGCCGTCCGTCGCCAGCACCCCCACGCAGCGGCCCTCCTCCACGAGCAGGTCGCGCATGGTGGTGTACTCGTGGATGCCTATGTTGGAGCGGCGCTCGACCGCCTCCCGGAGCTTGGTGGTGATCTCGGCGCCGGTGAGGTCCGCCGCGTGCAGGATGCGCGGGCGCGAGTGAGCCCCCTCGCGGGTGTAGTCGAGCTCCCCCGTCGGCGTGCGATCGAACGTGACCCCCAGTGACATCAGGTCGTCGATCAGCGCGCGGCTCTCCCGGATCATGATGTCGACGCTCTCGCGACGATTCTCGTAGTGGCCAGCGCGCAGGGTGTCCTCGAACCACGGGTCGTAGTCGTCGTCATCGCGCTGCACGCAGATGCCGCCCTGCGCGAGCATCGAGTCGCAGCTGGCGACGTCCTCCTTGCAGAGCATCTCCACCGAGAGGCTCTCGGGCAGGCCGAGCGCCGCATACAGCCCTGCCACGCCACAGCCCACGATCAGGACATCGCAGCTGAGCCTCTCGCAGCCCTCCGGATCGATCTGGGGCGCCAGGACCCCTGCACCAAAGCCGATCATCGGGCAGCGAGCTCCAGCATGCGCTCGAGCGCAGACGCCGCCGCATCGGCGCCCGTGGGCATGGGCACCTCGCCGATGCCGTCACGCAGGGATGCCAGCACCTTCTCGGGCGTCACCTTGACCATGTCCTCGCAGATGGGCGTGGTCCTGGGGAAGTAGAAGCGCTTGCCGCTCCCCTCCGTCACGCGCTCCATCTCGCGTCGCACGCCCACCACGGTCAGCACGATGAACTCCTGCGCAGGGCTGCTGGCGACATGGTCGATCATCTGCTTGGTGGAGCCGATGTGGTCGGCCCGGCCCAGCATCTCCTCGGCGCACTCGGGATGCGCGATAACCTCGGCATCGGGATGGGCGCGCCGCAGCTCGTCCACCTCGGCGACCGACATCTCGTGGTGGATGGGGCAATATCCGTGGTTGAGGATGAAGTGTTTCTCGGGCACCTGCAGGCTCACGTGGCGGCCCAGGTTCATGTCGGGGATGAACAGGATGTTCCTCTGGGGCAGCCCGCGCACCACCTTGACCGCGTTGGACGAGGTCACGCACACGTCGCTCCACGCCTTGATCTCGGCGGTGGAGTTGATGTAGCACACGACGGCGAGGTCGTCGTAGGCGGCGCGCGCGGCATCGATGTCGGCCTTGCGCACCATGTGGGCCATGGGGCAGTCGGCCGTGGGCTCGGGAAGCAGCACCGTGCGCTTCGGGTTGAGCATCTTCGCGCTCTCGGCCATGAACGAGACCCCGCACAGCACGATGGTCGAGCAGTCGAGCTCCCGTGCCAGGCGCGCGAGGTAGAACGAGTCTCCCACGTGATCGGCCAGCGCCTGCGTCTCGGGCGGAACGTAGTAGTGGGCGAGAATGACGGCGTCCCTCTCCTTCTTCAGGCGCGCCACCTCGGCGGCAATGCCCATGCGAGCCCCCTCTCAGCAAGCTGCCACGTCAGGCATCAGTATGGCATACTGACAAGACAGATGACAAGACAGATGTGATCCCACGCGCGGGGCGCACGCATCCCACACGCACCCTTGCGCGCGGTCCTCGCATACCACGCGTCCTCTGCATCCGATTGCGGCCCCGTCATGAGACCCGACCAGGACGCGATCGTCGCAAGAAGGCGGCCCCGTCCAAGAACTGGGTTGCAGTTCGATGGACGGGGCCGCCGCACGCATCACGACAGCTGCCTGGACCTATGAGACGAGCGTGCCCACCTGGATGGACGCGTTGCACATGAGGCCATTGACGTACTCGGCCCACGTGCTGGACATCTCGGTCTGCTGCTCGGTGTAGAGCTGGTAGGCCACATAGTACGCAGCCTGGGCTGCGTTGTACGAGGCACCCTCGGCGCTGAAGTCGGCATCGGCGAGGGCGGTGGCGTACCGGCTGTCCTTCTGTGCCCAGGTACCGGCCTCCTCGTCCCACTCGTCGCCGGCAAGGCCGATGATGTAGTCGGCGTACTCCTTGGTGAGCTCGTCCTCCTTGCCCTCCTCGGCAGCCTCGGGATCGGCGGGCATCTCGGGGAGCGTGCCGCCCACGACCTCCTCGCGCAGTGCGTTCATGCGGCAGTTCTCGAGGATGAGCTCCCTCACCGCGTCGACCTCCATGCCATAGGCACTCGCGATGGACTCGTAGTCGCTGGTGCCCAGGGTCTGCTCGGCGTAGGCGGCGACATCCTCGTCGGAGACCACGATGCCGCGAGACTCGACCTCCTTGTCAAGGATGGCCGTGCGCGCGGCGTTCAGCGCATACTCGGCCGCGGGGAGCCTGTAGGTGCCATCCTCGTCCTTCATGGCCTCGACGGTGCCATTCTGCTCGATGGCCTCGCGGATGCTGATCGTCTCGGTCTTGCCCCTGTAGGTGTACGTGGCATAGGCATCGTCCAGCTGCGCCTCGGTGACGGCTATCTTGCCGGAGAGGGTGCCGCCGACGCTGCCGCCCAGGACGAAGCGGCCGAGCACGAGGCCGAGCACGAGGCTGGCCGCGGCGATGCCGATCCATACGGGAACGCCGAGCGAGGCGAGGCGGGATGCCTTCTGTGGTGTGGGGCTGACGGAGTCGTCGGTGGCGGCCTTCGCCGCGCGGGCCTGCTTGGAGCGACGTTCGCGCCTCTTGGGAGCAGAATCGGCCTCGGCCTCCGAGGGGGCAGGAGCCTCGTCCTCCGCGAGGATCTTATTGTCCGCAGGCCCCTCGGCCGTATCGGCTTCGGCCTCCTCGGCCACGTGCCTCACGGCAGCCTCGACCCGCTCGTCGAGCTCGGGTGCCTGATCGGCCGCCCCGTCCGCCTCATCGGCAGAAACAGCCTCCTCCTCGACGCCTGCGGCGACGTCAACCGCCTCGTCGGCCTCCTCCTCGACCAGCTCCTCGGCAGCCTCCGCCTCGGGCATGGTCTCCTCCTGGTCCTCCTGGTCGATCGGCAGCTTCTCATCAGCCATTCAGGAACCTCCTGTAGCATTTGCCTTGTCGTGGGGTCATATGACCATCGCCAGAGCATTTTACCCTAAGGGCGCGGCAGTACCTGGTTTCCGCAAGCTCTTCACCGAACTGTGGACAAGCCAAACCGCCGCGCAGCCCTCGCTCCCGCGCACCACGAGATGGCCCTAGCTGCTCTTGAGGACGACGTTGCGCACCACGGCCGCGGCATTGTCGCACGAGTCGAGGCAGTGCTCCATGCGGTCGAAGATGCGCAGCCACGCCAGGCTCTCCCTGCCGCTGATACCCTGCTCGCGGAACAGCGAGCGCAGCGCGTTCTCGTAGACGGTGTCGCCACCGTCCTCCACATGCCCCACCGCGATGGCCTTCTTCATGACCATGTCATCGTGCTTGTAGTTGGGCAGGTGATTGATCATCTCCCGGATCTCGTGGACGGCCGCCAGGGTGAGGTCGGCAAGCTCGATCGCCTCGGGACGCATGTCCTGGAGGTTGAAGAGGTCGAGACGCAGCGCCACGGCCTCCATGTGGTCGACGATGTCGTCCATCGCCAGCGCCAGCTCGCCGATGTCCTCGCGGTCAAAGGGGGTGATGAAGCTCGTGTACAGGCGCGTCATGATGTCGCGGACGCAGTCGTCCGCCTGCGTCTCGAACATCTTCATGCGGGGAATGCGCGCCATCGTGTCGGGGAACCCGCCCATGAGGACCACGTACTCCTCCGCCGCGGCGACGATCACCTCGGAGAGCTGCTTGAGCAGGGTGTAGTAGATGTCTTCCTTCTTGATGCGTGCCATGGAAACTCCCATCATCGTTGGGTCAGCGGTCTGAGGCAGGGTGGGATCAGAAGAGCAGGAGGAAGAGCTTGGCCAGCGCGTAGCCGATGAGACCGCAGCCCGGGAAGGTGAACACCCAGGTCAGCACGACCTCCTGGGCAACGCCCCAGTCCACCGAGCGTATGTCCCGCGCCGCGCCGGCTCCCATCATCGCCGACGACGACGTGTGGGTGGTCGAGACGGGAAGGCCCGTGAGCGTTGCCAGCAGCAGGGACGCCGTCGCGCTCAGCGCGGCGGAGAATCCCTGGTACTGCTCGAGATGAACCATGTCGATGCCCACCTTCTTGATGATGGGCTTGCCGCCGATGCCCGTGCCGATGGCCATGGTCGCGGCACACGCGACCTCCAGCCAGAAGGGGAACCTGGCATCGGCGATGTTCATGCCCTGCGAGAGCGTGATGGCGAGCATCGCGGTGGACATGAACTTCTGGCCGTCCTGGGCGCCGTGCATCGCAGAGGCGCCGGCCGCTGCCCATACCTGCATCTTCGCGAAGAAGTCATTGGCCTCGCGCCGATCCAGGCTCTGGCAGAGGTACGGGATCACCTTTGCGATCGCCCAGGCCGTCGCAAAGCCCAGGACCGTCGAGAGGACCAGGCCATAGACGACCTTGATCCACTCGGCCATGTTGACGGCCCCAAGGTTCCCGTGCACCGCGAACGCCGCGCCGGTCAGGCCGGCGATGAGCGCATGGCTCTCGCTGGTGGGGATGCCAAAGACCCACGCGAGGGAGGACCAGGTGACGATGGAGACGGTGGCGGCTGCGAGCGCGATCAGCGCCACGTGGTTGTCACCACCAAAGTTGACTATCCCGCTCATGGTGTCGGCGACGGCGGTCGAGATGAATGTCATGCCCACCAGGCCGACGAAGTTTGCGATGGCGCTCATGGCAATGGCCGAGTCCACGTCGATGGCCCGGGTTCCGACCGGCTCCGCGATCGCGTTGGCGGCGTCGGTCGCACCATTGACGAAGATGGTTCCCATCACCAATATCAGCACCAGAGCGAGAAATGGGTACTGGGAGACCATTCCCAGCAACTCACCAAAACTGACCATATGGGCAGCCTTTCTCTCGGGTCTGACAATACTACGAGCCCGAGTCAAACGGGCATCATGCCACTCATCAGGCACAGGTAATGATTGTCGCAGTTTTGACAGCCTGAGGTAAGGATGTGGATGACAACGGTTGCATATGCTCCCTAAAGGGTGTCCAGGGCGAGCTGGCGCAGCTCGACGCTGCCATTCGCGGCGTGGGCGAGCACGTTCACGTGCGTGAAGCCGCACTCGATGGCACGGGCAAGCGCCACGTCGAAGCCCCCGTCGAGGCGCGAGGCATGATGCGCGTCGGAGCTGATGAGGATCTCCCCGCCGAGGTCACGCAACGCACGCAGCAGGTTGCGGCGGGGGTAGAGCTCCGCCTTGCGCCCGCGATTGTACGCGCCGCAGTTGACCTCGAACGGCACGCCCTGGCTCACCAGGTACCCCATCGCCTCGAGCGCGGGGGTGGTGTAGCGAGGGTCCGTCTCGTCGAAGGCGCGCATCTGGTCGTTGAAGCGCGCGACCAGGTCGAAATGCCCCACGAACGTGCAGCCCAGACGGTCGTTGACCTGGGCCTCGAGCTCGAAGTACGCGCGACAGAGCGCGTACCAGTCTCCACCGAAGCACTCGTCGCAGAGACGCTGGGACACCTCCGGGCTGTGGTCGACGGCGCGCGAGAAAGGCACGTCCACGTCCACGTAGTGGGTCGAGCCGATGACATACTCGGCGCCGGGGCAGCAGGCCGGGTCGTAGAGCGCATCGAGCTCCACCCCACAGAGGATGTCTATCGTGCCGGCGTGGGCGGCACGGAGACGGGCGACCTCCGCCGTGTAGGCGCCCCAGTCCATGTTGATCTCCTCGTCCATGTGGCCGGAGAGGCCAAGGTGCCCAAAGCCTAGCTCGCACGCGCGCCGCACCATGTCCTCCGCCGTGTCGTCGCCGTCGCAGAACGTCGTGTGGGTGTGATAGTTGGCCCTGAGCATGGCGTACCTCCGCTCGTCCTCGTCGCAGGCCACCATTATCACGCAACGGGTCACGCGGATGCATCGTGCGGCGCGGCACGCAGACTATACTGAACCCAACCGTCCGGACGAGGGAGGCACCCATGGGTGAGCACTGGTGGCAGCGCGCCGTCGTATATCAGATCTATCCCAAGAGCTTCCAGGACAGCACGGGCAACGGCATGGGTGACATCCCCGGCATCACGAGCCGGCTCCCCTACCTCGCCACGCTGGGCATCGACGTCATCTGGCTGAGCCCGGTGTACGAGAGCCCCATGGATGACAACGGCTACGACATCAGCGACTACCGCGCCATCTGGCCGGGCTTTGGGACGATGGCTGACTTCGACGAGATGCTTGCGCGCGCCCACGACCTGGGCATCCGGATCGTGATGGATCTCGTGGTCAACCACTCCTCCGACGAGCACGAGTGGTTCAAGCAGGCACGCAGCAGCCGCGAGAACCCCTACCGAGACTTCTACCACTGGCGCGACCCGGTCGACGGGCACGAGCCCTCCAACATGGGGGGCGTCTTCGGCGGCAGCATCTGGGAGTGGGACGAGGGCACCCAGCAGTACTACCTGCACTGCTTCTCGCGCAAGCAGCCCGACCTCAACTGGGAGAACCCACGCGTGCGCGACGAGGTCTTTGACATGATGGACTGGTGGCTCGCCAAGGGCGTGGACGGCTTTCGCATGGACGTCATCGGCATGATCGCCAAGGACACCACCTTTCCGTCAGGCGAGCCAGGGCCCACGGGCTACGCCCCGCTGCACGCGCTCATCCAGGACGAGCGCGTGCACCCGTGGCTGAGGGAGATGCGCCGGCGCGTGCTCTCCAAGTACGACACCATGACCGTTGGCGAGGTGGGGGGAGCCACCGTCGAGACCGCCAAACGCTACGCCAACCTCGATGGCAGCGAGCTCTCCATGGTGTTCCAGTTCGAGCACGTGGGGCTTACGGGCAGCCCCGAGCGTGGCAAGTGGACCACCGACAAGCCACGCCTTGTCGACCTCAAGCGCGTGTTCGATCGCTGGGAGAGGGGGCTGGAGGGCGTTGCCTGGAACAGTCTCTACTGGGACAACCACGACCAGCCGCGCGCCGTGAGCCGCTGGGCGAACGACTCCGACGAATGGCGCGAGACCAGCGCGAAGATGCTGGCCACCTGCCTGCACCTGATGAAGGGCACCCCCTATGTGTACCAGGGCGAGGAGCTGGGCATGACCAACTTCCCCTTCGCCCGCATGGACCAGATCAACGAC
This sequence comes from Atopobiaceae bacterium UBA1367, assembly GCA_002305995.1. Classification (GTDB taxonomy): domain Bacteria; phylum Actinomycetota; class Coriobacteriia; order Coriobacteriales; family Atopobiaceae; genus UBA1367. The sequence goes on from DBRN01000001.1 coordinate 26,723, forward strand.
CTCGAGGCGCACGACGCCTATCGCATGCTCACGCAGGACTGTGGCTGCTCGCACGACGAGGCCATGGCGGCGATGCGCGAGATCTGCCGGGACAACGCCCGCACGCCCATGCAGTGGGACGACGGGGATCAGGCGGGCTTCACCACAGGTGCCCCCTGGCTGGAGGTGAACCCCAACCACGTCACCATCAACGCGAAGGCCCAGGTCGGTGACCCGAGCTCGGTCTTCTCGCACTATCGGGGACTCATCGCGCTGCGCAAGGAGAGCGACCTGGTGGTGCACGGCACCTTCCGGCTGCTGGAGCCCGAGAGCGAGGAGCTCTTCGTCTACGAGCGTGTGCTGAGCGACGAGCGCATGCTCGTGGTCTGCAGCTTCTGCGACCATGAGCTGCCCTATCGGGTGCCTGCAGGGTATGCGGGGGCGGAGCCCGTGAGGGCGGCCTGCAACTACACGGACGTCGCCGACGGCATCGTTCGCCCCTACGAGGCGTTCGCACTCCTGGCCAGACCTACCTAGGGCCATCCCGATGGGGCCACCCCAAACGCACGTGGCACGGATGCCCGAAGACGGCCGAACCCACTGGCACAGATTTCGGGCTGTGCGTTGTTGAAATGGTGACAGTGGCGTAGCGAGTGTCGTTTTCGCAGGATTCGCACGTCTGCCACTTGGGGCTGCGGTGGGAATCCTGGA
>DBRN01000016.1 GCA_002305995.1 Atopobiaceae bacterium UBA1367
CCCAGGACCCAGGACCCAGGACCCCTAGGCTCCGAGGCGCTCGCACACGGGCAGGCACCGCGTCGATCTCGCATCGCGGCCACGTGGTAGAATGCGCACACCATGGCTGACCTTCCGCTGACACACCGCGATTATGCGCGCTTTGCACGGCTTTCTGACGAGGAGCTCTCCCGCCAGTGCGAGGCGGAGGCCTTTCATGCGTCTGGGCCGGGTGGACAGGGCGTCAATACCGCCGATTCTGCGGTGCGCATGCGCCATGTCCCCACCGGCATCGTGGTCACGAGTCGCGAGCGGCGAAGTCAGCTCCAGAACCGCATGGCTTGCCTGCGCAAGATCAAACACCAGCTGAAACTCCGGTCCCGTCGCCCCAGGGTTCGCAAGGCGACCAAGCCCAGCAAGGCGGCCCGGCAGCGCAGGCTCGATGCCAAGCACCGCAGGTCGGCTGTGAAGGCGGCTAGGCGCCGCCCAGCTACGGACGACTGACGCCCTTCGGGTCGCGGGCCGTCCGGGTCCGGGCCGTAGCGCCGCAAACAACCAGATGCTCGGCCGCTTCGTCTTCGGGCCGTGGGCCGCCCAGGCCGTAGGCAGGAGGCTCGCACCTAGCCGTTGCGCAGGCGGATGAGCACGTACTGCCCAGCCAACAGGGAAAACAGTACCACCATCACGCTGAGGTAGGCGTAGACCGCTCCCATGAAGCCTATCGTGCGCACCATCACCACCGAGGCGACGGCGACGAACGCGAACGCCGCCACGTACAGCCTGGTCGCCGTTGCCTGCGCGCGCAACACGGTGAGCACCTGAAACAGGAAGTCGATGGCGGCGGCAAGGCCGCCTGCGACCATCATCAGGTACTGCGCCGTGCGGAACGGCTCGAAGTCGGTGGCATACAGGATGGAAGCCAGCGGGATTCCTACCACGGCGGCAAACGCCAGCATGACGAGGGTGACAACCACGCAGGCTCCCAGCATGGCAAGGACGATGAGGTCAAAGCGGGCGCGCCTCGAGGGGTCCTGCCAGATGCCGGCCAGCCTCACGAGCTGGGGTTTGTAGATGAACCCCACGATCATGAGCGCCTCCTGGGCGGGGAAGTAGATGGCGCTGAAGTACACCTGGTCCTCATAGGGCAAGGCGCCCTCCATGGCAAACTTGGGAACGGTCTCGATCAGGTTGAACAGGAACATCGCCGCAAAGGCCGGAAAGCACTCGCGGAAGAGCTCCATCACCTCGAGCATCTGCCACGAGCGTGACACGGGAGTCTCGAGCAGCGCAAGAGGCAGCGTGACCACCAGCAGGGTCACCAGCTCGGCGACGGCAAGACCGATGCTGGCCACCGGCAGGCTTCTCGTCACCAGGAGCAGCGCCGTGAAGGCCACCAGCGGAACGACCGTGCGCAGGGCGATGGAGATGCCCGACAGGTAGAGCTTGTCCATCTGCTGCAGGCGTCCCTCGTACACGTCGGCGAAGGCGTCGATGGCGCGGTAGGCGAAGGCTCCGGCCGCGATGAGCGACATGCTCGCGTCGTAGTTGCGGATGGCGCAGTACGCCCAGGCGCTGGCGAGCATCAGCACGCAGGTGCAGACCCGTTGCACCTGATAGGCACCAAAGGAGTCCATCTCGTCGAGGTCGGACACCTGAAACGTCCGGACGCCGTAGTTTCCCAGGAACAGCAGCAGCGTGGCGATGGTGAAGGCGAGGTTGAACCGGCCGGCCTCCTCGGCGCCTGCCAGTTGGGTGGAGATGATGGTGAGGATCGGGAAGAGGGCGCCCCAGAGCGTCTGACCCAGCGTGTTCCACACGTAGTCACGCCTCGTGTTGCCCGCGGCATAGAGATGGGCCTGCTCGCCCAGGGGTACGCGGCCGAAGACGAGCGCAAACAGCCGCTCCCACCACTCGTTGACGATGCGGCGCACGAAGGGCTCGTGCGGGGCGTCGGCACGGTCGGTGGGGCGTTCGTTTCTCTCAAGGGGGCGTGCTGCCACGAGACCCTCCTCGTCTCCGTTGCGTGCGGCAGCTTCCCATTCTACGCGAGCATGTCATGGAACCCCTCATCTACACAACGTCGCGAGTGGGGTGGCGGCGGGTTGGGGTGACGGGCCGGGGTGGCGGCGGGCTGAGATGACGGGCAACGTGGCGGCGGGCTGCGGCAACGGGCCGAGGTGGCGTGAAATCTGCGCATCATGCCGAGGGCTGTTGGCCGCACCGACGACACTCGGGTATCGTAAGCATGCACCCCATGGGCACGCGAGGCCCTTATGAAGGCGCCTTGGTGTCGCGGCGCAGGACAGGGAGGGCGATATGAGCGGGACAACGACAGGCTGGGACCGGGAGATGGAGCGTGCGCTCGCAGCACTCGAGGGGATCGCCGTCCCCGACAGCCTGCGCAATAACATGGCGCTGTTCCTGCGCCTGGTGCGCCGGGTTCTCGACGAGTACGACCACGACCTGTGCAAGACCTTCGACCGGTTGCTCGCCCATGCGATCGCGGCCAATGTCGAGGCGGCCGACGCTGCGGCGGTGGAGGAGGCCTACCTGGCCGCCACCGCGCTCGTCGATGACCTTCCCATTAAGGGTATGACCCTTGTGACCAGGGCGTTTGCCGCGTATTTTCACCTGGCTAACATCGCCGAGGAGAACTACCGCGTGAGCAAACTGCGCGAGCGGGAGCGCGCGGTCCCACGGCCCGACGACGATGACCCCGCCAACGACATCGTCAGGGCCTACCGCCGCCTCGAGCGGGAGTGTGGTCCGCATGAGGCCCAGGCGCTCCTTGGGCGCCTGGAGTTCCGCCCGGTGTTCACGGCGCACCCCACCGAGGCGCGCCGCAAGGCGGTCGCGGGCAAGATCCGTCGCATCGCGCGCCTGCTCGACGAGCGGCCCTTGCTTGCGGGCACCGACCTTGTCGAGAACGAGCGGCGCATGCTGCAGGAGATCGACGCGCTGCTGCGCACGTCCCCCATCGGCACGAAGCGTCCCACACCGGTGGAAGAGGCCGGCACCATCATCGACATCTTCGACAGCACCCTGTTCGACATGGCGCCCGACGTCTACCGCCGCTTTGACGACTGGCAGCTCGGCGACCGCGCGGGCACGGTCCCACCCGTCTGTCCCGCGTTCTTCCATCCTGGCAGCTGGATCGGCTCGGACCGCGACGGCAACCCCAACGTCACCGCGCGGGTGAGCCGCCAGGTGTCCGAGCGCTTCCGCACGCACATGCTCGAGCGGCTCGCGCGCGAGACCGAGCGCGTCGGCACCAGCCTCACGCTCGATGCCAGCTTCACGCGGCCCTCGCACGAGCTGGTGAACCTCTGGAGCCATCAGGTCGAGATGAGCGAGGCGCTCTCGTCGCGCGCCGAGGCCATGAGTGCGAGCGAGTTGCATCGTGCGGTCATGCTGGTGATGGTCAACCGCCTCGACGCGACCATCGCCCGCACGGCGGACATCATGTATGCGGACGCCGACGAGCTTCTCGATGACCTGCGGGTGGTGCAGAGGTCGCTCGCGCATGCGGGGGCGTCTCGCGCAGCCTACGGGCCGCTGCAGCGCCTGATCTGGCAGGTCGAGACCTTCGGCTTCCATCTGGTGGAGATGGAGTTCCGCCAGCACTCGCTGGTGCATGCGCGTGCGATGGAGGACGTGCGTGCGCATGGCCGCAACGGCGAGCGCGGCGAGCTGGATCCCATGACGCGCGAGGTGCTCGACACCTTCCGCGCGATTGGCACCATACAGAGGAGAAACGGCCAGCGCGCCGCGCGTCGCTACATCGTCTCGTTCACCACCTCCGCGCAGGACGTGGCCACCGTCTATGCCCTGGCGCGCCTGGCGTTCGCACACGAGGCCGACGTGCCCACGCTCGACGTGATTCCGCTGTTCGAGCAGGTCGAGGACCTCCAGAACGCGGTCCAGACGCTGTCGGAGCTGATCCGCCTCCCCGAGGTGCGCCGCCGCCTCGACGAGAACGGGCGGCACCTCGAGGTCATGCTGGGCTACTCCGACTCGTCGAAGGATGCCGGCCCCACGTCTGCCACGCTCATGCTGCACGTCGCCCAGGGGCGCATTGCGGCATGGGCGCGCGAGAATCGCATCGACCTCACGCTCATGCACGGGCGCGGGGGAGCGGTCGGCCGCGGCGGGGGCCCGGCGAACCGCGCCGTGCTCGCGCAGCCCACGGGCTCGGTCAACTGCCGCTTCAAGCTCACCGAGCAGGGCGAGGCCATCTTCGCCCGCTATGGGGACCCCACGCTGGCGCGGCGTCACGTGGAGGGCGTGGCGAGCGCCACGCTGCTTCAGAGCGCGCCGTCGGTCGAGCGGACCAACACCGAGATGGGTGCCGAGTTCCTGGGTCTCGCCGACGCGCTCGACCGCGCCTCGCGCGCCCGCTACCTCGAGCTCCTGCATGCCGAAGGCTTTGCGGAATGGTTCTCCACGGTCACGCCGCTGGTGGAGATCGGCCTCATGCCCATCGGCTCGCGTCCCTCGAAGCGCGGCCTGGGGGCCAGCTCCCTCGACGACCTGCGTGCGATCCCCTGGATCTTCTCGTGGTCCCAGGCGCGTATCAACCTGGCCGCCTGGTATGGCCTGGGCACCGCCTGCGAGAGCTGCGCGGACCTCGACCTGCTGCGTCGCGCCTACCACCAGTGGCCGCTGTTCACCACCTTCATCGACAACGTGGAGATGTCGCTGGCAAAGACCGACGAGCGCATCGCCCGCACCTACCTCGACCTGGGTGGCAACGACGAGCTGACCGCGCGCGTACTGGACGAGATGGCGCTCACCAAAAGGTGGGTGCTCGCCATCGTGGGCGACGACTGGCCGCTGCAGCACCGACGGGTGCTGGGTCCCGTCATCCGCATGCGCCTGCCGTTCGTGAATGCGCTGTCGCTGACGCAAGTCCGTGCGTTGGCGGAGCTGCGGGCGCGCGGAGAGGACCTGACGGCCGAGGAGCGCGCACGGTTCACCTACCTCATCCTGTGCACCGTGAGCGGCGTCGCGGCCGGCCTGCAGAACACGGGATGACGTCACCCGTCAAGGTCGCCACCTGGATCCGGCCCGTCACGAGCTGGGTTCGGGAGGCAGGTCACCGAGAGGAGAGACCGATGAATCGAAGGTTGCGTGGTGCGCTGTGGGCGGCACTCGCCCTGGTGGTGGCCATTGCCGCGGCACGTGTGGGACAGGCCGCGCTCTCCGCCCGGCAGCAAGCCACGCCCGACGCTCCTGCGGAGGGCGGCGGTGACGCCACGCTGCTCGACGACTATGACGCGACCGTCCTGACTGCCTCGGGGGACCCGGTGCTGCTGTCCGAGATCGCCGACGGACGTCCGCTCGTGATCAACTTCTGGGCGACGTGGTACCCGTATTGCGTGGACGAGCTGCCCGATTTCCAGGACATCTATGCCACCTATGGCGACCGGGTGAGCTTTGCCTTCGTCGATGTCGCGGACGGCCGTCGCGAGACGGTCGACGCCGCCGTCTCGTGGGTCGCCGAGCAGGGCTTCGACGACCTCCCCGTCTTCTTTGACACGTCCCTCGAGGCGTCTGGGCGCTTCGGCGCCCGTTCGCTGCCCACGACGGTGATCGTGGCGGCGGACGGCACGATCCAGACCGTCACGACGGGCAGGATCGATCCCGCCCTGGTGCGCGGCGCCCTGGAAGCGATGGTGTAGCGATGGGCCTCCTCGCCGCCTTCCTGGAGGGTGTCGCGACCTTCGTCTCCCCGTGCCTGCTGCCCCTGCTGCCCGTCTACCTCGCCTACTTCGCGGGTGGCGTGGGGGAGGGCTCTCCCGGTGACGTGCGACGCACGGTGCTCGGCGCGCTCGGCTTTGTGGCGGGCTTCGCCATACCCTTCACGATCCTGGGGGCCTTTGCCGGCACGGTGGGATCACTGCTGCTCCGCCACCGGCAGGCGCTCGACGTGATCTGCGGTGCCTTCGTCGGCATGCTTGGGCTCGACCGCCTGGGCGTGCTGCGTCTGGGCCTCTTCGAGCGCGTGCGCCGTCCCCTTTCGGGATCCTCGTGGCCGGGACTGCTGGGCACGATCCCGCTCGGCATCGCCTTTGCCGTGAGCTGGTCTCCCTGCGTCGGCCCCTTCCTGGCAGCGGCGCTGGGCCTTGCCGCGTCGTCGGGCACCGCGGTGCGCGGCATTGCGATGCTGCTGTGCTACTCGGCTGGCCTGGGCGTGCCCTTCGTGCTCTCTGCCGTGCTTGTCGACCAGCTCGAGGGGGCGATCTCGTGGGTCAGGCGGCACCATGCGGCAGTCGATGCGGCGAGCGGCGCCCTGCTCGTGGCGGTGGGCATCCTGATGGCGACGGGGCTGCTAGGCACATGGATGCGTCTCCTGTCGCCCTAGCCTGCGCGACCGGATGCCCGTCTCACCAACGCCCGAGGAGTTCCTTCCCCGCGTAGGGCTCGGAGCTGACGGAGAGCAGGTCGTAGCCCGTCTCGGCGATGACCTCGCGAACGCGGGCCTCGTCGAGCTCCTCGTCGGAGATGACGACACAGCGTCCCTTCCTCCGACTGCTCCTGACGTCCCTCACGTCGAAGTGCCTGCGAATGGCATCGTTGACGTGCGTCTCGCACATCGCGCACGCCATGCCGTCGATGCCGATGGTGGTCTTGGTCATCTACGCCTCCTCGGCCTGCTTGCTCAGGGCGTCTAGCCGGTCGATCTGCTCCTTGCTGAGCCTGATGCGTGGCGTAGGACAGGTGGCTCCGCAGCTCTCGCAGCTTGTGCCGTCACAGACCCTGACGGTGCCGCGCAGCATGCTGCGGACGACGAGCGCGACGAGGCAGATGATGACTGCGAGGACGATGACGTCCGCTAGGCCCAACGAAAGCTGCATGTCGCTCCTCCCTTGCCGTGATCGGAGACATGCCCAATATGTTACCCATGGCAAACACCAAGAGGCGCCCTTCTCGCTATGTCTACAAAAAGCCCTCGATGCTTCTGTGGGTGAGGCTGCAGGGACAGCGATTCCTCCGCTAGAAAGGAAAAGCCCGAGCTGTGCGCGGCCGGGGCCGGCGGCACACAGCTCGGGCTTTTCCTTTCCGACGCGGCGTCGGTGCCTAGCGGGCCAGGTTTCTCGTTCTCCACGCGGCACAGGTCACCCCACCCACAGGAGCCGCCAAAGGCTCGAGCAGGACTCCTCTGAGACATGCGGGTGACCATGGGGATGAGCTGCGGGTCCAAAAACACGACAACCTCATGACTACCGTCACGCCTAGATGCCCAGGCCCCAAGCCTCCTGAGTTGCCGGATCGGGCTCGGAAGGTCGCAGCTTAGGGTCCCACATGTGTGCGAAGCCCTCACCCTTGGCCATCGCTGCTCCAAGCTCGAGGTGTTGGGACCCCATACGTGCGCCAGGCACGGAAGTCGCAGCTTAGGACCTTTGTTGAGGCCCCGCACGCGGGGATGTCCCCGACGCGCGGGATGCGCCCCTCCCAGGCGCTGGCGCATGCACCTCGCCGCGGGCGACGCGGAGGGCGTCCCGCTCGAGGCCCCGGGCGACACGGGCCCGACCGCCCGGGCGCCGCCGCCGAGGGACCGTACGTCGAGGGGCCGGGCAAGCGCCGGGGCTGCGTTCCCGTCGCCGGGCGGGGGGCGGGTGTCGGCGTCCGAGACCGCAGGGCCCTCGCCCGCTGTCAGAAGCGCATGGCGGCAACGCCGCGAGAGAGGGGTGACATTTTCGCTCGACGACGACAAAAAGACTGAATGAGTCTAGAAAATAGTGCAAGAGAATAGGGGCTGCGGTGGGAATCCTGGA
>DBRN01000004.1:0-43418 GCA_002305995.1 Atopobiaceae bacterium UBA1367
GCTCGACCAGAGCCTGCTCGTGAGCCGCGTGCAGAACGCCATCCGCCGCGAGGCGGGCGGGGAACACCACGCCCGCCGGCCGCCGCAGCCGCCCACAGGCGAGCTAGCCATGGGCGGCCGCGGGCACGCCCCGCCGGCCAGCCTGCGATGCCCCCGCGCCGTGCGACCTGGCCGCTCGTGGCCAGTCTCGTTATGGGCGGCCTTGCTGGTCGCGACCCTTCGACCCCGGGACCTACTGCGGGTGCGTGAGAAGGGCGTGCAGCCTGCCCCGACGGATCTCCAACACCTCGCTGGCCTCAGGCACCGCGCAGCCAATCCTGTGAGCCACCTGTCTTGCCAGCCTGTCCAGCTCGCCTGGCGCCCGGATCGTACCCGTCGTCACCCGCAGCACGGTATGGCCGAGCGCCGCCAGCACGTTCGAGCGGCTCGCATCCCGTGTGGCCTTCCTCCGTCCTTGCTGTGCGTGAAACTCGTCGCTGTCGTATTCGATGACCAGGGAGGAGTCCTTCCAGAGCATGTCGGGCGTGACGAAGGGGCCTCCCGTCCAGAGCACCTCGTGGTCGGGTATGCTGAGAGGCTCGTTGAGGAGCGGTTGGGGAAGGCCGTATCCCCCAAAGTCTTCAGGCAGCGTGAGCATGAGCGCAAGGGCTGTCTCCATGGGCGAGGCGGGGCGCTCCATCGCAAGGTCGAGTGCCGTGCGCACGCGCTTGCGGCCGTAGAGCTTGGGCACGTGATCGAGCAGCGCCAGCGCACGTTTTCTCGTCATAGGTGGGTCGAGCCGGTAGGCCGTGGGCTTGTCTGCGACCGCAAGGCGATACGATCCGCAGAACTCCATCGTGACGAGGATCATCTCGACAAGACGCGCCTTGAGCTCCCAGGCAAAGGGATTGTCGTAGGGAAGGGGCCTCTCGAGGTTCGCCATGTCCTGGGCGGCCTGCGCTGCCCGAAGGTCCCTGGCAAAGCTGTCGATGAGGGGCTGGTGCTTGGGATGGTGGCCCGCCATCTGGAGGAGGACGAACTCCGGTGTGCTGACGAACAGGCTGTCGGAGAGGCGGATGAGCGCATGAGGGGGAATGTCGTGCACCCACACGTGAAGGCGGGCCCGCCTTCCGCGGCTGCGCTGGCTCGCCGAGGGGACAAGCAGGTCGACGGGAGTCGACACCACGCCATGCGAGACGATGCCGACCGCCTTCGCATAGGCGGCGTAGGCCCGCTGCGAGCTTATGCAGTCACCCCGTTGGGGAAGACGCCTGGCCTCGCTGGGCCAGCGGGGAGCCGTGCTGGCAGCGTCCCCGAGAAAGCGCAGGGCCTCGCACGCGGAACGATTGCTGAGAAAGGCATACATGCCGACGTCCCTTCAAGCAGCCATAAGTGACTTCTCTAGAAGATACTACCTAAAAGAATTCATTTGAGACAAGCACAACTACCCATAACCATATTACTTATGGGTAGTTTGTCCATCGACAGGAGCGGCGCCTCCGTCAGCATGGCGCCACAGCTGACGGCCATCGGTCGAAAAGCCGCGGTTTCAGCGATGCGGGAGCCCGAACAACCCGTACAGTTGCAGACAAGGGAAAGGGACGATCGAAAGGAGCACCACATGGCACTTCCGAAGGACTTCCTGTGGGGAGGTGCGGTCGCAGCGCATCAGCTCGAGGGCGGCTATGCCGAGGACGGCCGCGGCCTCTCGGTCTCCGACGTCATGACGGGGGGCGCGCACGGCGTGGCGCGCGAGATAACCGACGGCGTCATCGAGGGCAAGTACTACCCCAACCACAAGGGCATCGACTTCTATCACACCTATCGCGATGACATCGCCCTCTTCGCCGAGATGGGCTTCAGGTGCTTCCGCACCTCCATCAGCTGGAGCCGCATCTTCCCCGAGGGGGACGAGGAGCGGCCCAACGAGGCCGGCCTGAGGTTCTACGACGACATGTTCGACTGCATGCTCGAGAACGGCATCCAGCCGGTCATCACCCTCAGCCACTTCGAGATGCCCTACGGCCTCGCCAAGAAGTACGGCGGCTGGGCCAACCGCGAGCTCATCGACCTGTTCGTGCGCTACGCCAGGGTCTGCTTCGAGCGCTACCACGAGAAGGTCAGGTACTGGATGACCTTCAACGAGATCGGCAACCAGTTCAACACCGCCAACGACATCTTCGGCTGGACCAACTCCGGCGTGCGCTTCTCGCAGTACGACGATCCCGAGAGGATGATGTACCAGTGCGCCCACTACGAGTTCGTGGCGAGCGCCCTGGCCGTCATCGAGGCGCACAAGATCGACCCCGACCTCATGATCGGCTGCATGGTCGCCGCTGGCCCCGTGTATCCGCGCGAGTGCCGTCCGGCCGACGTCCTCATGGCCAACGACGCATTCCACGGCACGCTGTTCTTCTCCGACGTGCAGGCGCGTGGCACCTATCCCAACTGGGCCAAGAGGATGTTCGATCGCAACGGCTGGGACCTTGACATCACCGACGAGGACCTCGCGCTGCTCAAGCAGGGCGCCGTCGACTACATCGGCTTCTCCTACTACATGAGCCACGTGGTCGACTCCGAGGCCCATGCCGACGTCTCCGGCTCCGTCGAGAGCGCCGACGAGCACATGGTCCCCAACCCCTACCTCGACGCCACCGACTGGGGCTGGACCATCGACCCGGTCGGCCTGCGCTACATGCTCAAGGTCTTCGACGAGCGCTACGACGGCATGCCCCAGTTCATCGTCGAGAACGGCATCGGCATGTACGAGGACCTCGACGAGAACGACACCGTCGAGGACGATGCCCGCATCAGCTACCTTGGCGGCCACATCAGGGAGCTGAAGAGGGCCGTCGAGGAGGACGGCGTCAACCTCATCGGCTACACGCCGTGGGGCTGCATCGACGTGGTGTCCTTCACCACCGGCGAGTACCGCAAGCGCTATGGCTTCATCTACGTGGACATCCAGGACGGTGGCGAGGGCACGGGCCGCCGCCTCAAGAAGAAGAGCTTCGAGTGGTACCGGCGCGTGATCGCGACCAACGGCGAGGAGGTCTAGCGAGGCGGCCGACGGGCCAACCACAGGCCGATCCAGGGCGGGCGCGCAGCTCGAGGTGTGCGCCCGCCCTTCTGCCGCGAGGCGGGCATGGGCGGCTCGCGGGCATCGGGAAAAGACCTCCCTTCCAAGCACCCTTTGGCACATGTTTTTGATAGCCTAGGGAGGGCGATGACCGCATGCGTATGTGGCTTGGGAGGGCACATGGGCACAATCCGTAGGATTCTCGGGCGGCTTGGGCGATACCGCCGCTATGCCATCCTGGCTCCGGTCTTCACGTTTGGCGCCGTGAGCATGGACATGCTCATCCCCTACGTGATGGCCCTGCTCATCGACCGGGGCATCTCGGCGGGAGACATGGCCCAGGTCTGGCTCTGGGGATCGGTCATGCTGGCGTGCGCCTTCGCGGCGCTCGTCATCGACTCGATCTCCGCGGTCTGCAGCGCACGGGCCTCCACCGGCCTCGCGTCCAACCTGCGCGACGCGCTCTTTGAGAAGGTGCAGTCCTTCTCGTTCTCGAACATCGACAAGTTCTCGGTCGCCGGTCTCGTCACGCGCATGACCACCGACGTCACCAACGTGCAGAACGCCTTCAACATGGCGCTCATCATCGCGACGCGCGCGCCCTTCTCGCTCATCGCGTCGCTTGCGATGTGCGTGATGATCAGCCCCAACCTGTCGGTCATCTTCTTTGCCGCCCTGGCGCTGCTCTCGCTCGCGCTCGCCGTTATCATGCTCAAGACCATGCCGCTCTTTGGTCGCGTCTTCGAGCGCTACGACGCCCTCAATGCGAGCGTGCAGGAGAACGTCACGGCCATCCGCGTGGTGAAGGCCTTCGTGCGCGAGGATCACGAGGACGAGAAGTTCGAGCGGGCGGCGGGCGAGTTGCACGACCTCTTCGTGCGCGCCGAGTCCATCCTGGCCTGGAACAACCCCGTGATGGGCGTCGCCATCTACGGGTGCATCATCGCGCTCTCGTGGTTTGGCACGCACTCCATCCTTGCGGGCGAGATCACGACAGGGCAGCTCACGAGTCTGCTCGGCTACGTGTTCCACGTGCTGTTCAGCCTCATGATGCTCACGATGATCTTCGTGATGCTGTCCATGAGCGCGGCGAGCGGGCGCCGGATCGCGGAGGTGCTCGACGAGCAGCCCGACATCGTGAACCCCGACAACCCGCGCATCGTGGTCCCTGACGGGTCGATCGACTTCGACGGCGTGTCGTTCTCCTACCGCGTGGGATCCGAGGAGGAGACCCTCTCCGACGTGGACGCGCACATCGCAAGCGGCGAGACCGTCGGCATCCTCGGCGGGACGGGCTCGGGCAAGTCGACGTTCGTGTCGCTCATCAGCAGGCTCTATGACACGGACGGGGGAGTGGTGAGCGTGGGTGGCCATGACGTGCGCGACTACGACACCGAGGTCCTGCGCGACGCGGTTGCCGTCGTGCTGCAGAAGAACACGCTGTTCTCGGGCACCATTCTCGACAACCTCCGCTGGGGCAAGGCCGATGCCACGCTGGAGGAGTGCCGGGAGGCATGTCGTGCCGCCTGCGCCGACGAGTTCATCGAGCGCCTTCCGGATGGCTACGACACCATGATCGAGCAGGGCGGCGTCAACGTCTCCGGCGGCCAGCGCCAGCGCCTGTGCATCGCCCGCGCCCTGCTCAAGCGTCCGCGCGTGCTGATCCTGGACGACTCGACGAGTGCGGTCGACACGGCCACCGACGCCTCCATCCAGCAGGCCTTCTCCGCATGGATTCCCGACACCACCAAGCTCATCATCTCGCAGCGCATCAGCAGCTTCGCAAGTTGCGACCGCATCCTGGTGCTCGACGGGGGACGCGTCGTGGCGTTTGCCCCGGAGGCGGAGCTGCTCGAGACCTGCGACATCTACCGCGACGTCCATGAGGTGCAGACGCGCGTGGGCGCCTCGGCCGACTTCGACCGTCTGGAAGGGCTCGCGTACGACCCGCTGTCGCAGCGCAACGACCCGGCCTTTGCAGACGAGCTCTCTCGATGAGACGCGACACCGAAGGAGGGTGACTTCGACATGACACAACAAGGCGATGGCAGGGAAGGTCGCGCGGACAGGCCCACCCTTGAGTCCCTCCGACCCGTCGCGCAGATCCTTGCCTTTGTCTGGAAGCGCTACAAGCTGCCGTTCATGCTGGTGATCGCGGGCATCCTCGTCTCGTCCTGGACGATGATCCAATCGACGCTGTTCACGCGGACGCTCATCGACGACTACATCATGCCCATGCTCTCCGAGTCGGATCCGGACTACGGTCCGCTTGCGAGGGCGGTGGGCCGGCTGGCGGCGCTGGCCGTCCTCGGCACGACGTCCATGTACCTCTACAACCGCATCATGGTGACCATCAGCCAGGGCACTCTGCGCGACCTGCGCATCGAGGTCTTCGAGCACATGGAGTCGCTTCCCATCAGGTACTTTGACACGCATGCGCATGGCGACATCATGTCCCTCTACACCAATGACATCGACACCCTTCGCCAGCTCATCAGCCAGAGCATCCCCAAGTTCGTGAACTCGTCGGTGACCATCGTGATGTCCTTCACGAGCATGATGGTGCTCTCGCTCCCGCTGACGGGCGTGACGCTCGTCGGCATCGCGCTGATGCTCCTCGCCGCTGGTCGGATCGGCGGGGCCTCCGCGAGGCACTTCGTCGAGCAGCAGGCTCGCATGGGCGTGGTCAACGGCTTCATCGAGGAGACGATCTCGGGCGAGAGGGTCGTGAAGGTCTTCTGCCACGAGGCGCAGTCCATTGCCGACTTCCACGAGCGCAACCACGCCCTGCGGGACGCCGCGATGCGCGCCAACACGCTCTCGGGAATCCTGATGCCCGTGGTGTTCGCCCTTGGTCAGATCGGCTACGTGGCCTGTGCCCTCGTGGGCTCCTACCTTGCCGTGAGCGCCGGCATCATCAGCCTGGGGACGCTGGTGAGCTTCCTCTCGCTCAACCAGACCTTCACCGACCCCATGAGCGAGATCTCGCAGCAGCTGTCGGCAATCACGCAGGCGAGCGCCGGCGCCGGCCGCGTGCTGGGCCTGCTGGCCGAGGAGCCTGAGGCAGACGACGGGTACGTGGAGCTCGTGAGCGTCGAGGTGGGCGAGGACGGGCGCCTCGCCGAGGCCGCCGGGCACACGGGCCGGTGGGCCTGGAGGCACCCGCACCAGGCGACGGGCGAGGTCACCTACATGCCGCTCATGGGAGAGCTGCTCATGGACGGCGTCGACTTTGCCTATGTGCCCGGGAAGCAGGTCCTGCACGACATCAGGCTCTATGGCCTGCCTGGCCAGAAGATCGCCTTCGTCGGCGCGACCGGCGCGGGCAAGACCACCATCACCAACCTCATCAACCGCTTCTACGACATCGACGAGGGCAAGATTCGCTACGACGGCATCAACGTGACCAAGATCAAGAAGCCCGACCTGCGCCGATCGCTTGGTATGGTGCTGCAGGATCCGCACCTGTTCACGGGCACGGTGATGGACAACATCCGCTACGGGCGCCTGGACGCCACCGACGAGGAGTGCGTCGAGGCCGCCCGGCTCGTCTCGGCCGACGGCTTCATCCGTCGTCTGCCCCATGGCTACGAGACGGTCATCTCGGGAGACGGCGACAACCTCTCCGCCGGCCAGCGGCAGCTGCTCACCATCGCGCGCGCCGCGGTGGCCGACCCGCCGGCGCTCATCCTCGACGAGGCGACCAGCTCGATCGACACGCGCACGGAGCAGCTCGTCCAGCGGGGCATGGACGCCCTCATGGAGGGCCGGACCACGTTCGTGATCGCCCACCGCCTGAGCACCGTGCGCAACGCCGACTGCATCATGGTCATGGAGCAGGGGCGCATCATCGAGCGCGGCACGCACGACGAGCTGATGGCGGCGCGCGGCACGTACTACGAGCTGTACACCGGCAACCAGATCGAGGAGGAGTAGGGCGTGCGGGCCCTCCCTCCAAGGGCGCACGATGGCCCGATGTGGCAAGATGGCCGTGTTGCCAGCTGAATGTGAGGAGGGGTCCGCCATGGCCAGGAAGCTCGAGCTGTACTACTACCCGGAGTGCCCGTTCTGCCAGCGCGTGCTGCGCGCCATCGACGCCCATGGCTACGAGGGCATCGAGTTGAGGAACATCCATGCCGACGCCGAGGCCGACGCCACGTTGGTTCGCGTGGGCGGCAAGCGCCAGGTGCCGTGCCTGTTCGTCGATGGCAGCCCGATGTACGAGTCACTCGACATCATCGCCTGGCTCGCACGTGAGCTTGCGTAGGTCCCAGGGGTGCCGACGGCACCCGCCTGCGGTGCGGAGGGACGGCTGCGGACACGCAGCCGTGCGCATGACGCCGCTCCCGGCACGCACCTGCCGGTGATGCGGAAGCTGGAATGCAGACAGTCTCGTTTGTAGGCGCCTGACAAGGCTCGTCTTGACTCCGAAATGAGATTGTCGGTACGTTTCAGAGGGAGGGCACTCCCAGACGGTTTGTCAGTGGCCGAAATGTGCAGACGAATTAATTTGTCGGTGGGCACATGCGTCGCCGCCTGGAAAAAGCACCGACAAACGTGTTGGTGCGCGGGCATGCCGGCCACGCGCACAGGAGATCGGGGCACCCATGTTCAAGCTCGCATTCTTTGACATAGACGGGACGCTGCTCTCGCACCGCACCCATCGCGTGCCCCCTCGCACGCGCAGGGCGCTTGCGGCCCTGCGCGACCGGGAGGTGCGCACGGTGGTGGCCACCGGCCGCCATCCCATGGAGCTGGATGCCGCCCGGCTCGACGGGATGGTCTTTGACGGCTTTGCCGCAGCCAATGGCCAGATGTGCCTCGACGGCGACCGTCGGCTCTTCATGGGACGTCCCATCCCGAGGGAGGGCGTGGCGGCGCTGGCGAGGATCTACGAGCAGGGAGAGCCGCTCCTGTGGCTCTTTGGCGAGAGCACGAGCTGTGCCAACCGGGCAGGTGACGACTCCTTCGCGATGGCGGAGCAGGCGGGCGGGGTGCCGCCCGAGGTCGGGCCCTATGGGGGAGATGCGCTCTACCAGGCGGTCGCGTTCGTCTCGGTCGACCAGGAGCCTGCCCTCGCTGCCCAGCTCCCTGGTTGCAGCCTGCATCGGTGGGGCAGCGAGGGCGTGGACATCATCGCGGCCGATGGCGGCAAGGTGGAGGGAATGAGGGCGTTTCTCTCGCGGTTTGGCTGCGCGCGCGAGGAGTGCATCGCCTTTGGCGACCAGCACAACGACGTGGAGATGCTGCGGTTCGCGGGCATGGGCGTTGCCATGGGCAACGGGACCGCGGCGGCGAAGGAGGCCGCCGACCACGTGACCTCGTCGGTTGATGACGACGGCGTGGCGCGTGCGCTCGAGCGCGTCGGCCTGCTGGAGCCTGGCTGGGACGGGTAGGCGTCCGTCATCCCTCCCTGCGGCGACAGGCGCCTGCCCGCATCGCTGCGGCACGGGCGCGTGGCGCACTACCGCTCCATACGATCCGCCAGCAGCGGCGTCATGTCCCCCTGGGCGACGATGCTCACCTTGTGCAGGGCCCGGCTGATGGCGGTGTACAGGCGCCGACGCGAGAGCGGCGTGTCGGGGTAGACCTCCGCCTGGGCGTCGGGAATGATCACATGGTCGAACTCGAGGCCCTTTGCGAGCCCCAGGTCCAGGAGCACGACGCCCTCCTTGGGCAGCGACTCGTCCTTGTGCACGACGCGCACGCGCTCGCCGAGCTGCTTGCCCAACCAGCTGACACGACCCCTGTCCGCCGCGATGATGGCGGTCAGGCCCTCGTCGTCGGTCGCCTCATCGGCCATGTGGCGGAGCGCCCGCAGATAGTCGTCGTGGCCGGAAGTCTGCAGGAACGAGGGTCGCACGCCCGGCAGGCGCACCGAGGTGAGGCTGACGTCGCTGGCATCCTCCATGAGCGAGGCAAAGAGCTCGGTGATCTCGGGGGAGGAGCGGTAGCTCGTGGGAAGCGACAGCCGCTCGGTCCCCCCGTGCGTCTCGTCGAAGATCGAGCGGATCTGGTCGAAGGTTGCGGTGCCCTCGCGAATCGCCTGGTACTCGTCGCCAAGCAGCAGGAAGTGCGCGCGGGAGAAGTAGCGTGCGAGCACCATGAGCTGCGTGACCGTGTAGTCCTGCACCTCATCGATCATGACGTAGCGCGCGTCCCTCTCGCCGCGTCCCGCGATCAGCAGCTTGAGGTAGAGCCACTCGGCCGCCGAGATGCCCTGCGCGTCAAGCAGCCGCATGCCGATGCGGTCCATGCGCAGCCATCCCAGCTGGTCGATGCTGTCGTGCGCGCTGGCATAGCGGTGCTCCACATAGGTGCGCGCGTGGCCGACCAGCTCCTCCTCGAGGGCCGAGTTGATCGTCTCGCCAAAGATCTCCACCTGCTCGTCGATGTCCAGCGAGAGGATCTCCTCGTGCACGGCGACGCTCTTGGAGAGCTGGGTGAGCCTGCGCTCGAGGCGACTGTGCAGCTCGTCGCCGACCAGTGCGGCAAAGCGCGGCCCCACGGGAAAGCGCTCGAACTTGCGTGCGGCGCCGGCCACCTGCGAGGGCTTGAGCAACACGGTGTCTCCCACGCGGATGCCACGCAGGTCATCGGGGTCAAGCTGCAGCTGGGGAAGGCGCTCCTCCAGCAGGCTGAGCCTGTCGGGGCTGCTGTCCGCGCCGGTGCCCCTCTCGGAGAGGCCGAGGTGCGCGAGGAACCCGCGCCAGGTGAAGGTCTGGGGGTTCGACTCGCCGAGGGAGGGGAGCACGGTGTCGATGTATCTCCCGAAGATGTCGTTGGGGGTGAACAGGTACACCTGCTCGGGGCGCAGCGCCTCGCGCTCGCGGTAGAACAGGTAGGCGATGCGCTGAAGCAGGACGGAGGTCTTGCCGCTGCCGGCCACGCCGCTCACCAGCAGCACGGGCGTGTCGTCATGGCGCACGACCGCGTTCTGCTCGCGCTGGATGGTCGCGGTGATCGCCTGCAGCTTCTCGGAGTGATGGCGCCTGAGGGCGCGCAGCAGCAGGGAGTCCTCGATGGCCACGGTGGTGTCGAAGTACATGCGCAGGACGTCGCGACTGATGTCGAACTGGCGACGCAGCTCGAGGGTGGCGGTGCGCATGCGGCCGTTCACCTGGTACGAGGTCGGGCCCATCTCCTGGTTGTAGTAGGTCTCGGCGATGGGGCTGCGCCAGTCGACGATGAGCGGGCGACGGCTGTCATCGGTGACGCCGGTCGAGCCGATGTAGACGTCCTGCGCGGGTTCCTCGGGACGCATCTGAAGGCGCACCTTGGCAAAGTAGGGCTGCATGAGCAGCAGCAGTATGCGACGGAGCTTGTCCACGGCGAAGTCATGCGACTGGTTGTAGGCGTCGATGACGCTGTTGAGCGTCTCTATGGCGGCGAGGGTCTCCATGGTCTCGTCCGCGCCCGCGAAGTCGGGGCGAATCTCCTCGCTCATGTCCCTGAGGTCCTGCGCGATGCCGCGATGCCTGGTCTCAAGGTCGGTGCTGAGGTCGTCGCGCATCGCGGTGAGCGTGGCATAGACGTCGCTCAGATGCCGCTGCTCCTCTTCGAAGATCTGGTCCATGGCCTCCTGCCATCCTGACATGGGCGTGCATGCTCTGGTCATGCTATCGCATTGCGCGGATTGTCGCCATGGCAGACCGCCGTGGCGTGGCGCGGGCATCGCCTCGGGCCTCGCGTCGAATGCGCAGAAAAGGTGCGCCACTGCCGTTGGCGGGCGGATGTCCCTCCGTTTGCCATAGGATACTGTGTGTCTGGCGAAATGGCCTTGCCTTCGGGCAAAGCCGATGGACGGCTGATGACGGCCCTGGTCAGACGGGCCGAGGAGATCCGGAGAACGTCATGCAACATGACATGAAGGACATAGCCACGCGCATGCGTGTCGATATCATCGAGATGCTCGCTGCCGCCGGGTCAGGCCATCCCGGCGGCTCCCTTTCGGCGTGTGACATTCTCGCGGTGCTGTACTTTGACAAGATGCGCATCGATCCCGCAGACCCCAAGGATCCCGATCGCGACCGCCTGGTGCTCGCCAAGGGTCATGCGGCCCCCGCGCTGTATGCGGCCCTTGCCGAGAAGGGCTTCTTTCCGCGCGAGGACCTCGTCACCCTGCGCAAGAGCAACTCCCACCTGCAGGGCCATCCCAGCATGAGCACCACGCCCGGCGTCGAGATGTCGACCGGGTCCTTGGGCCAGGGCCTCTCGGTTGCCAACGGCATGGCCCTCGCTGGCAGGCTCGACGACCGCGACTACTACGTCTACTGCATCATGGGCGACGGCGAGATCCAGGAAGGCCAGGTCTGGGAGGCCGCGATGAGCGCGGCACACTACGGCCTTGATCACGTGATCGCCTTCGTCGACCACAACCGCCTGCAGATCGATGGCGACAACGACGAGGTCATGACCGTCAATCCCATCGACGAGAAGTTCCATGCCTTTGGGTGGAACGTGCTGACCATCGACGGTCACGACTACGAGGCCATCGGCCGGGCCATCGAGGAGGCCAAGGCCACCAAGGGCCGTCCCACGGTGATCGTCGCCGAGACGGTCAAGGGGAAGGGGGTCTCGTTCATGGAGAACCAGGTCGAATGGCATGGGGTGGCCCCCACCGCCGTGCAGGCGCAGGAGGCCTTGGCAGAGCTCGGCGCCCAGTAGGCCAGGAGGCATCCCGCCTGCCGCCCATCCCACCCCACTGACAAGGAGCACTCATGAACACTGCGACCAGAGAGGCCTTCGGCAAGGCGCTTGCCGAGCTGGGTGCCATTGACCGCGACATCGTCTCTCTCGATGCCGACCTCTCGTGCACCACGAAGTCGGCCACGTTCGCCCAGGCGTTTCCCGACCGATTCTTCAACATGGGCATTGCCGAGGCCGACCTCATGGCCACCGCAGCCGGTCTTGCCACCTGCGGGAAGATACCGTTCGCCTCGACGTTCGCGGTGTTCGCCGCCTGCCGTGCGCTCGATCAGATCCGCAACTCCATCTGCTACCCAGGCCTCAACGTGAAGGTCGTGGGCACCCACGCCGGCCCGAGCTGTGGCGAGGATGGCGGCTCGCATCAGGCCGTCGAGGACATCGCCGTCATGCGCTCGCTTCCCAACATGGTCGTGGTCGTGCCTGCCGACGACGTCGAGGCCGAGGCGGTCGTGCGTGCCGCTGCCGAGCACGTGGGCCCCATGTACCTGCGCTTTGCCCGCCTTGCCTCGCCGACCGTGCATGAGGAGGGCTATGAGTTCGACCTCTTCCGCGGCGAGGTCATGCGCGATGGCGCCGATGTGGCCATCATCGCGTGCGGCATGATGGTTCCCCGCGCCCTCGATGCCGCGCGCCAGCTTGCCGATGAGGGGGTCTCTGCCCGCGTGGTCAACATGCACACCGTCAAGCCGATCGACGAGGAGCTGGTGGTCAGGTGCGCACGGGAGTGCGGCAGGATCGTGACCATCGAGGAGGCCAGCTACGTGGGTGGCCTTGGCTCCGCCGTGTGCGAGGTCGTTGCCGACCGGTGCCCCGTGCCGGTCAAGCGCATCGGCATGCCCGACTGCTTTGGCAAGTCTGGCCTTGGCGCGGGGCTGCTCGACGAGTTTGGCCTGTCTGCCGAGCACATCGTTGAGGTCGTGAGGGCGCTCTAGCGCCCGTCCGCCCGTCTGCCAGGCGCCTTCCGGTGCCGCGCTGCGACGTGGCGCCGCATGGCGCCGTCAGGGTGGGCCGTCGATGGCGATAAAGGGCTGCCCGTGGGCCAAGCGCTACAGGCAGGCGTCCTCGATGCGGCGCTTGAGCGCGTCGATCCCCTGGCCGGTCTGCGCCGAGGTGACGATCACCTGGTCACGATCGAGGCCGAACTGCGTGGTGAGGCGGCTGCGCTGCCGCTCCTGCTTGGCGCGGCTGAGCTTGTCCGCCTTGGTGAGGGCGACCACGAAGGGGAGCTCGCTCTCGCGGAGGAAGTCGAGCATCTGAACGTCGAGCCTCTGGGCGTCGTGGCGGATGTCGACCAGCGCCACCACCAGATTGAAGCTGCGCTCCTGGGCGAAGTAGTCGGAGATGAGCTGCGCCCAGCGCCTCTGCTCCGCCTTCGACACCTTGGCAAAGCCGTAGCCCGGAAGATCGACCAGGTAGATCCCGTCGACCTCGAAGAAGTTGATGTTGGCGGTGCGACCTGGCGTGCCGGAGACCTTGGCCAGGGCCTTTCGGCCGACGAGCTTGTTGAGCAGGGAGGACTTGCCCACGTTGGAGCGGCCCGCAAAGGCGACCTCGGGCATGGCGGGCTCGGGGATTGACGAGGCGTTCCCGTACGAGGCCTCGAAGCGGGCCTGGTCGTAGCGCAGTGACATGGGACCTCCTGTTGTTGCGGGGGTGCCATCTTACCTGCCCGTCGTGCAGGTTTGATGTTCTGCCATGGTCCTGTGGGCACGGTGGGGCGGCGAGGCCGGCCCGTCGTCATCCCTTGGGGTCACCAGCGTGTCGAGGACTGCTCGCCTGATGTCCCATCAGCTCGGGAGTCCTGGTGCGAGCGACCCTGCTCGCGCCTCCGGCGGTTGCGCAAGTTGGTGACCGACCCCCGCATCCCGTGAGGGACGTAGCCCAGCGATGCGAGGTCATCGGGGAGGTAGTCCACCAGGCTGAGCGACGAGGTTTGCTCGATGCCCTCGCGCGCCTCGCCGGGCGTGGCCTCGATGGCGTAGACGGTGGCGCCCTGGGCGGCAAGACGTCGCTCGTATTCGGTGAGGACGTCATCGGGCCGTTCGGCGCGTGCGTTGTCGGAGAGCCACAGCACCTGGTATCCGGCCAGCTCGACCTGCGCCCTCGTGAACTGCCAGAGAGGGTAGCTGTCGGTCTTGAACGTCACGGTGCCGCCGGGGGACAGCACCTGACGATACTCGGCCAGCCGATCGACGATGGTCAGGCGTCGCGAGGCGTCCTTCTTGCGCGGAAAGGGCGTCGGGAAGTTGAGCGTGATGGCATCGACCTCGCCGGGGCCAAACACGCTGGTCATCTGGCTGCCTAGGGCGGGGACCACCACGACGTTGCGCACCCCTGACTCCATGACGTGCTGCGCGGTGTAGGCGATGCAGACGGGCTCTCCGTCAATGGCCACATAGAGCGTTCGGGGGTCTCGCGCGGCTGCCTGGACCACATAGGCCCCCTTGCCGCAGCCGAGGTCGACGTGCACGCGATCGTAGCGGGAGGCCTCCCCGCTGGAGAGCGGATGGCAGGCCTCGGCCCAGCTGCCCGCGTAGTGCGAGGGAGCCACCTCGATGACCTGCGCGTATCGCTCGAGACGCTCCTCGAGCACGAAGTTCTTGGGAAGGCGTGCGTGCATGCCGTGCATGGGTACCTCGTTTCGTGACGTGAGGCCCATGGTGCGGCAGAGGCGCGTCGTCGAGAGGCCCGAGACCAAGGTTCCACGGGATTTCGACAGGGGACATGGGCATGGGACAGGTGCGAGCCGCCACAGGCGTCATGGGGGGCACCGCTCCCGCCCCGGTCGCGACCGTGCCAGAAGGGCCTTGCCACCGACATGTCCAACAACTCGCCCCACGCTCCTATGAAGGATCAATGGCTTTCGAACAAAGAAATGATAAGATGCATGTGTAAGCTCCAGCAACCGACGGAAACGTGCCATGGCAAAGCGAGACAACCGGATTCTCGAGATGCTCACCTCGCAGGGAAGAGTCGAGGTGACATGGCTCGCGGAACGCCTGGGCGTGTCGGAGGTCACCGTCCGCAAGGACCTCGACGCCCTCCAGGCAAAGGGTCTCGTGCGACGCGCCCACGGCTATGCGACGCTCGCGAACCCCAATGACGTGGGAGGGCGTCTCGCCTACCACTACGAGCAGAAGCGGCTCATCGCACGGGTGGCTGCCGCGCTCGTCCCCGACGGGTCCACCATCATGATCGAGAGCGGCAGCTGCTGCGCGCTGCTCGCCCGTGAGCTGGCGGACACCAAGGACGGCGTGACCATCGTCACCAACAGCGCGTTCGTCGCGAGCTACATACGCGACAGCCCGCGCGTGCAGGTGACGTTGCTCGGCGGCGGCTACCAGCGCGACTCCCAGGTCATGGTGGGGCCACTCGTGCGCACCTGCGCCCGGGAGTTCTACGTCGACCGGCTCTTCATCGGGGCCGACGGCTGGATCGACGGCGTCGGCTTCACCAACGCCGACCAGATGCGCGCCGACGCCGTCCGCTCGATGGCGGACTCGGCGGCCGAGGTCGTGGTGCTCACCGAGTCGGAGAAGTTCGGGCGTCGCGGTGCCGTCCCCATGCGCCTGCCAGGCAAGCGGGTGGTCGTCCTCACGGACGGCAGCATCACCGACGAGCGGCGGGCGAGCGTGGAGCGCTCAGGCATCTCCGTCTGCACGGCTGCCTCGTAGGGAGCCTAAGCCTCGTCGGCCAGGTCGAAGTAGAGGGGCTCCGCACCGTCGTCGATGGTGAGGCCGGGCGTGGCCTGCGGCTGCTCTCCCAGCAGGCTCGCCATCACGTGGGCCGTCGAGCCCAGCAGGTCGACCGAGGGGATCCGCCGCGTCTGCAGGGCAAGGCGCAGGTCCCCCCGCATGCGCAGGTCGAGGATGGTGTGGAAGACCGCGCAGGGGCGCTGGTCGTCGCCCTGGTCCTCGATGAAGCCGATGACCTGCGCCACGGACGTGACGTGCTGGAGCACCTTGATCGTCACGTGTCCGCTGGCGAACTGGGCCGATGCGCCGCGCACCACACGGGTGACGGTCTCTCCGGTCATGTCGGACGCGGCGTAGACGGTGATGGGGGTGGACTGGCTGGGTATCATGACGCTCCTTTCGTGGCGGCGCGGGGGCATCCCCTCGGGCGTCGCCGCATCTCACATCCTCAGAAGAATGCCTCTATCCCCTCGCTCAGGTAGACCTGCCGGAAGCCCTCGAGGTCCTCGGGGTGCAGGCCTGTGGCGCCGCGCAGGGTGTAGGGCATGTCCAACAGGGCATACTTGCTCTCACCGAAGTTGTGGAAGGGGAGGAGCTGCACGCGCGCGGCCCCGGCGTCGCGCAGCCACCGTGCCATGGCACGCGCGTCCCGCTCGTCGTCGTTGAAGCCGGGAACGACGGGCGTGCGGGGGAGCACGTCGAGACCCTGGGCGATGGCCCAGCGCAGGTTGGCCAGCATGAGCTGTCCATCTGCCCCCACGTGTGCCTCGAGGCGTGCCGGATCCACGTGCTTGAGGTCCATGAGCAGATGGTCGAGCTGGGGTGCGATCCGCCGGAAGACCTCGGGCGCCACGTGTCCCTCGGTCTCGAGGCAGGTGTCGATGCCCTCCTCGCGAAGGCGCCCGATCAGCTCGAGACAGAAGTCGGGCCAGGTGAGCGCCTCCCCGCCGCTGAGCGTGACACCGCCTCCCGAGTCGTCGTAGAAGGGCTTGTCCTGCAGGCACACGCGCAGCACCTCGTCGGTGGTCCTGGTCTCGCCGATGCAGGTGAGGGCGTGCGTGGGGCAGGCGCGCACGGCCGCCTGGGCCTGGTCGGTGTCACCGCGCAGGCCTCGCACGTCCACGTGGCGCCTGCCCCCATGCTCCACGACCGGCGCGTCGGGTGCGGCGGCACAGCAGGCTCCGCAGCCGACGCAGGCGCTCTCCTTCCATTCCAGCTGGGGTGCGCGTCGCTGGCTCTCGGGGTTGGCGCACCACGCGCAGCGCAGCGGGCAGCCCTTGAGGAAGACGACCGTGCGGATACCCGGCCCGTCGTCGAGGCTGAACTTCTGGATGTTGAAGACGGTTGCTGACTCCATGGGCAGGCCCTCTCGTGATCATGCCGGCACACGCGTTGGGACGAGTGGCGTCTCCTGCGCAGAGTGCTTTCTAATGACAGTATCATATGTTTTGAACAGAAGTAAAGATGAAAATGAACAAAGAATGTTCTTGACAAGTCACGGTGATAGACCCTACTATGAATTACGAACGAAAGCAAAGTCTCTTCCGAAGACGAAAGGAATCGACCATGGAGAATCGCGAGCGCTTTGGCGCCCTCACGCCGCGTATGCAGGCCTTCCGCGAGGAGGTGCTGGACGAGAGGCCCTTCGTGGACGCCGAGCGCGCCGTGCTGTGCACGCAGAGCTACCGTACCACGCAGGACCAGCCGCCCGTGATGCGCCGCGCCCTCTCCCTCGCGCACATCCTCGACCACATGACCGTCTACATCGAGGACAAGACGCTCCTGGCTGGCAACCAGGCCACCAAGAACGGCAATGCGCCGGTCTTCCCCGAGTACACGCTGGACTTCGTGATCGACGAGCTGGATACGTTCGAGAAGCGCGACGGCGACGTCTTCTATGTCACCGACGAGGACAAGCAGGCCATCCGTGACATCGCCCCCTTCTGGCAGAACAACAACTTGCGCTCCCGTGGCGAGGCGCTCCTGCCCGACGAGGTCTCCGTCTTCATGGAGACGGGCGTGTTTGGCATGGAGGGCAAACTCAACGCCGGTGACGCGCACTTGGCCATCAACCACGCCCGCATGCTGCGCGAGGGCCTGCGCGGCTATGAGGAGCGAACCCGCGCCGCCAAGGCCGCGCTCGACCTCGCCGACCCCGACAGCATCGACAAGTACGTGTTCTACAAGGCCGTGCTCGTGGTGATCGATGCCGTGCGCCGCTGGGCGCGGCGCTACGCGGACCTTGCCGCGCGGATGGCGTCCGATGAGGCCGACCCCACCCGCAGGGCCGAGCTCGAGCGCATGAGCGCCGCCTGCGCGCGCGTGCCCTACGAGCCGGCGGGCAGCTTCTACGAGGCCGTCCAGGCCGCCTGGTTCTCCCAGGTGCTGCTGCAGATCGAGTCCAACGGCCACAGCCTCTCCTTCGGTCGCTTCGACCAGTACATGTATCCCTTCTACGCAGCCGACCTCGCCTCTGGCGCCCTCACCGAGGACGAGGCCACAGAGCTGCTCACCAATCTCTGGATCAAGACGCTCACTGTGCAGAAGATCCGCTCCCAGGCGCACACCTTCTCCAGCGCGGGCAGCCCCATGTACCAGAACGTCACCATTGGCGGCCAGACCCCCGACACCCACGAGGACGCCGTGAACCCGCTCTCCTGGCTCGTCCTGCGCTCCGTGGCGCAGACCCGCCTCACGCAGCCCAACCTCACCGTGCGCTACCACGCGAACATCGACCCCGCGTTCCTCGACGAGTGTGTCGAGGTCATGAGGCTGGGCTTTGGCATGCCCGCCCTCAACAACGACGAGGTCATCATCCCGAGCTTCCTGGCCTGGGGCGTGTCCGAGCACGACGCGTACGACTACTCCGCCATCGGCTGCGTGGAGACGGCCGTGCCCGGCAGGTGGGGCTACCGCTGCACCGGCATGAGCTACATCAACTTCCCGCGCCTGCTCCTCACCGCCATGAACGACGGCGTGGACCTCACCTCCGGGAAGCGCTTCGTGGAGGGTCACGGAAGCTTCCTCGAGTGGGAGAGCTTCGACGACCTCATGGCCGCCTGGGACGCCAGCCTGCGCGAGATGACCAAGTGGTCCGTGGTGGTGGAGAACGCCATCGACAAGGCCTCCGAGCGCGACGTGCCCGACGTGCTCTGCTCGGCCCTCACCGACGACTGCATCGCGCGCGGCAAGACCATCAAGGAGGGCGGCGCGGTCTACGACTTCATCTCCGGCCTGCAGGTGGGCATCGCCAACATGGCCGACAGCCTGGCCGCCATCAAGAAGCTCGTGTACGAGGGGGGCAGGATCTCCCGCCAGGAGCTCTGGGATGCCCTGCTTTCCGACTTCGAGGGCGAGGAGGGTGCCCGCATCCGGCAGATGCTCGTCGACGGCGCCCCCAAGTACGGCAACGACGACGACTACGTGGACAGCCTGGCCGTCTCCTGCTACGAGCCCTACATCGACGAGGTGGCCAAGTATCGCAGCACCCGCTTTGGGCGCGGCCCCATCGGGGGCATCCGCTACGCCGGCACCAGCTCCATCAGCGCCAACGTGGGCCAGGGCATGGGCACCATGGCCACCCCGGACGGGCGCAAGGCGCACGAGCCGCTGGCCGAGGGGTGCAGCCCCGCGCACAACGCCGACAAGCAGGGGCCGACGGCGGTGCTCAAGAGC
Organism: Atopobiaceae bacterium UBA1367; assembly: GCA_002305995.1. Classification (GTDB taxonomy): domain Bacteria; phylum Actinomycetota; class Coriobacteriia; order Coriobacteriales; family Atopobiaceae; genus UBA1367. The sequence goes on from DBRN01000004.1 coordinate 19,138, forward strand.
GTCTCCAAGCTGCCCACCGAGAAGATCACGGGCGGCGTGCTCCTCAACCAGAAGGTGACCCCCGCCGTGCTCGCCCGCGAGGAGAACAAGCTGAAGCTCGAGATGATGCTGCGCACCTTCTTCAACCGCCTGCACGGCTACCACGTGCAGTTCAACGTGGTGGACCGCGCCACGCTGCTCGACGCGCAGGCGCACCCCGAGCGCCACAAGGACCTCATCGTGCGCGTTGCCGGCTACAGCGCCTTCTTCAACGTGCTCAGCAAGGCGACGCAGGACGACATCATCGACCGTACGGAGCAGGTGCTGTAGCACAGGGTTGCGCCGCCGTGCGGCGCCTGATGCAGGAGAGAGCGGGAAGCGTGAGGGCCTTCCCCCAGAGAGAGGATGTTCGCCATGGAGTTCTTCATCGACAGCGCCGACATCGAGGCCATCCGCGAGCTGTGCGCGTTTCTGCCCATCGACGGCGTGACCACCAACCCGACCATCATGACCAAGAGCGGCAAGGAGCCCGAGCAGGTCTTCGCCGAGCTGGCCGAGGTGCTGAGCGAGGATCAGAAGATCATCGCACAGGTCGTGAGCCTCGACTACGAGGGCATCCTGGCCGAGGCCCAGAGGCTCGCCCAGATTCGCGGCGGCAGGAACGTCGTGGTCAAGATTCCCGTGACGCGCGAGGGGCTGCGCGCCATCCCCGCCGTCAAGGCCATGGGCATCTCCGTTCTGGCGACGGGCATCTACTCGCCCGACCAGGCCTTCTGGGCCGCCAAGGCCGGCGCGGACTACCTGGCGCCCTACGTCAACCGCATGTGTGCCTACGGGGATGGCGTGGGGCAGGTGGTGGAGCTCGTGCGAACGCTCGCCCAGTACGGCATGGGGGCCAAGGTCTGCGCCGCCTCGTTCAAGAACGTCGACCAGGTGCACCGGCTGCTCGCCGCGGGCGTTCCCGCCATCACGGTGAGCCCCGACGTCATCCGCGAGATGGTGGGTCACCCCGGCACCTCCGCCGCCATGGACACGTTCACCGCCGACTGGGAGAGGGCCTACGGCAGGACCTCGCTGTAGGCGGTGCGTCGGCGGCGGGCGCACCGGTCGCACAGGACAGGAGGGGCTTCACCATGGCCCCCTCCGTCCGCCTCGAAGGCATCTGGCGGTGAGGCCCGCGCGCGCCTTCGACGAGGAGTATGCTGCACGGTAACGCATGTCCCGCAACGACCGTGTCTGCCGAGAGAGGAACCGTCATGCCATACACCCCGCAGCTCACCGATGCCGCCCGCTCCTTCCGTGATCGCATGCTCCCCACGTACGCCTCCGACCTGCAGCGCACCGACCCCGAGTTCGTGGAGCGCTTCGCCAACTTCGCCTTCGGGGACGTCGTGGCCGACGTCGACCTGCCCGATCGCATGCGCTTCATGTGCTGGCTCGCCACCTGCCTCGGCTGTCAGGGCGTCGACGAGTTCCGCGCCCTGATGCCCGCCGCGCTCAACATGGGCGTGGAACCCGAGGCGGTGAAGGAGATCGTCTACCAGGCCGTGGCGTACCTGGGCATCGGTCGCGTGTTCCCGTTTTTGAGGGTCACGAACGAGATCCTCGAGCTTCGTGGCATCGAGCTTCCGCTCGAGCCGCGCGCCACCACCACGCCCGACGAGGCCAGCCGCTACGAAGGCGGCGAGGCGGCGCAGGTCGCCTGCTTCGGCGAGCAGATGCACGGCTACCGGGACAGGGGCAATCCCGACTATCCGCACATCGCGCAGTGGCTCGTCAAGAACTGCTTTGGCGACTGGTACACCCGCGACGGCCTGACCATCGCGGAGCGCGAGCTGATGACCTTCTGCTACCTCGCCGCCCAGGGTGGCTGCGAGAGCCAGCTGCGCGGCCATACCGCCGCCAACGTGCAGTGTGGCAACGATCGCGAGCTGCTCGTCAAGGTCGTGAGCAACAACGTGCCGTTCATCGGCTACCCGCGCAGCCTCAACGCCATGGCCGTGGTCGACGAGGTCACGGGGCCGCAGGGTGACGAGCGCGCGTGACGCGACATCCATGCGGGCGGGCCTTTGGACGAGACCTGCCCGGTAGGGTTGCGCACAGGCGAGCGGCCTGCCTGCACCTCTGCGAGGCCCCTGTCGGGAGGGACGGGGGCCTCACGCCGAGGTCACGCACGACCGCAGCCAAACGCTCGTGTCGCCGTCGTGTTTCCGCTTTGCAACCAGCGATTGTCGCCGTGTGGCGCATGAAGTAAGTTCTTGATGCGAACGTATGTCGCTGCAGGCACAGGCCTGGCGACAAGGGCAACCGAAGGGGCGTGAAGCGCATGGGCTGGAATCAAACTCGTCGATCTTTTCTCGGAACTGCCGGAGGGATGCTGTCTTCCCTCGTGCTCGCCGGCTGCGGTGGCGGCTCCGGCGACTCTGGTGGCGATGGCGCCGCGGGCGGCTCGTACGTGGGCGTCATGCTGGGCACCAACGTCATGTCGCTTGACACCGACCTCGCCACCGACGGCGACTCCTTCGAGGTCATCGCCGACTGCATCGACGGCCTCATGCAGATGGACGCCGAGGGCGCCGCGGTCGAGGCCCTCGCGGAGGCCTACGAGGTCTCCGAGGACGGCAAGACCTACACCTTCACCCTGCGCGACGCGAAGTGGAGCAACGGCACGCCGGTCACCGCCAACGACTTCGTCTTTGCCTGGCGACGCATCTGCAAGAATGCCGGCGAGTATGCCTACATGATGGACGAGATCGGCAACATCAAGGGCGCCGCCGCCATCGTCGCCGGCGACGAGGACGACACCACCACGCTCGGCGTTACGGCTCCCGACGACAAGACCCTCGTCGTCGAGCTCGAGGTCCCCGTCTCCTTCTTCCCCTCCCTGATGTACTTCCCCACGTTCTACCCCATCAACGAGGAGTTCTACACGAGCCTCGAGGACGGCACCTACGGCACCAGCCCCGACACCTTCCTCTCGTGCGGCGCCTTCATGCTCGAGGACTACCTCCCCGGGACGGCCAACCTCTCCGTGAAGAGGAACCCGGACTACTGGGATGCCGAGAACGTCAAGCTCGAGGGCATCAGCTATCAGGTCGTCGGCTCGTCCGACAACGCCCTCACCGCGTTCAAGAACAACTCCCTCGACATCGTCATGATCAGCGGCAACCAGGTCGCCGCCGCCGAGGACGACGCGGAGCTCTCGCAGAGCCTCAAGGTCACGGGCGCCGGCTACATGTGGTACCTGTCGTTCAGCCAGACCGAGAAGAACGCCCAGGGCGGCATGCTCGCCAACCAGAACCTGCGTCTCGCCATCACCAACGCCATCGACCGCGAGGCGCTGGTGGACAACTACGTGATGGATGGCTCGCTCGCCACCTTCACCGCCGTCCCGCCCCAGTTTGCCGCCAGCGACACCACGGGCGAGGACTTCTCTGCCGACCAGCAGAGGTTTGCCGACTTCGTCGGCTATGACGTCGAGAGGGCGCAGGGCTTCTTCGAGGACGCCAAGGCCGAGCTCGAGGTCGACTCCTTCGAGTTCACCATGATCTACGGCAACAACGAGGGCGACGAGGTGGCCAAGGTCGCCCAGGCCATCAAGGAGCAGGTCGAGGGCAACCTGCCCGGCATCACCATCAACCTGCAGCCCATGACCAAGGCCGAGCGCCTGGACAAGATGCAGAACGACGACTACGACGTGGCGCTCACCCGCTGGGGACCCGACTACGCCGACCCGATGACCTACCTCGGCATGTGGGTCACCAACAACTCCAACAACTACGGCTTCTGGAGCAACGAGGAGTACGACAAGATCATCGCCGACTGCACCACCGGCGCATTCGTCTCCGACTACGATGCTCGTTGGAGCGCCCTGTATGACGCCGAGACCCTGGTCATGCAGGAGGCTGTCATCGCCCCGCTCTACACCAAGGCGAACGCGAACCTGATCTCCTCCAGGGTCTCCGGGGTCGACTTCCATCCTGTGGCGCTCAACCGCGTCTACAAGGCCGCGACCGTCTCGTAGCGTCGAAGCCTCGCTGGTCTGTGACCTCGGGCACCGGGGCGGCCGCAGCTGCCGGCCCCGGTGCCCTCTCCTTCAGGAAGAGCCCCCTATGAAGAAGTACATCCTCAAGCGAATGGGCATGGCCTTGCTCACGCTGCTGCTCATCACCTTCGTCCTGTTCGTCCTCGTGCGCATCATGCCGGGCAACCCCTTCCCGTCGGAGCGCATGAGTGCCGAGCAGATTGTCAACAAGCGTGCCGAGCTTGGCCTCGATGACCCCATCCTCGTGCAGTTCGGACGCTACATGGGCAACCTGCTGCACGGTGACTTCGGCAAGGGCACGTCGCTGTACTACGGCGCGCCCATCAAGACCGTGCTCGGGCAGTGCATCTCCAACTCGTTCAGGATCGGCGGGCTGGCCATCCTCATCGGCACCGCCGTCGGGCTCCTCCTGGGCATCACCGCGGCGCTCAACAAGGGGACGTTCCTCGACGCCTTCTGCACGGTCTTCTCCATCGTGGGCGTGTGCGTGCCGGGCTACGTCTTCCTGATCTTTTTGCAGTACTACCTTTCCTACAAGGTCCAGGTCTTCCCGTACTTCTTCGACGCCTCGCGCTTCCTGCACTCCTCGGTGCTGCCCTCGCTCTCGCTGAGCCTGTTCACCATGTCGACGGTCGCGCGGTTCACGCGCAACGAGATGGTCGAGGTCATGGACAGCGACTACGTGCACCTCGCCGAGAGCAAGGGCATGCACGGCGGCATGCTCGTGCGCAAGCACATTCTGCGCAACGCCCTCATCCCCATCGTCACCGTGCTCGCGCCCCTCATCGTCGACCTCCTCACGGGAGCGCTCGTCGTGGAGAAGATCTACGGCATCAACGGCATCGGCAAGCTCATGGTGGACGCCATCGCCGGCGAGGGCATCGACTACAACTACGTGCTGGCCCTGGGCATCCTGTACTCGGCCCTGTACATCGGCATCATGCTGGCGGTCGACATACTCTACGGCCTGCTCGACCCGCGCATCCGCGTGGCCTCGTCAGGGGAGGGGGATGCGTGATGGCAGACACCGCCTACACGCCGGTGGCGGGAGACTTCGAGTTCCTCACCGGACGTGACATCGCCACGGACAAGAACTTCGCCTCGATGAGCTACTGGAAGGGCGTCGCGCTCCACTTCCTCAACAACCGCCGCGCGGTCGTCGGCGTGGTCATCGTGTCGACCATCATGCTCCTTGCCGTCGTCGGTCCCCTCATCAGCCCGTACGGCTACAAGGACATCGTGTCCGTCGTGGACGAGGGTGGCAGGCAGGTCGTGGCGCGCGGCATCTCCCCGCAGCTGCCCTTCCTCGGCCACGGCTCCGGCCCCTTCGCCGACCGCCTGTTCCCCTTTGGCACCGACGACCTCGGGCGCGACCTGTGGACGCGCACGTGGCAGGGCGCGCGCATCTCGCTCGTCATCGCCTTCGTCACCATCTTCATCGACATGATCATCGGCATGAGCTACGGTCTCGTCTCCGGGTACTTCGGCGGTGCGGTCGACAACGTCATGCAGCGCGTCGTCGAGGTTGCCAACTCGGTGCCGCGCCTGGTCATCGTGTCGGTGCTGGCGATCTTCATGCCCAAGGGCATGGGCCTCGTCATCGTGGCGCTGCTCCTTACCGAGTGGATCGGCATGAGCAAGATCGCGCGTGCCGAGATGCTGCGCATCAAGGAGGAGGAGTACGTGCTGGCCAGCCGAACGCTCGGCGCACGCAGCACGCACATCATCTTCAGGCAGATCCTTCCCAGCACCATCGGTCCCATCATCACGCAGGTGATGTTCTCGATCCCGACGGCCATCTTCACCGAGGCCTTCCTGAGCTTCGTCGGCGTGGGCATCGTGCTCCCGCAGTGCTCCATCGGCTCGCTCATCGAGAGCGGTTTCAACAACATCACCACGCTGCCCTATCAGATCCTGCCACCCATCATCGTGCTCGCGCTGCAGATGCTGGGATTCAACTTCATCGGCGACGGCTTCCGGGAGGCCCTTGCCCCCAAGCTGGAAGACATGTGAGGGGAGGTGCCGACGTGGAAGCTGACAACAACAGGACGATCCTCAAGGTGGAGGATCTCGACATCTCCTTCCGCACCAGTGCCGGCGTCATCCATGCCATCCGCGGGGTGAGCCTCGAGCTGCGCAAAGGCGAGACGGTGGCGGTGGTGGGTGAGTCGGGTTCGGGCAAGTCGGTCACGGCCAAGGCGATCGTGGGACTGCTCGACGCCAACGCGACGGTCAACGCGGGGCGGATCCTCTACACCTATGAGGAGCATGGTGTCGAGACGACCGTCGACCTGCTCACCCTCCCCAAGAGGCGGCTGCGGCGCACGATCAACGGCAGCCATATCGCCATGGTGTTCCAGGACCCCATGACCAGCCTCGACCCCACCATGCAGATCGGCAGGCAGATCACGGAGAGCATCCTGCTCCACGGGCAGGCAAGCAAGGCGGAGGCCCGTGCCCGTGCGGTCGAGCTGCTCGACTTGGTGGGCATACCCGATCCGGACAGGCGCATGAGAAGCTACCCGCATCAGCTCTCGGGTGGCATGCGGCAGCGTGTGGTCATCGCCATCGCGCTCGCGTCCGATCCCGACATCCTCATCTGTGACGAGCCCACCACGGCGCTCGACGTCACCATCCAGGCGCGGATCCTCGAGCTCATCAAGGACATCCAGGCGCGTCTGGGCCTGAGCGTCATCTACATCACCCACGACCTTGGCGTCGTGGCAAAGGTCGCCGACTTCGTCGACGTCATGTACGCCGGCAAGATCATCGAGGTGGGCACCGCCAACGAGGTCTTCTACGACCCGAGGCATCCCTACACGTGGGGCCTGCTTGGCGCCATGCCCGACCTCGAGATGGAGGACGACCGTCTCAGCTACATCCCCGGCAGCCCTCCCAACCTGCTTCACGAGCCGGTGGGAGATGCGTTTGCCCCACGCAACGCCCTGGCGCTCAGGATAGACGAGAAGGCCGAGCCACCGCTGTTCGAGGTCAGCGAGACACATCGCGCCGCGACGTGGCTGCTGCATCCTGACGCCCCCAGGGTCGAGGTGCCTGCCGAGCTCAAGATGCGCCTCGCACGCGCACGGAAGGAGGCGGAGAGGTACCTATGAGAGAGCCTCTGCTGAGGGTGGACAACCTCGTACAACACTTCCCCATCTCGCGCACGTTCACGGTGAGGGCCGTCAACGGCGTCTCCTTCGAGATCCATCCCGGGGAGACCTATGGCCTGGTGGGCGAGAGTGGTTCCGGCAAGACCACCATCGGTCGCAGCATCATCCGCCTCTACAAGCCCACGGCAGGCAGCATCACCTTCGAGGGCAGGGAGATCTCTGGCAGGCTCGACCGCGACACCGAGCGCATGCTGCGCAAGGACATGCAGATGATCTTCCAGGACCCGATGTCCAGCCTCAATCCTCGCAAGAAGGTCGGTGACATCATCGGCGAGGGCCTCGACATCCATCGCCGCTACGCGCACGCTGCCGAGCGCGCCGAGGCCATCAGCGAGATCCTCGAGAAGGTGGGCCTGTCGCCGGCGCACGCCGAGCGGTACCCGCATCAGTTCTCGGGTGGCCAGCGCCAGCGCGTGGGCATCGCCCGTGCGCTGATCATGAACCCCAGGCTGATCATCGCGGACGAGTGCATCTCGGCCCTGGACGTGTCGATCCAGGCGCAGGTCGTCAACCTGATGAGGGACATCCAGGATGCCACGGGCTGCGCGTACCTCTTCATTGCCCACGACCTGAGCATGGTCAAGTACATCTCCGACCGCATCGGCGTGCTGCATCTCGGCCACATGGTCGAGACGGGCACCACCGACGAGATCTTTGCCAACCCCATTCACCCGTACACCAAGAGCCTGCTCTCCGCGGTCCCGCTCCCCAATCCTGAGGTGGAGAAGCGACGCACGTCCGTGCCGTACGACCGTGTGGCCGAGGGCGTGGACTACGCCAAGGGCACCGAGCGCCTTGTCGGGGGAACTCACGCCGTCCTTGCGACCGACGAGGAGTTTGCCAGGTGGGTCGCCTGACGAGACGTCCTGCCTGACGAGCGAGGCCGTGCCTGGCGCAGGAACGATCCGATCCCTCTCACGAGATGACTTGTCTGGCGAGGCCGGCGGCGTCCCGCCATCGGTTCCGTGGGCGTCGTGGGCGACGTGTGCCATCAGGTCTTCGCAGACCTCGCGGCGAGTCGCGCGTGAGGGCGTATCATAGGAGACATACGGCGTCGACCCTGGGAAAGTCGCACGCAGATGGTTCGTGAGGGGGAGGGGATCTCATGCGGTACATCGAGTTTGGCAGCAACGGCACCAAGGTCTCAGAGGTCGTCCTGGGCATGATGCGCATTCGGGAGAGCTCGCCCGAGGAGGTGGCCGACCTCATCTCGTGCGGGCTGGACTGCGGGATCAACGCCGTCGACACGGCCCCCATCTACGGTCCATCCGAGGGGAGGCTGGGCGAGGCCTTTGCCGCCCGCCCTGGCCTGCGCGACCGTGTGTGGCTGCAGACCAAGCTGGGCATCCGGCCCCATCCGCGCATGGAGGCCAACTACTTCGACTTCTCCTACGAGCACATCATGGAATCGGTGGATGAGAGCCTGCGCGCCCTGCAGACCGACCACGTGGACTCGCTGCTGCTGCATCGCCCCGACGCCCTGATGGTGCCTGAGGAGATCGCACGCGCCTTCCAGGAGCTGCATGACGCCGGCAAGGTGCTGGACTTCGGCGTGTCCAACCAGAACCCAGCCATGATGGGGCGCCTGTCTCGGTACCTTCCCTTCCCCATCGCCGCGAACCAGGTGCAGATCTCTGCGGCGTTCACACCCATGTTCGACGCATTCTTCAACGTCAACATGGAAAACGACGAGGCTGTCATGCGCGATGGGGGCATCCTGGAGTATGGCTATGACCACGGCATGGCCATCCAGGCATGGAGCGTGCTGCAGCACGGCTACTTCGACGGCGTGTTCCTGGATGACCCCACGTACGTCGAGCTCAACGAGGCCCTGGAGCGCATCGCAGCCGACCACGACACGACCAAGACGGCCGTTGCCATCAACTGGGTGCTTCGCTATCCCGCCAAGATGCAGGCCCTGATAGGCACCACCAAGCCCGAGCGCGTTCGTGAGAGCGCCGCCGCCTGCGACTGGGAGATGTCACGCGAGGAGTGGTACGAGGTGTACCTCTCTGCCGGCCACCAGCTCCCATAGCCCGAGGGCGACGAGGCCAGGCTCGGTGCAGACCGGCGGCCCGTCTGACGAGCGGGCCACACCCAGTGCAGGGTGAGGCGACGAGCGTGCGTAACAAGATCGACGAGTGTGCGTGACCACACCATATCGCATGCGATATGAGCGTATGCAAACAAACGACGGGCGCCACGGGACCTGCTGCTCCCGTGGCGCCTGTGGCGCGTGCCATCCGGTCACACGTGCAGCGTCTCCCCGTTCGACTCGATCACGCCCTTGTACCAGTCGTAGGAGTCCTTCTTCCGGCGCTCGAGCGTGCCGGTGCCGTCGTTGTGCCGATCCACGTACACGAAGCCGTAGCGCTTCCTCATCTCGCCGGTCCCTGCGGACACCACGTCGATGGGACCCCAGTACAGGTAGCCCATGATGTCGCAGCCGTCCTTGATGGCCTCCTCCACCTGCAGCAGATGGTCGCGGGTGTACTCCACGCGGAACGGGTCGTGGATGCGGCCGTCGGCGTCGGGCCCCTCGTCCAGGCCGATGCCGTTCTCCACGATGAACAGGGGGACGTCGTAGCGGTCCTGCAGGTAGTTGCACACGTAGCGCAGGCCCTTGGGGTCGATGGGCCAGCACCAGGGCTCGGGGCTGGTGCCGCTGAGATAGGGGTTGGACACCCCGCTTCCCGTGCCGCTCGTTGCCAGCTTGGTGGTGGAGGTGTTGGTGGCCCTGCTGCTGTACACGGCGCTGCGATAGTACGAGAAACCAAGGTAGTCGTTGGTGTAGCGTGCGATCAGCTCCATGTCGCCGGGCTCGATGTGCAGCTCGACGCCCTGCTCGGCCCACTCGCGCCTGATGTAGCCGGGGTAGCGACCCTTGAGCATGACGTCGGAGTAGAACGAGTGCTTGCGCTGGATGGCCTGGGCGCCCAGCACGTCGTCGGGGTTGCAGGTCTCGGGATAGGTGGCGATGGCGCTCTGCGAGAGCATGAGCCCCATCATGGCATCGGGGCATATCTCGCGACATAGCTTGACGGCCAGCGCGTTGGCCACGAACTGATGGTGCCATCCCTGGTAGAGCTGTTGCTGCGTGATGGATGCGTTGGGGTTGCTGGTGTCGGTGGGGTGGATGTCCAGCATGCCGCCTGCCGCAAACGGGATCATGCGGCCGACGTTGATCTCGTTGAAGGTCATCCAGTACCTGACCTTGTCCCTGTAGCGCTCGAGGCAGGTGCGCACGTAGTGCTCCCAGAAGCCGATGAGGCGGCGGTCGAGCCAGCCACCATACGTGAGCAGCAGGTCGAGCGGGGTCTCGTAGTGGGAGAGGGTGATGACGGGCTCCATGCCCAACGCGATCATCCTGTCGAAGAGCCTGTCGTAGAACGCGAGGCCGGCCTCGTTGGGCTCGTCCTCGTCACCGGAGGGGAAGATGCGGGCCCAGCTGATGGAGGTGCGGAAGGCCTTGAAGCCCATGCCCGCCATGAGCTCGAGGTCCTCCTCGAAGCGATGGTAGAAGTCGATCCCCTCGTGGCTGAGCTGCACGCCGCTGGTGCTGGGAGCGACCTCCCACCTCTCGGCCTGCTCGTTCCACGCGAGCGATGGGGTGTTGCCGATGCCCACCATCACGTCGGTGACGTTGAGCCTCTTGCCGTCCTCCAGGTAGGCGCCCTCAAGCTGGTTGGCCGCAACCGCGCCGCCCCACAGGAATCTCTCGGGAAATGCCGTAGCCATTCGTCTTCCCTCCTCGATGGTGCGTATGCCCGTGTTCCTAGCATACCAGCAGGTGGGTCGCATGCTCGCCCGCGTCCCGTCACCTCTGCAGGCGCGCTCGAATGGTGTCGACCAGCATCTCCAGTGCCACCAGGTTCTGTGCGCCGGTGGGCACGATGACGTCGGCAAACCGCTTGGTCGGCTCGACGAAGGCCTCGTGCATGGGCTTGACGGTGGAGAGGTACTGGCTGATGACGCTCTCAAGGGTGCGCCCACGATCCCTGACGTCGCGCAGGATGCGGCGCAGGATGCGCACGTCGGCGTCACTGTCGACGTAGACCTTCACGTCCATGAGGTCGCGCAGCTCGGGGCACGAGAAGATCAGGATCCCCTCCACGATGATCGCGCGCGAGGGTGGGACGGTGATGGTGCGGTCGGTTCGATCGTGGGCGGAGTAGTCGTAGATGGGCATCTCGACCGACTCCCCGCGCCTCAGGGCGGCGAGATGCTCTACGAGCAGCTCCGTCTCGTAGGCGTCGGGGTGGTCGTAGTTGAGCTGCGTGCGCTCCTCATGCGTCATGTCGTGGTGCGCGCGATAGTAGCTGTCGTGTGAGATGACGGTGGCGTCGTCGCCGAGGCGCTGGGAGAGCCGCTCTATGATGGTGGACTTGCCACACCCGGTGCCGCCCGCGATTCCTACGACCATGACGTCGCCCATATCCAGCCTCCATCCAAGACGTTCCCGCGCCTGCATACATTGTGCATCTTTTCCCTACGGGGGAGCCACCGCCACAGCGGGAGCGTGCGCGTCCCCACGTCACCTTCCCTGGCATTTTCGTGCCTCCCGACCGATGGCGTTTGCACGTTGGCGCAGGACGCACCACAATGGCAGGGCAACTGATTCTCACAGAGAGGGTACCATGCCCTACGAGGTTGTCCTGGGCCTGCTCATCCCCCTTGCAGGCACCACGCTGGGTGCCGCGATGGTGTTCTGCATGCGCAACCGGCTCTCGACTGAGGTCGAGCGGGCGCTCACGGGCTTTGCGGCTGGCGTGATGGTGGCTGCCAGCGTGTGGAGCCTGCTGGTGCCGGCCATGGAGGCCTCTGCGGCCTGGGGCAAGCTGGCGTTCGTGCCCGCTGCCATGGGCTTCTGGGTGGGCACCCTCTTCCTGCTGGCGCTCGATCACCTGATCCCGCATCTCCATCTGGGCGAGAACATGCCGGAGGGACCATCCACCCAGCTTGCCAGCACCACGCTCATGGTGCTGGCGGTCACGCTGCACAACCTCCCCGAGGGCATGGCCGTGGGCGTGGTGTTCGCCGGCTGGATGAGCGGCTCGTCGACGATCTCCCTGACTGGCGCGATGGCGCTGGCGCTGGGCATCGCCATCCAGAACTTCCCCGAGGGGGCCGTCATCTCGCTGCCGCTGCGGGCGGAGGGTTCGAGCAGGGCGAGGGCCTTCCTGGGGGGCTTTGGCTCTGGCGTGGTGGAGCCCGTGGGAGCCCTGTTGACCATCGCGTTCGCCGCACAGCTCGTTCCCTACCTGCCGTACCTGCTGGGCTTTGCGGCGGGCGCCATGATGTACGTGGTGGTGGAGGAGCTGGTGCCCGAGATGGCCGAAGGCTCCCACTCGCATACGGGTGTGCTCATGTTTGTCGTGGGCTTCACGCTCATGATGGCCCTTGACGTGGCGCTGGGGTAGCGCGACGCTAGGGAGCGTGGTGGCATGGCGCTGCGGTGGGCATGATGACATCCCTCCGCACAGGGGAGATGGGGAACGGCGCGACAAGGAGCGTCGCAAGGACAACACGACAGCCCTCCGTGCAGGGGGTGGTCCTGCTGGTCGCGTTGGTCGGACCCGTGGGCGCGCCCGTCACAGGCCCTGACCCGACTGGTGATCCGCCGCACGCCTCGGCACATCCGCGAAGGTCGTCCGAGGTCGCTTGTCTCCACCTGCCGTCCGCCAGTTCCGTGTTGAGCGAGTCCGTGTGCGTGATTCATACTTGCGTCTGACCCTCGCCCTCACCAAGGAGGTCCCATGCACCGCATCGACGTGTTCGCCCATGTGCTGCCCGAGCGCTTCTACGCGCAGATGCTGACCATCGATCCCACGATTCCGCAGGTCTACACCTTCTTCGCCAACCCCGTGCTCACCGACATGTCCCTGCGCCGGTCGCATTGGGACGGCGTCACCAGGCAGGTCATCTCGCTCGTCAATGCCCTGCCCGAGGACTACGTTGGCCCCGATGAGGCAGCGACGCTCTGTCGCGAGGCAAACGACGAGCTCCTTGCCCTGCGTCGTGACAACCGTGACATGTTCGAGGCGGCGGTGGGCATGGTACCCATGAACCACGTCGAGGAGGCGGTCGCCATCGTGCGCGAGCAGGTGGCGGGCCATCCCGACATGGTGGGCATCCAGATCTTCACGCGCGCGCTGGGCAGGAGCATCGCAGACCCCGCGTTCAGGCCGCTCTTTGCCACCCTGGCCGAGGAGGGCGTACCCGCATGGCTGCACCCGGTGTTCGACGGTCGCAAGCCAGACAACAACCTGGTGTTCAGCTGGGAGTACGAGCTCTCGCAGGCGATGCTGCAGCTGGTGCAGGCAGGGCTCTTCCAGGAGTTTCCCGACCTCAAGGTGATCGTGCACCATGCGGGTGGCATGGCACCGTTCTTTGCGGGTCGCATCGACCGCATCCTGCCGCCCGACCAGGCCGCCGACTTCCGTCGCTTCTACGTGGATACGGCCATCCTGGGCAACCCACGCGCGCTCGAGCTGACCGTCGACTACTTTGGTCCTGGGCACGTGCTGTTTGGTACCGACGCGCCCCTGGGCATCATGCCTGCTGGTGCCACGGCCGAGATCGCGCAGGCCATCGGGGATATGGGCGTCTCCGATGCCGTCAGGCAGGCCATCTTCGAGGGCAACTACCGCAAGCTCGTAGGTTAGGGAGAAGGCCGGGGGCACTCGCTTCCCCGGCCCACGCAAGGGAGGAGCGTCACATGATCACCCGTCTGTTCAGGCTCGAGCGCGACATGGCTCAGGAGCAGTACTACGACGAGGTGGGGGAGCTCAACCTCACCACGTCCGTCGAGGTTGAGCCGGGCACGCTGGCGATGTATGCCGCGCATGTGCCCGACGCGCCACAGACCTGCTACGTCTTTGAGGTCTATGCCGATGAGGGGGCCTATGACGCTCACGTGGCATCCGATCACTTCGGCGCCTTCGTCGAGATGGCGGGCAAGGTGCTCACGGGCCGTGAGGTGATCTCCGTGGTGCCGCGACTGATGCTGGAGAAGCCTGGGACCCTGCGCGTGATCGGCGGCGAGGTCGAGCCGCACCTGGTGTGTGTGGACGTCAAGCCAGGTGCCGGGGAGGAGTTCTTTGCGGCCGCCTCGGCCAACATGCGTGCGGCCGTGGAGGCCGAGCCGGGTGTGCTGGTCATGTACGCCACCACACGGGCGGACGACCCCGATCGCTGGGTGTTCTGGGAGGTCTACGCCAGTGCCGAGGCATACGCGGCACATCGGGAGGCACGGCACTTCAAGGACTACCTTGCTGCCACCGAGAGCCTGATCGAGGGCAAGGAGTTTCACGTCTTGGCTGCCGACGTCCTCGTGAGCAAGGGCTCGCTGCGCCATGATGGGGAAGCGGACGAGAGGTGACGCATGGCGGCGCTGTTCTTTGACGTCGACGGGACCCTCATCGACAGCTACCATGAGAACCGCTCCATCTCGCCGGTGGTTCGTGCCGAGCTGGCGCGTGTCCAGGCACTCGGCCACATGATCTTCCTGTCCAGCGGACGGTCGCGCATGCTGCTCACGCCCGCGCTGCTGGAGCCGGGCTTCGACGGGCTGGTCCTCATCAACGGCGGCTACGTGGAGATGGACGGGGAGTCCCTCTTCGAGGAGCGCATGGACTTCGAGCTGGCACACGAGACCGTCGCCTTTCTCGAGGATCAGGGGTGCGAGTACCTGATCACGGCCGCGCATCGCACCTACATGCGGGAGTCATGCCACGAGCTCTATGGCTTCTTTGAGAGCGGCGGGCATGGGGACATCTTCACCTTCGACTACGACTTGGACGAGGCGCTCTCGCAGGCCATCAAGATGGAGGCGCTCGTGCCCATGGAGGATCGCGCGCGTGTCACCGCGAGGGCGCTGGAGGTCCTGGGAACACGGATCAGCTGCGACGGCCATGGGGGAGAGGGCACCTTCGAGCTGTATCCGACGGCGATATCAAAGGCCAAGGGCGTCGAGGTCGTGCTGGATCGGTTGGGCATCGGCGCACAGGACGCCTATGCCTTCGGCGATGGCACCAACGACCTGGAGATGATCCGCCACTGCGGCTGCGGCGTGGCCATGGGCAACGCTGAGGACGTGGTGAAGGCCGAGGCGGACATCGTGTGCCCACCGGTGTGGGACGACGGGCTCGCGCAGGCGCTGCGCATGCTGTTCGCATGACGTGGGGGCGGGGAGGTGTCCCCGCCAGCGTCGGACAGGCCACTCGCGGCGAGCGCGCCCGTCTCGGACACTCGAGGTGCCCCCGTCGGTGTCGGACAGGCGTATGCTAAAAATGACAAGATCTCGGCAGTGTGGGAGGGAACATGCAGTACGTAACGCTCAACACCGGTGCGACCATGCCCATGCTCGGCTTCGGCGTCTTCAGGGTGCCCGACAAGCGAGAGTGCGAGGACGCCGTCTACGAGGCCATCGCGTGCGGGTATCGCCTCATCGACACGGCCGCCGCATACACCAACGAGGATGCCGTGGGTGCCGCCGTGCGCCGCGCGATCGCCGATGGCATCTGCACGCGCGAGGAGCTCTTCGTGACCAGCAAGCTCTGGGTCACGAGCATGGGCGACTACGATGCCGCCATGGCAGGCATCGACGACTCCCTGGCGAAGCTTGACATCGGCTACCTTGACCTCTACCTCGAGCACCAGGCCCTGAACGACTACTTCTCCGCCTGGCGCGCTATGATCGATGCCCAGAGGGCCGGCAAGCTGCGCGCCATCGGCGTCAGCAACTTCTATCCCAACGTCCTCACCAACTTCTGCGAGATCATGGAGGTGACGCCCGCTGTCAATCAGGTGGAGCTGCACCCCTACTACACCCAGGAGGCCGCGCTCGAGAACATGAGCCGCTACGGCGTGGTGCCCGAGGCGTGGGCGCCGCTCGGCGGCGGGCGCTACGACCCCTTTGGGGACGAGGGCTTCCGCTCCATCGCCGAGGTGCACGGCAAGACGGTGGGGCAGGTCCTGCTGCGCTGGAACGTGCAGCGCGGCGTGGTGGTCATCCCCAAGTCGACGCACGTGGAGCGCATCCGCGAGAACTTCGACATCTGGGACTTCGAGCTCACCGCCGACGAGATGGCGCAGATCGCGGCCCACGACAAGGGCTACACCGGCAGCCGCGCGAAGCACTTCGAGCCCGACTTCGTGCGCATGTGCCTGGGTAGGTAGGCGCATCTCCCGACAGGAGGCCGTGAGAGGAAAACCCCGAGCGAAAGGATCTCCCATGCCCACAGACGTCTCCCAGCACCTGCTGGACGCACAGTCGGAGTTCGTGCGGCGCGTGGGGAAGGACTGGGCCCTCGTGACCGCAGGAACCGAGGCCGACGGCTGGAACACCATGACCATCGGATGGGGGTCGGCAGGTGTGCTCTGGAGCCGTCCCGTGGTGACGGTCTACGTGCACCCGCGCAGGCACACGCATCAGTTCCTGCTGGACAACGACCGCTTCACCGTGCAGCTCTTTGACAACGAGCACAAGCGTGACCTGGGCATCCTGGGCAGCAAGAGCGGCCGTGACGGCGACAAGGTGGCGCTCACCTCGCTCACGCCCCGGGCCATCGAGGGTGGCATGACCTTTGAGCAGGCCACCACCACACTGGTGTGCAGGAAGCTCTACACCCACCGCATGGTGCTCGACGAGGTGCCTGCCACGGTTCGCGAGCAGCTCAGCGGCCTCTACACCGAGGAGGCTCACACCGTCTTCGTGGGCGAGCTGGTTGACGTCCGGTAAGGGTTGTCATGGGGGATGCTCGAAGCCAAACTACCCATAATGGATTTCGTTATGGGTAGTTTGGTGAGTGGACGTATATTCGAACTGGGCTTTCTGGTGAGAGCCTGGTGAGAATTACGCACAACGATGTTGGTTATGCGCAATTGCCCTGGCGCTTCGAGCGCTGCAGCACTCTGTGGACACCGGCGGATGACCCTCTCGGCGCGTCGCTGTCATGGGCCTGGTGGATGCCCTCCAGTCGTAGCAGGCGTTCCTTTCGCCACGCACCGCCGGCGTAGCCCGTCAGGCTGCCATCTGCCCCCAGCACCCGATGGCAGGGCACGATGAGCGAGATGCGATTGCGTCCCACGGCGCCACCCACGGCTCGTGCCGACGTGCGGCGACCCGTGCGCTTCCCAAGTGCCTGTGCCAGTGCTCCGTAGGTGGTCGTCTGCCCGTGGGCAAGCTCCAGCAGCAGCTCCCACACTGCGCGTTGGAAGGGCGTGCCCATCAGGTCGAGCGGTGGCACGAAGCCAGGGTCATGCCCCGCAAAGTACGCGTCCAGCCAGCGCGTGGCCTGCACGAGCACGGCGGTCTTGCGCTCGCGCGCGTTCGTGTCGACCCCTGCGCGGTCGTGCCTCTGCCCGTCAAACCAGAGGCCCGTGAGCCCATCGTCGCTTGCGGCCAACGTGATGGCTCCCAGCGGCGACCCGTGGTGATGCAGGTATCTCATGGTGGCCTCTCTCGTTCGTGTCGATCGCCTCCGGCAGCGGTGCTATCCCAGCAGCTCGAGCGCACGACGGAAGTGCTGGTGGCGGATGCCATCGCTCTCCTCGATGCGCACCAGGTGGCCGTCCGTCACATCGGGACGATCCTCGAGGCGGGCAAGGTCGTCGATGATCACGTAGGAGCTGCAGGGATGCTCGTCCAGCCAGGCGCCGATCTCGCCCGAGCGGTCGGTGCCAGGGCACACGGGGGTGATGTCAAGCACGGGGGCGCCGGCGGCGGCGAGCTGGTCGTACAGGTTGCCCATGATGGCCTCTGCCAGCGGGCTGCCACCGCCCAGGTCGCGGCGCCAGGTGGAGGAGAGCACCACGACGGCCCCGGTCTCCGTCACCAGTCGGCCGAGGTAGGCGAGGGAGACGGGATCGTACCACTGACGCTCTGGCCCTCGCCCCAGCAGGTAGTTGAGCCGTACGCTCGTGGGGGTGGCGATGACGCCGTCGATGTCCAGGAAGATGGCCTTCACGCTGCCCCTCGCATGGTCGTGAACCTGTCATGCCAAGGCTAGCAGTTCTCCGGTGCGTTGGAAACGCACGGCGTTGGCGCGAAGGACCCGCCCTGGCAGACGGCCATGGTCCAGATGCCGTGCCGCCGACGGCCCGTGGACGTCCCCAGGGCCGTCATGGAGGAGGGTTGTGGCCAGGTCTCGCCGCCGACAGCGCGTGAGCACGCACCTCGCTCGGCGCGGCGGCGGTCCGCGGCGTCAAGGGCCCGTCGTTAGTGCATACTGTGACAAGCGTGCTGGGGTCGCGTGATAGGCGTCGCGTGGCGGGCGTGTCGGGGAAGGGGTTGCATCATGCTTCGTATCGCAATCTGCTGTGGCGGGGGCTTCTCGTCGTCGACAATGGCTGCGCACCTCAACAAGCAGCTCCATGAGAAGGGCCTCGAAGGCGAGGTCTTCCTCGAGTTCATCCCGTTCTCCGCGCTTTGGGGCGGGAGTGCCGCGTTTCACTCGGGCAGCCTGCGGGAGCGCCAGGACGAGGTCGATGTCGCGCTGTGCTGTCCGCACCTGGAGTATCCTGCGAAGGACGCCACGAAGCAGGGCAAGCTCCGCATCCCCGTGTTCATCCTGCCCATGCGCCTCTATGGTCAGATTGACATCGAGCAGGTCGTCGAGGAGGCCGAGGACGTCTTGGAGCTCTGGGGCAACGGCGTGCGCAACGTCGTCGTCTTTCCCGACGAGCCGCGATCGATGACCGCCACGCGCAACGTCTCGCATCGCCGGTGGCTGGCCCAGCGGGACAGGTGATCGCCCCGGGGAGCTTGCCGCCGACGGTGGGCCAGGGGTTGGCGTGCGACGCGCGAGGACCCGGTGATGGTGTCGCCGCGCAGGTTGGGGAGCGACTCGCCAGGATTCGGTGATGGTGTCGCCGCGCGGGTCGGGGAGCGACTCGCCAAGGGTTGGCGTGCGACGCGCGAGGATCCGGTCCCTCCCCTCATGCGCCCACCGGCTCTGGCCGCAAGCTCGCAATCCCATGTGACACCTGCGCAAGCCCATGCGACGCCTGCGCCCGCCCGTAGGACGCCTAGGCGATGCCCGCGCGCATCTCGCGCAAGAAGGCGCCAGCAGCGCGCGACAGGGGAACGAAGCGCTTCCATATGAGATAGGTGTTGGTCTGGGGCTGCAGGTCGGTGGGCACGAAGGCAAAGGGCGTCCCCGCTCCCGTCGCCACGATCCCATCGAGGCAGAGCGCGATGCCCATGCCCTGCTCGACGAGCAGCGATGCGTTGTAGAGCAGCGTGTAGGTGGCCACGACACGCGCGCCGGGCACCGCGCCGATCCACTCGATGCGCTCGTTGCGCCGTGTGGGATCGGCGAGCTGGTCGGAGATGATGAGGCCCCGTCCCGCAAGGTCCCGGGACGTGAGGGCGTCGCGCGTGGCAAGCGGGTCGTCGGCGCGCAGGAGGATTCCCCAGCGCTCCCGCGCCGGAAGCTCCATGGACTCGAACCGTCTCTCCGGCTCCCGCCCGATGATGAGACCAAAGTCGAGGAGGCCCTTGTCGACCCGCTCGATCACGTCCTCGGCGTTGCCGGAATGCAGGCGCAGCTGCACGTTGGGATGTGCGCGCGTGAGGGTGGTCATGGCCCGTGCGATCAGCGCCATCGTTCTCGTCTCGCCGCCACCGATCCAGATGTCGCCCTCGACCTGCGCGTCATCGGCCAGCATCTCCCGCTCGGTGCGGTCGGCAAGGGCCACGATCTCCTCCGCCCGCTTGCGCAGGAGCATGCCGCTGTCGGTGAGCGCGACGCCCCGGCTCTCCCGCACGAACAGCTCGCTGCCCAGCTCCTGCTCCAGGTCTGCCAGCTGGCGCGAGAGCGTGGGCTGCGTCACGTGCAGCGAGGCGGCGGCGCGCGTCATGTTGCCCTCGCGCGCCACGGCCAGGAAGTAGCGAAGATGACGTAGCTCCATGGATCCCTCCCGTGATGCATGGCGGCTATCGCAACCCATTGTACCAAGGTATTGGCCATGCGACCTTCCCCTGCGTATGCTAGGGATGAAGGAGGTCGCCATGTCTGCGAACACACGGGAGATGCTCGCCGCGACGGGATTCCCCACGGCCCAGGCCGAGCGCTACCTGTCGCTCGAGGAGCAGGGGCGCAGGGACGACTGCCTGCGCCTGCTCCGTCGTCGTCGCTGCGAGCTGGTGGATGCCCTGCACGAGGCACAGCGCCCGATCGACGTGATCGATTGGGCGATCTGCGATCTTGAGCGGGGAGTTCTCGGGTGTGGCAGGGGGTGAGCCGCCGAGGGCGAGGATGCGCCCGCTGGGCCTGGATGGTCACTTGTAGCTGCACTAGGCTCTAGCGATAGGATGTCCTCGGCCATCTTTACGAAGGAGGGGACACATGGCAATTCATAAGGCCGTCGCAGGGACTAACGGCGATCAGTACGTTCCCATGGAAGAGCGTGACGGCGCCACGTCAACGGTCTTCTTCACGCGCGACATCTCTCCCGAGGGCCTGCGCGCGGCTGTGGCACGGGTGTCGGGGCAGCTCGAGGGAAGACTTGCCATCAAGCTCCACACGGGCGAGCGGAACGGCCCCAACATCATTCCTAGCGCGTGGGTTCGCAACCTGGTCGAGCAGGACCTCCCCGACGCCACGATCATCGAGACCAACACGTACTACGCGGGTGACCGCGACACGACCGAGAGGCATCTCGAGACGCTGGAGGTCAACGGCTGGACGTTCTGCCCGGTTGACATCACCGATGCCGAGGGCACCGTCGAGCTGCCCGTGGTGGGCGGCAAGTGGTTTGACACGATGAGCGTTGGCTCGCATCTCCCGCGCTATGACTCGATGCTCACCCTCACCCACTTCAAGGGCCACATGATGGGCGGCTTCGGCGGCTCCAACAAGAACATCGGCATCGGGTGCGCCGACGGCACTGTCGGCAAGAAGTGGATCCACGCCCATGAGGGCGGCGACCAGTGGAGCGTCGTCCAAGAGGAGCTGATGGAGAAGATCACCGAGTCGACCAAGGCGACGATCGATCACTTCGGCGCGCGGGTGGTCTACGTCAACGTCATGCGCAACATGAGCGTGAGCTGCGACTGCGAGGGAACCGCCGCCGCTCCCGTGGTCACGCCCAACGTGGGCATCCTGGCGTCGACCGACATCTGCGCCATCGACACCGCCTGCGTCGACCTGGTGTGGGCCATGACGGAGGCCGGCCTTGTCCACAACCGTGACCTCGTCGAGCGCATCGTCTCTCGCCATGGGTTGCGCCAGCTTTCCTACATGCACGAGATCGGCATGGGAAACTGGCGCTATCAGCTGCTCGACCTCGACGATGACGAGGCGGCGCTTACCGTTGCGGATGCCGTCTCCCATGTGGTGCCGTTTGCGGGCTAGCCCATGCCCCCACGGGGTGGGGAGGGAAGCGGGGCCGGCGTGGGCCTGGATTGCGCGCCGGCCCCCGCGTCATCTCCCACGGGTGCGTGTGGGGGGCGATCACGGTGGCGGGTATGCGTCGAAGGCATCTTGAGGTTAAAGCCAGCTGAAGGCATATGCTTCATGAGGGATGTGCGAGAGAGGGAGGGGCGCATGGGCTACCGGATCAGCGAGGTCGAGCGGATGGTGGGCATTCCGGTGACCACCATCCGCTACTACGATCGGGAGGGTTTGCTTCCCAATGTGGCCCGCAGCGAGGGCGGCCAGCGCGATTTCTCAGATGAGGACATCAGGCTGCTTCAGACGATCGAGTGCCTGAAGCGGACCAACATGCCCATCAAGGACATCAGGCGCTTCTCCCACCTCATTGCCGAGGGCGACGGCACGCTGGAGGAGCGGCGCCAGATGTTCTACGAGCGTCGCGACGTGGTCGCGTCCCAGATCGAGGGCCTGCGGGCGGTCTCCCGGCTCATCGAGCGCAAGTGCGCATACTACGACGCCGCCGTCACGGCCGGCTCTGAGGCCGTCGTGTCCTGGGACGACACATCCGTGCGCGAGGACTCCGCATGCTCCTCCGCAGGTGCCCCATGCTCCGCGGGGGCGCTGGGGGAGCCATGCTCCGCGGGGGAGCGGCCAGACTCCTGAGGGCGCTGGGGCGCCTGCGTCACCGAGGGGTTCGACCGTGCGTGCCGGAGATGTCGGAAACGTTTCCAATCCCATGTGCGTTGTGCTATAACGATAGCAGTGGCATCCCGGTCATCCAGCCAGAGGGCTCGATGGGATTCTCCCCAAGCCACATCGCATGCGAGCGGCGCCACCCCTGTGTCTCCGCTCGTCCCGTGTCTCGCGACGGCCTGCCGCTGCCATGCGCCTCACCATGAGGCGAGCGTGCGGTCTCGCATGGATGGAGGAGCACTCATGACCAAGAAGAGCGACCTCGCATGGTGGCAGAGGACCATTGCCTACGAGGTCTATCCCAAGAGCTTCCTGGACACCGCGAACCAAGGCACCGGCACCATTGCCGGTATCACGCAGAGGCTCGACTACCTGTCGTCGCTCGGCGTCGGCGCCATCTGGGTCACGCCCTGCTACAAGAGTCCTATGGTGGACAACGGCTACGACGTTGAGGACTACCGTCAGATCGACCCCTCCTTTGGCACCATGGCCGACATGGAGGAGCTCATCGCCAAGGGTGGCGAACATGGCATCAGGATCGTGATGGACCTGGTCTTCAATCACACCTCCGACCAGTGCCCCTGGTTCAGGGAGTCGCGCTCGTCGCGCGACAACGCGCATGCCGACTGGTACGTCTGGCGCGACGCGCGTGCGGATGGCTCGGCGCCCACCAACTGGCGCTCCATCTTTGGTGGGAGCGCATGGGCCTGGTGCGAGGAACGTCAGCAGTACTACCTGCACACCTTTGCCCCACAGCAGCCTGACCTCAATTGGGAGAACCCCGACGTGCGCCAGGCGCTCATCGACATCGCCAACTTCTGGGTGGGCAAGGGCGTGGGCGGCTTTCGCATCGATGCCATCACCTACATCAAGAAGCCTGCCGTCCTCTCCGACGGACCCGCCGACGGCGAGGACGGCATGTACTCGGTGCATGCCGCCACGGCCAACACCCCTGGCATCCTTGACTTCCTGCACGAGTTCAAGGCCGCCGTGCGTGACGGTCGCGACATCTTCTTCGTGGGCGAGGCCAATGGCGTGGCCGCCGAGGACCTGGGCGCCTGGGTGGGTGAGAGGGGCGTCTTTGACATGCTCTTCGAGTTCAGCCACACGCACGTCCCGATGGGTGCCGCGGAGGTGTGGTGCAGGCCGGCAGAATGGAGGCTCACCGACCTCAAGCGCGTGCTTACCGAAAGCCAGGAGCACACGAAGGAGAACGGCTGGTACCCGATCTTCTTCGAGAACCACGACCAGCCGCGCTCCACGGTCAACTTCTTCCGCTGCGAGGGGTCGGCCGCTGCCAAGGCCAAGGCCCTGGGCACCGTGCTGCTCACCCTGCGTGGCACCCCCTTCATCATGCAGGGGCAGGAGCTGGGATACGACAATCGCGTGTGGGGCTCCGTCGACGAGTTCGATGACCTGCAGACGCGTTCGCAGTATGAGTTTGCGTTAGGTGAGGGGTTCACTGCCGAGCAGGCGTTGGCGGCGTGCAATCGATTCTCGCGCGACAACGCCCGCACGCCCATGCAGTGGGACGCGAGCGCCAACGGCGGCTTCTCCTCCGTCACGCCATGGCTTCCCGTGCACGATGACTACCAGCAGGTGAACAGCGAGACGGAGTCAGCCGACCCGGAGTCGCCGCTGTCGTGGTTCCGCAGGTTGGCCGCGTTGCGCGACGAGCGCGAGGAGCTGGTGACGGGTGATTACGAAGAGCTCATGCCCAGCTCTGAGCAGGTGTATGCCTATCGTCGCGCGGGCGAGCGCTCGACATGTGTGGTGCTGGCGAACCTCTCTGCCGACGAGGTGTCATACGACACGCTGCTCGTGAGTGGCATGACCCCGCTTGTCGGCACGCATGGCGAGGCGCTCGTCGGAACGCTCCGCCCACTCGAGGCTGTGGTCTTTGGCTCGTAGGCTTGCGGTGGGGGAGGACTGGGTGAGGGATACGCCGCCCCGCCACCGCGAGTGCCGGAGGTCGTGGTGGCAGGGCGGAAAGGGAAAGCCCGAGTTGTG
>DBRN01000004.1:43495-81958 GCA_002305995.1 Atopobiaceae bacterium UBA1367
GGGAAAGCCCGAGTTGTGCGGGATTGTGGCCCATAGTGGAAAGGTTTCTTCCGACTTCTGACCCTCGCGGGCCACACAAGTCGGCACTTTTCTTTCCATGGCGAACTTCAGCTCCGCACAACTCGGGCTTTCCCTTTCCGGTGGAGGAGCAGGCTCCGCACAACTCGGGCTTTCCCTTTCCAAGGTTGGGCGTCATCTCGCACAAGTCGGGGATTTCCTTTCCAATAGGGTGGTCTCGGCAGAGGTTTGCGCCTCTGGCGGGTGATCTTCCCTCGGGAGGGTGCATGGTGTCCTCGTCCCGCTTGCCGCGACGCGGCCCAACGGAGGGCCACTGCCGACAATCTAACTTGTAGGTGCGCTTGCGGCGCCTGCGTCTCGCTATATCGCATTTGTCGGTACTTTTCGGCGTCATCCCGTGTGTATCACGTTTGTCGGTGGGTCAAATTGACCGACAAATCGGATTGTCGGTTCCCCTTGGGAAGTGGTGCGGAAAAAAGTACAGACAAATTGCCCACTCGACGTCCGTGCCGCGATCCGATGTCGTGATCTAGCAGAAAGAGCGGCCCGCAGCGGGCAGGCCCGGCGACCCGGCGACCGGCGGCAGACCAGCAGCGGTCAGACCCGGCGACAGGCAGACCCGGCGACCAGGCGACCGGCAGGCCAGCGGCAGGCAGGCCCGTAATGGGCAGACATACGACAGGCAGGCCCGAGGCAAGTCAGACACCCTTTGCCGCTCATCCTGGAAACGTTTCCGCTCACCGGATGCGCACCTCGCCGGCATACCGATGCCTTGACTCGGGTGACAGCGGAGCGTTACAACGTTGTTGGAAACGTTTCCAGTAACGTTTCCAACACATGTGCGAGCTGTTGGGAGGAGGAGGCTGCATGACGATCAAAGACGTTGCCGCAGCGTGTGGCGTTGCCGTCAGCACGGTCTCCCGCGTGCTCAACAACCACCCCGACGTCAGCGCCAGCACCCGCGCGCGGGTGCTGGAGGCCATCGACAGGCTCCACTACATCCCCAACAACAGCGCCCGCGACCTCGTCGCCTCGCAGGTGGACTCGATCGGCTTGGTGGTGCGCGGCGCTGAGAACCCCTTCTACACACCCATCATCCGCGCCATCGAGGCCAGCTGCGAGGCGGCTGGCTACACCATGGTCCTCCACCAGATTCCCGTGGGAGCCGATGAGATCTCCGCGGGCGCGGCGCTCGTGCGATCCAAGCGCCTGCGTGGCATCATCTTCCTGGGCGGTCGCTTCGACTACAGCCAGGAGGAGGGTGCGGCCATCGGCATCCCGTTCGTGTGCTGCACCAACACCAACCAGTTCGGGGACCTCGACAAATCGGTCTACTCGTCCGTCTCCATCGATGACTTCGCCGAGGGGTACCGGGCGACCAGGCTGCTCATCGACCAGGGCCACGCCAGGATCGCCGTCCTGCTCGACAGCGTGCGCGATCACTCCATCAGCGAGCTGCGTTATGCGGGCTACTGCCAGGCGCTCGCCGACGCGGGCGTCCCCCTTGACGCCGACCTCGTGCTCGAGACCATCGACTTCACGATGGCGGCGGCATACGAGCGCACCCTGCGCGCCTTCAGGGAGCGTCGCGACATCACGGCCATCTTTGCCATAGCCGACTCCATGGCCATCTCGGCCATGAAAGCCATACATGACGTGGGCCTCACCGTGCCCGAGGCGTGCTCGATCGTCGCCATCGACGGCATTGAGATGTCGCGCTACACGGTCCCCACGCTCACCACGCTCACGCAGCCGCAGGTCACCATGGGGGAGGAGGCGGTAAAGATCCTGCTGGATGTGCTTTCGGGCGCAGCACCCAGCCGTCACGTGCGGCTGGAGACGGTTCTGAGGGAAGGGGAGACCCTCGGGCCAGCACGGCACTAGACGCACGCACAGTGCGGAGAACAGCGTGCTCGCGGGCTGTCATGACGACCGCGAGCACCTCGAAAACGGTCACAAGAACGTTCGTAGCGAGAAGAGAAGGAGCACCCCATGAGCATCAACAGCAACACCACACGTAGGACCTTCCTGGGCACCACCGGACTCCTGGCCGCGACGGCGCTTGCCGGATGCGGCGGCGGTTCGGGCAGCGGCAGCTCCGGAGGGGCCTCGGGCAAGGTGTATTGGCTCAACTTCAAGCCCGAGGTCGACGAGGTCCTCCAGGATCTGGCGAGCACCTACACCGAGCAGACCGGCGTTCCCGTGAAGGTCGTCACCGCGGCATCCGGCACGTACAACCAGACCCTCACCTCCGAGATGGACAAGTCCGAGCCCCCGACCCTCTTCGTCATCGGCAGCCAGGCTGCCGTCAAGCAGTGGGGAGACTACGCGCTTGACCTCAAGGGCACCGCCATCGAGTCGGAGTCCAACACCGACGCCTACAACCTGTACGACGCCGACGGCAGGCTCGTGAGCCAGGGCTACTGCTACGAGTGCTACGGCATCGTCGCCAACGCAGACCTCATCGCCAAGGCCGGGCACGACATCGCCGACATCAAGGACTTCGCCTCCCTCAAGGCCGTTGTCGAGGACATCCACGGCCGCGCCTCCGAGCTGGGCTTCGACGCCTTTGTCGCCACCGACATGGACGACTCCTCCAGCTGGCGCGTGACCGGCCACCTCGCCAACCTCGAGTACTACTACGAGGAGCGCGACGACGGTGGCTGGGACGAGTGCCCCGCCGAGATCAAGGGCACCTACCTGGAGAACTACAAGAACCTCTATGACCTCGCCATCAACAACAGCACCCAGGATCCCAAGAGCCTGGCGACCGGTGGCCATGACCCCGCGAACGAGTTCACGAGCGGCAAGGGCGTGTTCTTCCTCACCGGCTCCTGGGACTATGCCACCCTGTCCGAGGCAGCGCCCAACATTCGCATGATCCCGTATTACTGCGGTGTCGACGGGGAGGAGAAGGCCGGCCTCAACTGCGGCACCGAGAACTGCTGGGCCGTCAACGCCCAGGTCCCCGAGGCCGACCAGCAGGCCACCATCGACTTCATGGTGTGGCTGGCAAGCGATCCCGACGCCTCTGCCAAGCTCGTCGCCGAGCTGGGCATCATGCCCTTCACCAACGCCGTGGAGAGCACCAACGGCTTCCTCAACGACGCCGCCAGCTACACCGACGACGGCTGCTACGTGCTGGACTGGGCCACCAACTATCAGCCCAACGTCGATGCCTACCGCGCCGCGCTCGTCTCCGCGCTGAACGCGTACAACTCCGATCAGTCCGACGCCACGTGGGCCGATGTCGAGACGGCCTTCGTCGACGGCTGGGCAACCCAGTACGCGAAGGTCAACGGCTAGGCACGACACGTCCTAGACCGTCTTGGGGCCGGGACGCGCTCTCTCTTGCGTCCCGGCCCCGTTTCGTGCGATGGGCGCTGTCGCGCCCTGCCAGGGGTCCGGTGCTCCCTGACGGGTGCAGCGCCCATGGACACCACCACTATCTGAAAGGAGTTGGGATGAGCAAGAAGCCTGCGGCCGGAAACTCCCTGCGCCAGTCCACGAGGCGCTGGGCGTGGCTGTTCATGGGCCCGGTGGTCGCCGCGTTCACCATCGGGTTCGTGTGGCCCTTCTTCCAAGGCATCTATCTCTCCTTCTGCACGTTTCGCGTGACCTCGGACGCAACCTTCGTCGGGATGGGCAACTACCAGTCGGCGCTTGCCGACCCCAGCTTCCAGCATTCATTCTGGTACACGGCCCTGACCGCCGTGGTGAGCCTCGTGCTCATTAACGTGCTTGCCTTCGCCGTCGCATACGCGCTCACCCAGAGCATCAAGGGATCGAACCTCTTTCGCACGGTGTTCTTCATGCCCAACCTCATCGGCGGCATCGTGCTCGGCTACATCTGGTCGATGATCTTCGACGGCATCCTGTCCGCGTATGGCACGTCGATCCTGCTCGAGACCAGGTATGGCTTCTGGGGGCTCATCATCCTCATGTGCTGGCAGCAGATCGGCTACATGATGATCATCTACATAGCGGGCCTGCAGGCGGTGCCCGAGGACATGCTCGAGGCCGCCAAGATCGACGGCGCCAGCAGATGGCAGACCCTGTTCAAGGTCACCATTCCCAACGTCATGCCGTCGATCACCATCTGCATGTTCCTCTCGCTGACCAACGGCTTCAAGCTGTTCGACCAGAACCTCGCGCTCACGGGAGGTCTGCCCTACATCATCCAGCCCGATGGCTCGACGATCAACACCACCGAGATGCTCGCCTTGAACATCTACAACACCTTCTACAACGCCAACACCGCGGCGCGCGGGACGGCGCAGGCCAAGGCGGTCATCTTCTTCATCCTCGTGGCCGGTCTGGGGTTGGCGCAGCTTGCCTACACCCGCAAGAGGGAGGTGCAGCAATGATGCATACGGAGCAGACCCTCGTAGCCGAGAGGCGTCGCAAGACCATCCTCTCGGTGGTGCTGGCCATCATCTGTGTCATCTACGTGCTGCCCGTGGCCGCCGTGGTCGTCAACTCGTTCAAGCTCAACACGTTCGTGAAGACCGAGACCTTCGCGCTTCCCACCGAGCAGAGCTTCGCGGGTTTCAGCAACTTCATCACAGGTATGACCTTCGGCAACTACCCGTTCCTCAAGTCCGCCCTGTACAGCGTGGTCATCACCATCCTCTCCACGGGCCTCATCCTGCTGTTCTGCTCGATGGCGGCATGGTACATCGCACGCGTCAACTCACGTGCCTGCAGGGCGATCTATTACCTGTGCGTCTTCTCGATGGTCGTGCCGTTCCAGATGGTCATGTTCACCCTCTCGAAGACGGCCGACACCCTGAAGCTCAACACGCCGTGGACGATCCCCATCGTCTACCTGGGCTTTGGTGCGGGACTTGCCATCTTCATGTTCGTGGGCTTCGTGAAGTCGATCCCGCTCGAGATCGAGGAGGCGGCCGCCATCGACGGCTGCGGGCCGCTGCGCACGTTCTTCTCGGTAGTGCTGCCCATGCTCAAGCCCACGCTCATCTCGGTGGGCATCCTCGAGATCATGTGGGTGTGGAACGACTACCTGCTACCGGTGCTCGTGCTCGACCTCAACGAGTACCGCACGATCCCCATTCACATCCAGTACCTCAAGGGCTCATACGGCACGGTTGACCTGGGAGCCACGATGGCGCTCATCCTGCTGTCCATCGTTCCGGTCATCATCTTCTATCTGGCTTGCCAGAAGCACATCATCAAGGGCGTCGCAGCGGGCGCCGTCAAGGGTTAGGAGGTGCTGAGCGATGGCAGAAGTCAGCCTCAGGCACATCAGGAAGGTCTATCCCAACACGGAGCGGGGCCGGCGAGGCGGCCTGTTTGGGCGCAGGAGGTCCGAGCAGGGGCGTGCCAGCACCCAAGGGCGTGCCAGCACCCTCAAGGTCACGGACGAGGGCGTGCTCGCCGTGCCGGACTTCAACCTCGAGATCGCGGACCGCGAGTTCGTCGTGCTGGTGGGCCCTTCGGGCTGCGGCAAGTCGACCACGCTGCGCATGGTGGCGGGCCTCGAGGAGATCTCCGGGGGCGAGCTCCACATCGACGGGAGGCTCATGAACGACGTGGCGCCCAAGGACCGCGACATCGCCATGGTCTTCCAGAGCTACGCCCTCTACCCGCACATGACGGTGCGAGAGAACCTCTCGTTCCCGCTCAAGCTGCGCAAGATGCCGCAGGAGCAGATTGACACCAAGGTCAGCGAGGCTGCCAAGACTCTGGGCATCACCGAGTACCTCGATCGCAAGCCCAAGGCCCTCTCCGGCGGCCAGCGCCAGCGCGTGGCCATCGGCCGCGCCATCGTGCGCGAGCCCAAGGTGCTGCTCATGGACGAGCCGCTCTCCAACCTCGACGCGAAGCTGCGCAACCAGATGCGCGCCGAGATCATCAAGCTCCGCCAGCGCATCGACTCCACGTTCATCTACGTGACCCACGACCAGACCGAGGCCATGACCCTGGGTGACCGCATCGTCATCATGCGGGACGGCGAGGTGCAGCAGGTGGGCACGCCGCAGGAGGTCTTCGACCATCCCGCCAACATCTTCGTGGCGGGCTTCATCGGCGTGCCGCAGATGAACTTCTTCGATGCCGAGCTCGTGCGCACGGGCGCCGCATACGAGGTGCGCGTGGGAGGCGTCGTGGTGGCGCCGAGTGCCGAGAAGCAGGCACGCCTTGCCGCGCACGATGTGCCCACGCAGCCCATTACGCTGGGCATTCGTCCCGAGCACGTCTCCCTGGCCACAGGTGGTGCCCGCACGCTGCAGGGCACGGTCGACGTGAGCGAGATGATGGGCTCCTCGGTGCACCTGCACCTCAGGTCCCTGGGACAGGACGTCATCGTGATCGTGCAGACCATGGACGTGGACGGCAGCCATCGCGGGGGCTATGCCATTGGCGAGACGGTCGAGTTCACCTTCGGCGGTGACGTGATCCATCTGTTTGCCACCGATGCGACGGGTGGCAACCTGGAGTTCTAGCATCCCGTCCCGTGACGGAGGGCGACCTGTCCGCCCTTTGTTGCCCGTCGGTCGCGCGTGTACATCCCGTCCCGCGGCGAGGGGGCGCCCTTTGGCTCCCCTCGCCGCGGTGCCGTCTGCCGTTGCCCAGAGGACGTGCGCGAAACACGCCATCCCAACACGTAGAATTGAGATGTCAGGGTCCATGTCGCCTGCCGGGAGGGCGGGCGACAGACGGACGTATGGGAAAAGGGACGAGAGAAGGAGCTGACATGGCATTTCCGGAGGGATTCCTATGGGGCGGCGCGGTGGCAGCCAACCAGTGGGAGGGTGGCTGGGATCAGGGTGGCCGTGGCATGGCCATGACCGACGTCACGACGGGAGGCACCGTCACTGAGCCCCGCTACGTGACCTACATCGACAAGGACGGCAACCACGGCAAGATGCGCAACGGCGACAAGCTCCCCAAGGGGGCCCGGTACGCCGTGCTGCCCGAGTACCACTACCCCAACCATGACGCCGTCGATGGTTACCATCACTACAAGGAGGACATCGCGCTCTTTGGCGAGATGGGCTTCAAGCAGTTCCGCATGTCCATCAGCTGGTCCCGCCTGTTCCCCACGGGTCTGGAGAAGGAGCCCAATCCCGAGGGCGTGGCCTTCTACAGGGACATGTTCGAGGAGATGCACAAGAACGGCATTGAGCCGCTTGTGACCCTCTGGCACTTTGATACCCCGCTCCACCTCGAGGAGAGGTGTGGTGGCTGGGAGAACCGCGAGACCATCGATCACTTCGTGCGCTACGCCACCGCGTGCTTCCGCGAGTTCAAGGGCCTCGTGCACAACTGGCTCACCTTCAACGAGATCAACAACACCATCATGTTCCTCTCCTTCTCCGGACATACCGAGGACGAGGACTATCAGGCTGCCTACCAGCACCTGCATCACAAGTTCGTGGCCAGCGCCAAGGCGGTGCAGATCGGTCACGCCATCGACGGGGACAACAAGATCGGCTGCATGATCTGCGGCATCGCCTGGTACCCGGCCACGTGTGACCCTGCCGACGTCCTGCTCGCGCAGCACCAGATGGAGGAGGGCATCTACTACTGCGGCGACGTCCAGTGCCTCGGCGAGTACGGCACCTATGCCGCCCGCCTGTGGAAGGAGCACGACGTCGAGCTCGACATCACCGACGGCGACCTCGTCGACCTCGCCATGGGCACCGTGGACTTCTACACCTTCTCCTACTACATGTCCAACATCGTGACCACCCACGAGGTCACGGACACGGTCAAGGGCAACTTCTCGGCAGGTGCCCGCAACGAGTACCTCGAGTACTCCGACTGGGGATGGGCCACCGACGCCACCGGCCTGCAGTGGTACCTCGAGTGGGCCTACGCGCGCTACCAGATGCCGCTCATGGTGGTGGAGAACGGCCTGGGCGCCTACGACACCGTCGAGGAGGACGGTTCCATCCACGACCCGTTCCGCATCGACTACTACCGCAAGCACATCATTGCCATGGATGCCGCCATCGAGAACGGCGTGGACCTTTGGGGCTACACCACCTGGGGCTGCATCGACGTCGTCTCCGCCGGTACGGGCGAGATGCGCAAGCGCTACGGCTTCATCTATGTGGACATGGACGATGAGGGCAAGGGTTCCATGGCCCGCAGCCGCAAGGACTCCTTCTTCTGGTACAAGAAGGTCATCGAGTCCAATGGGGCTGACCTAGACTAGGCTTAGCTACCTGCGGAAACGCGACGCTTGGGGCCGTGACTCGGGGCTGGCGGTACGAATCGTGCAGCCGCCGCGTCACGGCCCCCACTCATGTGGCGAGTGGGGCCGGGATGGTCCGTCGCCCAGGCGCGGCAGGCTGACCTGTGGCCTTGACGGGTCCCACGTGTGCCCGGGAGCTCGTGCGAGGGGTTTCGAGAGCCCGCCTGTAAGGGATGGGTTACGCACTGGAAAGGTTTTCCCTGACATGTGAGGGATGGCGTCGGCCCTGGAAAGGAAATCCGGGAGTTGTGCAGGGTGGGCGCGACCGCCGGAAAGGAAAAGCCCGAGTTGTGCGGGACGGTGTCCGACCCTGGAAAGGAAATCCGGGAGTTGTGCGCGGTCTGCCCCGCTGCCGGAAAGGAAAATGTCGAGTTGTGCGGGACGCGGCCTTCCGCCGGAAAGCTTTTTCTTGACTTGTGACCTCCCAAGCTGGTCACAAGTCTGGATTTTCCTTTCCAGAAGAGGCCCTTATCTCTCACAACTCCCGGATTTCCTTTCCACGCGATCTAGCCTCCTCGCACAACTCGACATTTTCCTTTCCGCTGGAGGGCCATGTCGCGCACAACTCGGGCTTTTCCTTTCCGACGGGGGGCCGCGCCCCGCACAACTCCCGGATTTCCTTTCCGGCGGATTCGCGGATCCCCATGCTTCACCCAACAGGGACTGTCGGAGGGTCGGGAGCAACAGAGAGAGCGAGAGAGCGGACGGGGTAGGCGCCAGCGTCGGGCCACGGGAGCGTCGGCATGGCTGATGGCGTCCTCTGCGTGCACGGTGCGCGATCGAGATGGCGGCCCGTACGGCACCAATCCGCTCTCAGACCCACACACTCGCCACAGAGTCCGTGAGGACAGGGGATGGTGGTGCCTGCCCAACAGCCGAGCCGGTGGTGCCTGCCGTACAGCCGAGCCGGTGGTGCCTGCCGTACAGCCGAGCCGGTGGTGCCTGCCCTACGCGGCCGAGCCAGTGGACGCTGCCCTACAGCTCCTGCACGAACTCGGCCAGCTCCTTGCGCTGGGTGTGGCGCGGCGTGGGCCTGCCCTTCTCGGGATCGGCGTGACCCGTGGGGAAGAGGCCCACCAGATCGTAGCCCACCGTCTGCGGGAAGGCCTCGTTGATCTTTCCGGTGTCGAAGAAGCCCACCCATGTGGTGTCGAGTCCGAGGTCCTTGGCCTCGAGCATGTAGTGGGCGGCCACGATGGTGGCGTCACCGAGGGCGGCGTTCTGGCCGTCGGAGGGACGCACGAAGACGCCCTCGGCTCCCGCGTCGGCACCGAAGAGTACGAGCAGCGGCGCACCGAAGTGGCACGAGGTGCAGGCGCGGATCTTGGCGAGCGCCTCGTCGCTGCGGAACACCCATACGCGCACGGGCTGGGCGTTCTTGGCGGTGGGGGCAAACCGCACGGCCTCTAGGAGCTTGGCCAGCTCATCGTCGGTCACGGGCTCGTCGGTGAAGGCACGGCAGGAGTAGCGGGCGTGCACGAGGTCGAGGAAGGACATGGTGGGCTCCAATCCGTAGAGCTTGTCGCTGGGGACACGCCTCTGTGATGTGCGCGACCCCTTGTCCATAAGGCCGATTATACCCGAGCCGCAATTGGGGAACGCACCGTCTCGCGAGGGGCCGTGGCGGGCGCTGGCCGAGTGCGGCACCCTCATCGCTCGCCTGCGCGACAGCGGGTGGTGCAAACCCACCGGGCCTGGAGCTTGTTACGCATGAGCCTCGTCCCATCGCTTGCCTGTGCGACAGCGGGTGATGCAGACCAGGCGCTGCAGACACCATGGGCAGAGGGGAAGGGGAGCCCACCTCTCCCGGCACCGCCTTCGTGGCGGGCCAGGCAGACACCATGGGCACAGGGGAAGACCCTGATGGAAGGGGACAGATGCGAGAACGACCATTGTGGGGTCGCTCGCCATGACCCGACACGCCATCGTGAGGCTTGCCATTCTCGCTGCGCCGGCCCGCCTGATCGCGCCTGCTCGCCTATCGCGCCTGCCCGCCGCTATGCCTTGGCGGGAACCCTGACGGTGAAGCGCGTGCCCACGCCCTCGCGCGAGACCACCTCGATGGACCCGTCGTGCGCGTCGATGATCCACTTGGCGATGGAGAGCCCGAGTCCCGAGCCGTCCGCCTCCCCGCTGCGTGCGCCGTCGGCACGATAGAAGCGCTCGAAGATGTGCCTGATGTCCGCCTCCGACATGCCGATCCCCTCGTCACGCACGAGGTAGCACACCTTGTCTCCCTCGCGCCGGCAGGCGAGGGAGATGGTCGACCCCGTCGGCGAGTACTTCTGGGCGTTCTGCACGATGATGCGCAGGGACTGCTTGAGCATGCCCATGTCGCCGACGGTCACCAGATCGTGGTGGGCAAGGTCCTCGTCCGCCACCGAGCAGGCGAAGGTGTGGCTGTCGTCGATCATGCACGACTCCTCCCAGACCTCCTGCACCACCTGCGCAAGGTTGATGTCGGTGCGGTTGAGGGCGTTGCGACCGGAGTCGCCCCGTGCCAGGAACAGCAGCTGCTCCACGAGCTCCTGCATGTGGTCAGACTCTGCCTTGAGTGCCTCGATCGACTCGTCGAGCACCTCCTCGTCGGTCTTGCCCCAGCGGTCGAGCATGTTCACATAGCCTTGGATGACGGCGATGGGCGTGCGCAGCTCGTGGCTGGCATCGGAGACGAAGCGCATCTGCTGGAGTTTGGCCTCCTGCATCTGGCGGAGCAGCCCGTTGAGCGCTACCTCGATGCTGCGCAGGTCATGGTCGCCGGTGGAGACGGTGGGGGAGTCGACAGTGGCACGCTCGATGGCCTGCTCGAGGGTGGCCATCTTGTCGTCCTGCGCCATGGGATCGGTGGCGGCCGTCACCTGCCCGATGGCCTCGGCGGCGATGGCGAGGTCGTTGAGGGGCTGCAGCGTGCGTCGCACGCGTCGCGTGTCCGAGAAGAAGTCGAAGAGCCTGAGCACCTGACAGAGCAGCAGGAGCAGGACGATGGGCCCCGTCAGGCGGAGGTAGGCGAGGAGGGCAAAGCTGTGCGCGGCGCCGTCCGCCCCTCGGATGCGAAGGACCCATGTGCTCACGTCGAGCCCCGAGCCGGTGAGGGCGAAGGCGTCTGGCCGGACGATCTGCGTGCCCAGTACGCTCACCGTGATGCCGTCGAGCGCGGTGGCGGGGAGCGTCGTCGTGCAGTGCCAGGCGAAGGCGATGCCGAGCAACGCGAGGACGAGCGCGTCCTCGCAGAGCAGGTGTGCGAGCCTGCGCCACCAGAACCCCCAGCTGATGGAGCGTGCGATGGATGCCGCGGGGCGTATGGTGGCATGTTGTAGGGTCACGCGCGCTCGCTCGGGAGGGCGGGGCATCCTCCTAGTCCTCCCGGATGACATAGCCCACCCCTCGCACGGTCGTGATGAGCTTGATGCCATGGCGATCGTCGATCTTGGAGCGCAGATGACGGATGTAGACGTCGATGATGTTGGTCTCGCCCACAAAGTCGTAGCCGCAGGCGACGTGTGCCAGGCGATCGCGCGTCATGACCACGTTGCGGTTCTCCATGAGGGCCTTGAGCACCTCGAACTCGCGGTTGGTGAGCTCGATGGGGTCGTCTCCCACCTTGACTTCGTGACGCTCCACGTCGAGCGTCACGCCGCGGATCGAGAGCACGTGGTGCGCAGGCTCGGGGGCTGCCGTGGCGGACGAGGAGGCCGTCTCGCGGCGCTTGAGCGCCACGCGGATGCGCGCGAGCAGCTCCTCGATGGCGAAGGGCTTGGTGATGTAGTCGTCGGCACCCGCGTCGAGGCCTGCGACCTTGTCCATCACGGCGTCGCGCGCCGTGAGCATGATCACGGGGACGGTGCTCTCCCGACGGATGCGTCGGAGCACCTCCAGGCCATTGAGCTGGGGAAGCAGCACGTCAAGCAGGATGAGGTCGTAGTCTTCCGACAGCGCGGCGTCGACACCTGCCCGCCCGTCGGCTGCCTTGTCGATCTCATGTCCCTCGTGCGTGAGCTCGAGCTCCACGAAGCGTGCGATCTTCGCCTCGTCCTCAACGATCAGGATGCGTGCCATGCGTCCCTCCGAACCTGCTGCGCCGACCAGGCGCGACGCTCCGGGCAGATGGGCATCATGCTACACCCCGGCGAAGGCGGGCGCGAGCGGCGCCGCCCGCCACCTACTCGTCCTTCCGGAAGTCGCTCTTGATGCTCTCGGCCGCGTCGGCCGCCTTGTCCATGGCGTCGTTGACGTCGATGGTGAGCGGGTTCGCGCCTTCGATGTGATACCGGAAGTCAAAGAACAGGCCCAGGATGAGCAGCCAGATCGAGGCGCCCCAGGCGAGGATGCCGATGATGACGAACAGCAGGGGGATGGCCACGGCGCGCTGACCGTTGCGCTCGGCGACGAAAGTCATGTCGATTCCCGAGCGCAGGAGCTTCCTGAGCTGGGTATAGAACCGCTCCCAGACCTCGCCGACCCTGGTCTTCTTGCTGGTGCGCTGATACTCCTCCTGCGCCTCCTGCATCTCGACGGACGTGGCCTGTGTGGCGTGGGGGCCGGACGTCTCGTAGCTTGCGGTGCGCGGGGTGGTCCTGCCCGTGTTCTCGAGCCAGATGATGGCGTCGAGCACGTCGTAGTCGCACGCCTCGAGCGCATCCCTCGCGTCCTGGTAGGTGACGCCGGTCTTCTCGCGAACCTTCTCGACCTTATCGAGCTTCTCCATGATCGGATACTCCTTCTGGTGTGGGGACGGCGTCTGCTTCCGTCCGTTGACCAGTATGGTGCCAGCACAAGATTAACCTGACCTTGCCCATAGATTAAGGGCTCATGAGCTTTGCGTGCCTGTCGGGCGGGGCAGGCTCTGCGCTCGTGAGGGGACGCAGATCGATGGCAAGCACAGCCTCGACCAGCTTTTTCGGGCAGGCTCCCGCGTTTGTGAGGGGCCGCAGGTGGTGGGGGTGATGGGGCGGGCAATCGGCCGATGCAACAGGTATAGTGGGCACAGCCCGACCTGACCGGCACAGCCTGACCTAACGGGCACAGCCTGACGACAGGCTGTGGGTGGGGCACGCGTGCCGCATCGGTGATCGGTGGATGCCATGGAGCGGAGGACATGATGCAGAGAGGCGACCATCCCGGACTGATCATGCTGCGGCCGGTGCTGCACAACAACATCTGGGGCGGTAGGAAGCTGGGCTCGGAATTTGGCTATGAGCTGCCCGATGGGCCGGTGGGGGAGTGCTGGGGCATCTCGGCCCACCCCCATGGCGACTGCGTGGTGGACGGTGGCCCTTACGACGGCATGAGGCTCTCGATGCTGTGGGACGAGCACCACGAGCTCTTCGAGGGCGCCGAGGGGGACCGCTTCCCTCTGCTGGTCAAGATCCTCGACGCGCGTGACGACCTCTCCATCCAGGTGCATCCCGACGATGCCTACGCCATGGAGCACGAGGGCGGGTCCCTCGGCAAGCATGAGTGCTGGTACGTGCTTGGTGCGCACGACCGGGGGCACATCATTGTGGGGCAGCGCGCGCGGAGTCGGGCTGAGTTCGCTCGGATGGTGGAGGAGGGCCGTTGGCAGGACATGGAGAACCTCATTCCCATCAGGCCGGGCGACTGCTTTGACATCAAGCCGGGCACGGTTCACGCCATTCTGGGCGGCACGCTCGTCCTTGAGACGCAGCAGTCCTCCGACGTGACCTATCGCGTGTATGACTACGGGCGTCGCCAGCCGGACGGCAGTCTGCGCGAGTTGCACCTGCAGCAGGCGATGGACGTCATCGACTACAGCGTGGCGCCGCCTGCGTCTGGCGAGGTTGCCGCGCCCGAGGTCGATGGCATCACCAGGCTCATGAGCTGCGAGTACTTCGAGGTCCTGCGCGTGCGCGTGTCGCCCGAGGCTCCCGTGCGACTGCCCCAGCCCCATCCGTTCATGTGCCTGTCGGTGGTCGAGGGCGCGGGCGGGCATATCGCCACGCCTGCCGGGAGCTGGGAGGTGTCCAAGGGCTCTCATCTCGTGGCACCGTGCGGCTGTGGTGACCTCGTCCTGCAGGGGGACATGACGCTCATCGGCAGCCACGTGCCCGCACGAGCGTAGGTGGGTCGACGACACGCACCGTCCAGCGGGCGGTCATCATGCATGCCCATGCAAGCGTAGGTGTGTCTGGCTGCTCGTCTCGCTCGTCTCGCAAAAACTGACCACAACTTGTCTCAAAAGGAGACGTATGAGCCTGAATGGGCAGGATTAATGCAACTATCTTTTCTAGCGGAACATGTTGTGATCAGTTCTGCCTGGGGGCAGGCGTGATAGGGAGGAGGCCCGCCCCGGAGCTCGTCTCCGAAGCGGGCCTCCCGCGAGGATGCTGGCCGGGCAGGTAGGGCTCGTGCTGGCCGGACAGGTAGGGTTCGTCCTGGCCGGGCAGGCAGGGCTCGTGCTGACCTGCCTGTCCTATGGCCTGGCCTACAGCTCGATGGTGGTGCCGCCGATGGTGACGGAGGCCACCTCGTCCAGGTTGAGGATGCGATCGAAGAAGACGTTCGTCTCGCAATTCGTCACGTCTCCGTTGTTGCCGATGCTTCCTCCACCGTTGGTGTCAACCGCTACCGTCGTCCCATCGGTCATGTTGATGGTGATGCTGGGGGAGAGCAGCGTGTACGCGAGCGTGGAGTCCTCCTCGGGCGCCTTGCCGCTTGGGGCGTCGGCCCACTCGGCCTTCGTGTCTGCGGTGTATGCCATGCGCACCGCGATGGGGGAGATGACCAGCTCGTCGATGGTGGCATCGATGCCGTTGAGGTCAAAGTCCTGCCCGGCAGGCAGCTGCACGGATGCGTCCTCGTAGGTGAGGGGGAAGGTCAGCTTCCAATCCCCGTCGGCCAGCAAGATGGGTTCCGCACCATCCTCTGTGTAGTGCGTGAGCTTGGAGAAGTGTGCCGTCATCGTGCGGCCGACGAGCGAGATCCCACCCTCCGCGTCGCTGCTGAAGCTGCGGGTCTCCACCAGCTGGATGGCGTTGTCGGAGGGATCCGCGTCGTAGAAGTACGAGGATCCGCTTGCGCCCCAGCTCGCGTTTGCGAGCCCGGCCGCGAGGGCGTTGAGGCCCAGGTCCACATCCACGTCTGCCTCTGCGAAGCCCAGGGGATACAGGCCGTTGTCCAGCGGCTCGATGCCCTCGAAGGCGCTTCCGTCATCCTTGGTGATGGAGAAGATCACGGCAACGTTGGTCTTGTCTCCGATGATGGCATCGGCGGTGACAGTCACGCCGTTGGAGCTTGCGCTCACGCCGACGGGCCGTCCCACCTTGTCAACGATCTCGACCTGTGCCTCGCTGGCACCAAAGAGGTGGTCCACGAAGCGCTGGACGCTCACGAGCGCTCCTGAGGCATAGGCGGCGCCCCCGATGCCGAGGGCCACCGCCAGACATGCTGCGGCTGCGGCCAAGGGGAGGCGGTGCTTGCGTCGCGTGGATGCGACTGGTTTGGTGCTCATGGGATGCTCCTTGTCCTGTGTCTGTGCTGCCTGCGCGAGGCGTGCAGCCATGCGTGCCTTGGCCTCGTCGGAGAAGCGCAGGTCGTCGATGTTTGCGCGGTACTCGCCCATGCCGGGCATGGGCTCGTGCGTGCGGGTGGTCATGATTCGCCTCCTAGGGTGTGGCGGAGGGTCTGCCGGGCGCGGCTGAGGCGCTTGGCAACGGCGGCCTCGCTTGTCCCCACGACCCGTGCGACCTGTGTGATGGGCAGGCCCTCGTAGTAGTGCAGGTGAATGGCCTCCCGCTGATCGCGGGGCAGGCGGGCGACCGCGTCTGCCACGGTGCCGTCTGGCATGGCGGGAGCCTCGGCCTCGCCGGCCGCTTCGATGCTCACGGTGGTGCGGCGCGCGGCGCTTCTCAGCAGGTCCTTGCAAGCGTTTATGGTGGTGCGTATGATCCAGGCGCGCTCGTGCTCAGGGCCTGAGAACCGTGGCGCCCGGGTCATGGTGCGCAGCAGGACCGTCTGGCAGATGTCCTCGGCGTCGGCCGTCGAGTGCAGGTAGGTGTAGCTCAGGCGTAGGATCATGTCGGCATACGTGCCGACCAGGCGTTCTGCCTGGGCGTCCGCACGATCGCGTGCCGTTGTCGCGGCAGCTTGCCTCATGCCCCACCTCCTCTCGTCTCCTGTCGTGTGATGACGTCATCTACCAATAACACGAACGGGGGAGGAGGAAGCTGACCGAAAACTTTGAGATATGAGGGCCGTCGGTGGTTGTGCGGGCGGTGCGTGGGATGCCGTGCGAGTGGTAGGAGGATGCGCCCCTCTGCCGGAAAGGGAAGTCCCTACTTGTGTGGTCGGCGCACCGATGCCGGAAAGGGAATCAGGGAGTTGTGCGCGACGCCGCCCAACNNAGGAAAAGCCCGAGTTGTGCGAGGAGGTCGCTCGACCTGGAAAGGAAAAGCCCGAGTTTTGCGAGATGCCCTCCACGACCGGAAAGGGAAATCGGGAGTTGTGCGTGGCGGAGCCCGGCCCCGGAAAGAAAAACCAAGAGTTGTGACCAGCCAGGAGGTCACAAGTCGGCCAAAACCTTTCCGGGAGAGGGCCGAATCTCTCACAAGTCCAGGATTTCCTTTCCGCCACGGGTCCCGGCCACGCACAACTCGGGCTTTTCCTTTCCGGTCGTGACCCCGACTCCGCACAACTCGGGCTTTTCCTTTCCGCCCGCGGCCCTGACCTCGCACAACTCCCTGATTTCCTTTCCGGGACCATGCGTCCCTTCTGCTCAGCCGGTGACCGTCCTTTCGTTCACGCAGGCCCGTCGCTAACCTAACCGGATGGTGCCTGAAGAGCAGTGGCCGACCGGCTCCTGCGCAGCGCGTGCGGGAGCCGGTCGGCCATCAGGTCGTGCGCCTATCGTTGCCTCAGATTCCCTCGGCCCTGCGCATCTTGCGGATCTCGGCCCGCTTGCGGGCACCCTCGCACTCCGCATGCTGCTCCTCGGTGGTGGCGACGAGGCCCCAGGGTATCGGTGTGGGATGCCCCTCGTCATCCACGCAGACCTCGGTGAGGTAGGCATGGTTGATCATGGTGCGCTCCTCGGTGGCGGGATCGACCACGTAGCTGTCGGCGCGCACCTCCATCGACGTGCGGCCCACGTGCGTGACCCACGCCTCGATGACCACGATGTCGTTGAGATAGGCCGGATGCTTGAACTCCAGCGTGTCGATGGCGGCCGTGGTCACGTTGCCACCGCACTGGAGGCGTGCGGCGATGCCTGCCACGTCGTCGATCCACTCCATGAGGCGCCCGCCAAACAGGCGGTTTGACCCGTTGATGTC
This sequence comes from Atopobiaceae bacterium UBA1367, assembly GCA_002305995.1. Classification (GTDB taxonomy): domain Bacteria; phylum Actinomycetota; class Coriobacteriia; order Coriobacteriales; family Atopobiaceae; genus UBA1367. The sequence goes on from DBRN01000004.1 coordinate 61,022, forward strand.
CTCGTGGCGCAGGATGCGCGTGGTGACGGCGCGGGCCTCGCCCACCCTCTTGATGCCCATCGGGAAGTCTTGGTCTGCCATGAGGGCTCCTCAGAACGGGGTTGTGGCGTCAGATCATTGTACGCGTTACCGGCACGGACGGCAGGATCCCGGCATAACGGCGAGAGTGCCCCGCCACGGCGGCGGGATGCGCCCCCACATGGCGACGAGAGGACTCTGGCGTGGCGGTAGGGTCCCAGCGTGGCAGGGAGAGGACCTGGGATCCCGACATAGCAGCGAGAGGTCCCCGCCACGGCGGCGGAAGCACCTAGGACGTCTCCCGTGCAGCGCCCCCGTGCGCCCGCGCGCCACCTGGGCGATGCTACCCGATGCCCAGCGAGCGATAGTTGGGATCGCGGAGCTTCTGCAGGCAGAGTGCCATCTCGCCCAGGTACACGCGCTCCACGTAGTCGGTGACCACGAACAGCGGCGGCACCAGCTCCTCGGGCAGGCCCAGCAGGGGGCCTCCGTTTGGTCCGGCAAGGAGGCATCGCCCGTCCTTGTGCGAGACGTCCTGGGTGAGCACCTCATGGAGGGCGTCCATGTCGTCCACGGTGTCAACGGCAAGGAAGATCGCCTCGGGCGACATGAGCGAGATGCCCGTGAGGGTGACGTTGCGCGCGATCTCGAACATGCCCTCCTCGCTCCAGAGGGCATCGGCGTAGTCCTGGCTGTAGGCGAACAGGCTCTCGTAGTACTTTGGCTCGCCGGCCAGGTTGTGGCGGCCCTTGAGCAGCGTGCCGTCGATGACCGTGCCCAGCCCACCGGCTATGTGGCCAAACTCGTGGCGATAGAACATCACGCTCTCGTACGCGTCCTGTCCCACATAGCAGCCCACGGCGGCGGCGTTGCAGTTGTTGTCCACCGAGGTCCTGATGCCAAAGCGGTTCTGAATGTGGCTCCCCAGGTCGTAGGTCCCCTCGACGACACCGGGCAGGCTGATGGCCCCGCGGTAGGCCACGCCAGGCACGGCGATGCCTATCATGTCGAGGTCCTCCACGCTGACATTGTGCCCTCCCAGCGTCTCCAGCAGGTCCTCCACGTCGCGATAGTCGAGCCTGGGCTTGCGCACGGCACCCTCTGCGGTGACCGTGCCGTTCTCGTAGAGGCGATAGCCCAGGCGGGAGTAGGTGCGCATGGTGAAGAGCGTGATGATGAGGATGCGCTTGTCGTTTGAGAGGTCGCGCGCGACACGAGTGGTCTCATGGGCATCCGTGGGGGCGCGCACGTCGCGGAACGCATGCATGAGCAGACGCACGGCACCGGCCGCGTCGTAGCTGCCGAAGATCTTGCCGGGAATCTCGAACACGAGGGCGTTGGGATGCGCCTTGATCATCTGCCTGCGCACGTGGCTGGCCTGCGGTGCGAGCAGCACGGCGTCGTAGGCGCCGCCCTCCTCGAGGGCGCGGTCGACCGACATGGCGTCGAAGCTGTAGTCGAGCGAGAGGGCCTGGGCGACGTCGCCCATCTTGGAGGCGAAGAGCGTGGTGGTGAGCGCGGAGGTGCAGCAGAGGAGCACGCGGGTGGTGGCGTGGGTCGCCTCATCCTCCAGGGCCTCGACCATCTCGGCAAAGAGCTCCTGTGCCCGGTTGAGGTCGTCGAGCAGGACGTGGAGGAAGAAGATGGCCCCGCCGCCGGAGGTCCGCACGATGCGGTACTCCGCTATCTCCAGGTCACTCTGGTAGGGATAGAAGTTGACCTCGGCGACGGCCGAGCCCACATCGATGCGGATGCGACTCTCGTCCAGGGCCACAGGGCTCGTCGCGCGCACGCGTTGCGCGAGGACCCACTCTCGGAAGGTCGTGCCGGTCGGGCTCATGGGTGTCTCCTCGGGAGGCGCGGCATCGCTGGTCGTGTCATTCACCATCACCTTACACGCGTTGGGGTGGCACGCGCAGGAGAAATGCTCCCAACGCATGGCGCGCGTGACACGAAGGGAGGCGAACCTCGCGTCGCGCGCACAGGGCCTTGGGGGTCGTCCCTCGGTGCGTCGTCGCGAGATGCGCTACCCTGCGGCATGCAGGCGAGCGCGCAGCGCGTCCGCAGTGGCGATCGCCCGCTCGGCGGAGGTCGTGTATGGTCCGTCGACCGCAAGGATGCTGCGGCCGACCATGACGATCTCGGGCTCGTATGCGAGCACCTGGTCGAGGTTCTGCTCGTTGATGCCGGTTCCCACGGCGAGGCCGGCGTGGATGAGGTTGCGCTTGACGGCGGCGACGAGTTCGAGTGGGCGAACCTGGAAGATGGAGCCGTGGCGGGGCTTCATGAGGTCGTACTCGTGCTCCATGAGGAAGCCCGACGACACGTGGCAGTACCTGACGCCGAGGGTGTCCACCTCGGCGGTGCGGCGTCCGAGGTTGCGCACGCCGTCGAGGTCGCACATGATGGCCCCGTCATACTCGCGCGCCGCGCGCACCATCTGCTTGATGATCTCGTTGGGCGCGGAGGCGAGCACCGTCACGATCGAGGCGCCGGCCTCGAAGCAGCGGCGCATGACGCCCGAGCCGCCGTGGAACACCTTGGCGTCGACGCAGAGCCTCACGTTGGGGTGGGCCTCGTGGATCTCCCTCACCACATCGAGGCCGAAGGTGATGAGCTCGGGGTAGCCGATCTCGATGATGTCCACGTGGTCGGCCAGCATGTCTGCGGAGGCGATGAGCTCGTGACGCTTGCCGTGATCGAAGACGAGTTGCAGTTCTGCCATGGCTGATCCTTTCCGGGCACCTGTGTGCCTCGCGATGGCTAGCTGAAGAGCTTCTTGTCGTTGCCGCTGGGCACCTGGAAGAAGATAACGCCGACAAGGCCCGCCGTGATGAGGCCGAGCAGGAACAGGAACATGGCGGGATACCCCACCGCATCTATGATGCGGCCACCGATGTTGTTGGAGATGATGGTGCCAAAGCTCTGGGCCGTCTTGACCAGGGCCAGGCCGGTGATCTGCTGGCGCGGGTCGACGATGGTGTTGACCACCTTCATGTTGGTCATGATGTTGAGGATGACGGGTGGGTGCTTGAGCAGGAAGGTGACTGCGATGATGATGGGCAGCGGCAGGTTGAAGGCATAGGTGGCCATCTGGATCACGATGCCGCCAAAGCAGACGAGCAGAAGGACCTTGTTGGGGATCTTGTCCATGAACCTTGACGAGAGGAGCAGCACGGGCAGCTCGAGCAATGCTGCCACGGAGAGGACCGTGGAGGCGGCGGAGGCCTCCATGCCCTTGTTGGTGAGCATCGCGGGGGTAAAGGAGTAGGCGGCGCCGGCGACGGCGGCAAACAGGATCATGAGGACGAGGTAGTACAGGAACTTCCTGTTGGTGACGAGGTCCTTGGCCGAGACGGACTCGCCCTCGTCCTCGATCTTCGCGGCCTCGGTCTCCGCCAGACGGGGCTGCGTGCCCCAGAAGCCCACGATGGCCAGGAGCATGGCGAAGATGAAGGCGATGTAAGGGGCGACCGGCGCGATGCCGTCGTAGATGATGCCCGTGACCTGCGTGCCGACGGCAAAGCCGATGGAGCCCCAGGAGCGGATGCTGCCGTAGCTGTACGGGCTGGAGGTGGCCATGCGCTCGACGACCGGGTTGACGCCGTTCATGATGAGGTTGATGAGCGCGTACGCCACGACGATGATGGCAAAGTTGGGAGCGATGACGAACAAGCCTGCGGCAAGGCAGGAGGCGGCGAACAGCACCATGTTGACCGCGCGCATGCCAAAGCGCTCCGTGAGCGAGCCGATGACGGGCTGCGTGGCCATGTTGGCGAGCGATGCCACCGAGATGAGCAGCGACACCTGGCTGGCCGCATATCCCTTGCCGATGAGATAGACCGAGATCAGTGCCGAGAACAGCGCGAAGGCGAGGTCATAGAAGAAGAACAGGATGACGTAGCTTGCGTAGCTGTTCGTGTACTTGGCGAGCAATCGCTCCATGGGCGCTCCCTCCAAACGTCATGGATGAACACCCCAGTAGCTTACTACCATGGAGTGGGGTGAAGGGGACAGAAGCCATGCGCCTTCGGCATGAAGCCTCGCGGGCCGGCGCTGAGGGCGATGCGGGCGGCCCGTGTCGGCGGTGCGACCGCTCCTGCGTTCCGAGCTGGCTGCCCCTCCGCGCGGAGGGACCAGCACCGCGCCTGCCGAGTGGCGGGCGGGTGGCCAGCGCCCTCTCCGCATGGAGAGGGGAGAGGGCGCTTCGCATGAGCACGAGGCGCCCTCTCGCTAGATCAAGCCGAGCTTCCTGAAGGCGTTGTAGAGGCCGTCCTCGTCCACGTCGTTGGTGATGTGGTCGGCCGCCTCCTTGATCTCGGGTCCGCCGTTGCCCATGGCCACGTTGTAGGCACAGAGCTCGAACATCGAGAGGTCGATCTTGGCGTCGCCGAAGGAGATGGTGTCGGCTTGGCTGGCACCCAGGTGCTCGAGCAGAACCTCGATGGCGTGCTTCTTGGTGATGCCCTTGGGACCGAGGTCGCCGAACAGGGCCTGCTCGTCCTTGCCGCCCCAGGTGTTGGCCTCCATGTCGGGGAACTCGGTGCGGGAGTCCACGTGGTCCTGATAGCTGGAGAGGATGAAGCTCACCTTGTTGACGTCATCGCGATAGAGGTCGTCGGTGCGGATCATGGAGTTGACGAAGCTCTCGCCGGCGCCCTCGGCCTGCTCCTCGGTGGCGCCCTTGCCCAGAGCGTACTTCTTCATGGTGGCGGGAGCCTGCCTCACGAACCACTCGTTGATGTACATGCCGCTGTTGGCCTCGAGGTAGAAGCCCAGCTCGCGCTCGTTGCACCAGTCGACGATGTGCCTGACCTGGTCGACGGTGAGGGCCTGGTGCATGACGACCTCGCCCGCGTCCTCGACGTAACCGCCGTTGGCGCCGATCATGCCGTCGAGCTCGGGAAGGGTGCGCTGGGCGATCTCGGCCTTTGAGCAGCCGGTGCAGATGTACACCTTGTGGCCGTTGGCGCGCGCCATCTCCACCGCCTTGAAGGCAGAGTCGGGGCACACGGCATCGTAGTTGATCAGCGTGCCGTCCACGTCCAGGAACACGATCTTGCCCATGAGATCCCTCCTTGGTCCGATTGGGTGAGACTGCACCCATGCTAGCATGCCCCCGCAGAAGCGATGCCGCCTGCTTGGGGTGGCCCCGCCGCCGGGCATGCGCCGCTCGGCGGCGGGGACCGCAGATCTAGGGATCGTCGCGTCACTCCAGCTCTGCCGCCACCTCCTCGAGGTAGCTGATGATGGGCAGGCGCTGTGGACAGGCGGCCTCGCACTGGCCGCAGCCGATGCAGTCGCTCGCGTTGACACCGGCCTTCTCGGCGGCGCGGGCATAGCGGCGCCTGGCGTCGGACTCGTTCTCAAAGACCAGCTTGCGGTTCATGGCCGCGAGGAAGTCGGGGATGGGGATGCCTACGGGGCAGCCTTCGGTGCAGTAGTGGCAGGCGGTGCACTTGTATTGGCGCACGCCTGCAAGCGCCTCCTGCGCGCGGGCGACCACGGCCTGCTCGTCGGCCGAGAGCGGTTGGAAATCGCCCATGTAGCTCACGTTGTCCCTGACCTGGTCGAGGGTGGACATGCCGCTGAGCACGGTGAGCACGCCCTCCATGCTCGCCGCATAGCGAATCGCCCAGCTGGCGTAGGACATGTCCGGGTTGGCTGCGTCGAAGATCTCGCGCACGGAGCGGGGCGGGTTGGCAAGCGTGCCACCCTTGACCGGCTCCATCACCGTGAAGGGAACGCCGTGCTCGCGCGCGACCTCGTAGTTGGCGCGCGCCTGGACCTCGGCATCCTCCATGTCGGCATAGTTGATCTGCAGCTGGATGAAGTCGATGTCGGGGTAGGCGGTGAGCAGGCGCTCGAGGCGCTCTGGCCCGGCATGGAACGAGAAGCCCCAGGCGCGGATGACGCCCTGCTCCTTGAGGTCGCGGATCCAGTCCCACAGGCCGAAGTCGTCATACATCTGCTGGTTGTTGTCCTGGATGGCGTGCAGCAGGTAGTAGTCGAGGTAGTCGACCCCCAACCGCTCCATGGACGTCTGGAACTGCGCCTTGGTCTGCTCCGCCGTGGGGTTGCCCAGCCATGCGTTGGCCTTGGTGGTGACGGTGAACGCGTCACGCGGGTAGCGCTCCACGAGCGCCTTGCGTGTGGCGATCTCCGACTCGCCGCCGTCATAGACATAGGCAGTGTCAAAGTAGGTGAGGCCTGCGCCCATGAAGACGTCGACCATCTGGCAGATCTGCTCCATGTCCATGGAGCCGTCCTCCAGCTTGGGCAGGCGCATCATGCCAAAGCCCAGCTTGGGAGTGTCGTGTCCGAGGTAGTTACGTGCGTATGCCATGCGATCCTCTCCTCCCGCCCAGTTGGTGGCACAGGTGGCCACCCTCTTCAAGTCTATCAAACGTCCCATGGGGCCCCGTGGGGGTGTGGCGCCGATCCGTGTGGGCTTGCCCTCCAACGGCGGAAGCGGGTATCGCAGGCGTCGGCCTCCCGGAGTTTGGTCCCATCCTGCCGCAGGAGGCTACGAAGTCTTTGGAGAGAGCGGTGAGGGCGAAGGGTGGTGAGTGCGCAGGGTAGTGAGTGCGCAGGACAATAGGTGCGCGGGGCGGTGTGGGCGGAGAGAGATGGGTGCGAAGGGTAGTGGGCGCGCAGGGCGGTGAGGGCAGAGAGAGATGGGTACGAAGGGCAATAAGTGCGAAAAAGTTTTGATGTCAGCGAAGGCCCTCCGATGCGGATAGGCGATATACCTGGGATTATGATTCTTGCAACTATCTGGTTAATCAAAACTTTTTCGCACTTATCGTCTGGCTCGCGCCGAGTCCCATCTCGGATGCTCCCCACGAGGATCCTCCGCTCGTTGTAGTGGGGGACGATGGGCTGGCGGACTACGAGCACCTTCCTGAATGAGTCCCCGATGCGTATGAGTGAGGGCTGCTCCTACTCCAGTTTCTCCTGGTTGGGAATGGTGTAAGCCGACTGCACGTAGACCCTCTCGCTTCCCCTGTTGCAGACGAAGTCCACCTCGAGCCGCGAGCGCGACTGGCGACCTCTCGCGTCACGGCCGTACTTCGTGACCTCGCCCACATCGACGCCCAGGCCGTGCAACCACAGCTCCTAGCCACACGCTGGTGAGTATGGCCCGTTATGCATAACCATGCGGAACGTCCGGATGCGTGGGCTGGTCGGTCAGAAGGAAGCATGCCGCACAACGCACAATTGACGTGTTCACCTCACCCATAAGATGCGCCAGACTTTCGGTGGCGCCGTTACGTCGCGTGCAATCACTGAGTGATCCAAAACCGAGGACGTGTTACGCAAGTTGACACCTCGAAGGAAGGCACGAACAGGTCGTCTCAAGAGCTCAATAAGGTAAGTATACTTTCGATAAAATGTTTCTCCGAAAATAGACTTACCTAACTACGCTACTATGAAAGCCGACCAAGGGGGAAGTCGACCAAGGGGGATCGATGTTCATAGGAAGAGAAAGAGAGCTCGCGACGCTCGAGCGCCTCTACAGCAGGTCAGGATTCCAGTTTCCGGCCATCTACGGGCGCCGGCGCGTGGGGAAGACGACCCTCATCACGCAGTTCGTCCAGGACAAGCCGACCGTGTTCTTCACCGCGATCGAGGGAAACCTGTCCGCCAACCTTCGCCTGCTGAGCGCGGCCATCCGCACCTTTGAGACCCCCGATGCCGACCCCAGCTCCGCTCCCGTGTACCGCGACCTCTACGAAGCGCTCGACGCGGTGTTTAGGATGGCAGCATCCCAGCGCCTCGTCTTCGTCATTGACGAGTATCCCTACCTGGCAAAGACGGACCCAAGCGTCTCTTCCATGCTCCAACGGCTCATCGATCGCTATCGGGACAGCTCCCAGCTCTATCTCATCCTGTGCGGTTCGTCGCTCTCCTTCATGAGAGAGCAGCTCTTCGACGACAAGAGCCCGCTCTACGGGCGTAGGACTGCCCAGATCGAGCTCGCCCCCTTTGACTTCTTCGACGCTCTTGGGTTCTTTCCTGGCATCCCGACAACCGATGCGCTGCAGTACTATGCGATGGCGGGAGGGGTCCCCCTCTACCTTAGGCAGTTCGACCCCGCGCTCTCCCTCGAGGAGAACGTCTGCGAGGTGTTCCTCTCGCCAGAGTCGCTGCTCTACGACGAGCCGACCAACCTCATCAAGCAGGAAGTGCAGAAGGCCGCACCCTTCAACGGGGTGATCCAGGCTATCGCGGAGGGCCGCTCGCAGAACAACGAGATCGCGACGGCAATGGGCATACAGACTTCCGAGCTCACGTACTACCTCAAGGAGCTGCGCAGCATCGGCCTCGTGAGCAGAGAGATGCCCGTCGTTGCGGGAAGCAGGCGGGCGATCTACCGCCTCTCCGACAACCTCTTCCGCTTCTGGTATCGCTTCGTGTTCCCCAACCGCACGGCAATCGAGCGAGGCATGCAGCAGCGCGTGCTCCGGGGCGTTCTGGCGGGGCTGCCCTCGTTCTGCGGGCCGGCGTTCGGGGACGTCTGCGCCCAGTGGCTCTGGAGGCGAAACGCGGACGGGTCCCTGCCCGTCGAGTTTGATGACTTGGGCCGCTGGTGGGGCAACGACCCCCAGCTGCGTGAGGAGGCCGAGATCGACCTCGTCGGCGTCGACGACGGCCGCGCCGTGCTCGTCGGCGAGTGCAAGTGGAGGAACGAAGACCTCGACAGGGATGTCGTCGAGACACTCGGGCGTCGCAGCGGCCTCGTGCATGCCCAGGCGGACTCGTGGCTGTACGCCTTCTCGAAGTCCGGCTTCACGCGCGCCGCCGCCGAGGCGGCTGCATCACATGGGCATATGAGGCTCGTCTCATTCGACGAGATGTGCGAACCGAGCAAGTAACGGGTCACATTCGTTCGTTGCTGAGTCGAAAGACGGGTACGCTCTCACTCCGCCTCGAGGAAGGCGCCGGTCTGGCGGTCCCAGAGGGACTCGTGGGTGCCGCCGGCCCGGCTGAGCTCGGCGTGGGTGCCGTCCTCCACGATCTGCCCCTCCTCCAGCACCACGATGCGGTCGAGGGCGGCCACGGTGGAGAGGCGGTGTGCGACGACGATGGACGTCTGGCCGCGCATCAGGTTCTTGCCGCCTGTCGGTACAGATACGGCGCCAGATAGTGGGGCAGGGTGACCTTCTTGCCGTCGCGCCCGACGTTGCCGTCCACGAGCTTGAACCCTTGTACGATGTCGTCGCGCTCCAGCAGGGCGTTGAGCGAGGCGGTCGAGCCGCGCGACGCCTTGACCTCGACGGGCTCCACGCGCGCGTCCCGTGACCCTAGGAACTCGATCTCGTGGCTGCCGTTCGCTGAGGTCCAGTACCGCAGGGGCACGCCTTGCGTGGCGAGCATGACGGCCACCAGGTTCTCGTAGAGCCCGCCCTTCATGGGTCCCGCCAGCGTGTTCTCCACGACGGCGCGCTTCATGCCGAAGTCGTACATAGCCATGAGCAGGCCCGTGTCGTTGGCGTACAGCCTGAACCGCTCGCCCACCTCGTAGGCAGCGAGCGGGTAGGAGGGCGTGGAGACCGCCTGGCAGCGCAGGACCATCTCGGATCCCACCAGCCAGTCGACGGACCCGGCGAACTTGCGCGCGCCCGCCCGCCTCTCCACGACGACGTACTGGAACTTGGTGTTCTCCTTCGCGAGCTGGCGCGGGAGCGACAGGTAGCAGGCTCGGGCCTTCACGCGCTCCTCGGGAGGTGCGTACCGCGCGATGTCGTCGAGGTAGAGCGCGTGCAGCATCAGCTGCGCTTCGTGGGCGGCCCCGTAGTCTCCCGCCTCGGCGAAGGCGCTCACAATCGCGGGCATGCCGCCGATTGCCAGGTACTCCCTCACGCGGCGCATCATGGCCGCGTGGACCGCCTGTGGCACGGGCTCGAGACGCTCGTAGTATCCCCTGAGCGCGTCGAGCGCCTCATCGTCGTAACCGAGAGCCCAGAGGAACTCCTCGAAGTCGAGGGGACGCATCGTGACCTGCCGCTCGTACCCGACGGGCAGCGACGGCGCGCCTTCGAGCTCGCGGTACCGGATGCCCAAAAGCGATCCCGAGCCGATGACGTCACAGCGCCCGTCCTGCGCGAGGTACTTGAACGCGGCGCGCGCCTCGGGGCACTCCTGCAGCTCGTCGAGGAAGAGGAGTGTCCTGCCGGGGATGATCCTCACGCCGGGGACGAAGAGCGTGATGCGCGAGTAGAGGTCTCCCGCCGACAGCGACCCGCTGAAGATGTCCCTGTAGTCGGGGTGCTCGACGAAGTCGAGCTTGACGAGGCTCTCGTACTCTGCCTCCCCGAAGCGCTCGACGATGAACGACTTGCCGACCTGGCGTGCTCCGTTGATGAGGAGGCACTCGGTGCCGTGCGAACGCCTCCATGACTGCAGGTAGGAGTAGATCTTTCGTTTGAGCATGGTTCTCCAGACGCTTTATGCAACTTTTCAAGACTATTGAACCAGCATTGATGCAATATTTCAAGGCTGCCTAATAGCAGTAAAGGCAACTTTTCAGTCATTTGGGCATGCTGGCAGTGCAACATTTCAAGAGCTGTTGCGTCGTAAGGAGACTTCCTGCGTCTTTACTCCGCCTCGAGGAAGGCGCCGGTCTGGCGGTCCCAGAGGGACTCGTAGGTGCCGCCGGCCCGGCTGAGCTCGGCGTGGGTGCCGTCCTCCACGACCCGCCCGCCCTCCAGCACCACGATGCGGTCGAGGGCGGCCACGGTGGAGAGGCGGTGGGCCACCACGATGCTCGTGCGGCCGCGCATGAGGTTCTCCAGCGCCCCCTGCACGGCGGCCTCGGACTCGCTGTCGAGCGCGCTCGTGGCCTCGTCGAGCACCAGGATCGGGCAGTCGGCCAGCATCGCGCGGGCGATGGCCACGCGCTGGCGCTGCCCGCCCGAGAGCTTGACGCCCCGCTCGCCGACCATGGTGTCCATGCCGGCGGGTAGCCGGTCGATGAACTCGAGCGCATTGGCCAGCCGCGCCGCCTCCCGGATCTCCTCCTCGGTGGCGTCGGGGCGCCCGTAGGCGATGTTCTCCCGTATCGACCGGTGGAACAGCAGCGCCTCCTGCGGCACGTAGGCGATCTGTCGACGCAGGCTCTGCTGCGTGCAGCGGCTGATGTCCTGCCCGTCCACCAGCACCCTGCCCTCCTGCACGTCGGAGAGGCGCAGCAGGAGCTTGGTGAGGGTGGTCTTGCCCGATCCCGAGCGTCCCACCAGGCCCACGCGCTGGCCCGCCGGCACGCGCAGGTCGAGGCCCTCGAACACGTAGTCGCCCTCGGCGGCGTCGACGTAGCGGAACGAGAGCCCCTCGAAGTCTATCGCGCCCTCCGTCACGCGCAGCTCGCGCGCGTCGCGCACGTCCTCCACCAGGCGCGGCTCGTCCAGGGCCCTCGTCATCTCGGCCGCGTCGCCCATCGCGCGATTCACGCGCTGCATCATCGAGTTGATGTAGTTGAAGCGCATGGAGAGGTTGTAGGTGTAGGTGAACATCATGACCAGCGTGCCCGCCGAGATGCCGTACCATGCGTTTCCGCCCACCACGAAGATGCTGGTCACGAACATGATGACGGTGATGAGCGTGGAGGTCATGGCTCCCCGGCGCATCATGGCCCCCATGGAGATGCGCTCGGTGGCGAGGGCCTTCCGATCCGCGTCGTCGAAGAGGCCTCGCTCGTAGTCCTCCCTGCCATAGGTCTTGACGGCGAGGATGTTGGTAACCGCGTCGGACAGCACGCCCGAGAGCCTGCTCTGCGCGGCGCTCGTCGCTGCGGAGAGTGGGAGGATGCGCTGGTACATGGTATAGGCAACCACCACGTACGCCGTCAGCATGAGAAAGAGGACGCACACGAACAGGGGGCTTGCCGGCCACAGCAGCACGATGGTGCAGACGATGCTGGCTATGGTGGGGATGAGCGAGTACGTCACGACGTCGACCAGCCCGACGTAGCCGTTCATGAAGCGGCTGGTCTGGCTCACGAGGCTGCCGCCGAAGCGGCTGGTGTGGAAGGTCATCGACTGGTTGGAGAGCGTGTCGAAGCACAGGCGCGCCAGGTGGTAGTTGCCGTTCATCTCGAGCTGCATGACGCTCCAGTCCTGCAGCTTGGAGCAGGTCTGCCCGATGGCGTTGACCAGCAGGAGCGCAACGACGTACGGGGCGAACACCGCGAAGACCTGCGCCGCCGTGACGGGCTCTGCCTGCACGCGGTCGACGATGAGGCCCATGACGTAGGTGTTTGCGTAGCTGAGCAGCGCGGTGTAGGCAACGCTCGTGAAGACCGCCATGAACGTGGCGAAGGGCTTCTTGCGCGTGACCCACCAGAACCAGTGGAGCGTGCGACGGATGGTGGAGCCCTTGAGCGGGGCGGTGCTGCGTTGTGACATGAGGGCCCTTTCGTGTGTGGGTGCGCTCCGTGACATTCTCGCACATGGCGATGGCGACTGGGGATGCCTGCGATGGGAGCCTGTGATCGCCAGGTTGGCGCGCTTCTCGAGGGGGTGGGGCAAGCGGGCCCACGAGCTCAGATCTCTCGGCCGTCGGGCGCAATGCCGTACCTCACGCCCTGGGATGCCGTTGAAGCATTGATGGCTTCCCCGTAGAATGAGGGCCAGAAGGCAGCAGGTACGGCTGCTCGCCGGGCTGGCATGACACGCGCCGGGAGGGGGCGTGACACGCGCAGGCGGCGATGGTGCACGGGGGACACGGCTCGCATGGGGGTGTGACCCGTGACCTGTGAGGCAGGGGCCCGCGAGGCCCAAGGCAGATGAGAGGGAGAGGGTACGCAATGGAAGACATGACTCGTAGGAACTTTGTCCTGGCCGCTGGCTCCGCGTTGGGCATCGTGGGCCTGGCCGCCTGCTCCAATGGCACCGCCGGGGAGGCCGGGGAGGCTCCCGCAGAGGAGGGCTCCGCCGAGGCCGCCATCCAGCCCATAGACGAGCCCATCCTCACCGAGATCGCCTACCGCACCTATCAGATCAGCGAGTTTGGCATGGACTCCCTCTTCTGGATCGAGGGCGACGACCGTGCCATCCTGCTTGACACCGGCACCGGAACCTTCGACGTCAAGGAGTACGTCGCCGCGCACTTTGGCGACAAGCCCTACGACGTGGTGCTGACCCACGGTCATGTGGATCATGCGGGCGGCATGTTCCAGTTTGACGAGGTCTATCTCAACGAGAACGACCATGAGCTGGCCTTGGGCAACACCCAGGAGGAGCGCAGGGGCTATGTCGAGATGATGCTCAGCCAGTCGGGTGGCATCTACGACCTCTCGCCCGACATGGTCATCGGCGGCGAGGACACCAAGGCCGATGCGCCCAAGTTCCTGCCGCTCGGCGAGGGGGACACCTTTGACCTGGGCAACCGCACCATCGAGGTGTATGCCACGCCCGGTCACACGGCGGGCGGCTGCTCGCTGCTCGACCGCGCAAACCGCATCATGTTCACCGGCGACGCCTGCAACCAGAACACCCTCCTCACCCCGTTCTCGGGCGGCGAGGAGGAGGCCTCCGACGACCAGTGCGTCAGCGGCCTGAAGGCCACGGCCGAGAAGCTGCTCTCCATGCAGGGCGACTTTGACCGCAACGTCAACGGCCATGTGGGCTATGCTCGCTTCCTGACCTTCATCTCGCAGAGTCCCGAGGTCATCCCCGAGTGCATCGCGCTCTGTGATGCCATCCTGGCTGGCGAGGTCGAGGGGGAGGAGTCCACGGGCATTGGCGGGAAACCCGTGCGCATCGCCCAGTCCAAGACGGGCGTCATGCAGATCCAGTATCAGGACTGGCAGGTCAAGTAGGCGTTCGCGCAGGCTGCGAGCCTGACGCCCGCACGCCGACGGCGGTGCGGTGGCGCGCGACCTGAGCGCTGCCCCGTCGGCGCTGCCGAGAGGTGATAGGCCTTTGACCAGCAGTTATAGAGCATCTAACTGTTGGTGTCCACGCACGTTTGCGCACGGGCTCACGCATGCTCGTCAAGGCGGCGGCACATCGGCAGCCGGGTGTGGGCGGGAGGAATGCGACACGACATAAGGAGAGGGGCACACATGATCAAGGCCATCCTGCTGGACATCGATGGCACGCTCACCAACAGCGACAAGCAGATCACGCCGCGCACGCGACGGGTGCTCATGGCGGCCCAGGAGAGGGGTGTGACGCTGGTGCTGGCCTCGGGTCGCGCCGACGTGGGCCTGCACTCGTTTGCCGACGCGCTCGGCATGGGGGACCACGGCGGCGTGTTCGTGGCCTTCAACGGGGCCAAGTCGCTCAACTACCAGACGGGCGAGGTCTACTTCGAGCAGGCCATGACGGTGGACCAGGGCCGTCGCGTGCTCGAGCACATGAAGGGCTTCGAGGTGACCTCGTGCATCGACCGTGGCCCCTACATGCTCACCGGCAACGCCTTCTTCAGGATCCTGCGGGACGGCGTCCCGTGGGACATCGTCGAGTACGAGGCGCATGGCAACGGCTTTCTCGTGCGTGAGGAGGCCGACCTGCCGGCGGTGGTCGACTGGGGCATCAACAAGATCCTGAACGCCGGCGAGCCCGCGTACCTGCAGGAGCATTGGCAGGAGATGTACGCTCCCTTCGAGGGAGAGCTCTCTGCCATGTTCACCGCACCGTTCTACTACGAGTTCACGCCGAAGGGCGTGGACAAGAGCCGTGCGCTGCGCGAGACCTTTGCCGCGTTGGGCATAGACAGAGCCGAGGTCATCGCCTTCGGTGATGCCCAGAACGACCGCACCATGCTCGAGTGGGCGGGCGTCGGCGTGGCCATGGGCAACGCGGTCGACGAGGTCAAGGCCGCTGCCGACCACGTGACCCTCTCCAATGATGAGGACGGCATCGCCGTGGCACTCGAGGAGCTGTGCCCCGAGCTGGTGGGATGAGAGGCCTGAGGGCTGGCGCGATCCGCCGGCGGCTGGCGCCGCTCGTCGCCCGTCGTGTCGGCGTGGACCTTGTGGCCGGAGACGCGTTCCCGAGACGCTGCCGTTTCGGGAGACGCGCCTCCGGCCGTCCCATCACGCGTGCTGGCCGTGACCCTAGCCTTCGCGCAACGTCCTCACCGCAGCCAGCACCTTCGCGGCATCCTCGTCGAGCAGCAGCGTGCGGTCGGCGATCTCCGTTGGTGCCACCACCTCCCCCTGGTTCACCTGCACGTAGAAGGCGCGGGGATTCTGGGCGACCATGCGCCAGAACGGGTACTTGACGATTGCGGGCGTGTTGCCACCCACGCCCAGCTCGAGGTAGACGACGCGTCCCTCCTCGTGCGCGTTGCGCCATGCGACGTAGCGGTCGCAGGCCCTGTGCCACCCCTCGTCCTGCACGAAGGTGTCGTCTGCGCGCAGGTTCATGTCCATGGGCTCGCCACAGACGGGGCAGTGGGGCACCAGCTCGCTTGGCACGCGCAGGCCGTCTTGCCGCTCGACCATGGCCGCGATGGCATCGCGGTTGTCGTAGGTTCCCTCGTGGCACGGCACCGAGCACTGGAAGAGGCCGTAATCTCCCTGCGTGTAGAACAGGCGTTGCCCGTCAAAGCCCGCACGCTGGAACTGGTGGTCGACATTGGTCGTCAGCACGAAGTGGTCCTTGTCGGCCACGATGCCCAGCAGGTCGAGGTAGGGCTGGCCCACGGGGCATGCGTAGCGGTTGTGCCAGACGTAGCGGCTCCAGAAGGCCCACTTCTCCTCGAGGGTCCCGTACGGATAGAAGCCGCCGGAATACATGTCGTGAAACTGGTAGCGGCGGGCGAAGTCGCCGAACAGGCGGTCGAAGCGCTCGCCGTCGTAGGCGAACTCAGGCCCGCATGCCATGGAGAGGCCGGCGCCAGCGCCGACGAGCACCGCGTCTGCCGCGTCAATGCGGCGCGCCAGCTCCCTAACGCTGCTGGAGAAGGTCCCGGTAGATCTGGTCATCCACGGGCTTGAAGACATTGAAGACCACCTCCAGGGGGTCATCGGCGTTTTGCAGGTAGGATCGCACGGTGTCGACGGCGACGCGCGCCGCCTGGTCGTTGGGGTAGTGGAACTCGCCCGTGGAGATGCAGCAGAAGGCGAGCGAACGCAGGCCGCTGCGGGCAGCCAGCTCCAAACACGAACGGTAGCACGACGCGAGCGCCAGCTGATCGCGCGAGGTCACCCTTCGGCCCACGATGGGTCCGACGGTGTGCAGGACGTGTCGCGCCGGGAGGTTGAATCCCGGCGTGATCTTGGCCCCTCCCGTGCGCTCCCCATGGCCCTGTGCCGCCATCTGCTCGGCACAGGCAAGACGCAGCTGCACGCCCGCAAAGGTGTGGATGGCGTTGTCGATGCACCCATGGTTGGGGACGAAGCAGCCGAGCATCTGGCTGTTTGCGGCGTTGACGATGCCGTCTGTGGCGAGCGTGGTGATGTCACCGCGCCAGACGTAGAGATGCGGCTGCAGGGGGACGAGGTCCTCGAGCCGTGTGATGCCCTTCTCGAGGCAGCGTTCGTGCAGGTATGCGTCCTGCACGGCGATGAACTCCGTGCTAACAGCCTTTGGTGGCCGGACGTTGAGGAGCGCCCTGAGAAGCGCGCGCTGCCCATCGCGCGACGAGGGGACCTCGACGCGCTCGTCGCTCGCGAGCTTGGCGAGCAGGCTGTCGATGAGCCAGCGCCTGCGGTCGTCCTGGGTTGTCGGGATTGCGTCCATGGGGCACCTCCATGCAACCATTTTCGCGCCTCTGTCCTCGCGGGGGAAGTGCGCACCACAAAGTCAGAGGGGAACTTCATGGCAACCGGCGAGCTCGGCACGCGCCGTCGAAGGCGGAATGATACACTATAGAAGAAATTTCTTCTATATGGGAGGATGCCATGCCACAGATCGTGCCCGTCAGCGATTTCAGGGCTGACCTCAGAAAGGTCTCCGAACATACCGACCGTGGTGAGATCGTGATACTCACCCAGAACGGGCGTCCCCGGTGGGCGATGATCGACTATGACGAGTGGAACGCTGCCTCTCGTGCCCAGGAACGCTCTTTCGCACGGGTCATCCTGGAGACGGAGAGAAGGGAGCGGGACGGCGAGCTTGGTGTGATGGATGGCGCGGAGGCCCGCGCCAGGCTCCGCGCGCATCGTGCTCCTTGCGGGGAGGAATAGGTGACCTTCCGGTATGTCATCACGGATGACGCCTACACAGACCTCGAGGACATGGAGGACTACGTTCGCAGCTATGCCGATGACGCCTTTGTCGAGAGCCTGGAAGACGAGTTCTTTGAGGCGTTCGACAAGCTGACGCGAGAGGCCTTGCAACATCCGGTGTATCAGTTCGAGCCTCCGGTCAGGCTGCTCCGCGAGTATCGGAGCGTCAACGTCTATCATTATAAAATCTTCTACTATCTACGCGGCGAGGATGTCGTGATATATCGTATATGTCACCTGGTGTCGGACTTCACGCGACGTGGGTGGTAGCGCGATCTCGTAGCTCTGGCTATCAGTTTGCATTGTTCGGGGGAAGGGGGACAGGATCAATACATCGTAATATCCGATAACTGGATCGATCGGGACTGGTTGTCGGCGTTATGCGGCCGATGTTCTCTCCATGGGAACTCTCGGGTGACGTAAGGGTCGGTAAAGGAGACGAGAATGAGGAAAAGGCTATGCTGCCTCATGAGCGCGATACTTGCGCTCAGCATCTGTATGTCCGGTGGTGCAATGCAGGCCATTGCAAATGACGGTGCGGGAACGCGGCCCGTTGCCATCCAAGACAATCCCCTGGCGGGAGGCGAGGATGCCGAGGAGCTTGCCAGCCAAGCGGACTCCTCCGACGAGGGCGTGCCGCAGGCCGTCATCGAGGAGGAAAGTCTCCAAGAGCTTCCCGATAGCGAGAGCGAGCATGCCGTGGCGCCCGAGGGCGAGAGAACGCCCACTGACGAGAAGTCCCAGGGGAACGCCACCAGGGCCGGCCCCGACGAGGTGGCGGCCCTTGAGCCCATGGCCGCCCCGCCCCTGCGCACATCGGGCTTCCACGCGACCATCACCTCGAACAAGGACTCCTACTCCGCCGGCTCCACGGCGATCCTCGCGGTCAAGTACACCATCGACCAGGGCGCCTTCCAGGAGGGCGACACCGTCACCGTGAGCATCCCGACGGAGGTCGCCAGCAAGGTGAGGTTCTCCGTCGACCCCCTGCACTTCAGCTCCGTCGTGGACAAGGGCGACGGGACGTGGGAGCTCACGTTCGGCCCCAACGCCCTGGCCGCGCTCGCCGGGTCGTTCAGCATGTACATCACGACGGCAGAGGTCACCGAGCAGACCACCGCGCCGGTGACCGTCGGCGGCGGCTCGAAGGACCTCACCGTCATCCCCACGGGCAGCGCCGGCGGGGTGGGCACCTACACCGACGCCATCATGAAGGACGCCAACGACGACAAGGTCAGCTACGGGGACTACGACTACTCGGAGGGGATGGGCGACGACGCCGCCCAGATAGGGGTGTACGACTCGACCAACGACGAGACCATCGGCTACCGCCTGTTCGTGAACAACAAGCGCGCCACGATGGACGACGTCACCGTCGTCGACACGCTGCCCGACGGCATGGGCTTCGACCGCACCCGCGGCGTCCGCGTCACGACCCCCTCGGGGGAGGAGCTCGACCCCTCCCTGTACTCCGTGAGCATCGGCGGCCAGGACCTCACCTTCAGCTACCCGGGGACGCTGACCGACACCGTCTGGGTCTACTACTGGGTCAACGCCAGGGGAGGGACCGGGGTCAAGTACACCAACCGCGCCGAGATCAGCTACCGGTCCGGCGGCACGACCTACCAGGAGCACCGCAACTACGTGCTCCAGGGCAGCGACTACAACGCGGCGTGCGGCGAGAAGGGCGTCGACAAGACCGTCGTCTCGTCCGACCCCGCCGACCAGCGGGTCACCTACACCATCAAGTTCTGGAACAGCAACGGCTTCGGTGTCGGCGAGATCGACCTCACCGACGAGCTCGACGGGCATGTGCGCTTCGTGTACGCCGACGAGGCGGACAAGTTCGACGTCAGCTACGACGAGGCAAGCCACTCCGTCCGCATCTCCAACACGTCGGCCATCTCCGGGAGCGAGACCGAGTACGTGCGCTTCGTCGTCGACTTCTCGGACGTCCCCGAGGGCCACACCGTGGAGAACGGCGTGGGTGGCAACACCACCAAGACGCTGAAGATGCCGACCGTGCAGCTGGATGCGACCAAGACTGTCGATGGGGCGGCGCCGGGGGACGGCCAGGCGTTCACGTTCCAGCTCTGCGACGAGCAGGGCGAGGTCCTGCAGGAGAGGCAGAACGACGGCGGGACCGTGGCCTTCGACAGGCTCGCCTACTCCGAGGACGACCTCGCCGCCGACGGCGGCGACTCGACCGTGCGCTACACCGTCAGGGAGAAGGCGGGCGACAGCGCCTCCTACACCTACGACGACACGGTCTACGACGTGGCCGTCACCCTGCACAGGGGGACGGCCCCCGACGGCAGGACGACCGTCACCGCGACGCCCTCCGTCACCAAGGCGGGGGTCCCGGTCGCCTCGATGACATTCGACAACAGGTCGAGCGCCACGTCGGTCGCGGTCGCCAAGGAGTGGGTCGGCCCCGCGGGCTCCGAGGTGACCGTCAAGCTGCTCGCCGACGGCACCGAGGTCGAGGGCCAGGAGCTGGCGCTCAACGAGGCCAACGGCTGGAGCGGGTCGTTCGTCCGCCTGCCCAAGTACAAGCTTGACGGCAGCGAGATCGCCTACACGGTCACCGAGGCCGAGGTCTCCGGCGTGGACGCCTCCAAGTACACCACCTCCGTCGCCGGCAGCGCCGCGGAAGGCTTCACCATCACCAACGCCAACACCGAGACCGTCGACGTCTCCGGCGCCAAGACCTGGGACGACGCCGGCGACCAGGACGGCGCGCGCCCCGGGTCCATCACGGTCAACCTGCTGAGGGACGGTTCCCCCGTAGACTCCACGACCGTCGAGGCCGATGCGGACGGCAGCTGGGCCTTCAGCTTCCCCGGGCTGCTCAAGTACGACGAGAGCGGTCATGAATATGTCTACACCGTGACCGAGGACGCCGTCGAGGGCTACGCCACGTCGATCGACGGCTACGCCATCACCAACACCCACACCCCCGGCAGGACCTCCGTCACGGTGACCAAGGCCTGGGACGACGCGAACGACCAGGACGGCAGGCGCCCGGGCTCCGTCATGGTCCAGCTCTACGCGGACGGCGAGCCCTCCGGCGCCGCCGTCGAGCTCTCCGACGGCAACCGGTGGACCCACACCTGGGCGGAGCTCGACCAGAGGGCCGACGGCCAGGACGTCGCCTACACCGTCGGGGAGGTCGAGGTGCCCGAGGGCTACTCCTCCGACATCACCGGCGACGCGACGGCGGGCTTCACCGTCACCAATACCTATACCCCCGAGACGGTCGACATCCCGGTTGAGAAGAAGTGGGTCGGCCCCGAGGGCGGCCCCGTCACCGTGCGCCTGCTTGCTGACGGCGCCGATACCGGCCGGACGCTGACGCTCTCCGCCGACAACGGGTGGGGCGACTCCTTCGACGACCTCGCCAAGTACGCCGACGGCACCGAGGTCGCCTACACCGTCACCGAGGACCCGGTCGGGGGCTACTCCACCGAGGTCACCGGCGACGCCTCATCCGGCTTCACCGTGACCAACACCGAGAGCCCCAAGCCCGACGAGCCGAGCACCCCAGGCAAGCCGGGCGAGCCCGGCACCGATAGGCCTGGCCCGCCCGCCTCGGGCGGCAGGCGGGCTCGCCGGGCCCCCCTCCTGCCGCAGACCGGCGACGGGACCGTCCCGACCGTCGCCCTGCTGGCGGCCGCCCTCGCGTCCCTCGCCCTCGGGCTGCTCGCCCGCCGCAGGGCGCCCGCGGCGGGCCATGG
>DBRN01000003.1 GCA_002305995.1 Atopobiaceae bacterium UBA1367
GGTTGCAAACCAATCAGTGATATGATTGCAAAACAATCAGTGTGAGCGATGCAAATCAGTTAGTTGATGTGGCATGATAGAGCGAGGCCTCGCAAGCAAAGCCCTGGCCATGGCTGGGCAGTTTCCCGTGGTATCCATCACCGGGCCAAGGCAGAGCGGCAAAACCACTCTCGTGAAGGCGGTCTTTCCCGAGTATTCGTACGTCTCGCTCGAGGACGCGGATATCCGCGCCTTCGCGTCCGACGACCCCCGCGCCTTTCTCGCGCGTTATGGAAGAAAGACGATCATAGACGAAGCCCAGCGGGTTCCCGAGCTGTTCTCCTACATCCAGGGCATAGTTGACGAGACGGGCGAGCCTGGGCAGTTTGTCGTCTCCGGATCGCAGAACTTCCTGCTCATGGAGGCGATTGACCAGTCGTTGGCGGGGCGCGTCGCGGTGCTCAACCTCTTGCCTCTGTCCCTGGCGGAGCTGGATGCGGCTGGTCTTGCGCCAGCGTCTATGGATGAGTGGCTGTTCGCGGGCGGCTACCCTCGGATATACGATCATGGCATCGATCCGGCAGATTACTATCCCAACTACATCCGCACATACATCGAGCGCGACGTCCGCACCACGACGGGCATCACCAAGCTTGTAGACTTCGAGCGGCTGTTGGGGCTGTGCGCCGCGAGAACCTCGGAGACGCTGAACATACAAGCGCTTTCTCGCGACTGCGGCGTGGCGGTCAACACCGTGAAGGAGTGGCTCTCTGTGCTCGAGGCGAGCTTCCTCGTACGTCTCCTGCAGCCCTATCACCGCAACCTCGGCAAGCGCATAACGAAGAGGCCGAAGCTCCACCTTCTTGACCAGGGCCTGGCAGGCAACCTTATCGGGCTCGAGGAGGCTGCCGACGTCGCGCTCTGCCCCGAGAAAGGCGCGCTCTTCAAGACCGCGCTACTCTCGGAGGTGGTGAAGGCTTACTCCGCAGCGGGGCGCACGCCGCGACTCTCGTACTGGTGCGATTCCTCAAAGCGGGAGATCGACGTCCTTGTTGAGAGGGGCCCTGCAATCTCATGGGCCATCGAGGCGAAAGCCTCCTCCACATATCGTCCGAAGTACTTCAGGCACCTTGATACGGTTGCGGAGGAGCTTGGTGTTCCCACCGATCGCAGGGTTGTGGTCTACGCTGGGCGGGAGACGTTCGAGACCTCCCACGGGCTGGTGTGTGCCCTGAAGGATCTAGCCGGGGCTCTCGTGTAGGTACGCAGCGGCAGCTCCAAGGTGACGCAGCAATTGTCGAGATGAAGCTTTGGAATGGTGGATGGAGGAACGGAGGGTGCGACTGGTCCCAACTTGAAAGCCCTCCGCTCCACTTGCCTCGCTTAGGAGACGCGTCGGTCCAACTGGACCTTCGCGCCGAGCGTGTAGGCTCTTGCAGCGGTTAGCCTGCGCTGCTTTTGAGCGCATCCAGCACGGGCTGTTTGTAGGGTATGCGGATTTGTAGCTTACAGCAACTTGGGGCAAGTTGTTGTGGCGCGCCGCACGCGGCGAGCCTGCGATTGCGTCATCATCGTTTCCGTCACACAGGCACAGCCGCATGCGAACGGAGGAGTGCTGCCATTACAACCTGATAGGGGAGCTGGCGCACGCCGGTTGAGAGGGTGCCCACTGCGGCCGCGACCCTCGAACCTGACCCGGGTAATGCGAAATGACCCATGAAGGTAATGCGGCCGCTGGTAGGGCGGCTTGTTTTTTCCGGAATCCATCCGAGTCCCAAAAACCGGTCCAGCCGGAATTTCGGGTTATAGGACAAAATGTGTGTCCGCTTCTGAACGTTTGCCCAGCCAGACACCCCTAAAACAGCCCTCAAGGTTGGTTCAAGCCAACTTTGGGGGTGGACAAAGTGTGTGTCCGATCTACTGGGCTTGCGCAGCCAAACCACGCTGTTTCGAGCTTGGAAGTTGTCCAGAGACCGGAGCTCGAGATGAACGTGGTGAGATGCCCCTCCTGCGGCGCCAGGGTGAAGAGAAGCGGCAAGGCGAGCGCGGGGAGCACGAGGTGGCGCTGCAAGGCATGCGGCGCCAGCATGGTCGGGCGCATCGACGACGCGGCCGAGAGGCCGGCCGAGCTCCTCGCCCGGCTGCTCCCCAAGGCGCGCCAGGCCGACATGCCGGGAGGCGGAGGGACGTTCCGCCGCCGCACCTCCGAGTCCTGGCACGTGTGGCCCCTGCCGCCCGCGACCGGCGAGGTGCCGCGCGTCGTCCTCGTGGACGGCACCTACCTGGCCGGGAACGTCGTCGTGCTGGTCGCCGGCAGCGGGGAGCACGTGCTGGGCTGGCACGTGGCCCGCAGCGAGAGCTCGGCCGCGCACAGGGCCCTCATGGCCCGCATCGCCCCTCCCGGCGCGGCCGTCACCGACGGCGGGCCCGGGCTCAGGGAGGCGTGCAGGGAGGTCTGGCCGGGGACGCGGGTGCAGAGGCGCGCGCCCCACGCGTTCGAGCAGGTGAGGCGCTATGTGACCACGAGGCCCAGGACGCAGGCGGGCGTCGACCCCTATGCGCTGGCGAAGGCGCCGCTGGCGGTCTCGACGTCCGAGCAGGCGGCCGCATGGCTGGCGCCCCACGCCGGACGGTGCGCAACATACGAGGGGTCCCTGGAGGGGGAGGCCACCAACGAGGAGGGGGACGTCCCTGGCCCACGGGAGGCTCGTGAAGGCCAGGAACCCGCTCACGGCCCCGTGCGCCAAGGGACGCTGCTCGCCTGCGCCGACCCGGGCCCCGCGGGCAGGCTCGGCCGCCTTCCCGCCACGAACAACGCGGCGGGAAGCCTGAGCGCGCAGCTGAGGGCCATGCTGAGGGAGCGCCGCGGCCTGTCGCCCGAGCGCCGCGTCAAGGCCGTCCGCTGGTGGTGCTGCATGCACGCCGGGAGCCCGCTTCCGGCAGCCGAGGCCCTCAGGGCCACGCCGACCGACGCGGGCATCGCAAAGGAGATGCGGCTGGTCAGCTACGAGGACGGGGCGAGGCTCGGACCCCAGAAGTGGGGCGACGGGCTCGCCTGGGAGGAGCTCCACAGGTCGACGCCATGGAGGAGGGACTGGGACTGGTCGGACACACATTTTGTCCTATAACCCCAAAAGTCCAAAGAGGCAGTCCACAAAGACCAGCAGACCCTATGGCATTGGACGGCGAATCGGCAAGCGGCAGAGTAATGCGTTGCCTAGCCCTTCAGCCACCTCGCGAGGTCGTGGACCCCTATGCCCTCGTAGGTGTATGTCTCGTGGCGCGTCCTCGCGAGGATGACCTTCGGGTGGGCGTCGCGGATGGAGAGCAGTGGGGCGTACTCGCGCTCGAAGGTCGCCTCCGAGCTGATGTCATCGCTTACCTGTATGTAGATCTTCTCGCTGCCGCGCATGGCTACGAAGTCGACTTCCTTCTTGTAGAGGACGCCCGCGTACACTTCGTATCCGCGCCTCAGCAGCTCGATGGCGACGACGTTCTCCAGCATGCGGCCGAAGTCCATGTTGCGCGTTCCGAGCTTGGCGTAGCGGAAGGCGTGGTCAGAGAGGTAGTACTTGTCGCCGGAGGAGAGGTAGCGCTTCCCGCGGATGTCGTAGCGTCTGACGCGGTAGAAGGCGAAGGCCTCCTCGAGGTAGCCCATGTAGGAGGCGATCGTCCGGTCGTTCGTCTTCGTCCCTGAGGACGTGAGGGCGTCGGCCACGCTGCGTGCGGAGGTGATGTTCGAGACGTTGTCCATCATGTAGTCGGAGAGCCGCCCGAGGAGCTGCGGGTTCCTGATGCCATGCCTCTGGACGATGTCCCGCAGGATGAGGGTGTCGTAGACGCCGGAGAGGTATCCGTACCTGTCCCGCTCGTCACCGTAGACGTAGCTGCCCGACATGCCGCCCGTCCTGAGGTAGCGCTCGAGGGCCTCGTCGATCTGCTCCCCCTCGAAGTACCTGCAGTACTCCTCGAGGGAGAAGGGGAAGACCTTCACGCTCACGGTGCGGCCCGTGAACAGGGTCGCGAGGTCGCTGGAGAGCAGGAACGCGTTCGACCCCGTGACGTAGATGTCGTAGCGCCCCGAGGCGTGCAGGCTGTTGATTGCCCTCTCGAAGCCCCTGCACATCTGCACCTCGTCTATGAGGACGAAGTTGGGGACGCCCCCGACGTGACGGGACGTGACGTAATCGTTCAACGCATGGTATTCTGTGAGCTCCTCGAACTCGAGCAGGCTGAGATCAACGCTTATGACGTTGGCTCCCTCGACGCTGCCCTCGAGGTAGGACCTGAACGCCTCGAGGAGCTTGGACTTTCCCGCGCGGCGTACCCCCGTGATAACCTTGATGTCCGGCGTCCCGACCAGCCTCTTGAGCCTGTCCAGGTACTGGGGCCTTTCGATGAGCCTCATTCCCCCTCCGTTCTGTTTCGCAAAAATGATTCTAGGTTGATTTTGCGAAACGAGCAACCATTCGATTGGGATGGGATGGTTCGTGGCGCGAGAGGGCCTCCTTCTGTGTTGCCATGAAAAGGATGGAATGCTGCCGCAGTTGTGTGGCTCGTGCGGACGAGCAGCTTACAGCAACTTAGGGCAAGTTGTTGACGCGCGCCGCACGCGGCGAGCCTGCGATTGCGTCATCATCGTTTCCGTCTCGCATCCCCTTGTTTGTCATTACAGTCCTCCTGTCACCTTCCGAGCAGCCAGCTCCACGCGGGGACGACCTGCACAATGCCGATGTCGGTCGTGATCGTCTCGCTCTCGCCGAGCGTGACGATCGTGGCCCGATCGATGCTGCCCGCGCGCATGGAGGCTTCCAAGGCGCGGAGCTCGCGCCGGCGCGTGGCCGGATCCCGGAGCGACACGCTTACCTGCAAAAGGCTGATGGGCCCACCCATAAGGGCGTCGCCCTCCACGAAGTCGACCTCCAGCGTCGCGCCTCCCTCCTTGACCGCATACGACATGACTTGGTTCTTGCGTCCGAACGACTTCCCCCTACGCAGGGCGAGGTAGGCTGCGGTCTCCAGCGCCAGGCCCCTGTCGGAGGTCGCGGCGGAGGATACGGCGAGCATGAGGGACTGGTCGTTCGCGTACACCTTGCTCGCCTTGCGGCTGTTCTCGGCCACCGACGTGGTGTACTCGGGTACGCGATAGAGGATGTTGGCCTCCTCTAGGTAGCCCACGAGCGCGACGAGGCTGTCCCACCCGATGGAGAAGCCATAGCTCCTCAGCTGGTTGTGCAGCCGCGTGACCGAGAGCTTGCGAGCCGACGACGCGAGGCACTGCGTGCACACCATGCGCGCAATCCGCGCGCTCCCGAAGTCGTGGCGCTCGACCACGTCTGCCGCCACCACGTTGGCCGCGATGTCCTGCAGCATGTCGATGCGCTCGACGGCATCCATGCCCTGCGCCTCGGGGTAGCCGCCCTCCACGAGGTACGCGTCGCAGAGGCGCGCGAGGTCGAGCCGGTCCTGCTCCTGGAGTGCCGCCGTCGCCTCGAGCGCCGCCTCCGACACCCCCTTGGCGCGCGCGTACTCGCGGAACGAGTACGGCGTGAGCTCGTAGCTGGTCGCGCGCCCGCGAAACTCTGTGGCGACCTCGGTCGAGAGCATCTTGGAGGACGAGCCCGTAACGTAGCAGGCGACGGCCTCGGTGTCGACCATCCGGCGCATGAACACGCCCCAGTCGGGGACGTCCTGAATCTCGTCGAAGAGGAGGTAGGCACCCGCGCGGGCCTCTGGGCTGAGAGTGTAGAACCGCTCCATCACCTGC
Organism: Atopobiaceae bacterium UBA1367; assembly: GCA_002305995.1. GTDB lineage: Bacteria > Actinomycetota > Coriobacteriia > Coriobacteriales > Atopobiaceae > UBA1367. The sequence continues at coordinate 5,747 of DBRN01000003.1, forward strand.
GACGGCAGGGCCCTGTCGTAGGGGCGCAGCCGCTCGTCGTCGAAGTTGAAGTAGAGGATGCGCCGCCTGTCCACGCCCATGCGCTCGAGGCGGGCGACCTCCTGGTAGAGGCGCCACGTCTTGCCGCAGCGGCGCACGCCCACGACGACCTTCACGCGGTTGCCAACCTTCGGCGTACGTGGGTCGCCCAGATCGAGGTCGCGCGCGACCATCTCCGGCAGGCGGTAGTTCCAGAACCAGGCCATCTTCTCGTCGATGACGTCTTGGAGTGAGGACATGTTGGATTCTCCTTTTCTGATTGAAGTAGATTATATAGTAACTACTCTTCAATAGAGAGTAGTTTGGTTATCAAACGACCCAGCCATGCTCGACGGCATCATCAAGGGCGAGGCAGGCAGGATGAGCAAGGTCACCGTCTCTCCCCAAAGAGCCCGTCGACCGCGAAGCCTACCTCCTAAACGACCTGCTGACGCGTGAGAGCTGGGTCACTATAGATAAGCTGTCGGAGCGCCTCAGGGTCTCGCGCGCCGCCGTATCGAAGGATTTGTGCGCCGTCGAGGAGCGGAGCGTACGGTACGGCCTAACCCTTGAGCGCGTGCCGCGCTACGGCCTGCGAATCAGCGGAGACGAGCTGGTGAGGAGGAACTGAGGCATCCGAATAAGAGGGCTGGCGCATGTCGGCTGAGAGGTGGCCCATCGCGGACGCGACCCTCGAACCTGACCTTGGTAATGCGATATAACCCATGAAAGTAATGCGGCCGCAGGTAGGGCGGCTTGTTCTTTCTCGAATCCATCCGAGTCCCGAAAACCAGTCCAGCAGAAAGAATAGCCTGCTGCCAGAGGGCACGGCGAATCGGCGAACGGTCGTTGCGTGGGGCTGTCCCTGTGGCGCCTCTGCGGGAGATCAGGCTACTCTCCGCCATCACCCCCGAACATCCCCGCTAGGATGTCGGCGAACTCCTCCACGAGCCTGTTGGCGCGGTCCTTCGGCCAGTAGCAGTAGTACTCGCTCTTGAGCTGGCCGCCTTGGCCGACGAGCGGGATGCGGCGGATGGCCGAGCCCGTGCGGCCGGTCTGCTCGCGCGTCTCCACGGGCATGAAGCCGCGGTTGCCCGCCACCATCATGCGGCCCTCCTCGCGGGAGCGCGCGAAGAGGAACTCGGAGCGGAAGCCCAGCACGTCACGATAGTGTTCGCGCTCGACGTCCTCTTGGTCGGCTGCTGCGATGAGGATGCAGGGGAGCTGCGCGAGCTCGGCCACCGTCAGCTCCTCGGCCCACGCGACGGGCGAGGCCTCGGAGACCTCCACGTACTGCCAGCCGTCGAGGAGGTGGCGGTTCACGAAGGCGTCGGAGAGGGCGCGCCTGCGGTCGGAGAAGAGCACGTCCACGTCGTGGCGCAGCATCAGGTGGTACAGCGTGTCGTGGCTGCCCGCCGTGGCGTGCACGGGGATGTGGGGGTGGCGCGCGCAGAAGGCGGTCACGGCCGCCTGCACCTCCCAGCCCTCGTAGCGGTTGAGGTAGCCCACCGAGAGCGTCGTGGCCCAGCCGTTGGCGACGCCCTCTGCCTCGTAGCGCAGGTCCTCGAGTTGCTCGAGCAGACCAGCCGCCTTGCGCGCGAAGAGCTCGCCCGCTGGCGTCACGTCGAAGCTGCGCCCGTGGCGGCGGAGCAGCGGAAAGCCCAGCTCGGCCTCCAGGGCCTTGACCTGCTGCGACACGGCCGACTGCGAGACGAGCAGCCCCTCGGCGGCGCGGGTGAACGACCCCGCCTCCACGACGGCGCAGAAGTACTGGATCTGTCTGAGCTCCACGGCGCGCTCCTCTCGTGCCACTGCTTATTCATTAGCAAGTCTAATGCTAATCGCAATTAAATGGAATTGTTTATCAGCTATACGGTGCTTAGGATAAGGTCAGCAGATACCACCAGACGAAAGGAACCCCTTCATGTCCACCCTCGTAGCCTACTTCTCCCGGGCCGGCCAGAACTACGGCCACGGCGGCGTCGTCGACCTGCCCAAGGGCAACACCGAGGTGCTCGCCGAGGCCATCGCCGCCGACCTCGGTGCCGACCTCTTCAAGATCGAGACGGTGGAGCCCTACCCGGCTGACTACTACGCCACGACCGACCAGGCCAAGCGCGAGCTGCGCGAGCGGGCCCGTCCCGCCATCCAAGGTCCGCTGTCAAACATGGAGGGCGTGGACGCCATCGTCCTGGGCTACCCCAACTGGTGGGGCACCATGCCCATGGCGGTGAGGACCTTCCTCGACTCGTGCGACCTCGAGGGCGTGACTATCGCGCCGCTGTGCACCAACGAGGGGTCAGGCATGGGCGGCAGCGAGGGCGACCTCAGGCGCAGCTACCCGGCGGCGAAGGTGGCGCGTGGGCTGTCCGTGCGCGGCACCGACGCGGCCCGCTCCGCCGGCAAGGCCGTCGCCTGGGCCCGCAAGGTTGTGAGCGCGTAAGGCGCCTATGGACCAAGAACGATACGTGCGAGTGAGCGAAAAGAAAGGGACGAGCATGTCAGAAGCCAAGAAGGACGTCGTGGCGCTGGTCGGCGCGGGCGGCATCGGCATCGCGATCGCGCGCCGCGTTGCGCAGGGCAAGCACCTGGTGGTGACGAGCCGCACGCATGAGAAGGCCGAGCGCATTGCCGAGTCCCTGCGCATGGACGGCTTCGACGCGAGCGGCGTGGCATGCGACCTCGGCAGCCGCGAGGACATCCTGGCCGTCATCGAGCGCTGCCAGCAGTTCGGCCCCATCACCAACGTCATCTGCGCGGGAGGAGTGAGCCCCTCTCAGGCCCCCATCGCCGAGATCCTGCGCGTGGACCTCTACGGCTCGAGTGTCCTGCTCGAGGAGTTCGGCAAGGTGATCGCCCCCGGCGGCTCGGGCGTGGTTGTCTCCAGCCAGTCGGGCCACCGCCTTCCCGACCTCGGGACCGAGCAAAACTGGGCACTCGCGATGACCCCGACCGAGGAGCTCCTCGACCTTCCCTTCCTCACCGAGGACAAGATCGGCACGACCCTTCGCGCCTACCAGTACGCCAAGCGCTGCAACGTGCTGCGCGTCCAGAGTGCGGCCTGCGAGTGGGGTAGGCGCGACGCCCGCGTGTTCTCCATCTCCCCCGGCATCATCATGACTCCGCTCGCCTTCGACGAGCTCAACGGCCCGCGCGGCGAGGGCTACCGCAAGATGCTGGAGCTCATGCCCGCCAAGCGCGCCGGCACCGTGGACGAGATGGGCGCCCTGGTGGCCTTCCTCATGGGGCCGGAGGCTGGCTTCATCACTGGCACCGACATTCTCTGCGACGGTGGCTCCACGGCGGCCTACTGGTACGGCGACCTGCAGTACCTGCAGGAGGGCTGGTCCAAGTCATAGAGACCTAGATTGCTTGCATGTGGGGGTGGGCGATGGGTGTCCACTCCTGCTCGATACAAGTGAGTCGTGCTATACGGGCACATCGTGAAAGGAAACATCATGGAGAAGCTGCAACTTGGCAAGAGCGACCTGTACGTGAGCCCCGTCGGCCTGGGATGCATGCCAAGGCCAAGGAGCTGCTCGACCTGCTGCATGCCATGGCGGAGGAGAAAGGCTGCACCATGGGCCAGCTCAGCCTCGCGTGGATGATCAACAAGGACCCGCACATCATCCCCATCCCCGGCACCCGCAAGCTGGCACGCCTGAAGGAGAACTTTGGGGCGGCGAGCGTGGCCATCACGGCCGAGGAGATTGCCTCCATCGACGCCAAGCTCGACACAATGACCTTCGACGTCTTCGGCGGACATGCTGCGAAGTAGCACGCCGCTGCATACGTGCAGGTAGGTAGGCACGACCTTTAGAGGGGAGAGCATCATGCAGTACACAAGACTGGGGAACACGGGCCTGAACGTAAGCCGTATCTGCTTCGGCTGCATGTGGTTCGGCGAGCCGGGCCGCGGTGGCATCGACGCCCGCTTCGGCGAGGGCCGGGCCCGCGAGGTCATCCGCCACGCCTACGACAAGGGAATCAACTTCTTCGACACGGCCAACTACTACAGCCTCGGTGCCTCCGAGGAGGTCCTGGGCAAGGTCATCGGAGAGATGGGCGTCCGCGACGACGTGGTCATCTCCACCAAGAGCTACTACCCCATGTACGACGGTACCAACGCCAAGGGCGTCACCCGCAAGACCCTCTTCCGCGAGGTGGACGCGTCGCTCAGGCGCCTCGGCACCGACTACATTGACCTCTACGTGCCGCACCGCCTCGACCACGACACGCCCATGGAGGAGCAGATGGAGGCCCTGAACGACCTCGTGCGCTCCGGTAAGGCGCTCTACGTCGGGGCGTCGGCCATGCATGCCTGGGAGTTCGTGAGGATGAACTCCATCGCCCGCGAGCACGGCTGGGCGCGGTTCGTGTCCATGCAGGACATGTACAACCTCGTCTACCGCGAGGAGGAGAGGGAGATGCTGCCGATGCTGGCCTCCGAGGGCATCGCCTGCACGCCGTTCTCCTCGCTGGCGGGCGGCGTCTTCGCCCGCAGGCCCGAGGACCCGCGCGTCGACAAGTGCGGCGCCGTGCAGAACGACCACGCCATCGAGGCGGACCGCGAGATCGTGCGCCGCGTGTGGGAGCTCGCCGGGCGCCACGGCGTCTCCACCAGCGTCATCGCCCTGGCCTGGAACCTCTCCAAGCCCGTGGTCACGAGCCCGCTCATCGGCGCGAGCAAGACCGAGTACGTGGACGACGCCATCGCCGCGCTCGACTTGCGCCTCACGCCCGAGGAGTGCGCGTACCTCGAGGAGCCCTACGTGCCGCATAACCAGTACGGCTTTAGGTAGGGGGAGAGCCCTCTTCATAAGCATGCCTAATCGAATGCGGGGGCAAGGTCAGATTGTTCGGCTTGCCTCCGCATCCTAAAGTTGTATCAGGGGACTACATGAGGAGAGGGCACACCATGGCATTGTCTACAGCTGAGTTCAAGGGGCGCTTCGGCTTCGGGGCCATGCGCCTGCCCATGAAGGACGGCGAGCCCGACTACGAGCTCTGCAACCAGATGTTCGACCGCTTCCTCGAGGCGGGGCTCAACTACTTCGACACCGCCCACGTCTACCTGGGCGGCAAGAGCGAGGTGGCGCTGCGCAAGTCGCTTGTGGAGCGCCACCCGCGCGAGAGCTTCTTCCTTACGGACAAGCTCACCCACGGCACCTTCCGCGATCCTGCTTCCATCCGCAGGGTATTCCAGGAGGAGCTCGACGCCTGCGGCGTGGAGCACTTCGACCTGCTGCTGGCACACGCGGTCAACGCCGCCCACTATGACATGTACACGCGCCAGGGCGTCTTCGAGGTGGCCAAGGAGTTCGTGGCCGAGGGCCGCGCCCGCCACTTCGGCATCTCCTACCACGACGGCCCCGAGCTTTTGGACCGCATCCTCACCAAGCACCCCGAGATCGAGGCCGTGCAGCTGCAGATCAACTACGAGGACTGGGAGAGCCCGGCCGTCCAGAGCCGCCGCGTGTACGAGGTGGCTACGGCGCACGGCGTGCCCGTCATCGTGATGGAGCCCTGCAAGGGCGGCCAGCTCGTCAACCTGCCGCCGGTCGCGCAGGCCGCGCTCGACGCGGCACCCAACCCAGAGGGGCTTTCCAACGCGGGCTTCGCCCTGCGCTTCTGTGCCACGCAGCCCAACGTGGCCATGGTGCTCTCCGGCATGAGCACGATGGAGCAGGTGGAGGACAACCTGCGCGCCATGGCGGGCGACCCCGCCCCGCTCACGGAGGAGCAGTTGCAGGCCCTCGTCAACGTGCACGAGGCGTTCAAGACGCTCGGCATGATCCCCTGCACGGCGTGCCACTACTGCACCGACGGCTGCCCCAAGCGCATCATGATCCCCGAGCTCTTCGGCGACCTCAACGCTAAGCGCGTCTTCGGCGGCTGGAACCCGGGCTGGTATTTCTCCAACGTGCACACGGCAGACGGCCACGGCAGGCCGAGCGAGTGCATCAAGTGCGGCAGGTGCGAGCGCGAGTGCCCCCAGGGCCTGCCGATTCGACAGCTGCTGGCCGAGGTGGCAGCAGAGTTCGAGTAGGGCGTCGCATCTCACGATATCCAGACCAACGGTTATTTCGATGGGCACTCCTGACATCCTGTCAGGGGTGCCCACGCCATCGCGCGGCCATCGCGCTTCAATTGCATTTGAATAGGGGAGCTGGCGCACGCCGGCTGAGAGGGGCCCAGCGCGGCTGCGACCCGCGGGAGCTGCGAAAGCATCTGTTCGCAACTCCCGGCACCTGACCTGGGTAATGCCAGTGACCCATGAAAGTAATCCACGCAGTCCCTGAGCTGCGTTTTTTGTTTCCAGTCCACGAGAGTGCACGGAGGGCAGTCCACGAGATTGACGGCCGGTGCACGAGCACCCGCGAATCCGCGTGGCAAATCGGCGAACGGTTGGCTCTCTCGCCTATTGGAGGATTCCTGCATCAGGCCGAGGTATCGGGTGACCGGACAGCCCGGCCCTGTCTTGTTCGGATGCTGACGCCAAGCCCCGTCGCGCGCAGCGAGGGCACGCTCTGCAGAGCGGCTTTTCTCATGTCCAGCCCAGCTGGTTCCCTTACATGCGATCCGGCCGAACAGACGGCTTGCCTCAAGAGGCGCGGGAAATCAAGTGGCACCTCGACGCCATGCTTTGCGGAAGCGATCATGCCTTGAATTCAATCCAAGATTCATTGACAAATGGCACTAGAGTTTGAATAGAATAGGAGCATCGAAGAAGGAGGAGGAATGGAAGTCGAGCGCCCAATCTACCTCAAGAGGCTCATAGACCGCATGGACAACGGCTCGGCGAAGGTCGTGACGGGGGTGCGCCGGTGCGGCAAGTCATACCTGCTCAACAAGATTTTCAGGGGTTATCTCCTTTCGAATGGCGTGCCCGAAGAGCGTGTGGTCACCGTTGCCCTCGATGATGTGCGTGACGAGGAGTACCTCGACCCGAGGAGGCTCTATGATCGGCTTGCTGCGGCTGCCGCCAAGGGGCACACCTACGCTATTATCGACGAGATTCAGCTCATCGAGGACTTCGTTCCGCTGGTGAACGGCCTGTTGCGTCTCGAAGACCTGGACCTCTACGTGACGGGGTCGAACTCGCGTCTGCTTTCCACTGACGTGCTCACGGAGTTCCGCGGACGCGGGGACGAGGTTCGCATGCGGCCGTTCTCGTTCTCGGAGTTTGCCAGTGCGCATCCTGGCGATTCCCGTGCCATGCGAGACTATCTCCTCTACGGCGGCATGCCAGAGCTGTTGACTCGTTCCGACCACGAGCAGAAGGCGTCCTACTTGCAGAACCTCGTGGCGAAGGTCTACCTCGACGACGTGGTGGAGCGCCATGGCGTGCGCCTGCGGGACGATCTCGATCGTATCTTCGACGACCTGTGCTCGTCTGTGGGCTCGCTCACCAATCCTTCGAAGATCGCGCGCACCCTTCACTCGGCAAAGGGTTCGGGCATAGATGACAACACGGTCCGCGACTATCTTGCGCATCTGGAGGACGCGTTCCTTTTCGATGCGGCGAAGCGTTACGACGTGCGTGGCAAGCGATACTTCCAGTCGCTCGCAAAGTACTATGCCTGCGACGTTGGCGTACGCAACGCCCGTCTAAACTACCGCCAGCTCGACGAGAACCACCTCATGGAGAACATCGTTTACGCCGAGCTGCGCGCGCGGGGCCTCTCGGTTGACGTGGGGATGGTGCGCTCTCGCGAACAGAGGGGCGGAAAGAGAGTCGAGCGGCAGCTCGAGGTTGACTTCATTGCCACACGAGGGGGCTCGCGCTGGTACGTCCAGGTAGCCCAGGGCATCGATTACCCGGGGAAGGAGGAGCAGGAGAAGAAGCCCCTCATCAAGGTGAACGACTCGTTCCGGAAGGTCCTCGTCATCCGCGACGCGCTCATCCCCGCGCATGATGAGAGCGGAATCCTTGTAATAGGATTGGAGGACTTCCTGCTGGACCAGGGAAGCTTGGATTTGTAGCCGTAGGCTGTGGCCTCGTCACCCCTGACATCCTGTCAGGGGTGACGATTGCGCGTCGCCTTCCATGCGCTACAATACGTCTCGAATAGGGGAGCTGGCGCACGCCGGCTGAGAGGTGGCCCATCGCGGCCGCGACCCTTGAACCTGATCTGGGTAATGCCAGCGTAGGGACCGCACAACTCGATCGAGGTCCCGGGCCATGGCGCGGGGCCTCGTCCTTTTTGGCGCCGCGTCGACGAGGCGGCAGCGCGCCGCAGAAGGGGAGGACGCATGAACTGTGCCATCGCGATCCAGTACCTGCCCATGGACTCCACGTCCGACGACGAGACCTGTCGCATCGTCGACGAGGTCATCGCCTACATCGACGCCACGGGCGTCGACTACCACGTGGGGCCGTTCGAGACCACCATCGAGGGCGACTACGACCTCTGCATGGAGGTTCTCAGGAACTGCCCGCTCGCGGGTGCCAAGACCGGCTGCAGCTCCATGATGACCTACGCCAAGATCGACTTCCGCCCCACCTCCGACGTCATGTCCACCGAGCGCAAGATCGGCAGATACCACACGACCGACTCCGAGTTCGCCCCGGCGTCACCTGCCGACGTGGCATAGGGCCGCTCGTGTCCTCCGCGCAGGCCGCCGAGCCGACCAAGGCCCGCCGCATCGCCGTCCCGGGCGTTGCGGTGGCGACGCTGCTCCTCGTCTGGGAGCTGGTCGTGCGCTGCGGCGTGGTACCCAACTTCCTGCTGCCATCCCCCACGCAGGTGGTGGCGGCGCTCGTGGGCGACGCCGCCCTGCTCGCCAGCCATGCGGGAACGACCCTCATGGAGGCGCTGCTCGGCCTGGCCATCGGCGTGGCGGTGGGCTTTGCGACGGCGGTGCTCATGGATCGCTTCGAGACCGTCTCCCTGGCCCTCGATCCGCTCATCACCATCTCGCAGACCATTCCCACGGTGGCTGTCGCGCCGCTTCTGGTGCTCTGGTTTGGCTACGGCCTCGCACCCAAGGTCATCCTCATCGTCCTGACCACGTTCTTCCCGGTGGCCGTCTCGCTGGTTGTGGGCTTTCGCGCCGTGGACCCCGACATGATCGACCTCATGCGTACCATGGGCGCCTCCGACCTGCAGGTCTTTTTGCAGGTCAAGCTGCCTGGCGCGCTCGAGCACCTCTTCTCGGGCCTGCGCATCAGCGCCACCTATGCCATCGTGGGCGCCGTCATCTCCGAGTGGCTTGGCGGCTTCTCGGGTCTCGGCGTCTACATGACGCGCGTCCGCAAGTCGTTTTCCTACGACCGCATGTTCGCGGTCATCATCCTTATCTCCGTCCTCTCGCTCGCGCTGATGCGCCTCGTCGACGCGCTCGAATGCCTGTGCATGCCCTGGAAGCGGACGGACGAAACGTAGTGGCCCACAGGCCACGGAAGGGAAGTCCCATGAACCTCAGCACGAGCCTCAACAGGAGCCTCAACAGGAGCCTCACCCGCCGCTCCCTCATTGCCACCTCCGCCGCCATCGCGGGCCTTGGGCTGGCCTCCTGCGGCACCACGGGCACCGACACCGCAGGCACCGGTGGAACCACCGCCAAGGTCATCTTCTGCCTCGACTACACCCCAAACACCAACCACACGGGCATCTACGTGGCCCAGAGACAGGGCTTCTTCGCCGAGGAGGGCCTCGAGGTCGAGATCGTCCAACCCGCCGAGGACACCGCCGAGGCCATGCTCGGCACGGGTCAGGCACAGCTGGGCGTGAGCTACCAGGACTACATCGCCAACGCCTATGCGGGTGGCAACACGGGCTTCTCGGCCGTGGCTGCCATCGTCCAGCACAACACCAGCGGCATCATGAGCCGTCGCGAGGACGGCGTCACCGAGCCTAAGGCCATGGAGGGCCTGCGCTACGCGACCTGGGAGATGCCCATCGAGCAGGCCATCGTCCGGCACATCGTGGAGAAGGACGGCGGTGACTATGACAAGGTCAGGCTGGTGCCCTATACCGTCGACGACGAGATCAGCGGGCTCAAGGCCGACCTGTTCGACACCGTGTGGTCCTATGAGGGCTGGGCGGTCCAGAACGCGACCGTGCGGGACTATCCCGTCAGCTACTTCAGCTTCATCTCCATCGACGAGGTCTTTGACTACTACACGCCGGTCATCGCGGCGAACGACGAGTTCTGCGAGGGCAACCCCGAGGTGGTGAGGGCGTTCTTGCGCGCCGCCAAGAAGGGCTACGAGCTTGCCATCGAGCGCCCCGACGAGGCCGCCGACATCCTCTGCGAGGTCGTCCCCGAGCTGGATGCCGCCCTGGTGCGGCAGAGCGCGGCCTTCCTCGCGGAGGAGTACCAGGCCGACGCCACCAGCTGGGGCCTCATCGACGGCAGGCGCTGGTCGGCCTTCTTCCAGTGGCTGAACGACAACAGCCTGGTGGAGCGTCCCCTCGACGTCGATGCCGGCTGGACCATGGACTACCTGGAGGCGTAGTGGGGGACCCCTCGACACGATCTGCCCAGGGCGGACGGGAACCCTTCGTCCTCGAGGCCCGCGACCTCACGCTCTCGTGGGACGGCGGGGCGCACATCGTGGTGCGCGACATCAGCCTGCAGGTGGCGGTCGGCGAGGTCGTGTGCCTCGTGGGGAAGTCCGGGTGCGGAAAGACCACCATCCTGCACGCGCTGTCGGGACTTGCGAGCCCGCTCGGCGGGCGCGTGCTCCTGCACGGCCGGGATGTGACGGGCAGACCGGGCCACGTGTCATACATGCTGCAGAAGGACCTGCTCCTGCCCTCGAAGCGCATCATCGACAACGTGTGCCTACCCCTGGTCATCGGTGGCATGGGTCGTGCGGACGCCCACGCGAAGGCCGCCCCGCTCTTCGAGCGCTTCGGCCTCGCGGGTACCGAGCGACAGTGGCCGACCCAGCTCTCCGGGGGCATGCGGCAGCGGGCCGCCTTCCTGCGCACCTACCTCATGGGCAACGACGTAGCCCTGCTCGACGAGCCCTTCTCAGCGCTCGATGCCATCACCCGCGTCGACATGCGCACCTGGTACTGCGCCATGGCACGGGAGCTTGGCATGGCCTCGGTGGTGATCACGCACGACGTGGACGAGGCGGTGGCCATGGCGGATCGCGTCTACGTGCTGGTGGGGGACCCGCGCGCGGGGAGGCCGACCGTGATCGCCGGTGAGGTCGCGGTGCCGCGCGCGCAGGCGCTTGTCTCTCCTGCAGTGGACGACTTCGCCCTCACGCCCGAGTTCGTTGCCTGCAAGCGCCAGGTCTTGGACCTGCTGGGTTGACTGCGGGGTGGTCTGTCAGCCAAAGCCGGTCCCTTGGTGGGCGAAGCTAGTGGCATTGGGCGCGCAGTCGCCGGCAGCCTGTCACCCAAGCCCGGTCCCTTGGTGGGCTAATGCAGACAAATCAATTCATCGGTGCCAGCGGCAAGAGTTCTCGCGCGGTTTTTCAATTTGTCTGTACTTGGAGAGGGCTCTGCGGAGGATCCACGTTTGTCGGTGCCAAGAAACTGCAGACAAATTGACTTGTAGGTGCCGTTCCCATGATCGCAGCCAAAAAAGTACAGACAAATTTCCTTTGGGTGCCCGGGGAGAGGCCCAGCGCACCGCTGCGCCCAACGTAGCCCCACGGACCCTGCGCTTGCGAGGCACCCTGGTGATGTGACGGGGCGGTGAGCTTGCCCGCGGCCGGGACGCTGTCCTTGCGGGGACCCTGGCTACGCCAGCCCCAGCAGACGCAGGTAGGTCTCCACCCCACGCGCGAGGATCCCCTCGTCGAAGTCGAACGTGTCGGCATGCAACGGAATGCCCGTGCCCGTCCCCAGCAGCAGGAACACGCCGGGAACCCACTGCTGGTACCAGGCGAAGTCCTCGGCGATGAGCAGTGGCTCGGGAAGCTCTTGCAGGTAGGGAAGGCTCGCGCGCACCTGCGCGTACGTGCCCGCATCGTTGACGACGGGCGGGTACCCCTCCGAGAAGCGCACGCCAACCGTGCAACCGGCCTCCTCGGCGCACTGGCGTGCGATGGCGGTGACCTCGGCCCGGCAGCGCTCGCCCATGCCCAGCGAGAGGGTGCGCAGGCTTCCCTCCAGCACCGTGCGCGCCGAGATCTGGTTGCGCACCTCGCCCGACGCCATGCGCCCGAACTTGAGCACGCACGGCTCCTCCGTGCGGAGGCGCGCCATGCGGTCGTAGGCGCGTGCCAGGAAGCGGCATCCCGCCTCAAGGGAGTCGCGTCCCTGCTCTGCCTTGGCGATGTGCGACGCCACGCCCGAGAAGGTCACGGTCGTCTCGCTCGAGGCGGCGAGAAGCCCCCCCGCACGACTCGCCACGACACCCCTGGGCAGGTCGGGCCACAGATGAAAGCCAAAGATGCGCCTCACGCGCAGGCGCTCGAGCACACCGCTCTCACAGACGAGCCTAGCGCCACCCGTGGTCTCCTCGGCAGGCTGGAACACCAGCAGCACGCTCTCGCCCAGCTCGTCGAAGCGCCGCTCGAGCAGCTCGGCCAGTGCCAGGACCATGGCCATGTGGCCGTCATGCCCGCACGCATGCATCATCCCCGCATGCGTGGAGGCAAACGCCACGCCCGTGCGCTCGCTCACCGGCAGCGCATCCATGTCGGCGCGGATGGCCGTCGCGGTCTCCATGCCACGGTCAAAGAGGGCGCACACCGCAGAGCGCGCGGGGGAGAAGACCCTCACCTGCTGCCCGCGCGCGGCCATGCGCTCGGCAAGGGGGTCGAGCACCGCCCGCACGTAGGCGATGGTCTCGGGCAGATCGAAGTCGACCTCGGGGATGCGATGCAGGTCGCGGCGCAGCTGCGTGAGACGCGCGGTGAGATGGTCGCTCATAGTGCTCCTTGCTCTCTGGTGTCTAGGCGCATTCTAGTGCAGCGGGACCCCCGAGGGGCCGCGCGGCTGATGACGTGGGACGTGTGGCGGGGATGACATGGTCTCGCGCCGACCCGCAGGCCCGCATTTTGTCCATCGTGTTACGCATGCTCATGCATGCATGGCGACTCACATACACTGGGACTCACGATAGAGGCGCGGAAACGATGAGTCGCGCGCGAGCCGGCAGGCGTCAGAGCGTGCGAGAAGGCGTAATCCGCCGAATCCCCTGGGCGGGCACGCATGGGGGGTGGGTCTGCGGGAAACACCCGCAGGACTGTCTGTTGGTTGGCTGCCAACGGGTGCGCTATCTCGACGCGAGCCATCGCAGCGGGAGCGTCCGTGGCAGAGGGCACGTCGGGAGGCATCGTGGCGCAGAAGCGGCCATTTGTCACAAGAGACCAGCTCGAGGCCATCGTCTCCCGCTACCCCACGCCGCTCTACCTCTATGATGAGGCGGGCATCAGGGCCAACGTGCGACGCCTGCTCGACGCCTTTGCCTGGAACCCGGGATTCCGCGAGTACTTTGCCGTGAAGGCCACGCCCAACCCGGCGCTCATCGCCATCCTGCAGGAATACGGCTGTGGCGTCGACTGCTCGAGCGAGACCGAGCTCCTGCTGGCGGAGGCCATGGGCATGCGTGACTCCGACATCATGTTCTCGTCCAACGACACGCCGCTGGCGGAGTTCGCGCAGGCCCATCGGCTGGGCGCCATCGTCAACCTCGACGACCTCACGCACGTCGACGCGTTCGTGCGCGCCATCGGCGGCCAGCCCATGCCCGACACCATGAGCCTGCGCCTCAACCCCGGGGGCGACTTCGCCTGTGCGAACGGGATCTTCGGCTCGCCCGAGGATGCCAAGTTCGGCCTCACCGAGCCCCAGGCGATCGAGGCTGCCGTGCGCCTGCGCGACCTCGGCGTGCGCAACCTGGCCGTCCACGCGCTGCTGGCGTCGAACACGCTGACCAATGACTACTACCCCGCGCTCGCCCGCCTCCTGTTCGGGCTTGCCGTGCGCATCCAGCGCGAGGTGGGCATCCACGTGCCGTTCGTCAACCTCTCCGGGGGCGTGGGTGTCGCCTATCGTCCCGAGGAGCCGGACAACGACATCGTGGCCATAGGCGAGGGCGTGCGCCGGGCGTACGAGGAGATCCTCGTGCCTGCAGGCATGGGTGACGTGGCGATCTGCACCGAGCTGGGCCGCTTCATGCTGGCCCCGTACGGCGCGCTGGTCACCCGCGTCATCCACGAGAAGCACACCTACCACGACTACCTGGGCGTCGACGCCTGTGCCGCCAACCTCATGCGCCCCATGCTCTACGACGCCTACCATCACATCACGGTCATGGGCAAGGAGGATGCCCCCGCCACGCATGCCTACGACGTCACGGGCATGCTGTGCGAGAACTCCGATCGTCTCGCGAGCGCCCGCGCCCTGCCCGAGACGCGGGTCGGTGACCTCCTCTTCGTCCATGACTGCGGCGCGCATGGCCATTCGATGGGCTACACCTACAACGGCCGCCTGCGCTCTGCGGAGGTGCTGCTGTGCGAGGACGGCTCCACACGCCTCATCCGCCGCGCGGAGACTCCCGCCGACTACTTTGCGACCCTCGACGTGCTACCTGTGGGGAAGCGCCTGAAGCGCGCGCGTCCATAGGGGCGCGCCCCAATGGGGCACGGAGGCAACGGGAGCTGGGGTTGACCCCCGATCTCCGCCATCGACTCTCAGACGCAAGCGCAGTGGGCGCAGGCCCGGCAGACAGGAGCGACACCATGAGCGACATACGCAATCTCACCGGTTCCATCGTGGCCCTGGTCACCCCGTTCACGGAGGCTGGCGACGTCGACTTCAAGGCGCTCGACCGCCTCGTCGACTTCCACCTGGCCAACGGCACCGACGGCATCCTGGTGCTGGGAACCACGGGCGAGTCGTCCACCATGACCGACGCCGAGGACGTGGCGGTGGCCCAGCACGTGATCAACCGCGTCGACGGCGCCATGCCCATCATCGGCGGCGCGGGCTCCAACGCCACGCACGAGAGTCTCGCCAAGGCAAAGAGCCTGCAGATGATCGGCTGCGACGCGCTGCTGCTCATCACGCCGTATTACAACAAGTCCAACGAGGAGGGCATCTACCGCCACTTCCTGGACGTTCTCGACACCACCGAGATCCCCTCCATCCTGTACAACATCCCCGGGCGTACCGGCTGCTCCATCAGCGAGCATAACGTGGCGCGTCTGTGCGCGCATCCCAACGTCATGGGGATCAAGGAGGCGTCCGGATCCATCAGCTATGCAACCACCGTGGCACAGTACCTCTCCGACGACTTTCGCATGTACTCGGGCAACGACGACATGGTGGTGCCCGTCCTGTCGCTGGGCGGCTCGGGCGTCATCAGCGTGTGGGCCAACATCCGCCCGCAGGAGGCCCATGACATGGTTGCCAGCTACCTGGCGCACGACCACGAGGCGGCCCTGCGCATCCAGCTCGACGAGCTCAAGCTCATCCAAGCGCTGTTCTGCGAGGTGAACCCCATTCCCGTGAAGGCGGCCCTCGCCAAGATGGGCCTCATCACCGAGAGCTACCGGCAGCCCCTGTGGCCGATGGCCGACCCCACGCGGGCTCATCTCTACGAGGCCATGAGGGGAGTTGGTCTCATTGACTAGCGGGCAGACGAGGGTGGTGCTCGTCGGTGACGGCAGGATGGGCACGCTCATCAGGGAGGCGCTCTCTGCCGACGGCGGCTTCCTGCTGCTGGGCGCCTACGACGTCGACACCATAGGCACGCTGGCCACGGACGCCCCCGAGGCGGACCTGGTCATCGACTTCTCCAACAGGGCCGCGCTGCCGCACGTGCTGTCCTACGTGCGCCGCACCGGAGCGGCGCTGGTCTCGGGGACGACCGGCTTCGACGAGGCGGAGCAGGCGCAGCTTCGCGCGCTGGGCGAGCGCGGCCCGGTCATCTGGAGCGCCAACTACTCGCTGGGCATCGCCGCGCTGAGACGTGCGACGGCGCTGGTCTCCGCCGCATTGTCGCCCTGGGACGTCGAGATCGTCGAGACGCATCACAACCAGAAGGCCGATGCCCCCTCCGGCACGGCCGAGGCGCTGCGTGCCTGCGTCGATCCCGACGGGGGCCGTCCGGTGGCGTACGGCCGCCAGGGCATGGTCGGCCCCCGTCCCGAGCGCGAGATCGGCATGCATGCCCTGCGCGGGGGCACCGTTGCGGGCACGCATGAGGTCCACTTCTTCGGCGAGGACGAGGAGGTCTGCCTCACGCACCGCGCGACGAGCAGGCAGATCTTCGTGAGCGGTGCCGTTGCTGCCGCAAAGCGCCTGTTGGGACGCGCGCCGGGGTTCTACACGTTTGACGAGCTGATGTTCGAGGGCTAGGCGCGGCCGAGCGCGGCCGCCCTGCCCCTTCCGCCGAGGAGGAACTGCCATGGACGCCCAGGAGATCATCAACTACATCGCGAGCGCCCCCAAGGGGACGCCAGTCAAGGCCTACGTGCGGGAGGTCGCGGGAGCTAGGGTCGACTATGGTTCCGCCAGGGTCTTCGGCGTGGGGGACAAGGTGGTCTTCGGCGACTGGGCGGAGCTGTCCGAGATCCTCGAGGCCAACGCCACCTCCATCGAGGACGTCGTCATCGAGTGCGACCGGCGCAACTCCGGTGTGCCCCTGCTGGACATCAAGGGCGTCAATGCGCGCATCGAGCCGGGCGCCCTCATTCGCGAGCGGGTGGAGATCGGCGACAACGCCGTCATCATGATGGGCGCCGTCATCAACATCGGTGCTGTGGTGGGCGCGGGCACCATGATCGACATGGGAGCCGTCCTCGGTGGCCGTGCCATCGTGGGCGCACGCTGCCACGTGGGTGCGGGCACGGTGCTCGCCGGCGTGGTGGAGCCCGCGAGCGCCACGCCCGTGATCATCGAGGACAACGTGCTGCTCGGCGCGAATGCCGTGGTGATCGAGGGCGTGCGGGTGGGCGAGGGTGCCGTGGTCGCCGCTGGGGCCGTGGTCGTCGAGGACGTTCCCGCAGGTGCGGTCGTCGCGGGATGTCCGGCGCGGGTGATCAAGATGAAGGACGAGGGGACGGCCGACAAGACCGCGCTCGTGGACGCGCTGCGCACGCTGTAGGCCCATCGTTGGGCACGCCTCCTGTCCGACGCGAGCCGGGCGGGAGGCGTATCCCATTTTGTCGGTGCTTTTTTCGAGGGCCGGCTGAGAGGTGCGCCTACAAATTCGTTTGTCGGTGAAAACGGCCCGCCGACAGAGGGGGTCGTGGCGGCGAGGCGCCCCAGATGACCGACAAACTCGATTTCCGACCTGGTTTCCGTCGCTGTCGCGCCGACAATCGAATTTGTAGGCAGTGTCGCGGCAGTGCCCTTGCGCCGCCCCTACTGGGTGTGGGTGGAGGAGCCTGTCGGGGCCTGCTCGGCCGACGGGGAGCTCGTCGATCCCTGGGTGCCTGACGTCCCCTCCGTGGGGCTGCCCGTGGTGGCGGCGTCCTGTGAGGTGGTGCCCGCATCGGTCGCCTGCGTCTGGTCGTCGCCTGTCGTGCTGTTGGTGGACGTGGTGTCGGATGTGGACGCGTCATCGGTGGCGTCGTCGGCAGTCGTCTGGGCGTCGTCGGCCTTCGTGCCGTCCGTGGCGCCGGTCGCGTCGGTCGTGGTGGAGCCCTGCGTCGACGCGTCGCCCACCTGTCCCTCCTGGCGCGCCTCCCGCGAGATGACCGACGTGACGGACGGCCCGATGCCCTGCCCCTTCGTGGCGACGCTCACGATGGCGGCGTACACGAGCAGCACGAGCAACGCGGCGGCGACGGCGATCGCAAAGGTGCGGCGCATGGCCGCGGCGGTTCTCCTGCGGGCCGCCTCCTCGCGATAGGCGGCGGGGGCGAGGGGCGCGCCTGTCCGAGTGACGCCGGGGCGTGTCTCGTCCCGGTCGATCGGCTGCTGGCGTGCGACGGTCCTGTCGAGGGTCTGGCCCGCCACGGTGTCCTGTTGTTCCTGACTGCGTCCGCTCATGTCCTGGATCTTGTCGACTGAGGTCTTGATCATGCCATTGTACACTTGCGAGGCGATGGTGGACACCGCCGAGGCGAGCGCGGCGCCGATGAGCGAGCCGGTCAGCCCCAGCTTGGACGAGAGGAGAAACGACGTCATGGAGGTGAGGATGGCGGCAAGCACTGCCACCATCGACACCTGGGAGAAGATGCCCTCCTTGGGCTCCTCCTGCTGAGGCGCGATGTTCTGCGTTTGCTGTTGAGTCAAGCCGAGCCCTTTCCCTGCGACCATGCATTGGCGACGTACCTTATACCTTCGATACCCGAATGGGCTGCAAAACCTACGCTCACCCAAAAAAGCGCATACTGCGCGAGTGCGGTGAGGGAAATCCCGCAAGGGCGCGGTATGATGTCCCAAGTTACAGGAACCCCAACCCATGGGAGGTATCACATGCTTGTCAATGCTACCGCTATGCTCCAGTCTGCTGTCAAGGGCCATTATGGCATCGCAGCCTTCAACACCAACAACCTTGAGTGGACCCGTTCGATCCTGACCGCCGCAGAGCAGACCCAGTCCCCCGTCATCATCCAGTGCACCCGTGGCGCCGCCAACTGGCAGCAGGGCTTCAAGGTCGTCAGGAACATCGTCCAGGACCTCGTCGACTACATGAAGATCACCGTGCCCGTGGCCGTCCACCTCGATCACGGCACCTACGAGGACTGCTTCGACGCCATCGACGCCGGCTTCACCTCCATCATGTATGACGGCTCCCATGAGCCCACCTTCGAGATCAACCTCGAGCGCACCGCCGAGATCGTGAAGCTCTGCCACTCCAAGGGCATCTCCGTCGAGGCCGAGGTCGGCGGCATTGGTGGCGTCGAGGACGGCGTCGCCTCCGACGGCGAGCTCGCCGACCCCCAGGAGTGCAAGGCCATCGCCGACACCGGCATCGACTTCCTCGCCTGTGGCATCGGCAACATCCACGGCCTGTATCCCGATAACTGGCAGGGCCTGAGCATGGACCGCCTGGCTGAGATCAAGGCCCTGACCGGCGACCTCCCGCTCGTCCTTCATGGTGGCACCGGCATCCCGACCCCCATGGTCCAGGAGGCCATCTCCAACGGCGTCGCCAAGATCAACGTCAACACCGACCTGCAGGTCGTCATGGCCAAGGCCACCCGTGAGTTCATCATCTCCGGCCAGGACCTCAAGGGCAAGAACTACGACCCGCGCAAGCTCCTCAAGCCCGGCTTCGACGCCATCGTCACCCGTGCCGTCGAGCTCATCAAGGACTTCGGCTCCGACGACAAGGGCTGGTCATAAGGTCGTGCCCGCATAGGCGCGACCACGAAGGGGCTGCGCCACAGGGTATCGAAGAGGCGGGGTGGGGTCTGTGGAGGCTCCGCCCCGCCCTCGCTGTCTTGAGATGCGGAGACGGCGCGTTGTCGCACTGAGAGCCCTGCCCTACGGAGGCGCAGTCCGCGCACCGGAAAGGAAGCGGCCGACTTGTGAGGGTCTGCCCCCTTGCCGGAAAGGAAATTCCCGAGTTGTGAGCGATGATGTCCGACCCTGGAAAGGAAATTCCCGAGTTGTGCGAAGTCTCAGGGAGCCGATGGGGTCACAAGTCGGGTTTTTTCTTTCCGCCACCGGCGTCGACTTCGCACAACTCGGCAAAAAGCTTTCCGCCATCGGCCATAATCCCTCACAACTCGGGGATTCCCTTTCCGGCCTTGGCCCCGACCCCTCACAACTCGGGAACTTCCTTTCCAGAGTCGATCATCCGCGTGTCCCCGCTGATGTCCCGTCCCTGCACACGGAGTAGCCTCAGTGCTCCGTGCCATCCCAGCGCCTCATCGCCTCAGCCATCCCGCGTTCCGTGCGCCGCGCGTACACCCTCGGCGCGGGCCGCGGGCCGCGGGCGCGGGCGGGGCGGAGACCACGCGCGGGTCGGTCGCTACGCCGGGTTCTCGTCGGTCGCGGAATCGCCCACGAGGTCGGCCAGCGTCTTGCTGTCCAGATATTCGCTGGTCACCTTGCCCAGGTCGCGCCACATCCCGACAGTTGGGCACGTCTCCACGATGGGACACAGCTCGTCGTTGGTGCAGTCGAGGCAGGCGACGGGGGCCAGCGATCCCTCGGCCGCACGCAGGATCTGCCCCAAGGTCAGTTCCTCGGGCCGCCTGGTCAGGCGATACCCGCCGCCCTTGCCGCGCATGCTCTCCACGTAGCCCGCCTTGTGCATGAGGGCGATGACCTGCTCGAGGTACTTACGGGAGATGTGCTGCCGCTCGGAGACGTCACCGAGCGAGACCCAGCCTGGGTGACGCGCCAGGTCGCCCATGGCGCGCAAGGCGTAGCGTCCCTTTGTCGAGAACATTCCCCCGGCCATGGCTAGGCCCCAATCCCGTCGCTGCCATGGTCGCGCTCGCAGGCTGCGGATGCCGCCGTGTGGGCGTCGCGCGCGCCCGCGTTGTCCCGCAGCATCTCCTCGAGGGTGTGCCATGCCAGCTCGGCGCACTTGACGCGGGCGGGCATGTGCGCGATGTCGCGCAGCATGACGGCCTCGTCGAGCTCCCCAAGCATCCCCTCGTCGGTCTCCTCGCCGCGGATCATGCGGCCAAACAGCCCGCAGAGCTCGATGGCCTGCTCGGGCGTCTTGTCCACCATGAGATCGCTCATCATGTCGGCGGATGCCTGGCTGATGGCACAGCCGCTCCCGGTGAAGGCCGCCTCCTCGATGACGCCGTCATCGGTCAGGCGCACCGAGAAGGTGAGCTCGTCGCCACAGGAGGGATTGACCCCCTCGTGGCTCATGGTGGGATCCTCCATCTGATACTTGTAGTCGGGATGCTGCGCGTGATCCATGAACTGCGCGTTGTACAGGCCGTTAGCTGCCATTGAACACCTGCCAGACTGACGTGAGGCCCCTCACGAGGGCGTCGATGTCGCTCTTGTCGTTGTAGAAGGCCACGCTCGCGCGGCACGTGCTCGACTCGCCCAGGTAGGCGAGGAGGGGCTGTGCGCAGTGATGACCGGCGCGGATGCACACGTCGCTCATGTCGAGGATGGACGCGACGTCATGCGGGTGGATGCCGTCCACGACGAAGGAGACGGCGCTCACGTGGCGCGTGCCCTCGGTGGGGCCCACGATGCGCACGAACCCAAGGGCGGAGAGCTCGTCGGTGAGGTAGGTCGCCAGCAGGCGCTCGCGCTCCTCGAGGGCACCCATGCCGTGTGCCTCGAGATAGTCGAGGGCCGCGTCGAACGCATAGCTGCCGGCGGCATCCTGCGTGCCCGCCTCGAACTTCTGCGGCACGGGCGCCCATACGGCGCTGGTCTCGCTGACCGAGTCTATCATCTCGCCGCCCGTGAGGAAGGGCGGCATCGCGTCGAGCAGCTCCGCCGTGCCCCACAGCACGCCGACGCCCATCGGGCCGCCCATCTTGTGGGCGGAGAAGGCTAGGAGGTCGCAACCCAGCGCGCGCACGTCGACGGGCAGGTGCGGGACGGACTGGGCGCCGTCGACGACCATCGTGGCACCCATCTCGTGGGCACGCTCGGCGATGGCAGCGACGTCGTTCACCACGCCCAGCACGTTGGACACCTGCGTGACCGAGACGATCTTGGCGGCAGGGCCGATCTTGGCCTCGACCTCCTCCGGCGTGATGGTGTAGTCGTCGTCGAGGTAGAGGTACACGAGGTTCGCGCCGGTCGCGGCGCACGCCTGCTGCCAGGGGATGATGTTGGAGTGGTGCTCCATGATGGAGATGACCACGTCGTCACCGGGACCGAGGCCCACCGCCTGGGGCAGCGCGTGCGCCACCAGGTTGAGCGACTCCGACGTGTTGCGCGTGAAGACGATCTGGGAACCCTGTGGCCTGCCCGCATCGTCGACGGCGCCGATGAACGAGGCGATGTGGTTGCGCGCGTCCTCGATGGAGGCGGTGGCCTCGACCGACAGGCGATACAGGCCGCGCAGCGGGTTGGCGTTCATCGTCTCGTAGAAGGTGCGCTCGGCCGCCAGGACCTGCTCGGGGCGCTGCGAGGTCGCGGCGCTGTCGAGGAAGGTGATCCCGGGGTTCTTGGCGAGCAGCGGGAAGTCGCCCCGGTACGGGTTTGTCGCGATGCGCTCGAGCTGTGCGGCGGTCAGCATCATGCCCCCCTCTGGTCGAAGCCGAGCACCTCGCCGACATCGCGGGCGACGTCGGCGCCGAGCACGGTGGCGGCGCGGGCAAGCACGGCTGCGCGCGCCTCGTCGACAGGCGCGTGGATGGCGGCGTCGTCGAAGAGGGCGCGGGCGAACAGGCGCTCCGCCGCGGACTCGTCGAGACCGCGGGCGCCGAGGAACGCGAGCTGCTCGGGGCTGATGGCGCCGATGGACGCACCGTGGCTGCCCGCCACGTCCTCCTCGTCGCATAGGATCACCGGCAGCGTCTTGTTGACCACGTCATCGCCCGTGACCAGCACGGTCTCGATCTCGGAGCCCTCGGCGTGCTTGGCACCGTGGACGAGGTCGATGGTCTCGCGCATCGTCTTGCGGGCGGCGTCTGCGAGGATGCCGGTAGTGACGATGTCGGCACGGGTGGCCCGTCCGCGCTGGCGCACCACATGGTTGACGTCGAGGACGTCCGTGCCGCCGACGAGGTAGCGCGCGTCGAGCTCGAGGCGCGACGAGGCGCCCGCCAGGTCACAGCAGAGGCCGAGCGCGACCTTGGACCCGCCGAGGGCATATTGGCGCATCTCGACACGCGCCCCCTCGGCCGCGCTGATGCCAACGGCGTCGAGGTGCTGCTGGGTACCCTCGCAGGCGACGATCTCGACGATGGTCACGCGGGCGTCGCGCTCGGCGATCACGCGCAGCAGGGATGCCGACGTGTCGCCACCGCCGCCATGGGCGCAGGTCACGATCGTCGCCCGCGCGCCGGCGCGCACGAGGACGCCCGTGTCGCGGACCTCCGCCGACGAGGCGTCCACGTCCACGTAGAGGGGCTCGGCGCGCTCGTCGTCCGCACGCACCTCGACGTAGCGGGCATCGCCTGCCGCGCGGCACATCCAGGTGACGGCGTCGGCGCCGATGCCACACTCCACCCGCTCGAAGAGACGCGGCAGGCGGGCGTGGACGTCTCCTGCGAAGTACGGAGTGGGGACCTCGAGGGAGAGGTCGTTAATGCGCAGGTAGTTCCAGGTCTGCGCGGGGGGCACGTTGACGTGTGCCAGGATGGTGGTGTCGGCCTGGTCGGCCGAGATGGTCTGTGCCATCATCCGATCGCCCCCTCCATCTCGAGCTTGATCAGGTTGTTCATCTCGATGGCGTACTCCATGGGGAGCTCCTTGCTGACGGGGTCGGCGAATCCGTTGACCACCATGGTGCGCGCCTCGCCCTCCGAGCAGCCCCGGCTCATGAGGTAGAGGATCGTGTCGTCCGAGATGCGCCCGATCGTGGCCTCGTGGCCCACGCTGGCGCTGCCGTTGCGCACGTCCATCGCGGGGATGGTGTCGGAGCGGCTGATGTCGTCGAGCATGAGCGAGGCGCAGCTGACGGAGGCGCGGGCGCGGTCGGCCCGGCGGCCCACGACGATGGAGCTGCGGAAGGTGTTGACGCCGCCGTCCTTCGAGATGGACTTGGTGTCCACCGAGGCGGTGGTGTCGGGCCCGTTGAGGACGACCTTGCAGCCGGTGTCGAGGTCCTGCGTGGCCCCGGCGAAGGTGATGCCGGTGAACTCGCAGCTCGAGCGCGCGCCCTGCAGGAGGGTGGCGGGGTAGAGGTAGCTCACATGGCTGCCGAACGAGCCGGAGACCCACTCCATGGTGGCGTCGGCGCCCACCGTCGAGCGCTTGGTGTTGAGGTTGAACATGTTCTTGGACCAGTTCTCGATGGTCGAGTAGCGCAGCTTGGCGTGATCCTTGACGAAGAGCTCGACGGCACCCGCATGCAGGTTGGCCTCGTAGTACTTGGGTGCGGAGCAGCCCTCTATGAAGTGCAGGTCGGCATGCGGCTCGACGATGATGAGCGTGTGCTCGAACTGGCCGGCCCCCTGCGCGTTGAGGCGGAAGTAGCTCTGCAGCGGGTAGGGGAGCGTGACCCCCTCGGGGACGTAGACGAACGACCCGCCGCTCCACACGGCGTAGTGCAGGGCGGCGAACTTGTGGTCGCGCAGGCCGATGAGCGTGCCAAAGTACTCGTGCACGATGGGCTCGAGCTCGGGGTCGTGCAGGGCGTCCTCGATGGTGGTGTAGATGACGCCCTGGTCGGCCACCTCCTTGCGCATGTTGTGGTAGACGATCTCGGAATCGTACTGGGCGCCGACGCCGGCAAGGCTCTCGCGCTCCGCCTCGGGGATGCCCAGGCGCTCGAAGGTGCGCTTGATGTCATCGGGCACGTCGTCCCAGCTGTTGGCCTGCTTGGTCTGAGGGCTGACGTACGTGGAGATGTGGTCGAGGTCGAGCATCTCGATGGAGGGGCCCCAGTTGGCGGGCATCGCCATCTCCTCATAGGCGGCGAGCGCCTCGAGCCGCAGCTCGAGCATCCAGCGGGGCTCGTCCTTCCTCTCGGAGATGGCGCGCACGATGTCAGTGCTGAGCCCGTCCTCGTAGCGCTCGTAGCCCTCCTCGCTCATCCTGAAGTCGTAGAGGGAGCGGTTGATGTCATCGACCTGCGCCCGCTTGCGGGGGGTCTCGGTTGCGTCGCTCACTGCTGTGCCTCGGCCTTCTGCGCCAGGGCGTCCTCGAAGTGCGAGAAGCCGTGGGCGTCGATGTCGTCGATGAGCTCTGCCGGGCCGTCGGCCACCATGCGGCCGTGCACCATGACATGGGTGCGGTCGACGGTCAGCCGCTCGAGGATGCGCGTGTTGTGCGTGATCATGAGCAGGGCGCCGTCGCACTCGGCGCGGTACGTCTCGATACCGCGGCTCACGACGGAGAGGGCGTCGACGTCGAGGCCGGAGTCGGTCTCGTCGAGGATGGCCAGCCTGGGGCGAAGCAGCAGCAGCTGCAGCATCTCGATCTTCTTCCGCTCGCCGCCGGAGAAGCCCACGTTGAGCTCGCGGGTGAGGAAGCCCTGGTCGATGTCGAGCCGCTCGGCGATCTCGCCCACGCGACGCCGGAAGGTGCGCGCGGTGGTCTTGAGCTCGGGGCGCATCTGGCAGATGGTGCGCAGGAAGCTGTACAGGGGCACGCCCGGCACCTCGACGGGGGCCTGGTACGACAGGAAGATGCCTGCCAGGGAGCGCTTGTCGGGACCCTTGTCGGTGATGTCCTCGCCGGCGAGGGCGATGGTGCCGTCGGTGACGTGATAGGCGGGGTCGCCCATGATCACGTGGCCGAGCGTCGACTTGCCGGCCCCGTTGGGGCCCATCAGCACGTGCGTCTCGCCTGCGCCGATGGTGAGGTCGATGCCATGGAGGATGGGCTTGTCCTCGGTTCCTGCCGACAGCCCGGAGATGGTGAGCAGCTGGTGTGACATGAGGGCCTCTCTCTTGTGCGCCCTGGTATCGGCGCTGCATGAAATCCTACTTGCCGGGAGGTATTTTACCCACAAGCTGGCGGCCTTTCAATGGCGTGGAGAGAAGAACACAGTCTTTTGTGGGGCCGGGACATGTGGGGCCGGGATATGCGTCACCGCGGCCTGCCCAGCCGGGTCTAGGCGTGCTGTGGCTCGATGAACCTCTCCAGGACCTCGGCGAAGACGCCGTCCTGGCAGCTACTCTGCGCCTGGTAGTCCGAGACGGCAACGGTGTCGGGCGTCGCGTTGGAGACCGCGATCCCTAGCCCTGCTACCTCGAGCATGGCCATGTCGTTGGCCGAGTCCCCGCAGGCGATGGTGTCGGCGATGTCGATGCCCAGGCGATCGGCCAGCTCGCGCAAGCCGGAGCCCTTGTCGACGCCCGCTGGGTTGAACTCGTAGTAGCGGCCGGAGGAGAACGTGGTGGAGAGGCCCTCGGTCAGCTCGGGAGGCATGGCGAGGGCGAGCTCGTGCAGCAGGTCGAGCCGCTCGTACACGTAAAGGCACTTGGAGAGGGGGACGTCGCGCAGGAACTCGACGTCATCCCCCTCGAAGAGCCGCAGCTCCATGTGCCCGCGCAGGTAGTCCAGCTCGCCTTCCGTAATGCCCCAGCCCCAGGCTTCGCCGGCCTGCGTGTAGATGTGCATGCCCACGTCGCCAATGTAGGCGGCGTAGTCGAACAGGCGCCTGACCACCTCGAAGTCGATGCTGTTGCTGACGAGCGGCTCGTCCTCCCCCACGCGGTTGATGCAGCCGCCGTTGTACGAGATGACGTAGCTGTCCCGCAGGCACTCGGGCGGCAGGGTGCGCAGGCTTTCCATGATCGACCCGTAGGCGCGCCCCGATGCGGGCACGAAGAGCACGCCCAGCTCGCGCATGCGCAGGATGGCGTCGACGTTTGCCTGCGGAACGGTATGGTCGAATCCGAGGAAGGTCTCGTCCATGTCGGTGGCCACGAGCTTGTACATGAGGTGCCCTCTCTTTGGGGGAATGTGACCATGATACCGGAAGCCATGCAGGCGGCGAGACCTGCGCATGTCGTGTCGGCTGACGGGGGTGGCGCGAAGCCCGGCGTGTGGCGCTGAACATGCCACGGTGGGCTCGGATGTGGATGCCGCCACGGTTACGGCTCCTGCAGGACGGCGCGCCCCCGGGGCGCCATGGTGGGAGAACCTGGTCTCAGACGCGTGCTGTGTGGTGCCGACAGTGGCAGCGGGGGAGCAGGTTGTTACAAAACAGCACTCACTCGTTGCGAGGCCTGTTGCCATCGAGTGCCCTTCAAATTACAATTTCCCCGAGATGTTCAGATTACAAGAAAGGCATATGAAGAGCATATGAAGATGTCCAAGCGCATCGTCGCTGCTGCAGTTGCGGCGGCGACTGCTTGTGCCTTGGCCCTTTCACCTATGGTGACGTGGGCGGAAGATGATGGTACGGCCGTCGTGGAGCTGCAGGTGGAGGATGACCAGCCCATCTCGACCGATGCCCTTGCAGATGAGGAGGCGGAGGGTTATAGGGAGCTGCCTGCCGGCGAGGAGGGCGACGACTGGCAGGACGACGAGGTCGACGACCAGCAAGAGCCTGATCCCGACTCAAACGAGCTGTCCGGCATGGTTGTGCTCGATCCCGCCGACACTCCTGCTGCCAACGCGCACAACCTCCAGAATGCCTTCGCCCAGGCGTCCGGCTACACCGGCGAGGGGCAGTTCCAGGTAGTGCTTCGCAGCGGCGTGTACGAGATCGACCGCGGGCTTTCCATCCCCAGCAACACCAGGTTGGTGTTGGAGGATGGTGCCGTCATCAAGCGCGCTGACAGCAGCAGCGGCATCTCGCTGTTCAGAGTGGGTGGGAATGGCACGGATACCGATGGCTACAACCTTGCCAGCAACGTGACCATCTCGGGCGGCGTCTGGGACAACGCCAACCACACGACTGGCAAGATGCTGCGTTTCAAGCGCTGTCACGACATCACCATCGAGAACGCCGTCTTCCAGCGCAGCCGCGCCGACCACGTCATTCTCCTTGACGGCGTCAAGGGTGTCATGATCTCGGGCTGCACGTTCAGCGACTGCGTCTCCGACGCCAGATGGCACGCCGCAGCGCGTTATGTGAACGAGGCCATCCATATCGACTCGACCATGGGCAGCGCGCCCAACGACGACGTCGGCCACACGGGTGGCCAGCCCAGTTGCGACATCACGGTCGACGGCTGCACCTTCGATGGCGTGTGCTGTGCCGTCGGCGCCCACTACCACGGCGAGGGCGATCCCGTGCAGCACAACATCACGGTGACCAACAACACCGTCAAGCAGGTGGAGTCGGGCTCAACGTCCTTCACCGCCGCAAACACCGAGGGCTGGACCGTCAGGAACAACACTGCCAAGAACTGCGGCGCGGGATACTTTGCGCGTCTCAACGGCTGCAAGGGCTTCGTTATCGCCAACAACGTCGTCGACGACATCGACAGCTTTGTGGTCGACAATGGCAGCGCAAACGGGCTCCGGAGCTCGGGGACGCTGTCGGGCAACGTGGTCACGGGCATCGCGAGCCTGGGATTCCGCTCCTTTGGCGTGGCGAGCACCTATACCCTAGACGGCGAGAGCTACACCACCACGCGCACGGAGATTCCTGAGAGCCATGTCAACTACTTCTTCGTCTACATAGAGGGCAGGGGTACTGCCAAGCCTACTGCCACCATCAAGAACTGTACCTTCAAGTATGCGCACGACGAGTTCAGTGCCGGGACTGCCTACATCAATACGCTGAAGTTTGTGCAGGGCAGGTTCACCATCACCAACAACACCATCACCAATGCCCCATTTGCTGGCATCTATCTCCAGGAGGCGTCATCCGGATCGACGGTGAGCGGCAACAAGCTCACGTCGTGTGGTGGTGCGGGCACAGGCGTGCTCACCAACGCCTTCACGATAGTGATCAACAAGACCAGCGGCTGCTCGGTCACCAACAACACGCTCAAGGACTGCAAGCAGGGCGGCATCTATCTCACCATGTCCAAGGGGAACACGGTGAAGAACAACACCATCGAGACCGCACAGGACACCGATGAGGTGCGGCAGTGGCCGCCGCCGCACTTCGGCTTCGAAAACACGATCAGCAACAATGGACCCATCTTCAAGGGTGCGACGAGCATGCCCGTTGGCTCCACTGCCACCTACTCGTTGTCTGGTGGCTCGCTGAGCTCGTCCAACAAGGGCGTCGTGAGCGTGTCGGGCAAGACGCTTACGGCCAGGAAGGTCGGGAGCTCCACCATCACGCTGACGTACAACGGCCGCACGTACACCAAGGTGGTTACGGTCACCTCCATCCACGGCATTGTCTATGAGATGGAATCGGTGGTGAACAAGGACTTCGTCCTTGATGTCCAGAAGGGTTCCACAGACAACGGCGCCCGTATACTGGTGTGGGAGCGCAAGGGTGGCAACAACACCAACCAGCGCTACCAGCTCTACCGGCAGCCCGACGACACCTACGCCATCAGGTCGGTGAAGTCCAGAAAGTGGCTGGACGTCAAGGGTGGCAGCGGCGACAACAGCACACCCGTGATCCAGTGGTCGTGGACTGGCGGCGAGAACCAGAGGTGGAACATCACCGTCGACGCTCAGAACAAGCTGACCTTCGTCAATGTGAAGAGTGGGAAGTGCCTCGACATCCAGGGCGGCAAGGCCCAGAAGGGCAAGGCCATCATCCAGTACACCTCCAACAACGGCAAGAACCAGAAGTGGGTGCTCAGGCAGAGGTAGCTGGGTGCCCCGCCTGCCTACACACCTATCTCCGCTCGCGGTCACCCCACGCGTTGCCGTAGAATAGCAGGCGTTGCACCCACGAGCCACAGGGAGACGCCATGCCCCTTACCAAGCAAGACGTTGCAGGCATTGCCGACTACGCCCGCATCGCGCTGACCGATGCGGAGCTGGACGAGATGACCGCGTACCTGAACGACGCGATCGCGCTGCTCGACCCCATCTTGGAGTATGAGCTCGATGACGTGGAGCCCACGTTCCATCCCATAGGGGAGCTGGTCAACGTTGTGCGTGACGACGTGGTGGCGGCAGGGCTCCCGCTGGAGGAGGCCTTGGCCAATGCGAGCAGTCGTCGCGGGCGCTCGTTCCGTGTGCCGGCGATTCTCGTGGATGGGGGCGTGGCATGATGGCACGCCTCGACACGCTCCCCGCACGCCAGGTTGCCGCTGGCATAGCGGCAGGCGACTTCACTGCCGTCGAGGTTGCGCGCGCCTCGCTCGACGCCATTGCCGCGCGCGATGGCCAGGTCCAGGCCTTCCTGCAGGTGAGCGAGGAGCTTGCCCTCGCCGCCGCGACAAGGATCGACGCCGCCCGCGCTGCGGGCGAGCCCCTGCCCCCGCTTGCGGGCGTGCCGGTGGCCTTCAAGGACAACATGAACCTGCTGGGCACGCGCACCACCTGTGCCAGCCGCATGCTGGAGTCCTACGAGAGCGCCTACACCGCCACGTGCGTGCAACGCATGCTGGACGCCGGCGTCATCCCGCTGGGCAAGCTCAACATGGACGAGTTCGCCTTCGGCTCCACCACCGACAGCTCGGCGTTCCATCCCACCAACAACCCCTGGGACACGCGCCGCGTGCCTGGCGGATCGTCGGGCGGCAGCGCCGCAGCCGTCGCAGCGGGCGAGGTGACCGTGGCATTGGGCTCCGATACCGGTGGCTCCATTCGCCAGCCGGCGTCTTTGTGTGGCGTGGTGGGCATGAAGCCCACCTACGGCGTGGTGAGCCGCTATGGCGTGGTGGCCTTCGGCAGCTCGCTCGACCAGGTGGGGCCCTTTGGCCGCCGTGTGGAAGACGTGGCGTTGGCCATGAGCGCGCTCGTCGCAGGCGGGCGCGACCGCCTTGACTCCACCAGCCAGGACTGCGAGCAGGACTACCTGGCGCATCTGGACGATCCCATCGAGGGGCGCGCCGTGGGCATCATTCCCGCGCTGCTCGAGGCCGAGGGCCTGGCACCCGAGGTGCGCGCAGCCATGCAGGAGGCGATTGGCAAGCTGGCCGCCTCCGGTGCACGCATCGTGGAGGTCGACCTGCCCAACATGGCCAACTCCATTGCCGCCTATTACGCGCTTGCTCCCTGCGAGGCCTTCTCCAACCTGGCTCGCTTCGACGGCGTGCGTTACGGCTATCAAGAGCCGGGATGCACCGCCCTGAGCGAGCAGCTGTCGCTCAGCCGTGCCCATGGCTTTGGGGTGGAGGCCAAGCGTCGTCAGATGCTGGGCGCCTACCTGCTCTCCAGCGGCGTGTACGACAAGTACTACCTGGCGGCGCAGAAGGTGCGCACGCTCATCACGGCCGACTATCAGCGCGCATTTGCGCAGGTGGACGCCATCCTCATGCCGTCGAGCCCCACGGTGGCCTGGGAGCACGGCTCCATCAGCGACCCTGCTGCCCTCTACCTGTCCGACATCTACACCATCTCCAGCAACATCGCCGGCAACTGCGGCATCAGCGTTCCGGTGTGCCTGGGCGCCCAGAGCGGCCTGCCCATCGGCGCGCAGCTGCAAGGCCGGGCCTTCGCGGACGCCACGCTACTCACCTTTGCCCGCGCGCTCGAGCGTGCCTGCGAGATGGAGGGCGCCGTCGCACCTGCGTGCGCCGGGAAGGGAGGTGAGCTCTGATGAGGAGGCTTGCCGAGGTCCTGCGCGACTGGGAGGCCGTCATCGGCCTTGAGGTGCATACCGAGCTCACCACGCTGGAGACCAAGATGTTCTGCGGCTGCAGGCTCAGCCACGACGACGAGCCCAATGCCAACGTGTGCCCGGTGTGCCTGGGCATGCCAGGCGCGCTGCCGGTGCCCAACGAGCGGGCCATCGAAAGCATCGTGATGGCGGGCATCGCCACCAACTGCGAGATCATGCGCCGCTCCATGTTCTACCGCAAGCACTACTTCTATCCCGACATGGCCAAGAACTTCCAGACCACGCAGGGCCCGGTGGCGTTCTGCATGCATGGGCGGCTCGACCTCGAGGTCTCCGGGATCGGGGCACAGGAGCGCCCGGACGGCACCACCGAGCGGACGGCTGACGGCAGCTATGTGACGCCCATCCGCATCCTGCGCATCCACATGGAGGAGGACGCCGCCAAGATGGTGCACGTGGGCGGCGGCGAGGGCCGCATCGGTGGGGCCAGCGAAAGCCTCGTCGACTACAACCGCTGCGGCGCGCCGCTGATCGAGCTGGTCACCGAGCCCGACCTGCGCACGCCCGAGGAGGCGCGCCTCTTCATGGAGAGGCTCCGCCAGACCTTCCTGACGCTGGGCATCTCCGACTGCTCGCTGGAGCATGGCTCCATGCGCTGCGACGGCAACGTCAGCCTGCGCCGCCGCGGCGAGACCGAGCTGGGCACCAAGACCGAGATGAAGAACATCAACTCGCTCAAGAGCCTGCATGACGCGCTCGAGTACGAGATCTGTCGCCAGGCCGAGGTGCTGGAGGGAGGTGGTCGCGTCTATCAGGAGACGCGCCACTGGGAGCCCAGTCGTCGCCGCACCGTGGCCATGCGCATGAAGGAGACGGCGGACGACTACCGCATGTACCCCGACCCCGACCTGGCGCCGTTCGACCTGTCGGACGAGTTCGTCGAGCGCTGTCGCGCGCGCGTGCCCGAGCTGCCCGACGCCAAGCGCGACCGCTACGTGGGCTCCTTTGGCCTCAGGCGTGCTGACGCCGCCCAGATCGCGGGCGACCCGGCCGTGGCCGCCCTCTTCGAGGGGGCCGTCGCCGCCTCCAGGGGTGGGGTGGCGCCCACGGTCGCCAACGTGGTGGTCAACCTGCTGCCCGGCCACGTGCTCTCGGCCGCGCAGGTGTCGGGCCTCTCCAACCTGCTGGCCGACGACGCGATCACCTTTGCCCAGGCCCGCGAGCTGCTCGAGATCGTCGAGGGCACCGATGCGGACCCCGAGCGGGTCGTGGACGAGCGCGGCATGCGCCAGAGCACCGATGTCGGTGCGCTCGAGACCATCGTGGACGAGGTCCTCGGCCGGTGCGCCGACCAGGTTCGGCAGTACCGCGACGGCAACAGGAAGGTCGTGGGCTTTCTGGTGGGCCAGTGCATGAAGGCCAGCAAGGGCACCGGCAATCCCAAGCTCTTCAACCAGCTGCTCTCCCAGAAGCTGGGGGAGTAGGGCGTCCCTTGCGGGCTGGTGTACGTGTCGACAGATGGCCACCCGCCTCCTCTCGTCATGTTCTCGCGCAAAGCCAGGGAAGACATCTGCGCGAGACACGAGAGGAGGCGGGTGGTCCCGAGAGGTCGCGCCGTGTGCCCCCTGCGACGCAGGCCCGGCCCCTGAGGGGCCCTCGGCCTACAGCAGGCCCTCCACGCATGCGCGGACGTCGGCCATGTCGGCGGTGGGCTCGAAGCGGGCGATCACGTTGCCCCCGCGATCGATGACGAACTTGGTGAAGTTCCACTTGATGTCGGGGCTGCTGGCGTAGTCGGGGTCGATCTTGGCCAGGTGGCCCTCCATGAACCGCGCCGTCTCGCCCTCGCCGAAGCCCTCGAAGCCCCTCTGCCCCTTGAGCCAGGCGAACAGCGGAAGCTGGTTCTCGCCGTTGACGTCGGACTTCCTCATCTGCGGGAACTGCGTGCCGTAGGTGAGGGTGCAGAACTCGTGGACCTCGTCATCGGTGCCGGGGGTCTGGGCGCCGAACTGGTTGCACGGCACGTCGACGATCTCGAGGCCCTTGTCGTGGAGGTCCTCCCACATCTGCTCGAGCGGCTCGTAGTGAGGGGTGAAGCCGCAGCCGGTTGCCGTGTTGACGACGATGACGACCTTGCCCTCGTAGTCTGCCATCGGCACGTCGTTGCCCTGCGGGTCGGTCACGCTGTGGTCGTAGAAGCCCATCGGGGATCCCTTCTCTGGGGTTGCCATGCATGCAATGGTACTCCGATGATACGCATTCCGGGCGACCAAAAAGACGTACACAAAACAATCGAACACAATGTTGTTGCCGGCGACATGCGTGTCGCCAGGGACGGCGCGGTGGCGCCCCGTCCCTCGATCGACCCGTCTGCGCCACGATGTTACGTGCTTTGAGCGAACTTCCCCAACCGCGCATGCCGCGATCGGCGGACACGTATACTTGCACGGTACACAGGCATGCCAGGCGGCGGCAAGCGTCCGGCCAACGGATGCGGAGGGGACCTGACCTGATGGGAGCCTTCTTTGGGGCGGCGTCTCGCCGCGACGTGGTTCTTGACGTGTTCTTTGGCGTGGACTACCACTCCCACCTCGGGACGAGGCGCGCCGGCATGGTCGTCTGGGACGAAGGCTCGGGCTTCCAGCGCGAGATCCACTCCATCGAGAACACGCCCTTCCGCACCAAGTTCGAGAAGGACCTCTCCATCTTCTCCGGAACCGTGGGGATGGGCTGCATCAGCGACTCCGACCCGCAGCCACTGCTCGTCCGCTCGCACCTCGGCCTCTTCGCGCTCGCCACCGTCGGGGCGATCAACAACGCCGCCGAGCTCATCGAGTCGTTCACGGGGATCGGCCACCAGTTCATGGCCATGAGCTCGGGTGAGGTGAACATGGCCGAGCTGGTGGCCGCCCTGATCAACACGCAGGGCGACCTCGTGAGCGGCATCCAGTACGCGCAGGGGCAGATCGAGGGATCCCTCACCCTGCTCATCATGACCGATCGGGGCGAGCTCATCGCGGCGCGCGACAAGATGGGTCGCCTGCCCGTGCTCGTAGGCAAGGACGCCGACGGCTACTGCGTGACCTTCGAGTCGTTCGCCTACGGCAAGCTCGGCTACGCCGACGAGCACGAGCTTGGCCCCGGGGAGGTCGTGCGCATCACGCCCGAGGACTACGAGATCCTGGTCGAACCGCGCGACGAGATGCGCATCTGCGCGTTCCTCTGGGTGTACTACGGCTATCCCAACTCCAACTACGAGGGCGTCAACGTCGAGCTCATGCGCTATCGCAACGGCGCCCTCATGGCGCGCGACGACGCCGCGCACGGCCTGCTGCCCGAGGTCGACTACGTCGCCGGCGTGCCCGACTCGGGCCTGCCGCACGGCATCGGCTACGCCACCGAGAGCGGCAAGCCGTTCGCACGTCCCTTCGTCAAGTACACGCCCACCTGGCCGCGCTCGTTCATGTCTGCCAACCAGGAGGTGCGCAACCGCGTGGCCAAGATGAAGCAGATCCCGGTCCCCGAGCTCATCCGCGACAAGCGGCTGCTCTTCGTGGACGACTCCATCGTGCGCGGCACCCAGCTGCGCGAGACGATCGACTTCCTCTATGGGGCCGGTGCCGCCGAGATCCACATGCGCTCCGCCTGCCCGCCCATCATGTTCGGCTGCAAGTACCTGTCGTTCTCGCGCAGCCGCTCCGACTACGAGCTCATCGCACGCCGCAAGGTGCTCGAGCTCGAGGGCGAGGAGGGCGAGCGTCACCTCGACGAGTACGCGGACGGTCACACCGAGCGCGGGACCTGCATGCTCAGGGCCATCTGCGAGGAGATGGGCTTCGACTCGCTTGCCTATCAGACCCTCGATGGCATGCTCGATGCCATCGGCGTGGACCGCAGGAAGGTCTGCACCTACTGCTGGAGCGGCAGGGAGTAGCGGGGTACCTGCGGGGAGGGTCGGCGACCGCAAGGTCAGGGGATCGTCGGCCGGGGGATCGCGCCGTCTCGGCCGCCCTCGCGCGGTTGCGGCTTTCCTGCCCGCCCCGCCCTGGCGTGCCTCTCCCAGCCATCCTGCCCCCTGCCCACCCCATCCCGGCATGCTTCTCCCGGCCATCCTGCCCCTTGGGCGCGCCTCCTGTCGCAAACCTACCAGCGCTCGTCGTCCTAGTCCCTGGCGAAGGAGTCCCCCGGCAGGCTATGATTGGAAATGACCGATTCGTCACGCTGTTGATAGGAGTCAGGCATGCTGCACAAGTCGCTCAAGGCGTTTCCCGACGAGTTCCTCTGGGGTGCCTCCACGTCTGCGTACCAGGTCGAGGGCGCCGCGCTCAGCCACGGCAAGGGCCCATCCGTCCAGGACGTCAAGGAGCCGCCTGCGGGCACGTCGGGCTTCGAGGTCGCGGCCGACCAGTACCACCGCTTCAAGGAGGACGTGGCGCTGATGGCCGAGATGGGCTTCAAGACCTATCGCTTCTCCATCAGCTGGGCACGCCTGCTGCCCGAGGGCACCGGGCGCGTGAACGAGGAGGGCGTGCAGTACTACGACGACCTCATCGACGAGTGCCTCAAGTACGACATCCAGCCGCTCGTGACCATGTACCACTTCGACCTTCCAGCTGCCCTCGACGAGCAGGGCGGATGGGGCAACCGTGCCACGGCCGACGCCTTCGTCGAGTTCAGCCACCTCATGTTCAGCTGCTACGGCGACCGCGTGAAGTACTGGCTCACCATCAATGAGCAGAACATGATGACGCTGGCGGCCGAGCACGTGCTGGGGCTCGACTTCTCCAAGCTCGAGAATCCCAACAAATATGTGTACGAGATGAACCACAATATGCTCCTCGCCCAGGCGAAGGCCATGGTCCTGTGCCACGAGATGCTGCCCGGTGCCAAGATCGGCCCCGCGCCGAACATCGCCCTGGTCTATCCCGACAGCAACAAGCCCGAGGACATCCTGGCCGCCCAGAACATGAACGCCCTGCGCAACTGGCTGTACTTGGACATGGCCGTGTATGGCATCTACAACCATGTCGTGTGGAGCTGGTTGGAGGAGCAGGACGCCCTGCCCACCAACATCGAGCCGGGAGACCTCGCCATCATGAAGGCGGCCAAGCCCGACTTCATCGCCTTCAACTACTACAGCACGGCCACCGCCGCCATGCCGAGCGCGGAGGACGAGACCGAGAGCGGCGACCAGCAGTCCGGCTCTACGGTCCTGGGATTTGCCAAGGGCGTCGCCAACCCCAACCTGCCTCGCACGCAGTTTGGCTGGGAGATCGACCCGGTGGGCTTCCGCAACACCCTGCGCGAGGTCTACAGCCGCTATCACCTGCCGATCATCA
The DNA here is from genome assembly GCA_002305995.1 of Atopobiaceae bacterium UBA1367. Taxonomy (GTDB): domain Bacteria; phylum Actinomycetota; class Coriobacteriia; order Coriobacteriales; family Atopobiaceae; genus UBA1367. The sequence goes on from DBRN01000003.1 coordinate 42,184, forward strand.
TCACCGAGAACGGCCTGGGCGCCTATGACAAGCTCGAGCAGGACGAGAGCGGCAACGACGTGGTGCATGACCCCTATCGCATCGACTACCTGCGCGCGCACATCGAGCAGATGCGGCTGGCCATCTCCGACGGCGTCGAGATGATGGGCTACTGCCCGTGGAGTGCCGTGGACCTCATCTCCACCCACGAGGGCTTCGTGAAGCGCTATGGCTTCATCTTCGTCAACCGCGAGGAGTTTGACCTGCTCGACCTGCGTCGCGTGCGCAAGGACTCCTTCTTCTGGTACAAGAAGGTCATCGCGAGCAAGGGCACCGACCTCGCGTAGCGCTGCGACGGGCAGTGTCGCGCGGCATTGCGGTGGGTAGTTTTGTATCTGATGTAATTGAGTCACGTTCGCACGAAGGTCCACAGACAAGCTCATTTGTCTGTGGACCTTTCGCGCATATCGACATGCAAAACGAGTTTGTCTGCACTTCTGATGGGTGACTGATCGCAGGGGCGTCTGATGACGGGCAAAATCTACCGACAAACTCATTTGTCAGCGCATCATTTTAGGGAGCCCTTCTGAATGTACAGACAAATTCTCCGAGGGGCTGGCAGCTAGACTTCCCGCCCTCAGCCAGTCGGGCTGCTCGCGGCTGATGACGCGGGCGCAGGCGCAGGCGCGCTCGAGGGAGAGGATCGCCACGCCGCGATAGGGTCCCGAGGGCTGCCGGTCGAGCGCGAGGGCGCGATCCGCTGATCCTTCCTCCACGAGACACAGCGGTATCAGCAGCTTGACCTTGTCCTCGACGGGATCGTAGGTCGGCACGGCAAGCCGATAGCTCCCCCGCACGGCGCGCATCGAGCGCCCGGCCGCACGCTCCAGCGCCTCCACCAGAGCGCGGCAGGCGCTCCCATCCGACCCGATGATGCGCGAGAGGCGGCTCAGATGCTCGGCCGACAGGGACCCTCCCTGCGAGAGGATCGCGCGTGCCTCCTCGTGTCCCCCGAGATGCCTGAGCAGGAACGCCTGTGGAAGGCGCCCAAGCTGGCGGCCGAGAATCTCCTTGGAGTCGAGCGTGACCCCACGACTTTGACAGGGCATCACGTCATCAAGGCTGGTGAGGTACGTGGGCGGCTGGGGCAGCTCGGCGATGGCATCGGCAAGGCGGATGCCCAGCTCCCCTGATCCGGCGGCGGAACATCCGGCGAACTGCCAGGGGATGTCTCCCGAGCGCTTGGTCAGGCACACGTAGAGGTCATCCCCCCGCGAGGTGCAGAGCCCCGTGTGGAAGGCCGCAAGGGCCCCGTCTCCCGAGATCGCGACGCGCCCCTGTCGAGAGGCTCGCAGGAAGGTGATGGCGATGTACTCGCGCAGGATGCCATGGCGGCTGGTCGTCCCCATGACCTCGCTGGGATAGCTCCAGCGCTCGGGGGCGGCGGCGCTGGCAAGCGATCCCAGGAAGCCCTCCCATGAGCCGATGACCACCTCCCGCGTCAAGGTCCGGATCGGGCTGTCGGAGACGTTGCGCCTGCCGCTGCCAAGATCGCTCCATGCCCCCTCGTCTGTCAGGGAGAGCTCTTCGGGACCGACGCCACGGCTCGTCTCGCCTGCGGTGTCGGCGTCGTCCACCAGGGCTAGGTCCCACTGCTTGCCAAAGGTGTTCCTGATGGTCTTGCGCAGCGTGATGGTGACGGGCGTGCCGTCCTCGTGAAGGTAGCGCAGCGGGAAGGTCACGCGACTGCGTGTGCCCGACAGGCTTCCCGTCGAGCGTGCCATGCGCCAGTCCTCGTCGAGCACCGCCATGGGATCCACGTCGTAGGGAAGCATCTGGTACAGGGTGCGCAGGAGGGCATCCCTGCAGGAGACCTCGGCGCCCACGTCTTGGGGAAGGTCGTCGATCGGGATGGCGGGCGAGACGGTCGGGCGTGCGGGCTTTGCCGCAGGCGCGGTGACTGCCCGCGCTCCCCGGGACTCTGCCGCGGGCTTGGCCTCCTCTCGCTGGCGGCGTGCGGACTCGCGTTCCTTGGTATCGCGCGGGTCGTAGGTGATGGTGAGCGAGATGGGAGCAGGCGTGGGGGCAGGCGCGGGTCCGGGGACAGGCATGGGGGCAGGCACGGGCGCAGGTGCAGGTACGGGGGCAGGCGCGGACTCGGGGGCAGGCGTGGGGGCAGGCGTGGGTCCGGGGACAGGCACGGGCGCAGGTGCAGGTACGGGGGCAGGCTCGGGCTCAGGCGCGGGCTCGGGCGCAAGGTCCGCAGGGAGCTCTGGTGCAGGTGCTGCCGGAGCGACCTCCATCCGGCCAGGCGCGGGCGGCTCGGTGCGCGGACCCTCCTGCTGTGCCGCCCTCACCGCATCCTCGGTCGCCCTCGGCTCTTCGGCGATCGCAGCCTCCCGTGCCCGTCGCTCCTCCGCCGAACGGGCCTCGGCAGCCTCCCGCTCGCGGCGCCGCCTGCCGGGCTTCACCGGCCTGGTCGTCCCCTTGCCACCCTTCCTTCTCTTCCATGACTTAGGGCCTCCAACGCCACCCCTCCTGCCCGCGGGTCTCTCCTCAGGGCTGGCGAGCATCCGGTCCCACTCGTCGTTGCGCAGGACGGTGACGTAGACGCGCCCCCTCTTGAACACCGTGACCTTGAGGAAGTCCGGGCACGCCTCGACCAGCTCCTGCATCGTGGCGCACCCAAGGTCCTGCGGGACGATGTCATCCGCCGCAAGCACCTCCTCGACCTGCGGCAGCAGCGTCTGCCTGCCAAAGCCCAGCTCGCGCGCGAGCAGCTGGTAGAGATAGAGCGCGGATCCCAGGGTGAGCCTTGCCATGGCAACCTCCCATATGCGAGCCGTCCATGACGAGTGGGACGGCGAAGATAGCGAATATCTAGGATACCCCACACGGGGAAGATCGATGGCAGGGTCTGGGTCACGACGGCCCCGTCCGACCGTACGGCTTGAAATGCCGCTGCGTCACAGGAGGAGCGGGACCGTCCAGGTGCCATTGCGCCCCCGTCCATCGTCTATCGCCGGATCCGAACAAGGTGCCAGCCAAGTGCTGCTTGCGGATACGGCGGACGGCCCAAATGTGGCCGGTGCTATGGGCCTGACTCTTACAGTTGAAAGGGGACGTTCTCCCCATGGTGAACTGGAAGAGGTCCCCTTTCTCGGGTGACAGTTTCGGGACCTTCGGCAGCTTCTGTGATCGTTGCTCGTGTGGCGGAAAGAAAAAGCTCGAGTTGTGCAGGGCCTTGGCTTATGGCAGAAAGGAAAAGCCCGAGTTGTGCGGTGCCGTGGTCCGTAACGGAAAGAAAAAGCCGGAGTTGTGCAGGGCCTTGGCTTATGGCGGAAAGGGAAACCCTGAGTTGTGCGGGGCCCGAACCCACGGCGGAAAGGAAATCCGTGAGTTGTGCGGTCCCGCTGGGGTCAAAAGTCGAGGAAAATCTTTCCGCCCCCAGCCCCAACCTCGCACAACTTGGACTTTTCCTTTCCAAGGCTGAGCATCGTCTCGCACAACTCCAAGATTCTCTTTCCGGTGGGGAGCCAATCCCGCACGGGCGGGGGAGTCCGTTCCAGCGCGTGGTCCAATACCCCACGGGTCGGACCTTCCTGCCGCACGCGCGGCATCCTGAATCTCACCAACAGAACCATGGCGCACGGCCCTCTGCCAACCAACGGTTACGGGAGCCAAGAGCCCATCCGAGAGGGTCGGCCTCATCTCCCTGCCCGTGCTCTGCCAATGGGCTAAAGTAGGGCTGCTGCGCACGACCGTACCCGCGACCTCGCGCAGCCCCGACTCAGGGCAAATCCACAAGCTCAGGAGGATCTTCATGCCCAACGTCCACGACTACCTGCTCTGGCGCGGTGACCTCTCCTGTGGGGAGCGTCCCTTCAATGATGTGGACAACATCATCCTGTCCATGCTCGCCTATCTCGACTTCACGGGGATCGTGCCTGGTGAGCGAGCTGGGGGTGACATCAGACTTGCAGGCGCCTGCCATCGCCTGTTGGAGCGCTCCCATGGTGACGTGGCGCCCTTCGTGCGCTCCCTCGCCAGAATCGACTCTCGCTTCGTGGAGCTCCTGGCAGACTCGCGGCGCTTTGGCGATGCCGTACTGCGCGGGTATGTCGACGAGGTTGACGAGACACGCTCCCTGCAGTTCTCGGCCCTCCAGGTCGAGCTGCCATCGGGAGAGACCTACGTCTCGTATCGCGGCACGGACAGCACGCTCGTGGGCTGGCGGGAGGACTTCATGCTCTCGTTCACGGTGACCGAGGCCCAGCGCGAGGCGGCGGATTACCTGGAGCGGGCCATCGCGCACGCCACGTCGCAGGGGAGACGCGTCCGCGTGGGCGGGCACTCGAAGGGTGGCAACCTCGCCGAATACGCGGCCGTCTGCTGCCCCGACCTCCTGCGCGAACGCATCGTACGCGTATACAGCAACGATGGGCCGGGCATGGCGCCCGAGGTGATCGGCCACGATGCCCTATCGGTGCTCGGTGACAGGCTGAGGCGCATCGTTCCCACATACAGCGTGGTCGGCATGCTCTTCTCACGCCCTGACGACCAGCGCATCATCGTGGCAAGCACCGGACTGGGCATCGGGCAGCACGATCCCGTCACGTGGCAGGTCTCTCACACCGGCGTTGACGAGGCCGCCTTCCTGCTGCCCGAGTGCGTGGCTGTTAACCAGGCGATCGCCGACTGGGCGGAGGGCATCCCCCTTGACGAGCGCGAGCGCGTGACCAACGAGGTCTTTGACGCCCTCGAGGCTGGTGGGGCACGACGTTTTGACGAGATTGCCGAGAGTGCGGAAGGGCTGCAGCAGGTCCTGCGCGCTCTGGGGTCAACCGACGAACGCATGCGTAATCTGGTGTTCGCGTTGGTGGAGGCTGCGGTGAGCAACTCGGTGGGTGCCGTTCGCAAGTCGACGCAGGAGTCCCTTGAGCTGTGGCGCAAGAGCGCCCGCGAGGCAGCCGGGGATGCGGCGAGGAGGCTGTTCAGGTCAGCGCAGGATGGGGTCAAGTAACCCTTTGCGGCGCGCTCTCCACGGCCCACGGTACCGAGTTCCGTGTGGAGCAGCTCGGTGTCGGGACCCTATGACCGACAAATCAATTTGTCAGCGGGTGTTTGCCGTCTGGAGAGGTCTGAATCGCAATTGTCTGTAGTTTTGCGCATGTCGTCTGGCAACCCGGGTTCCTTAGCGCCCCAAACCTGCAGACAAACTCATTTGTCGGCGCATGTTTATCGCATGACCCCAAAAAAGTACAGACAAATTGAAAAATGGCGCCACCTCGCATCCAGAAACGGCACCACCCGGCATCCACACGTGGCGTCATGCGGCATCCAGGCCTGGTGGCACCCGCAGTACCCGTGGTGTCCGGGCCGTTCCGGCCGAGCCGATCCCTACGCGCCGATGATGGGCCCGATGACCATCGAGGCGAGCGAGATGACAAGGGCTCCCGCGAATGCTGCGCCGAAGGAGTCGATCTCGATGCCCGATCCGAAGAGGCCGACCGATATGTTGCTGGCCAGCTCGAGCATGAGCGCATTGACCACCAGGTAGAAGAGGCCGAGCGTGGCTATGGTCAGCGGCAGGGAGAGCACCTCCACGACCGGCTTGATGATGGCGTTGACCAGCGCGAGGGAGAGCGCGCACATGATGGGCCCCAGGTAGGACCCCCCGACGGCGTTGATGCCGGGAACGAGCGCGATCGCCGCAGCGGTGGCGATGGATGTGACAAGCCAGGTGCCAAGGAACTCCACGGCAGGTCCTTTCTCATGGGACGCACGTCTTGCGTCGAGTACGTCATGTACGCCCCCATGGTCGCAGATAATGATGAATCGGGCGTGAAGGTTTGGTTAACACATGCGGGCCGGTCGCCGCTCCCACGTGGGTGTGTGCCTCCGCGTCCCCTTGCATCCTGCTGCCGGTGATCGGTCCGCTCCCACATGGGTGTGGAGCGCCTCGGGCGGTGACCGATGACCCAGTACGACCGCTGGCGCCGCTCCTGCGCGCTCGCGCGGCCGAGCGTCGCCCCCACGAGGTCGCGTACCGCGCTTTAATGCGCTAAAGTGAAGGACATCGTCTCGCACGAGAGGGGAGGGATGCCGTGACGCAGGATGAGGCCATCGGGCGCCTGTGTGCCGCCCTCTGCGTGTTGGATACCCCCGAGGAGGCCGGTGCCCTGCTGGCCGACCTCTGCACGAGACGCGAGAGGGCGGAGCTCGCCCGGCGCCTCGAGGTCGCCGCGATGCTGCGCGAGGGCAAGCCCTACCTCGAGGTCTCCCATGTGACGGGCGCCTCCTCCACCACGGTCAGCAGGGTCTCGAAGTGCCTGAACGGGGAGGCGGGCGGCTATCGTCTGGTGCTCGACAGGCTGGACGCCCGCGCATAGCGCACCGGCAGCCCACGGTGCGGGAGTCCTGTTGGAGGCGGTGACACCCCCTGACCTCCCTCGGACCCTCGCGCTACACCTCGTGTCCGGCTCTCTTGCTACCATGTTTTCTCGTACCGTGAGTCCGGCAAGGGAGGACCATGTCCCTACGTGTCATCCAGTCGTCAGAGAAGGCGCTGGCGAGCGCCTGCGCCAGGGAGGCCCTGCGCGACGGCATCCGTCGGTGCGGGGCGTCAGTGCTGCTCGTACCCAGCTTCGCCCAGGCGCTCGACGCCCAGCGCGCCCTTGCCTCCACGAGTGACCTGGCACTCTCGGTGACGACCACCACCCCTTCCGCCTGGCTGGGGGAGCGCTGGGAGGTCTGGGGCGACGGCCGTCCCATCGCCGACGCCCCCGCGCTCATGGTGCTTGCCCGCACGGCCATCCGGCAGGCGTCCCCCGCAGAGCTCGGCCCCATCGAGCTCTCGCCGGGAGTCGCGCAGGTGCTCGCGCAGCTGGTCGACAGGGCCCTGCCGTGGCTCCCGCTCGACGAGGCCGGGCATGCCCGCGCGGACGTGTGCGCGGACGCCGGCCTGACGGCCGCCGAGACGCTGCTGATAGGGCTCGCGGGGTCGCTGGCGGGGCAGCTTGAGGCCCATGGGTACGTGAGCGCCGCAGAGGCAGCCACACGGGTGCCCGCCATCCTCTCCAGCGCAGGGGCACGCATGCCCCACGTGGTGCTTGCCGGCTTCTCGCGGATGGAGCGCCGTGACCGTGCGCTCGTGCAGGCTCTGGGGGAGCTCACCGACGTGACGCTCGTCGTCTTCACGAATGACGGCCTGGCCTCCGAGCAGGCGCGACGCTTCGCCACGTCCTTCGGCCTGCCCGTAACCCGGCCAGAGGGGAGAGAGGCACCCGTCGACCTGCGCGCCCCAGGGCTTCGGGCCCTGAGCGAGGCGCTCTTTGCCGACAAGCCCTTGTCGCCTGGTAACGACAGCCCGGTCCATCTGCTGCTTCCCGCCGGACCTGTCGCCGAGGCAGAGCTCGTTGCCCGGCACGTCGAACGGCTGCTCGCAGCGCTGGGCGAGACTCCCTCCGCGCCGTCCGCGCGGGTGGTGGTGGCCGTCCCTGACGTGGCGCGTGCCCGGCGGGAGCTGGTGCCCAAGCTGGCCGCGAGGGGCATCACCTCCCGTACTCACGTGTCGCAGTCGCTGCATGATCGCGCCGCCACGCAGGCCTTCCTCTCGTACGCGCGCGCGGTGGCCCAGCTCGTCGCCCTCGACGCCACGTGGCCTGCCCCTGTGGAGGGTCCGGAGGGTCCTGTCGCCCGGCTGGGCGACATGGGCTGGTGGCCACCGCGCGAGCTCGTTGACTTCCTGCTGTCGGGCTTGTCCCACATGCCTGCCGAGCGCGTCTGGCGCCTTGATGCCGCATGGCGCGGCAATCGCCTGCTGACCCCCGCCCGCGTGCTGGAGGCGCTGCAGTCGAGGCGGGACGTCTCCGAGCCCGTCGCGCGCGCCACCATCGAGCTGCTGCGCGGCCGCGTGGGATCGGCCGCCGCACGGCTCCTGGCACCCCTCGTGGGACGCGTGGGCGAGGGGTCGCGCGACGCGGCAGGGCCCGCCGACCAGGCCGACCAGGCCGACGCCGAGGCGATCGCGGCGCTCCAGGCCCTCATCCAGCTCACGGGAACCCTACGTGAGCTGGGCGTCACGGCCAAGCCCTCCACCGACGGCGCACTCACCCTCTCCGAGCTGGTGGAGACGTGCGCATGGGCATCCCTGAGCAGGCGGGTGACGGTTCGCCTCGAGGCGGGACCTCCGGCACCTACGCCGCAGGTCAGCATCATGGGCCTGCGCGAGGCGGCCACGCTCCCGTGCGGATCGGCCGACGCGCTCGTGCTCTGCGGCCTCACGACGGCCGAGCAGCCCGTCCAAGCTCCCGACGACCTGCTCCCCGCCCTGCTCGAGCGGCTGGGCGTCGAGCCGCAGGCCGATCCGATGGCCGAGGCGCGGCAGGCCTTCGCCTCCCTCGTGGCGGTCCCGCGCTCCCACCTGGTGCTCGAGCGGGCGCTGCACGATGCCGATGCCAAGCCGACCTACCCGTCGATCATGCTCTCGGAGCTCCTGGCCGCCTACGACATTCCCGCGACGGCCAAGCCTGGGGCCATCGCGCTTCCGCACACGCTGCGCGGCGAGACGGCCCTTCTGGAGAACCTCGAGCCGGACGGCACGGCTCCCCAGCCCGCGCGGTCCTGCGACCCTGCGCCCGCCGGTCGCCTGACCAGCGCCTCAAAGGGCCTGGTCTTCGTGCCGCAGGAGGGCAGCGACCACCTGCCGGGCAACAGGCCCCTGCTCTCGGCCTCGCAGGTCGAGACCTACCTCGAGTGCCCGTACAAGTGGTTCAGCCTTCGTCGTCTCAGGCTGGGCTCGGTGGACGCGGGGCACACGGGCATGGAGATGGGGACCTTCGCGCATCGGGTGCTGGAGGTCACGCACCGCGAGCTGCTCGCCCAAGCGCTCGAGGCCGAGGCCCCGGGTGTCCCGCGCGAGATGCTGCTCGCCTCCCTCGAGCACGATCCGGCGTGCCATGTGGCGGGATCGAGGGTGGGGGAGGGGAACCTCGAGGAGGCCCGCGCGCTGCTCGACCTCGAGTTCGAGCGCCACCGGCAGCACATGCACATGGTCAGGCGACCGCGCCTGGCCCAGCAGCTGCTCGTGGCGCACGACTCCTTCGACCGTGCCCAGGAGGACCGGCTCCGCCAGGACCTGCTCTCGTCGCTCGGCTACCAGGTGCGGATCCTCCAGGGCTTCGAGCCCCGCCTGTTCGAGTGGGACTTCGGCCGTCACGGCAGGCTGGTGGAGTACGCTGGCGCCTACTTCACCGGCACGGTCGATCGCATCGACGTGAGCCCACACGGCACGGCCGTCATCATCGACTACAAGCACAAGAGCCCCGTCGGCTTCACGGGGGAGTATGACGCCCTGCAGGACGGCGTGGTGGAGGGGAAGCGCCTGCCCAATCGCGTGCAGTCCCTCATCTACGCGCAGGTGGCGAGGCGGGCCTTCGCGGGCCGCCTGCGCCTGGTGGGCACGGTCTACCTCAGCACCAAGAGCCCGCACGCGCTGGCGGGCGCCGCTGACGAGGAGGTGGCCGACCTCGTCTTCGGCGGGCTGCGCCCTGCCCGCATGCCGAGCGTGTGCGTGCCGCGCACGCCCGCAGGCGCACCCGGTATGGCTGCCCTGCTCGACCGCACCGAGGAGCTGGTCGCCGAGCAGGTGGCGCAGATGCTCTCCGGCAACATCGAGGCGCGCCCGCGCGACCGCCACTCCTGCGACTTCTGCCCCGTGATGCAGTGCGAGAGAAGGGTGGCGAGGTGATGGCAGGCATCGACCTCTCCCGTCTGAACGACTCCCAGCGTGAGGTGGTCACGCGGCTTGACGAGCCCCTGTTCGTGGCCGCGGGTGCCGGCTCGGGCAAGACCTTCACGCTCACGGCACGCCTGGTGCATGCGCTCTCGCACGGCTCGGCGGCGGACGGGGGGCGCTACCTGTCCTCCATCGACGAGGCCCTGGTCATCACCTTCACCAAGGCCGCCGCGCTCGAGATCAAGGATCGCGTGCGCGCCGCCCTGCGCGCGGCGGGGGAGGGGGACCCCCACCTGCGCGAGGAGTCGCTGCGCGTCGACGACGCCTGGATCTCGACCATCCACGGCATGTGCGCGCGCATGCTGCGCCGCCACGCCCTCGAGCTGGGCATCGATCCGGCGTTCACGGTGTGCGAGGAGAGCGTGGCCGACGCGCTCTATGCCCGCGCGCTCGACGAGGTGCTCTCCGACGTGCGGCGCGACGACGCCCATGCGGCCCTGCGCGACGAGTTCGCCCTGTGGGGGGCCGGCTCCCAGGGAGGGGGCACGGTCGCCGGCATGATCCGGCAGCTGTGCGACGAGGCCGCCACGTGCCCATGCGGCTTCGACGACCTGCGCTCGCCCGCGTCGCGCGAGGCGGCGGCGGAGACGATGCGGGTCCTGAGCTGCTTCGAGGCGCTCGCCGCGCTCACCCTCACGGAGCGGCAGCGCGCCGTGGTGGAGGCGTCGCTCGCCTCCCTGGCCGCCTTCGCCTCCCTGGCGCCGGGCGAGCGGACGGCCGAGCGAGCCTGCGCCGCCCTCGCGCAGGTGAGGGTGCCGGCGCTGCGCAAGGCGGACCAGGTCCCCCTCAAGGAGGATGCCCGCCTCGCCCTCGCGCAGGCCCTGGTCTGCGCCGAGTACGAGCGCGTGCAGGGGCTGGCGCCACAGCTCGTCGGCCTGGCCCGCCGCGTCCACGAGCGGTATGGGCAGCTCAAGCGCGAGCGCTCCTGCCTCGACAACGACGACCTCGTCACCTGCGCGCTCGCCGCCGTCGAGTCCATCCCCGAGGTGGCGCGCGAGTACGCAGGGCGGTTCCGTCTGGTCATGATCGACGAGTTTCAGGATACCGACGAGAAGCAGCTGCGGCTTGTCTCGCTGCTCTCCGGCGAGGGGGCCCGCCACCTGGCTACGGTGGGCGACGCCCAGCAGTCCATCTACCGCTTCCGTGGCGGCGACGTCGAGGTCTTCAGGGCGCGCGGCGGCGGCATGCCCGCGGCGGCCCGCGTGGAGATGGACGTCAACTACCGCAGCGACCCCCACGTGCTGGCGCTGGTCGAGCGCGTGTGCGGGGATGCCGGCGTGCTGGACGACTTTCTCAGGCTCGCCGGCGACGGGGGCCGGGAGGGCTCCTATGCGGCGCGCGAGCCGGAGGGCGCGGAGCCACCCAGGATACGCCTCGAGGTCGCCGAGGGGGCGACGGCCGAGCTCACGAGCGCCACGATCGCGGCGCAGCTGGCCGACCGCTTGGCCTCCTACCACCGGATGGGGCAGCCGGCAGGCAGCATGGCGCTGCTGCTGGGGACCACGGGCAGGGTGGGGCTCTACCTCGACGCACTGCGCGCACGAGGGCTGCCTGCGGTGGTCACGGGCGGCTCGTCCTTCTCGACCACGGCTGAGGTGGGCGTCGTGCAGGCACTCCTGCACACCCTGGCAAACCCGCACGACACCGAGGCGGGCCTGTTCAGGCTGCTCTCAAGCGACATGTTCCGCCTTGATGCCGACGACTTCTGCCAGCTGGGCACGCGCGCCCAGGAGCTGCTCGACGCACCGACCAAGCGCCCCGTCGAGCAGTGCTTCGTCGACGGCGAGCTGGAGCTCTATGGCGACGCCAGGCCCTCCGCCCGCCTGCTCGCCGCACATGGGGTGCTGCGTCGCGCCTTCGCGCGGATGGGCCGGTGGGAGCTGGCGGACGTGTGCCAGGTCGCGATGGAGGAGAGCGGCTGGCTATCCCGGCTGGAGCGGCGGGGTCCCGACGGGCTCGCGGTTGCCGCCAACGTGCTGGCCGCCGTGCGCTACGTGCGCGAGCTGACGGGTAGCCTCGGGCTGGGCGTGGCCCGCGCCGCGAGCGAGTTCGACCAGTGGCTCGCGGCGGCAAGGCTCACGCCCAAGAACCTCGTGGGCGATGCCATCGATGCCGTGCAGGTCATGACCATACACGGCGCAAAAGGGCTCCAGTTTGGCGTGACCGCCGTCGCGGAGTGCTGGGGCAGGCCGACCCTCTCCGGCAGGCTCTCCGTGGGCAGGCAGGGCGCGTCGCGCATGGTCTGCGTGGCCCCCAGGCCCGCAGACGCGCGCGCCTTTGCCAAGATGCGTCAGGAGATCGAGGTGCCGGCTGATGCCACGGGCTGTGGGACGGTTGCCGAGTGGGCCGCCCTGCTCGACGAGCAGGAGCTGGCGGCACAGGCCGGGGAGCGGGCGCGCCTGCTGTACGTGGCGCTCACGAGGGCCGAGGAGGCGCTGGTGGTGGGCCTGCCGGTCGCCGAGAGGGAGCACCTGCGGTCCCCCTTGGCGCTCGGCGTGCTCGGGGCGTTCCCGGAGCTCGACGAGCTAGTGGCCGGCGAGTGCGATGTCTCGATCGAGCCGGAGTGCGGCATCGCGTGCGAGCGGCGCGTGAGCGATGCTGCGGGTGCGGGCCGCATCGTGCGCGAGCGGGTGGCGGTGCGGCCTGGCGTGGCCCGCGTGGTGAGCCTGCGACGCGGCGCGACGCGGGATGACCTGTGGGAGGCGTCGTCCACAGGCACGCTCGCGGGCTTTGACGGCCCGCTGCCCGAGGCCGTCTCGCAGGTTCCCATGCTGGGGACCGAGGGCAGCGCCGATGCCGGGCGCGATCGAGCGCCCGAGCCGTTCATGCTGTTCGACACGGTCCGCCGCGAGATGCCCACCCGCGGCTACCGGGCGCGAGAGGGCGTGTTCAGCTACTCGTCCGCACACGCCCTGATGTCCCAGGCCGCCGTGCGACCGGAGATGGCCCCCGGTCGCACGGCGCAGCAGGGGATGGCGGTCTCCTCGCCCCAAGCCCCCCGGCGTCTGCCAGGCCAGGGGAGCGACCCTGGGATGACACCCGCTCAGGCGACCCCAGGCCGCACGGCACGCACGCTCCCGCCGACGCCGCCCCGCGCGCAGCAGGAGGCCGAGGCGGAGGGGTCGGCCTACACCGACGACGCCGACAAGGCCACCAGCCTGGGCTCGGCGTTCCACGAGCTGGCACAGACCATGGTCGAGACCGGCCGCGACCACAGTCCTCAGCGCCTCGAGGCGCTGGCGCGCACCTGGCGCCTCTCACGGCGTCAGGTCGAGCGTCTCGGCGAGGCGATCGCGCGCTGGGAGGAATGTTCCCTGCGTGCGGAGGTCCTCTCCCATGAGCTCGTGAGGGCGGAGGTGCCCTTCTTTGCCAAGGCGGACTCCACCCACGGCCGCTACGTCGAGGGGGCCATCGACCTGCTGGCGTGCGACCGCGACGGCACGCGGGCGCTGGTGGTCGACTACAAGACCGGTGACGTGGGCCTCTCGTCCGAGCAGGTCGAGGAGCGCCATCGCATGCAGGCGAACCTCTACGCATGGGTGCTCATGGGGCAGGGCTTCGAGGCGGTCGAGTGCGCCTTCGTGTGCGTGGAGGTCGACGACGGCACGGGAGGTCCCGTGGTGGTGCGCTATCGCTTTGACGGGACGCGCCCGGCGCACATCGGCTGACGCGCGCCGTGCGCCACCCGCCCGCCACCGACTCAGGGCAACCACAGCCGTCCTTCTCGCGCGCAGGCGGTGCCGCTACGGGTAGGGTTGACCTATGCCACATCGATGACGGGAGGTGCACATGGAGGACCTGAGCGTTGGCCTGATGGCAGAGGCCCTGCTGAGCGAGGTCTACAAGATGCAGGACGGTGACTCTTGGAGCACCACCGAGCTTGCCAGGAAGCTGTTCGCGGGGAGCCCGACCGTCGATGATCGCGAGGCCATGGCGTCGGTCGACCGCATGCTCCGCAGTCGTGCCCGGGCCGAGGGCATCCACCTGGAGTGGGAGCCCGAGTGGATCGTCCGCTTCGCCGAGATCCCCGCGCTCACCATGATGTCCATCGGGTGGGAGAGCGACGGCGGCGTCGAGGTGGGCGAGGTGGTGCGCGAGAGCATCGCCTTCGCGCGCTGGCAGCATGCGGCGCACCTCGAGACGCGCCGCGTGTCGCGCGCGCAGGGCGAGCCGGATGACGACAACATCGTGGAGATCCGCCCGGTGTACTACGACGTCGACAGGGGCGAGAGCCTGAGCGAGTGGACGCGCAACCTGCGGCGCCAGAACGCGAGCCTGATGGACGCGCTGCAGGACGTGCTCGACACGGCATGGATCGATCGCCGCAACGGCGTGGAGAGCTACGGGTCCGGCGTGTACCGGATGCGCTTCGAGTTCCGCAACGGGGCCTCCATCGGGATGAAGGTCTATCCGAAGCTGCAGCCACTGCTGTACTGGCGGCTCGGGGATGCCGTGCGCGAGGCCTTCGGCACCATTCCCGGCGAGCGCATCGCGCCGCTCTTCGGCGAGGGTCAGAGGCGCGAGGACGCGATCGCCTACGAGCTCAAGCGCTACGAGCCCCTCGAGGCGTGGGCCAACGCGCACCCGAGCGCGTTCACCGGCGACCTCGCCTGGAGGGCGCGCCTCCTGGAGCTGAAGGGGTAGGGTGGCTCCCGTCTGTCCGAACGAGGGTGCGGGCCGCGACCAGGTGACTGGTCGTGGCCCGCACGCATGCGGTGCCGGAGGGTGCGGCGGGCTGTCCCGATGCCACTACATCGTGAGGAAGGCTTGGTAGCCGCGGTAGGCCTCGTAGAGGTCGGCCTTGCTGATGACCTCCCAGGGCGCGTGCATCGAGAGCACCGGCACGCCGCAGTCGATCACGTGGATGCCGTAACCGGCCAGGATGTAGGCGATGGTGCCACCGCCGCCCTGGTCGACCTTGCCCAGCTCGGCAGTCTGCCAGGCCACGTCGTGGGCGTCCATGCAGGCGCGGATGCGTGCCATGTACTCGGCGTCGGCATCGTTGGATCCCGCCTTGCCGCGCGCGCCGGTGTACTTGTTGAAGGTGAGGCCGCGCCCGAGGTAGGCTGAGTTCTTGGGCTCGAAGGCGCTGGCGAAGGAGGGGTCGAAGCCCGCGCTCACGTCGCTCGACAGCATGTTTGATCCCATGAGGCAGCGACGCAGCGCCAGCGTGCCGTCGCCGTGCCCGGTCAGGGCGAGCAGCTCGGCGACCACGTTCTCGAAGAAGCGGCTCTGCATGCCGGTCGCGCCCACCGAGCCTATCTCCTCCTTGTCCACCAGGATGGTGAGTGCCGTGCGTGCAGGGGGCTCGCTCAGCGCGAGTTGCGCGCGCAGGCTGGAATACGAGCAGCTGCGGTCATCGTGTCCGTAGCCTAGCAGCATCGAGCGGTCGAAGCCCAGGTCGCGTGCGGGTCCGGCAGGCATGACCTCCAGCTCGGCCGAGAGCAGGTCCTCCTCCCCGATGTCGTAGCGCTCCTGCAGGACCCACCGTGACCAGTATGAAGAGGTACATGAGGTCCTCCTCCCCGATGTCGTAGCGCTCCTGCAGGAGGGCCAGCAGCTGGCGCTTGACGAGGTCCTTCTTGTCGTCCTCGTCCTCGATCGTCAGCGGTCTGTGGCCCACCAGCACGTCAAGCAGCTCCCCCTCGATGACCTTGGCGGCATTCTTGTCCATCTGCTCGGCGGCAAGGTGGACGAGCAGGTCGGAGATCACGAAGACGGGGTCGGAGGGGTCCTCGCCCACCACCACGGGCACGACGCTGCCGTCCTTCTTGGCGACCACGCCATGGATGGCCAGGGGCGTGGTGACCCACTGGTACTTCTTGATGCCGCCGTAATAGTGGGTATCAAGATAGACGAGGTCGTTCTTCTCCTCGACGGGGTTCTGCTTGATGTCGAGGCGCGGGCTGTCCACATGGGCGCCTAGGATGTTGATGCCGCAGGTCAGGTCCTCGCGCCCGATCTCTGCCAGGATGAGTGACTTCCCGCGCATGCCAGCATAGACGCGATCTCCGGGCACGAGCTGCGTGCCAGCGGATATGCACTCGTCGAGGTCGCGATACCCTGCCTCCCGTGCAAGCCTGATGGCCTCGGCCACGCATTCGCGCTCGGTCTTGTTGCGCGAGATGAAGTCCGCGTAGTCGGTTGCGAGCCGCTCGAGTTCAGCGGCCTGCTCGCTCGTGTAGCGCTGCCATGCGTTCGGTCGTTCCATGGGGGTTCCTTCCGGACGGTCTGATCGTATTCGGTGACCTTCCCATACTACCCAAAACCTTTCTCGCGCTGCTCAAGCCGGGGGGCGTCCCTGAATGCGCGCACGGGAAATTTGTCGGTCATTTTTGTTCCGTCTGTTGCAAGGGGGTACCTATCATCCGATTTGTCTGCAGGTTTTGGATGCCAGCAAAGCCCGTTGCGGTGGGGTCCCACGTTCATGTACAGACAATCTGCGTTTCGTCCTCTTGGCCCAGCTTTTCTGCGCCTACAAACAGATTTGTTTGCAGTGCCGGATCATGGCGGAAGCCTGCCCGCGATGCGAGGGGAGGTCTAGGGAGGTGAGGTGCAAACAAATCTGTTTGTAGGCGCAGATTCGTTTAAAGGTGGGTCGGCAAGACGGTTTGTCTGTACTTTGGAGTTCCTCTTCCGTTTGAGGGAGTCCTAGCGCACCGCATTTCTGCAGACAAATAGAATTGTAGGTGGTCTTGCGGGAGCAGCTTCCGAAAAAGTACCGACAAATCGTAGGTGAGCTGCTGAGATCGGCCTGTCGTGTGCCCTGAGCCTTGATAGGGAGCCGCTGAGGCCCGTCGTGTGACGTGAATCTCGGTGCCACTTACCCGTTTGTGTGGGGTGAAGTCGGTGCTACTCATGCTTTACTGAGAACATCTTTACACCAAGAGGCGGGCATGCATTCATGAATCGAGCGGAGCGCAGGGGGGTCATCGGTGTCGTCCTGGCCTTCCTTGTACTGCTTGCGATGTCCGCCTATCGCAGGGACACCTTGACTCGCTTTCCCGCCGATCCCGTCCTTCCCTATGTCACCTATGCAACATATGTGCTGCTCGTCTCGGTATGGCTCGCCTCCATCCGCCTTCGTGTGACGCAGCAGAGCATGCGCAGGTTCATCATGGCCGAGGGCATGCTCATGTTCTGTGGCGTGACGGTGCGATTCGTGCAGGACACGGTCCTGTCCGGGGACATCCTCCTCAAGAGGGAGAGCGGCTACCTCCTCATGATACCGCTCGTTCTGCTGCCCCTGCTCGGATGGTATGCGGCGCTTGGTCTCGGGCAGCCGGATGACTACCGCACAAATCCACGCTGGCTCTCGCTCGCCATCCCCGCACTGATCCTGGTCGCGCTCATCCTGACGGATGGCCATCACCACCTGATATTCGAGCCGCCAGCATCCGATGCCAAGCCCGACCTCCTGTTTCATCCCAACGTGGGTGCCTATCTCATCGCCGCTTGGTACACCCTCTTCATCCTGCTGAGGCTTGCATGGATGATCGCCTGCAGCCGAAGGCTCGGTGCGCCGCATCGGGGCGAGGTGCTCCCGTTCGTCGTCTCCGCGTGCATGTTCGCGGTGACCATCCCGTACTTCTCCATATCGTTCGCGCCCGTCCTGGACCTCGTCGAGTTCTTCGCGCGGATCTTCTTCGCTGAGGCGATGGTCTGGGAAAGCTGTGCCGTGGCAGGGATAGCGCCGGTGAACACAGGCTATGAGGACGTCCTCCACAGGTCGACGATCGCCCTGCAGATCTTTGACGAGGACGGCAACAGGTACATCGGGTCGGCAGACGCTCCCACGATCCTCAAGCATGAGCTTGCGTACCTCATCAGGCACGGCACCCTGGACACCGACGACGGTTGCGAGCTGCACAGCAAGAGGATCAAGGGCGGCTGGTGCGTCTGGCAGGAGGACCATTCCGCGATCAAGGCGGCCGCAGGCGAGCTCGGCAGGAAGAACGAGGCGCTCACCCAGCGCGGCACCCTCCTCGCCCAGGAGCTGAGGGCGCGCTCCAACGAGGAGCGCGTCAGGAGCCAGAGCGCCATCTACGACATGGTGGCACGTGAGGTCGGCGTGCAGCTCGAGCAGCTCAACGACCTGCTCCACCGCGTGGAGCTCCTCTATGCGGGCGACCCTCCCGAGGGCCCATGCTCTGACAGGGAGGCCCTCCTGCTCGACGAGATCCGCGACCTCGGCTCCCTGGTCAAGCGACACTGCATGGCCCGACTCGTCGAGCTGGGCGAGGTGGGCGCCGGGGAGGGAGGATGAGATGGGGCCGTAGCGCCCTTCCTCGCCGTCGCCCTGGCGTCGCTTGTCGTCGTGCTGGCGTGCGCGCGCTGGCTTCCCCTGCTCCCCCGGCTTCGAGGGAGCATCCGCGAGTCGATCGACTCGCTGCCGGAGGGAGTCTGTCTCTGCCGTCCGGGCGGCTCGCCCATCCTGGTGAACAAGAAGATGAACGAGGTCGTCGCCCATCTGACGGGGCACGTGGTCCTCAATGCCGTGACGTTGTGGAGCGAGCTCTCCGGGATCTCCGACCGGTCCGGCGCGGTCCTGGACGGGGACCACCTCGGCACCTGGAGCCCTGGAGAGGACACGCTCGCCCTCCACCTGCCCGATGGCAGCGTCTGGCAATTCATGAGGCGCGTCCTCGAGGGCACCCCGCGCTACCTCCAGATCGAGGCGTTCGACATCAGCAAGCTCTACGAATACGCCAAGGACCTCAGCGAGGCGAACGCGCTCCTGCGCGAGCAGGGCGCCCGCCAGAGGGCGCTCCTTTCCAACATAGCCGGCATCAATCGCGAGAAGGAGCTACTCTCGTTCAAGATGCGAGCGCACAACGGGCTGGGGAGCTGCCTGCTCATGACGCAGCACCTCCGCTCAGCCGCCGGCTCCTCCCAGGATCGGGCGGCCCTAGTCGACGCCTGGAGGGGCGTCATCAGCGGCCTCACGACCGCACCGCGAAGTGACGTCAGGGGAATCGACCCCTCGCGAGACGAGCTTGACATGGTGGCAGACATGGTGGGGTGTGGCATCGAGTATCATGGGGAGCCGCCCTCGGAGCCACGCGCGGCCACGCTCTTCCTCGCCGCCGTGCGCGAGGCGCTCACCAATGCGGTGCGGCATGCGGGTGCCACGGCCGTGGCGGTCCGGACGACCAAGCGTGACGGGCGCTACCATGTGGAGATCTCGGATAACGGGTCTGCCGAGGCCCACGCCCCCGAGCCCGTTCGCGAGGGCGTGGGTCTCGGAAGCCTGCGCCGAAGGTTCGAGCAGGAGGGGGCGACGTTCGAGGCAAGGTCCTCGGGTGGCGTCACCCTCGTCATGGACATCCCGGCCGACGACTGCGGCGAGGCAAATGGCACGACCGATGTGGAGGGGGTTCGCACATGGTGAGGGTGCTGGTCGTGGAGGACTCGAAGGTCGCCCGCGACGCGATCCTGCGCTGGCTTGGCAACGCCGCGAACTACGAGGTCGCGGCCGCGTTGGAGAACGCCGCGAACGCCGTGGTTGCCTGCATGGGTGGGCACATAGACCTGGTGCTCATGGACGTGTGCACGGCGGACGACGAGTCCGGCCTGGCTGCTGCCGCGCGCATCAAGGAGATCAGCCCGGGGACGCGCGTCGTGATCATGACGTCGATGCCCGAGCACTCGTTTGTCGCCAAGGCGCGCGCCGCGCACTGTGACAGCTTCTGGTACAAGGAGTACGGCGAGACCGGGCTGCTCGACGTCATCGAGGCCACCATGCGCGGCGAGCCCGTCTGGCCCGACGAGACGCCCACGGTGACCCTCGGCATCCTCAACAGCGCGGAGCTCACCAGGCGCGAGCTGGACGTGATCCGCCTGCTCGCGCAGGGCTGCACGTACGAGGAGATAGCCGCCGACCTCACGGTCTCGATCAACACCGTGAAGTATCACATCAAGAACCTGCTCACCAAGACGGGCTTCCGCAGCACGCTGCAGCTGGTCGTGGAGGCCGTCGACAAGGGCTTTGTGCTGCCGAAGTACTGAGGGAGCGGCCCGTGGGATGGCCTTGCCCCTGCCACAGCGACGGCGACACCGCCCTCACGTGCAAGAAACTACCTGTTCGGGTGGGGCGCGTTCGCATGTCCTGTGCTGGAATCGATACAGCGGAGGGCGTCTCGGCACGCTGCGCCCCCACGCCTTCGCGTGCTACACGTCGTTCGGGTGGATGGTCATCGGTGAATAGTCCCGCTCAGCACACAGGCCGGCTGCTTGAGGTGTGCCTGCTTGACAAGGTCGGCTCGGCACAGGAGGACGTCGAGTCTGCCCTCTCGTCCCTCGAGTGTCCCTATGCGACGAGGCTCACATGCGTCTCGTCGGTCGATGAGCTGCACCGCTGCCTCGACAGCCGGGTGTTCGCCGTGCTCATCATGCACATGGATGCCGTTCGGAACAGCATCGACGCCATCGACCTGCTCCATCACTATGGTCGCTCGTCAACGTACGGGCACGTGATCTACCTGCGCCCATCCCCGGCCGATGCCGGGCTGGGACTCGAGGGCGACATGCGGGTGAGCCTGGGGAACACCCTCCACCTGCTCCCCTTTCCCCTCTCTGTGGAGGCGCTCCGCGAGGTCCTTGATGCGATCGTCCAGCATATCGACCAGGTGGTGTCGACCCCGCTGCTCTTCCAGTTCCGCAACAGGGTGCGTCCCCTTCGCCCCGAGTCGATCGTGTATGTCGAGAGCAACAGGAGGGTGCTGTTCGTCCATTGCGAGCGCGAGGTGATACGGGTCTACGGTAAGCTGTCGGAGCTGGGTCGCAAGCTCCCCTCGAGCTTCGTGCACTGCCACAAGAGCTACCTCCTCAACATGGACTATATCGACGAGCTGGGTTCCGACTACGCGCGCACGAGCACGGGCGAGACGGTGCCCGTGAGCCAGAAGAAGCGTCGGGAGACCAAGGGCGCCTACGACGCATACGTGAGACGAGCGCTCTGACGCGCGTCCCGGCGCATACCTGAGGGGAGTGGGTGGCATGCGGTGCAGACATTGTGGCGCAGAGATCTCGGATGGGTCGCTCTTCTGCCCCCAGTGTGGGGGCAGCTTCTCGTCGTCCACACCATCCGCGTCTGAGTCTGCCCCAACCTCTGCCGCAACCCCTGCCGCGCGGGTGGCCTCGTTCTCGCTCCCTCGTCCTCCCAGGGTGGTCCTTGTCGTTGCGCTGGCAGCACTCGTGATCCTTCTTGCTGCGTCTGCGGTCGCTGGAGGTCCGGCACGGGGGCCTTGGCTCCTTCACGGCTATGATCCGCAGAGGGATGCCGGCTCCTTCGACGAGCGTACCGACGGCGGATGGACCTCCCCGTCAGACGGCCCCCTCACCGCCGTCCTCTATGCCGATGGCGACCTGGTCTTCCAATACGGTGCAGGGACCACCCCCGGCAGGGGAGTGGAGGCCGTCTGGTCCGCTCAGGCGGCCGATGGGTCCGACCTGTTCAGCTCGCAGGAGCTCGGTGGCATGCGCGTACCCAGCTGGGCTGCGAGCAATGGCGTCAGGTCCGTGAGCACGCGCTGCAGGGTCACTGCCCCTCCCGACCTGGTCGGCGCCTTCTATGGTTGCATCTTCCTCTCCGACGTGTCGGGCCTGGCGTCCTGGGACACCGCTTCGGTGACGAGCATGCGCAACATGTTCTGCAGATGCCAGAACCTCACGGACCTCTCTGCGCTCGCCTCCTGGGACACCTCGCATGTGGAGGACATGAGTCGCCTGTTCTACGGCTGTCCTCTCCAAGACCTGTCCGCCCTCGCCTCCTGGGACACCTCGTCGGTGACGAGCATGAGGGGCATGTTTGAGCTGTGCGCCAAGCTCACGGACCTGTCGGCACTTTCCCCCTGGGACACCTCACGCGTGAAGGACATGGGCTTTCTGTTTGGGTTCTGCGACTCCCTCTCCGACGTGTCAGGTCTTGCCTCTTGGGACCTCTCGTCGGCAACGGACATGGAAGGCATGTTTGAGCGCTGCGTCAGCCTGTCCGACGTGTCTGCGCTCGCCTCCTGGGACACCTCCTCGGTACAGGAGATGAGCTACGCCTTCCATGACTGCTCATCTCTCTCCGACCCAGCGGCTCTGTCGTCGTGGGACATCTCATCGGTGACGAAGATGACGGGCATGTTTGAGGGCTGTCCCGGAACGCCACCTCCCTGGTACGTGCAGGATGACGTCTCAAGTGCTCCTGCGGAACCCGATGAGGACCCGCGTGCCGATGAGGACGCATCGTCCTCTGGCGCACTTGAGGGCGGCAGCGAACCCGCACCCGACTCGGGCGGCCGCGATGGCGCCGTGGATCCGTTTGCCCCATTCTGGGGGGTGTGGACCTTCGCGTCGAAGTCGGAGTCGGAGGCTGAGGAGGCTGCCGCCCAGGCGCGGGCGGAGGGCTTCGACGGTGCGGCGGTGTATCTGACGACGGATTGGAGCAACCTCAACCCTGAGCCGTGGTACTGTGTCTCGCTTGGCAGCGGCCAGACGGAGCAGTCGGTGGACATCGTGCTCAGCAAGGCTCACAACAGCGGCCATCCCGATGCGTACAAAAAGTACTCGGGAGACCACGTCTGAGGACGGCGAGGTGAGCGTCGAGCTCGGTCGTGCGGCGGTCGCCACCGACGGTATCGCCTGTCCGGCTCTGACGTGGTGGGGGAAGGGTAGCCTGTTCCGTTCGCAGATCTCCCATGGTCTTGCGCACGGGCAGTTTGTCGGTCTTTTTGCATGCCCTCTGTCAGAAAGGCCGCCAACAAACAAGTTTGTCTGCATGTTTTGGGCATCGACGAGGCAGGGCGCGGCGGAGCCGCACGTGAAAGTACAGACAATCTGCATTTCGCCCTTTTCTACCAGCATTTTTGCGCCGACAACCAAATTTGTTTGTAGCGAGGGAGCCTGGATGCAGCAAGGCGCCCGAGCCGCCGGGGCCCAAGTGCCGACAACCAAATCTGTAGGTGCCCAGATCGCCATACTTGGCGTGCGCAGGCAGTTTGTCGGTGTTTCTTGAGGCTACGGGCGGTTGGCAGGGCCTGTTGGTGTCCAAAACATGCAGACAAATCGAGTTGTAGGTTGCCCTGCGAAGAGCACCTTCGAAAAAGTACAGACAAACTGCAGCGACCCCACCTGCTGCGTCCCAACGACCTCCTGCCTGTGCCACCTTAGCGTCCCCACCTGCCCGTACCCGCTGCCATCTCCTCCCGCACCTCCTCACCGCAGCATCCCACCTACCGCCTGTCTGGCGGCACCGCCCCGCCCCTCCGCTACAATGAGTCCTTGAAACCTCGACGCGGAAGGCCCGACATGGCATTCGTCCATTTGCACAACCACTCCGACTTCTCGATCCTCGACGGCGCGACTCCCATCCCCGACATGGTCAGACGGGCCGTTGACCTGCAGATGCCCGCCCTTGCCCTCACGGATCACGGCTACATGTTCGGCATGCCCACCTTTGACCTCGAGTGCCGCAAGCACAACAGCGCCGCTGCCGACTTCAGGCAGTGGTCCTACGACCGCGAGTGCCTCGAGGGGGGACGGGAGCCCGAGGAGCCGGAGCCGGATGCCCCAGATGCCGGCCCGCACGGGTGCGCCCATGCCCAATGGGAGCGCGACCTCGCCGCATGGCAGGCTGCGGGAGGCGAGGTCGACAGGGAGGCCGCGCTCGCCGCCTGCCGGCCCGAGCCCGTCATCAAGCCCATCTTTGGCTGCGAGGCGTACTTCATCACCGACGACACCATCGAGAAGGGCACCAGGCAGCATCGCTACCACCTCATTCTGCTGGCAAAGAACGAGACCGGCTACGTCAATCTCATGAAGCTGATGTCCAAGGCCGCCAACGAGATGTTCTACTACAAGCCGCGCACCACGCTCGCCATGCTGCGGGAGTACCACGAGGGCATCATCTGCCAGAGCGCCTGCGTGCAGGGCATCATCCCGCAGCACATCCTCGACGGCAACCTCGCCGAGGCAGAGCGCTGGGCACGCACCTACCAGGACATCTTCGGCGAGGACTTCTACATCGAGATCCAGGACCATGGGCTGGAGTTTCGCGGCGGCCTCACCGACCGCACGCTCGACGAGCAGCTGGTCGACCTCGCGCGCAGGCTGGACATCAAGGTCGTGGCGACCAACGACTTCCACTACCTCATGCGCGAGGACGCCCCCACGCAGGACATCATCAGCTGCATCGGCACGGCCGACCAGCTCAGCAACACCAACCGCAAGCACATGAGCGGCTCCGAGTTCTACCTCAAGACCGAGGAGGAGATGCGCTCGCTGTTCTCGTGGGTCCCGGAGGCCTGCGACACCACCGTCGAGATCGCCGCGAAGTGCGCCTACGAGCTCGACTGGACGCACATGTACCTGCCCAAGTTTCCGGGCCTTGCGGAGGGGGAGACCTCCGAGGAGCGCTTCCGCATGGAATGCGAGCGCGGCCTCGCCCGCCGCTACGGCGATGACTGGCGCGAGCTCACCGTGGGCGGCGTCAACGTGCTCGAGCGCTTCGAGTACGAGTACGACGTCATCTGCGCCAAGGGCTTCGCCGACTACTTCCTCATCGTGCAGGAGTACGTGCGCTGGGCCAAGGAGAACGGCATCGGCGTCGGCCCGGGCCGCGGCTCGGCGGCGGGTGCCATCGTGGCATACGCCATGGACATCACGACCTTCGACCCGCTCGAGAACGGCCTGATGTTCGAGCGCTTCCTCTCGGTGGAGCGCTCCGAGATGCCCGACATCGACATGGACTTCGACGACGAGCGAAGGCTGGAGGTCATCCAGCACGTGCGCGAGCTGTACGGGGCGGACCGCGTGAGCCACGTGATCACCTACTCCACCATCAAGGCCAAGCAGGCCATCAACGACGCCAGCCGCGTGCTGGGCTTTCCCGTGTACGTGGGCCAGCGCCTCTCCAAGATGATCTCCAACGACCCCAAGGCCAAGCTTGCCTTCGTGCTCCAGAAGACCCAGGGCAAGGAGGACCTGTACAGTCCTGACTTCGCCGAGGCCTATGCCAAGGACGCCGACGCGCGTCGCATCATCGACGCGGCGCTCGCCATCGAGGGCAAGACGCGCGGCGAGGGCGTGCACGCCTGTGCCGTCCTCATCACGCCCACGCCGGTCAACGACCACGTGCCCACCAAGCTCGACACCAAGGGCGGCGTCGAGATCACCCAGTACGAGGGCCACTCGGTCGCCGACATGGGCCTGCTCAAGATGGACTTCCTGGGCCTGCGCACGCTCACGGTCATCTCCAAGGCGCTGTGCAACATCCGCGCAAACTACCCCAACGCGTCCGACATCGAGGCCGTGCCCGAGGCCGTGCGCAACACCATCAAGCCGGGGGCCACCTGCGTCGACATCGACGTGGACAAGATCCCCTTCGACGATCCGGCCATCTTTGCGCTGATGGGACGAGGCCACACGGCCGGCGTGTTCCAGATCGAGTCGGCGGGCATGACGGCCACCATCAAGAACATGCAGCCGCGCGAGTACAAGCAGGTCGTGGCGCTCATCGCCCTCTATCGCCCCGGCCCGCTCGGGGCGGGCATGGTGAGCGACTACATCGACCGCATGAACGGCCGCAAGCAGGTGGCCTTCTACGACGACCGCCTGTCCGACATCCTGGAGGAGACCTACGGCACCATGGTCTACCAGGAGCAGGTCATGCAGATCTCCATGAAGATGTGCGGATTCTCGGCCGGCGAGTCGGACTCCCGCATCCGCAAGCCGGTGGCGAAGAAGAAGATCAGGATGCTCACCGACGAGATCTTCCACTGGGAGGACGGCAAGGACGAGACCATCTACGCCCACTGGATGAACGGCGCCGAGGCCAACCGATACTCCCACCAGATCGCCCAGAAGATCTGGGACGACGTGCTCGAGTTCGCCTCGTACGCGTTCAACAAGAGCCACTCGGCGGGCTATGCCATCCTGGTCATGCAGACCGCCTGGCTCAAGGCGTACTTCCCCAAGGAGTACATGGCGTCGGTCCTCACCAGCTACATGGGCAAGACCGAGAAGATCGTGCACTACGTGGCCGCCTGCCGGCACGAGGGCGTGGACATTCTGCCGCCCGACATCAACGAGAGCGGCAAGGACTTCACGGCAACCGCCGAGGGCGTCCGCTTTGGCTTTGCCGGCATCCGGGGCGTGGGCGAGGGCGTGGGCGAGGCCATC
This sequence comes from Atopobiaceae bacterium UBA1367, assembly GCA_002305995.1. Classification (GTDB taxonomy): domain Bacteria; phylum Actinomycetota; class Coriobacteriia; order Coriobacteriales; family Atopobiaceae; genus UBA1367. The sequence continues at coordinate 68,129 of DBRN01000003.1, forward strand.
ATGGCCGAGCGCGAGCAGGGCGGCCCCTTCACGACGCTCCACGACTTCGTGGAGCGCATCGACTCCGGCCAGGCCAACCGGCGCGTGGTCGAGGCGCTCATCAAGAGCGGCGCCTTCGACTCCACGGGATACACCCGCATGCAGATGATGCGCTTCGTGGACAAGAACAACCCCGAGAACGTCATCGACGCGGCGGCCCGGCGGCAGCGGGACCGCGCGGCAGGCCAGAGCTCGCTGTTCGACCTGTTCGCCGACGTGGCGGGCTCCGGCTTTGAGAGCGACGTCCCGGCGCCCGACGGGATCGAGTGGGATCGCGGCGTCAAGCTGGCCCAGGAGCACGACGTGCTGGGCATCTACGTCTCCGACCACCCGCTGCGCCCCTACGAGTACGCGCTGTCCAAGGCGCGCGACTACCTGATCTCCGACATCGAGGTGAGCGAGGAGTACGTCAACCCCGCGACGGGGACGTCCTCCACGCGCTATCGCGTTGCGGAGGGCAGGGCCTTCCGCCTTGCCGGCATGGTGACGACGGTTGCCAAGAAGACCACCAAGAACGGCGACAACATGGCGATCGTCACGCTCGAGGACCAGGAGGGCGAGATCACGCTGGTCGTCTTTCCCAAGCTGTACCGGCAGTGCGCGGCGACTTTGGCAGGCGAGCTCGACCAGGAGACCGGCGAGAGCGTGGGCAACGTCTTCGTGCAGGTGACGGGCAAGCTCGAGCGCTCCGATCGGGGTAACCAGATCATCTGCCAGGACATCCGGCCGCTGGAGCTCTCCGATCGCACCAACCGGCCCAAGGTCTTCGAGGTGTTCCTGACGCCCCGGATGCTCTCCTACGACCTCCTGCAGAGCCTCAGCTCGATCCTCGCGCGTTATGGCGGGATGGACCGCGTCGAGCTGCTGGTGCAGGAGGCGTCCGGCGCTACGATGCGCATGGAGCTGCCCACGCGCGTCGATGCCCGCAGTGCCCTGCTGGAGGCCGAGGTGGCCGAGCTCCTCGGACAGGGAGGGCGCGTGGCGGTCGCGTAGCGAGGGCCTGTCCGGCATGTGTGGCGGCGGTCGTCCGATGCCGCGGGATCGGGGTCGGGGTCCGGCGCCGCCCGGGAGCGGCCCCTCGGCGACGCCTAGAGGAGGCCTGCCCGTCCCAGCGCCGTCGCGAGGCGCGGGTTCGCGGGGGCGTGGTGGGCGACGAGTCCCCTCACGCCCTCCTGCAGGCGCCGCTCGTCGTCCTCGGCCAGGTAGGCCGCCAGCACGTCCAGGACCTGCGTGTAGGTGAGCCCGTCGGCGCCGAAGCGCGCGTTGTAGATGCGCTCCTCGTGGGCGCAGCCGTTGCGCAGCTCGCCGAGGGTCCCGAGGTCGCGCAGCATGCCGGCAGGCGAGAGGGTCGCGCCGTCGCGCGCGGGGCCGCAGGCCTCCCGCATGCGCTGGCACACCACTTGCTGCTCGGCACGCTTCATGAGGGCGAAGAAGTAGCGCAGGTTGCCGAAGGTGAGGTCGGAGAAGAGCACCCAGAGGGGGATCTCGTCGTAGCGCTCGCGGTACCAGGCCACCCGCTCGCTGTCGCGCGGCTCGTCATCGCGCTCGTCGGCGAAATGGCCCCGGGCGTGGTGCTCGAGGGTGTTGATCAGCCAGGTCAGGTCGCCGTCATGGGCCTGCCTGCCGTGCAGGTACTCGCGCCGCTGCGCGTAGCACTCGCGCTTGAGGTAGGCGTTGGCCCTGCGGTGGTGCTCGCAGAACGTGTGCGAGAGGATCGAGCGCAGCGTGCACTCGACGCACATCACGGCCCGGAAGGTGATGGCCCGCAGCTCGCGGTCGAAGAGGAAGAGCTGGTAGATGTCATCGAAGGTGGTGCCGTCCGCGAAGCGGTCGTCCTCCGCGGCCCGCGTCGCCTGCTCGTCGAGAAACGCCTTGCCATAGCCGTTGACCACGGCGTAGTAGCCTTCGCGCAGCAGGATGGAGGGCGTGCGCTCGTCGGTCGCCACGCCACGCGTCCGCAGGAGGGCGGCCTGCTCGTCTATGCTTCGGTACTGCTTGTTCATGGCATCCTTCCGGTGCCCCCCATGGTAGCGCGCGGCGGCTGTCACGAGCACGGGAAGTCATGGGAGGGCCCGTGTGGGGCGGGCCTGCGGCCGTTGCGCGCCATGCCTGCCACACAGCCGCGTCCGGGTTTGCCGTCCCTGCCGCCTCCCACGAGCTTCCCGCTCGCATACAATAGGAAGCCAGCGGGCGCGGCGCGCCCGAGGAGAGGGTTCGTCGAAAGGAGCCGTCATGGCCGATGTCAAGTTCTACAAGTGCACCAAGTGCGCCAACATGTTCGTGAAGGTGCTCGAGGGTCCCTGCACGCCCGTGTGCTGCGGTGAGCCTTGCGAGGAGCTCGTCGCCGGCTCCGTCGACGCCGCCACCGAGAAGCACGTCCCGGCCGTCACCCGCGAGGACGGCACGATCGTCGCCAGGGTCGGCGAGGTCGCCCATCCCATGCTCGACGCCCACTACATCCAGTTCATCGCCCTGGCCTCCGACGATCGCCTCGAGGTCAGGAGGCTGCAGCCTGGCGCGGAGCCCGTCGCCACCTTCGCCGACGACGGCGCCGAGAACGTCACCGTGTACGAGTACTGCAACCTCCACGGGCTCTGGAAGGCAGAGCTCTAAGCCGTGCGCGTCGGCATCGCCCAGATAAACACGGTGCCGGGGGCCTTCGACCAGACGGTCGCCCAGATGGTCGCCCAGTCCCAGACGGCCGCCGAGCGGGGGGTCGAGCTGCTCGTCTTCCCGCTCGCGGCCCTTGCGGGCGTCGAGGTGGTGCCCTATGCCGACCGCGCCTCGTTCATGCGCGACGTCGCCGACGCGCTCTCGTCGCTCTCCGAGCAGCTCGCGTGCCCGGCGCTCGTCCCCGTCCTCATGGACCTGGGCGACGAGCGGGGTGACTTCGACGTCGCCCTGCTCGATGACGGTGCGATCACGCCGATCCGCATGATGTCGCGGTTGCAGGCGTTGAGCTCCCCCGCGCCGCAGCAGGACGTCGACGTGCCCGAGCTCGAGTTTGGGGGCGTGCGGATCGCCCTGGCGCTCTCGCACTCCGACCTGGACGTGCTCGGCGGCTACGACTATGACGTGGATGTGGCGGTGTACTTCTCCGAGCACCCCTTTGCCCTGGACGATCCGTCGAGCGCCATGGGGGCCTGCCTGGACAACGGCCGCTTCGTGGACGACGCGCGCCGCATCAGCGCATGGTTCGTGGGCACCGCCTCGCTGGGCGGCTACAGCGACGAGGTGTTCTCGGGCTCGAGCTTCGTGCTGGACCCGACGGGAGAGCTCGTGGCCTCCGCCCCGGCCTTCGAGGAGGATCTCCTCGTTGCCGAGGTGGGCGGCCCGGCGGCCGAGCCCCATGACGTCCTCATGCCGGAGGTGTTCGACGCCCCGTTCGCCCTCTGGCAGGCCGTCTCCCTTGGCGTCCACGACTTCGTGACCAAGCACGGCCATGCCGACGCGGCCCTGTGCCTTGACGGCACGATCGGCTCGATGGTGCTGGCGGCGCTCGCCTCCGACGCCCTCGGCCCTCGCCACGTGCACGTGCTCGTGGGCGCCTCGGCGGGCTCCGCCGCGCCCGTGTGCAGGGATCTCGCGCGGCGCCTGAGGGTCGACGTGACCAGCAGCTCCGGCGCGCCCCGTGGGATCGACCCGCGCGACTTCGACGAGCTGGAGCTCGCGGCCCTCGCGCGTGAGCACGGGGCCCTCGCGCTCTCCTCGCTCGACAAGACCGCGTTGGCCCTGGGCACCCGTGCGTGCGAGGTCAGCGTGGCCGTGCTCTGCCCGCTCGGGGACGTCTATCGCTCTGACATACTCGACATGGCGCGCGTGCGCAACACCATCTCCCCGCTGTTCAAGCGGGTGCGGCTCCGTGTCGCGGACGAGCTCATGCTGCCGCTGGCAGCCAAGTCGGTGCTGCCCATCGCGGGGGAGCACGACATCGCACGCATCGACCAGCTGCTCTTCGGCCACATCGAGTACGATCGCCCGCTCGCGGAGCTCGTGCCCGATGCGCCGCTGCCCGAGGAGGTCGTGTGCGCGGTGCTGCGCGCGCACCGGCAGGGGGAGCTGGCACGGCGCGCGGCCCCGCCGGTGCTTGCGATGAGCACGCGCACGCTCGATGACGCGCGCTTTCCGTTGGGGGTCCGCTGGCACGACGAGCACGCCGATGACGCGAGCCTGCTGTCCGGTGGCTCGCAGGCGCTTGGCTCGCGCGTCATGGAGGGCGGTGCGGAGGCAGCCCATGGCCCTGCCCCCGACGCCTCGTCGCCTGCCGGGGGCGTCGATCTCGACGCCACGCTCGCCCTGCTGCGCGACCTCGCCGAGCAGGGTGGCTTCGTCTCTCCCGACCTCGCCTCGCTCGAGGCGCTCTCCGGTGCGGACCTGCGGTCCGTGCTGGAGTCCGGTGGCAACCCGATGAGCCCGTTCTCGGAGAACTAGGCGCTCGCCCGGGAGGTGAGCCAACGAGGGCTGGGGATGCCCCGACCTCCGTCGCGCACATGGGTGGGATCTCGTGACGGTGCGTCTCAGCTGTGCTATGATAGAACGCACGTTCGATGTGCGGCCTTGCCGTCGGCGGCGGGGGGAGGTTACGTGATCATCCTTGGCATAGATCCCGGTCTCGCGCACACCGGCTGGGGCATCGTCGAGACGCGCGGGTCCCTCTGTCGTGCCCGCGCCTACGGGTGCGTGACCACCAAGGCCTCCGATCCGACGGACCAACGGCTGGGCATGATCTTCTCGGAGCTGTCGCGCGCGATCGAGGCGTACCATCCCACGCAGCTCGCGATCGAGAAGGTCTTCTTTGGCGAGAACACCCGCTCGGCGCTGGCGACGGCGCATGCGCGTGGGGCTGCCATCGTCGCCTGCTCCCAGGCAGGCCTCGAGATGGGGGAGTATACTCCCATGCAGATCAAGCAGGCCGTGGTGGGCACGGGCACCGCCGACAAGCGCCAGGTCGCCTACATGGTCCGCACGGTGCTCGCGCTCGACCACGACCCACGCCCCGACCACGCGGCCGATGCGCTGGCCGCGGCGGTGTGCCATGCCAACCTGCGTCGCACCAGAGAGCTGTCCCTCCGGGCGGCGGGGGCGCAGATGGCGGAGGCGGAGCGTGCCCAGCGCCAGCTCGCGCGCGAGGAGGCCCGTGAGGTCACGGCCGCCGCCACGGCTGCCAACGTCGCCCGCATGCACGAGGGACAGGTGAGGAGGACCGCCCCGTGATCGTCCAGTTGACCGGAACCCTCGTCGAGGCGCTTCCCACCCATGTGGTGCTCGATGTCGGTGGCGTGGGCTACGAGCTTGGCATCTCAGCGTCCACCGCGGCGTCGCTCCCCCAGACGGGCGCGGCGGGTGTCACCATGCTCACGCGGCTCGTCGTGCGCGAGGATGCCATGGACCTCTACGGCTTTGCCAGCCGGGAGGAGCGTGCGCTCTTCGACAGGCTGGTGTCGGTCTCCGGCGTAGGGCCCAAGCTCGCCCTCTCGGTGCTCTCCACCTTCTCGCCCGCCCAGCTCGCCGTGGTCGTCTCCACGCAGGATGCCGTCCGCATGGCACAGGTTCCGGGTGTGGGGAGGCGCAAGGGACAGCGCCTGCTCGTGGAGCTCGAGGGCGTCTTCGCCAAAGATGCCGAGCTGCGCGGCCTGGTGGCTGCCAGCCAGCCCACCCTCTCGGAAGACGCCGCGCCGCCCGTCTCGTCGATCGCGGCCGAGGCGGCCGAGGCGCTGCTGTCCATGGGCTTCTCGCCCCAGGAGGCGGAGCTCGCCCTCGAGGGGCACGATGACGAGGGCGTCACCACCACCGAGGGGGCGCTCTCCTACGCGCTCAGGCGCCTGGGAGGTGGTCGGTGATGTGGGAGGCCTCGCAGGACGACCTGTTCGGCGCCGGTGGTGCCGGCGCAGGGGCGGCTACCCCGTCCCGACGGGCGGGACAGCGCAGCATGACTGCCGAGCTCACCTCGGACGACCTCGAGGTCGATCGCACGCTGCGACCAAGGACGCTTGACGACTACTGCGGTCAGGAGCGCGTGCGCGAGAACCTCCGCGTGCTCATCCAAGCCGCGTGCGATCGCAACGAGCCCCTTGACCACGTCATCTTCTCAGGCCCGCCCGGCTTGGGCAAGACGACGCTCGCGGGTGTGGTGGCCAACGAGATGGGCGCCACCCTGCACACGACCTCAGGGCCCGCCATCGAGCGCACCGGCGACCTCGCCGCCATCCTCACGAACCTCGGCGAGGGCGACATCCTCTTCGTCGACGAGATCCACCGCCTCAACCATCAGGTCGAGGAGGTGCTCTACCCCGCCATGGAGGACTTCTTCCTCGACATCGTCATCGGCAAGGGGCCGGCGGCGCGCTCCATCAGGCTGGACATCCCGCGCTTCACGCTGGTGGGGGCGACCACGCGCACGGGCCTGCTCACAGGTCCCTTGCGCGACCGCTTTGGCATCTCATACAGGCTCGACTACTACTCCACGGAGGAGCTCACGCGCATCGTGGTGCGCTCGGCCGCCATCCTGGGAGTCGAGATCGACGCGCAGGGGGCGGCGGAGGTCGCGTCGCGCTCGCGCGGGACGCCGCGCCTGGCAAACCGCCTGCTCAAGCGCGTGCGAGACTATGCCCAGGTCAGGGCGGGGGGTGGCATCTCGTGGCAGGTGGCCGCCGAGGCGCTCTCGTTCTTCGAGATCGACGAGCTGGGTCTCGACTGGATGGACGTCAAGATCCTCGACGCCCTGGTGCGCACCTTCCGCGGTCGCCCGGTCGGCCTCTCCACCGTGGCGTCGGCGGTGGGGGAGGACCCATCCACGCTCGAGGACGTGTACGAGCCCTACCTCCTGCAGCAAGGGCTGATCATCCGCACGCCGCAGGGACGCCAGGCGACCTCGGCGGCATTCGAGCACCTGGGCATCGTGCCTCCCGCACACGGGTAGTAGGTCCCGCGCCGTCTCGAACGCTGGGACGCTGCCGCATCGTGCCTCCCGCGCACGGGTAGCGGGCAGCGGCCCTTCGGCACCCTCTGGCAGCCGTCCCTCGCGGCGTGCCCAGTGGCATGCCGCCGCATGCGGGAATTGCTACACTGGGTGCGTTTGAACGGGTGCGTTGGCGCCAAAGGAGGGTCCCATGCTGCATCGCGACTACCTGCTGGAGATCGTTGCCACCTTCGTCGACGCCGTGACCGTGGCGTTGCGCCGTGCGGTCCTGGACGGCGATCCCACGGCCGCCCGGGAGGTGGAGGATGACGTCGCCGCGATGCTCGACCTCGATCCCCAGACGGCCATGAGCCTCTCGCCGCACTCGCTGGTCACGATGATGCTGCTCTCGGGCATGGGTGATCCCCTGGCAGGCTACGTGTCGTACGCGCTTGACCGGGTGGGCGATGCCTACGACAACGCAGGGGACACCGAGAAGGCCGCATTGCGCTGGGACCAGGCGCAGGCCGTTGCCGAGGCGTTCGGCTGCGACCCGGATGCCATACCCGAGGCGTTCTCTTCGCTGGAGCGCGAGCTCTCCGCCGCCGAGTGAGGCGGCGCTCCGTCGCTCCGTCACCCGGCGGGATGATCTCAGGCGTCTGATGGGCGGTCCCGTGTGGAGAGCACGATGCCGACGACCACGATGGCGCCGCCCAGAAGCTGCTGCGCGCTGATCCGCTCCCCCAGGACGAGCGCGGAGAGCGCGAGCCCAAACACTGGGATCAGGTTGGAGAGTGAGGTCGCGGTGCTGGGCTCGAGGTCCTTGAGTCCCCAGTTGTAGAGCACGAATCCCACCACCGTGCAGCCAATCACCAGATAGGCGAGCGAGGCCCAGGCGGTGGGCGAGGGCAGCTCCGCGGGCGGCCCCTCCCAGAGCGCGAGGGGGACGAAGCCCAGTGCGCCAAAGAGCGTCTGCCAGCTGGTGATGGTGAGCGTGGAATAGGTGCCCATCACCAGGCGCATCGCAAAGTTGTAGAGCGCCCAGCAGAGTCCGCCGAAGAACAGCATCAGGCTTCCCAGGGCGACGTTGGTGCCACCCCCGTTGCCCTCGGCGAGTGCGAGCACGGCCACGCCCGCAAAGGCGAGCGCGATGCCGACCGTCTTCGTGGGTCGGGGGCGTGTGCTGTCGATGAGGCACTCGAGCGTGAGCGTCATGGCGGGAAACGACCCCACGATGAGCGACGAGGTCGATGCGGGGAGCATGGACACGCCGTAGTTCTCTCCGGCGAAGTAGAGCGTCGTGCCCAGGATGCCGGTGAGGGCGATCTGCGCCATGCCGCGTGCGTCGGGCCTCTCTTGGTCGCCCCTGACGAGGCGTGCCGCGAAGAATGCCACCGTGGCCAGCGAGAAGCGGATGAGCCCGAGCGACATGGGGGCGAGCGTGTCGTAGCTGAGCTTCGAGGCGACGAGCGAGCCGCTCCAGAGCAGGCAGGCGACGGCGGCGGCGACGAGGTGGGCGGTGCGGGGGTTGTTCATGGGGCGGGTCCTTGAGCGGTAGCGGTCCGTGCGTGCGAGAGGGCGTCGTGCGTCGAGGGAGTGCTTGTCGGCCAGGTGCCCGATCGTCGCCCGGGTTCTGCTGGCGTCTGGCCTCGGGAGTCCGATCGGATCCCAGGCTCGGAGCGGAGGGGGTACGATCGGCCCTTCCAGGCTCAGGGCCGCACGACAGGTGATGCGACCTGGGTGGGAGCATGGAAGTTGGTGTCTGACCCCTTGACAGTGCCGTCATAGAGCGCGCTTGTCAAGTTTCGGGAGCCCCCTTCCGGGTGACCCCTCCCCTCACCCGGGTTTCCGAGCACCCGAGGAAGCCCCTGGCCGGCGGTCGGGCCAGCGCGGCATGGCGAGCCGCGCTCGCTGGAGCCTTCCCGACAGATTGTGCCCGACGCTGTGTGTCCCACCCTGCCTGACGTGGGATGGGCAGCCATGAGGCCGCGTGATTTGCACTCGTCGCAGTCCCACCCTGCCTGGCGTGGGATGAGTGGAAAGGGAAATCCCGAGTTGTGCAGAGCCAGGGTCGACGGTGGAAAGGAAAAGCCCGAGTTGTGCGGGGCCAGGGCCGACGGTGGAAAGGAAAACGTCGAGTTGTGCGGGGTCTGCTCCCCCGCCGGAAAGGAAAAGTTCGAGTTGTGAGAGCCGGCGGGGTCACAACTCGGCAAAATCCTTTCCGTCGCAGGCCACAACCTCGCACAACTCGGGCATTTCCTTTCCAGGGTCGGTCGCCTCCTCGCACAACTCGGGCTTTTCCTTTCCGGGATCAGGGCCTGGTCCGCACAACTTGGCCTTTTCCTTTCCGGCGGGGGAGCAGACCCCGCATAGGTCACGGATTTTCCTTCCGGCAGAGGATCGCATCCCGCACGGCTCCAAGATGTCCTTTCCTGCGCTGGCTCACCTCCTGCACACGTTGGGAAAACCCTCGTCGCTCTCTCGGTAGTCGACCCGTGTCCTCCACATTCCGCACATGTTGGGAAAGGCCGTCGCGCCCCGCCTCCCGGCACTCCCTCACATGCCGCACCCTCATGCCACCACCCGTGCGGTATCCCTGACCACACCCATGGCAAGCATCGATGGCACAGGGTGTGGCGTGCGAGGAAACCCGTGTCGCAAGCCGGCACAGGTGGATGGAACGTACGACCTGGCACCTCGGGCGTGCCAGAGTGCAGGCGCATGCGGTAGGCTAGGGCCTGACGGTAGGCTAGAGCCTACAGGTGCGGGTGGCAGGCGATCGGGTGTGAGGGGGTTGTCCATGGACGAGGCGTACCATGCCCGACCCTCCCTTGATGACGCCCGCACCGTCCTCGCCGAGCGCTTTGGCTATCAGGACTTCAGGTCGGGACAGCGGCGTGTGATCGAGGCGGTGCTTGCCGGGCGCGACACGATGGCCGTGATGCCCACGGGTGCCGGCAAGTCCGTCTGCTACCAGGTGCCGGCGGCGCTGCTCGGCGGGCTCACGCTCGTGGTGTCACCTCTCATCTCGCTCATGGCCGACCAGGTTCGCTCGCTCAAGGAGGCGGGCATCCGGGGCTCGTTCTACAACTCGACGCTCAAGCCCCGGGTGCGCCCGGAGGTGTTGCGCCGGGCGCTCGCAGGGTGGTACGATCTCATGTACGTGGCGCCCGAGCGCCTTGCCGATCAGGAGTTCCGCGCCTTTGCCGCCTGCGCGCAGGTGCCGCTCGTGGCTGTGGACGAGGCGCACTGCGTGAGCCAGTGGGGCAACGACTTTCGCCCGGCCTACCGTGGGATCGCGGACTTCGTGGCCTCGCTGCCGAAGCGTCCGGTGGTCGCGGCGCTCACGGCAACGGCCACGGGACGCGTGCGCGAGGACGTGCGTACCCTGCTCGACCTGCGTGATCCTGTCGTCGAGGTGAGTGGGTTCAACAGGCCCAACCTCAGGCTCGCGTCGTTCGAGCTCACGCCCAAGCAGCGCGAGCGGTGGGTCTGCGCCTACGCGACGGGTCATCCCACCGACACGGGCATCGTATATGCGACCACCCGCAAGAAGGTCGAGCAGATCGCCAGCCAGCTGCGCGAGGAGGGCATGGCGGTGGCAGCCTATCACGCGGGCATGACCGACGGCGAGCGCACGCGCTCGCAGGAGGCTTTCGTCAACGACGACGTGCAGGTGATGGTCGCCACCAACGCCTTTGGCATGGGCATCGACAAGAGCAACGTGCGCTATGTGATCAACTGTGGGCTGCCCCAATCGCTCGAGGAGTACTACCAGGAGGCCGGCCGTGCCGGGCGCGACGGGGAGCCCTCCGCATGCTACCTGCTATGGAGCAGGGGCGACATCCGCACCTGCCACTTCTTCATCGACAACACTCCGTTTGCCGAAGACGTGCCACCTGCCGAGCGACAGGCCTTGCGGGCGCGGCGCGAGCGCCTGCTGGGGGAGATGATCGGCTATGCCATGAGCACGAGCTGCCTGCGCTCGCGCGTGCTGCGCTACTTCGGCCAGCGCCTCGAGGAGGGCTCGCAGGGCTGTGGCTCCTGCTCGGTCTGCACCGGAGAGACCGCAGGGAGCTCCCCGTACCTCGGGCGGGCCGCCACGCGCACCGTCGAGCTCCGGCGCGAGCGTCGCGAGGGCACGGGGGATCCCCAGGCACCCGCGAGCGACGTCGCTGACGAGGAGCTGTTCGAACGCCTGCGTGCACTGCGCAAGCGCCTGGCAGGGGAGGCGCGCGTCCCTCCCTACGTGGTGTTCTCCGACCGGACGCTGCGGGCGATGGTGCGCGACCGCCCGCAGACTGCCGAACAGCTGCTCGAGGTCTCCGGTGTGGGACAGACCAAGCTCAAGCGCTACGGGGCAGCCTTCCTGGAGGAGCTTGCGCGCTAGAGGTCACGCGTCAACAACCTGCTGGCAGCTGGCGGCTAGGCCCTGATGGCGAAGCGGCGTTCGGGCACGGGCGGCAGCTCGTCGCAGCGAACGAGCCGGGCCCGGATGAAGGCGCCCGGTCGCGCCGACTCGGCCTCGACCTCTGCCATGAACTGCCGCACCTGCTCCGGCGTGCCCTGCACCTCGAGCTCGACGTCGCCATCCGATCGGTTCGTGACCCATCCGGTGAGGCCGTGCTGCTGCGCCCACCCCTGCGCGGTGAAGCGGAAGCCCACGGCCTGGACGCGTCCGGCGTAGCGAAGCCTGCGCCGGACGGCTCCCTCGGGAACGCTCGGCTCTGCCTGGGATCCCTTGTCGCGCCGCCAAAACCATCTCATGTGTGCCTCCTCAAGACCGCTGTCCCCACTGTAGCAGGTGATGGTGCCAGGGCGTGCGCGGCGAGGGCCACTCCCGTGTCGGCGTGCCGGTCGTCCCATGATCGCCGCGGGCCCAGGGGAGCAGCTCCGCCAACGGAGGTCCTCGAGGGCCGCCTTGTGATCGCCGCAGCCCATGCGGAGCAGGGCCCCAATGGCAAGAAGACGTCATACGCTCGTGAACAGGCCGAAACATTGCGTGCGTACAATGGGCTGCGCACGCATCCGCGCGCGGGGCGAGAGGCCCCAGAGGCAAGGGCAAGGAAGGGCAACGCGCATGAAGACACCGCAGGACATCCTGACGATGCCTCACGACCAGCTGGAGGCCATCCAGCTCGAGGGCATCAAGAAGACCGTGATCGCCTGTTACGAGCATGTCGGGTTCTACCACGACCTCTTCGACGAGGCTGGCTTTGACCCGTACGCGGTCGAGTCGCTCGAGGATCTCCGGAAGGCCCCCTTCACCACGAAGCAGGACCTGCGCGACAACTACCCGTATGGCCTCTTTGCCGTCCCGATGGAGGACGTGCGCGAGATACACATGTCGTCCGGTACCACGGGCGTGGCCACCGTCGGCGGCTACACCGAGCACGACCTCGACATCTGGGGCGACTGCTTTGCCCGCGGCATCTGGTACGCGGACGGCGGGCCCGAGGACGTCTGCCACGTGTGCTACGGCTACGGCCTGTTCACCGGCGGCCTCGGTGCCCATTACGGTGGCCTCAAGGCGGGATGCATGACCATCCCCATGAGTGCCGGCAACACCGAGCGCCAGATCCGCGTGCTGCGGGAGATGGGGTCGACCATCCTGTGCTGCACGCCGAGCTACGCCATGTACATCGCCGACACGGCCCTTGCCATGGGGCTCGACCCCAGGAGGGACTTCCGCCTGCGCGCCGGCATTCACGGTGCCGAGGCGTTCTCCGACAACTTCCGTGCCGAGCTCGAGGACAAGCTGGGCTACAAGGCGCTCGACGTCTACGGCCTGACCGAGACCATGGGACCGGGCGTTGCCGTCGAGTGCATGGAGCAGGACGGCCTGCACCTGGCAGAGGATCACTTCTACGCCGAGATCATCGATCCCGACACCGGCGAGGTCCTACCTGACGGCGAGTGGGGCGAGCTGGTGCTGACCACCGTCGACCGCGAGGCGACGCCCGTCGTGCGCTACCGCACCCGCGACATCACCCGCATCGTCCCCGGCGAGTGCTCCTGCGGGCGCACGCACCGGCGCATCGACCGCCTGCACGGCCGTACCGACGACATGCTCATCATCCGTGGCGTGAACGTCTTCCCATCCCAGATAGAGGACGTCATGAAGACCTTCCCGCAGGTGGCGTCCTGGTACCAGATCGAGCTCACCCGCAGGAGCCACCTCGACGTGGTCACGCTCAAGGCCGAGGTCAACCCCGACTTCGACTTCGACCAGATCAGCGCCATCGAGCGGCTGCAGCACGGCATCCAGTCGCGGCTCAAGACGGCCCTCTCGGTGGGCATTCGCGTTAAGCTGGTGGAACCCAAGACCATCGCGCGCAGCGAGGGCAAGGCCAAGCGCGTCATCGACCTGAGGGGAGAGGATAGGTAATGATCATGCAGCTGACGGTCTTCCTCGAGAACACCGAGGGACGACTCGCGGCGCTCTGTCGCACCCTGGCCGATGCCGACATCAACATGAGTGCCCTCACCATCGCCGAGACCTCGGACTACGGCATCGTGCGCATCATCTGCAACGACGTCTTCCGCGCCGTCGACGTGCTGGAGGACGCGGGCTTCCGTGCCACCAAGACCAAGGTGCTCGCCGTCGAGGTGCCTGATCGGCCCGGCGCCCTGGCCGAGCTCCTCGAGGCGCTCGACTCGACCAAGGTCAACATCGAGTACGGGTACTGCTTCCTGTCCAATGGCGCGGTGGCCATCGACGTGCTGAAGATCAATCCCGAGGTTCGTGCGATTGCCGAGGAGGCCATCACCGAGGCCGGCTTCAAGCTGCTGCACTGGGATGACATAGCCCCCTAGCCTCAGGGTGTGGAGCCGCCTCCCGGCGGGGTACGAGACGGGGATGCCCCCAGGGTCCGCATGCGGGCCCTGGGGGCATCCCCGTCTCGATCCGATCCCCGCTCACCAAGACCGTTCACATACGCGTGCGAAACGTCGCCACACAGGACGCGTGATGTGCTACCATGTATGCCTGGGTATAACAAAAACATACTAAGTCATACCACAAACGAAACCGTGGTCACCATGTCAGACAAGATGACTCCAGTCGTCGCCAAGGTTCTGCCCGCTGAGAAGGAACGCTTCTTCGAGGCAACGGAGCAAATTGGCACCACACCCTCAAATGCGATACGCATGTTCATCGCCGCGTTCAACCGGGCGGGGACATTTCCGTTCGAGGTCGGAGTGCGTGGGGTGCTGGGAAAGGCTGGTGTGAGCAATGAGTAGGGACAATCGTTGGTTGCAACTGAGGGCCTACATGTGGCTCGCCCGCGTCTTCCCCTGCGCGTACTTCTCGCGCATGCGCTCGGCGTGCATGTCGCGGTGCATGCACCTGTACTAGATGGACCGTGCGCCTGGGACCCATGCCCGCAGGGAGGCATCGACCTCCTGCCGATAGCGGTGGGGTGCGCAGGGCTGGGACCTATGCCCGCAAGGTGGTGTCTTGTCCGCCCTGCCGTCCATGACCGTGAGATCGTTCACAGGTCATGGACGTGGCGTGGTGCCCGCCCAAACGGTCTGGACACGCCTGCCTGCACCGCTTACCCTACCCGCGACCTGCTACAACCCGGCACAAGGAGGTGCGACATGAAGCAGATCAAAGACATGAACTCGCTGGAGCGCAAGGTGTTCGAGGCCTGCTACAACGGCTGGTACCTCAGCGGCGAGTATCGCGCGGTCTTCTTTGGGCACGAGCGCCGCTTCAGGGCTGACAGCATCCGTCAGCTGGTCAAGCAGGTGGAGGCATGGTTCTTGTCCCATGCCGAGCACCATGCCGACGACATCCTGCTCGTGAAGCTTGACAAGGCGGACTAGGACGACCGCGACCGTGCGGGCGATCTCGTCCGCTGACACATTTCCCTGCTCACGCGATCGGCCCCCTGCACAGGGGGCCGATTCGATAGGGGCCACAGGGCCACTTCAGGCCTCACCCGCCCGGCCTGCCGCTATTGGGGAGCGACCATGCGTGTTCGGTAGACGCCCTCCACGGAGGAGATGCGGTCCAAGACGGCGTCCGACCAGCTGCCGCTCGTCTCGATGAGGGTGGTGGCGCTGTCGCCGCGGCGCTTGTTGGCCATGTTCTCGATGTTGAGGCCACCCTCGGCGATGATCGATGAGAACTGGCCGATCATGTTGGGGATGTTCTTGTGGAGCACCACGATGCGCTCGTCGGTCTGGATGGGGCCAAGGTCCACCTCGCCGAAGTTGACCGAGTTGATGACGTTGCCCTGCAGCAGGTACTCCTGCAGCTGATCGACCGCCATGGCGGCGCAGTTCGCCTCCGCCTCCCTAGTGGAGGCGCCCAGGTGCGAGAAGACCAGGGCGTTGGACATGTGCGTGGTCAGGGGGTTGGCGAAGTCGGTGACGTAGCGGCGCACGTGACCGCTCTCGAGCGCGCGGGCCATGGCCTGCTCGTCGACGAGGGTGTCGCGGGCGAAGTTGAGGAACACGACGCCATCCTTCGCCTGGGCGATCTGGTCGCGGCCGATCATGCCGCGCGTCTTGTCGGTGGCGGGCACGTGGATGGAGATGTAGTCGGCGTTCTCGAGGATGTCGGCAAGCCTGCGCACGTAGTGCACGTGGTGGTCGAGGCTCCAGGCGGCCGTGATGGAGAGGTGGGGGTCGAAGCCCAGCACATGCATGCCGAGCCTGCGCCCCGCGTTGGCGACCATCGCCCCGATGGCGCCCAGGCCGATGACGCCGAGGGTCTTCCCGGCGATCTCCGTGCCGCCAAACTGGTTCTTCGCCCTCTCGGCGTCTGTGCCCACGGTCTCGACGTCGGCATGGTCGCTCACCCACTGGGCGCTTCCCATGATGTCGCGCGAGGCCATGAGCATGCCGGCGACCACGAGCTCCTTCACGGCATTGGCGTTGGCGCCCGGCGTGTTGAAGACGACGATGCCCCGCTTGGCGCAGCGGTCGAGGGGGATGTTGTTGACCCCAGTGCCGGCGCGCGCGATGGCGAGCAGGCCTGCGGGCAGGTCGATGTCGTGCATGTTGGTGCTGCGCACGATGGCGGCATCGGCCTGCTCGAGCGTCTTGGCAGGGGCGAAGGTCCGGTAGAGCTTCTCGAGCCCTGCCTGGGAGATGTTGTTCATGCAGTGTATGCGATACATGTCAGATGGTTCCTTCACCTCGGTGGCGCGTGGGAGCGTCGTGCGTGGTTGATTCTACGACACGGCGGCCCGCTCGTCGACCGGCCCCCGCGCTCGTCGGACGGCGGGAGGTCAGCGGCGGATGGCGCGGACGCGGTAGATGCCATCGATGGCGGCAAGCCTCTCCACTAGCTCTTCGTCAACCTCCGAGCCAAGGTCGAGCAGGCAGTAGGCATAGTTGCCCGCGCTCTTGTCGGTCATGTTCTCGATGTTGACACCCGCTGCCGAGATGGCACCCGTGATCTGGCCGATCATGTTGGTCACGTTGAGGTGGAAGACCGCCAGACGCATGGCGGACTCCAGGGGGCCCATGTCCACCGCGCCGTAGTTGACGGAGTTGGTGATGTTGCCGTTCTCCAGGTAGTCGCGGATCTCGCCGGCCGCCATGACGGCGCAGTTGTCCTCCGCCTCCTTGGTGGAGGCGCCGAGGTGGGGGGTCACGGTGGCGTGGGCCATGCTCGTGGTGACCGAGTTGGCGAAGTCGGTCATGTAGCGGGCGATGTGACCCTCCTGCAAGGCCTCGGCCAGCGCACGCTCGTCGACGAGCGAGTCGCGGGCATAGTTGAGCAGGACGGTGCCGTCCCGCATGGCGGCGATCTCGTCGCGGCCGATCATGCCCTTGGTCTTCGCCGTCGCGGGCACGTGGATGGTGATGTAGTCGCAGCTCGACCAGATCTCGCCGATGTTGTTGATGTGGCGCACGTGGCGGTCGAGGCTCCAGGCGTACTTGACCGAGAGGTAGGGGTCGTAGCCGTAGACATGCATGCCCAGGCTGCGTCCCGCGTTGGCGACCATCGCCCCGATGGCGCCCAGGCCGATGACGCCGAGGTTCTTGCCGGCAAGCTCGGTGCCGGCGAAGTCCTTCTTGGCCTTCTCGGCCTGCCTGCCCACGTTGGGATCGTCCGAGTTCTCGTCGACCCACTCGATGCCGCCCACGATGTCACGCGCCGCGAGCAGCATGCCGGCGATGACCATCTCCTTGACGCCGTTGGCGTTGGCGCCCGGCGTGTTGAAGACCACGATGCCCTGCGCGGCGCACCTCTCGAGCGGTATGTTGTTGACGCCGGCGCCGGCGCGGCCGATGGTGAGCAGACGGTCGGAGAACTCCGTGCCGTGCAGGCTCGCGCTGCGGACCATGATGGCCTCGGCCTCGTCGATGCTGTCGGTGAGCGAGAAGCCTGCACCGAGCGCGTCGGTGCCGACCTTCGCGATGTTGTTGAGGCAGTGAACCTTGTACATGGCGTGCTCCTTGCTTGCGAGAGGCGGGGCAGGGGCCCCGCCGAGAGTGTCGTGCTCGGATATGGTGGGAGTCGCCGTGGATCCCCAGTGGTCCCTAGTGTCGCGCCTCGAAGTCCCTCATGAAGGATACCAGGGCCTCGACGCCCTCGACGGGCATCGCGTTGTAGATGGAGGCACGCATGCCACCCACCGAGCGATGGCCCTTGAGGTTCTCGAGGCCGGCCGCCCTGGACTCCCTGACGAACGCGGCGTCGAGGTCGGCGTCGCCGGTGACGAAGGGCACGTTCATGAGGGAGCGGTCCTCGGTGCGGACGGTGCCCCTGAAGAGGCTGGACTCGTCGAGGAAGTCGTAGAGGATCGCGGCCTTCGCCTGGTTGCGCTCGTGGATGCCGCTGAGGCCGCCCTGTCCCTGCAACCACTTGAAGACCTTGCCGCAGAGGTAGATGGACCAGCAGTTGGGCGTGTTGTACATCGAGCCGTTGTCGGCCTGGGTCCTCCACTGGAGCATGGTGGGCACGCCCGCGATGTCATCGGCGGGAATGAGGTCCTCGCGGATGATGCTGATCACCAGCCCCGCGGGACCCACGTTCTTCTGCACGCCACCGTAGATGACGCCATACCTGGTCACGTCGACCGGCTGGGAGAGGAACATCGAGCTCACGTCGGAGACGAGCGGCTTGCCCTTGGTGTCGGGAAGCTCGTGGAAGACGGTGCCGTAGATGGTGTTGTTCTCGCATATGTAGACGTAGTCGGCATCATCGCGCACGGCGAGGTCGGAGCAGTCGGGGATGTAGGAGAAGGTCTTGTCCGCCGAGCTCGCGATGGCAGCCGCGTCGATGAGGCGGCCTGCCTCCTGGTAGGCCTTCTTGGCCCACTGGCCGGTGACGATGTAGTCGGCACGCCTGCTGGCACCGGGAAGGGCGCAGAGGTTCAGCGGCACGGCGGCAAACTGCTGGGAGGCGCCGCCCTGCAGGAAGAGGACCCTGTAGGTGTCGGGGATGCCCATGAGGCCGCGGAGGTCCGCCTCGGCCTCGTCGATGATCTCCTGGAACATCTGGGAGCGATGGCTCATCTCGTTGACGCTCATCCCATGACCGCGGTAGTCGAGCATCTCGTCCGCGGCCTCCCTGAGGACCGCCTCGGGAAGCACCGCCGGACCTGCTGAGAAATTGTAGACTCTGCTCATTGCCCCATCCCTCTCATCGTTGTGTCGTGCGACGCAATTCTAGTATGCCTTCTGCGGGTGACCCCTCATCTGAGAGGTCGATTCATCGAGATATAACGAAGGGTCGACCGTCCACAGTATCATACGGCGCGTTGACCGAATTCCGGGCGACCATCTGCCTGTTGCGGCTTCGCGCCTTCGAGACACGGGCGCCATCAGTAGTGGACGACCACCTCGTCGCCGGGATTGATCATGCCATAGAGCTGCTCGGCCTTCTCGAAGGGCAGGTTGATGCACCCGTGGCTTCCCCACCACGAGCGGATGTCCCCACCGAACTCGGAGCGCCAGGTGGCGTCGTGGAAGCCGTAGTCGTTGTTGAGGAACGGCATCCAGTAGCTGACGAAGGACTCGTAGTCGGGCTTGTTGTCATGGTCGGTGTCTGCGCCGATGAGCATCCTGTCGGTCTCCTTGTGCTCGATGGCAAAGGTGCCGGTCGGGGTCGCGTGCATGGCCTGCTTGTCGGGATCCCAGCCTCCCGTGACGCAGTAGGAGTCCCAGATCACCGTGCCGTCGGCGTCGTAGAAGCGCACGAACTGCGTCGTGAGGTTCACGTCGAGGTGGCGCCCGCGCTCCTTGGCGCCGGGGGTCACGGGAGGCTTGGTCTCGACGACGGTGAGGGCGATCTCGCAGCTGTCGCTGGCATCGCGGATGGCGTGGTGGGCCGCGTCGGCCGTCGCGAGGGAGTCGAGCTCCCAGACATGCTCGTCGTCGGTGGTGCTGCCGGCCTTGACGAGGGCGTCGTTCCCCCTGACCCACTCCCGGATGCCCTCCACGTTGACGGAGAGCGCGAGCTCGTCGTCAAGGGAGAGCCACGGCGCCTTCATCTCGGGCGTGACGGTCGCGACGGTCTCGTCGCCCCTCGTCAGGGCGAGGTCCTTGCCCAGGGTGGCATTCGCCTGCTCCACTGCCTTGACCAGGCGCTCGTCGCCTGCGACCACCGTCGGCTGGAGGAGTGCCGCCTTGTCGAGCTCGATGTCGCCCCTCAGGCTGCGGCAGGCGACCATGACCTCCTCGCCCACCCGCTCGGCATCGAGCGCCGTGCCGACCGCCTCGTCGACGATGGCGAAGGCCTTGTCCTTCTCCACATATGAGGCGGTGGCGTTGGTGGGCGGCTCGGCCGTGTCGTTGAAGGCCTTGACGGCATCGCCCACCACCTGCGCGAGGAGCTCCTCGTCGAGGGTCAGCCCTGCGTCGATCAGCATGTGCTGGGGTGTGACCAGGGACGGGAGCCAGAGGAGGGGGGTCGTGCGCGCAAGGGCCTCGGCGGCCACGCGATCGCCGTCGCCCGCCAGGCCGATGTCCGTGCCGCGGATGGTGGCATCAAAGCCACCCGCGCTCGTGACGTGCTGCTCGTAGGTCGCCACGCGCTTCGTGATCGCCGCGGAGAGCTCGCCTGTGGTCATGAGGCCCGCATCGACCCCATCGACCGTCGTGCCGGGGGTGAAGTGGGTCGAGAAGAACCAGGTGCCCGCCGCGTATGCGGCGAGCAGGGTCGCGAGGATGCCGAGGCGCAGCGACCGGCGTCTCTTGCGTGGGGAGACCGGCTGCTCGCCGGGTGTCCAGGCGCGGGAGGGTGCCATGGAGGGGTTTGGCGCCTCCGCCTGCGGGGCGGCGCTGCCATTGCTGGGATCGGTGTTTGATGACACGTGCTTCTCCGATGTGACGGGTCGGTGGGGGCGGCGCTCCCTGGCGCCGCACGAGGGTCAATGATAGCCCATGTGGTCTCATGTCCTGCCAAAGTCTGACAAGCTGGACGCAATTGTCATCCCCTGGCGGGGCGAAGCCCTCGGCATGTCGTTGCCCAGGCAGGCGAGAGCCAGCCCGCGCGTACGCATGCCTCCAGGCTCCAGTCGTCGTGGGTGGCGTTGCGCAGGCTCCAGAAGCAGCCTCCCATGCCTCGGTCGAAGGCTGCCAGCTGTGCCGAGGCGTAGGCGCGGTAGGCCACCGCGCGCTCGTCGGCGGGGAGCGCGGACAGGCCCTTGATGTGGTGCGAGAGCGACCACTCGCCCACGAGCACGGGATGATGGCGCTGGGCCCGCGCGATGCGCATGCCGACGACACGCGCGATGGCGAGGTGTCCGCGCAGGCTAGAGATCCGCGTGGCTCGGGCGAGGGTCGCCACATACTGGTGGGTGTCGATCCAGACGTTGGGGTGGCGCCCTGCCGGAAGGAAGCGGTCCCAGGCACCCAGCTGAAACTGGTCGTGGAAGACGAGGGCGACGTCCCTGCCGAGGATGGGGCGCAGGCGCTCGTAGACGAGCTGGTAGAACTGCGCGAGCACGAGGTGCGGGATGGGCCGCGAGCGCTCGACGCGGGTGGGATGGCCCGCACCGTAGCGCCTCATGCTGTCGGCGAAGACGCGCGGGCTGGCGGGCTCGTTCATCGCCTCGATGCCGAAGAGCGCCGGGTGCGAGGCGTAGCGCAGGGCAAGCCGCTCGAGCACCGACAGGGTCCGCGCGATGTGGTCCGGCGAGAGGTGCCAGGTGCACAGCCCGCAGACCCCGCCGTTGTCAAAGCCGTTCTGGCCTCCCGGCACGGTGTGCAGGTCGACGAGCACGCGCATGCCGTGGGATGCGGCCCAGTCGAGGGCGTGGTCGACGCATGCGACACAGCTCTCGTGGGAGTCGTCCCCAAACACGTGGTAGGGCACGGGCAGGCGCACCAGGTCGCATCCGATCCCGGAGAGCCAGGCGAAGGTAGCCTCGGTGACGTAGGTGTCGCGATGGTGTCCGAGGCGCGCGGCGAGCTCGTCGCCGGGAAGCTCGCGACGCAGCCCGCACTCGTCGTCGGCAACCGTCCCCGCGAAGGGTCCCGGGCATGCGGCCGACTCCATCCAGCGCTCGAGCACGAGCCAGTTGCCGAGGTTGACGCCGCGCAGGGGTCTCGTGGCGTCCCAGGTCCGTGTGCCCCGCCTTGCCATGGCCTAGAGCTTCTCCGCAAAGTTGAGGTATTCCACCAGGGCCATCTTGTCGTAGAGCTCCTTGTAGGGACTGTCGTCGTCGGGCCGGTACCAGATGTCGTCCGCTCCCAGGTAGCCGTGGAGGTTGGTCGCCTGTATCTGCTGGTTGACCGCGAGCTGGGCCTTCTGGTACCTGCTCAGCGGCGCGCCGATCGCGTCGAGCATGATGGTGCCCAGGACCTCGACGCTGGTGTCGCGGACGTCGCTGCGCTGGAGACGGCCGCTCACGTTGTAGTTCGCCCAGATGAGGTACTCGGTGTGGTAGATGCGCTGCGAGTGCGTGACGTCGTCCTCGTTGGGGTACCACGCGTCGTTGTACTCGAGGGTCATCGAGGGCTGGTGGTCGCCGAAGAACACCAGCACCACCGGACGGTCAAGCTCCTTGAGGCGTGCCATGAACCACTCGAGCGCGCGGTCCGACTCCTCCATGCAGGAGAGGTACTCGTTCAGGCGCTCGGGCGTCTCCGACACGGTCGGGTTGTCATAGAAGCCGGTGGGCTGGTAGTGGGTGAGCATGTCCTCGGGAATGTTGTTCTGGTTGTACGAGCCATGGTTCTGCATCGTGACGTTGAAGATGAACTGCGGCGACTCGTCCGCGGCGAGCAGGTCGAGCGTGGCCTGGTAGGTCGCCTCGTCGGACACGCCGCTATGGAAGATGGGAACGCCAGTGGGCGTGGTCGACTGCTTGGTGCCGTCGACGTTGCGCTGCGGCATGCCGCCGAAGTCGTCGATGGTGATGAAGGTGTCGAAGTCCCAGGCGTCGTACACCTTGTTGCGGTTCCAGTTGGTGCCGTAGTTGGGGTGCATCGCGTGGGTGACGTAGCCCAGGCGCTTGAACTGGCGGGCAAGGTTGTCGATCGGGTCGAGCGGGAAGGTGGAGTAGGGGTACTTGCCTGCGCCGATGTAGCCGAGCGAGTTGCCTGAGAGGAACTCGAACTCGGAGTTGCAGGTGCCCCCGCTGTGCACGTTCACGAACAGCTCACCGCGGTAGAGTGCCGTGCTGACGCTGTTGAAGAAGTGCGGGCCCTCGTAGCCGGCATGCATGCCGTCGAAGTCGGAGAGGTCGGCGAAGGACTCGTTCATGACGACGATGACCGTGGGCTTGACCTGCTCGAACTGGGCCTCCGCCTGCTTGCGTGCCTCGCTCGCCCCGATGCCCTCGTCGTAGGCCCTGGCGAGCTCGATGGTCGCGGCCTTTGCGTCGTCGGTGGTGTAGTCCTCGGGCTTGTGGACGGGCAGGTCCTGCCACACGGCGATGAACGTGGGGAGGAACCCCTGCTTCTCGTAGTAGCTGATGGAGTACCAGTACATGATCTGCACCTGGAAGAGCCCCATGTAGTCGGGTGCGAGCACCAGGGCGGCGCAGAGCAGCGCCGACGCGATGCCCTTACCCGTGTCACGCCTGACGTTGCCCCGCCTCGGGTCATCCGCCTGGACGATCCAGGTGGG
The DNA here is from genome assembly GCA_002305995.1 of Atopobiaceae bacterium UBA1367. Lineage (GTDB taxonomy): Bacteria > Actinomycetota > Coriobacteriia > Coriobacteriales > Atopobiaceae > UBA1367. The sequence continues at coordinate 91,108 of DBRN01000003.1, forward strand.
ATGCAGCAGCGAGAGGACGCACAGGCCGGAGAGCGTGATGGCGACGCCTATGGTCGCGCGCGGGTCGATCGAGTAGGTGTACTGGTCGCTCACGGCTACCGCCGTGCCCAGGGCAAGCAGGTCGTTGGGGAGGATGGCAGCATTCTTGAACTTGCGCATGAAGTACTGGGCGACGCCCACGAAAGAGAAGAACGCGCAGGCAGGCAGGACCGCCGACCCGTGGCGCCTCCCCACGAGGTAGGGGAACAGCGACGCGGTCATGACGAGCAGCAGCTCGAGCCACCAGTACGTTGGTCCCCACAGCAGCACCGCCCAGCTCCAGGGCTCCTCGATCATGAGGACGGCGAGCAGGCCGAACAGCAGCAGCAGCCCCCACTCCACGTGCCGCCTCAGCCGCAGATCGAAGCTCCTCATGCGGGCGAAGAGGTGATCGCGGCGCAAGGTGACCTGTGAGAGGGCGATGATGGCGGGGGTCGTCACGAGCGGGGCCAGCGGTGCGAACACGCGACCGTCGACGAGTCCGGCGAACCCCCACACCGCAAGCCCTGCCAGGGCGATGCCGTAGGGGATGTTCCACCCCATGGTGTTGTGTGACACCTCGCGGCCGAGCGAGCGCTCGGTGAGGACGTACCTGCTGGTGAGGGCGACATAGGTGGCGAGGCCCACCAGGAAGATGAGGCCTGCGAAAGATGAGAACATGCGATGTCCTCCAAGGCGCAGAGGAAGCCCGCGGCCTTGGTCGCGAGCCCATAGGGACGAATTGACGAAACGATTGTAGGAGAAGGGCGCCGCGTCCCGCCCGTGCCCACGCAAACCATACGAAGTTTATGATTCCGTCACGCCTCGCGGGCGCAGGCGGGGCGGATCGGCGCCCGGGTCGAGGCTCGTGCCCGCCGCCACGCGCCTGCGGCGGCACCCTGTCGCAGCGTGGGCAAAACGGGTACCGTAGGGTGCGGGTGTGAGGTATCAGGTCTGTCGGCGCCGCAGGGAGCTGGCGGCTTGGGTGGTCATGGGAGGATTCATGAACGAACGGGTGCTCAAGGAGGCAGGGCGCGCCAAGCTCGTCCTGGCGGCGCTGCTCATCGTGGGTACCATGGTCGCCGAGGCGCTTGCGTTCGGCATCGCCCTCCTGCTCGGCCTGCCTGATGACTCGCTGTGGTCCGAGATCGTCCTCGAGCTGTCCGGCGCCGTGGCGGCCGTGCTCGGCGTCATCGCGCTCGGCGGGCGTCGCTGGGCGTCCGTCTCGCGCGACGACGTGGCCTTCACGTTTCGCTTTGGGTGGTGGTGCCTGGCGCTGTCCGTTGGCCTGATGGGGCTTGACCTGTGGGACTGCCTTGCCAGCGCGATGCCCGTCTCCCCCGAGTGGCCCTCCCGTGTCATCGAGCTGACGCTGTTCACGCTTTCCATCGGCATCTACGAGGAGTTCCTGTTTCGAGGACTCGTGTTCAACGGGCTGCTTGCCGTGATGGGCGGCACGCATCGGGGCGTGTGGCGCGCGGTCATCCTCACCTCCCTCCTCTTCGGCCTTGCCCACGTGGACTTTGGCACCGACTTTGCCGAGCCGGCCATGGTGGCCCAGGCGATCCTCAAGGTCCTGCAGACGGGCATCTACTCCGTGATGCTCTGCGTCATCGTGCTGCGCACGCGCAGGCTGGGCGGCGTGAGCCTCTACCACGGGCTGGACGACCTGCTCATCCTGCTGCCGAGCGTGGCCCTCTTCGCGGAGCCGCTGGACACCGAGTATGTCCTCGCGGGGGAGGAGGGCCTCTCGGCCATATGGTTCTACCTGGTCATCATCGTGCTGTACATGCCATTCCTCATCAAGTCGGTGCGGGAGCTGAGGCGCGGCCAGGACGTGTACCGAGGCGTGTTCATGGAGCGACTCGTCGCGCGGCTCGAGCGTGAGGCGCAGCGTCCGTGGGATGATGGCCCGAGCCCGTGGTCACCGCCCGCGCCCGGGGTGGTCGCAGACCTGGCGGCCTCGCGTGCCGTCGAGACGGGCTCCACACCCCCGGCGGCGCCTGACGCCCGCCCGGGCCCGGCGCCAACGGCGCCGGCAGCCGACTTCCCTGCGGGATGGGCGGAGGCGCCTACGCAGGCACCCCCGGTGACGGGCTCGCAGCCTCGCCCCGACCGCAGCGGCCGCCCGCCCGCGCCAAAGGGACTCTGAGATAGCCGTCCTTTGCGGTCGCTTGACCATGCCACGCCCGCCCGCGCCCAAAGGGCTCTGAGGGCACGTCTGGGTGCGCCTGCGTGCGGCGTCGCCCCTTCCATGCGATAGACGTCGCTCTTGTATGCATTTTTCCGGTCACCTGTCGCATGCCCGCCCACTGGCTGTAAAATCGAACGAGGTTCAATTTGTGGTGGCCGGATGCCCCGCGCACGCGACGCGCCTGCCACGAAAGGGGTACGCATGGACATTCAGGGCTTCTATGCCGGCAGGGCCTTTGACGCGCACGAGTACCTGGGGGCGCATGTCGTCGAGCAGGGCACGGTCGTCAGGGCCTTTGCGCCCGCGGCCACGGGGATGACCGTCGTGCACCATGACGGCTTCGAGAGCGAGATGGGGCGCATCCACGACGGGAGCTTCTGGGAGGCCTGGGTGCCCGACCTCGCCGAGGGGGACTCGTACGAGCTGCGCGTGTATCTGCCCGGGGGCGGCCATCAGGATCACGCCGACCCGTATGCGTTCGGGTCGGAGCTGCGTCCCGCGCACCGTTCGGTCGTGCGCGACCTCACGGACTTCGCGTGGCATGACGCACGATGGCTGGAGGGGCGCACGCCGCGCATCGGCGAGCCGCTCAACATCTACGAGCTGCACCTTGGGTCGTGGCGCAAGCGCGGGGGAGAGGCCGCGGCCGCGCCCAGCGATGACCCGAGCTTGTGGTACGCCTACGACGAGCTGGCCGAGCCGCTCGTGGAATACCTCACCGAGGCGGGCTACAACTATGTGGAGTTCATGCCCCTGGCAGAGTATCCCGACGACGCCTCCTGGGGATACCAGGGCACGGGCTTCTTCGCCCCCACGAGTCGCTATGGGACGCCCAAGCAGCTCATGGCACTCATCGACAGGCTCCACCAGGCGGGCATCGGCGCGATCCTCGACTTCGTGCCCGTGCACTTCGCCCTGGACGACTGGGGGCTGCGCACCTTTGACGGCACCGCGCTCTACGAGTATCCCAACGCCGACGTGGGCGTGTCGGAGTGGGGCAGCTGCAACTTCATGTACTCGCGAGGCGAAAGCTGCAGCTTCATGCAGTCGTGCGCCCATCACTGGATGGAGGCGTTCCACTTCGACGGACTGCGCATGGACGCCATCAGCCGCATCATCTATTGGATGGGTGACCAGGCGCGCGGCGTCAACAACGAGGCGGTCACCTTCGTCAGGCGCATGAACGGTGGGCTCAAGCGCATGCATCCCGGCTGCATCCTTGCCGCCGAGGACTCCACCGACTACCCCGGCACCACCAGGGCGCCCGAGGAGGGGGGCCTGGGCTTCGACTACAAGTGGGACATGGGCTGGATGAACGACACGCTCGACTTCTTCAAGAAGACGCCGGACGAGCGCAGGGACCACTATCACAAGCTCACGTTCTCGATGATGTACTTTCCCAACGAGCGCTACCTGCTGCCGCTCTCCCATGACGAGAACGTGCATGGCAAGGCGACCGTGCTTGGCAAGATGTACGGCGACTACTGGGACAAGTTCCCCCAGGCACGTGCGCTCTACCTGTACATGTACGTGCACCCGGGCAAGAAGCTCAACTTCATGGGTGGCGAGTTTGGCCAGATGCGCGAGTGGGACGAGCGTCGCGAGCAGGACTGGGGCATGCTCGACTATCCCATCCACGGTGCCTTTGCCCGGTACATGGCCGAGCTGTCCCGGCTCTACCTGGAGCACGGCGCCCTCAGCGAATGGGACTACTACGGACCCGGCTTTGCCTGGCTGGACTGCCACCAGGAGCAGCGCTGCCTCTATGCTATCGAGCGCAAGAACGCCGGCGAGCGCCTGATCGCGGTGTTCAACATGGGAGGGGAGGCCCAGCGCGACTGGCGGGTGGACGTGGTCGGTGCCGCGAGTGGCTGCAACGTGCTGCTGCATACCGACTGGGACCGCTTTGGCGGCAGGACCGAGCCTGGCGACGAGCGCGTGCGGCTCGATGACGAGCTGCTCACCCTCTCGCTGCCGCCGTTCTCGGGCGCGTTGCTCAAGGTGTACGAACCGGTGGCCCGTCCTCAGGTAAAAGCCTAGTTAACCATCGGAAGTGGGAGTGTGCGCCTGCGTGCTGCCATGCGAACATAAACTATGTATCTGTGCCGTCCGCGTAAGAGGGCGCGGGCCAGTCTCTCATGGGAGGATGTCATGAAGTCCTGTATGCTCAACCGTCGTCAGGCCCTTGCCCTTGGCATGGGCGGCGTCGCCTCGCTCGCCCTGGCCGCCTGCGGCGGCTCCGATGGCGCTGCCGGCGACGCTGGCAAGACCTACACCATCGCCACCGACACCACCTTCGCCCCGTTCGAGTATGCCGAGGCCGACGGCACCTACGTGGGCATCGACATCGACCTGCTTGCCGCCATCGCTGCCGACCAGGGCTTCGAGTACGAGTTGAATCCCGTCGGCTTCGATGCCGCCCTGCAGAACGTCCAGTCGGGCCAGGCCGACGGCGTCATTGCCGGCATGTCCATCACCGACGACCGTAGGAAGATCTTTGACTTCTCCGAGCCCTACTACGACTCCACCGTCTGCTGCGCCGTCACCAAGGGCAGCGACGTCGCCTCCCTGGAGGACCTCAAGGGCAAGAACGTCGCCGTGAAGACCGGTACCATGAGCCAGAAGTGGGCCGAGAGCATCGCCGAGCAGTACGGCTTCACCATGACGGTGTTCGACGACTCCGCCACCATGTACGAGGAGGTCGGCGGCAACTCCGTGGCCTGCTTCGAGGACACGCCCGTCATGAGCTACGCCATCTCGACCGGCAACGTCGACCTCGCCATCATTGCCGAGGTCGAGAGCGACTCCGAGTTTGCCACCCCGTACGGCTTCGCCGTCGCCAAGGGCCAGAGCGCCGAGCTCCTCTCCATGTTTGATGCCGGCCTCGCCAACATCAGGGAGAACGGCACCTACGACAAGATCATCTCCACGTACGTCCAGTCCGTCGACTAGCATGGGCAGCGTTTGAGTCCGACGCCCCGGATGCGGTAGCATTCGGGGCGCTTTGTGCGTCTGGGCCGCCGTCTGCCGAGGTGGGCGATGGCGGCCCAGCACATCGTCTGGATGGGCGCCGGAGAGAGAGGGGTCGTGCCCATGAGCTTCCTCGACCTGTTCCTTGAGTCACTGCCACTGCTGGTCCGGGGTCTGACCCTCACGCTCGAGCTCGCGGCCGTCTCGCTGGCCATCGCCATGGTCATCGGCATCGTCGCTGCCCTGATGGGCATGTCGGGGGTGCCCGTCTTCCGCTCCATCAACCGGGCCTTCGTTGCCGTCATCCGCGGCACGCCGCTTCTGGTACAGGGCTACTTCATCTATTTTGGCGTCACGAGCGTGCTCGACATCCGCATGAGCGCCTTCATGGCGGGCGTCATCGCCCTGTCGCTCAATGCTGGCGGCTACATGTCGGAGATCTTCCGCGGCGGCATCCAGGCGGTCGACCCGGGCCAGCGCGAGGCCGCGCGCAGCCTGGGACTCTCCGCCAGCCAGACCACGTGGCGCATCATCATCCCGCAGGCGATTCGCATCTGCATCCCATCGGTGGTCAACCAGTGGTGCATCACCATCAAGGACACCTCGATCATCTCGGTGCTGGGCTTTGCCGAGCTCACCAAGATGGGGCAGCAGATCATCGCGCGCACCTATCGCTCGTTCGAGCTGTGGATCATGGTCGGCGTCCTGTACTTCGTGGCGATCTACCTGCTGACCGTGCTTGCGCGCATCGTGGAGAGGAAGGTGTCCCTTGATTAAGGTGGAGATTCGCGGGCTGCACAAGTCCTTCGGCGAGAACGTGGTCCTGCGCGGCATCGACTGCGACATCAAGACCGGCGAGGTCGTCTGCGTGATCGGCCCTTCCGGCTCGGGCAAGTCCACGTTCCTGCGCTGCATCAATTGCCTCGAGCAGCCCACGGAGGGCACCATCAAGGTTGATGGACACCTCATGGACGAGCATGCCAAAAACATCGACGAGCTGCGCGAGGACGTGGGCATGGTGTTCCAGCAGTTCAACCTGTTCCCCCACCTGTCGGTGCTCGACAACATCACCATCGCGCCCATCCTGCGCAAGAAGATGGACAAGGCCACGGCCGAGGTCACGGCACACGAGCTGCTCGCGCGCGTCGGTCTTGCCGACAAGGCCAACGCCATGCCGCGCAGCCTCTCCGGTGGCCAGAAGCAGCGCGTCGCCATCGCCCGCGCACTGGCCATGAAGCCGGGTCTCATGCTCTTCGACGAGCCTACCTCCGCGCTCGATCCCGAGATGGTCGGAGAGGTGCTCGACGTCATGCGCCAGCTTGCCGAGGAGGGCATGACCATGGTCTGCGTCACCCACGAGATGGGCTTCGCGCGCCAGGTTGCCGACCGCGTGCTGTTCATCGACGGCGGTGTCATCGCCGAGGAGGGCACGCCCGACGAGATCTTCGGCAATCCCCAGGGCGAGCGCCTGAAGGGCTTCCTCAGCGCGGTGGCTGAGGCCTAGGGGGAGTCGCTGAGAGTCGCTGAGCCGACGACAACGGCAGCATGGGCTGGCACAGGTCTGTGGGCCAGGGGCCTTGGGTCGCTCTGCGAGTGAAAGGGACAGGGGGACTCGTCCTGGCGTCCCTTGTCCGTCCCGAGGAGTCTGGCTGTGGCCTCCGCAGGGCTGCGGCATCCGGTTATCGGGTGGATCTGCTGTGATGTGGAAAGGGAACGTGCCGACCTGTGCGAGCCAGGTCCTGGTTCCGGAAAGGGAATCCCCGAGTTGTGCAAGGTCGGGGGCCACGGCGGAAAGGGAATTCCCGAGTTGTGCGGGGCTTGGACCGGTGTCGGAAAGGAAAAGCCCGAGTTGTGCGGGGTCGAGGCCCGTACCGGAAAGGAAAACCCGGAGTTGTGTGGGGCTTGGACCGGTGCCGGAAAGGAAAAGCCCGAGTTGTGCGTTGCCAACGAGGTCACAACTCGGCAAAATCCTTTCCGGTGGACGGCCGTGTCTCGCACAACTCGGCAAAATCCTTTCCATCAGAGGAGTCAAGTCCGCACAACTCGGGCTTTTCCTTTCCGGCACCGGTCCAAGCCCCACACAACTCCGGGTTTTCCTTTCCGGTACGGGCCTCGACCCCGCACAAGTCGTCGTTTTCTTTCCGTGGTGGGGTGTCGTCCCGTACGGCCCAGTGTCGTCTCCTCAGGATGGAGTGCCGCGCGTGTCGGGGGCACTCTCGGCGTGCGCCCCCCAGCTCCTGTCGGCCCATCAGCTCCTCTGCGCATCGGGCGACATGAGACTTGACTTGCAATCAATGTGATATCACAATGATCTCGACCGGTCGCCACCGGCACGAGGGCGGCGCCTCCATGGGGGAGGGCAGCCCCTCGCCTTGAAAGGAAGTTCGATGAGCGTCGAGAAGAAGGCACATGCCGCAAGTGGCTGGACCATGCTTGGCGTGGTGGTCCTTGGGTACCTGCTGAGCGTCATCCTGTTCGTCATGGCCATCATGCGATTGGTCATGGCCGACGAGCTGGGGTCCTCCGAGACTCCCGGCCTGCTGGTCATGCTGCTCTCCGGGCTGGTGCTGGTCGGGACCATCATTGCCACCTTCGGGTTCTTCACGCTGGAGCCTGGCCAGGCGCGCGTGTGCGTGCTCTTTGGCAAATACGTGGGCACCGTGCGCGACGAAGGGTTGCGTTGGGCGAATCCCTTCTACAGCCGGAACCTCGGCATGCCAAGCGCCGGCGAGGGCATGGGAATCGAGGCGGGCGAGACCGGTGTCAAGGTGGCGCTCGGTAGCCACAAGCATGGCTCGAAGATCTCCACGCGCGCCCGCACCTACAACGGCGAGCGCATCAAGGTCAACGACAAGATGGGCAACCCCATCGAGATCGCCACGGTGGTGGTCTGGCGTGTGGTTGACACGGCAAAGGCCGTCTTCGACGTGGATGACTATGAGAGCTTCGTCTTCATGGTGGCCGAGACGGCGCTTCGCCACGTGGCGAGCGTCTACGCCTACGACCACATGGAGGATGACGACGCCACTGCGAGCTCCATCACGCTGCGCACCAACATCGAGGAGGTCTCCCGCGCCCTGAAGGCGGAGCTCGACCGCAAGCTCGCCGTGGCCGGCGTGGAGGTCGACGACGCCCGTCTCACGCATCTCGCCTATGCGCCCGAGATCGCCCAGGCCATGCTGCGCCGTCAGCAGGCGGAGGCCATCATCGCCGCGCGTAAGAAGATCGTCGAAGGAGCGGTGGGCATGGTCGACATGGCTGTGGAGCAGCTGTCGGAGGGAGGCACCATCGAGCTCGACGACGAGCGCAAGGCGACCATGGCGACCAACCTCATGGTGGTGCTCTGCGGCGAGTCGGAGGCCCAGCCCGTGCTCAACACCGGCACGCTGTACAACTAGGGCTGCGACCATGGCCAAGCGCAAGCAATATCCCCTGCGCATAGACCCGCAGGTCTGGGATGCCATCGAGCGATGGGCGGTCGATGACATGCGCAGTGCCAACGGACAGGTCGAATGGATACTGAGGGAGGCGCTCCGCCGTGCGGGGCGCCTGCCCTCGCGCCCCGGCAAGGATCTGAAGGGTGGCGAGTAGTGTGGCTCCCTCCGTCGCTTCCTCAACGCGCGAGGAGCGCCTCGCCTACGTGCGGGAGCGCTACCAGTGCCTGGCCGACTGCGACCAGTGCGGCCTCTGCCGGCTGTTTCACCGCAAGGATCCCGAGCATGCCCTGCGTGACTACATCGACGGTCGCAAGGAGCTTGCGGAGGCCCTGATGGCGTATCGCTAGTGCCCACGACACGAGCGGCGGCCTCAGGTGCGGCCCATGGGCCGCAAGGGAGGCCTGCGGGCCTCGCATGGGGGCAACGTGCGTACCGGATGCATAAAACGGCGCGGGACCATACCCGAGCGCGCAACGAACGGGCGCATGACCAGCGCATTTCACACGAACCAGACAACTCGTTTCGTATTCTTGCGCCCCTCATGCTACAGTATGCCCCGAACGTTTGTGCGTGGTGTCCACGATATGCCGGAGGGGTCGATGAGTCTTAGGAGAACGGGTGCCGTCGTCTGTGCACTGGTAGCCTCGCTGGTCCTTGCCCCCCTGCCGGCATGGGCCGAGTCGTCCGCCGAGGTGCGCGAGGAGGTCGCCGGCGTGCAGGCCGAGCTTGATGCCCTTGCGACGCAGATTGCCGAGGGCGAGGCGCAGGTCAGGGCTCTGCAGGATCAGGTCGACGCGCTGGCAGACGAGAGCATAGCCCTGCAGGGCCGCCTTCTCGATGATCGCGATCGCCTGGCGGAGGTCGTCTCCACCAGCTACAAGGAGAACTCCGATGCGCGCACCCTCGCGTTGCTCCTGTCGAGCGAGTCGATGGACGAGCTGGTCTCCCAGGTCTACTACGCGCAGAAGGTGAGCGACTGGCAGGCGGAGTGCATTGAGCGCCTGAACTCCGACAAGGAGGCGCTCGAGCAGCGCATGGACGAGATCAGCCAGGCGAAGGACGATCAGCGGGCGGCCCTTGCGGAGCTGTCGGCCAAACGGGGCGAGCTCGACGAGAAGGTGGCCGTGCTCAGCGCGAAGGCCGAGCGCCTCGAGGAGGAGGAGCGCGAGGCCGCACGCCGCGCTGCCGAGGAGGCCGCGCGCAAGGCGGCCGAGGAGCAGGCCGCCCGCGAGGCGGAGGAGCGGGCGCGCCAGGAGGCCATCAAGGCTGCCGCTGCCGCAGGCGATGTCAAGAAGACCAGCGGTTCCTCAACCCTGGGCAGCGGCTGGGTGAGCTGTGTCGCGTCGGCCTACACGATCGCCGACAACGACCCTCCCGGATCCACGGCGACCGCCTCAGGGGTTCCCCTCGACGAGTCGGTGCCCACTGTGGCAATGCCCATCTCCATGAATCCGTCGCGGTTCTACGGGAGCAGGATCGAGATCTCGTACAATGGGATGTCGGTCGTCGCGACGGTCACCGACTGTGGCTACATGGGCGGCGGGTCGCGCGGCCTCGACCTAACCCCGGCGGTGTTTCGCGCCTTCGGGGCATCCAGTGCGGACGCATGGGGCCTGCGCACCGTGAGCTATCGCTTCCTGTAGCCCTGAGCACTGGGCTACCCCGTGCCCGGCGGTCGTCCCCGCGCATCAGTGAGGTATCCCTGCACGCTCATCTCCCGTTCGCCGCGCCTGTGCGCGGCCTGCCCGAGGGCAGGGGACGCCCCCCTAGGTGAGGCATGGTCCACATGTACGCCGACGCGGCCTGCCCGAGGGCGGGGGACGCCCTCCACAGGAACGATGCCTTGGGCTAGGATGGAGGGCGTCGACATGCATCGGAGGGAGTCTCATGATTCGCAAGCTCGTGCTCATTCGCCACGGTGACGCGGAAGGCCGTCGCCTGGGCGAGACCGACTTCCAGCGCAGGCTGACCCCCTCTGGCCTCAGGGCGCTCAAGGAGGCCTACCCCTCCATGCTGATCCCGCTCGCAGATGACCTCGATGAGCTGCAGGTCTGGTCGAGCGAGGCGGTGCGCGCGCGGCAGACGGCCGAGGTGGCCTGTGATGCGCTGGGCGTCGCCTCCGAGGCGATCGAGTTTCACCAGTCATTGTATGCGCAGGACTACGACGGCTTTTTCGGTGAGCTGGCCGTCGCGGAGGGCGTGGTCGTGGCGGTCGGGCACATCCCCTTCATGGAGGAGCTTTGCTCCGACCTTGCCGGACGCGCGATGGCATTTCCCAAGGGCAGCGTCGCCTGCTTTGACATGCCCGGCGGCGTGACCGGACGGGCGACGCTGCTGTGGTTCGAGCGTGGGCCCAAGGTATGGTGACGGCTGACATCCGCGCGGTCTTCGTCGACCTCGACGACACCTTCCTTGCTCCCGACAAGTCCATCCCTGCCGCCAACCTGGCCCTGATGGACGAGCTCTGCGCGCGCGGGATAGAGCTCGTTCCCTGCACGGGGCGCCACGTGGGGGGCATCCCCGAGGCCATGCGCGCGCATCCCGGCGTGCGTCACGTGGTGGCGAGCAACGGCGCGGTCGTGCGTGACATGCGCTCCGGCGATGACGTGCGCGTGGTGGACATCCCGCGTAACGAGGTGCGAGGGCTCTATGCGCAGCTTGTCGACCAGCCCCTCGTCTTCGACGTCTTCGCCGACGGGCGCGCGTACACGGAGCAGGCCCGCTTCCACCGCTTCGACCAGATCGACGTACCTGAGGGGCTGCGCTCCTACCTCAAGCGCGCCCGCACGCCCGTCTCGCAGACGATCCCGGAGCTGCTGCCCTTGCTGGGTCCCGTGACCAAGATCGCCCTCTTCTTCATGGACGCCGCCTCTGCCCGGGCATGCCGCGAGGCGCTTGCGCACCATCCGAGCCTGTACTACGTGCAGACGAGTGCGGCAACCTATGAGGTTATGGATGTGCACGCCACGAAGGGTGCGGCGCTGGAGTGGCTGTGCGCGCGCATGGGATGGAGCGCGTCCCAGACCGTGGCGTTTGGCGACAACAACAATGACGCGAGCATGATAGAGGCGGCGGGGGACGGCGTCGTGATGGAGAACGGGGAGCCGCAGGTCAAGGCCCTGGCAGACCACATAGCCCCACCTGCGGCGGAGGGCGGCGTGGCGCTGTACCTACAGCACCTCGTTCATGGCGCCTGAGCGGAAGCCCGTCAGGTCGAGGCTCACGTAGGTGAAGCCCAGCTCCTTGAGCGTCGTCATCACGCGCTCGCGCAGGTCACGTTCCGCCAGGCGGGCGATGCCATCGCCGTCGACCTCGATGCGCGCCAGCTCGCCCTCCGCGCCATGCACGCGCACGCGGAGCTGCCCGAACCCGAGGTCGTGGAGATAGTCCTCCGCACGCCCCACACGCGCGAGCTTGGTGGCGGTGATGGCCTCCCCGTAGGCGAAGCGCGAGGCAAGGCAGGCGGCCGAGGGCATGTCCCAGGTGGGCAGTCCCAGGGCGCGGGAGATCTCTCGGACCTGCCCCTTCGTGAGCCCTACCTCGCGCAGGGGGCTGCCGATCCCCAGCTCCTCGAGCGCACGCAGGCCAGGGCGCCAGTCGCCCTCGTCATCCTTGTTCGACCCGTCGATCAGGGTGGCGAAGCCACGCTCGCCCGCCGCTCGCGCCATCTGCTCGAACAGGGCCCTCTTGCAGTGGTAGCAGCGGTCCGCGGGATTCTGCGCGAACTCCGGTATGGCCAGCTCGTCAAAGTCGACGACGAGCTGCGATATGCCGCGCTCGGCGCAGAAGGAGCGCGTGCGGTCGATGTCGCGTGTGGGCGTCGCCCTGCCCGCGGAGGTGACGGCCATCATCTGATTGCCGAGCGTCTCGTGGGCTATGGTGACGAGCAGCGTCGAGTCGACGCCTCCCGAGTAGGCGACCGCGACAGGTCCCAGGGAGACAAGGCGCTCCCGCAGTGCCTCCAGGCGCCCTGCCGTCTGCCCGTCGAGCTGTGATGCCACGGTGGTGCGCATGGGAAGTCCTCTCTGTCGCGTGAGACACAGTATGCCACGACACTCCATGCTTGAGAGGGTGCCAGGAACGGAGAGTCGCCAGGAGGGGGCGGGCGCGCCAGGAGCCCTGCGGGCGTCGCCGGCAGCGGGCTTGCCTGGAGTGCGCTCCAAGGTGGGATAATCGTCTGCCTGATGGGGGGTCGATACGTGCGACAATGGTGTCTCAGCGTCGGCGTCTGGGGGAGTCATGGAACGTAGGGAGCTTCGGGATCTGCTGCGCGCCGTCGCCGACGGCAAGCTTGCGCCCCACGAAGCGGAGGAGCGCCTGCGCGCCGCACCCTTCGAGGATCTGGGGTACGCGAAGCCCGACACGCACCGTGGTGTGCGCCAGGGCGTCTCGGAGGTGATATACGGTGCCGGCAAGACGTCCGAGCAGATCGCCGGCATCGTGGGCTCCCTGCGCGCGGCAGGCGAGCGGCGCGTCCTGATCACGCGCCTGGATCCACCCAAGGCGGAGGCGGTGCAGGGGCTGCTTGACCCCGCTGACGCCACTGCGTTCGCGTATCACGAGCTTCCGCGGCTGGCATGTGTGGGCGGGATGCCCGAGCACGACGGCGTGGGCTACGTTGCCGTCTGCGCGGCGGGTACCAGCGACTTATACTGCGCGGAGGAGGCCGCCCTGACTGCCGAGATGCTGGGCAGCCGGGTCGTGCGCCTGTATGACGTGGGCGTCGCGGGGCTGCATCGCCTGCTCGCGCACGTCGACGACATCCAGGGGGCATCGGCTGTCGTGACGGTCGCGGGGATGGAGGGCGCGCTTGCCAGCGTGGTGGGGGGCCTTGCCGCGTGCCCGGTGATCGCATGCCCCACCAGCGTGGGCTACGGGGCCTCGTTGCAGGGCGTCGCCGCGCTGCTGAGCATGCTCAACTCGTGTGCCAGCGGCGTGTCGGTCGTCAACATAGACAATGGTTTTGGGGCGGGGTACCAGGCCGCCCTCATCGATCATGTGAGAAGGCGCGAACCGCGCTGACGGAGGAGATGACATGGGCAAGACGGTGTACTTGGAGTGCGCAAGCGGCATCAGCGGCGACATGGTGGTTGGCGCCCTGCTGGATCTGGGGGCTAACGAGGCAGGGCTGCGTCGGGCGCTCGACAGCCTGGGGGTCGATGGCTTTGAGATTGCCGTCACCAGGAAGCTGGTCTCCGGCATAGACGCATGCGACTTCGATGTCGTGCTTGATGAGGGCTACGAGTCCCATGACCACGACATGGACTACCTGTACGGTGACCTTGACGGCGGGGAGGGTGGTCGGCACGGCCATGGGCACGGCGACGGTCACGGACACGAGCACGAGCATGGCCACGAGCATGCGCATGGCCACGAGCACGAGCATGCGCACCACCACGGCCATAGCCACGAGCACGAGCATGGCCACAGTCACGACCACGGCCACCGCCACGTGCACCGCTCGCCTGCAGACATCGCCGCGCTCATCGACGCCGCCGACCTCTTGCCGCGCGCAAAGCGCATCGCCCACCAGATCTTCGACATCGTGGCCGAGGCAGAGGCAGCGGCCCACGGCCTGCCCATCGAGCAGGTGCACTTCCATGAGGTCGGGGCGGTGGATTCCATCGTCGACGTGGTGTCGGTCGCCTACTGCCTCGATGACCTCGACGTGACCGATGGCTGCGTCTCCGCCCTTGCCGAGGGACACGGTCGCGTGCGCTGCGCCCATGGCGTGCTCACCGTGCCCGTGCCCGCCGTGACCAACATCGTGGCGAGCGGCGGTCTCGTCCTGGAGCGCCGTGACGTCGAGGAGGAGCTCGTGACCCCGACGGGTGCTGCCATTGCGGCTGCGGTGCGCACGATGGACGAGCCGCCTGCGCGCTACCGCGTGACAGGGGTGGGAATCGGCTCGGGCAAGCGCGCCTACGACCCGCCCTCGACGGTGCGGGCCATGCTCATCGAGGAGGCGGGCGAGGAGGTTGCCGCGCGGCAGGAGCAGGGCCTTGGCACGCCCGACCTCTGGAAGCTCGAGACAGAGCTCGACGACTGCACAGGGGAGGCCTTGGGCAACGTGACGCAGCTGCTCTACGATGCCGGTGCCCTGGAGGTCCATTACCTGCCCGTCTTCATGAAGAAGGGTCGCCCTGGCTACCAGATCGAGGTGCTGTGCGCGGAACCGCGCATTCCCGCGCTCGAGCGTGTGATCTTCGAGAACACCACGACCATCGGCATCCGTCGTTGCCCCGAGTGGCGCACGGCCCTTCCACGCGAGGCTCGCGAGGTGCAGACGCCTCTCGGCACGTTGCGAGCCAAGGCGGTGACGCTGCCCGGCGGCGCCTTGCGCATGTATCCCGAGCATGACAGCGTCGCCCACCTGGCAGCACGGGCAAGCGTCTCGTATCAGGAGGCCCTGCGCACGGCGCTAGTTGCCCTTGGCGCGGACCGGGGGATACTCTCCTGACCCACGCCACGTGATCCGCACGAAAACCCCCGTCCCCTTCGTGGGGGTTTTCGTGCTGGTCACATCCGACACGAAGGGGACGGGGGTTTTCGTGCTGCTGCCCACCGGCGGCTCCATGCATGCCGTCGCATGGAGCCGCCGGTGGGTGACGTGCGTCTCAGGCCTTGATCAACGTATACTTCGGCGAGCACTGAGCGGCTTACCGTGACATCAGTTGCTTCGAGAAGTGCGCCGACCGTCCCCTGCATGGCTGGTGCCGGGGCTGTCCCGCCGTCGCCTTCGGATATACGGACAACCGACACGCATCCGATCCGCGGCGCTGGTTCGGACTGGGACGCAACAGAGCTAGGAGAGACACAGATGCAATACCTCTACAAGGACTTTGGGGACGAGATGATCCTGCGCGACCATCTCGCCTACGATCGCACCAAGTTCGCCCTCATCCGCACGTTCCTCTCCATCGCGCGGACGGCGCTGGGGCTTCTGGCCTCTGGCGCGGGTCTCGTGATCCTACAGACCTCAAGGGCGCTCGTGTCCATAGGCTATGCACTCATTGCCGTCGCGGCAGTGGTAATGATCGTAGGCAGCGTGTACAGCTGGCGTGCGAGGAGGCGCTTGGACGGGCTGGACCATGCGCGGTAGACAGGGGGATGACAGGACCCCGGGTGGTGCGCTGCCGTCATGGTGGACACACACGAGTAGACAAGGAGCTCTTCGACGAGCTGTATGACCCTATCGTGCCGTCCGGCAAGGGAGGCCCACAGGGATATCCCGCAGGCCTTTGGTTCTGGCTCACCAGGCTACCGCACGACCTCGTTCTTGAGCGGCTTGCCTGCGAGGTAGCAGCGCAAGTTGGCGAGGCTGATGCGTACGACGTTGTCGACGGTGGCCTGCAGGTGCCACCAGCCCGCGACGTGCGGGGTGATAAGCGCGTTCGGCTGGCGCCAGAGCGGGTGGTCGGCGGGAAGCGGCTCGGGGTCTGTGACGTCGAGTGCGGCTCCGGCAAGGTTGCCCGAGGAGAGGGCACGGCAGAGGGCGTCCTGGTCGACGAAATCACCACGACCGGCGTTGACGAAGAACGCACCCCTCTTCATGCGGGCGAAGAAGGCATCGTTTGCCATGCCCCTGGTCTGGGGAGTGCTGGGAAGCACGCTGGCCACGACGTCCGTCTGCGGGAGGGTGTCGTGCAGCGCGTCGGGCGTGATCATGCGCTCGTAGGGCTCCGTCGCCTCCACCACGCTGCGGCGCATGCCCGTCACGTGCGCCCCGAGGTCGCGGACGAGCCGTGCGAAGGAGGTTCCCACATCGCCCGCGCCGAGTACCAGCACCCGCGCGCCGACGAGCGAGGTGACCGGACCCTCGTCCCGCCACAGGCCTCGCCCTTGGTTATCGCGGTACCGGTGCAGCCTCTTCATAAGGCAGAGGAGCTGCGCGAGCATGTGCTCTGACACGGCCTGCCCGTAGGCGCCGCTCGCGTTGGAGAGCCGTGTCCCCGGTGCCAGGACACCCGGCGCGAGCAGGTGGTCATAGCCCGCCGTGGAGGTCTGGACCCACTCCAGCTCCGGCGAGGCGTGAAGCATGTCCACGGGCATGGTGCCGATGATGATGGCCGCGGTTGCGACGTCGGCCTCGGTCACGTTGGCGTCCGAGACGAATGACACGCTCCCTCCCACGCCGCTGACAAGCGACGAGAACTCCTCGCGCTGCCTCTCTGTGAGCGGCAGCGTCACCAGCACGCTCTTTCCTGCCAGACTGACTCGCTCCATGTCACAACTCCTTCCCAGAGGCGCCCCCGCACGAGAGGGACCGCACGAGAGGGACGGGGGTTTTCGTGCTGCCACCGACTCCCGGGACCACGAAAGGGACGGGGATTTTCGTGCTGCCGCCTAGCTGATGCCGGTCGCCCCGAAGCATCTTCGGACGACGCCCGTTCCAACTCCCGCTATCCTGCTGGCTTGCCGTATGGAAACCCCTGCAACCCCCATCTGCGTCAGCGCGACATCGCGACGCCGCTTGTCGAGCCGTTGGAACTCTGCAGTGTCGGAGCACCCACACACCGCCTGCATTATCCCCCTCGCCTCCTCATCGGTCAGTCGAAATCTCGACAGCCCGACGTCGATGTGGCGATTCGTGGGCTCTTCGGAGAGAAACGCCACAATGTTTTTGTCGCCGACCATCTCGGTCAGCATGTCGATGTCAGTGAGGGTGCCAGAGCGTGCCGCATATTCGCGCATGCTACTGAACTCGTAATCGCAGGGCGAGGCGCAAATCCCTGCTTGCACGGGGTTTTGAAGGATGTAGCGCGCACAAGAAAGAAAGTATGGGTCCCCGTCGATGGGCTCGCTGGCGAACCGATCTTGGAAAAGATGTCCCGTGCGCCCATATTTGCGGTTGAACCATACGACATAGCGCCCGCCGATTCTGCGGAACAGCTGCGCGAGGGGCTCCATTTCTGACGGCCTTATCAGCAGGTGGAAGTGGTTTTGCATCAGGCAGTACGCGAACATCTCGAAGTTGGCAATAGCCTTGCAGTCAGCAAGGACCTTGACGAGCTTTCGGTAGTCGGCCGTCTCTTCGAAGATCGGCTGCTTGTTTACCCCGCGCGCCATTACATGGTAAATGCCTGACTCACTGATCTTTCGCGCCGTCCTGGTCATGTCCTCTCCCTCAGCTCGGTTGCAAAGAAGATAGCCCAATCCGGTTCGACGGTCAGGTGCGAATCATCGCCGTGCAAGCACGAAAACCCCCGTCCCTTTCGTGCCAAGCACGAAAACCCCCGTCCCTTTCGTGCGCTTTCAGCGGTGGTCGGGTACCTTGAGCATGATGACGAAGCCGCAGACGAACAGCAGGGCGATGGAGAGCACACCGAGAGAGGGGTCGCCCGTGAGAAACGTGAACGCGGAGACAAGGCCCGTGCCCATGATGGCGGCGTACTTGCCAAAGATGTCGAAGAAGCCAAAGTACTCGTTGACATGCTCCTTGGGGCAAAGCCTGCCAAACTCCGAGCGAGAGAGGGCCTGGATGCCACCCTGGAACAGGCCGACGCAGATGGCCAGGATCCAGAACTCGAGGGCGGTGCGCAGGAAGAACGCGGCAAAGAGGGTGATGCAGAAGTAGCCGATGACACCCACCAGGATCATCCTCTTGGTCCCCACCCTGCGCCCAAGCTTGCCGTAGGCGATGGAGGACGGCCACGCCACGAACTGCGTCACGAGCAGCGCGAGCACGAGCTGCGTCCCCGCGATGCCGAGGTTCGCACCGTAGCTCGTGGACATCTTGATGACGGTGTGGACGCCGTCGATGTAGAAGAAGTAGGCGAGGATGAACCAGCGCAGAGCCTCGTCGGCCCAGATGTTCCTCAGGGTCCTACCGATGCCGGCGACGGCCTTGCGCACGGCGTTCGGCTCATAGGGCTTGAAGCTCTTCTGCTCGACGTTCTTGAGCATGGGGATGGTGAAGGACACCCACCAGACGGTGGTGATGACAAAGGAGATGAGCATGGCCGCCTGCATGCCCAGGCCCAGCGCCTCGGCGTTGAGCACCACGAGCAGGCACGCGACGAAGGGGATGCAGGAACCCACATAGCCCCAGGCAAAGCCCTGCGCCGAGACCTCGTCCATGCGCTCGTCGGTGGTCGCGTCCACGAGCAGCGCATCGTAGAAGACGAACGAAGAGTGGAGCATGACGGCAGAGATGACGTAGATCACCAAGAACGGCAGCCAGGTGCTGGGCAGGCCCATGGCGACGGTGGCCACGGCACCCGTCCCCACCGTGCCGACGATGAACTTCTTGCGCATACCCTGCATGTCGGCGATGGAGCCCAGCACTGGCATGAGCAGCGCGATGATCAGCGACGCGATGGTCTCCGCGAGACCCCAGGCACCCACGGCGACCTGCTCGACGGCGGGATCCTGCGCCGCAAGGTGGTTGAAGTAGATGGGGATGACGCTCGTGGCGAGCAGCACGAGGGCGGAGTTGCCCACGTCGTAGAGGATCCAGCTCTTCTCGGCCTTGGTGAATCGTGTGCGGGCCATCGTTTCCCCCGTCTTGTCCTGTGGCTTCGTACGCATGCGGACAAGAATACCAATCGTGCGCGCAGGATGTCACGGTGACTGCCCCAAGGGACATGACGGGTCGGGAGGCGCACGCCGCCGAGAGACACGCGCACGCCGGGAGACGCCCGCCCGCCGCCGGGAGGCGCACACTACCGGGAGACACACACCACCGGGAGACACGCACGCCGTCGGGAGACACGCGCACGCCGCCATGTCGATCTCGGCCAGTCGCGTCGCCCGGATGACCCATCCGGCAGCCTCGGTCGCCCTCCTTACCCTTCACGGCTTCAGTCTGTGCAAGGGGGTGCGCTTGCGCTACCCTCAGGTGGCAAGCAACCGTTGCCAGACGGTGTGAAAGGACTGCCAATGCCCGCGATACTCACTCATGACTTCTTTGCTCGAGATGCCCTCGGCACAGTGTCTGCGCAGGTCAACCTCATGTCCCAGGATGCCCTCGACGCGTTTCTGCTGGGAAACCAAGGCCCCGACCCCCTCTTCTACCTCGTCATCGACCCACGCATCTCCAAGGGGAGCCGCGTGGGCGATCTCATGCACCGCGATCGTCCGGCCAAGCTCCTCCTGTCGCTGCGAAACGCCCTGTCCATGCTGACGAAGTCGGAGCGCGTGGTGGGGGAGGCGTACGCGACAGGCTTCCTCTGCCACTACCTGCTCGACAGCTCCGTGCATCCGCTGGTCTTCGCGCACCAGAACGCCCTCTGCGAGGCGGGTGTCGAAGGGCTCGACCACTCCAGCGCCCCCATCGTCCATGCCGAGATAGAGCGCGAGCTCGACGAGATGGTGCTCTATGCGAGGCGCCACGAGACGGTGGCGACCTTCCGTCCCTACCGGGAGGTGCTGCACGCCTCCGACGCCACGCTCGCCATCATCGACAAGCTCTTCTTCTACATGAGCCTGTGGACGTACAGCCGCACGCTCGAGCTCGACACCTTCACGCATGCGGCCAAGTCGTTCCGACTGCTGCAGCGCGCGTTCTGGTCTCCCACTGGCAGGCTCTCCCGCATCATCGCGGTGGCAGATCGCTCGGTCAGGCACACCCGCTACTCGCTGGCAAGGGCCATGTCACACCGCGACAGGGCCTCCTGCGACTCCGCCTTCGCCAATCAGGAGCACGAGGCGTGGGACAACCCCTTCACGGGCGAGCGGTCAACCGAGAGCTTCTGGGACCTCTACGAGGAGGCGCTCGACCGAGTGTTCGACGCAGGCTCCCTCCTCCTCTCGGATCGCTTTGACGCGCAGGCCGCAGAGCGCTTGACGGGCAACGTGAACTTCTCGGGGATGCCGGTCGACCCCGATGCCATCGGCGCGTGAGCGTCCCCATGTCCCATGCGGTGAGCGTCGCGACGCGCCATGTGATGCAGGCCAACCGATCCACGGACACGAAGCCCGAGCTGCTCGTGCGCCGGCGGCTGCGCGAGGCGGGCCTGCCGGGATACCGCCTGCACTGGAAGGGTGCGGCGGGAAGGCCCGACATCTGCTACCCCGGGCGCAAGGTGGCCGTGTTCGTGAACGGCTGCTACTGGCACAGGTGCCCCCACTGCGCGCTGCCCCTGCCCAGGACCAACGTGGAGTTCTGGTCCGACAAGTTCGCCCGCAACCGCTCCCGCGACGAGCGCGACCACCGCGCCCTCGTGAGCGAGGGGTGGACGGTGCTGGTGGTGTGGGAGTGTCGCCTGAGGGATGCCCGGCTCGACGGCACCATGCGCGACTTGGTGCGCGAGGTGACCATGGCATCGGGGCGCGCGGGCGGGAGGCTCGTGGAGGTCGGCGCGCCGGCCCCGTGGAAGCTGGCCGTGAGGCGCAAGGGCATGCGGGTCCGTGGGGGTGGCAGGCGGCGCAGGTAGGCGCCATCGCGCCAGTTGGGTTATCCTGTCACGCAGGGGAGGCGCGTGACGGGCCGCCGGCCGCCGCCGCACGATCGCTTGGAGGGTGCTGGCACATGGCGACATATGTGTTCTCGGACGTTCATGGGCACTTCGGGACGCTCGACCGCATGCTCGAGCGGGTCTCTCCCTCTGCCGACGACCGCATCTTCATGCTCGGCGACATGATCGACCGCGGTCCGGAGCCCATGGCCGTGGTGCGGTGCTGCCACGACCTGCCCAACACGACGGTGCTCATGGGCAACCACGAGGACCTCATGCTCTCGTGCTACGCAGATCCCGACGATCCTGCGGGCTTCATCAACTGGGAGATCAACGGCGCGGGGCCCACGCGACGCGGCCTGCGCGAGCTTCCCGCCGAGGAGCGCGTGGAGCTGGCGCGCTGGATGTTCACCCTGCCGCGTTACGCCACCGTCGAGCTTGGCGGTCGATGGTACCTGCTCGTGCACGCGGGCATCGATCCCCAGCGCGTGCCGCAGCACCTCCCCGAGGTGTGGGACGAGGCCGCCATCGACGAGATGATGGCCGACCAGCATCCCGATGACCTCATGTGGATACGCGAGGACTTCTGGGGAGCCCCCTCGGGGCTGATAGACGAGCGCGGCGAGGGTCCCATCGTGATAGCCGGCCACACGCCCACGCGCTACCTCGACTTCATGGCCGACCGCCCCGACCGCCCCTCCACCGACGAGGACGGCCTGTGCCGCATGGTGCGCGTCGGCGCGTGCGACGAGACGGGCGGCGTGGCAGACCGCTGGGACATCGACTGCGGCTGCGCGGGTGGCGCCGGCTTCGGCAAGCTCCTCATGCTGCGTCTCGATGACGGCGAGGAGATCTACGAGCCCGTCCGCGAGGGGGAGTAGGCGGGGAAGGCGCGGCCGCGCAGCCGCTACCCACGCAGCCCGGAGTCGTCGGGCTCGAAGCGTTCCACCAGGTCGAAGGCACCGTTCTCATAGCGCAGCACATGCACCGCGCAGTTCTTGGCGACGCGGTTGGGCACGTGGAGCGTGCTCGTGGCATCGCAGGAGCTGATGAAGGCGCGGGTGCAGGCCCCATGGCTCACCGCCAGCACCGAGTCGTGGCCGGGACGCTCCATGATCTCGGTGAGCGTCGAGCGCATGCGCTCGATGACCTCGTCCTCCGAGCTGCCGCCAAAGGGAACGAGGAAGTCGCCGTAGGGGTTGTAGGTCCCGGGGAGGATCAGCTGGTAGCTGCATCCCTCGATGATGCCGTACGAGAACTCCTTGAGCCCTTTGGTGAGCGTGCAGGGGATGCTCCCGCGCGTGACCAGCTCGGCGGTGTCGGCCGCCCGCTCGGCGGGCGAGGAGTAGGCATGGTCGAAGGTGACGCCGCGCTCGTCGAACCAGTCGCGTGCGAGCAGGGCCTGCCCGCGCCCAAGCTCGGTGAGGGGGGAGTCGCACCAGCCCTGCACGATGCCGCGGGTGTTGAACAGGGTCTGGCCATGGCGCAGGAGGTAGAGGGTCCGGGTCACGCCTGCCCCCTTGGCGTGAATCGCTCGGTGACGCGCATGGCGCCCGTCGTGGCGTCGCACGCCAGCACGACCACCGAGCAGTCGGGGGCCGCGAGGCACCACGCCTCCGACCGCTCGTCCCACAGGCCGCAGAGCCGCGCGCAGGCGATGCGGTGCGTGGAGACGATGGCCGAGCCGACGTCGGGCCTCCGCGCGATCGAGACGACCGCCTCGCGTATGCGCGCGGCAAGCTGGCCGTCCGACTCCCCGCCGAACTTCACGAAGAAGTCCCCGTAGGGGACGGGGGGCACCAGGCAGCGATCCTTTGCCTCGTAGATGCCGTAGTTGAGGTCCTTGAGGCCCTTGAGGCGCTCATAGGGCGCCACCGTCCCGTACGCCTCCTGGCAGATGAGCTCGAGGGTGTCGCAGGCACGCTCGGACATCGAGCTGAACAGGGCATCCGGTGCGATCGCGCCGACGGCGAAGAAGTCGCGGCCCGTGGCCCGCGCCCGCTCGCAGGCCTCGTCGCTGAGCGGCGAGTCGCTCCACCCCTCGCACCTGCCCTGGCGCGCGAACAGGGTCTGCCCATGCCACACCAGGTAGAGCGTCTTGATCATCTGCCTGCCCCCTTCTCAGCGCGGGTCGCGGGCGGCGCCGATACGCCTGGCCTGCGTGGGCATGCCGGGCTCCTCGAGCGAGGAGAGGTCCGCCGCAAGCACGCCGACGCAGGAGAAGATCCCGTCACGGTATTCGTAGTCATAGGTCGCGCAGTTGGAGAGCGTCGAGAATGGCACCTGGGCGTGCTCCCTCCAGCGCATGTAGAAGTTGATGGCGATGCCCCCGTGCGAGCACACCAGCACCGACTCGTGCCCCGGGCGCCCGATGATCTCGAGGAGGTCGGCCTCGAAGCGCGCGACGGCATCGGCGTGGCTCTCGCCGCCGAAGGGCACGTAGAAGGTGTCGAAGTCGTCGTCGTGGGACTCGAGGAACTGATCCTGTGCCTCGTAGGACCCAAAGTTGAGCTCGCGCAGGCCCTTGCGCCGCTCGTAGGGCATCGCCTGCCCGAAGGCGGCCTCGGTGACGAGCTCGAGCGTGTCGGAGCAGCGCTCGGCAGTCGAGCAGTACGCATGGTCGAAGGCGAGGCCCCTGCGGGCGAGCTCCTGCCCGGTGAGGCGCGCCTGCTCGACGCCGCGCGGCGTGAGCGGGGAATCGCACCA
The DNA here is from genome assembly GCA_002305995.1 of Atopobiaceae bacterium UBA1367. Lineage (GTDB taxonomy): Bacteria > Actinomycetota > Coriobacteriia > Coriobacteriales > Atopobiaceae > UBA1367. The sequence continues at coordinate 114,831 of DBRN01000003.1, forward strand.
GCCCTGGGTCTTCCTCTGGAGGTTGAACAGGGTCTCGGCGTGGCGCATGAGGTAAAGGTGTCGCGACATGGCGGTTCTCCGTGGGGCCCGGTGGGCGCGGTCGTGCGGGCACCACTAAGGATAGCTCACATCGAATCCAGAGGGCCGTGGGCATGCGCGGCGCGTTCGTCGTAAGATGGGAGTGCCCATGCAGGTGGCGCGGCGACTCGAAGAGGCAGTGATGGGGCTCACGGACGACAGGGCAGGCGGGCACGGCGGGAGCCTGCCGACACGTGCCGCGGCGGCGGAGCTGCTGCATGGTGCCGTGGGCATCAGGGAGCACGACGACCGCTGGGTGCGCCCGCTGCGCGTCTCCGAGGCACAGCTGCGTGCCCTGGGGAGCTGCCAGGCATGGCACCCGGGTCTCTTCCGTCAGATGGCCCTCACCTGTGCCGGCGTGCGCGTCGAGTTTGAGACCGACGCGCGCGAGGTGGTGCTCGAGCTGCGCGTGGATCGCGAGCCACGGGGCACGCGCGCCGTGCTCGAGGGCATCGACCGCAATCGCCCGGAGGGCGACGATCCCCACGACATGGTCTCGGTCGACATCGACGGGCACCACGAGGCCTGCGGCATGCCGGCGGAGGGGGACGAGGTGCTGTCCGTGTCGCTCGTAGGACACGATCGCGAGGACGATCTGGGCCTCCAGGCGCTTCCTGGGCTGGCGCGCACCAGACACGTGAGGATTTGGCTTCCCGCCCTGCGCGGGTGCATGGTGCGCGACGTGTGGTGCGACGGGACGGCCATCCGCCCGGTGGCGCCCAAGAGGAACCTGCTCGTGCTGGGGGATTCCGTCGCACAGGGATTCGTGTCCGACGACCCGGCGCGCTCGTGGCCGGCGCTGCTCGCCGCACGCCTCGGTCTCGACCTGGTCAACCAGGGCATAGGCGGCCAGGTCTTCCAGCCGGGCTCCCTCGCCGGCCTGGCGGGCTCCGTCGACCCTGAGCGCATCGTCGTGGCCTATGGGGAGAACTATCGCTACGAGGCGTGCGCGGCGGCGGGCGTGTCGCGAGACGTGCGCCTGTACCTGCGCGAGCTGTCCCACCTGTGGCCGCAGGCAACGACCTACGTGCTCACCCCGCTCTGGCACGACGAGGCCGTGTGGCCCTCGCACGCCAGGAGCTGCCATGCGCAGGTGCCCTCCCTCATCGCGGAGCAGGTCGCCCCCTACGACCAGATGACGTTGGTGGACGGGCTGGGCCTGCTCGACCATGACCCGGCGCTGCTGGCCGATGGCCACGGACATCCCAACGAGCGCGGTTGCCGGCAGATCGCCCTGCGTCTCAATGCGGTGATACGGGTGCCCGGCCTGCGTCCCTCGTCGGTGGGCAAGCGCCGCAAGCGCAAGCGTGCGCGCACGGAGCGGACGCGCACGCCGCGACAGGGGGGCGGCGGTGCGCCCCGCCTGCCGCTCGATGGGCTGCCCTAGCCCTTTTCGGGACGTGTCTCACGGACGGGCCCGTAGGCCGGCTCGCGGTTCCCCGACAGGTCGTGCGTCTCGGCGGCGTCACCCGTCGCATGCGCTGGTCCCAGCACGGGGAACCGGTATACTGGGCCACGTCGGCACGAACAGCCACTGTGGGCGGCATGTCCGGTCCCGACGAGCCGGGTAACGCCCGCTGCCTGCGGAAGGAGTCCCCATGGCCACGACGAGACCCCGTACGCTCGAGGACGAGTACCTGCAGATCGTACATGACCTGGAGGGCGACCTCGCGGGTCGCGAGGCGGGGGAGGAGTACCTCCGCGCGACTGGCGCGCATGCCTTGCTCGGGGTCTCGGGCTGGGCCCTTACCCCCTACGTGCTGAGCGCCGCCCAGGCAGGGCTGCTCGCCGACGCCGCGCGGACCTTGAGCTCGATCATGGAGAAGGTCATGGCCAAGTATCACCGCGACCGCTCCTTCCGTGCGCACTTCGGGCTCTCGCCCGAGATCGAGGCGATGACCTTGGTGCCCACGGGCCGTCGTGCCGCGGTGCCCCTGGCGCGCGTCGACGTGCTCTTCGATCAGAGGACCAACGACTACAAGATCAGCGGCATCGTGACGGGTGGCATCGATGGCATGGCTGGGAGCGTGGAGGTCGTGCGCGCGGTGCGCCAGAGCGCCAGCTTCCATGAGTTCGCCTCCCGCCACGGCAGCGTGGAGTCCTTCGACGCCGTGAGCGAGTGCATCCTGACCCTCCTGCACACGTATGGCAACTGGGCCAACGCCAAGGAGGGTCGCAACCACCCTACCAACCCCGCGCTCGCCGTCGTCGACTACGATGACTCCGCGCGCCGGGCCGAGACCGACTACGTCATCGAGCGCATGCACGAGATGGGATGCTACGCGCACGCGACCGACCCCTCCCGCCTGCGCATCGAGCGCGTCGCCGGCGTCGACCAGGTCGTCGACGACCGTGGGCCCATCACCTGCGCGTGGCTGCGCGCCACCGCCGACGAGGCGGTGGCGCATGGGTGCCAGGGCATCGACGCGCTGCTCCGGGCCACGCGTCGCGGCCTGGTCTGCACCATCGGCGGGTATCGCTCGTGGCCCTGCTGTACCCAGGGCTTCCTCGAGGTGCTGCGGGACAAGGAGTGCCGCGCGCTGTTCAGCAGCGAGGAGGAGGCGTTCGTGGACGAGCACGTGATCGAGACCTGCGTCATCACCACGGCAACCGACGTCTCGAGATTCTACGATCAGGAGAACTGGGTGCTCAAGGTCTCTGACGCCCACACGGGCGTCACGACGCATGCCGGCCGGGACATGGGCAAGGCGGCATGGCGTGCCCTGCTGACCAAGGCCATCAGGCGAAACGATGCCGTGCAGGCATACGTTCCCCAGCACGTCATGAGGGTGCTGCCGGGATCTGCCGATGGTGGTGACGCCCGCTCGGCTCGCGAGGTGAACGTGGTGTTGGGCATGTACCTGTTCAGCGGCGAGCTGCGCGGGCTGCGCGCGCTCTGCGGGACGGGAGGCACCACGGTCGAGTGGGAGGACCCGCGCCCGCTGGCGTGCCTCGTCGCCCGCGACTAGGGCCCTGCCGCCCGCCGCATCCCCGCGTCCCATGCCGCGACCCATCCCCTGTGCCTGGGCCGCGTCCTGTCATGTCTGCCCGTTGCGCTCAGGTGATGTCAACGTCGTCATTCGGGAGGTCCCATGTCCGCACGCCCAGTCAACGCCTGCGCGCCAGGGCTGCCGCTCGCGCTGTCCGCCGCTGCCTGCGAGCGGGTGGCGGAGATGCGGGCGGCGGGCGAGGCGAGCTGCCACGCCACGTCCGACGAGCGCGCCATCAGGCGGGATGGCACGCGTGACCACGCCAGCCCCTTGCGTCCCGCCTTCGTGCGTGACGCCGAGAAGATCCTGCACACGCCTGCCTACAATCGCATGGGAGGCAAGACCCAGGTCTTCTCCTTCCGCGCCAACGACGACCTCTGTCGGCGCGGGCTGCACGTGCAGCTGGTCGCCCGCGTCGCCCGCGACATCGGTCGCGCGCTCGGCCTCAACCTCGACCTCATCGAGGCCATCGCATTGGGCCACGACCTCGGTCACACGCCCTTTGGGCATGCGGGCGAGCGCTTCCTCAACGATGTCTACCACGAGCGCACCGGACGCTGGTTCTCTCACAACGTGCAGAGCGTCCGCGTGCTCGACGTGCTGTACGGGCGCAACGTCTCGCTGCAGACGCTCGACGGCATCATCTGCCATAACGGCGAGTTCGAACAGCAGGTCTTCGAGACCAGCGGCCTTCGGGCCTTCGACGCGTTCGACCGCGTGGTCGCGGGGTGCTGGCAGCGGGGCGAGGAGGCCATCGCCCACCTGCGTCCCATGACGCTGGAGGGCTGCGTCGTGCGCGTGTCCGACATCATCGCCTACGTGGGCAAGGATCGCCAGGATGCCATCCGTGCGGGCCTCTGTGCCGAGGATGCCTTCGATGACGGCCTGGGAGGCGCATACAATGCCTGGGCGCTTGCCGCCTTCACCTCGGACGTGATAGAGCACAGCCTGGGCAGGGACCGCATCCGGATGAGCGAGGCCGCGTTCTGCGAGCTGCGCCGCGCCAAGCGCGAGAACTACGCCAAGATCTATGGCGCGCGCGAGGTCAATGGCGACTTCTCCCGTCCGGTGGCAGACCTGTTCGCGCGCCTGTACGAGCATGAGCTGGAGGCGCTGGCCGCCGGCGACCGCGCGGCGGCCATCTTCCGTCACCACATCGAGCCCCTCGGGCGCCACCTGGCCCACTATGGTGCCACATACGACTGGGAGGCCAGCCCCGACCAGTGCGTCTGCGACTTCATGTCGGCCATGACCGACGAGTACTTCATGGCCACCTGCGAGGCGCTCTTTCCCGAGGCGCGTGAGCTCTTTCCCCGCAGGACCTACTTCGACGGCGACGCGCGGCCATAGGGTCCCGCGCCGCGTGGCAGCGGCCGTCGGCACCGCGCGGCAGGCGGCCTGCCAACCCCTACCGGGCAGCGTCCACGAAGGCCTCGAAGAGCTGTGGCATGGTGCCTATCTCCTCGGGGTGCCACTGCACGCCCACGAAGAAGCTCCTGCTGGCGAACTCGATGGCCTCGGGCACGCCGTCTGGCGCCCAGGCCACGATGCGACCCTGCGGAGAGGGCCTTGCGATGGCCTGATGGTGCATGGAGTTGATCTCGAACTCGAGCCCTCCGAGGATCTGCGCGAGCCAGCTGGTGGCCTCCACGCGCACGCTGTGCGTGGGCACGTCCCAGGGCCTTTGCTGCCAGTGGGTGACGGTCGTGGTGGGATGGCGCTCCCTGATGTCGCGCAGGAGCGTGCCCCCGAACGAGACGTTCATGACCTGCAACCCTCGGCAGATGCCCAGGCAGGGCTTGTTGGTCTTCCATGCGGCCCGCACGGCGGCGTACTCGAAGACGTCGCGGTCGGCGCTCATGAGGGAGATGCGTGCCACGCAGCCCTCGTCGTAGTTGTTGCCGCCGAAGCCCTCCTCGCTCACGTCCCCTCCGCCGGTGAGCAGCAGGCCGTCGATGCGACTCACGATGTCCGGGGCGATGGAGGCTGCCTCGAAGCCGCAGGGGAGGGCGATCGGTATGCCTCCCGCCTCCTGGATGGCATGTGCGTATGACGCGTTGATGTACAGGCGCCCGAGGCTCTCGTCGTCGGGGCGCGAGCAGATGCCGATGAGCGGCCGGCCGAGCATGGGGCAACCTCCCGTACGTCGCACGTGCGCTCCCTGCGAGCGGCACATAGGTAAAGAGAATAGCACCCAGCTGGCCGGCACTCGCGCTACAATGCCGCCTATGGAGACACTCTTCTCAAACATCGAGCGCTACCAGCGCACGGTCAACGCGCCCTTGGCCGCGCGCATGCGACCGCAGACCCTCGATGGGTTCGTGGGGCAGGCTCGTGCGGTGGGCGAGGGGTCGTGGCTGCGTCGTGCCATCGAGCACGACACCCTCTCCTCGGTCATCCTCTACGGGCCCGCCGGCACGGGCAAGACCACGCTGGCGCGCATCATCGCCAACACCACGCATGCCGAGTTCGTGGAGGTGTCGGCGGTGACGGGCACCGTCAAGGATCTGCGCCGCGAGATGGAGGCGGCCGAGTCCCGGCTGCTGGGTACGGGCAGGCGCACGATCCTGTTCGTCGACGAGATCCATCGCTTCAACCGCTCCCAGCAGGATGCCCTGCTGCACGCGGTGGAGGATCGCATCGTGGTGTTGGTGGGCGCCACGACCGAGAACCCGTACTTCGAGGTCAACTCGGCCCTGCTGTCGCGCTCGCGCGTGGTCGAGCTCCAGCCGCTGGACGACGCCTCCATCGCCGAGCTCGTGCGTCGTGCCGTGGACGACGAGTTTGGCCTCAAGGGGGAGTTCACCCTCACCGACGAGGCGTTGGCCGAGATCGTCACGATGTCGGGCGGGGACGGTCGCGCCTCCCTCACGTCGCTCGAGCTTGCCAGCCAGATGGCGGTGCCGGCAGGCGAGGAGCCCACGCGCGAGCGCCCGACGCCCATCACGGCCGAGCACGTGCGCGAGGCAAATCCGCGGCGGGGCCTCAGCTACGACAAGTCCGGCGACATGCACTACGACATCATCTCGGCGTTCATCAAGTCGATGCGCGGCAGCGATCCCGACGCAGCGCTCTATTGGCTCGCCCGCATGATCGATGCGGGGGAGGATCCCAAGTTCATCGCCCGACGCATCCTCATCCTGGCCTCCGAGGACGTCGGCAACGCCGACCCCCAGGCACTGCTCGTCGCCGAGGCTGCCTTCAAGGCAACCGAGGTCATCGGCTACCCGGAGTGTCGCATCAACCTGGCGCAGGCGGTCATCTACCTGTGCCTGGCACCCAAGAGCAACGCCGCCGAGGCGGCGATCGACGCCGCGCTGGCCGAGGTTCGCGAAGGGCCGCGTCGGGAGGTGCCCAACCACCTCCGCGACCGCCATCGTCCCGGCTCCGGCGAGTATGGCCCTTACCTATATCCCCACGACTACGACGGCGGATGGGTCGAGCAGCAGTACCTGCCCGACGGCCTCGAGCGCGGTGTCTTCTACCAGCCTGGGCCGCGCGGGTGGGAGGCGTGGCGCACGGAGGCCGTCGGCCGCGACCGCACGGGCGACTGACGGCGGCGGGGACATGCCCCAGCGCCCGGGCCCGGGTCGCCCGGCTCCAGGGCTGGCGGTGGATGGGAATCGGTGGGCGGGCGATGCCACGGATGTCTCGTGCCGCCATCTCTGCCCAAATGGGTATCATGAGAAATACCTATGCCTGGAGCGCCGCAACGCGGCATGTGACAAGGAGCGAAGACCATGAAGCCTCTCGACATTATGCTGATTGTCTTGGCGATAGCGGCCATCTGGGCCGCCGTCGAACTGGCGCTGACCCTGCGCAAGGCCCGCGTGAACCTCGACGAGGTGTCCCACTCCGCCACCGAGGCGATCGACCAGGCGACTCCCGTCATCGCCAAGCTCGATGGCGTGGTGGACGAGCTCCAGCCGGCCATTCGCGAGGTCACGCCACTGGTGGAGAAGATCACGGTGGTGGCCGACGCGGCCAGCGTCGGGCTCGGGTCGGTCAACGGCATCCTGGGCGACGTCTCCGCTGCCACGCATGGTGTCGCCGGGGTGGGCGAGTCGGCCTCCCGCATCATGAACACCGCCACGAACGCCGCGGTGGGCGTCGTGTCCAAGGTCGCCAGCTTTGGTGGCATCACCATCCCCGAGGGCCAGCAGCTCATCGGCAAGGGTGCTCCCGAGCAGATCGCGGGGGAGCCCGCCGATCCGGTCGAGGCGCCTCCCGCGCGCAAGGGCGGCTACGTGACCTACGAGCCGGTGTCCTCCGAGGACCCCGCCGAGGGGCAGGAGTAGCGATGTCGGGGCAGACGGTGCGCCTGAGCGTTCCCGCCAAGGCAGGCTTCGCGCGGGCGGTGCGCATGATGGCGGCGAGCCTCGCCGTGGTGTGCGACATGAGTGTCGACGACGTCGAGGACGTGCGCATGGCGGCGGAGGAGGGCTTCGTCCTGTGCTGTGCCACGGCTCCGGAGTCGTGTGACGTCGACTTCGCCCTGTCCCAAGGAGAGGTGCGCATGGCCTTCGCGCTCGGTCCGCAGGAGGCGGATGACGCGGACGGCTCTCTCCGCCTCGCCGAGCTGCTGCTGTCTGCCGTGTGTGACGAGCATGCGGTGACGGATGGCGGTGCGAGCCTGGTGCTCGTGAAGAGAACGGACGCCGCGTATGGCGAGTAGCGACCGCGAGGAGCGTCGCCGCCAGCGGGCCAAGCGCCCTCCCCGCGAGGGAAAGGTCGCGTGGGACAAGGAGCGCACGCGCGAGCTGTTCGGGCTGTACAAGGGTACCGGCGATGAGGAGGCGCGCGAGCAGCTCATCGTGAGCCACCTCAACCTCGTGCGCTTCCTGGCAAGCAAGTTCAAGAACCGTGGCGAGCCCATCGACGACCTCATCCAAGTGGGGACGATCGGCCTCATCAAGGCCATCGACCGCTTCGACCCGGCCCGCGGGCTCGAGTTCACCACGTTTGCGACGCCCACCATCATGGGCGAGATCAAGCGCCACTTCCGGGACAAGGGGTGGTCGGTGCGCGTGCCGCGCCGCCTGCAGGAGCTGTCCGCCAAGGTCAACCAGGCCACCGACGACCTGACGCGCGAGCTGCAGCGTCCCCCTTCGGTCGCCGAGGTCGCCGGGCGTCTCGGAGCCTCGGTCGACGAGGTGCTCGAGGCCATGGAGTCGTCGAGCGCCTACAACTCGGTGCCCCTCGAGGGCGCGGGACAAAGCGCCACCGACGACGCCCCCTCGATCATCGACCGCTACGCGACCGAGGACGGCGACCTGGCCATCTCCGACGATCGCATGGTCATCGACGAGGTCATCAGCGAGTTCACCCTGCGCGAGCAGGAGATCGTGCGCATGCGCTTCCAACAGGGCCTCACGCAGGTCGAGATCGCCGAGAGGTTGGGCATCTCGCAGGTGCAGGTCTCTCGCATGCTGCGCAAGGTGCTCAAGCAAGTTCAGGAGAAGCTCGATCCCGAGGGGTTGATGGGATAGCCCCTCCCACGGGCGCTGGGCCGCGAGCCCGCTGCCGCCGGGAGCCCACTGCCCTCGCGCGCCTGCTGCCGTCTCCCCGCGTGCCGCACGGGGACCGCGAGCTCCTCCCGTCCGAGATCCTGTGCCATGACCGCCTCCCCGCATGCCGTGCGGGGACTTCGCCTCGCAGGCCGTTGCGCTACAATCCACACGTTGGAATGTCATCAGTGCCACGCAAGGAGAGACATGAGCACCGACTACAAGACCATGACCACGGCCCAGATCCGTGATGACTTCCTGAGGTTCTTCGAGGCCAAGGGCTGCAGGCGCTACCCATCCTCGTCGCTCGTCCCCGACGACCCCTCCCTGCTGCTCACCAATGCGGGCATGAACCAGTTCAAGGAGTATTACCAGGGCCTCAGGACCATGCCCGAGATCGGCGCGTGCTCCTGCCAGAAGTGCCTGCGCACCAACGACATCGACAACATCGGGGATTCCAGCCACCTCTCGTTCTTCGAGATGCTCGGTAACTTCTCCTTCGGTGGCTACTCCAAGGCGGATGCCATCGCCTGGGCCTGGGAGTTCATCACCGCCCCCGAGCACCTGGGCCTTCCCCCAGACCGCCTCTACATGACCGTCTTCGAGGACGATGACGAGGCGATCGAGCTCTGGCACGAGCAGGGCGTGCCCTACGACCACATCTCCCGCCTCGGCGAGGAGGACAACTTCTGGGCCGCCGGCCCAACAGGTCCCTGCGGCCCCTGCTCCGAGGTCTACTTCGACCAGGGGCCCGAGTTCGAGGGCGAGGCGCCCGGCGATGACGGGGAGCGCTACCTCGAGTTCTGGAACCTGGTCTTCACCCAGTACGACCGCCAGGAGGACGGCTCGCTGCCCGAGCTGCCCCACCGCAACATCGACACCGGCATGGGCCTGGAGCGCATCGCCGCCATCATGCAGCACAAGGGCACCAACTACGACGGCGACGTCCTCGCCTCGCTCATCGGCGTGGGCGAGAGCCTGTCGGGCAAGGCCTACGGCACGGATGCCCGCATCGACCGCAGCCTGCGCATCGTTGCCGACCACTCCCGCTCCATCACCTTCATGATCGGTGATGGCATCCTGCCGGGCAACGAGGGCCGCGGCTACGTGCTGCGCCGCCTGCTGCGTCGCGCGGTCTACCACGGCCGCCTGCTGGGCATCGAGAGGGCCTTCCTCACCGCGTACTCCGAGGAGGTCATGCGCCTCATGGCCGACGTGTATCCCGAGCTCGTCGAGAGCAAGGCCCTCATCCTGGGCATCCTCTCCGCCGAGGAGGAGCGCTTCAACGGCACGCTCGATGCCGGGGAGGCGAGCCTGACCGCCGAGCTCGAGGGCCTCGCTCCGGGCGACGAGCTTGCCGGCGAGGTGGCCTTCAGGCTGCATGACACCTACGGCTTCCCCATCGACCTCACCCGCGAGATCTGCGAGGCCGCTGGCCGCGGCGTCGACATGGACGCCTTCGACCGCTGCATGACCGAGCAGCGCGAGAGGGCGCGCGCGGGCGCGAACCGCGACGCCTGGGGCTCTTTCAACGACGTGTGGACGGCGCTGTCCGACCGCCTGCCCGAGACGGAGTTCTGCGGATACGAGGCCGACGAGCTCGACGGCGCGACCGTCCTGGCCATCGTTCGCGACGGCGAGGAGGTCGAGCGCGCCGAGGCCGGCGACCAGATCGAGCTCGTCCTCGACCGCACCACCTTCTATGCCGAGATGGGGGGCCAGACCGCCGACACCGGCGTCATCGACGGTGCGCGCTTCACCCTCGACGTCTCCGACGCCCGCCATCATGACGGTGGCCTGGTGGCACACGTGGGCGAGCTGGTCGAGGGGACCGTGCGCGTGGGCGACGCGGCCAACACCACCATCGACCACGATCGTCGCGAGCTCATCCGTCGCAACCACACCGCGACCCACCTGCTCGACGCGGCCCTCAAGAGGGTGCTGGGCGAGCATGTCAGCCAGGCGGGCTCGCTGGTCGCCCCCGACCGCCTGCGCTTCGACTTCACCCACTTCGAGGCGCTCACCGCAGATCAGCTCGCGCGCATCGAGGGCATGGTCAATGCCGAGGTCTTTGCGGCCACGCCCGTGGTGACCGAGGTCATGGGCATCGACGAGGCCAAGGCCGCCGGTGCGGTGGCCCTGTTCGGCGAGAAGTACGGGGAGGTGGTTCGCGTCGTCTCCACCAACGAGGGCGACGCGCCCTTCTCGCGCGAGCTCTGCGGGGGCACCCACGTGCGCAACACCGCCGAGATCGGCCTCTTCAAGATCGTCTCGGAGGGCTCTGTGGGCTCCAACGCCCGTCGCATCGAGGCCATGACCTCCGCCGGCGCCCTCCAGCACCTCGACGAGCACCTGGCCCAGCTGCAGGATGCGGCGCATGCCCTCAAGTGCCGCACCTCCGAGGTCACCGCCCGCATCGCGCAGCTCCAGCATGACAAGGCCGAGGCCGACAGGAAGCTGCGCGCCGCGCTGACCGGCGGCTCCTCGAACTTGGTCGCCGACGCCGTCGCCGCGGCCGCCGACATGGATGGTTACAAGCTCGTGGTCGCCCGCCTCGACGGCATCGATGGCAAGGAGATCCGCAGCGCCTGGGACACGGTGCGCGACCGCCTGGGCGTGGCCTGCGCGTGCGTGCTCGCCTCTGCGACGCCCGCCGGCAAGGTGGCGCTGCTGGCCGCCGGCACTGACGCCGCCGTCGCCGCGGGCTTCAAGGCAGGCGACGTGGTTCGCGACATCGCGTCGCTGGTCGGCGGCCGCGGAGGCGGCAGGCCGACGATGGCCCAGGCCGGTGGCACCGACGTCTCCGGCATCGACGCCGCGCTCGCAGCCGCGCGCGAGCTGCTGGGAGCCTAGGCACCGTGCGGGTGCTCGCGCTCGACATAGGGGAGGTGCGCGTCGGCGTCGCGGCGAGCGACGCGACCGGCACCGTCTCCTCCCCGGTCACGGTCCTGCCGGCACAGGAGGTCCTCTCGCACGCGCGCAGCTTCCGCCGCGTGCTGGAGGACCACGAGCCCGAGCTGCTGCTCTGCGGCATGCCGAGGACGCTGGCGGGCGAGGACGGGCCGCAGGCGCAGCGGATAGCCGAGCAGGCGGCCCGCATCGCGCGCGCATGCGGCCTTCCTCTGGAGTTTGCCGATGAGCGGCTGTCCTCGCTGGAGGCCAAGCGTATCCTACGAGAGGGGGGGATGAGCGAGCGTGCCATGCGGGGCAAGGTCGACATGGTTGCCGCGTCCCTGTTTCTGCAGGCCTGGCTGGACGCCAGACGGATGTAAGGACAGAGCATGTCGACGAGCCAGGACAATGCGCGTGACAGGAGGGCGGCCCACTTCTCGGGTCCCTCCGCAGAGGGTGCCCAGGACGTCGGTCGCACGCGCCGTGCCGCCACGCCACGCACGCGTGCCCCACGCCCTGCCGGCAAGGGCCGCGTCGCGAGCCGGATGTCCGAGCGTACGACCCGCGCGACCCAGCGCGCGGCGGCGGCGCACAGGCGTCGTGCCGCCAAGGCCAAGCCTGGCCGCGACGGCAGGCCCCACCTGATTCCCCTGCTTGCCTTCGTGGCGGTTGCCGCCGTGATCGCCGTCTCGGTGATAGGGCTTCTGGTGGTCCCGCACCTCTTCCAGCGCAATGCCCCCAAGCAGGAGGAGTATCCCGCCGGCGAGCAGGTCGTCGTCGCGATACCCGACGGTGCCGGCGGCGCCCAGATCGCGCAGATCCTCATCGAGAGCCACGTCATCTCCGACGAGGCGGCGTTCTACCAGGAGGTCCAGAAGCAGAACGCCGACGCCACGATGAAGAGCGGCTCGTACCGGTTCATCACGGGCGCAACGATCTCCGAGGTCGTCCGCCAGCTGGTCGCGGGTCCCAACGCCACCGAGTTCCAGCTCAAGCTCGCGGAAGGCCTCACGGTCACCAAGACCGCCGCCGCCGTCGAAAAGCAGCTGGGCGTGCCCGCCGACGAGTTCACCGCGCAGGCGAAGGCGTCCAACTATGCGGACGACTACGATTTTCTCGGCAAGGTCTCCGACGACTCCCTCGAGGGGTACCTGTATGCCAAGACCTACGACTTCGGCGGCAAGAGCGTCGATGCCGACGCCGTCATACGCATGATGCTCGACCAGTACCGCGACGAGGTCGAGGCGTTGGACATGAAGTCCGCGCGCGAGGCGTTGCGCAAGCGCTACAGCATCGAGATCAGCAACTATGGCATCCTGAAGGTCGCCTCGATCATCGAGAAGGAGGCCGTGACCGAGGAGGATCGCCCGCTGGTGGCCTCGGTCGTCTACAATCGCCTCTCCTCCGACATGGCGATCCAAAGCGACGCGACTATGATGTACGTCACTGGCGGCGAGGTGACGGCGGATGACCTGAAGATCGAGAGTCCGTACAACACCTACCTGCACAAGGGCCTGACCCCCACACCCATCTGCTCGCCGAGCCTCGCGTCGATCAAGGCCGCCATGGAGCCCGCCGACACCACGTACCTGTACTTCTTCATCAACGAGAACGTGCACCAGTTCTCCGAGACCTACGAGGAGCACAAGCAGGCCATCGACCAGTCCCTGAACAGCTAGGTGCCGTCATGGGGCTGTTCACGGCGACGCGCTACGTCGCGTCCATCGAGATGATCGAGATCGAGTGGCTTCGTGCCCAGGGCATCCGCTGCGTCCTTCTGGATCGCGACAACACCTGCGTCCCCCGTGACGCCGAGGTCGCGCCGCCCGCGGTGCTCGACTGGATCGAGCGCGTCCACAGGGCGGGCATCTCCACCTGCATCGTCTCGAACAACTTCCACTCGAGGCAGGTCGAGCGCTCGGCCCGCGAGCTTGGCTGCGATGTGGTGCACCATGCGATGAAGCCTGCGCCCATCGCCGTGACCAAGGCCCTCAGAAAGATGGGCGTCACGGCAGACGAGGCCATCCTCATCGGTGACCAGGTGTACACCGACGTAGTCGCGGGCAACCTCGCGGGTGTGAGGACGGTCCTCGTCCGCCCCCAGTCGACCGCAGACCTCTGGTACACCAACATCATGCGCAAGGGTGAGCGCATGATCCTGGGCGGTCGGTCGTTCGAAGGTGAGTGAGTGGTTTGGACACGAGGGGCTACGTCGTTCACGAGGGCTGCGACCACATCTTCTTTGTGGGCTTTCTCGGCGCGGGGAAGTCCACGCTGGCACGTAATCTCGGCCGTCTCTTCCACCGCGCCTACATCGACACCGATCGTCTGGTCGAGCGTCTCGAGCGCAAGTCGGTCAGCGAGATCTTCCGGCAGGACGGCGAGGAGTCGTTCCGCCTCGCGGAGGAGCGCGCCCTCAGGCATCTGCGTGAGCGCAAGTCGCTGTTGGTGAGCTGTGGCGGCGGCATCGTCGAGCGATCGGAGTGCCGCGCGCTGATGCACGAGATGGGCACCGTGGTGCATCTCGACGGGGACCTGCAGGACTCCCTGCGCCAGATCCAGCATCCCGAGCGCCGTCCCGACCTGGGGGATGCCAGGCAGGCCGCCCTGCTCTATGCCCATCGGCGGCCCCTCTACCAGCGTGGGGCAGACATCACCATTGACATACGCGACAAGTCGTTCGATCAGGTGGCCGCCGAGGCTGGCAGCCTTCTGTGGGAGAGGGGTCTGCTGTGAGCGAGAGCGGTGGGCTGAGGGTGCGCCAATGGGTCTCCATGCCGGGCGGCTCGTGCGACGTGCGCATGGGGACCGGCGTCATCGACGAGGCGTCACCGCTGCTCAAGGGTGCTGCGGGGACGCCGCGCTCGAGCGCGCTGGTCGTCGGCTCGGATGTTGGCGAGGACCTCGTCGAGCGGATGCGCAGGCAGCTGACCGACGCAGGCTTCTCGGTTGCGCGGACGGGCGTGCCGGCGGGCGATGCCACCCGCACGCTCGATGCCGTCGCCGCGCTTGCCTCCTCGTTTGCCATGGGGGACATCACCTCGGATGACCTGGCCGTCGTCGTCGGCGACGCAGACGTGCTGTCGCTTGCCTCCTACGTCTGCGCACAGTGGTGTGCCGGCATGCCCCTGGTGATGGTGCCCACCGACCAGACGGCCTTCGTCGAGGCCGTCCTCACGCCTCGTGGCATCGACGTGGGCGCGCGCGAGCGCATGCTCTCGGTGCGGCCTGCGGCAAAGCATGTGCTGCTCGACGTCGACGTGGCACTCGCGGACGAGTCGTCCGAGGATGTCCTCATGGCCCGAGCGCTGATGGCCGTGACCGCGATGTGCGACTCCGAGGCAAGCTTCTCGCGGCTCTGGGATCGGTCGGAGGACCTGTGCGCCGGCGACCGCAGGGTGCTGTGCGAGCAGCTCCAGGACACGATCAAGGTGCGCGGGAAGGTGCTCTCCTCGACTGCGCTGGCGCTGCGCCAGTCGCTGACGTATGGCGAGTCGTTTGCCCGCGCGCTCGTGCGCCTCGCGGGCGGTGCCGTGGCTCCCTCGACCGCACGGGCCGAGGCGCTGCGCTTCCAGGCGCGCCTCGCCGCCGGGGAGGGCCTGTTCGCCCTCGATGACGTCTTGGCGCAGGACGAGCTGCTCGATCGCCTCGAGCTGCCGATGGCCACGGTCTCGCTCGACCCTGACGCGCTGGTCGCGGCCATCCGCGAGGAGCGCTTCGCCCGCACGAACCGCTTCCTGCTGGGGCTTCCACGCAAGCTCGGCCGCGTTCGGCTGGCGGCCGTGTCCGACGAGCTGCTCGCCGAGCACGTGGCGGCGTGGTGCGCGTCGAGGTCGGCCTAGCATGGACTCCGTCATATCCGCCCCCCGCTTCCCACAGGAGGATCACATGGCTCATGAGGATGCCTGCGCCCGCCGCGTCGCGCGCCTGCGCGAGCTGATGGGCGCGCGCGGCCACGATGCGGTCGTGCTGCGAAACAACCCCGACCTTCGCTGGCTCACGGGCGCCCGCGGCGTCTTTGACGACGAGGTTGCCCACACGGCGCTGGTCACCGCCGATGGCCTCTGGCTGCACACCGACTCCCGCTACTACAACAGTTTCATGGAGCGCCTTGGGGAGGACTCCGTCTGGCAGCTCGACAAGGAGGTCGTGACACCGGCCGACTGGGCCGCCGCCCGCATCCTAGCGGCGCGTGCGCGCGTGGTGGCGATCGAGGACACCTGCGACCTCGCCTTCTATGATGACCTCCTGCATGCGTGCGCGCAGGTCTCTATCGCCCCCGCCTTCCCGCGCCTTCACGGCGACATCTGCGACCTGCGCATGGTCAAGGGCGACGACGAGCTGGAGCTGCTGCGCGAGGCCCAGCGCATCACCGACGCCGCCTTCGAGCACATCTGCGGCTACATCAGGCCGGGGATGAGCGAGCAGCAGATTCGCGCCGAGCTCGAGAACCACATGCTGAGCAACGGCGCCGACGGCCTCTCGTTCGACACCATCATCGCCTCCGGCCCCAACGGGGCCAACCCGCATGCCCGGCCCGGCGCGCGCACGGTGCGGGAGGGGGACCTCATCGTCATGGACTACGGCGCCCTCTACCAGGACTATCATGCCGACATGACGCGCACCGTGTGCCTGGGCGAGCCGAGCGAGGAGCAGCTCGAGGCGTACGCCGTGGTGCGCAGGGCGCACGAGGAGTGCGCGGCTGCGGTGCGTGCCGACGTCGTGGGTGCCGACATACACGAGCTGTCGGTGAAGGTCATCGGCGACGCGGGCTACGGCGAGTTCTACGGCCACGGCCTGGGCCATGGCGTGGGCATCGAGATTCACGAGCGCCCAGGGTTCAGACAGACCTGGGACAAGCCGGTTCCCGCCGGCTCGGTGGTCACCATCGAGCCGGGGGTTTATCTGCCGGGGAAGTTCGGCATCCGCCTGGAGGATTGCGGCGTGGTGACCGCAGACGGCTACGAGCCCTTCACGGCATCCTCCCACGAGCTGCGCGTGATTCCCGTCTGATGGGGCGGGAGCCAAGGTGAGCTCGGTGTGGGCTCGGGCAGGGCTCCTCTATCGGTCTTGTGGCCACGGTTGACAGGAGCGGCCCAAATTGCAAGAATAGCTCCTGCACTCATCGCATCGGGGATGTAGCTCAGTTGGGAGAGCGCTGCCTTCGCAAGGCAGAGGCCGAGGGTTCGAATCCCTTCATCTCCACCATGAAGCACGAGCGCCCCGGCAACGGGGCGCTTTTTCGTCTGCTGCGGCGAGAGGGCTTCACGAAAGCAATGTAACCTGTTGGCAACAAAGCGAAACGATAGATTCTGATACGACTCGGTTGTGCTAATGTGTCTCGCTGTATCTACCTCTCCACAGCGCAAGGAGTCGTTCAGTGGGTCCGCTTAACCTCGCTCTGCTTATCTTGATGTTCGTCTCTGGTGTCGCCACCGTTCTGCTTGTGCTTATGCACTCCGGCAAGGGCACGGGCGTCTCCGACATGATCGCCTCATCCATGTACAGCTCGGCCGCCGGCTCTGGTGTCTGGGAGAAGAACCTCGATCGCCTCACCGTCATCACTGCCCTCATCTTTGGCCTGAGCATCTGCATCATGTGCCTCACGTTCCCCCTGGGCACGATCTAGGGAAGGATGCACGCCAACGCCTTTCGCGCGCCGTTGGGCACCCTTTGCCAATCGCTGCTTGCGTGGGCTTGAAGGACGTTCAAATATTAGAGCCAGTGTGTCGTGATGCCGTGCATGTGGGTATGCATGGACAAGCGGCCGTACCGTCGCCCGGCCAGGCTGCGGTAACGGCCTTTCGTCAGAGGAGGAATCTATGGCTGGCACGATGATGAACCGCCGCACGTTCGTTCAGGGAGGTCTGGCCGCCAGTGCGCTGACAGCACTCGCCGCCTGTGGCAAGAAGGGTGGCAGCGGCGGCTCCGGTGGCGACGCCAACGACAACTTCATAAAGTTCTACATTAATAATCCGGTCGCTATCGACCCCTACAACACACAGGAGTCCGAGGGCACGCAGGTCGAGCACATCCTGTTCGACGCTCTGACTGACTATGACTGGGACAAGGGCGAGCTTGTGGCCAAGGCCGCCGAGTCGTGGGAGATCAACGACGCCGCCGACGAGTTTACCTTCCACCTGGTCAAGGGTGCCACGTTCCACAACGGCGATCCCGTCGACGCCGCCTCCTTCAAGCGCGGCTGGGAGCGCATCTGTGATCCCAACATGACCACCCCCTCCGAGATCCGCTATCACCTCGACCCGGTCGTCGGCGCCGCCGAGATGGCTGCCGGCGAGGCCACCGAGCTCGCGGGCGTCACCTGCCCCGATGAGAGCACCCTGGTCGTGAAGCTGACCGCTCCCATGGCCGACTTCCCCTACGTCTGCGTCCATCCTGCGCTCGCGCCCGTGCCACAGGCCGCCCTCGACGATCCCGAGGCGTTCCTGACCGCTCCCATCGGTAACGGCCCCTTCAAGATGGACGGCGAGTGGGTTGCTGACCAGTACATCAATGTGGTTCGCTACGACGACTACTATGGTGATCCCGCCAAGGTCGACGGCATCTACTTCTCCATCCAGAAGGACCCCGACACCGCCTTCCGCGAGTTCGAGGCTGGCAACATCGACTTCACCTCTATTCCGTCCGGTCGCCTGGGCGAGGTCTCAGACAAGTACGGTCTGGCCGAGGACGGCTACACCGTGACGCCGGGCGCCCAGACCCTCACCGGCGCCGAGGTCTCCATCTACTACCTCGTCGTCAACGTCGAGGACGAGGTCATGGGCGACCCCGTCGTGCGCAAGGCGTTCTCGCTGGCCATCAACCGCCAGAACATCTGCGACACCGTCTTCGAGGGCACCCGCCAGCCCGCCGACTGCATCTTCCCGCGCATCATCGACGACGATGCCGGCAACATCTGGGATGGCTGCGAGTACGATCTCGACGCCGCTGCCGCGCTGCTCGACGAGAAGTATCCTGCCGGTGCCGACGGCAAGCGTGGCATCTCCATCACGCTCTCCTACAATTCCGGTGGTGGTCACGAGGACATCATGTCCATCATCCAGGGCGACCTCGAGAAGATCGGTGTCGAGGTCACGCAGGAGTCGCTCGAGTGGGCGGCCTACCTCCAGAACCTGAGCGACGGCAACTTCCAGGTCGGTCGCCTCGGCTGGATCGCCGACTACCCGACCATGGACAACTTCCTGTATCCCAACTTCCTGTCCACGGCCGAGAACAACTACTCGCGCTACAACAACCCCGAGGTCGACAAGGCCCTAGCGGACGCCCGCCAGCTCATCGACGAGGAGGAGCGCAAGGCGGCCTATCGCGAGGTCAACAAGCTCGTCGGCGCCGACATGCCGATCATCCCGGTGATGTTCTACTCCCACAACCACGTGGGGTCCGAGCGTCTCGCCAGCTTCTTCTACGATCCTCAGGGCAAGGCCGAGTTCGCTGCCGCGGAGCTTGCGTAGCGACGTGACTGTACGCGCACGACGCGCGTTCTCGGGCGGGGCATCGGGTTTCTGGTGCTCCGCCCGAGATATGTTTTGCTCTGCTTACTTCGCCTTCCAAGGCACGCGTTGTCGCATTGGCCGCCAGGCTTGCATGCCTGCTGCGCTATTATGCAGTAGTACCATGCCGTTCGCACCGGCCGGCCTTCGCCGGTTCCCGCGGGGAGTCAAACCATGCTCAGATACATTGCCAAGCGCGTCATCCAGTTCATACCTGTGTTCCTCGGGGTGACGCTCATCCTGTTCGTGATGCAGAACGTCGTTCCGGGTGACCCGATCAAGCTCATCGCGGGCGAGAAGAAGCTCGACCCACAGACGGAGATCAACTTGCGCGTCTCGTACCACCTGATCGAGACCGACGAGAGTGGCAGGCCTATCTACGACGAGGACGGCAACACCATCGATACGCCGCTGTGGAAGCGCTACGTCGCCTATGTCAGCGGGCTGCTCCATGGCGACCTCGGCCGCTCGTACCAGCAGAACGGCAAGCCGGTCTCGTCCATCCTCGGCCAGAAGTACCCGTACACCTTCAGGCTGGCCGTGGTGGCTATCATCATCGAGTCGATCATCGGCATCGCGGCGGGCATGGTGTCGGCGATCAGGCGCTACTCGGCCTGGGACGTGGGCGTGACGCTCGTCACCTCGGGGATGGTGGCCATGCCCGCCTTCTGGTTTGGCATGCTGCAGCAGCTCTTCTGGGGAATCTTCCTCAAGAACGTCACCGGCGGATCGTTCTACCTGCCCATCTCCGGCGCGGGTGGTCCGCATGCCGAGTTCGAGGGCTGGGTGTACTACCTCCTGCCCGCCCTCACGCTGGCCGCGGTCTCCACAGCCTACACCGCGCGCATCATGCGCTCACAGCTGCTCGAGGTCCTCAATCAGGACTACATCCGCACGGCACGTGCCAAGGGCCTCTCCCGCAGGGCCGTCATCTGGCGCCATGCCCTCAAGAACGCCCTCATCCCGGTCGTGACCTACATCGGCATGGACTTCGGCGGCATGCTCGCCGGTGCCATCCTCACCGAGACGGTCTTCAATTGGCCCGGTATCGGCTTCGAGACCTATCGTGCCATCTCACAGCGCGACTGGCCCATCGTCATGGGCAGCGTCACCGTCATCGTCATCGTGGTCATGATCATCAACCTGATCGTTGACATCAGCTACGCCTTCCTCGACCCGCGCATCAGGTTCGACGGATCGAAGAGCGAGTAGGGGGCACACATGGATGCGAACAATGACACGCTCGGTGCGGCGGCCGCCTCGGTCGAGGCCGCCCAGGCCTCGACCTTTGCCGCCGCGCCATCGCGCACCCTGTGGGGTGATGCCTGGCATCGTCTGAGGCGCAACAGGCTTGCCATGGGTGGCGCCATCTGGATCATCCTCATGGTTGTCATCGCGCTCACGGCCGACCTCTGGGTTCCCCGGACGCTTGGCAGTCCCACCGCGATCGACTCCAGCACCATGACCTCGATGTCGCGTCTGCCCCCATCATCCGAGCATCCCTTCGGCACCGATACGCTTGGCCGCGACGTGCTCTGCCGCGTTATCTACGGCGCGCGCATCTCGCTGTCCGTCGGGGTGCTGGCAACGGCCATCTCCACGCTCATCGGGCTTGTTGCGGGAGCGCTGGCCGCCTACAATGGCGGCCTCTGGGATGCTGTCATCATGCGCTTCGCTGACATCTTCCTCGCGTTTCCGTACACGCTTTTCGTGATTGCCATGTTGGCGGTCATCGGTCCTGGCATCCAGAACGTGTTCATCGCCATCGGCGTGCTCGGATGGCCGTCGATCGCCCGCGTGTTTCGCTCGGCGATCCTCTCGGTCAAGGAGAACGACTACGTCGATGCCGCCCGCGCGATGGGCGCCTCTGACGCGCGCATCATCCTGCGCCACATCTTCCCTAACTCCGTGGCATCGATCGTGGTGTATGCCACGATGAACATCGGTGGCGCCATCTTGACCGAGAGCGCCCTGTCATTCCTCGGTATGGGCGTCATCCCGCCCGACCCGTCCTGGGGCATCATGATCCAGGACGGCCAGACCTACCTTGCCACCCAGCCCTGGCTCATGATCATGCCCGGCATCGCCATCCTCACCACCGTGCTGGCGTTCACGCTGCTTGGTGATGGCCTGCGCGACGCACTCGATGTCAAGATGAAGGATGCCTGATGTTTGGATTCGGACGAAAGGGGGAGACGGGAGACTGGGTCGACCTCAAGAGCCAGCCCGTCCCCGAAGGCCGTCACCTTCTCGAGGTCGACGATCTCAAGATGTTCTTTCACACCCAGGACGGTGTGGTCAAGGCGGTCAACGGAGTCTCGTACACGCTGGATCGGGGGGAGACCTTAGGCGTTGTGGGCGAGTCTGGGTCGGGCAAGTCGGTCACCTCGCTCACCATCATGGGCCTGATCGACATGCCTCCCGGAAGGATCGAGGGCGGTGACGTGCTCTACCGCGGTCGCTCGCTGCTTGCCATGTCCGAGGAGGAGATGGAGCACATTCGCGGCAACGACATCGCGATGATCTTCCAGGACCCGATGACCTCGCTCAACCCCGTCTACACCATTGGTCGGCAGCTCTCCGAGGGCATGATGCTGCACTTGGGCTACAACAGGCAGCAGGCCCTGCAGCGCTCCGTCGAGCTGTTGCGGATGGTGGGCATCCCCAATGCCGAGCAGCGCGTGAAGGGCTATCCGCACGAGCTCTCGGGTGGTATGCGCCAGCGCGTCATGATTGCCATGGCACTGGCCTGCGACCCCGACATCCTCATCGCCGACGAGCCCACCACTGCCCTCGACGTGACCATCCAGGCCCAGATCATCGAGCTCATGCAAGAGATGCAGGAGAAGAACGGCAATGCGATCATCATGATCACGCACGATCTCGGCGTGGTGGCTGACATCGCCGATAAGATCATGGTCATGTACGCTGGCCAGCCGGTTGAGTTCGGTACGGCCGACGAGATCTTCTACTCGCCGATCCATCCCTACACATGGGGTCTCACGCGCTCGATTCCCGATCCGATCATGGACGAGAAGAAGCCGCTCACCCCGATCAAAGGGAATCCCCCCTCGCTTGTCAGCACCGCGCTGGGATGTGCGTTCGCGCCTCGCTGCCCCTATGCGACCGACCGCTGCCGCAGCGAGCGGCCACCCACCCATGTGACCGGGACGGGCCACTACGCTCGCTGCCATTTCGCGCACGATGCGGCATTCGTCGCCGCCAACGCGCCCGCGACGTCGCGCACCAAGGGGCGCCCCGAGCGCGTCGCTGAGGCCGTCACACGCCATGCGGAAGGAGGGGAGGCGTCATGAGCGACCCCCGGACACCGCTGCTCCATGTCGAGCATCTCTGCAAGGAGTTCCCCGTCGAGAGCGGCATCATCGCCAGCCGCATGAGCTCCAAGAAGGTCCATGCCGTCAACGATGTTTCCTTTGACATCTACCCTGGCGAGACCTTCGGGCTGGTGGGCGAGTCGGGTTGCGGCAAGTCCACCACCGGACGCTGCATCATGCGCCTGATCGATCCCACCTCCGGCCTGGTCGAATTCGAGGGCAGGGACGTGGGCAAGATGGGCCGCCGCGAGCTCAAGCAGCTCAGACGCGACATGCAGTTCATCTTCCAGGATCCCTATGCGTCGCTCAACCCGCGCATGACCATCGGCGAGATCGTCTCCGAGCCGCTCATCATCCACAGGATCATGCCCAACCGCGAGGAGCGCCTTGCCTTCGTGCGCGAGCTCCTCGACGTGGTGGGCCTTAACCCTGAGCACATCAACCGCTATCCACACGAGTTCAGCGGTGGCCAGCGCCAGCGTGTGGGCATCGCACGTGCCTTCGCCCTGCGTCCCAAGCTGATCATCTGCGACGAGCCCGTCTCGGCGCTCGACGTCTCCATTCAGGCTCAGGTCCTTAACCTCCTGACCGACCTGCAGAGGGAGTATGGCACCGCGTACCTCTTCATCGCCCACGACCTCTCGGTCGTCCAGCACATCTCCGACCATGTTGCCGTCATGTACCTCGGTTCGATGATGGAGTACTCCGACTGGAAGACTCTCTACGACGAGCCGCATCACCCCTACACGCAGTCGCTGCTCTCAGCGGTGCCCGTTCCCGACCCCGACATCCAGCGGTCGCGTAGGCGCATCATCCTCAGGGGCGACCCGCCCTCGCCCATCGACCCGCCGAGTGGCTGCCTCTTCCACACGCGCTGCCCCATCGCGCGGCCGCACTGCTCGGAGGAGGTGCCTGCGCTGGATAGGGTTGCACCGGGGCACTTCTGCTCCTGCCACTTTGCCGAGCCCGATCCCATCAAGGACAGCTCGGTCAAGTTGTAGGGTCGTGGGCCAGCCTCAGCCATCTCTCCCGGGCCCCTGCCTGCGTCAGCCGTCGGGTCGGGGGGGGGTGCCGCAGGTCACAGCCATACCGCGGGTCTGGTGCCGCAGGACGTCCCTGGCTCGAAAAAGGTGTTGCGCTCGACCCCAGGGCGTGCTATTGTTCTCCTTGCGCTAAGACGCACGTCGGAGTGGCGGAATTGGCAGACGCGCTAGCTTGAGGTGCTAGTGCCTACTTATAGGGCGTGCGGGTTCAAGTCCCGCCTCCGACACCACGTACGATCAGGCGGGTTCCTCCGGGAACCCGCCTTTTGCCATAGGGGGCGTGCGTCCCCGTTCGGTCTCGGGAGGGCGGTCATGGCGGACGAGGGCACTGGCATCAGGCGCGTGTCCGCCTCCCACGACCTCGAGGCCGGATCGGCCCTCTCGGCACTGCTTGCCATGACGAGCGACGCGGTCATCGTGTTCGATGGGGAAGGCACCGTCCTGGCCGCCAACGACGAGGCGCTGCGCCTGCTCGCCCCGTCCCCCATGCCCGAGGGGGCACAGCTGGTGGGCACCGACGTGCGCATGCTGTTCCCTCCCGCACTGGGCGTCGCCCCCCACCTGCCGTTCTCCCCCGAGCAGCTGCCCCTGCCCACGGACGGTCGTGCCGTCCGCATCTCGCACAGGGCGGCAGACGGCCGTGCCCTCGCGCTCGTCATGCGCTGTGGGCGCATAGGGGCCCAGGGAGACGGAGACGCCTTCCTGATCACCGCCCACACCGACGCTGGCGCCGCCGCAGATCGCGAGCACGAGCGCCTCGTCGAGGAGCTCTCGCGTTCCAACCGGCGCCTGTCCGGCACGCTCGACATCGTGTTGGGGACGCTCGACTCCCCCAGCGTGAGCACGCTGTTCGAGCGCGTCCTCGAGCGCCTGCGTGACACCATGGATGCGACGGGAACTGCCGTGTACCTGGGGGAGGGCGACGGATTTCGTCTGCGCGGCACGAGCGCGTCGATCGCCGACGTGCCCGTCCCGCGCTTCCTGCCCTATCAGCATGCGCTGACCCGCGCGGTGGCACAGGCGGAGCACGCCCTGCGGCTTCGGATGCTCCCGCCCGACGGGGAGAGCCTGCGCAAGGGTAGCCTCGCGCACCGCACGCTGATGGACGAGGACTCCCGCGCGACCTACCACGTGCGCCGGGGTCAGCTCCCCCCGTTCACGAGCCTGCTGGCGGTGCCTGTGCGCTTTGGGGGCCAGGTGATCGCGCTCATCGAGGTGGGGTGGCGCAATGCGCGAGCCATACCGCAGGATGACGCCAACCTGCTCGATGCGGTGACCCGCTACCTTGCCGTGCAGCTCGTGGGAGCCTTCGGCGCCATGCGTGCCCAGCGGCGGGAGCAGCTGGTCGCACGTGCCAACGACCTGCGCGACAAGATCGTTGCGGGACCCTACTCCGAGCAGACGAGGCTCGGCCTGCTCGACGCCGTCTCGCACGACCTCGACTGCGCGTGCGCGACGCTCGACGGGCCATCGGCGATCGATGCGCACGAGGTGCTGCGCCTGCCGACCTCTCACGAGGAGGTCGCCGTGCCCACAAGCCTCCTGGGCAGCGACGAGGGGGTCACGGCGCTGCTTCCCGATGCCCCCCTGGGCGTGTGGCTGCAGGAGCGCGGCGAGCCCTGCATGGGGGCCATGGTGGACGCGCGCGAGATCGATGACGGGCGCCTGCGCTTCCTGGCGCTGCGTCCTGCGGACGCCGAGCCCTTCGATGAGCTGGAGCTTGACTACCTCAGGCAGGTGGTGGACACCATCGTCGCCGTCGCGTCGGGCGAGCAGGGGCGCAGGAGCGACCATCGCATCTCGCAGGCGCTGCAGAGCGGCATGCGCAGCGAGCTCCAGAGCGTCGAGGGCATCTCCGCGCGCGGCCTCTACTCCTCCGCCACGAAGGCCGCCTTCGTGGGTGGGGACTTCTACGACCTGATACGGCTTCCCGGGCAGCGCGCCTGCGTGATCATGGGGGACGTGTCGGGCAAGGGGGTGGAGGCGGCATCGGTCTCGGCTGCCGTGCGCACGGCGCTGGGCGCCTATGCCTGGGAGGGCCTGGCCCCCGCACGCATGGTCGGGCTGCTCAACGACTTCCTCCTGGGGTTCTCGCGGGTGGAGACCTTCGCGACACTCTTCGTGGGCATCATCGACCGCCCCTCCGCCACCCTGACGTACTGCTCCGCAGGACATCCGCCCGCGATCCTCATGCGTGCTGCCTCGGGTGCGCTCGAGTGGCTGGGGGTGCAGTCGGGCGTCGTCGGGGCCTTCCACGACATGACCTACCGTGACGGGTCGATCGGGCTGCACGGTGGCGATACGCTGCTGCTATACACGGACGGCACCACGGAGGCCCGCGCCCGCGACGGCCGCTTCTTTGGCGAGGACGGCCTGCGCGACGTCGCCCTGCGGGAGGCCGCGCACGGCTTCGAGGGCCTGCTCGATCGCGTGCTCGCCGCCGTCGACGACTTCACGGGCAACAGCCTCGACGATGACGTCGCCCTGGTGGCCCTGCGCTTTGACGAGGTGGGACAGGAGGGCTGAGCCTCTCCCGTGGGCCCTCGTCCCATTGCAGGTTGCCTAGGCCTCGAAGGGCCATCCCACAGGGGCTGGACGCTGGGATTTTGGCCGCAGGAAAGCGATGGTCACCACCCCCACAGGGGCCGGATCGGCTACAAGGAGGCGAAGACGGCGCAGCCGACCGAAGGACCACCCCCACAGGGACCGGGCGCTGTGACGACGGGTCATCGGGCTCTCATGAGGCAGGCACGCTCGCGGCGTGCGAGTGGGAGCGAGGCGCTGGGCGGTGGTGCGGCCCCCGCTCCCAGTCGGACGGGTGACCTGCGTCCGCCTACCTCTGCTCTCGTCCCTGCATTTGCCTGTCGTTTCGGAAAGGGTCAAAAAAGTGCTTGCATTAGGGGTGGGCATTGCGTATATTGTTCTGTGCACGCGGGCTTAGCGCAGTTGGTAGCGCGCAACCTTGCCAAGGTTGAGGTCGCGGGTTCGAACCCCGTAGCCCGCTCCAGGCATCCTTTGGGCCGGTCTCGCATCGGCCCTTTCCATATCTGGCGACGTGGCCAAGCGGTAAGGCAGAGGCCTGCAAAGCCTTTACCCCCGGTTCGAATCCGGGCGTCGCCTCCATCGACCGCACGGGCCGGCACCGAGGGTGTCGGCCCTCTTTCACATGGGGGACCGTTGTCCTGCGCCTGCGATGCGTCCTCTCGCGCATAGGTGCCGACCCGCTTTCATATGGAGGAACCGTTGTCCCCTTGGCAGCCTCTGCGGATGGGGTTCGGGGTGCCGTGCGGGCGGAGACAGGGGACACGGTATGCAAGGGATCGCGTCAAGAGGCACCGGAAGCGGCTCTGGAGAGAAAATGGCCGACTTGTGCGGTGCCGGGGCCCGGGGCGGAAAGGAAAAGCCCGAGTTGTGCGCGACTGGCGCCACCCTCGGAAAGGAAATCCCCGAGTTGTGCGCGACGGCGCTCTGCCTCGGAAAGGAAATCCCTAACTTGTGCGCGCTGTGATCCTCTGCTGGAAAGGAAATCCCTGACTTGTGCGAGAACATGAGGTCACAAGTCGAGAAAAATCTTTCCGTTCGTGGCCTCGATCTCACACAACTCGAGCTTTTCCTTTCCGCCTCGGGTCCCGGCACCGCACAACTCGGGGATTTCCTTTCCAGTGGGATATTGTCCCTACGGGTCGGGGAGGGCTGGCCCAGCATGCGGCTGGTCATCCACACACCCACCGATGGATCGGCCGCCCAGGCGTACCGCCTCAGGTGTCAGCCGTCCCAGACGCCGGCCGTCCCAGGCGCGTTGCCGGTGGTGGGCGCTAGCCGTCCGTCGCATGTGCGAGCTTGACGATACGCACCAGCATCCCCTCGCCGGTCGAGCGGGGCGTGATGGTCACCGAGTCGGCCAGCAGGCGCATGAGACGAATCCCCCTGCCGCGCTCTGCGCACGGGTCTGCCACGCACGACGTGCAGCTGGGGTCAAAGCCCGGGCCGCAGTCCGTCACCTCGATGACGGCTCGATCGCGATAGCCGACGATGGTGACCGACGCCCCCGTTCCGCCGGTATGGTCGACCGCGTTGCCCACGGCCTCGCCTGCCGCCAAGGTGGCGTCAAAGAGCTCGTCGGGCGTGAGGGAAAGCTGCTCGAGGAGACGCCCGATGCTTGCGCGCGTGAGGGAGAGGTCGCCCTTGTTCACGGGAACGACCGTGCGCCAGAGGGGAGGCGTGGAGGGGTCGGGCACCGTACGCCCGTCGCAGGGCCTCGTGCGCGAGACGGGCGCGAAGTCAACGACGCGGGCGCGCCTGAGGATGGCGAGCACCTGATCGGACACGTTGGTGAGGGAGAGGAGACCCTTGAGCGCGCGCATGCGGCGGATCTCCGCAAGCAGCAGCGCCATGCCCGCGGAGTCGATGTAGGTTGCCCCGGCCATGTTGAGGATGATCCTGCGACACCCGTCGGCTATGAGGCTCTCCAGCGTCTGGCGCAGCGCGTCAACGCTGGTGACGTCGAGGTCGCGATCGACGGGGACGAGGGCTATGTCGGGTCTTGTGCGCATATGAACCTTGTTCCCAAAACAACCTGAGGAATATCGTTGCGTGCCGCCCTCATGGGCGCACGGGCACGCGTGCTCGCGCAGCGGACTAAGCTCCCTTTGGCGCCCGCTGGCAAGACGTGTAGTATGGTCAGGAATCCAAGGAGCGAGGGGGACGATGGCGACTCGGCAGGCATACCTCGACTACGGCGCGGCGACGCCGCTTGCGCCCGAGGTCGTTCAGGCGATGCTGCCCTACCTCACGGAGCGCTTCCACAACCCCTCGGCACCCTACGCCCTCGCGCGCAGCGTGAGGGACGACATGGAGGCGGCGCGCGCGACGCTTGCCCGCCTGATGGGCGCCCGTCCCGGACAGGTCACGTTGACCGCGGGGGCCACGGAGGCGAACAACCTCGCGTTCGCGGCGGTCGATGGCATGATAGTCACCGACGCGGCGGAGCACGAGAGCGTGCGCGCCTGCGCCGAGGCCCGCCGTCACGTGCTGGTCGCGGTCGGGAGCGATGCCCGGGTCAGCGCGCGCGCGGTGGCCGATGCCATCACGCCCGAGACGGAGCTCGTCTCCGTGGAGCTGGCAAACGGTGAGGTGGGCACCATCCAACCGGTGCGCGAGGTGGCGGCCCAGGTGATGGCGGAGCGCGCGCGGCGCCTGGAGGCGCGCGACCCCAGGCCCATCCTGCTGCACACCGATGCCTCGCAGGCCTCCCTGACGCATGCGGTCAACGTGAGTTCCCTAGGTGCCGACATGGTGACGCTCTCGGCGGCGAAGGTCTACGGACCAAAGCAGGTAGGGCTGCTCTGGTCGTCAGACGACGTGCGCCTGCGCCCGCTCGTGCGGGGCGGCGGGCAGGAGGGCGGCGTGCGCTCCGGCACCGAGAACGTGGCGGGCGTCATCGGTTTCGCATGCGCGCTCGAGCTGGCCAGCGAGCGACGCAGGGGAGAGGCGATCAGGCTCGCTGGCCTGCGCAATCGCCTCCAGGATCGCCTTCGGGCCGCGTTTCCCGCCATGGTGATCACGGGCCCCAAGAAGGACAAGCTGCGCCTTCCCGGACTCCTGCACGTCTCGTTTCCCGGCCTCGACGCGACCCGCCTGGTGATAGGCCTCGAGCGTCGCGGCGTGTCGGTGGGCACCGGCAGCGCCTGCGCCGCAAGCAGGATGCGGGTGAGCCACGTGCTGCGGGCGATGGGCGTGCCCGACGAGGTCGCGCGCGGGAGCCTGCGCATGACGCTCGGTCGGCCGACGACCTCCGAGGAGATAGACTACGCCACCGAGCAGATCGCGGATGTGGTGCGGATCGAGGCCGCACGCATGGGGGTGAGCCTGTGAGCAGGGTGTGCGTGGGCATGAGCGGTGGCGTCGACTCGGCCCTTGCCGCCGCGCTGCTGGTCGAGCAGGGCCATGACGTGCGGGGCGTGTACATGCGCAACTGGTCGCAGGACCTGCCGGGGTTCAGGTGTCCCTGGGCCGACGACCTCGCCGACGCCGAGCGTGTGGCCGTGACCCTGGGCATCCCCCTGGAGGTGTGGGACTGCGAGCGGGAGTACCGCGCCACGGTCGTCGACTACCTGGTGGACGCATATGCCCGCGGCCTGACGCCCAACCCCGACGTGATGTGCAACCAGACGGTGAAGTTTGGCACCTTTGCCACGCGTGCCTTTGCCGAGGGCGCCGACTTCGTGGCCACGGGCCACTATGCGCGCCTCGATCATGGCGACGCGCTCCGTCCGGCCCGGCTGCTGCGCAGCCGTGACGAGCATAAGGATCAGACCTACTTCATGTGGCGCGTGCCGGGTACGGTGTACGCCCGGGCGATGTTTCCTATCGGCGACTACCACAGCAAGGCGGCGGTTCGCGCCGCCTGCGCGGAGCGTGGCCTGGGCATCGAGCACAAGCCCGACTCCGACGGCATCTGCTTCGTGGGCCCGGTCGGCCTGCGCACCTTCCTGCTCGAGACGCTCGATCGCAGGGCGGGCGACATCGTCGAATGGGAGACGGGCACGGTGCTCGGCCGCCATGACGGGGCGTTCCTCTTCACGGTGGGCCAGCGGCGCGGACTCGACCTGGGCGGTGGTCCCGCGCGCTACGTGGTCTCGACCGACACGACGAGAAACGTGGTGTACGTGACCGCAGATCCGGCATGCCCCGGTCTGTGGACCAGCGAGCTCGTGCTGGATGACGTCCGCTGGGTCTCGGGGGAGGCCCCTGCGGAGGGCACCTACCTCGTGCGCACGCGCCACACCGGGCCCTTGCGGGAGGCATGGGTGGGGAGCATGTCCGACGGTCGCATGACGGTGCGCTATCCCGAGCCCGTCCGCACGGTCGCGCCCGGGCAGAGCGCCGTCATCTACGAGGGCGCGACCTGCCTCGGTGGCGGCATCGTGCTGCCACGGGCCTGACGGGGGAGTGGTGGCTGGCATGCGCGGGCCTTGGGGCGACGTGCGCGCGGGAGGGGCTCCTGGAGCTTGCGCCCGCGCGGAAGCTGCCCGTCCAGCGCGCCCGCCAAGCGGAGCCTCTCGCGTAGGGACGTCGTCACAGGGTCGTGCCTCAGGTATCCTTGGTGTGTTCCGTCCCACGCCCTGAGAGGGGGCTCTCATGCGTCGCACGCTGCTCTTCTCCCTGGTCTTGGCCCTCTGCGCCGCCCTGCTGGGGTCCGGCTGCGCCATCACGGCCGATGAGGGTGCGCCGTCTTCCGTCGGGCAGGATCCTGGCTCGGGCGAGCCTGCCGCCGCAGATGTCCTCGCCGACATCGATGCCGACTCCCGCGTGGTCGCGCTCTCCCGCTCGGTGGGGGAGCTCTGGCTGCTTGCCGGTGGCACGCTGGTTGGCGCGACCGAGGACGCGCTGGACCTCCCCTCCATCTCAGGCACCGAGGGTGTCGAGAGCATCGGTAGCCCGTCCCGCCCGAGCGTCGAGCAGGTGCTGGCGCTCGATCCCGACCTGGTGATGCTGACCGAGGACCTTCCCTCGCACAAGGAGGCGCGCGGAGCCCTCGAGGACGCGGGCGTGCCCGTGCTCGTGGTGGACGTCGACTCTTTCGACGACTACGCTGACGTCATGGCCCGACTCACCGCGGCCACCGGCCGCGACGACCTCTTCGAGCGGAACGTGACCGCCGTTGCGCAGCAGATCGACCAGGTGCTGGCCGGCTTCGCCACGGAGGATCGCGAGACGTATCTGGCGTTGCGCACCTCGTCCACGAAGAACAAGGTGCTCAAGTCAGACTACTTCGCCTGTGACATGCTGGGCGACCTCGGGCTTTCCAACGTGGCGGATGACACGTCCACCCTCGATGACCTCTCGCTTGAGGCCATAGCGGCTGCAGATCCCGACTGGGTCTTCGTGATCTACCAGGGCGAGGGCGCCGAGGCCCAGGAGGCCTTCGAGGTGGCGTTCCGGTCCAATCCCGTGTGGTCCGAGCTGCGGGCGGTCGAGCAGGACCACGTGGTGGTCCTGCCCAAGGACCTCTTCCAGTACAAGCCCAACGCCAGGTGGGGAGAGGCGTACGCCTACCTGTCACAGGTGCTGCATGGGGCCTGGGCGTGATCCCTTCTCGCCGGGAGTCGACGGCGGCACCCCTGCTGGCAGGGCTGATGGCGCTCGTGGCCTGCGCGCTGGCATCGGTGCTGGCGGGCACCGACGCCCTCTCCTCCGCAGATGCGTGGGAGGCGCTTCTCGGTTCCGCTGCGGCCGGTCCCGCCCGCCTCATCGTGTGGGGCGTGCGGGTGCCCCGCGTGCTGGCGGCCCTCGCCTGCGGCGCGTCGCTCGCGGTCTCCGGCGCCCTGCTCCAGGCGGCCCTTGACAACGACCTCGCCTCGCCGGGCATCATGGGCATCAACTCCGGCGCTGGCCTCTTCGCCCTCGTCGCCGCGTTGGCCTTTCCCCTCTCCGCCCCTGCCCGCCAGGTGATGGCGCTGATGGGCGCCCTCGTCGCGACGGTGGTGGTGTATCTGGTCGCCCGGCGTGCCGGGGCCGCGCGCACCACGCTCGTGCTCTCCGGCGTCGCCGTCTCGAGCCTCATGACCGCAGGGTCGAACGCCATCGTGACCATCTGGCCCAAGACGGTGGTGGACAAGGTGGCGTTCAGCATGGGGGGCCTCTCGGGCGTGACGCTCGGTCAGCTCCTTGTCGCGCTGGGTCCTATGCTCGTGGGGATCGTGGGCGCGCTTGCGCTGGCCGGAGGGCTTGACCTGCTGGCCCTCGGCGACGAGGCGGCACAAGGGCTCGGCCTCGACGTGCGCCGCCATCGCGTGGCCGCCATCGTCTGCGCCGCCCTCCTCGCTTCCTCCTCGGTGAGCGTGTGCGGCCTGCTGGGTTTCGTAGGACTGCTCGTGCCCAACCTCGTGCGCATGCTTGCCGGCCCATCGGTCCGCAGGTCGCTTCTCATGTGCGTGGTGTGGGGGGCGACGCTGCTCATGGCCTGCGACCTCCTCGCGCGCGTGCTGTTCTTTCCCTACGAGCTGCCGGCCGGCCTGCTCCTCTCGTGCATGGGCGCCCCCTTCTTCATCGTGCTGCTCGTGCGACGGAGGAGGCCGAGATGATAGGGCTGAGGGACGTGCGCGTGGGCTATGGGGGAAGAGCCGTCCTGCAGGTGGACGACCTGGCCCTCGCCCCCGGCAGGATCACCGCGGTCATCGGCAGCAACGGCTGCGGGAAGTCGACCCTGCTGCGCGCGCTCGTGGGGCTGCTGCCCTACGGGGGATCCATACGCGTCTGTGGTGATGAGCTGCGGGATCTTCCGCATCGCGAGCGGGCGCGACGCGTGGCGTACCTTCCGCAGGTGCTGCATGCCCCGGCCATGACGGTGCGCACGCTGGTCGGCCACGGTCGGTTCTCGCGGCTGGGGCCGCTGCAGGCGCTGGGTGAGGGCGACGAGAGGGCCATACGCCATGCGATGGATCTCTGTGACGTGTGGCAGCTGCGCGACCGGGCGGTGCGCGACCTCTCGGGCGGCGAGCGCCAGCGCGCCTACCTCGCCATGGCCATCGCGCAGGATGCGCCCATGCTGCTGCTGGACGAGCCGGGCGCCCACCTCGACGTGGCGCACCGGCTCGCCACCCATCGCATCATGCGCCTCCTCGCGAGCGAGGGGAAGGGCGTCGTCGTCACGTCGCACGACGTTACCGAGACGTTCACCGTATGCGACGACGTGTGCCTCATAGGTCGTGGGACAATCAAGGCATACGGAGAGGCGGATCGCATCGTCACCGAGCAGGACCTGCTCGCTGATGCCTTGGGCGTGCGTGTGCGGCGCGTCGAGGGAGAGGGGCTGCTGTTTCCCTACGCCTTGGTGCGCGCGGAGCGATAGCGCGCGGCCGCGGGGCGTCTGGCAGCCACGCCCACGCCCTGGTGCGCACAGCGCCACGTGGCCCGTGGTGTGACGCCGAGGGACGGTCGACGCTGCGATCCGAGACGAGAGGGGGGATGCCATGGGCTACCTGCTGAGCGGAGAGGGGCTCGACAGCGTCTTGGCAGAGCTTGCGACGCGGTACCGCCTGTACGCGCCCGTGCTGAAGGTGGGCGAGGGTCGCTTCACCGACACCGACGTGGTGCGGTACGACTTCGTCGAGTCCATCGGGCAGGTCGAGCTTGCCCACAAGTCCGACTACGCGTTCAAGGAGCTGCTGACGCCACTCTCCGAGACGCTGTTCTTCTTCACGGAGGACGAGGTCAAGGTGGCCGATGCCGACGAGCGCGAGGTCATCGTGCTCCTACGGGCGTGCGACCTGCATGCCGTGCGCAGGCTCGACCAGATATACCTGCACAACGGCCCTGAGGAGGACTGGTTCTACCGCAAGGTGCGCGACCGCGTGAGCTTTGCGCTCATCGGCTGCCCGGAGGGCTTTGACAGCTGCTTCTGCTGCAGCATGGGCACCAACGTGGCACCCGAGGGCTGGCTGTTCTCGCTCGAGCGGGATGGCGACGCCTATCGCTGCGTGGTGGCAGACGACGCCCTTGACGCCACCTTTGCCAAGGCGGCCTCCTCCACGGCCGACTTCGAACCCGCGCACGTGGAGACAAACGAGACGCGGGTGCGCGTGCCCGAGGTGGTGCCCGTCGCCATCTATCAGCACCAGCTGTGGGACGAGTACACCGCGCGCTGCATCACGTGCGGCCGCTGCACGCTGGCCTGCCCCACCTGCACCTGCTACACGATGCAGGACGTCTTCTACACCGACAACGGGCGCGTGGGGGAGCGGCGCCGCGTGGGCGCCAGCTGCATGATCGACGGCTACACCAACGTCGCCGGCGGTGGCCAGTACCGCCGTGCCGCCGGCGAGCGCATGCGCTTCAAGGTGCTGCACAAGGTGCATGACTTCCGCAAGCGCTTCGGCTACGACATGTGCGTGGGCTGTGGCCGTTGCGATGACATCTGTCCCGAGTACATCTCGTTCTCCGCCTGCGTCAACAAGCTGGCCGATGCCGTGGACGACCTTGCCGCAGAGGAGGTGCAGGACAATGCCTGACACCAACCCGTACGTCCCGTTTGCCTCCAAGGTGCTCGAGATCGTCTCGCACACCGACCGCGAGCACACCTTCCGTCTGGCCTTCTCGGGCGAGGTGAGGCCCGGGCAGTTCTTCGAGGTCTCCGTCCCCAAGTACGGGGAGGCGCCCATCTCGGTCTCGGGGATCGATCCGAACGTGAGCGTCGATCTCACCATCCGCAACGTCGGCCGCGTGACCGCCGAGCTGTTCGCCTCCTTTGACGTGGGGGCCACGGTGCTTCTGCGCGGACCCTACGGCAACGGCTTCGACGTGAGCCTGTACGAGGGCGGCGAGTGCGTGGTCGTGGCAGGTGGCACGGGCGTGAGTCCGGTGCGTGGTGTCATCGAGCACCTGTCGCGCAGCGCCACTGCTGCGGACAAGCATGTCATCGTGGGCTTTCGCAGCCCTGACGACATGCTCTTCCGCACCGACCTCGATCGCTGGCAAGGGCTGCTCGACCTGATCGTGACCGTTGACGGCGCCTCGGGTGACTACATCGGCAACGTGGGGCTCGTGACCAAGTACATTCCCACCATCGCCCTGCGCGACCCTGCCACCGCCACCGCCGTGGTGGTCGGGCCCCCGGCCATGATGCGCTTCTCGGTGATGGGCCTGCTCGATCGCGGCCTGGCGGAGGACCACATCTGGGTCTCACAGGAGCGCAGGATGTGCTGCGGCTTGGGCAAGTGCGGCCATTGCCGCATCGGCGAGGCGTACGTCTGCCTGGATGGTCCCGTGTTCAGGTATGACCTCAGCAAGGACATGATCGACTAGGAGGTGATCGCGGTGTCACTCGACGTCAACGTCAAGCAGCTCAAGAAGAACGCGTTTCGACAGTCCAAGGTGCGTGGCGAGACCGCCTCGCGCGTACGCGTACCCGGTGGCTTGGTCAACGCCCAGAGCATGGTGCGCGTCGCGGAGATCGCCGAGGAATTTGGCAACGGCACGATCTTTCTCACCAACCGCCAGGGCGTCGAGATCCCTGGCATCCCGCTGGAGAGGATGCCCGAGGTCAACCGCCGACTGCAGGCCATCATCGACGACACGGGCATCAACCAGGATGAGCGCGACAAGGGCTATCCCGCCTCAGGCACCCGCAACGTGGTCGCCTGCCCCGGCTCGCGCCTGTGCCCCTTTGGCTGCTACGACACCACGGCCTTTGCGCGTCGCATGGACAAGGCCATCTTCCCCAACAACCGTCACGTGAAGGTCGCCTTCACGGGCTGTTCCAACGACTGTGCGCATGTGGCGCTCAACGACTTCGGCATCATCGGCATGACCGAGCCCCAGTACGATCCCGAGCGCTGCATAGGCTGCGAGCAGTGCGTCAACTGGTGCAGGAGACGCTCCGTGGGTGCCCTCAGCGTGGTCAACGGCAAGATCGTGCGCGACGAGGACCTGTGCATCGGGTGTGGCGTGTGCATCAACTACTGCCCAACGCGTGCGTGGACCCGTTCCAAGGAGCATTACTTCCGTGTGAAGATCATGGGTCGCACCGGCAAGCAGAACCCGCGTCTGGCCGAGGACTGGCTCAAGTGGGCTGACGAGGACTCCATCGTCAAGATCGTCCAGAACACCTACGCCTACATCGACGAGTTCATCGACGAGGGCGCGCCGGAGGGCAAGGAGCACATCGGCTACATCGTGGATCGCACGGGCTTCTCGCAGTTCTGCCAGTGGGTGCTGAAGGACGTGCATCTGGGGCCAAAGGCCCAGCGCGCGGCCCGCGTGTACTGGGGCGGGAAGCGCTACGACAGGAGCAACGAGCTGTTCTAGGTGCGGGAAGATCTGGGATGCCATGAGGCCGGGCCACGGATGGGGAAGCTCCGTGGCCCGGCGCCTTGGTGATGGCTACGGAGGTGCGCGGTGGACACGGATGAGCTGCGGGTGTGCGCGCTGCGCAATCGGCTGACCTTTGAGAGGGTCATTGGCCCCTATGTGCAGGTGAAGGTCTCGCAGGCGGTGCGCCAGCGCGAGAAGGACGCAGGCAGGCGCGTGGTGCGCGAAGGTTGGCTCGACGCGTCGGGATGCGTGTGGTGCGTGTTTGACAGTCCGTCGTTCATGCGCTCGGGGAGCGCGGCCCGTGCGTTGCGCGATGATGCAGGAAGCGGCTTTGACCTGCAGGTGTATTGGAGCGTTGAGGACGTGGTGATGCCGCACGAGTGCAGCGAGCGCTGGGTGGCCGAGCGCATTGCGGACGAGGCGGAGCGTCAGCTGAGCGAGCTGGGGTATGCGTGCAGGGTGGAGGAGCGGCATGTTGAGGGGGATGTTCACCTGGGCGTGCGGTTCTGGTGAACAGGCGGCTGTCGGCGGACAGAAGCGGGTGTCATCGAAAAAAGTCATTGCGTTGCGGTGGGCGTTCCGCTATAGTTCTTCTTGCTGCGCAGACGGTACCCAAGCTACGGGCGTTTAGCTCAGGGGGAGAGCGCTTCCCTGACACGGAAGAGGTCACAAGTTCAAATCTTGTAACGCCCACCAGAAAATCGCAGGTCAGAGGCTATGGTCTCTGACCTGCTCCTCTATGCGCGGAGGGCAGGAAACCGCTCAGGACCGCTAAGGGTCACGTCTGGGAGCGAGCGAGCCTGATTGCGGCGCTGCCCGATCGGACGCACCGGAAGCGAGGCGCTCCGTCTCGCCTGACCATCATGGGCAAGGCGCGCCAGCCCGATCGGACGCACCAGAAGCGAGGCGCTCTGTCTCCATCACATGCCTCGTGGGGTGCGATGAAGATTTCGGACAGAGAGTTCTCGACTTGGCACTTGTCGTCTTGTTACCATAAGAACCCATGGTGGCGTGCGTGGGCATGCCACCGGACGCGACAAGAACGCAGACAGGGGAGGCCCCTTGGGTTACTACGAGCGAGAGCACTGGTGCAAGCGCGACGACAAGAACATCTATGGCAAGCTCTTTTTGCCGGAAGGCATCGACGACGGTCGCCCGCGTGCCACGGCGATCTTCTCGCACGGGCTGAGTACCAACCACGGCGACATGGAGCCCTACGCACGCACCGCCGCCGAGCGCGGCATGGTCTCCTACGTGTTCGACTTCTGTGGTGGCGGCAATTACAGCTACAGCGACTGGCAGGACAACATGTCGCTCTTCACCGAGCAGCATGACCTTGAGTCCGTGGCCTGGGAGATCAGCCGCGAGCCCTTCGTGGACGAGCGCAACCTCTTCCTCTGCGGCGCGAGCTTGGGCGCGACCATCACGCTGATGGCGGCCCGCGCGAACGTCGAGCTGATAAAGGGGTGCGTGCTGCTGTACCCGGCCTTCAACCTGCACGAGGCGGTGCGCACCGCATGCCCCAACCGCGACGATATACCGGAGTCGTTCCCCCTCATGAGCATGAGCGTGAGCGGCGACTTCCTGCGCTCGTGCTACGACTACGACTTCTACGAGCACATCCCCGCCTTCCCGCAGGAAGTGCTCCTGTTCCATGGGGACGCCGACAAGAACGTGCCGCTCAGCTACTCGCAGCGTGCCGCCGAGCTCTTCCCCCGCTGTGACCTGCGCGTCATCCCGGGCGGCGAGCATGGCTTCGTTGATCCCTATTACTGGCAGGTGATCGAGCAGGCGACCGAGTGGCTGACCAGCCGTATCGGGTAGGGGAGCGGTCTGGCCCCGCGTTTGAGATCTGATCCCCGCGTGAGGGCAGGGGCCGTCCCTTGAGCAAGGGACGGCCCCTGCTCTTGCGCGGGGATCTCTGCATGCGCAGCAGCTCGGAAAGGCACCAAGAGGCGGCCGCCTGCCCTCGCGCGGGGGTCTCCCTGTCGACTTGGTGGCGAGATTCCAGACGATTGGGGTCCGCTCTGAACCCGACCCACCTACTATCGTCGATTTCCAGAACGAAATCGCAGGATTCGTCTCAGAGAATGACGATAGTAGGTGGGTCGGGTCGGCACTACAGCCCCCGGGAGCTCGGGAGGCCTGGTCAGATCTCGAACATACAGCGTGATCCGACCAGATACTTGTTGCTCATGCAGAGGGGCGCACCATCCTGGTCGAGGAAGAAGGCACGCTCAAAGAAGAGGGGCTCCCCGGCGCTGATGGCAAGACGTTCCGCCCGGCGCACGTCGCAGAGCACCATCTCGATCGTACCCATGCCGCAATGCCGTGGCAGACGCCTTGACCTCCTGGCGACGAGGTCGAAGAGCGGGACGTTCTCCAGGTCGCCCTTGAGCAGAAACGCAAACTGTTCGAAGGGAAAGAAGCTGTTCTCCTCCATGACGGGGACGCCGTCGGCGGTACGCAGGAGCGACACATGGACGAGCTGGCTGCACCCCGGACCAAAGAACTCCCGCGCCTCGCCCTCGGCGGGCACCACGCGTCGTGTGAGCACGCGGGCGCCTGCGATCATCCCCATCTCGGAGCAGACGTCGGAGAAGCTCGTCACGTTGCGGCCTTGGCGGATCTTGCGCGCGAGCTTGTGCTGGTTGACGAAGGTGCCCTTGCCCTGTCGCGAGGTGAGGTAGCCCTCGCTCGACAGCTCGTCGATCGCGCGCCTGATGGTCACGCGGCTCACCGAGTAGCGCTTGGAGAGCTCCACCTCGGAGGGGAGCTTGTCGCCAGGAAGGTACCGGCCGGAGGTGATGGCTGCCTTGATCTCGCCATGCACCTGCTGGTACAGCGGCATGAGCGAGCTGTCATTGAGCTTCATGGGAAGAATCCCTCCCGCGAGACCAGACACAGGGCATGATCGAGGCGCGGACGGTCTGCGAAGTGCTCCGCTGTATGCAAGGTGCCTCTTTTCAGTCTACCGTGCGACGACGGTGTCGCTGTGGCTCGTCTTGGCTCACGTACAAATCAAGGCTTCTGATGGAACAAGTGAGACCACCTGCCTCCTGGTCCGCCCGACCCCGGACCGTCAGGGCCACTCGGGCTGTCAGGTGGCGATCCGGATCGTGAACGGCTATCGTAAGGACAAGGAAGATCCATGGTGGGGAGGGTCCATGGCCAGACTGAGAGGGCTTGTCATGCTCGCGGCGTGCGCAGTGTTCGCATGCCTCACGGTCGCAGCTTGTGGCAACGCCAGCGAGGCGGTCGACTATGGCGAGGCGTTCGTGGGCACCTACGAGATATGCGAGATGACGGAGGACGGCGAGGTGACCGGTGCGGATGACCTCAAGCTGCTGAGCTCGGCCGGCCTGCACGTGTACCTCGACCTCGACGCCGACGGAACCGGTGTCCTCGAGCTGTTCGGCAGGTCCATGAGCGGGACGTGGGAGGCGTCTGGCAGCAAGAAGGCGACCATCACCATCGACGGCCAGGCCGTGGACATGACGCTTGATGGCGAGGGCATCCTGGCGCTCTCGCAGGACAGCCAGGAGCTCAAGTTCAGGCGAATCGACCCCTCCGAGAAGGAGGAGGCGGCCGCCGCACAGGAAGAGGCGGCGTAGGGCACTCACGCCACCCCGCGCCGACGGAAACCGAAACCCCGCGCCGACGGAAGACGATGGACGACGAGCTGACAGGGAGGGACCCTCAGAGAGGCGACCCAGACGCCCCCGAAGGGGCGCTGGTCGCGGGGACTCCCGTGCCCGCGAGGCCCGCAAGCGATGATCCCGCGCAGGACCTGCCAACCCACCCGACGGGCCGTCTCCCCGATCCGCTGACCCCGGCGGCGCAGGCGGCGGCAGCGCTCGCCGCGCTTGCGCTCGTGAGTCCCGCCGCGCTCGGCGGCATGCCGGTGCTCCCGGTTGCCATGGAGGACGAGCGTCGCCGCCGGCAGGATGAGATCCAGCAGCAGAGCGACTCGTCCGTCGGTGCGCATCACAGCCTGGAGGAGGCCGCCACCGCGTTGTCGCTCTCGCAGAGCAGGCTGGCGGCCGTGACGCGCGAGATCGAGCACAGCACGAGGCGCGAGGTCACGGAGGAGGACGTGGTCAGCGCCGCCCACGCGGTGGTGGCAGGGGAGGCCACGCCACGACAGCGGAGGAGGTTTCGCTCCGCCCTGGGCATGGTGGCCTGCGATGCGGTCGACCTCTTCATCCTCGCGCAGGACGAGGATCCCGAGCAGCCTTGCGAGACATCCGGGCACCCATCGGGGGAGGAAGACCTCGAGGCATGGCTCGAGGAGTTCGCCTAGCCTTGCCCTAGCGCCTGTGGGCCCTCACGGCAAGCATCGTCGGAATGCCCAGTTCATGGAGGCGACCCTCCCCATTGGTGTCCTCGTAGAGGTCGTCGATGGCAAACCCTGTGCGTAGGAGTCCCCCGAGCAGCTCGTCGAGGGTGTGTGAGAACTGCATGCCCTCGTCCTCATCCTCGAGCTCGGCCACCAGTGACGGCTCGGCGACGGGGTCGAAGGGCAGCCCGCGCACGATCTGCCGCTCATCGACGTCCACGACATAGTTGAAGCCCGTGTCGAGGCCCGTGAGCAGCACTCCCTGCGGCCTGAGCACGCGCGCCACCTCGCGCCAGATCGGCTCCACCTCGCGCACGTAGCACAGGCTCACGGGGTTGAGGACCATGTCAAAGCTGGCATCGTCAAAGGGGAGCGGCTTGGTCATGTCGGCACGCACGATGTCGATCTCATACCCTTCGCGCTGCGACACCATGCGCTCGCTCTCGAGCTGCGCGGGAGCGTAGTCCAGCACGGTGCATCGCGCCCCCGCTGCCGTGAGCAGGGGCATCTGCTGCCCGCCACCCGAGGCGAGTCCAAGCACCCTAGCGCCCTCGAGCGGAGGGTACCATGAGTCGGGCACGGGCTTGGTGGGAGTGAGCAGCAGCTGCCACTCGCCTCTGGTCGCGCGCTCGTAGGCCTCGTGGTCGACGGGCCGTCCCCACTCCCAGCCCTCGCTGACCCAGCGGTCTATGGTGCGGGCGTTGATGTCCTGATAGGACTCTCCGGTCATGTCCCCTCCCCGCTCGTGGTGCCGGCCCCCTGGCATCGGCTTTGCGACATGTGGCCCTTATGCCCTTTCCCCGCTTGTGGTGCCGACAAATTAAATTGTAGGTGCAGTTTCAGGTTTCCTGGAGGGCTTTCTCGCGTTTGTCTGTAGTTTTCGACGCAGGCTTGAGCCGACGCAGGTTG
Source organism: Atopobiaceae bacterium UBA1367 (assembly GCA_002305995.1). Classification (GTDB taxonomy): domain Bacteria; phylum Actinomycetota; class Coriobacteriia; order Coriobacteriales; family Atopobiaceae; genus UBA1367. Next base: position 156,248 of record DBRN01000003.1, read on the forward strand.
TAGATGGCCTAAAACTGCCGACAAACACGTTTGTAGGTGCATCTCAGATGCAGGGTCCCGAAATAATGCAGACAAAACGAATTCCCTGCCGCTACAGCCCGCCCCAACCCTTCGAGAGGGCTCGCCATCGGACATCCCTGGTCACAGAGCCGCCTTGAATGCGGCCAGAAGGTCGTCAAACTCCTCGAACGCGGGCAGGTCTGGGTTGTCTGCCACGATCTGCTCGGTGGAGCGGAAGAGGAACCCGGCCTTGCTGGCGCGTATCATGGCGAGGTCGTTGTAGGAATCCCCCGCCGCGATGGTCTCGAAGCCGATGGACTGCAGGCCGCGCACGGTGGTGAGCTTGGACTCGGGGCAGCGCATCCTGAAGTCGCTGACCATGCCGTCCTCGTCCACGATCAGCGAGTTGCAGAAGATCGTGGGCCATCCGAGCTTGGCCATGAGGGGCGTGGCAAACTGCTCGAAGGTGTCGGACAGGATGATGACCTGCGAGATGCTGCGCAGCTCGTCGAGGAACTCCTTGGCGCCAGGAAGCGGATCGATGGTGGCGATGACGTCCTGCACCTGTCTTTGTCCCAGGCCGTGCTCGCGCAGGATGCCCAGGCGCCAGCTCATGAGCCTGTCGTAATCGGGCTCGTCGCGCGTGGTGCGCCGCAGCTCGGGGATGCCGCTCGCCTCCGAGAACGCGATCCATATCTCGGGGACGAGCACGCCCTCCATGTCCAGGCAGCAGATGTTCATGCGAGGTTCCTCTCGTTGTCTGAGCATTGGGAGAGACCCGGTGGCGTGGGACCGATTCGTCGGGAGGAGGTCCCCATCGGGACGGGCATCGGGCCGGGCAAGGCGGTGGCCGACGCGCCATGCTCGCTGGCGCGCATCGTGCGAACCCACAGGTCGGGCATCAGGCCTTGGGCGGCGCGCCCCACACGCTCGGCGCTGCTCGCACCGTCGCAGACGGCGAGCATCGCAGCTCCCGACCCGGAGATCAGGAACGTGCACGCGCCCGCCTCGAGGGCGCAGTCGCGCAGGCGCTCGAAGTCGGGGATCAGTGGCGCACGGTAGGGCTCGTGGATGCGATCGTGGCAGCAGGCCGCGATGTCGTCCGCACATCCCGAGGCGAGCGCGCTGACCATGGCCAGGCAGCGCCCCACCTGCCAGGAGACCGAGCTCATCGGCACCATGGCGGGCAGCGCCCGGCGGGCATCGGCGGTGAGCACCCGATAGGGGGGAGCCATGCAGACGAAGCGAAGGTTGGACGCCACCACCCACCGCGTGGTGACGGTCTGGTCGCCCTCCACGTAGCTGCTCACCAGGCCACCCATGACGGCGGGGGCGACGTTGTCGGGATGCCCCTCGATGCGGGTTGCCAGGCTGGCGGTGAGGGCGCGGTCGATGCGGCGTCCGGCCAGCGCCTGCGCGGCGACGATGCCGGCCACCACGCATGTCGAGCTGGCGCCCAGCCCGCCCGAGCCGGGGATGGGGCTCTCCTCGTGGATGTGCAGCGGGCGAGGCTCGATGCCCAGCGTCCCGCATGCCGCGAGGTAGGAGGTCCAGACCAGGTTGTCCTCTCCGCGGAAGCGCTCGTCGCAGCCGGTGACGAGCAGCTTCCTCGCGGGAACGATAGCGTACGTCGCCGAGAGCTCGAGGGCAAGTCCCAGCACGTCGAAGCCCACGCCCAAGTTGGCCGTGGTGGCGGGGACGCGCACACTGATGCCCTGCGTCATGTCCGCCTCGCTCATGCGAAGACGCGTGCGCAGGCGGCCTCGACGAAGCCTGCCATCTCGCTCTGGTCGCAGACGTCGGGATGCAGCACGGCGGCGCGACGAAGGCCCGAGAGCCGCACGGGGGCCTCGACGCCCGTCAGTTCCTGCAGGGCGTCCATGCAGGCGAAGCCGTCCATGCCGCCGGTCTCGACGCCAAGGGCGGCCAGCACGTCGGCGCTGAACTTGTAGGGATTGGCGGTGGAGAGGCACACGCGTGCGCGGCCCTCGCTGGCGCGCCGCCCAAGGACGCACGCGCCTACGGCCGTGTGCGGGTCGATGAGCACGCGCTCGTCCTCCCAGGTCCTGCGGATGGCCGCGCGCGTGTCATCATCGGTGGCGAATCCGCAGGCAAAGGTCTCGCGCATCCGATCCATCAGCTCGGTCGGGAGCGTGTAGGCGCCCCGCTCGGAGAGCTCGCCCATCCAGGTGGACACACGCTCGCAGTCCCCGTCGGTCAGGTGGTACAACAGGCGCTCGAGGTTGGACGAGACGAGGATGTCCATCGAGGGCGAGATGGTCTTGGCAAACGTGCGACGCCGGTCGTAGGTGCCGGTCTCGATGAAGTCGGTGAGCACCTTGTTGGTGTTGGACGCCACGATCAGACGGCCAACCGGCAGGCCCAGGCGCTTGGCGTAGTAACCGGCCAGCACGTCGCCGAAGTTGCCCGTGGGCACGCAGTAGTCGACAGCGTCGCCCAGCGTGATGGCGCCGCGCCTCACCAGCTGCGCGTACGCGTCCATGTAGTAGGTGACCTGCGGGACCAGGCGGCCCACGTTGATGGAGTTGGCGCTGGAGAGCACGGTGCCTGCCTCGGCGAGGCGCGCGCCGACGCCCGCGTCGGCAAAGATGCCCTTGACCTGGGTCTGCGCGTCGTCGAAGGTGCCTCGTATGCCGGCGACGGCCACGTTGGCTCCCGACTGGGTGACCATCTGCAGGCGCTGGATGTCGCTCACCTTGCCATCGGGGTAGAAGACCGTGACACCGGTGCCGGGCACGTCGGCAAACCCCTCGAGGGCCGCCTTGCCGGTGTCGCCCGAGGTGGCGGTCACGATCATGACCGTGTGGCCGTCACCCTCGCGCGCCACGCTCATCAGGCGAGGCAGCATCTGCAGGGCGACGTCCTTGAAGGCGCAGGTGGGCCCATGGTAGAGCTCGAGCAGCCAGTCTGCCCCCAACGGCGCGAGGGGCGTGACGGACGGCGTGTCGAAGTTCTCGCCGTAGGCGCCGGCGACGCAGGAGGCGATCTCGTCTGCGGTGTAGTCGGAGAGCAGGATGCCCAGCACGTCGCGGGCGGTGGCGTGGTAGTCCTGGGCTGCGACCATGGCGACATCAACCCGCTCCTGGCCGAGCTGGTCCGACACGTAGAGGCCGCCATCGGGCGCGATGCCGGCCAGGATTGCTTGCTTGCTTGTTACAAGCTCGTCTGCGCTGCGTGTGCTGTGATACAACGTCTCCACGGCGGCACTCCTCGAAGATTTTGATGGATGTCCTGCTCGCAAGTATCATAACCCCGCTTGGACACGTACCATACCTGTGTCACACAAAACGAAAGATTGGATACCGATGAAGATCGCCATCCTGGGCTACGGCACGGTTGGCCGTGGGGTCGACCAGATCGTCGCAGGTGTGGAGGACATCGAGGTCGTGCGCATCCTCGACCTGCCCGACCGCTGCGTCGAGGGGCGCATGACCCCGGACTACGGCCTGATCGTGGACGATCCCCAGATCGAGGTCGTGGTCGAGTGCATGGGCGGGCTCGAGCCCGCCCACACCTTCATCATGGGTGCCCTCGAGGCGGGCAAGTCGGTGGTCACATCGAACAAGGCCGTGGTGGCGGCGTTCTTCGACGAGTTTGCCAGGACGGCGACGGCGCACGGTGCCAGCCTGCTCATCGAGGCGACCTGCGGCGGCGGCATCCCGTGGATCGCCAGCATCGAGAAGGTCCGCCGCATCGACGAGATCCCGAGCCTCTCGGGCATCATGAACGGCACCACCAACTTCATCGTCGACGCCATGATCAAGGGCGGCGCGGACTTTGGCGAGACGCTCGCGCGCGCCCAGGAGCTGGGCTATGCCGAGGCCGACCCCTCTGCCGACATCGATGGCATCGACGTCAGGAACAAGACCGTCATCGCGGTGGGGGTGGCCTTCGACACGGCCTGCACGCCCGACATCCCCGTGACGGGCATCCGCACGCTCACCAAGGCCTACCTCGATCTCTTCGCGGCGCACGGTCGCACGGTCAAGCTGCTGGGTCGTGCCGTGCAGGGCGGTGGACGCTATGCCGCCGTCGTCGAGCCGGTGGCGCTGCCGTCCCGCTCGCTCGAGGCCAACGTCCCCAGCAACTTCAACATCATGTCGCTCGAGGGCTCCACGGTCGGCCCGCTCAAGTTCTACGGGCAGGGCGCCGGCAGCCTGCCCACGGGCAATGCCATGGTGCAGGACCTGCTCGACTATCGTGCCGGTCGCCGTCCCGCCTACGACCTCTCGCGCGGTCTCGCCTACGACCCGGCGCTCCTCACGGACGACTACGTGCTGTGCACCAGCGCCCCCGCGCCCGAGGGTGCCGTCGCCTACGACGAGGGTGCGTGGCTGCTGAGGGACGTCACCGCCTCCCAGGCCCGCGAGCTCTTCGAGGCGGCACTGGCGCAGGACCCTGCCAGCTTCGTCGCCGCGCTTCCCCAGGAGGACTAGCCCATCATGATCAAAGTTGCCAAGTTCGGAGGGTCCAGCGTTGCCGACGCGGGCCAGTTCAGGAAGGTTCGCGACATCGTGCGCGCGGATCCCGACCGCTCGTACGTGGTCGTGTCGGCCGCGGGCAAGCGCTTTGCCGACGACAACAAGATCACCGACCTGCTGCTGCTCGTCAACGCCCACATCGCCTACCACGTCGACGGCACCCCGCTGCTCAAGGACATCGAGGAGCGCTTCTCCGAGATCGCGCGGGAGCTGGGCGTCACGTATCCCATCGAGGAGAAGTTCGAGGAGTTCTCCTCCGTCATCAGGAGCCTGTCGCCCGAGTACATCGTGAGCCGCGGCGAGTGGTTCACCGCGCGCATCCTGGCCGAGTACCTGGGATTTCCCTTCCTCGATGCCGCCGACGTCATCGTGTTCCATCACGACGGCACGATCGACATGGAGCGCACGAAGACGCGCCTGAAGGACGCCGCGGCGCGCATGGGCCGCTTCGTGCTGCCCGGCTTCTACGGGGCGACGGTCGACGGCACCATCAAGCTCTTCAAGCGCGGCGGGGGCGACATCACCGGCGCCATCGTGGCCCGCTGCCTCGATGCCACCGTCTACGAGAACTGGACCGACGTCTCCGGCTTCCTCTCCGCCGACCCGCGCGTGGTCGACAGCCCGCGCACCATCCATCGCATCACCTTCGACGAGATGCGCGAGCTCTCGTACATGGGCGCCTCCGTGCTGCAGGAGGAGGCCATCTTCCCGGTGCGCGAGGTGGGCATCCCCATCCAGATCAAGAACACCAACCTGCCCGAGAAGCGCGGCACCATCATCCGCGAGACAGCGGAGGACAACGTGCGCGAGCACCTCATCACGGGCATCGCCGGCCGCAAGAACTTCATGGCCGTGCACATCCAGAAGGCCCACATGTCCGACAAGGTGGGGTTCCTGCGGCGCGCCCTCTCGGTCTTCGAGCGCTACGGCGTCTCCATTGAGCACGCGCCCACCGGCGTCGACTCGTTTGGCGTCGTGGTCAACGGCGTCGACGTGCGCGAGACCATCTACGCCATCGTCAACGAGCTGCAGCAGGAGCTCAAGCCCGACGTGATCAACGTGGTCGACCAGCTCGCCCTGATCAGCGTCGTCGGCCGCAACATGAACCGCCGCGCGGGCACCTCGGGACGCATCTTCGGCGCGCTTGGTGAAGCTGGGATTAACATTCGCATGATCACGCAGAGCTCGCAGGAGATCAGCATCATCATGGGGGTCAACAACGCCGACTTCGACCGCGCCATCAACGTGATCTATCACAACTTCGTCGAGAGCGAGATGGTCGAGATGCCAAGCAGGGGGGATGCGCAATGAGCGACAAGGTCGTGGCTGTCCTGGGCGCCACGGGCGTCGTGGGCCAGCAGATGCTCCGGTGCCTCGAGGAGCGCGGCTATCCGGTCGACCGTCTGGTCCCTCTCGCGAGCGCGCGGTCGGTGGGCGGGACGGTCACCTTCCACGGGGAAGGGGTGCCGGTGGCCGAGGCCACGCCCGACGCCTTCGAGGGCGTCGACATCGTGCTCGCGGCAGCCGGCGATGGCATCGCGAGGAGGCTGCTGCCCGAGGCCGTGAGGCGCGGCGCGGTGTGCGTCGACAACAGCCATGCCTTCCGCCTCGATGAGGACGTGCCCCTGGTGATCCCCGAGATCAATGGCGATGACGTCAGATGGCACAGCGGCATCATCGCGAACCCCAACTGCGCGACCGTCATCGGCCTGGTGCCGCTGTGGCCGCTGCACCAGGTCGCCGGTCTCACGCGCATCATCGCGAGCACCTACCAGGCCGCCTCCGGTGCGGGGAAGCCCGGTCTCGACGAGCTGGTGCGCGAGCTTGGCTGCGTCGCCGCCGGAGAGCCGGTGGGGGAGACCGCGCCCTTTGCCTACCAGCTGGCCGCGAACCTCATCCCGCAGATCGGCGGCGAGCGTGACGACGCCTACACCTCGGAGGAGGTGAAGATGGGCAGCGAGGGTCGCAAGATCATGCACCTTCCCAGCCTGCGCGTCAACTGCACCTGCGTGCGCGTGCCGGTGATGCGCTCCCACTCCGAGTCGATCACGGCCGAGTTCGAGCGTCCCATCACGCCCGAGCAGGCGCGTGAGGCGCTTGAGGCGGCCCCTGGCGTCAAGGTCGTGGACGACCTGGGCGCGGCGCGCTATCCCATGCCGCTCGACACGAGCGACCAGGACCTCATCCACGTGGGCCGCATCCGCCGCGACACCTCGGCACCCGACGGCGTGAGCGCGATCACGCTCTTCTGCTGCGGCGACCAGGTGCGCAAGGGTGCGGCGACCAATGCCGTGCAGATCGCCGAGCTGCTGGTGTGAGGGCGCGCGTCATGCGTGACGCGCGCGGCGTCCGCATGGAAGGGGAGAAGATTTTGATAATTCGCCCTTGCATTCCTGTGGGGGTTGGGGCATTATGATCTAGCCGCGTCACGAGGTGACCAAATGGTGGGCGTAGCTCAGTTGGCAGAGCGCTGGGTTGTGGCCCCGGAGGTCGAGGGTTCGAGTCCCTTCGCCCACCCCATCGTTTGGCTCTCTCACAATGGCACAGGGACCGGTAGCTCAGCTGGTAGAGCAGGGGACTCTTAATCCCAAGGTCCAGGGTTCGAACCCCTGCCGGTCCACCACGCAAAGCATGAGGTCAGGCGCCTAGACGCCTGACCTCTTTCCATAAGGAATGCTCCGAATACGTGACAAGGCACAGCGGGGCCGCGACAAGCCTCGGACATACCTGCGGAGGAGTTTGTGCGCCGACCCTTCTCAGGCCCCGTCATTCATTCGATGAGAGCCTGCAGCTTGTCGACGGCGGATTTCAGGGCGAGTGTGAACATGACTGTTCCCCCGTTCAGGTAGCTTTCCATCTCTCCGCCGCTGAGGATGCTCTCGGCGTCGTTGCCGATGATCTCCAAGATCTTCGTGCTCGAGGCCACCACCAACATCAGCTCGACGAGGCCGAGGTGCGGCGAGGGGGACCGCAGCTGCCTGATCGCGTCTCTGGAGACCTTTTGTATGTCGTCGTCGTCGACAACGCGCGCGATTGCCTCTACGGCCGCTTGCAAGGAACTGAGCTCTCCTTCGGTGAGGATGGAGAGGCTGAAGAACGGGTCAGGTCCGTCCTGCGATCCCAGCCTGTCCGTCCCGACCGGTCCCTTTCCGGCGGTATCCCCGCAGAGGCACACGATGAGCACGATCCAGCCAACGATGGGCAACAATGTCCACAGCAGCTTCGTCCACCTGTGACCCGCATCCCGGAGCCTCCGTACCGCGATCGCCAGTCCTGGCAGGACGCTCGCCAGGCCGAGCAGCGTCAGCATCGCGCTCAGGTTGACGTTCACCATCGCCTGGAGGGCGTGGATGACCAGGTAGAGGAGGAGGGAGACGATCACCTGCGCGAGGAACGCCCACCAGTAGTCTCCCCTGGAGGCCCTCCCCCCGAAGTCGACGTATCCCGTCCAGAAGTCCCTGTAGGCGTCGACCATCCTCTTCATGATGCCCCATCTCCTTTCTCGGACCTGCCTCCTCGGACCTGCCTCGTCGCATGCCGGAGCCCTGCCCTTGGGATCATCAGACGCTCGATCGTCCGATCGAGCGCGCTCCCACGTTGCCCTCATCCTCCTCAAGATTGATGACCAAGGTGATCGTGTAGATTCCACCCCCGACGAGGTCGACGGACTCTTGGTTGGACCCGTCCTCCCCCGAGAACACCATGACCGCATAGCGCCCCTCGTCACCGAACAGGTCCTTCTCGCCGAACCACTTATCCCCCATGGCCTTCTTGAAGGTGTACGTGCCAGCCGGAAGGCTGATGCTCGTGCTCGACCCCACGCGGATGAACACGGTCGAGACGTGGGTGTCGCCGCTGTACACCTTGACGTAGTGCGGCTCGTCGGCCAACCCCGCCTCGAAGGTGAGCTGGACCGAGGATGAGACGAAGCCGTCGTTGTGGTACATCTCGCCCGACTCCGGCATGCCCTGAACGCATGACTTGGCGCGCTCTGCGGCATCCTCGTAGTCTCCCAAGCCGGTGAACATGCTGTACGCCGTGTAGAATTCGCCTTCGCCCAGACGCAGGCCCGCCTGCCCGTAGGTGTTTCTCTGTCTCCACGTCCGGACCTCCTCCGACGACTGCACCGACGGGTAGTCGGAGAGCTCGGAGGCCTTCTCGCTCGCCTCATCGTACTTTTCCTGCTCGGTCAGGTCATTGACCTCGGTGTACAGCATCCAGCCGTCGCAGAGCGTGAGGTAGTCCTCGGCATTCGGTAGGTCCTCGTCATTGGTGAAGTCGCCGAGTTCGGCAAAGATGTCGCGGGCCTTCTGGTACTCTTTCGCCTCGAACAGCTCCTGCGCAGTCACAAAGGCATCGGCGTCGTCGCAGTATGCGGCAAGGTCCCTCGAGTCCTTGTAGTCCCCCAGTGTCGCAAACCGCTCGGAGGCGGTGGAGTACTCGCCCTCCTCCATGAGTTGTGTCGCCTCCTCGTACGCGACGCCGTTCATGTGTTCGATCACCGCCTTGGCGGTGAGTCCGCCGAGGCAGATGACGAGGATCACGGCGGCCGCGATCATCATGCGACGACGGGCGGGCGACTTCTGCTTGTCGGGCGCCTGGTCACCGTCACCCTCGCCTGTCTCCGTCGGGTCCGCCGGGGTGCTCTTGGCCGTGAGGTCCTCAGGGTCGGGCTGCTGCTCGTCTGACGTGGCGCCGTCTGCCTTCTCGAGTTCCTGGGTGAGGTCGTGCTCCGCATCTGGGCCCGGCTCCCCATCGCTTGCAAGCCCCTCATCTTCCGATGAGGCATCCTGGATCTCGGTCCGATCGGACTCTGTGCCGTCGCCCTCTTCGGCATCGGCTGTCTCGGGCGCGGCGTTCGCGGGAGCCTCGCCGTCTTCCTGCCCGGACGGCTCCCCGTCCGTGACCTCATCGCTCGGAGATTCCTCGGGCGCGGCGTCCGCGGGAGCCTCGCCGCCTTCCTGCCCGGACGGCTCCTTGTCCATGGTCGTATGATCCGACGGTTCCTCGGCCGCGACGACATCATGTGCGGCTTCCTCGTCGTCAGCCAGCTCCTCGGTGGATGCCTCGTCGGCAGCGCCTTGGTCCTGGATGACCTCCTCTTCGGAACGCGTCCCCGCGGCGTCGTCCTGGCCATCGGGCATCTCGTGGGGATCCTGCTGCGCCGCCTCCTGAGGAGTCTCCGTCACCTCAGGCGTGACCTCTTCTGCATCAGCCTGGCCCTCCGCCGCATCGGCGTCCTCCCGTTCCGCGGCCTCGGGCGCATCGCGATCGTCCAGCAGCCTCTGCAGGGCCTCCAGCATCGTCTCGTTCTCATCCGGGCTTGCGTCATCCGCCGGATTGTACCCGTCAGGCGGCTTCGGACCTGCCTGCCCCTCGATCAGGGGCGTGCCGCATTCGGAACAGAAGTTGCTTCCTGCAGGGAATTGTCTCCCGCACGTTGGGCAGCGCATAGGCTCCTCCATCTCTCGAGCAGAACAGTGCTGGTGTCACGGCCGGGGAGAGTGTGCATGTCGACCCTGTGGCCCCCGTCCGTCCCACCGTGGCCGCCTTTTCCCGTGTTCCCGATGGCATGTCCAGCCGAGCTGGCACGTGTCCTCGCACATCACGACAGGCCCCCTCAGTAACTCAGGATGGAGGAAGGCAGTCAAGAAGAAAAGTGCCGAAGGTCATGCCATCTGGCGCGCATGGCATCCTGTTCGCTGGAAGTCGTGCCCTAGTCAGCCAGCTGGTGCTCCATGGCATACCTGACCAATTGGGCACGACTGACGCAGTTGGTCTTGCTCAGCAGCAGTGAGATCAGGTTCTTCACCGTTCCCGGTCGCAGCGAGAGCTCTCGGGCGATCTCGACGTTGGTCAGCCCTTGGCATACGAAGAAGAGGATCTCTCGCTCCCGGTCGCTGAACTCCACTCCGGCCGTCGACCTCATGCCGCGCTGAACGCGCCTCATTACGTCCTCGTCGAAGACGCCTATGCCATTGACGATCGAGAGCATCGATGCCCTCAGCCTCTCCTCGTCGATCACCTTCAGAAGGAACCCATCGCACCCTGCCCTCATCGCCTCCTGGACGGTCTCCTCGTCGTCAAAGGTCGTCAAGGCGAGGATGCGCACGTCGGGCAGGTCCTTCTTGATGCGCGCGATGGCTCCCGCGCCCGAGAGTCGTGGCATGCGCATGTCCAGGATGACCAAATGGGGAGACAGCTCCCTGCACAGGTTGACCGTCTCGATGCCGTCGAATGCGACACCGACCACCTCGAACTCGTCCCACTCGCTGATCGTCATCTTCATTCCGGAGACGAGCAGCGGGTGATCGTCCGCGATAAGGACCCTGATCTTCTCACTCATGTCCTGCTCCCCATTTGACGATGGTCTCGAAGCCCTTTCCCTCTGTCGCGCAGAACCGGACGGAGCCGCCCGAGGATCGGACGCCCTCTTCTAGCGCGGTCAGTCCGAAGCCCTTCTCGAAGGGTCCGCGGAACGCACCGTCATCGACAAGCCTGAGCGTGAGCCGTCCTGGCTCCATGTGAGCCTCGATGCGCATCTTCTCGGCGAGGGAGTGCGAGAGCGTGTTGTGGTAGGACTCTGCGCAGACCCTGTGGATCGTCTCGTAGAGCATGGGGGCAAAGGGCGGGTCGTCGCCCGTGACAAGGACCTCCACCGGGACGGAGGGGTTCTCGTCCCTGAACGTCTCCAGCAGCTCCCTCACCGACGAGCACGCACGCGTCGGTCGGCTTCTCGCCGCGTTCCTGCAGATGTCGATGCCCTCCTCAAGCAGCGTGCGGTATCGTGCCGGATCGATCTTTCCCACACGCAGGCACATTCGGGATATGGCGTGCAGTGCGGTGATGGCGTGGCCGGCGTTGTCGTGGATGTGGCGGGCTATGCGGAGCTGCTCTGCATGGGTGGACAGGTCGCGGGCTTGCTGCGCGTACTGCTCAAGCTCCGCGTTCGCCGCCGCCTGACGCTTCGTCAGCTCCTCGAGCTCGGCGTTCTTGCGACGCCGTTGCTCGACCAGCAGCCTCTCCTCCGTGATGTCGGAGAGGTATATCGTATAGCCCAGGAGGGACGCCCCCTTGCTGATGCGGGTCACCTTCCGCTGGTAGATTCGTCCGCGATGCTGGTACTCGTCATCGAACTCCTCGCAGCATCCGGGCATGTGACGTGTGAGCCGCGAGCCCCTCCGCAGCCCCTCGAACGGGCCTGCGTGGTTGAAGTCGACGATGTACCAGTAGGCATCCGTGATGATGACCGTGTCCGGCAGCAGGAAGAAGGCCTGCTTCATGGCGTCCATGCTCACGCCTCCCTCAGCTGTGCCACCGTCTTGCGGATGACGACCATGCTCGTCTGGGCCAGGCGGAGGTTCTCCCTCAGGAAGCGATCCGACGCCGGGCGATCTGCCCTCGCTGCCCTGAGGTTCGATTCCATGGAGTCGAACACGTGCTCTATCATCCGATAGGTGTGGGCTATCAGATGCTGCTTCTGCTCCAGCCTGTCGACCTGGTACAGGGAGCCGAGGTAGGCGTCTATGTTGCGGCTCTCCTCCTCGAGCTCTCGGCTGAGCTCCTCCAGCTTCCGTATCTGCCCGTCAAGCTGGGCTCTCTGTCGCTTGATGTCGGTCATGTCGGTCGCGGTGACCAACACGCTCCTGCCATCCGGAAGAGGGACGAGGTCGACCTTGAGGCTTCTCCCGTCGAACACCCCCTCGACGGGGGCCTGCCCGCGGGAGAGCAGCGAGAGGAGCTCGGCCCCTGCGGAAAGGTAGCGCTCCGAGGCGATTCGGTTGGAGTAGGTGAGGACGCCTCGCCTTGTGTCATAGATGCCAATTGGGTGTGATGTCTGCTCGAGCACCGCCTCGATGGACGCGGGGATGATGTTGACGTACCCGTAGCCAAAGACGATCAGATAGAGGCACCAGAGGGATGCCGCCATGATGATGGGCGTGTAGTCCAGCCTGTCTGCCCCGGAAAGCGACCGCACCAGCACGGCAAGCGCTGGCAGGGCGGGGAACACGGAGAACACGGAGAACACCAGCACCTTTCTTCCCACGTCCCGCCCCTCACGAACGATGCTCCCGAGCGAGACCAGGTAGCCGGCAATGAGGATCGCATACGCACCGATCAGACAGGGGGCAAACAGCGGGCCGTGCATCACGCGCTGGTTCATCACCAGCTTGGTGTAGATGAGGTGGTGCCAATGGTTCGTGAACACGAGGATGCAGACGATGGCGGGATAGGCGAACAGCGCGACGAGGAACAGCCTGTTGGACGCCAGCCTGTCGTGTCCGGCAAGATGCAGGTTCCAGATCACATATGCCGCAACGGCCGTCGTGTCGCCAAGGTACTGGTAGTTGGCCGCGAACACATAGGCGTCGTTGTTCGTGGGGAGAAACAGGTACACGATGGTCTCCATGAACCTGCCCGACACCCAGAGCCATGTGGTGACACAGAAGAGGAAGAACCAGGTCCAGATGGGCGTGGGCTGGCGCACCCGCAGAAGCCGAAAGATGAAGAGGAGGTGCACGACAAGGTAGGAGGACTGCAGGGCGAAGTTTGCCACACGGTAGCCCTCCACGTCGCGTCCCCCCTGTCGAAGAAGTGCAGATAAAACGCCCTTTCACGACCATACCACAGCATCACGTGCAGGCCTGCGACCAAGGCGAGAAAACCTGTGTCATGCGCATGGAGGCATGAGGGACTCGCAGGAGGCAGGGGCGTACTGTCGGGGCCGTAAGCTCGGTCGGGTTCCCGAGGCATGAGGGACCGCGGGAGGCAGGGGCGTACCGTCGCCCTGCTGCCTCTCCCCGCCGAACCAGCGTCCTTTCGGCGTGACTGCGGGCCTTTGGCTCGTCAAGAGCAAGGATCTTCGTCGTGGAGGCGATGCCGGAGGCTCGCCTCGTCACGATCTCCCGCATCACCGACCAGCCCGGAGAGGCGGCGCACTTCCCGGAGCAGGATGTCGCTTACGTGCCGAAAGGCGTCATCCAACGTCGTGCCGACGGGGAGCTCTCGCAGGAGACGCTCGTTCTGGAAGACGACCACGCGTTCGGCGATCCCCTCAAGCCGATCGACCCCCTGCCGTGCGCGCTCCATGCGCCCTGCCCCCTCGAATGCGAACGGCAGCGTCACCATGCAGACCGTCGGGACGCCCAGCCCTTCGGAGAGCCTGGCGCAGGTGGGGAGGACCTTGGTTGCGGTGTCGCCTCCCATGCCGCCGATGAGGACTACCAGCCTGGCCCCAGACAGGGCGTCTACGAGGGCTCCCCGGCTCTCACCCTCGCACCACCCCAAGGGCTCCTCGCCGAGACGCTCGTCCTCCAACAGGACCCTCTGTGGGCAGGGGTGGGCCTTGAGCGAGGCGGCATCCGTGTTCATGACGACAAACTCCGCGCCGTCGACTCCCTGCGAGCGCATGTGCGACACGATGTTCATGCCGGCCCCTCCGATGCCGATGACCTTCAGGGCGATGAGGTCTCTGTTGTGGGATGTGGACATGCTCCACCACCTCTCTCATGCGTGCCGTGGTCACGAGGTCACAGGCTGTGCGCGAGCGAGCGCTCACGTCCTCACACGTGCCGGCGTGGCCTCTGCCACCTCAGTTGGACGATAGGCCCATTGTGCCACCTCTCCCCGCTGCTGCCACCCGCGCGGGGACATGTACCACGGGAGCGGCGGCGCGCCGCCGGGCGGCCACGCCGTTGCCACCCGCGCGGGAAACATTTCGATCGGCTCCCTGGCGAAGGGGATGTCACCGACGTACGCCGGATGTCGTGACCTTCGGCACTTTTCTTTCGGGCCGCAGGATGCCATGGTCAGAGATAGTTGCCGTGGGAGCTGGCGAGTGGAGGCGATGCAGGGAGGGATGCCAGTCGCGACACGAGCCTCGTGCCCCGCCGCATAAGGGCGGAACCGGCAACCAGGCCCCTCGTCAGGGGCATCTCGCAGCGGATGACCGCTCGAGTTGCATGCGATTCGGAAGAGATGGGGACCTCCATGACAGCGCAGGAAGAGATCGCCCTGACCATAGAGAGCGTCCAGGATGCGAGCAAGAAGGTCATCGACCTCGCCTGCGATCTCTATGACGGCTTCTGCGTGTCGGTCGACCTCGCCAACCCCGTGGTTCGTGATGGCTTCGTCTACCACCTCGATTGCGAGAGGGGCGCACCTGCCCTCGAGGACCTGAGGGGCATCGGCTGCGCCCTTCTCGACGGCAACCTCGCACAGTCGAACGGCGTCGTCCTTGGCCCCGAGCATCCCGGCCTCTGCTGCTCCTACCGCAGCTGCGACCTGGAGGCCTGCCCCGTCGCCCTTGCCGCCTGCTTCTGCGCCTATCGCGAGCACGACCAGCTCGGCGACATTCCCGTCTACGACCGACGCAAGGAGGAGTCGCGCAGGCTCGGTCGCGCAGCCCAGGCCTTCCGCGAGAAGTGGCGCGACCGTGTCAGGGACTCCGATGTCGCCCTCAACCTGCTCAGCAGCCCTCGGGAGGACGACTTCTCCGGCATGCTGGTCGTCGAGGACGACTCCTACCGCGACGACTTCATCGACGACCTCGCCCGCATCCTCGTGTCGCTCGGGAAGATAGAGAAGGGCGCGGTCGAGAGGATGCACATGGCCTCCCTCGTCGACCAGGTGGACTCCTCCGGCACGCGCTTCAGCTCCACGAAGGACGAGAACCTGCGCCCCAATCACCTCTATGTCCTCGACCGCCTCCAGGACTTCGTCGACCTGCAGCCCATGTTCAACGCCCAGGCGAAGGGTTACGTCATCGAGCGCCTGGGCCACATCGTGGACGACCGATACGTGCTGCTCGTGGGCACCGAGGCGGAGACCACCGCCTTCTGCGCGCAGAACAGCAGGTTCCTGTTCACCTTCGACCAGCACCGCATCGTCCTGGGGGGCATGGGCAGCGACGAGCTCTACCGAAACTACCTCGACTGCCTCGAGCCCGACCTGCGCGACCAGGCGCAAGGCGACTCCCACTTCGAGAGGGAGTTCAAACAGTACGTCGGCTTCAACGGCGACTGGCTTCCCTTCAAGGGCCGGGAGCTCGCCGAGTTCCTCGCCAAGCATGCCAACTCCCTCAAGCGCCTCGTCCTGCCCAGGAGTCGCTACCAGAGCTCATCTCTGGAGGAGATGCTCGACTCCGTCATCGGGCTGGTCCAGGTCAAGGACACCATCCGCCAGCTCGAGCACTTCGCCATGTTCCGGAAGACGGCCCTTGGCAGCGGCAGGGAGGTGCCGCCCGCCAACATGCACATGCTGTTCATGGGCAACCCAGGGACCGGCAAGACCACCGTCGCGAGAATCATCTCCACGATGCTCTACAAGATCGGCATCATCCGGCAGAACAAGTGCGTCGAGGTGACGTCCAAGGACCTGGTCGCCGGCTACGTGGGACAGACGGACAAGCGCACCAACGACGTGGTCATGAGCGCCCTTGGCGGCATCCTCTTCGTCGACGAGGCCTACTCCCTCTCCATCGGCGGCGAGTCCGCCGGCAGCACCTTTGGCAAGGAGGCGATCGCCGAGCTGGTCAAGTGCATGGAGGACCACAAGGACGACCTGATCGTCATCTTTGCCGGCTACGAGAAGGAGATGAACGAGTTTCTCGAGGTCAACCCGGGCCTCGCCTCCCGCATCGGCTACACCTTCCGCTTCGAGGACTACACCACCGACGAGCTGCTGGAGCTGTTCCGGGGCAAGGTCACGCTGGCTGGCTTCGACTACGACAGAAGGAGCGTCGATCGCGAGCTCAGGGACATCTTCGACTACCACAGACGCTTCAAGAACTTCGGCAACGGGCGCTTTGTGGAGGAGGTGGTCCAGAAGGCCATCATCAAGCATGCCGCTAGGGGGTCGGCGCAAGGCGACCTCGAGGACGACTTCACCCTCGTCCTCGAGGACATCCCCAGCAGGCAGGAGCTCTTCAACATCACCAACTGGACGGCGCGCGGCGCCGCCGAGCTCCTGGAGCCCTTGGTCGGCATGAAGGACCTCAAGGGCAAGGTCTGCGAGTTCGAGCGGGTCGTGCAGTTCTACGAGGACGCGCGCAAGGTCGACCTGCGCCTGCCCGAGTTCAACATGCACATGATCTTCACCGGCAACCCGGGCACCGGCAAGACGACGGTGGCGCGCATCATCGCCTCCATCCTCTACAACGTGGGCGCCGTGCCCACGAACAAGTTCATAGAGATCGAGGCAAAGGACCTCGCGGCCTTCCAGTTCGCCTCGAGCCAGACCTCCACGGAACGCTACCTCAAGGATGCGATGGGCGGCGTGCTCTTCATCGACGAGGCCTACTCGCTGCTGTACGTCAACAACGGCAGCGAGATCATCGCACAGCTCGTCAAGGCCATGGAGGACCACAAGGGCGAGTTCGTCGTCATGTTTGCGGGCTACCGCAACGAGATGCGCGAGTTCGTGGATCGCAACCCCGGCCTCGCCTCCCGCATCGGCTACACCTTCCACTTCGATGACTACACCACCGACGAGCTGCAGGAGATCTTCGACATCAAGACCATGCGGTCGGGCCTGCGGCTGGGCATCGGCGTCCGCAGGGCGACGAGCGAGATCTTCAGGTACTTCCATGGCGTGGAGAACTTCGGCAACGGGCGCTTCGTCGACAAGATCATCCAGGAGGTCATCGCGCGCCACGCCAACCGCTGCACCCCCGACAGCATCGGCGAGATCGTCGCCGAGGACGTGCCCTCCATCGAGGACGTCTGCAAGATCGTCTCGATGCCGGTCTACGAACCCTCCGACGTCTCGGACGAGGAGGCGCGCAGGCGCGTCGCCATCCATGAGATGGGCCATGCGGTCTGCCGCCTCGCGCTGACGGGCGGGACGGACATCATGGTCGTCACCATCGAGCAGGAGGGCACCGGCACCTTGGGCTACGTCCAGCACAAGGCGACGACCACCGCCCTGCCCACCTCCGAGCACCTGATGAACGAGGTGGTGGGACTCATGGGCGGCATGGCGGCCGAGCAGCTGCGCTTCTCCGACTACTCCGCGGGCAACTCGTCCGACCTGCAGCGGGCCACCCAGATCGCCAGCCGCTACGTGGCGACCTATGGCATGTCGTCGGCGGGCTACGTGCAGTACCTCGGTGGCGAGAAGGGTGCCTCGGTGGGCATCGCCGACCTGCCCTCGGGGGTGCAGGAGGCCATCAACGACGTGATGGGCACCGCGTTCCAAAGGGCCCAGGACGTCATCGCGGAGCACCACGACGTCTATCACAAGATGGTTGACGTGCTGCTGGAGGAGGGCACCATCTCTGGCGAGCGCATCGTGCGCATCTGGCAGGACATGGGGGGAGGTGAGCCCCGTGCCTGACATCGACCCCGACCTCGCGGCAGCCATCGCCAGCTTTCTCGAGCATGGCGTCGAGGCCGAGTCAAAGCCCAAGGCTGACGTGCCCGAGATGAGCAACAGCCTTCGGGACAAGCTCGTCGAGTACGAGAAGAAGGTCAACTAGATACCACTGACACGCTAGCAGCAGCGAGGCCAGCTCGATTGCGGGCCTCGCACGAGAAGGGAGATCGGGATGGGCCTCTTTTGGGGAAGCGAGAGCACAAGCACGAGCAGCGGTGGCGGAAGCATGATAGTCACCGCGGAGCAGATGCGTGGCGAATTCACGGACCACATGGACAGGAAGGGCCTCAAGTACTCCGTCTTGGACGAAAGCGACAACATCGTGCTCCTCTTCTTTGGTGGGAAGAAGTACGACACCTACGTCGTGGCCGACTTTGACGAGAGCACGCCCTGCGACACCGTCCACTTCTCCTCACCGAACTTCGCGACGTGCAGCAAGAGCAACCTGCCTGCCCTCTTCATCAAGCTCAACGAGCTGAACAGGCGCTTCCGCTGGGTCAAGTTCTGGGTGAACGATGAGGGGTCCCTCACTGCCGACACGGATGCCTACATCGAGCGCGGCACGGTGGGGGAGGAGTGCATGTATGTGATCCTGCGCGTCTCCAACATCCTCGAGGACGCGCTGGAGTCCATGGAGGGCCTCGTCGAGCTTGACAAGAGCACCGGCGACGCACTCAGGATGGCCGGTGTGCTCAGGCGCTTCACCTAGGTCTCGACGCTCGTCGCAGGCTGACAGGATGCCATACGGGAAGGGGAAAGGAGGAGTGGGTATCTGACATCAGGCGGGAGCACCTCGTCGGCGCCTGCCCCGCGCCGAGGCCTTCGTAACAGAGACGTTACCCAGGCCACCACCCCCTGTGCCGTCGGCTGCGCTATGCTGTACTCCATCACGCTAAAGTGCATGGAGCGGCGCCGCGAGGGAGTGCCGGCACAGAAGGAGGATCCTCATGCTCGAGATGAACCGTCGTCAGTTCCTCAAGGCAGGCACGCTCTTGGCGGCCCCCACCATGCTCGGCCTCGTCGGCTGCGGCTCCGCCCCCACCGGTTCGGGAGACGCCTCCTCCGACGCAGCCGAGTTCGACGGCACCCTCGTCGTGGGCTTCGACCAGGAGTTCCCGCCCTACGGCTACGTGGGTGACGACGGCGAGTTCACCGGCTTCGACCTCGACCTCGCTGCCGCCGTGTGCGAGAGGAAGGGCTGGACCTTCACGCCCGAGCCCATCGACTGGGACGCGAAGGACGCCCTGCTCAACAGCGGTCAGATCACCTGCATCTGGAACGGCTTCACCATCGAGGGCCGCGAGAAGGACTACGCCTTCACCGACGCCTACATGAACAACTCCAACGTCGTGGTCGTCGCCGCCGACTCCGACATCAAGACCCTTGCCGACCTCGCCGGCAAGAGCGTCGTCGTCCAGACCGACTCCGGCGCGCAGAACGTGCTCGAGGACGAGGAGCAGCAGGCCGAGCTGGCCGCCACCTTCGCCTCCCTCGAGACCATCGCCGACTACAACACCGCGTTCATGGCGCTCGAGCAGGGCACCTACGACGCCATCGCCGTCGACGAGCCGGTCGCCACCTTCAACGTCACGGGCAAGGAGGACACGTTCCGCGTCCTCGACGAGCGGCTGAACTCCGAGCACTTCGGCGTCGGCTTCGCCCTGGGCAACGAGGCCCTGCGCGACGAGGTGCAGGCGACCCTGCAGGAGCTCGTCGCCGACGGCACCGTCGAGGCCACCGTCGCCAAGTATGCCGACCAGGGCGTCTCGATGGACAATTGGTGCCTGCCCGAGGCATAGGCCCCTCGTCCCCTGCCGAACAACCGATCTGACCCCAGGCCCCGACCTCGGTCGGGGCCTCAAGCGAGGCGGTGCACGTGGAAGTATCCAAGATGTTCGAGATGCTCGTCGGCGGCTATGGGATGAGCCTCAAGATCTTTGCGCTGACGCTTCTGGGCTCGGTGCCGCTGGGCATCGTGGTCGCCATGGGGCGCCTGTCGAGCTTCAGGCCCCTTCGCTGGCTGGTGAGCCTCTACATCTCGGTGATGCGCGGCACCCCGCTCATGCTGCAGATGTTTGCGGTGTTCTTCATCCCGTACTACGCCTTTGGCATCAAGACGGGCCCGGGGTACAAGTTCGTGGCCGTGATCATCGCGTTCGTCGTCAACTACACGGCATACTTTGCCGAGATCTACCGCTCGGGCATCCAGAGCATGCCGCATGGCCAGTACGAGGCGGCCCAGGTGCTGGGCTACTCGCCGGCACAGGCCTTCTTCCGGATCATCCTGCCGCAGGTGTTCAAGCGCATCCTGCCTGCCATGGGAAACGAGGTCGTGACGCTGGTGAAGGACACCTCGCTGGCCTTCTCCATCGGCGTGGCCGAGATGTTCACCACCGGTCGGGCCCTGGTGGCGTCGCAGCGCTCGATGGTGCCCTTTGCCATCGCGGCCGCCATCTACTGGGCGACCTGCCTCGTCATCGAGTTCGGCCTGCGTCGCGCGGAGAGGAGGCTGGGATACTACCATGACTAGGGCGACCATGAGGGACATCCCCACACCCGACGTGAGCTTCGCCTCCGCGGCAGGCCTGCCTGCCGTGTACGTCAAGGGTGCCTGCAAGGCCTACGGCAGCAAGGAGGTCCTGCACGATGTCTCGCTGACCATCGACAGGGGCGAGGTCGTCTCGCTCATCGGACCCTCCGGTGCCGGCAAGTCGACCATGCTGCGCTGCCTGACCCTGCTCGACACCTTCGACTCGGGCACGCTGGCCTACGGTGCGCTGCAGGTCACCAGTCATGACGAGCGAGGTCGCGCCATCTACGACAAGCGGACCAGCCACGAGGCGCGCATGCGCTTTGGGATCGTCTTCCAGAGCTTCAACCTGTTTCCGCACTACACGGTGATGCAGAACGTGTGCGACGCCCCCGTGGTGGTCCAGGGCCGCGCGGTCGACGAGGTTGAGGCTGAGGCCCGCGCGCTGCTGGCTCGCCTCGACCTCACCGAGCATGCCGACAAGGTGCCGTGCGAGCTCTCGGGCGGCCAGCAGCAGCGCGTGGCCATCTGCCGTGCGCTGGCAATGAGGCCGCAGGTCATCTACTTTGACGAGGCCACCAGCGCGCTTGATCCCAAGCTGACGGCCGACATGCATCGCCTGATTCGCGAGCTGGCCGCCGACGGCATGGCCGTTGGCATCGTGACTCACGAGATGGGCTTCGCGCGGGAGGCGAGCGATCGCATCTGCTTCCTGCTTGACGGCCGGATCGTGGAGCAGGGCACCCCCGACGAGGTCATGGTGAGTCCTCGGGACCCGCGCGTGAGGGCCTTCCTCGCCATGACGGAGGACTAGCGGTGGTCTGACCGCCCCAATGGCGCGGGGTGGGGCAAGGCCCTGCTTTTCGGCGGGAGAACAGGTATGCTGGGTGGGGCTCTCCGACCTGAGGGGAGCCAACGGGCCGTTTTCTGATCCAAGGAGTTCCCATGGGCCTTGACCTTCTGCCACCTGAGGATGATGACGCGCGCCTCTCTCGGATTCGAGCGCTGCTCGCAGACGACCCTGCGCTCGTCGAGCGCGTGGACGCGCGCGAGAGCATGTGGCGCTGCGGCATCTTCGAGGCCGAGCGCTGGCAGGTCACGCAGCCTGACGGTCAGGTGGGGGAGCGCGACGTCGTGCTGCACGACGGTGGCGCGGGGGTCTGCGTGGTGCGCGACGGCAGGATGTGCCTCGTGCGGCAGTATCGCGTGGCCCTCGGGCGCATGACGCTCGAGATTCCCGCAGGGAAGCTCGACCCAGGCGAGGACCCCGCCACCTGCGCCGCGCGCGAGCTCACCGAGGAGACAGGTCTTGTCGCCAAGCGGCTCATCCCCATCGCGGTGAGCTGCAGCGCCCCCGGGTTCACCAACGAGAGGACGCGCGTGTTTTACGCGGACGGGGTCTTGCAGCACCCGGCGCATCCCGACTCCGACGAGTTTATCAGCGTGACCTGGGTTCCCCTCGATGAGGTGGTGGCCGCCGTGCGCGCCGATGTCATCGAGGACGCGAAGACGGTCGTGGCGGCGCTGTTCGCGGCGTCGCTGTAGCACTGCGGCTGGCGCCGGTGCCTGGCCTGCAAGTGTGGGACGCATACAAGTTGATTTGTAGGTGCAGTTTCGCGTGCTCAGAGGCGGGAATTTGAGTTTGTCGGTACTTTTTGGGCGAGGGGCTGGAAGACTGGGTTTTTCGGTGGCCAAATAGTGCAGACAAGTTGATTTGTAGGTGCATGCCGGTGAGACACTCTCGGAAAAGTGCAGACAAATTTGCGTCGTATGCTCGAGGTGCCTATCCCTGGGCTCCTGGCCTTCCCGCAAGCCGCTCCCGCGCTCGACGCGATACGCGCAGGAGGTTGGCGGTCATGCGTCCTTCCGAGGAGAGGCGCCTGGTGTGCACGCGCGTGCGGGCCGGGGATGGGGGACTTTGCCCGAAAGCCGGCCAGCTTGGGTGGACAACGGGCGAACAGCGTGGTGGGCACATATCAGACATGGAAGCACCCCTGACCCGCTTCAGCAGGTCAGGGGCCTGTTTCTCGTGGTGCGCCAAGAGGGATTCGAACCCCCGACCTTGGGATTAGAAGTCCCCTGCTCTATCCTACTGAGCTATTGGCGCGGTCGTGAAAGTGCAGACTATTCTAGCATGGTGGGCATGGCTGTGGCCTTGTCGGCGGATGGCGCGGTACTATCTCAGCAGGAGCTACGGAGGGGACATGACAAAGCGCACATCATATCTCTGGTGGGCCGCGATCACGCTGGCCCTGCTGTTGCTGATGGTGGGCTGTGCGGATGAGGACCTGCCACAGACAGCGCCCGCTTCGGAGGGAGTGGCGTCGGTTGATCGGCCTGCCGACGCTCCTGCAGACGATGCGGAGGAGGTTGGCGGCGAGCTCGCCATGGAGATGCTCGCCGCTGAGGCGCCTGCCGTTTCCCACACCCCATGGAGCGAGGCCGACAGCCCCAACTACTACCGCGTGCTTGGCGCCGCTTCGGTCGGGGAGATCCCGGAGCCGGGAACCATCTCCTACGGCGAGCTTGACGGGCGGGGTCGAGCGACGGGAGCGGTGGCCTGCGTGACGTATGACTCCATGATGGCCGGCAGGAGTCGCGTGCGCGAGGGCACGACGGACATCGAGCCTACCGGCTGGGGGCACAACCAGGAGGTCGACATGGCCATGCCTGATGGCAGCATCTACCACGGCCTCCTGTTCAACCGCTCGCATCTGGTGGCCAAGTCGCTCGGCGGCGAGGAGGTGGCGGCCAACCTCATCACGGGCACGCGCACGCAAAACGTCGGCGCGAACGTCAATGGGTCCGAAGGAGGCATGGCGTACGCCGAGGCGCTTGTGCGGGACTGGCTCGAGGCGCATCCCGAGGGAACGGTGTACTTTGCCGCGACGCCCGTGTACGAGGGGACCGAGCTGCTCGCGCGCAGCGTGATCGTGGATGTGCGGACGAGCGACCGGTCCGTTGACCAGCGTGTCGAGGTGTACAACGCCGCACGTGGGTTTGAGATCGACTACGCGACGGGCGAGTTCTCGGTCACGGAGGACGCGCGGGAGGCTGCGGAGGAAATCAGGTCATCGCTAGGGCTCGCGGCCCTTGGGGCAGCTGGTGCGGCCGACGAGGAGCGCGACGTTGCTGCGGCTCCCGTGTTGCCCACCGGGTCCTCGGCGAGCGAGGGCGGGGAGCGCAAGGTGATCATCACGGGCTCGGGGAGGGCGTACCATCACGACGAGACGTGCCGCGGTCTTTCGCAGGCGCGCTCGATGAGATGGGTCACCGTGTCCGAGGCCGAGGCGATGGGGCGCCGCCCGTGCAAGATCTGCGGTGGGTAGGCTCGTGCCGCACGTATGGTGCGCCGGGTGTCAACGCGAAGATTGTCGGTACTTTTTCGCACTCGTTGGAAATGACCCCACCTACAAATGAGAATGTCTGTAGAAATACGGCACCTACAAACGCAGCACGGAGAGGGCCTCTTCGGAAAGTACAGACAACCTTCCAAAACCAGCAGATAGGCAGCGATTACGTACAGACAAATCGCATTCTGCCACAAGCAATCCGGGCGCTCCCATCCCGTAGGGGGGGGTTGAGGGCGCCCGGCTTCCCGTCGTGGGCGGTGGTCGCGCTGCCCGTGGGCTTTTGCACTACCCGTTCTCCTTGCGCGCGCGGTACTCGTCGAGCTTCGCCTTGTACTCGACCCCCTGCCGCCTGAGCATCGCGCCAATGGCAAGGGTCAGCACCGCAAAGATCACGAGGAATATGACCGAGAAGCTCACCCAGGCCCAGGGATTGTCCACGGGCAGCCACGCTCCCAAGCGAGCGCAGGTGGCGAGGGCAACGAAGTAGGCGGTGCCAAACCAAAAGAGCCGCGTGCTATAGGTGAGTCTCATGGCAGGGTGATAGTTGAACCACAGCTGCTGCAGGATGCCCCCAACAAGACCGGCGGCGATGTAGCTGATGCAGAGTCGCCTTCCCGCGTCCAGGCCTGAGGTGAGCGCACCAATGGCTATTGCCAGCGTCAGCATGATCACGGCGATGACATGCCGGTCCATCGTGCTGCCGTCCGGATACCCGACGAGTCGGCCGAACATGCCCCGCACGCGCTCGGCGATGCGCAGCGCACGTGGGTCGCCCGGTGCGCTGCGCAGCGTCATCTCGATCTCTGTGCGGCCGGGCTCCTCGATCAGTCGGACGTTCATCCTGCGTCACCTCCCTTGCCGTTGCGGGCTGACGGCCTGTCAACTGCAGTCTAGTGGCTCGTGAGAGGGGAGGGCTCCTCGTGCGACCGAGTTGCACAAGGAGCGGGTCGAGTTACGCTCTGTGAGGAAGGGGGCATGGGACGAAGGGGGCATGGGGCATCCTGTGTCGCGCCACCCGTGATGCCGCTGGGTCAGTCCGTGACGACCTCGCCCGGCCAGTCGATGATGCCGCCCATGTCGATGACGCGCGCGTAGCCTTGGGCCACCAGTGTGCTGGCGGCCTGTGCCGACCTCCTGCCGCTGCGGCAGTACACGAAGATGGTCTGATCGGTGTCTGGCAGCTCGGGTATCGGGTCGCTGCCGATGGTCTCCACGGGGATATTGATGGCCTCAGGGATGTGGCCGCTGGCATACTCCTCCGCAGTGCGCACATCCACGATGAGGTGGTCTGTTTCCTGCTCCATCATCTCGAGTGCCTCCGCGCCGCTCACGGTCTGTACGGTGCTGGCCTTCCCGGTGCTCGCTTCTCCTGTGGCGCTGGTGCCGGCGGGTGCCTGAGAGCAGCCCACGAGCACAAGCGCAATCGCGGTTGCAAGGACGAGGATGGGGACGAGTCTCATGGGGTGCTCCTTGTGTCGTTCTGCCGTGTGGTGTCTACCATAGCGGGTGGGGACGGACATCGGCTTGCAAGTTTAGTCCAAACTGGACGTGACGTGACGAGCGGGCTGCAGATGTAGAGAGCCTTATCCATTTTGGGATTGGGACTCGGGAGAAAGCAGGTATCTTGTGGACAAGTCGTGCGCGGAAGCGAACGCGCGGATGCAGGTTTCCAAGTCTAGCGACGGGTGAGGTAGCGCTGTCTGGAACCAGATGCAACACAATGTGGGTAGCGGGATCGTATGCAAAGATCTGAGATTGAGCTCTTCGAGCGTTCGGATGGAATGAGCTTTGGACTCCTCAGACGGACATGCTGCATGTCCAGTCTCAAGTGGATCCGATGGGGCCAGCTCTGGTCCAGCTGTCCGGGTCTGGCCGACTTTTGCAACTTGACGGCTCGACGTCCAAGCACACGTTTGTCGCTCTTCACGTAAGAGTTTCTAACTGGCCACCGAGCCTGTCTATAACAGCAATCTGAGCAGGCAACCGATTCATCGTCCTTTCAAGGTCGCAACCGTTACATGGAGCGAACTCACATGCTGATCGTATCTAGATAATGGCATCATACTTCTGTCGGACACAAGGACGATGTATGACACGGAGGGCAACATGGCAGACACTACCGAGAACAATGACGAGACAGTCCTGGCTGAAGAGGGATCGGATAATAAGGATGCCGACAAACCAGAAGCGATTGATGATCCAGGAATGAGCGACATTCCGAAAGGAAACGTCGACCACCCGTTGGATGAAGTCACGACTGATGCTGGAACAGCCGATACAATCGTAGAGGACAAGTCGACGACAGAAGCTCCATCGGAAATAGCTGCAGTTGCCGGGACTAATGCAGAGACTGTGGGTATGCCAACTGTTGCTTCACCCGCTCAGGAAGACAAACGTGATGCTCGAACCGAAAAGCTTGACAGCATGGTGGCACATGCTGGTACAAAGGCCAGACAACTCCTCTCGACAAAGAACGGGAAGATTGGCGTTTTAGTAGCTACTGTAGCCCTGGTCATAGTATGCTTGTTCGCTTCGCACATCATTTGCTTTCATGATTGGATGGACGCTACCTGCACGAATCCGCAGATTTGTCGTAAATGTGGACGCAGCCAAGGTGAACACCTTGGCCACGAGTGGGAGAAAGCCACTTGTACCGAACCAGAGGTCTGCTTGCGTTGTGGCAATCCCCAGGGCGAACCGCTTGGACACAGCATAGACAAGTGGGAGGTGACCAAGGAGGCCACCTGTACAGAGAAGGGCGTCGAGGCCGGTGTGTGCACTCGCTGTAACAAAGAGCAAAGACGCAAGCTGGCAATGATTGACCACGATTTCAGCAAATGGAAAACCACCAAAGAAGCCTCATGCTCCGAGGAAGGGGAACAAGAGCGGATCTGCAATGCGTGTGGCAAGGATGAAACAAAGTCAATCACGAGACTTGATCACACTCCTGGCGACTGGCAGATAGTTGATGACCTCACTGTCACTTCGGCAGGCGACGTCATTCCAGGAAAACGTGCAAGGGTATGCACAGGGTGCGGCACGCAGCTTGAGACTGAAGAATATACGATTGAGCTCACGACGTCGCAGAGGAATGCCATGAGGACCGCTGCTAGCTACTTGAGCTGGGCAGGCTACTCTTACAAGCGCCTCACTGAGCAGCTTGAGTACGAGGGTTTCTCCAACGAGGACGCAACCTTTGCTGCTGACCATTGTGGTGCCGACTGGTTCGTTCAAGCTGAGAAGTGCGCTGCTAGCTACATGTCCTGGGCTTCATTCTCACGCGATAGGCTCATTGAACAGCTCGAATACGAGGGCTTCACGCGCGAACAGGCTGAGCATGGCGCCGCAAGCGTAGGGTACTGACCGATCTTCTGCTCCTTTACGGCATAATAGCGCTGCCTCTAGTGAGTATTTGTTGGTGAAATGAGGTCCAAAGTGCAACGGAGTTGCGGGCAGTTTTGTAAACGAAGCTTGCAGCGTAGGGCCGATGTAGAGCCTGCGCTCACTTGATCCCACGCCCATCTCTTACCAGCTCTTCTGCTTGTTAGCTGTATTTAAAGCTAACAAGCAGAAGAGCACGTCCGAGACCACCGCCGACGTTGCGTCGGTATCGGTGAGGTCTTGCCGGCCTTCCATCTCCCCAGTTGGTACAATTCAAGCTCCACGGGTATGGCAAATGAGTGAGTCTTGCCGGCCTTCCATCTCCCCAGTTGGTACAATAGGAGCTACAAGCTCGACTCCCGCGCGTGGGGTCTTGCCGGCCTTCCATCTCCCCAGTTGGTACAATGAAGGCAGGCTGTGGGTACCTCCCCAGCGAGTCTTGCCGGCCTTCCATCTCCCCAGTTGGTACAATTGGCCGGCCTCGCTCGCGGATGGCAGGAGCGTCTTGCCGGCCTTCCATCTCCCCAGTTGGTACAATCCACGACGGAGCGGTGTGGCGCGTCACCCAGTCTTGCCGGCCTTCCATCTCCCCAGTTGGTACAATCAACCACAACAGCGGCAACTGGAACAGCGGGTCTTGCCGGCCTTCCATCTCCCCAGTTGGTACAATGGCAGACATGGCACTACGAGAGCGAGAAATGTCTTGCCGGCCTTCCATCTCCCCAGTTGGTACAATGACCACCGAGCTGACCGAGGACCAGTACCGGTCTTGCCGGCCTTCCATCTCCCCAGTTGGTACAATTTGGTCCTCGTGGCGAAGTAGACCGCTCCCGTCTTGCCGGCCTTCCATCTCCCCAGTTGGTACAATCTGACCGTGCTCTTTGTCTCCATCGTCATGGTCTTGCCGGCCTTCCATCTCCCCAGTTGGTACAATTGCGTGGACGAAGGCCGGCGACGCACGCTGGTCTTGCCGGCCTTCCATCTCCCCAGTTGGTACAATCAGAAAGGTAGGCACAATGCCCGCACCCAAGTCTTGCCGGCCTTCCATCTCCCCAGTTGGTACAATCGCCGGACCGTACAAGCCGTACGTGGACCAGTGTCTTGCCGGCCTTCCATCTCCCCAGTTGGTACAATGCACAGCTCAAGGTCACGGTCGATGATGTAGTCTTGCCGGCCTTCCATCTCCCCAGTTGGTACAATGTACAAGCCGTATGTTGATCAGACCATCATGTCTTGCCGGCCTTCCATCTCCCCAGTTGGTACAATCGCCTCGATCAGAGAAGCCCCTGTGAGCAGGGGCTTCTCTGATCGAGGCATGTGAAAAAAGAGCTGTTGAGCAATCAAATGACCTTGCCGTCCGTCCTTTTTGAAAAACCGTCTGCAGAAAAAGGATCACCCGCCAACATCTGAGGACATTGACGGGCTTACCTTGCGGGTATCGTCGAAACGATTCCCTTGTCTAGCCGTTGATTCCTTCCAACTCCCCAGTTGATACAAACCACGCCAGACTTGAGCCATTATAGCCTATGATCAGGCGAGGAGCCATGCCAAAGAGAACAGTATGCATTCAACACTCGGCACTTCTATCTATCAAAGATGGTTCGCTTGCAGTCAAGCAGGGAGGAAGTCTAAAGGGGCTAATACCGCTTGAGGAAATCTGGGTTGTGATTCTCGAGACCCATCAGGCGCAGATAACAACCGCTGCTTTGTCCGAGCTTGTAGATGCTGGCATTGGCGTCATGCTCTGTGGCAACAATCACATGCCAAATGGACTGCTGTTGCCACTGGGGGCTCATTCTCGTCATGCGGCGATAGTTGACGATCAGCTGGCAATCTCAAAGCCGCTGAAGAAACGGCTTTGGCAACGGATTGTGGTTTCCAAGATAGAGAATCAGGCTGCAGTACTCGATCTTCTGGGAAAAGACGGAGCTGCTCTCCACGCTATCTCGAGAGCAGTGCAATCCGGAGATATCTCGAATCGAGAGTCCGTGGCGGCGTGCAGCTATTTCAAATCCCTCTTACCCGAGGGAAGTCGAAGGAATGGACCCTATGCCTCCGCGCTGGACTATGGCTACACAGTCCTGAGGGCTGGAATTGGAAGAGCGGCTGTTGGTGGTGGCTGGCTTGTCTCGAGAGGGATTCACCACAGCAATAACCTGAACGCATTCAATTTAGTGGATGATTTGATAGAGCCCTTTAGGCCAGTCGTTGATCTTATCGTGATACAGAAGAAGCTTAGGGGAACTCTGACGAGCGAGACCAAGCGGTCACTTGCGAGTTTGTTTGAATGTCTCGTTTCGACTCAGGAAGGCGTTGCTGCGGTTCAAACAGCTATCGAAGACGAACTTGACTCCTTAAAGTTGGCAATCAACGCGAGAGATGCCTCGCTGCTGCGGTTGCCTGGCATCGTTCCGCTTGCACGCGTTGGGCTCCTGGAGTAGTGAGGTCGTGATGAGAATCATGAGGATGCTTGTGATGTTTGATCTGCCGACGGGGAGTAAGGAAGAGCGTAAGACGTATTCAAAGTTTCGAAAGTTCCTGATATCAGATGGCTATCACATGGAGCAGTTCAGCATCTACTCCAGAATCCTGCTCTCTAGGGACAGCGCGGAGGTCCATCTGAACAGGATGCGCGCCAATCTTCCGTCTGCGGGAGCCGTTACCGTGATAGTGCTAACAGAGAAGCAGTATGAGAGTAGACAGATACTCATCAATTGTGGCGTGCATCACCACGGCACTCCCGACCCTGGGCCGCAGTTGACGCTATCGTTCTAGGGATGTTGCTGCTGAGGATTGAATGCTCCCTCCACCCAACTGGGCAGGTTGGGTGGAGGGATGATGTTGTTAGCGACGTACCTCAAAGAGCGAGCTATCGGGCCGAAGCGTGATGCGGTCATAGCAGTGCCCGAGACAGTCTTCCTGCAGGATCCTGACAGTCGTCTCCCTTCCCCAGGAATTGGGGGTTACAGGGAACTCTGGGGCGGGAGCTTGGTTATCTCGGATATCGCGAACGTCAAGGCGACAGCCACTGATATCCAAACTCCAGAATCTGCCAATGTGGTTGTCGACTATGAATGAATTCCCAGCAAATAACACAATCGGAGATGACACAAGTGCGGTGGCTGGAACCGGAGTCCAGTTGACCCTTGCAACATGGATTGTGCAAGCCCTTGGTACGTACGTTCCGTCCTTTATAGCAGGAATGTCCGCATAGTAGACGGGCTCCACATACCACTTGCCCTTGACCTTACCGTTTGGCCGTGCTGTGGGATCAAGCCA
Source organism: Atopobiaceae bacterium UBA1367 (assembly GCA_002305995.1). Classification (GTDB taxonomy): domain Bacteria; phylum Actinomycetota; class Coriobacteriia; order Coriobacteriales; family Atopobiaceae; genus UBA1367. Next base: position 186,667 of record DBRN01000003.1, read on the forward strand.
GAGTCGCAGGAACGCCATGCCATCGATAATTTTTACAGAACCATCAGGGTTGAAGAACACGTTACCAGCCTTGATAGACTTTCTCTGGCGCTTTCCATTGATTGTTTTGTCAACGCTGATGATGGGATACCTTCCTCTGTCATCCGTGTAGTCGTTCAAGCGATAGAGAGTGTCCTCGAAAACACGTCCGGTGACACCATGGCTGACCATGCGGGTGGGGATCACGAGTTCTCGGCGGGCGATGACCTCGTCTGCGAAGGTGGGCCAAGGTTGCGTGCTTGCCAGACGGGATTCTCGCATCTGCTTGAAAGAGTTGCGGCCAAGTGCCCTCACTTCCGCGACTTTCTTCACCGTTGCGTCGGAGCAGGCCGCGATGATGGCGGCATCTACGGCGTGGTGCCGGTCATCTGCCCTGTCCTTGTCACCGTCCTTGCCAAAATTGAGTCCCCAGACCCAGCGGAGATTACCCGTCGCGCCGCCGGCAACGGCGGAGACATGTTTGACCCTACCATCCTCAGGGAATGCGAGGCTGTCCTCCAAATAGCTCTTTACCGCTCTGGACATATAGCGGCTATCGTTGAGATTCCTGGCAAGGAAGCCTTCTTGGACCTTTTGATCACCGAGACTGGTGTTCAAAAGGTTGGCCCTCTTGCGGGGGTTCTTGATTGTGGCGATGATGCGGTTGCGGTACTCGTCCCAGCTAGGTATGCCATCCTCTCCGGAGTTCATCCATTCGTAGGGCGTCCTCTCCCTCTTGTCCTGGTTGCTTTTAGAGAAGACGAGGACCTTGTTGTTCCTGCTGTCATCGCATGTCCTCGAATAGGGGAGGATGTGGTCAATCTCGCAGCAGCGGTCATCCCTGATGAGCGTTTCCAAAGGAATTGGGATTCCGGTGTAGAGGTCTCTCTCGCTCTGCTCCTCGCGCATGATGAGCTTGCGAACAATCCTTTTGGGCACGGCTTCCGGCTCTATCCCCAGCACCCCGGCTGCCACGCCTGCCCACTTTTTGTTTGCAGCCTCGTTCGCTTTCTGTCGTTTTGAGATGACTTTCTTTTCATGCTTCGATTGCTTGAGCTCGCGGCCGAGCTCGATGTGGATTTCGTCGGGGACGCCGTAGAGCCTGATGAGTGCGTTCACGATACGGCGCATGCGCCCCATGGCACGGAGGACGACAGGGTTTCTGCAGCTGGGATCATAGACCGCGTAGGGCGGAAGCAGCCTCGAGCGGACGCTGCGATCTGAGAGCCTGAGCGCGAGAAGTCCGCTGGCCTCCTCTGCATCCTTGAGCGTTCGCACGCTGTCGTCCTTGAAGGCATCCAGAAGCATGCCAAGAGCCTTGAGGCTCCTGCTGCCGTAGCCCTTGAACAGCTTTCCAGCAAACGGCAGTTTGCAGAGAGCTTCGAGTTCGTTTTTCGTGAGGTCGAGGAATTCGAGTCTTGTGCGGAGGCTGGCCTCGGTGCTTGCAAACGTGAGGGCTTCGCCAACCTGGTCACCAAGCTCCTTGTCGTCAAGCATGCGTTGGAGGAACTCCTGGGGGATGCCATGGCTGCGGAGACAACGCCAGGTCTTCGGCGCGAAGGGCTCTAATTTGCTCTCTTGTTCTCGCGCTATTCCTTTGAACATGCTTTTTCCACCTAGGTCAAGATCCTTGCGGATGTTCGAGTATCTGACCTTGCAATCCTTGTTGCCTTTCAATGGAGCGGGGGAAAAGAGAATCGCCAGATATTGGTTTACCCAGCTTTTCGTGAGGGTAGTTTCATGACCGAATTCATCGACGATGACTAGGTGTCCCAGACGTTCGTATGCCCTACAGAGCTCTGAGGACACGTCTGCCTCGGCCGCCCTGTTGAGCTTGGGAAAGTAATTACACTTGCCCACCATCTCGTAGACTCGTTGATCGTGTTCGAGCGCCTCTTTCTCCCAGGTCAGGCATTCTAGGTAGAAATTCTCGAGTTTCTGAGACGCCTTCTCATTTCCGAGCCTCCTCTGGGTTCTAAAGAGTGCCTTGATTTCGTCTTGAATCTGGCTGTTGTAGACGCAGTACGTGTAGTCTCCGCCTTTGTTGCGGGATCTTCCTTCTGCATGGAGCATCTCTCCAACTGTGCGGTATCGCCCTGATGCCATCACCTCACTGTTCCTCTTGACGGCATTGAGGACCTTGCGACCCTCTACGTCATCCGTCTCACCCGTCCGACCCTCGCCGTGGGGGATGTAGCCACGATGGCTACAGAGCGAGTAAAGCACCTGGGCGAGCTCTCGGTCCGAAAGCAGCATGTCAAGCCCACGTGCACGAAGCGTCAGTATGGGCTTGTCACCTTTGCGTGACTGGAGCCATGCCTTGTCTGCCCCATCTGGCACAAGGCCTCCCTTGGTGAGCAGCTTGAGGCAATGCTTGAGTCTCAGACTTGTGCGCAGCGTGCTTCTCCGAGCACTCCTGGCGTTACGCCTAGTGACGGCATGGCTTTCCTTCGTCTTTGGGTTCTGCGGAGCCTCGAAGAGATGAGAGCCCATTTCCAATATCGTATTGTTCGTCATGTCTAGCAGGCAGAATCCGCAGCTGGCAATTCCCGGGTCAAGGCCTAGAACAAGGTAGGGACGAGAGGTATCCATGTCTGCTCCTCACGTATTGTCATTCCTTCTGGAAGTATAGAGGACTCTCTAGACATGGACTTTCGTGCAGCCTACGTTCTTGGAGGATGCCGCACGCTTCCTGAGCCCTTTCGAGCCTTCTTTTCCAGCTGACTGTCCTTCGCAATCATCATGGCAATCGTGGTCACGGACGTCCAGATGATAGGGGGGAGTGGCCCAGGCTCGTTGCCGGGATGTGGTCGCTTCAGAGCGCGGAGTTGGAGAGTGAGGGAACGCGCCAAATTGGTCGCGAAATCGGGATTGCGCTCGTGGCGTTGGCCGCGATTTGGTTCGTGGTCTACGTCGTACTCGCAGTCGTCGGGCAGGCTCTGAGTGCCCTTGTGTCACACCCGCGCGCCATACCCGACCAGGTCGACGCCATGCGGGGTGATGGTGAGAAGCTGAAGCGCTACAGGGCGCCGCCAGAGACCACCGCAGCCGAGTTCTACGAGGAGCCGAGGGTGAGAGGTGCTCGGATGTACATATGACGAAAACATATATCATAGCTGACGGCATTAGGGTGACGCGCACCCTTCGGGATATCGCGAGGTCCATTGCATGCAAGGAGTGCTGCACCGAGGAGGCGGCTTACCTGTTCTTCGAGGGAGCGGTCCTCGAGGACTGGAAGTGCCAATGCCGCGACGAGGCCGACACGGAGACCACAGCCTCGCGCCCCTAGGTCCCGGTCGCGTTTTGGTGCCGAAGCTTTCGACCAGGGCCCTGCAAAGGGTCCTGTTACCGCTCCTCCATGACGCGCACACGCATCCGCACATGACCCGAGAGAAGGAGCGGGGCCGGCAGCCAACATCAGAGGAGGGTCCGGTGAGGCTCGGGACTCGAAGAGTGGTGAGGGTGCAGGGTACCAGGACCCATGCTCCCCGCACACGCGGATGACTCTTGATGCCTGTCTTGTGGATATGGACGAGCGGGGGAGCTGCTGCGGCTCTGCAACTTGCTCACTGTGAGACGGAGCAGTCCCACACTGGCGCATTCACCTCGGAGTGGCCCGAGGATCACGTCGCATCACGTTGAGAAGTAGAATAGTATTTTATTTCGTAATAAAAGCACTTTCTCCCCGCATTGCGGGAGCGTCGTACCCGCAGGGCAGAGGTGCGTGGAGCTCACATAGACGGGCGATCCTCTCGGCAGTGCCCTGCGGAACTACCCATAATAGAATCAATTATGGGTAGTTCCGGAAAGATCGTACGGTACTCGCGCTAAATACCAGCAGGAACTGTAGACGTTATCTCCCAATTACTCATAATGAAATCAGTTATGGGCAGTTGGGCGGGCCGCTTGCGGATGGACAACCGAGCGATCACGGGCAGACGCGCCCCCATGGAAGATCACGCGTCGGCACCACTCACCCCCAACCAATTGCCGACTCGCCCATCCCGTCCAACCAAGCTCCCCGCACCATATCGTATGCTTGTGGCGGACGAAGCGCGTTCTCGCGGCATGAGAGGGGTGCGATCGTATGGGACGAAAGCTAGGTTGGCATTGCGATAACTGCGCGCGTGGCGAGGTGTTTCATCTAGGCTACAGCGCTAAGGCACTCAATCCTCCCGACTTCGTCGAGGAGGCCGTCGCCGGCGTCCACGGAAGCCTTCTCAAGGCCCTCATGAGCGATGACGCGCGCGTGCACGTTGACGTGCGCATGCGGGGCGCCCACTTCCGCTGCCCCTACTGCCAGCGCATCTACAGTGGCAAGGTGGCCTACCTGCAGGATGACTCCGGAGCCATCTTCCGCCACACCATCGCCCCCGCGCGCTGTCCCCACTGCAACACGGTGGTTGACAACGAGGCGTCGGGCGTGCGCGTCCGCTCCAAGGGCATCCAGCGCTATGTCGATCACATCTGGACCGTGGGCTGCCCCACATGCGGCAGCGAGGTCGAGCACATCGACGTGGACTGGAGCTAGGAGCTAGGGCTGGGGCTAGGGCTGGAACTGGAATTGCGGCTGGGGCCGGAGCGAGGCCCGGAGCGAGGGTGCGGGCTGCCCGAGTGTCCGGGCCATCGGCAGGCGAGGGCGCCCCGGCTTTCGGCAGCCTGTTGCTCGATACGTGAGCGTGCGGGGAGGCCGTCCCATGACGTCCTCCCCGCATCTTGCCCCCATGTCCCGACAAGGGCCTAGATCAGGCTGGCGATGCTCTCCTCGATCTTGGCGGGCTCCGTGGCGGGGGCAAAGCGGGCCACCACGTTGCCCTCGCGGTCGACGAGGAATTTGGTGAAGTTCCACTTGATCTTCTTGCCGCCCAAGCCGCCCTTCTGTGCCTTGAGCCAGGTGTAGAGCGGGTCCTCGTTCTCGCCGTTCACGTCGATCTTGGAGAACTGGGGGAAGGTCATCGAGAAGCGGCCCACGCAGAACTCGTGGATCTCGGCATCGCTGCCCGGCGCCTGGTTGCCAAACTGGTTGCAGGGGAAGTCGAGGATCTCGAAGCCGCGGTCGTGATACGTCTCGTAGAGCTCTTGCAGGCCCACATACTGCGGGGTGAAGCCGCAGCCGGTGGCCGTGTTGACGATGAGCAGGACCTTGCCCTTGAAGTCGACGAGGCTGCGCTCGGTGCCGTCCTGGGCGGTTACGGTGAAGTCGTAGATGCTGCTTGGCATGATGTCTCTCCTTGTCGTCGTGTCGTTCTCCTGATACTAGCACACTAAAATTTAGTACACAATATAAATGGAGAAGGAACGTCCGCCTAGGCGGCACCGGTGTCGAACGATGCCGATGTCAATGGGGGCGAGAACGATACCACTTGGCATACTCAACCCGTCACTCACTAGGTTCTCGGCAAAAGCTCACCGAGGCTTGCAGCATAATGAACATCATTGGAGCGCTGGAAGGAGCTTACGTTGATTTACACCGTGACTTTGAACCCGGCCATCGACTACGTGATGCATCCGTTGACGCTGGACATGGGGTTCACCAACAGGTCCTCAAACGAGGAGATCCACTGCGGCGGGAATGGCATCAATGTCTCCACTCTCCTCAACGAGCTGGGCGTCATCAACGTCGCCTTCGGCATCGTTGCGGGGTTTACGGGCGAGTACCTTGTGAATCGCCTGCAGGAGAAGGGCATCTCCTGCAACTTCGTGAAGCTTGACCGCGGCTACACCCGCATCAACGTCAAGATGAACGGCATCGTCATGACCATCGTCAACGGCATGGGTCCCAAGATCCCGCTGAAGAAGGTCGACGAGCTGCTGGGTCGCATCGATGGTCTCGCCCCTGGCGACACCCTGGTGCTGACGGGCTCCATCCCCAAGTCCCTGCCCGAGGAAATGTACAACATCATCATGAAGACCCTCGAGGGCCGCGGCATCCGCTTTGTCGTCGACGCCCCGGGCTCGCTGCTCATGGAGTCGCTCGACCGAGAGCCGTTCCTGATCAAGCCCAACAACCACGAGGTCGGCCGTATCTTTGGGGCCAACCCCGAGACGCCCGAGGAGTGCATCCCCTTCGCCAAGGAGCTGCACGAGCGCGGCGCCCAGAACGTCATCGTCTCCTGCGGTGGCCACGGCGCCCTGCTCTACGACGAGTTTGGCAACATCCACACCGTGCCGACCGCCAAGATCCGCCTGGTCAACGCCACGGGTGCCGGCGACTCGATGGTCGCGGGCTTTGTGGCGAAGACCGATGCGGGCGAGGACTACGAGACGGCGCTGCGATTTGCCTCGGCCTGCGGTTCCGCCACGGCGGCCTCCAAGGGTATCGCCAAGCACAGCACGATCATGCGTGTGCTCAGGGCCTTGGAGAAGGTCATCGCGGCGCAGGGCGCATAGACGACATACCGGTACCATGCGGGGCCTCAGGGCCCCGCTTTGCATAGCTGTTCGCACGCAGGGTCATGTAGGTCTTTGTCAACAGGAGGTATCGTATGTTTGAGGGCGTCAACGCTTCTGACGGAATTGGCATCGGTGTCGCGCAGGTCGCCATTGCTCCCGACCTGTCCTTTGTGCCGGTCAAGGTCGAGGATGCTGCAGCCGAGAAGGCGCGTTTCCTGGAGGCTCGCGACAAGTTCGTGACTGCCACCGAGGCCCAGATCGAGCGCATGAAGGCCAACGGGCTCGAGAAGGAGGCCGGCATCATGACGGCCCACATCGAGTTCGGCACCGACGATGGCATCAGGGAGATGGTCGAGACCGCCATCGACGGCGGCATCTGCGCCGAGCAGGCCGTCACCGATGCCTACGACATGTACTACAACATGTTCTCCGGCATGGAGGACGAGCTCTTCCGCGAGCGCGCTGCCGACGTCGCCGACGTCAAGATCGCCCTGCTGGCGGACCTTCTGGGCAAGGAGGTCGTCGACCTCTCCTCGCTGCCCGAGCACTCGATCGTCATCGTGGAGGAGCTCACGCCCTCGATGACTGCCGACATCGACAAGGACAACGTGGCGGCCATCGTCACCGAGACCGGTGGGCGCACCTCCCACGCCGCCATCATCTGCCGCGCTCTCGAGATCCCTGCGGTCCTGTCCGTGCCCGAGGCCACCAAGAACATCAAGCCTGGCCTGCTCTGCATCGTTGACGGCGCAAAGGGTGTCGTCATCGTCGATCCGAGCGATGACGAGCTGACCGACTACCGCGACAAGGCCAAGAAGCTGGCCGAGGACAAGGCCGCCCTCGAGGCCTTCCGCGGCGTTCCCAGCAGGACCGCCGATGGCATCGAGAAGATCCTTGTCGCCAACATCGGCAACCCCAACGACGCCAACGCTGCCATCGAGCATGATGCGGAGGGCGTCGGCCTGTTCCGCTCCGAGTTCCTGTTCATGGATGCCCAGGAGCTTCCCTCCGAGGAGGAGCAGTTTGCCGCGTACCAGAAGGTCGCCCTGCGCATGAAGAACCAGCCGGTCATCATCCGCACGCTTGACATAGGCGGCGACAAGGAGATCCCCTACATGGATCTCCCGAAGGAAGAGAACCCGTTCCTGGGCTATCGCGCCATCCGCTACTGCCTCAACAACCCCGAGGAGTACAAGGTCCAGCTCCGCGCCCTCCTGCGCGCCTCGGCCTTCGGCGATGTCAAGATCATGGTTCCGCTGGTGACCTGCATCGATGAGATCCGCAAGGTCAAGGCCCTCGTCAAGGAGTGCATGGCCGAGCTCGACGCCCGCGGGGTCAAGTACAATCCCGACATCGAGATCGGCACCATGGTCGAGACGCCCGCCTCGTCGCTGATAGCCGACATCCTCGCCGCCGAGTGCGACTTCTTCTCCATCGGCACCAACGACCTCATCGGCTACACCATGTGCGCCGACCGTGGCCAGGACAAGGTGGCCTACCTCTACAATCCGTATCAGCCTGCCGTGCTGCGCTCGCTGCAGCGCATCATCGGCGAGGCCAACAAGGCGGGGATCATGGCCGGCATGTGCGGCGAGGCTGCAGCCGACCCCCTGTTCATCCCCGTCCTCATCGGCTTCGGCCTGGACGAGTTCTCCGTGTCCGCGCCCTCCATCCTCAAGGCGCGTCGCGTCATCTCCCAGTGGACCAAGGAGGAGGCCGACGCCCTGGTCGCCAAGATCATGCAGTTCAAGACCGATGCTGAGGTCAAGGCCGCGTTGCAGGCCGCTGCCAAGTAGGTGTAGCTCTCATCGCGTGGCAAGGGGAGGGGCCCTACGGGCCCCTCCTTTTTTCACCGGCTCTTGGCCTGACCGGCATGCCTGAGAGAGTGGCATTGCCCTGCTGGGGGTGGGTTGTGGCAGCGAACGAGGCTTCACGGAAATTTGTCTGTAGGTTTTGGTGGCCTTGAGATATTGATGCACCTACAAATTAGTTCGTAGGTCTTTTTTCGTAGCTGTAAATTCAGATTTTCGATTGGGTCATCGAAAAGTGCAGACAAATCGAAAATAACTCTCTTAGGGCGATGAATTCGCGCCGACAAATCAACTTGTCTGCATTTGGCCAAACGCCATCCAAGGCATGGGGCGATCTCCAGAGCAACAGTTTCCCAAAATGCAGACAAGTTGATTTGTCGGCGCAGCATTGGCTTGGTTCAGGACCGAAGGAGAGTTTGTCTGTACTTTTGAAGTTGGGACAGGCGTAGGGGTGACCTTCGGTAGTCAAAATCAACAGACAATCTAATTTGTAGGTGGGGTTTGTTTTCGAGCTCCGAATAAAGTGCAGACAAACTCAGGAAGGGGCTTGAAGCCTGTGCTGGGCGCTCCCTCGCTCGGCAATCCCGCAGGTGCGAGACGCCTGGAAGCGTCCCCCACAGAAGGGCAGGCCAGAGACGAAGGTCTCTGGCCTGCCCTTCTGTGGTCCCTGGTCTTGCGCACGACCTGTCCCGGCCGCTAGCTAGCGCTCCTCGCGGAAGTACGGCAAGCCCAGGCTCTCCGGAGGTTGGTTCTCACGCCTGCTCCTCATGCTGGTTATGATCAGCACGACGATGGTGACGAGGTAGGGGAGCATCTTGTAGAGCTCCTTGATCGCAAGGTTTTTGCCTGTGGGAATGAACAGGTACAGGATGTACAACCCCCCAAACAGGATCGAGGCGGGGATGCTCACGTTGGGGCGCCAGATGGTGAAGATGACCAGCGCGATGGCGAGCCAGCCGCGGTCACCGAAGGCGTCGTTGGACCAGATGCCGTTGGCGTAGTCCATGACGTAGTAGAGGCCGCCCAGCCCAGCGATCATGCAGCCACCACACGTGGCGATGTACTTGTAGCGCGTGATGTTGATGCCGGCAGCGTCAGCGGTTGCGGGGTCTTCGCCGATGGCGCGCAGCTGCAGCCCGACTCGCGTCCTGTTAAGGATGTACGACGCAACCAACGCAATGGCAATGGCGACGTAGGCCAAGAAGCCAAACGAGAGGAACACCTGGCCAAACCATCCCATGGAGCTCGCAAAGGGAAGCGCCGTCCTGAAGAGCCGACTGGTGGTTCCCAGCGAGATGGTGGGGACGTCGGCGCCGGTGAGCTTGATGAGCGACCCACCGAAGAAGTTGCCGAAGCCCACGCCAAAGGTGGTCATGGCAAGGCCCGTGACGTTCTGGTTGGCTCGCAGGTTGACCGTGAGGAAGCAGTACAGCAGACCCATGAGCAGCGATCCCAGCAGACAGCACGTCACGGGAATGGCGATGCCAAGGAAGGCGTTGATCTGCGAGGGATCGCTCAGGCTGCGCTCGTACATGAACGAGCCGATGACGCCGCAGATGCCGCCCACGTACATGACGCCCGGGATGCCGAGGTTGAGGTTGCCGGACTTCTCGGTGACGATCTCCCCGGTGCTGCCCAGGAGAAGGGGGATGCTCTGGGCAACCGCCCTCGGTATGAATGAGACCAGGTCAATCATCGCCCTTGCCTCCCTTCCTCTGGATGTTGAGACGGTAGGTGATGAAAAACTCGCTGCCGATGATGAAGAACAGGATGATGCCCGTCAGGATGTCGCCGAAGCTGTGATTGAGGCCATAGATGGTGGAGATCTCGCCGGCGCCGCGGCCCATGAACACCAGCAGGAGGCTGCTGGCAACCATGATGGCCGGATTGAACTTGGACAGCCACGCCACCATGACGGCGGTGAAGCCACGCCCCGCCGCGATGGTGGTGGTGATGGTGTGGTCGGTGCCTCCGACCAGCAGCAGGCCCGCGAGGCCGCAGATGGCGCCGGAGAGCAGCAGCGTGCGGATGATGACCCGCTCCACCTTGATGCCCACGTAGCGAGCGGTGCTGGTGCTCTCACCGACGACGGAGATCTCGTAGCCGTGCTTGCTGTACCTGAGATAGGCGTACATGGCCACCGTGAGGACGGCGACTATCAGGATGTTGAGCAGGTACTTGTAGCTGCCGATCTGCGGGAGCCAGCCAACCTGGGTGCCCTGGTTGATGATGCCGATCTTGCCCGAGCCCTTGGGAACCTCCCAGATCATGACGTAGTAGGCCACGAGCTGGGTGGCGACGTAGTTCATCATGAGGGTGAACAGGGTCTCGTTGGTGTTCCACTTGGCTTTGAAGAGGGCGGGGAGCAGTGCCCAGGCGGCGCCCGCGCCGATGGCGGCGACGATCTCGAGCGGAATGACCACCACGTTGGGCAGGCGACCACCGGAGATGATCATGCATGCTGCTGCCGCGAGGCCCCCTATCAGGATCTGCCCCTCGCCGCCGAGGTTCCAGAACCTCATGCGGAACGCCGGCGTGAGGGCCAGGGAGACGCAGAGTAGCAGCGCGGTCTCCTGCAGCAGGATCCAGACCTTGCGCTGGGAGCCGAAGGCCCCGTTGATCATGGTCCCGTACACGCTGATGGGGTTGAGCCCCGTCGTCATGGTCGTGATGATGCCGCAGGTGACCAGGGCCAGCGCGATGGCGGCCAGACGGATGGCAAGCACCTGTTGCGGGGGCAGCTCCCTGCGCTTTGTGACGTGGATCACCGCGCCTCACCTCCGAGCTTCGTCATCAGCATGCCAACCTCGTTCTTGCTGGTGTAGCGACCGTCCACGATGCCGCTGACCTTGCCCCCACACAGGACGAGGATCCTGTCGCAGAGCTCGAGCAGCACATCGAGGTCCTCGCCCACGTAGACGACGGCGGTTCCGCTGGCCTTCTGCCGGTTGATGAGGTCGTAGATCATGTACGACGAGTTCACGTCGAGGCCGCGCACCGCGTAGGCGGTGAGCAGGACGGAGGGCGCGGACGAGATCTCCCGCCCGACGAGCACCTTCTGCACGTTGCCGCCCGAGAGCCTGCGCACGGGGGTCGAGACGCTCTGCGTGCTGACCTCCAGCTCGTCAACGACCTTCTCGGCAAGCTCCTTGGGAGCCCGGCGGTCGGTGAAGGGGGAGGGGCCGTCGCGGAACGACCTCAGCATCATGTTGTCGGTGAGGTCCATGCTGGCGACCAGGCCCATGCCTAGGCGGTCCTCGGGCACGAAGGCCAGCGCTACGCCCATGGAGGCGATCTCGAGCGGGTCCTTGCCGATGAGCTGGTCTATCGTGCCGTCGTCGTTGATGTACTCGATGCTGCCGATCTCGACGGGCTGCAGGCCGGCGATCGCCTCGAGCAGTTCCTTCTGGCCCGATCCGGAGATGCCGGCCACGCCGAGGATCTCGCCGGAGTACACCGAGAACGAGACGTTGTCGAGCTTGAGGACGCCCTCGCCGTCGCGCACGGTGAGGCCGTGGATGCGCATGCGCCGCTTGGGATTGACGGGACGCGGGCGGTCGATGTCGAGGGCCACCTGATGGCCGACCATCATGGTGGTCATCTCCTCGGTGGTAGACTCGGCGGTCACCATCTCGCCCACGCGCTCCCCCTTGCGCAGCACGACCACGCGGTCGCTGATCTCCTGGACCTCGTGGAGCTTGTGGGTGATGATGACGATCGCCTTGCCGGCATCGCGCATGTTGCGCAGCACGGCAAAGAGCCGGTCGGTCTCCTGCGGCGTGAGCACGGCTGTGGGCTCGTCGAGGATGAGGATCTCGGCGCCGCGATAGAGGAGCTTGACGATCTCGACCGTCTGCTTCTGCGAGACGGACATGTCGTAGACCTTCTGGTTGGGGTCGACGTCGAAGCCGTAGGTGTCGCAGATCGCACGGATCCTCTCCGACGCGGCCTGCAGGTCGAACCGGCCCGGCTCCTTGAGCCCCAAGACGATGTTCTCGGCGGCGGTGAAGACGTTCACCAGCTTGAAGTGCTGGTGGATCATGCCGATCCCGTAGTCGAAGGCGTCCTTGGGCGAGCCTATGGTGACCCTCCGGCCGTCGATCTCCGTGGTGCCGCCATCGGGGAAGTAGATGCCCGAGAGCATGTTCATGAGCGTGGTCTTGCCACTGCCGTTCTCGCCCAGAAGCGCAAGGATCTCGCCCCGGTAGATATCCAGGCTCACGTTGCTGTTGGCCTGGACCTGCCCGAACGACTTGCTGATGTTGCGCATCCGCACGGCCAGCTGCTTGTCGCGCACGTGGTTTCCTATCACTCGAGACGAGCGGGTGACTGGCGTGCGGCAGGCCCTGTGCCCCATGCGCACCCGCATGCGGAAGGGGTGCGTCCCGCCGCACCAGCCAGAAGGGGGAGGGCGGCCCGCCGTGCCACCGGACCGCCCTCCCAGAACCGCCTTGACCTAGAACTTGGTGTCGAGCAGCTCGATGCCGTCGATCTTGAGGTCGAAGTAGGGTGCGCTGCGGAACTCGGACTCGTGGAAGTAGCCGTCGGAGACGACCTCGGTGTCGGGGGTGTAGTCTGGGTCGGTGTCGACGTCGGCCTCGTAGCTGTCGAGGGTCTTGCCGTCGACGGTGAAGGTGGAGGTGTCGAAGACGCGGATGGTGCCGTCCTCCAGTCCAGCCTTGACCTCCTCGATCTTCTCGACGGTGCCCTTGGCGGCGACGGCCTCGTTCACGTCGGTGAGCTGGACGGACCCGGTGGCGAGGGTGCCGGTCCAGTCGGCGTCGATGGCCTCGCCGGCGATGGTGGCGTTGACGGCGTACTCATAGTACGGCGCCCAGTTGATGCGGGAGGACACGATGAAGGTGTTGGGACAGGCCTCCTGGGTGCTGCCGTTGTAGGAGACGTTGGGCACGTCGGCGTTCTCGCAGGCGGTGGGGGCGCCCATGGAGTCGGCGTGCTGGGAGATCAGGACGCACCCGCCGTTGATGAGCTTGGTCGCCCCCTCCTTCTCGGCCGTCTCGTCGTACCAGGAGCCGGTGAAGGTGACGTCCATGGTGACCTCGGGGACGATGCTCCTGGCGCCCAGGTAGAAGGAGGTGTAGCCGGAGACGACCTCGGCGTAGGTGTAGGCACCGACATAGCCCATCTTGGCCTTGTCGGCGGTGATGGTGCCGGCGTCGATCATCTCCTTGAGCTTGAGGCCGGCGGCGACGCCCGCGAGGTAGCGGCCCTCGTAGATGGAGGCGAAGGCGTTGTGGTAGTTGTCGAGGCCCTCGGTGTGGGCCTTGGTGCCGGTGGCATGGCAGAATTGGACCTCGGGGAACTCCTTGGCGGCCTGGATCATGTAGTCCTCGTGGCCGAAGGAATCGGCGAAGATGACCGTGCAGCCGGCGTCGGCGAGCTCGGCGGCGGCGTCGTAGCACTCCTGGCCCTCGGGGATGTTGGTCTTGACCATGTAGTCGTCCTCGGAGATGCCTAGGGTGGCGCAGGCCTCCTTGAAGGCGTTGAGGAAGTTGAGGTCGTAGGTGGAGTTCTCGTCATGCAGGCAGATGAGGCCGACCTTGATGGAGGAGGCGTCGCCGCCTCCCGCGGCGCCACCGTTGCCGCCACAGGCGGCAAGGGCCATGGTGGCGGCGCTGCCCAGGCCCAGTGCGATGGCCTGACGACGATTCAGCATTGCGTTCTTCATGTTCTCCCCTTCATGTCTTGGAACACTTACTGGACGAGCCCGATACGTTCCCACGTGCAGACATCCTACGGACGGAAGGTGATGCGACCCTCCGCCATGGATTCGATCATCGCCAGCGACTCGAGCTTGACGCCTTGGGCGCGCAGCTCGTCGCCGGCACCGGTGAAGCACTTCTCGATGGCGATGGCGATGCCCGCGACCGTGGCACCGGCCTGATCGCAGAGGTCCATCAGGCCCCTGAGCGCCCGACCGCTGGCAAGGAAGTCGTCCACCAGCAGGACCTTGTCATCGTCGCGGAGGTAGTCGCGACTGATGACCACGTGGTAGTCCTCGTTGTGGGTGAACGAGTGGACGACGGTGGAGTAGACGCTGCCGTCCACGTTGCTGGTCTTGTGCTTCTTCGCAAAGAGAACGGGCACGCCCATGGACATGCCCGCCGCAGCCGCGATCGCGATCCCGCTCGCCTCGATGGTCAGGATCTTGGTGACCCCATACCCGTCAAAGAGGCGGGCGATCTCGGCACCCATGGTGCTGAGCAACCCGGTGTCTATGTTCTGGTTGAGAAAGCTGCCGACCTTAAGAATGTCTCCGGGAAGGATCACGCCCTCCCTCAGGATCTTCTCTTCGATCTGCTTCATAAAACGGACCCCTCCGACAGCTTTACTCGCAGAATTCGGCAGTTGCTGGATTCGATGTCGCGAACATCCGGTGTAGTTGCAAGGATACTCGTAGAGAGGGGACGAGTGGGGCCACAAGCGCTTGGTTTCACAACTATTAACCGAGAGGGGAGGGGCGCCCGCTGACAGGGGGTTGCCCCGCGCACCTTCGCCTGGGCGCATGCGCACGGGGGTCGCTGCGCGTGCCTTGTCCCAGGTGGGCATCTCTCGCTCACTCCGCCCGGACGCATGTGCGGGGGTCACTGGGCGTTGCGCCCATTCTGCTTGCGCCACTCCCGCGGAGAGACGCCGTGCACCCCCTTGAAGGCCCGCGAGAAGTGCAGCTGGTTGGGATAGCCCACCTGCTTGCCCACTTCCGCCACCGAGAGGGTCGTCAGCTTGAGCAGCTCGGCCGCCTTGGTCATGCGATACCTGATGAGGAACTGCTGGGGCGTGCGTCCGACGGCCGCCTTGAACAGCTTGCCGAAGTAGCTGCGGTTGAGGCCGGTGTTGCTCGCGATGTCCTCGACGGTGATGTCCTGCTGGTAGTGCCGCTCCACGTAGGTCACGGCCTCGCGGATGTAGAAGTCCTGCAGCTTGCTGTTGCTGAGGACGCGCGGGACATCGATCGAGGTCGTGAGGTAGTCGAGGAACAGGTACAGGTGCCCGATGTTCTGAAAGACGGACGCGGTGGCGCTGGTGCGCACGAGGTGGTCGATCTCCGCCAGCATCCTCTCGCGGAGCTCGGCGGAGGTCGACTGGTACGTTGGGGTGGAGGGGGAGAGCCCCACCAGCTCGAGCGTCTCCTTCACGCGGAGCCCGTCGAACTCAATCCAGGTGTACTCCCAGGGGTCATGGAGGTCGGCGACGTAGGTCGTGACCTGTTGGGGGAAGATCATGAAGCCCTGGCCCGCACGGAGGTGATGGGTGACGCTCCTGCCTGCCTCGTCGTTGGCGTAGAGGGTGCCCCTGCCCCCGATGATGTAGTGGAAGAGGTAGTGGCTCCGCTGCGCGGGCCCAAAGGCGTGTCCCGGCTCGCAAACCTCGTGACCGCACTGAATGGGGGTCAGGTCGATGTAGTTGACGTCCTGGAAGGTCAGGAAGACGTTCTCGTGCGTGACCATGGGTGGGCCTCCGGGGTCGGTCGATATACCAATACCAAAGTATAATCTATCACTTTGACATATCAATATACCAAAATCGAGCAAGCATGCACGCATCTTGCGAGATGCGGGCAGTCGGTCTGAGAGGAGGTGAGATGTGGGAACCTATCAACGATCATCGTATTTACTTGCACGCATACGTTCTTGTGCATACGCTCGGCGCCCTGTAGCTACCGCTTATCGGATACTCGATCCTCTACGATGAGCACCGCTCTCAGGCTGTTTACCTGCATAAACAAGCATATATTCATAAAAGCAATCCAAATTACTATATATTGTAGCAATACGGTAACTATCATATGAAGCAGCAGAGCGGGCGCTAGCTCGTGGGAGTCTTTCAGGAAGGAGAAGTGAGCATGGCTAGTCTGTCGCTGCAGCACATCGGAAAGGTGTACCCAAACGGGTATGTGGGCGTCAAGGACTTCAACCTCGAGATCGCCGACAAGGAGTTCATCATCTTCGTCGGTCCGTCGGGATGCGGGAAGTCCACCACCCTTCGCATGATCGCCGGCCTCGAGGAGATCACGAGCGGCACCCTCGAGATCGACGGCAAGGTCATGAACGATGTCGAGCCCAAGGATCGTGACATCGCCATGGTCTTCCAGAACTATGCCCTGTACCCGCACATGACCGTGCGCGAGAACATGGGCTTCGCGCTCAAGCTGCGCAAGGTCCCGCAGGACCAGATCAACAAGGCCGTCGAGGACGCGGCCCGCATCCTCGACCTCGACCAGCTGCTCGACCGCAAGCCGTCCGCCCTCTCCGGAGGCCAGCGCCAGCGCGTTGCCATGGGTCGCGCCATCGTGCGCAACCCCAAGGTCTTCCTGATGGACGAGCCGCTCTCCAACCTCGACGCCAAGCTCCGCGTGCAGATGCGTGCCGAGATCAGCAAGCTGCACGATCGCCTGGGCGCCACCATCATCTACGTCACGCACGACCAGACCGAGGCCATGACCCTCGGCACGCGCATCGTCGTGATGAAGGACGGCGTCATGCAGCAGGTCGACACCCCCACCAAGCTCTACAGCGAGCCCTGCAACCTGTTCGTGGCCGGCTTCATCGGCTCGCCGCAGATGAACTTCATTGATGCCACCGTCATCGAGCGCGGCTCCGACATCGTCCTGACCTTTGGCCACAACGCCATCACCGTGACCGCCGACAAGGCCCGGGCACTGCGCTCTGGTGGCTACGTGGGCAAGGCCGTCACCCTGGGCGTGCGCCCGGAGGACGTGCTCGAGGTCGGTGCCCCCGCGGAGGGAAAGCGCCTCTCCGAGCCCATCTCCGCCACGGTCTCGGTGTACGAGCTGCTGGGATCCTCCGTCATGCTCTACACCGACGCGGACGGTGCCTCCATATCGGCCAGCGCCGAGGCAGCCACCACGGCACGCACCGGCTCCGTGGTCAGCCTCGTCTTCGACCTCGACAAGCTCCACCTGTTTGACAAGCAGACCGAGCTGGCCGTCTGCCACTAGGTCGAAAGGACTGTTGCACATGAGAAACGACACCATCACCCGTCGAGGCTTCCTGGGCCTGACCGCCGCTGCCGGTGCGTCCTCCCTGCTCTCCGGCTGCGGCGGCACCGCGAGCGACGGCAAGCGCCATGTTGAGGTCGTCACCTACAAGCAGGAGGCCGTCAAGATATTCGAGCGCCTGCAGGACGAGTTCAACGCCACCCACGATGACATCGTGGTCTCCATCACCTGTCCCAACAACGCGACCACCGTCATGCGCACCCGCTTCATCCGCGAGGACTACCCCGACATCATCGGCATCGGCGGTGACATCAGCTTCTCCAACTTCATCGACGCCGGCATCCTGGCGGACGTCTCCGACTTCGAGGGCCTGGGCCACGTGAAGCCTGCCTATCTGGACATCCTCGAGACCCTTGAGTTCGTGCCCACCGAAGGCACCTTCGGCGTGCCCTACATGGCCAATGCCGCCGGCGTGCTGTACAACCGTCAGATGTTCCGGGGGCACGGCTGGGACATTCCCACCACCTGGCAGGAGTTCATCGACCTCTGCGAGACCATCAGGGCGGCCGGCATCCTGCCGCTGTACTTCGGCTTCAAGGACACCTGGACCACGCTCGCCCCGTGGAACGCGCTGGCCATCGAGCTCGCCCCCTCTGACATCTGCCAGCAGGTCAACGCCGGCCGGACCACCTTCACCGAGCACTACCGCGAGACGGCCGAGAAGATCCAGGCGCTGCTCGCCTATGGCGAGGACGGCCCCTTTGCCTATGGCTACAACGACGCCTGCACGGCATTCGCCCGTGGCGAGTCGGCCATGTACACCATCGGCAGCTACGCAGTGCCGCAGATCCTCTCGGTCAACCCCGAGATGGACATCGACTCCTTCGTGATGCCCGGCAACGACTCCTCCGACGGCCAGGTCCTCAACTCGGGCGTCGACCTGCAGTTCTGCGTTATGGAGGCCTGCCCCGACAAGGAGGCGGCCTACGAGGTGCTGTCGTTCCTTCTCGAGCATGACAACATGCAGACCTATGTGGACGACCAGAACGCCGTCCCCTGCACCACGGACGACTTCGACCTGCCCGACATGCTCGACGGCATGCGCGACTACATCGAGGAGGGCAGGATGGCCGACTTCCAGGACCACCACTACCCCTCGGAGATGGACGTCGCCGGACAGATCCAGACCTTCCTCATCGAGGGGGACGTGGACGCGTTCCTCGCCAAGTTCGACGCCGACTGGACGCGCTACAACCGTGACATCATCCAGAAGGTCCAAGACTACTACGCGACTCAGGCCTAAGGAAAAGGAGGTCAGAGCATGGGCAGCACCAGCAAAAAGAGGACCTTCCTCATCATGCTGATTCCGATTCTCGTCCTGTTCTTCTGCTTCAACACGCTCCCGCTCATCCGCGGTCTCATCTACAGCTTCACCAACTTCCGTGGCTTTGGCGGCTACGACTGGGTGGGCCTGCGCAACTACGTCGACCTGCTCGGTGACGCCCGCGTGGGCAACTCATACCTGTTCACCTTCAAGCTCGCGCTGGCAGCCACTCTTCTGGTCAACGTGGCGAGCCTGGTGATGGCGCTTGCCCTCGACAGCAAGATCAAGTTCAAGAGCGCCCTGCGCGGCCTGTACTTCATTCCCAACATCCTGGGCGCGCTCGTGGTGGGCTACATCTTCAACTACTTCTTCACCTACATCGTGCCCTTCCTCACCAACACCACCTCCATCCTGGCCGATGCCCGACATGCCTGGATCGCCATCGTCATCGTGTGCGCCTGGCAGTCCATCGCCATGAACACCATCATCTACATCTCGGGCCTGCAGACCGTGCCCGAGGACGTGTACGAGGCGGGCTCGCTCGACGGGGCCACGGGCTGGAACAAGTTCCGCTACATCACCTTCCCGCTCATCATGCCGTTCTTCACCATCAACATGGTGCTGTGCATGAAGAACTTCATGATGGTGTTCGACCAGATCATGGCGCTCACCCAAGGTGGTCCGGCACAGTCCACCGAGTCCATCTCGTTCCTCATCTACAACAACGGTATGGCCGGCGGACAGTTTGGGTTCCAGAGCGCCAACGCCGTGGTGTTCTTCATCCTCATCGTCACCATCTCCGTCCTGCAGATGCGCTTCCTGAGCAGCCGAGAGGAGCAGCTGTAATGCCTGAGAAAGTCAAAGAGAGGTTCAACTGGCCGATTACCATCGCGCTCATCATCGGCCTCGTCACCGTCCTGTTCCCCCTCTACATGACCGTCGTCATCGCCTTCAAGCAACCCAGCGAGATGACCAACTCCATCCAGGGCATCCTGTCGCTGCCTGCCCACTGGAGCCTGCAGAACTTCCGCGACGCCATGGTGGTGACCGACTTCTGGAGGTCGCTCTTCCACAGCCTCCTCATCACGGGCGTCACCATGGTGCTCACCATCCTCATCCACTCGACGGCAGGCTACGCCATCGGGCGCAACATGGGTGACAATCCCAGGTTCCGCCTGGCGTACTACTACATCACCAGCGGCATGTTCGTGCCCTTCGCCATCCTGATGATGCCGCTCGTCAAGCAGACCGCCCAGCTGCACATCGACAACCTGTTCGGCGTCATCCTGTGCTACCTGGTGTTCTACATGCCCATGAACGTGCTGCTCTACACGGGCTACCTCAAGAACATCCCGCTGGCGCTGGAGGAGGCCGCCCGCGTCGACGGCGCATCGACCTGGACCACCTACTGGCAGATCATCTTCCCGCTCATGAAGCCCATGCACGCCACGGTCGCGGTGCTCACCGCCCTGGGTACCTGGAACGACGTCATGACCCCGCTGGTCATCATGTCGGGCGGTGGGATGAACACGCTGCCCCTCGCGCAGCTCACGTTCCAGACGCAGTTCGGCACCAACTACAACCTGGCCTTCGCGTCGTACCTGCTGGCGCTGCTGCCCATCCTGATCTTCTACCTGTTCGCACAGAAGCAGATCATCAACGGCGTCGTCAACGGCGCGGTCAAGTAGGGACGTCCCCCTCCCAGGGCCGGCTTCGGCCGGCCCTGCCTGCGGGCGGGGTGGTTCCCGAGGTCCCTCTTGGGAGCTTCCCCATGCCGTCCGTCGCATGGGCCTCCTCTGGCGGCCGAGAGAGGCCTCGAGGCGCACCCGTCCGTGGGCCCGACCGACCCCATCTATCGGACTACGGCACAGGCAAGGAAGGCCCCATGCCCATCAGCTTCGACGAGCGTGTGCGCACGCTCACCCTCCACACGGATGCGACCACCTACCAGATGCAGATCGACGAGCTCGGTTACCTGCTGCACCTCTACTACGGCAGGAGGACCGAGGGCTCGCTCGACTACCTGCCCTCGCGCTTCGACCGAGGGACGTCGGCCGCACCCCACGACAAGGCCGACGATCGCAGCTACTCGCTCGACTTCCTGCCACAGGAGTGTCCCACGCAGGGGACGGGGGACACGCGCAGCCCTCTGCTCGTGGTCCGTGATGCCACGGGCGCCTTTGGCTGCGACCTGCGCTACGTGCGCCACGAGCTGCGCGGGGGCAAGTATGGCCTCGAGGGTCTGCCTGCGGTGTACGCGAGCGCCGGGGAGGACGAGGCGCAGACCCTCTCGGTGACGCTTCGCGACGAGCGCCTGGGCCTTGAGGTGGAGCTGCTGTACGGTGTGCTTCCCCATATCGATGTCATCTGCCGCGCGGCACGGATCACGAACGCCGGCACCGGGCGCATCGTGGTGGAGAAGGCGCAGACCGCCTGCCTCGACATCGTGCACGGTGACTTCGACCTCGTCTCGCTGCCTGGGCGTCACGGCATGGAGCGCACGCCCGTGCGCACGCCCGTCTCGCAGCTCTCCTATGTGGTGGGCAGCGCCAAGGGGTCGTCGTCCCACCAGCAGAACCCGTTTTTGCTGCTCGCGGACCGTGATGCCACCGAGGTGTCGGGGCGGTGCTGGGCGATGTCGTTCGTCTACAGCGGCAGCTTCAAGGGCGAGGCGGCGCGCGACCAGTACGGGCAGACACGCCTACAGCTGGGGCTTTCCGACGAGCTCTTCTCCTATCCGCTTGACCCGGGCGAGGCCCTCGTCGCGCCCGAGGTCATCATGACGTACTCGCGCGAGGGTCTCGGCAGGCTGTCCGACAACCTGCACCGCTGCGTCCGCTCCCATGTGTGTCGCGGGGTGTGGCGCGACCGCCTGCGTCCCGTGCTCATCAACAGCTGGGAGGCCTTCTACTTCGACTTCGACGGCGACCGCCTGGTCGAGTTCGCGAGCCTCGCCAAGGACATGGGCATCGAGCTGCTGGTGGTCGATGACGGCTGGTTTGCCAACCGCCACGACGACCGGCGCGGCCTCGGCGACTGGGTCGTCAACGAGGCCAAGCTCGGGGGCACGCTCACCCAGCTCATCGCGGCCATCAACGACGTGGGGCTCCAGTTTGGCATCTGGATGGAGCCCGAGATGATAAGCGAGGACTCCGACCTGTACCGCGCCCACCCCGATTGGGCACTCGCCATCCCCGGCAAGGATCCCGTCGTCGGGCGCAACCAGCTCGTGCTCGACCTCTCGCGCCGCGAGGTGTGCGACAACGTCTTCGGGCAGATCTGCTCGGTGCTCGACCAGGGGCCGGTGGCCTACCTCAAGTGGGACTACAACCGTCTCATCACCGACATCTACTCGCACGCCGCGAGTGACCAGGGCACGGTGCTCTACGACTACGTCCTGGGCCTCTATTCGATCCTCGAGCGCGTGGGCGAGCGGTATCCCGAGCTGCTCGTCGAGGGGTGCGCCGGTGGCGGCGGTCGCTTCGATGCGGGCATGCTCCACTACACGCCGCAGATCTGGTGCTCCGACAACACCGACGCGATCGATCGCCTCTACATCCAGTACGGCACGTCGCTCTCCTACCCATGCTCGGCCATGGGGGCGCATGTGTCGGCTTGCCCCAACGAGCATTCCGGGCGGATGACGCCCTTCTCGACGAGGGCCATCGTTGCCGATGCGGGCACCTTTGGCTACGAGCTCGACCTCAAGACACTCCCCCCACAGGCGCGAGAGAAGGTGCGCGAGCAGGTGGCGTGGCACAAGCGCATCGCACCGCTCGTGCAGCGGGGCCGCTATCACCGCCTGACGAGCCCGCTCACCGACCCGGTGTGCGCCTGGGAGCACGTCTCCGACGACAGGACCCAGGCGCTGGTGAGCGCCGTCGTGCACGAGCTGCACGGCTATGGCATCGCACGCTACGTGGTGCCGCGCGGCCTCACGCCCGATGCCCGCTATCGCGATGTCATCCGCGGGGACGTGTATGAGGCCAACGCCCTCATGGAGGCGGGGATCCCGCTTCCCCTTGCCATGAAGCCCGGCGAGTACCGCTCGTACACGTATCTGCTCGAGAGGGTCTGAGAGGGGGAGTCATGCAAGCGACCGCTTCCGCGTCCGGGGACGTCCTCCAGGCGCTCGTCGCCCTTGTCGACCACGCGTGCGACCATGGTTTCATAGGATCGGCCGATCGCACATACGCCGCGAACCTCCTGCTGGACGCGCTGCGCCTCGAGCCGCCCGCATCGTTTTGCGCGGAGGGACGCTCCCTCCCTGCGGGGGAGGTCCCGCAGCTCGAGGGGATCCTGTCCGTGCTGCTTGACGACGCCGTGGCACGCGGGGTCATGGACGGCGGCATCGCGAGCCGCGACCTGCTCGACACGCGGCTCATGGGCTGCGTCACGCCGCGTCCGTCCCAGGTGGTGGCACGGTTCTGGGAGCTGCACGGGGAGGATCCCCGAAGGGCGACGGACTACCTCTACCGGCTTGCGCTCGACAGCGACTACATCCGCAGCTATCGCATAGCCAAGGATCGCACATGGGTGTCACGCACGGCCTACGGCGACCTCGACATCACCATCAACCTCTCCAAGCCAGAGAAGGACCCCAAGGCCATCGCGGCAGCGCTGGGGCGGCCTCAGGACTCGTATCCGCGCTGCCTGCTCTGCCCGCAGAACGAGGGGTATGCGGGGCGTCTCGACCATCCCGCCCGCCAGACCATTCGCCTCATACCGCTCACGCTGGCCGGCGAGCCGTGGTACCTGCAGTACAGCCCCTATGTGTACTACAACGAGCACTGCATCGTGCTCTCCGAGGAGCACCGGCCCATGCGCATCGATCGTACGACCTTCGTGCGACTGCTTGAGTTCGTGGAGCTGCTTCCCCACTACACGGTTGGCTCCAATGCCGACCTGCCCATCGTGGGCGGCTCCATCCTCACGCACGAGCACTACCAGGGCGGCTGCTACGAGTTTGCCATGGCGCGCGCCGGCCTGCGGCGCGCGCTGGCCTTCCCTGGGTTCGAGGACGTCCGTGCGGGCATCGTCGAGTGGCCGCTGTCGGTGATCCGTCTCGACGGTGGCGACCCCGCACGCCTGGTCGAGCTTGCCGACCGCATCCTGTCGGCCTGGCGCGGGCACAGCGACCCCGATGTGGGGGTGCTCTCCGAGACCGATGGCACCCCCCACAACACCATCACGCCCATCGCGCGGCGGAGGGGCGGCGACTACGAGCTCGACCTGGTGCTGCGCAACAATCGCACCTCCGACGAGCATCCGCTGGGCATCTTCCACCCGCATGCCGAGCTGCACCACATCAAGCGGGAGAACATCGGCCTCATCGAGGTGATGGGCCTCGCCGTGCTGCCTGCGCGCCTGCTGGGCGAGATGGAGCTGCTCAAGGAGGTCATCCTCGCGGGTGGTGACGTGTCTGCGATACCCGACCTGGCGGGCCATGCCGCCTGGGCGGCCGACGTCCTCGCGCGCCACCCCCAGTATGCGCCCGAGCGCGTGGCCGCAGGGGAGGGGTCGGGCGCCGCCGCGCTCGATGACATCATCCAGAACGAGATCGGCCTCGTGTTCGCACGGGTGCTCGAGCACTGCGCCGTGTTCGACGCCTCGCAAACGGGGCAGGCGGCGTTCTCCCGCTTCGTCGCGTCGGTGGGGGGCAGGTCATGAGCGATGCGGGTGACGCGGTTCCGGCCTCGCCGGGACGCGCCGCGACAGCTGGAACCGATCTGGAACCGATGGGGTCACGACCCATGTGGATATGAGGAGGAACGGCCATGAGCATCCCAAGCGTGGAATCCCTCAGGTTGGTCTACGGCGACGCCGCCCATGAGGCGGCCGCACGCCTGGCCTCGTTGGAGGCCCGTCACCGCGAGCTGTTCGGCCCAGGTGAGCCCTGGTACTTCTCAGCTCCCGGACGCACCGAGATCATCGGCAACCACACCGACCACAACGGTGGCAAGATCCTTGCGGCCAGCATCACGATGGACACCGTCTGCGCGGCCGCGCCCACCGGCGACGATGTCGTGACCATCGTGAGCGAGGGCTATCCCGACCCGGTGGTCATCGACCTTGGCGCGCTTGACCAGGTGCCGCATCGCGCGGGCACGCTCTCGCTGGTGGCGGGGATGCTGGAGGCCCTCGTCAGGCGGGGACATGCCGTCGGCGGCTTCGACGCGGTCGTCTCGACCCAGGTCATCCCCTCGGCGGGCGTGAGCTCCTCGGCGTCGTTCGAGACGCTCCTGTGCGCCGTGATCAGCCACCTGTTCAACGGCGGCTCCATCGACGTCGCCACATACGCCCTCGTCGGCCAGTACGCCGAGAACGAGTGGTGGGGGAAGGCGTCGGGCCTCATGGATCAGATGGCATGCGCGGTCGGCGGAACGATAGCCCTTGACTTCTCGGACGGCGTCTCGTTCGAGCGTGTGGACTTCTCCTACGACCAGCTGGGATGCGACCTCGTCATCGTGAACACCGGGAAGGGCCATGCCGACCTCTCGGAGGAGTACTCGTCGGTGCCGGGGGAGATGCGTGCGGTGGCGCAGGCCCTGGGGGCAAGGCGGCTGTGCGACACCTCCGAGGAGGTGCTCCTCGACCGGCTGGACGAGGTGCGAAGGGTCGTGGGCTGCGACCGCGCCCTCCTGCGGGCATTGCACTTCTTCGAGGAGAACGCGCGCGTCGACGAGGCGCGCCGTGCGGTGGCGGAAGGCGACAGGCACCGTCTGCTCGGGCTCATCGAGGCCTCGGGCAGCTCATCCTGGCGCTGGCTGCAAAACGCCTACGTCACCGGGGACGCGACCGAGCAGCCCATCCCGCTCGCCCTCGCCCTGACCGAGCTCTACCTCAAGGGGGTGGGGGGCGGTGCGTGTCGCCTGCACGGCGGTGGCTTTGCGGGCGTGATCATGTGCGCGATCCCCACGGAGGCGACAGAGGGTTACATCAGGCTCATGTCCTCCACCTTCGGTGACGAGAGCGTCCATCTTACCAACATCCGCCCGACGGGTGCCGTGAGGCTGGGCGCGTGAGGATCGGATGGGACGATCGGCGCACGGCATCCCTGCGAAGGGCGACCCTTCCCGCCCCATGGCCTCGCAGGTCTTGATGCCCCGTGGCGCCGTGCGTCTGGTGGGGCGGGCACGGGCGTGAGCGCCCGCCCCACACCAGAGCCCGTACACCAGCCAAGAGATGGGAGCCAGTATGCATACCAGCCAGCGGACCAAGATCATCTGCACCATGGGCCCGGCAACCGAGGACGACGAGGTCCTTCGGGCCATGATGCTCGAAGGCATGAACGTCGCACGACTCAACTTCTCCCACGGGACGCACGAGTACCATCGTGGCAACATCGAGCGCGTGAGGCGCATCTCGAAGGAGGAGCACCTGTGCGTGGCCATCATGGTCGACACGAAGGGCCCTGAGATACGCACGGGGATGCTCAGGGGCCATCAGCCCGTGGCCCTCAGGATGGGCGACACCACCGTGGTCACCACCGAGGAGGTCGAGGGGACAGCAGAGCGCTTCTGCCTCGACTACCGGAACCTCCCCCGCGAGGTCGAGGAGGGATCCGTCATCTTCATCGATGACGGGCTCATCGGTCTCGAGGTCGTGGGCGTCGAGGGGAATGACATCACCTGCTCCATCACCAACGGCGGCATGCTCGGGGAGCGAAAGGGCGTCAACATCCCCAATGTGGCGGTGGGGCTGCCCTCCATCACCGAGCAGGACAGGCGTGACATCAAGTTTGCCTGCGAGATGGAGGTGGATGCCATAGCCTGCTCGTTCATCCGCGACGGTGGGGCCGTGCGCGAGATTCGCGACCTGTGCCATGAGTTTGGTGCCCACGACATGCAGATCATTCCCAAGATCGAGAGCGCCATGGGCGTGGAGCGCATCGACGAGATCCTCGCGGAGTCGGACGGCATCATGGTCGCCCGAGGTGACCTGGGCGTGGAGATCCCGCCCGCCGAGGTGCCCCATGTGCAGAAGCAGATCATCAACAGGTGCAACTTCAACTACAAGTTCGCGATCACGGCAACCCAGATGCTCGATTCCATGACGCACAACCCGCGCCCCACGCGTGCCGAGGTCACCGACGTGGCCAATGCCATCTATGACGGCGCGGACTGCGTGATGCTGTCGGGCGAGACCGCCGCGGGCGCCTATCCGGTGGAGGCGGTGCGCACCATGGCCGACATCTGTCGTCAGACCGAGCGGTATCTGCCGGAGCGTCACGAGTACCACGACCGCGGTGGCATACGCAACGTGAACGGCGCCATCGGCTTTGCTGCCGTGGAGACGGCCAAGCGCATCGGCGCATCGGCGATCCTGTGTCCCACGCACTCCGGGCGCACGGCACGCCTGATGAGCGTCTTCCGCCCCCATCTCCCCATCTATGCGACCTCTCCCAGCTGGGATGCCATCCGTCGCACGAACTTCTACTGGGGCGTGTGGGGCATCAAGACCACCGAGCAGGGTGGCCTTGCCAACACCTGCTACAACGCGCTCATGGTCGCCCGCGACGAGGGCCACGTGTGCCGTGACGACCTCGTGGTCATCACGGCAGGGGACCCGCAGACCTCGCCGCGTCAAGGGTATTACGCCACCTCGACGAACGTGTGCATGGTGGCACAGATTCAGTAGTCGTCGCGAGCCGTCGGCAGCCTGCTCGCACGATGTCGGCATGAGCACGTCGTTGAAAGGGGGACACCATGAGTCGGTCATCCTGCACGCTGCGCTGGAGCGTGGAGCGGGACGGACGCTTCTCGCTCTGGGAGGGAGACCTTCCCCTCCTCGTCGCCCATGCGAGGGCAAGGGAGTCGTCCGGTGGGCTGCTCGATACGAGGTCCGCCCGGCTCGTCTCGGTCGTCGATGAGCGGGGCGGACTCGTCCTCACCTATCGGGACGACGGCGGCCTCCTCCTGCGGGAGGAGCTGCGCTGCGAGGGAGATGCCGCCTACGCCCGCTGCGTGCTGCGACACGAGGCCGGGGAGGTGGAGTCCAACGATCTCGTGCCCCTGGTGATGTGCGGCCTGAGCGACGACAGCCCCTATCTCTGGCGCTGCCTGCAGAGCAAGATGCTGCAGGTTCCCTACGACAACGACATGTGGCCGCGCACCGAGGCGGTGGCCCAGCGCCCCGGCAGGTGGAGCGCCGACTTCTCCGTGCTGTTCTCCGAGGAGACGCGCGAGGGCATCCTCGTTGGTGCCGTGGAGTTTGACGTGTGGAAGAACGCCGTCGCCGGCTCGGGCTTCGACTGCCGCACGCTCGAGGCGCGCTCTGGTCGTGCGGCCTGCGGCGACAACACGCATGATCTGCTCGAGCATGCGACGATGATGGGCGTGGAGGTGGCCTCGTCCGAGTTCGTGGTCATGCACGGGCAGGACTGGCGCACGTTGCTCGAGCGCTACGGCGACCTGCTGTCGGCGCGCATCAGGCGCCGGGAGTGGCCGGGTGGGGCGCCCTTTGGCTACAACACCTTCGCCGCCCTGGGAACCGACCTCAACGTGGACAACTACCGTGCCTGCGGCGCGTTCATCCGCGAGCGGCTCATGACCGAGGGCTTCGGCAACGATGGGACGACCTTCATCAACCTCGACGGGGGCTGGCGTGACATCGACCGCGAGGGCATGTTGCGCGTGAAGGACGAGTACCTGGCCGCTGGGCAGCGCGTGGGCATCTATGACTCGCCCTTCGCCTACTGGGGAGGCGACCTCGACCTGCCGATACCATACCTCGACGAGACGCACACCTTCCGTGAGATCGTGGTCAGGGACCGGGGAGGCGAGCCTCTTCCCCCGCTCGACACGGCCTATGCGTACGACGTGACGCATCCCGTATGGCAGGAGTGGACCAGGCGCAAGGCCCAGCTCTACTTTGACTGGGGCTTCGACCTCGCAAAGTTCGACTTCCTGAGCCATGCGGGCCTCGAGGGGTGTCGCAGTGACCCTGCGGTGCGCACGGGCCGTCAGGCGCTCAAGGTGGGCTATGACCTCATGGCGGAGGTGTACGACGAGCGAAGCATAGGACGC
Organism: Atopobiaceae bacterium UBA1367; assembly: GCA_002305995.1. Taxonomy (GTDB): domain Bacteria; phylum Actinomycetota; class Coriobacteriia; order Coriobacteriales; family Atopobiaceae; genus UBA1367. The sequence continues at coordinate 215,221 of DBRN01000003.1, forward strand.
CCCTTCTACCTCAGCATCTCCATCAGCCCGCTCGTGCCGGTGGGCCCCTTCAATGCCAGGCGCATCTCGTGCGATGCCTTTGGCCTTGCGGAGGACATAGAGTATGTCCTCAACGCCGAGACCTATGGGTGGTGGACCTGCGGGAGGCTCTACCAGCACAACGACACCGACCACGTGGTGCTTCTCAAGAGCTTTGGCATGACGCGCGAGAGCACCGAGGGCGAGGCGCGCGCCCGCTACACCACTGCCGCCATCGCGGGATCGATGCTGCTGCTCTCGGATGACTACGACATGCCCAAGGCCCGCGAGCGCACCAGGCGCATCGCCACCAACGAGCGCGTCAACCATGTGGCACGCAGCGGCGTCGCCTTTCGTCCGATGGACTCGGCGGGAGGCTCCGCCTGCCAGGCGTTCACGGGGGTGGTCGATGGCGTGTGGCACGTGGCCTTGTTCAGCTGGCTGGGCAGGCCCGAGCGCCTGGAGGTGCCCGTGGAGCGTCTGGCCATCGAACCGGGCCTCTATGAGGACCTGTGGACGGGCAGGCGCATCCGTGTTGGTGGCCCGAGCCTGTGCTGGAGCTTCCCCGAGACGGATGCCGCCCTGCTGAGACGCATCGAGAGCTAGACTGGCATGGGAGGATGTCGCGCGACATGGGAAGGGGTCCGGCGTGGACGGCACCATCGACGAGCGCTACCACGGCCTGCTGAACTCAGGCGAGCTCTATGACAGCTCGCGCAAGGAGCTGACGACACGCCAGCACGAGCTCGTTCGGCGGCTGGACGAGTACAACGCCACGCCCGAGACCGAGGAGGGCCGCGCGCGTCGTGCCTCCCTGCTGCGTGGGTTGCTCGGGACCTATGGGGAGGGACTTTGCCTGACCCCTCCCGTCCATGCCAACTGGGGCCTACGCCACGTGCACGTGGGCAGAAACGTCTATTTCAACTTCGGGGCGTCCTTCGTCGACGACGCGGACGTATTCATTGGCGACCACTGCCAATTCGGTCCGAACGTGACCATCTGCACGGCCGAGCACCCCCTCTCGCCCGACCTGAGGAGGCGTGGCCTCCAATACAACAGGCCGGTGCGCATCGGCAGCGACGTCTGGGTGGGCGCCGGCGCCATCATCCTCGCCGGCGTGACCATAGGCGAGGGCGCCGTCGTGGGGGCTGGGAGCGTGGTGACTCGCGACGTCGAGCCGCGCACGGTCGTCGTTGGCGTTCCCGCACGCGTGGTGAGAAGGATCGACGAGGACGAGGGGCGCTAGAGCTCGAGCTCGACATGGCCGAAGGCGTTGACGAGCAGGGTTCCGCTGGGATGGGCGCGCGCCCTGGGAACTCGCCCGTAGTCGAGATGCACGTGGCCGCTGAGCATGTGGGAGGGGCGCACGCGGCCGAGCAGCCAGTTGAAGGCGTCGAAACCCTGGTGGGGGAGGTCATTCAGGTCGCCGTGGCCGCGAGGCGGCACGTGCGTCACGAGCAGGTCGATGCCGCCCGACAGCTTGGTGCGTGCCTCCAGGAAGAGGGACCTGACCCACATCTGGGCCTGCGTGTGGGCGACGATGCCCTCCCGATAGCGAAGCGACCCCTCGAGGCCTGCGATGCGCAGCCGTCCGAGGCGCACGACGCGACCGTCGAGGTCGATGCCCCCAGGCGGGTCCTGCCCGTATGCCTGGTCGTGATTTCCTCGCACGTAGGCAAGCGGGGCACCCGTCATGGTCGCCACGTAGTCGAGGTAGGGCGCAGGTAGGTCACCGCACGATATGACCAGGTCAACAGGGTCGAGCGACGATGCGCGTCCCTCCAGTCGCGCGCAGAGCAGCTCGTCCTCGACATCCGCTATGGCCAGGATGCGCACGGGTCGGCCTCAGGGCTCTGCGTCGGTCTCGGGGGAGATGACGCCCGAGATCCGCACGGCGTCGAGCGCGTCGCGCGAGAGCTCCCAGCTCTTGGGGAGGCGCCCGCTGATGTTCGTGCTGAGCCAGCGCATCGAGGCCACCTGCTCGGGTGAGAGGCAGCCCGAGCCGTCGTCTTGCACGATGCCCCGTTGGGTGGCGAGCACCCCATCGAAGGGATGGGCCATGCCCGCCGTCAGGGCGTCGGTCAGCAGGGCCACGAGTTTGCGCTGACCCAGCGGCAGACCCTCCTCCAGGCTGAGGTGCACGACGCCGGCGCCCATGCCCCACCAGTGGTTGACGGCGTGGCCAGGTTGGCCGGCGATGTCGGCGTTCCAGGTGTTATCGCGAACCGACCGGACGATGAGCTCGTAGCACCTGCCCCAGTCCCAGGCAGCGAGGGCGATCTGCGTGCGCCGTCCCGCGCCGTCCAGGCGATAGAGGCCGCAAGGCTCGTCTGGGTGGGCGGGGTTGCGGTAGTCCAGGCCTGCTATCACGCGGGCGTTGGCCTCGCGCAGCTCGCGCCTCCAGTCGTAGCCCTCCGCGCCGAGCCACTTGAGATGTATGGTGGCATACGGGTCGACCAGGGCCGCACCGAGGGCGAAGGCGTTGACCTCGGCGACGCTCCCATAGATGGGCGACACGGCGAGGTATCCCAGCTGGTGGTTTCCGGCAAGGCTCGCCGCCAGGGCACCCATGACGAACTTCACCTCGTACATGCGGGCGTGGAAGGTGCGCACCGAGCGATGCGAGAGGTTGATCGAGCAGTTGACCACCGTGCGGTCGGGATGTGCCACCGCCGCGCGCGCCGCCTGCTCGATCTGTCGCGGCGACACGGTGACGATGAGGTCGCTCTCGTCCGCCACGGCCGCCTCGATGGCGCGGTCAAAGGCGGCGTCATCGGTGCAGTCGGAGAAGGCGGTCGTCTCGACCGAGTCTGCCATGCGCTCCTGCAGGGCCTGGCGACCCTGCTCGTGGGCCGCCACCCAGCCAGAGACCTGCGGGCTGCGGTCGTAGATGAAGGCAGCCCTGAACACCCGTCCGCGACGACGATGGCCGATGGCCGCCTTGAGGGGCCCTGTGACACCTCCCTGTCGTGGGGGCTCCTCGACGAACGTGATGGCGTCGCCCTGCGAGGCCGCCACGAGCTCGTCCCACATGCGGTAGATGCGCTGCCCCATGACGTCCCGCGGGGCGTCGAGGGGGTTGGCCGTGGCGTAGAGGGTGAGATAGATGAGGAACGCATCGGCGCTTCCGAGGGCGAGCGAGCTGCCGCCCCGCGCCTCATACACGTGCGTGAAGCGCCAGAAGGCTGCGCTCAGCGCCCGCACATCCTCTTCGGGCCAGGGGTGGGTGAGGTCGCCTCCGAGCAGCCGGGCGAGGCGCCTGTACGACCCTTCTTTGGTGAAGGTGAGGCCATAGAGGGGCACAGCGGCATAGAACTCGAGAAACTCGCGGTAGAGGCGGTACTCGGTGGTGTCTGTGGGGGAGGGCGTGACGCGTGTGACATCTGCCAGGATGTCGGGAGCATCCAGATAGCGCATCACCGAGACACGCTTGTTGCCCTCCTGCACGTAGAAGCGCTGCAGATACTCGTAGGCCTTGATGGGCTCGCGGATTCCCTCGTTGATGTGGGACTCGTAGAGGGCGCCCCACTTGGTGGCGAACTCCGTGCCCTCGTCCGCCAGGGGCATGAAGCCACACGAGAGGACGTTCTGCCTCCCACGCGTCTTTGTTCCGACGACAAGGGCGAGCGGGATCTCGCGGATGCCCACGGGCACTTCGCCGGCGGTGGCGTGGTTGGCGAGCAGCTCGTCCAGCGCGGGCGGGTAGGGGTCTCTCCCGTGCGCCTGCGCCTGCTCCACGTGCTTGAGGCCAAGTTTGCGTGCCTTGCGGTAATCACCCGTCATGGCTCATCACCCTTATCGTGAGGTGCTCGGGCGAGCAGGAGGTGGGGTGGCGCTCCGATGGGAGCTGATGCCATCATATTGGTTGGCGGGCACGTGGATCCGCATGATCTCGCGGATCCACGCATATGTGTATGAAGAGGTGCGATAGTGCGAGGTCGGGGTGGGGGGCCGGCAGGGAACGGGCTGTCGTGACGGATGCGTCCTGTCGGCTGGGGTGGGAAAGGAAAACCCCGAGTTGTGCGAGGTCGGGGTGGGGCCCGGAAAGGAAAAGCCCGAGTTGTGCGGACTTGGCTCCCCTGTCGGAAAGGGTTTTGCCGAGTTGTGCGAGGTCGGGGTGGGGCCCGGAAAGGAAAAGCCCGAGTTGTGCGGAGTCGGGGTCCGTGGTGGAAAGATTTCTCCCGACTTTTGACCTCATCGGCCCTCACAACTCAGCGTTTTCCTTTCCGGGGGAGGCCCACGCTGCGCACAACTCGAAGAAAACCTTTCCGGCCGAGGGTCGCACTGCGCACAACTCACGGATTTCCTTTCCAGGGTCGGCCTCGGTCTCGCACAACTCGGGCTTTTCCTTTCCACCATCGGTCATGGTCCCGCACAACTCGGGGTTTTCCTTTCCGGCGTGCGGGGTGCGCTCGAACGTGCCGTTGCCCTCGTCGTCCAAGCCGACGTGTACGGGGTCGTAGTGCTTGCTCATCGAGCCGGTGGAGAGCGCCACCACGTCGAAGATGGCCCAGGGTAGGCAGCCGAAGATGCCTGCGTCGTTCGCGGCCTCGCGCAGCTGCCCGATGTTGCGCGGGCCGGATGCCCGTCACCAGGCCGCATCCCGTCATGATGCCGAAGGGCGCCTGCGCACGCCCATCTCGTTGAAGGCGAGCCAGTGGCGCACCGTGCCGCGGTAGCGCCCCACCGCTTCTTCGGCGAGTTGGCCGTCGCGGGTGAGCCAGTGCCTCACCGTGTCCCTGTAGCGCCCCACGATGGTGCGCGCGCAGCGCTTGAAGTGCCTGACGGCCTTGGGGTTGGCCCAGCCCTCTGCGGGTGAGCGCGAGCGTCGGTCAGCCAGTTAATGCAATCCATGAAATCACCAACCCTCTGCAGGTGAGCGCGAGCGGCGGCTCGTAGTGGCTCACCGTCACCACGGGGTCGATGCCGCACGCGTCGAGCAGCCCGAAGACGCGGTCAGTTTCTACCTGAGGCCCGTGTCCTTGGAGCCTTCCCTGGAGCCTGGGCGTGCCGGCCGAGAGACGCCCCTGCCTGGCCACTCCAACTGTCGCACGGCGCCCTGCTGGGGCCATCTGCCGGCACCGGCGAGAGGCCTGACTTCCCTGACGATTGGCTAATAATAAGAGATCAAACCAAACAGGTGGTTTGACCTCTGCGTTTCCACTGGTCGGGGCGACTGGATTCGAACCAGCGACCCTCTGCTCCCAAAGCAGATGCGCTACCAAGCTGCGCCACGCCCCGATTTCGACCTCACAGTATAGGCGACCGGCGTCATCGGGGCAAACGGCCCCGCGCCCTATGCCAGCCCGAAGTGAGCGAGCCCGTGTGCCACGCCATCCTCGTCGATTCTGCTGGTCACGTACTCGGCGGCTTCCTTGAGCTCGTCGACCGCGTTTCCCATGGCGATGCCGTGACCTGCGGCGACGATCATCGGGAGGTCGTTGATGCCATCGCCGAAGGCATAGGTGTCCTCGATGTCCACGCCCAGTGCCGCCGCCACACCGCGCACCGCGTCGCCCTTGTCGGCACCGCGCACGGTGACGTCGGCGCTCGGGTGCGGCCCATGCGGGTTGACCAGGCACGCTCCGCCCAGTGCCTCGGTCGCGCGCAGGCGATGCCCGACGTCATCGAAGTAGATGTCGAAGCTGTGGGCACAGATGGAGCTAGGATCCCCGATGCGGGGGAGACGGCCCAGCCCGAGCACGGCCTCCGCGGCTGCCCGATAGGACTCGTTGCCGCCGTACCATGCCTCGCGCTCGCCGAAGAAGGCATAGCCCGCACCCACCCCATCGAGGGCCGCCGCGAAGCGGGTGACCTGGTCTGTCGTGAGTGGGGCGTTCACGAGGTCGCGATCGCCCATGAACGCAAGGCGCCCGTTGGAGCACACGAAGCCGTCGGCGAGGGCGCCGAAGTTCTGCTCGACGTAGGTACGCGCCCGGCCCGTGCAGATGAAGACGAGGTCGCCTGCGGCGCGCATGCGCGCAAGGGCCGACGCCGCGCTTGGGGGGACATCGGTTCCCTTGGCCAGCGTGCCGTCGATGTCGAGAAATGCGCTGCGCATGGGACCCTCCTACCACACGTGCGGGATCACGCGCCAGCGCACGCGCCGCAGATAGTCCCCGTAGCCCTCGAGCCCCTCTGCCAGCATGCGCTCCTCACCCCGCATGCGCAGGCTGATGATGGGCAGGTAGGTCAGCATGACTGCCAGGGAGAGGGGAGACCCCAGCACGACGGGCATGGACAGGAACATGACGAGCGTGGCGGCGTACATGGGGTGGCGCACGATGCCGTAGAGGCCCGTGTCGACCACATGCTGGCTCTCCTGCACCTCGACGGCGCGCGAGAGGAACTCGTTCTCGCGGAGCACCTCGCCGAAGAGCGCGTAGCCAGCGAGGAAGGCGGCCGCCGCGATCAGGCACACCGGGCGGGGGAAGGTCGGCCATCCCCAGCGAGCGCCCAGTCCCGCCAGGGCGAACGAGACGACGAACATGAGGCCCGAGAGCACGATGACCAGCCGTTGGCCCTCCTGGCGCTCGCGCGCCCTCAGGCGCTTGCGGATGAGGTCCGGCGCGCGGAGCAGCATGATGGCGCCTGCGAGCGCCATGGGCACGAAGAGGATGCCGAGCAGCAGCCACGCGTTCCACCAGCCCAGGCCTCCCGCAGGCACGAACAGCAGCAGGGCCGTGACGACGACGCCTGCCATGAGCTTGGCTACCGCCTCGCGCGCCAGATCCTTGTCCATGAGGGCCTCTCCCCGTGAGCGATGTGACCGATTGCCGCGTTGTGACTGGCCGCGGTGTGGCTGACCGGCTGACTGGCCGCGGTGCAGCTGACCGATTGCCGCGTTGTGACTGGCTGCAGTGTAGCGCACGGAGGGATCCCTGCGGGGGACGCCACTGTCCGCCGCCTATGCCAGCAGCAGGACCACCAGGGTGTAGGCGATCAACGTGACCACGATGTACATGGACATGAATGCCGAGGTGAAGCCCGCCTCGCGGTCGTCCCTGTACAGCGGGTGCAGCAGGGGTGCCATGCCAAAGCCCGTGGGGCACATGAAGTAGATGAGCACGGCCATCAGGAACTCACGGTCGGCCATGCGGCTGCGGAACAACACGAAGAAGCCCAGGATGGTGAGCGTGTACCAGGCGAGCCTCACGGCGCCGAGCCTGAGGATGGGGACGATGGTGTCCCGGTCCACCGTGAGGTCATAGCCGAGTATGAAGAGGATGAGGGCCACGATGGGGCTTGTCGCCATGGAGAGGGTCGAGGTCCAGGCCTCGCCGACGGGCGAGGCCACGATCATGCCTTGCAGGCCGGTGAGGTTCACGATGATGCCTGCGGCCATGGCGATGATGAAGGGGTTGGTCACGATGCTGCGAAACAGCTCCGAGGTGCCCGTGTCCCGGGCGACCTCGCGGGCGACCATGATGGGTATCACGACGAAGCAGGTCACCGTGCCCGCGACGTCGAAGATGACCGTGTTCGACGAGGCCCCCACGATGGAGAGGTAGAGCGGCAGGGCAACGTTGCCACCCTCGTTGGTGGAGAGCAAGTACTTGGAGAAGTGCGCCTGCTCGAGGCCGGTGAGACGGGCCGTGAGCGGGCCAACCACGAGCAGGGCGAGCACGTACATCACGAACACGTAGCCGATGATGGGCAGGACGTCCATGCCGATCTCAGCGCTTGACATGAGCTTGAAGATGAGGAGGGGAAAGAGCACGCCGAAGAGCACCGTGTTGGCCCCGCTCTTCTGCTCGGGGGTGACCCAGCCAAACGTGCGCGCGGCAGAGCCGAGGGCGAGCATGAAGAAGACGGGGAGCAGGGTGGTGAGGGCGGCCATGGGGCTCCTTTCGTGAGTGCGGCGCCAGACGCCTCAAAACTATAGCGGGGACGGCGGGGGAGGGGAAGTGTCCCGCGCTCTGCTCTGATGCCTATGCTTGGCACCTGAGAAAGGCCCGCACCGCCTCGGTCATCTCGTCCAGGTGCAGGCTGTAGCCGTGATCGTCATCTGGGAGCACCACGAGCCGGGCGTCGGCGTACTTCTCGGCGGCATCTATGGAATACCGCACGGGAACCGACCTGTCCGCGCTGCCATGCACGAGCAGGACGGGCTTCCGGAAGCGCCTGATGGCCTCGTCCACGTCGAGCGTCTGGGCCACGCGCACGTAGTTCCCGTTGAGGGCGAGATCGCCGGCGACCAGCTCGTCGGGCACGTGGTCGGGGTCGAAGGAGATGCCCAGCAGCTCGCCCCTGCGCGCCCCGTCGACGATGACGACGGCGGGGGAGAGGGGGATGATGGCGCGTACGTCGTCCTGTCTCATGGCCGCGACGAGCATGGTGAGCAGGCCGCCCTGCGAGTGGCCGCACAGGTACAGCCCGTCCGCGAAGCCGAGGGCCTTGGCGTGGTCGATGACGGCCAGGGCGTTGGTGATCCACCTGTAGAGCGTGTGCTCGTGAAAGGAGCCGTCGCTCTGACCATGGCCGTAGAGCTCCACGCGCAGCGTGGCGACGCCCGCCTCGTTGATGGCACTGGCCACCGCCCTGATGTGGCGCTCCTCCATGTTGCCGGTGAGACCGTGGAAGACGATGGCGAGCGGGCGGCGACCGCCTCCCTCGGGGATGTCGAGCTTGGCGTGCAGGTGGATGCCGTCGTCGGTGATGTGGAACTCCCTCACGGGTGCCTCCTTGGTCTGTGCCAGGTCGCAGGTACATCCTGGTCGTGCGGGCGGGGCGCATGGGTGCGGTGGTGCGAGACAAACAGAGCCTCCCGCTGGGAGGCTCTGCCAGGTCGCTCTGGCAAATGACTAAACGATTGATACAATGCACCTGTTTTATATAGAATGCACCCGCGTTCAAGTGCCTTTTTTGATGCCTTCTGCCTTTGGCATAGCGGACAGAAAGGACTAAAGGGACAAAACTGAATACGTCGATTAAAACTGTAGGTGCTGACCAGGTGAATTGGTAGTGTCAAGAATTATGCGCAAATTAGTATGCAGTCTCTGGCAGGATGAAGTCAGCTGGCAAAGGAAGCGTCTTCGACAGGCGCCTCTAAATGCTTCATGTTCATATACTTCTTGTTGCCCCACTGGGTGCCGGCCACGTGCCGAAGTCGGGCGCAGACCAGCATGAGCGCTGAATTGCCATCGGGAAAGCAACCAACCACCCGGGTGCGTCTGCGTATCTCCCGGTTCAGCCGCTCAATAACGTTGTTGGTACGGATGCGAGTCCAATGCTCAGAGGGGAAATCTGCATAGGTCAGTGTCTCCTCGACACAGTCCTCAATCTTCTGGGCAGCCTCCTTCAGCTTCATTGCCTGAAGCTCGGCCACCACCGCTTTCGCCTTCTCTCTGGCAGCCTTTTTGCTCTCCTGGGCATGGATAGCCTTGAGCATCTTGGCGACTAATTTCACCTTAGACTTCGGCACAACAGAGAACACATTGCGGTAGAAGTGGACAGTACAGCGCTGGTACTTTGCTTGCGGAAATACTTCGTAGCTGGCCTCCAGCATCCCCAGGCACTTGTCGCCCACAATGAGCTTCACGCCGTCCAGACCCCGGCCTTTCAGCCACTGAAAGAAGCTGACCCAGCTGGCCTTGTCCTCTTTCATGCCCTCGGCGGCACCCAAAACCTCACGGTAGCCGTCCTCATTGACTGCAATTGCCACCAGAACAGCCACATTCTGATACTCGCCGCCCCAGTTGCGGCGCAGGTAGATGCCATCTACATAGACATAGGGATATTTCCCGCCCTGCAACGGCCTGTTGCGCCAATCTTCAATATGCACATAGGCCTTCTTGTTCAGCTCACTGATGGTGGAGGGCGACACTTTGGTGCCCCACAGCGCCTCTGTGATATCCTCCACCCGGCGCACAGAAACACCGGCGAGGTACATCTCAATTATCGCTTCTTCTACGCTGCTCTCCCGGCGGCGGTAGCGCTCGATGATGGCAGTTTCAAAGCTGATTCCCTTGAGACGGGGCACATTGAGGGTAACATCGCCGGTGGTGGTGGTGAGGTTTCGGCTGTAATGACCGCTGCGATACAGCGAGACCGCTATTACACCATGGTGGAAAGGTGGAAAAACCACAAGGGGAGAAAACCGCTGAGTAAGCAGCAAATTGTGCATTTAAATAGCATCGGAATGCCGTGGGGACAGTATCGTACGAGAAAGGCCGCGACCCTGAAGAAGTAATGATAAGTGTACTTTGAGGAGTATGCCATGGTCATGGTTCAGACTAAAGTATGAACGAAAACCTGCCAAGTTTGCACGAGGCCTTGAACCATTCAGAGAATTCCTCTATTTTATTGATAGTGTGCTATAGACAGTGGTAATATTATGTGATATAATGTGAAAATAATGGGTTATTATGTAGCCGGTAAAATTATACTATTACTTTTGTTCAGATCTTAGCAGCATCATTGGTTTAGCATTAAACCTTTCAAAGTCAAAGCTTTTAATGAACATTTGAAATGAATTTAGGCATAGTTGGATGACCGGAACAGAACTGCAAGCCAAATAAAGTGTGTGGAGAAGAAGAATGGACAAAGAGATTGAAATAGACCTTAGGGATTTACTGGTTATGTTCTGCCGCAGTATCAAGGTGATTGTATTGTCAGCGCTGCTTGGTGGCACGCTGGCATTTATGATTTCATACTTTGGGGTGACACCGATGTATACAGCATCAGCTTCGATGTACGTATCTAATAATGATAAACGCGGAAACGAGAGCATTACCGCCGGAGACCTGTCTGCTTCTCAGAGTCTGGTCGATACCTACATTGTAGTACTTAAGAGTGATTCGCTTCTGACGAAGGTCGCAGCACAGCTGCCGTCCGATTATGGATACACGCCCGAGGATATCCGAAAGGAATTCTCTGCAAGCTCAATCAATGGCACAGAGGCCTTTATGATTAATATCGCAGATCCGGATCCGCTCAAGGCACAGACAATCGTCAACACGATTGCTGATGTGGCGCCGAGTGAAATCATTCGTGTTGTAAAAGCCGGCGAGGTTGAGGTGATTGACTTCGCGTCCCTGCCTGAAGTGCCGGATTGGCCGCTGATGCGCAATACGGCGATTGGCATTTTGCTGGGGCTGCTCCTGTCCATGTTAGGTATCGTATTCAAGAATCTGCTTGATGTGACGATTCATACCGAGGAGGATTTGACCAGTCACTATGATTTGCCGGTGCTTGGTGAAATACCGAATGTTGCAGCAATGTCGACACAAGTCGAAGTGAGAAGGGCGAGCACAGATGAAAAAGTTGAAGTTTAAAAAAGATGTGGCGCACGCTTCGCTGAAGGATGAAAGAAGCCGGCTGTTGTATCATCAAAACCCATTCAGTGTGCAAGAGGCGTACCGCAGTGCACGGACAAATCTGATGTTCCTGCCGCAGCAGACCGAGGGCCGAGGTCAGATTCTGGTCATCACAAGTGCAAATATGGGTGAAGGTAAAAGCACAAGCTGTGCAAATCTCTCTATTGTTCTGGCGCAGAACGGAAAGCGTGTTCTGCTGATTGATTGTGACATGAGAAGTCCAAAGCAGAACAAACTGATGGATTATCCCCAGAGCCCCGGCCTGAGTGAATATCTTGCGGGGATTGAGTCAACGTTGACGGTACGTCGCAACGAGTATGTTGATACACTGGATGTTGTTACCGCAGGTAGTACACCCCCTAATCCTGCAGAACTTTTAAGCTCTCCCAAGATGCAGAAGCTGCTTGCAGGAGTCTCTCAGGAGTATGACTATGTTATGCTTGACACCCCGCCAATCAATCTGGTGGCAGAGGCATTGGTGGTGAAAGCACAGGTAGATGGCTATGTTCTGATTGTCCGAGCAGATCACACTAATCGGACCGAACTGGATCATGCGCTGCTCAGATTACAGCAGGTTGAAGCACATGTGTTCGGCTTTGTGCTCAATGATGTCAATCCGAAATCGGGGAAGTACGGAAAATACGGTAGATATGGCAAGTATGGCAAGTATGGGGAGTATGGCGCATACGGAAACTATGATGCAAATGTTTATGGAGATCAGACGCATGATACATTCCGCGTGACGACAGTACAGAGCCATGCTGATTGACTTTCATGCACATATTCTTCCGATGGCGGACCATGGTTGTGATAGCTTGGCAACCGCAAGGCGTCAGCTGCATTTGATGCGCCAGGCGGGAATTGCTGTCGTTGTTGCAACACCGCACTTCTATCCGCATTGGCACACGGTCGAACAGTTTCTTGCACGACAGAATCGCGGGATGCAGCTGATAAGTGAAATGACAGATGCTCCGGAAACTCCGACAGTGCTTGCAGGCGCAGAGGTGCTGGTCTGCTCGGGCCTTGAGCGGATGGACGGATTAGAACAACTGTGCATATGGCAGACCAATCGTGTGATTTTGCTGGAACTGCCGTTTCAGGAGATTACAGAGGATATTTGGGACACGATTTGCGAGATAGAGGGAAAGGGTTTCCAACCCGTGCTTGCGCATCTGGATCGGTATGAGCCAAAGGTGGTGCATCGCGCATTAGAATTGAAACTCCCGATTCAGCTAAATGCATCAGCTTTCCGGAACGTTTTGCATCGGCGCAAATGGAAAACCCTTGTGGAACAGCAGCAAGTCTGCGCCCTTGGCAGCGATTTGCACGGCGTAGACGCGGGTGCGGTCCGCCAGTTTCAAAACGCTGTCCGAATTCTGGGGGAAAGTGCGGACATTTTGATGCAACGGACGGAACGGCTGCTGAAACAAGGTGTATCCGCTTTGAAATAGATGGAAAATGACAGATAATGCACAAATATACATCGGGAAGGTGGGGAAGCGAAATGCCGAAATTATTTGTGAAGCACCGAAAACTGTTGGTATTTGCTATGGATATGACCATTATGGCCTGTGTTGCTGTTATTCTGTTTATCCGCAGTCCGATGGGAAACGGTACGGGGGACGACCACCTGTGGCCGCTTATTGTTAATCTGGCGGTTTGGTTTATCTGCGTGATGGTGTTTAATGCACTGTTTCATACCTATGATAGCCTTTGGCGCTATGCGGAGGGCAAAGAGTATCTAGCACTGCTCAGTGGCTTTGGGTGCGGAACGATTCTGTATCTGGGCTGCACCAATCTCTTCGTGAAGAGGCAGATTTCTGGACTGTATATGATTTCTGTACTCGGCGCCTCGCTGCTGATGATGCTGTCGGTGCGGTTTCTTTACCGTGCTTACCGCAGAGGTGTGAAGCAGAAACAACGCAAAGCGCAGTTAAGCGTGCGCAAAATCGGTATCATTGGCATGGGAAACGCGGGATTTTCGCTGCTGCGCGAAATTGTCGACAATGAAGCTTCGCCCTATGAGCCGATTGTTATCTTTGATGATGACCCAATGAAAATTGGGGCAAAAGTGCTTGATATTCCGGTCAAGGGCCCAATCAACAAGATCCCGGAATACTTAGAAAATGGTGCAATCACTGATTTGTTCCTCGCAATTCCGTCGTTATCGGGTGAGCGGCGGAGTGAAATTCTCAAGCTCGGTGCCAATACCGGATGCAGGCTGCATATTCTGCCGGATCGTGTCAAGTCCATGGCTACCAATGCTCCGCTTCTGTCACAGATTCGCAATGTCAGGGTGGAGGATTTGCTCGGGCGCGAAGCGATTCAGTTGGATGGTGTGGGCACGCGTGAAATGATTCATGGCAAGACTGTGATGGTCACGGGCGGCGGCGGATCAATTGGGTCAGAGCTTTGCCGCCAGATTGCAGCAATGAGTCCGAAGCGCCTGATTATTCTGGATGTCTATGAAAACAGCACTTATGAACTGCAGCAGAGCCTTCTTCGGCAGTACGGCTCCGCACTGGATCTGAAGGCTGAAATTGCAACCGTTCAGGATGCGGCGCTAATTAGCGATTTGTTTAAAAAGTATCAGCCGGATTTGGTGTTCCATGCCGCAGCGCATAAGCATGTGCCGCTGATGGAGGCCAGTCCGCGCGAAGCGGTTAAGAACAACGTTTTCGGTACGCTGAACGTCGTACGCGCCGCGCATGAGACTGGCGTCGCCAGAATGCTTCTGATTTCGACAGATAAGGCGGTCAATCCGACCAGCATCATGGGCGCGACCAAGCGCCTGTGTGAGATGATTCTTTCGAGCATGCAGGGACGCAGCAAGACGGAGTTTGTCGCGGTGCGCTTCGGCAATGTGCTCGGCTCGAACGGTTCGGTAATTCCGCTCTTTCAGAGACAGATTGAAGAGGGCGGTCCGGTTACAATCACAGACAGGCGCATCATTCGCTACTTCATGACGATTCCGGAAGCGGTTTCCCTTGTACTGGAAGCCGGTTCAATGGCAAAGGGCTCACAGGTCTTTGTTCTGGATATGGGCAAGCCTGTCAGCATTTTGACCTTGGCGGAAAACCTGATTCGGCTCTCCGGATACATCCCCTATCAGCAGATTCAGATTGACGAGATCGGCCTGCGTCCGGGTGAAAAGCTGTTTGAAGAGCTGCTTGTCGGAACGGGCAATCAAAGGAAGACACAAAATGAACTGATCTTTGTTGAGGATGTACAGCCTGTTTCACCGCATTATCTGGAACAGATTTTGAAAGACCTACGGGTTGCGGTTGAATCTGGAGATGATGCAAATGTTTTTGCGGTGCTGCACCGTTATGTACCGGAATTCCGAACCGCTGCGGAAGCAAATGTCCGCTTCGTGCCGCCGGAGGAGGAACAGGGGAGCTTGCAGACCGAACAAGTTACATTTCCCCCAGCACTGGCTGCAACTGCGGGTCATGTATAACAGTCAAGCTGAATTAAAGGGAGGGCTGCGCGTTTGACCATACAAAAACGATATCGGTCGCTGAAAATCATTGCGATTCTGCTGCTTTTCCTGCTGCTGGTTGGCACCGGGCTTGCGGTATGGCAGCGGGACAACTTGCGTGCGGTCGTGGATTCTCAGCGATACAGTACAGAGGAATTGCAGCAGATGCTGCAGCAAAACGAAGAAAAGACGCAGGAGGTCATTGCGAAGCTTGCCGGAGTGGAGGTGCGCTCGCCCACGCAGGAGGAGGTCACTGCCCTGCAAAGCGGTGAGATCACCGAAGGTGAGTTGGTTGCCATGCTGATGGGACAAGCTACCGCGTCCGACGGTAATGACACACGGGCAGAGCCCTCTGAGGAGGACGCCGCCAAGCAGCAGGCGGACGAACAGGCTGCCAAGCAGGCGGCGGTATCTGCACAGCTGTCCGCACTGGTAGGCCGTGTGTATGCGCTGCAGGCCAGCTTTACCGGTCAACTGGATGGGTTGCTGGGTTCTGCCAAGCAGGAATATTTAGGCCTACCGGCGGCAAACCGTACGGCTTCCGCCAAGGCCTCCATCGCCGAAAAATACATCGGACGTGCGGGATCGCTCGAATCCTCCTGCGACGCGCAGATGGACGGGATTGTTTCCGAGATGCGTCAGCTTCTCAAAAGCAGCGGACAGGATAGTTCACTGGCCGATCAGGTCGCCTATGGCTATGCCCAGGAGAAGAGCCTTAAAAAATCATATTATTTGAGTTATTACGGTTGATAATAACGGAAAAGGAGAAATTTGGCATGAAAAGAAAGTTTCCAAAGGCACCCTTTGCCGCGCTGCTGGCGCTGTCGGTAGCTGCAATGTCTACTACGGCATTGGCGGCGTCTTCGAGCGAGCTGTCCGGTAAATGGTACGAAAGCGCCATGACCACGTGGATGGAGCACGGCATTATTAAGGGGTATGAGGATGGCAGTGTCCAGCCTGAGCGTAGCATTACCCGAGGCGAAATGGCGGTCATGCTTGACCGTATAATGGACTATCAGAGCAAGGCGAAAAACAGTTATACCGACCTCTCGACAGATAATTACAGCACAGACGCGATTCTTGGTGCATCTGCGGCAGGCGTTCTCAAGGGCTATGACGATGGGACGGTACGTCCTAACGAGAAGATTACTCGTGAGCAGGCGGCTGTTATGCTGTCCCGCGTTATGAAGCTGGACGGGACGAACACTGCTTCTGCCGGCTATCAGGATCAGGACAAGGTCAGCTCCTTCGCGGTTTCGTCGGTCAATGCAATGAAGGCCGCTGGCTACATGAAGGGCGATGCCAACGGCAATTTTGCGCCGCAAAGTGCTGTAACCCGCGCAGAGATTGCTACCGTGCTCGATAACATCTTCAAGGGCTACTATAATAAGGCTGAGACCTATACGGGAACCGTCAGCGGCTCTGCGGTTATTAATACCTCGGGTGTTATACTCAAGGATATGACCATCACCGGAAACCTTGTGATTGCCGAAGGCGTTGCAAACGGTGACGCAACACTTGAAAATGTTACAGTCAAGGGGGCTGTTATCGTCCGTGGTGGTGGCACGAACTCCATTCATATCACGGGCAATTCCTCCATCGCAAATATCTCTGCAGCCCGTACGGACGGAGCAGTACGTATTGCGGTAGAGGGCAGTGCGGTCGTCAGCACGGTTGTGGCAGACAATGCGGTTGTGCTGGACGGTACAATCGGTTCGGTGACCGTTGCAGGTGCTGCTGCTCCTATCACGATTAACGGCAAGGTGGATTCAGTAGTCGTCGCCGAAACAGCGCAGGGTGCGACGCTGAAGGTTGCAGAAAAAGCAACGGTTGGCACACTCACGATCAGTGCGCCGAAAACATCGGTAGAGATTTCCGGTACGGTAAAAACGGTTACTACGACCAAAACGGCAACGAGCGCTGCTGTTACCACTACCGCGACGGCAAAGGTTGATACGGTTGTCGCAAACGGCACAGGCACTGCGATCAGCGGTACCGGCAAGGTAGCCAATGTATCCGCAGCGGCCGACAATGTCAAGGTTGATACCTCTGGCACGAAGGTGACGGTTGACTCCTCTGCATCCGGCGTAACGGCGGGCGGCAAGGATGTCTCCGGCGGTTCGAGCACCACAGTGCCTGACACTGGCAGCGGCTCTGGTTCTTCCGGCGGCGGTGGTGGCGGTGGTTCGACTACCACGACGTATAAGTTGGATGTATTTATTACAGACGGAACCAAAACGGTAAATAGTTCGGCCGATTATCAGCTGAGCAGCGAGAAGATTGTGAATGCACTGGGCACTGCTTATAGCAGTAAGGTGACGGAGCTCAAGGCTGCGTTTGGCGGAAGTCTAGGCCTTTATGCAATTGCAGAGGAAGGCGTGGTTGCATGCAGCGATGCAACCAAGTGGGCAGCATTTGTAGAGAAGTACAAGAATAATGTTACAGGCAATGGCATGGAGTTGGTCAAGGATCTGGATCAGACGCTGGCCAATATGACGTTGAGCACAAGTTATCAGCTTCAGTATACCTCTGTTGCTGGCACAACCTATACGGTCACGTTTCGCGTAGTCAGGAAATAAGCGTTCTGCGTGGAATGATAGATCTGTAGCAGGATAAACCGGACGTGATAAAAAGAGACGCCGGTCTGCGGCATACGTTGCAGTTTCGGTGTCTCTTTTTAACCGGCTTTCGGCGAAAAATGACAGATTAGTGTGAATGATGAGGGATAATACGCTTTTAGATAGTTTTGATTGCATAAGAGATGTTTTATGGAATCAAAAGTGTTTTGAAGTATTTGCCTGAGGCCAAGAAATCATATTTAAGCGGATGGGGACAAAGGGTAATAAACTGAAGTTTTGAAACAAAATATCCGGCTAAAAAAGCCCCCAATTGTATGATGGTGAAAAATTTGATGATCAAATTGGAAAAGGGGGAGCTTTTCTCAGTCAAAACAATATGGAAAAATTCTATGTGCAAAGGTACTGCATCCGTTCCAAGTCATAGGGTGTATTTCCGCACATTCCTATATAATAACACGGTTTGATTATGGTGATTTAACTGCCCTGAGGCAGTAAGTGATATGCACGCGAGGGTTAAAGAAAATATCCATGTTGAGTGCTCGTCCGCAGTAAAAAGATTTCGGGTATCCCGCTGCTGTCGGTCATCTCTGGCAGCAAGTTGATTGGGACAATTATGATTATGTGCGAGGTGATAATATGGTTAATAGTAAAATTTGGCTGTCATCTCCCACGATGCACAGCAATGAAATGAAGTTTATCCAGGAGGCATTTGACTCCAATTGGGTTGCCCCTCTTGGACCTAATGTGAACGAGTTTGAAAAGGAGATGGCGGTTTATATTGGAATAGGCCATGCAGCTGCCTTGGTTTCCGGTACCTCTGCGCTCCATTTGGCTATCAAGCTTGCAGGTGTGAAGCGAGGGGACATTGTATTCTGCTCGGACATGACGTTCTCGGCAACAGTAAACCCGGTGTCTTATGAGGGTGGCATTCAGGTATTCATAGATTCCGAACGTGAGACGTGGAACATGGATCCAAGAGCGTTGGAAAAAGCGTTTGTAAAATATCCGCAGTGTAAGTGCGTGGTAATTGCCAATCTCTACGGTACGCCTGCCAAACTAGATGAGATTCGTGACATCTGCGATGCACACGGTGCGGTGATGATTGAGGATGCTGCGGAGAGCCTGTCCGCTACCTATAAAGGCAAGCAGACCGGCACTTTCGGACAGTATAACACGATTTCATTACATGGTGTCAAGTTCCTAACCGTTAAAATGGCTATACAAAATATAGTGAGCTAGAAAACAGTGCAAACAACATATCGTGATTTACACCGATAATAAGATTATAACCCTGCATGAGAAAAATAAAATAACGCAAAATTTTGTGCAATACAACCAAAGCGGGTCATATATCGGAACCAAATTGGTTATCTTATACAATAATTTTTCTCTTTCTCTTTCTCTTGAAATTTACATGGTAACAAGATTTGTACTGCCCTTTTCGGGTCGAAATTCGTCTCAACCGCATGGAATAAGGGCTTTTCAGACTGTTTGGACTGCGATGTTAATACATAAATTTAGCGTACATACCCTTACGAAATGAACGAGAATAAGTTTCTAACAAGCAGACGACCGTGTTATGTAATTATCTTCATAGCATGAGAGTGTTTATCGAACACTATTTTAAGAACGAGGCAGTAATGAGCGAGAATAAGAGAATTTATCTTTCGTCGCCAACAATGCACGGAGACGAGCAGAAGTACATAAAGGAAGCCTTTGATACGAACTGGGTTGCCCCTTTGGGCGCAAATGTTGACGGATTTGAACGCGAGATGGCGGAGTACGTCGGAGTGAAGCACGCCGCTGCTCTGGTATCCGGAACGGCGGCTCTCCACCTGGCAGTGAAGCTGGCGGGCGTTAAGCGGGGCGATGTAGTGTTCTGCTCTGATCTGACATTCGCTGCTACCGTGAACCCCGTCTCCTATGAGGGCGGCGTACAGGTGTTCATCGACAGTGAGAAGGATACCTGGAACATGGATCCCAGAGCACTAGAAAAGGCATTCGAGAAGTATCCTGATTGCAAATGTGTAATCGTTGTTAACTTGTACGGAGTACCTGCAAAACTTGACGAAATACGCTCCATTTGCGACGCTCACGGTGTGACTTTAATTGAAGACGCAGCTGAGAGCCTTTCCGCTACATATGAAGGCAAACAAACAGGCACGTTTGGCAAGTATGGTATCTTTTCATTTAACGGTAATAAAATTATAACC
>DBRN01000007.1:0-1432 GCA_002305995.1 Atopobiaceae bacterium UBA1367
CCTGTTTATGTTGGTGAAACACCAACGAATCTGATTAGATCACCAGTTTAGGGAGGACAATCCGAAAATAGTTTATCCCATATGAAATGGAATTATATACAGACAACATAGAACGCCGGTGCGGTGGAGAACTAAGCTCCATTGTACCGGCGTTTTGTTATTCTTTCAGCTGTGTGGACTGTCGTTCCGGGTGATTTGTTTTTACCGTTCTTTCCTCTATGAAAAGACCGCGCTTGACAAGCTGCTTGAGGATAAATTCCTCAATATACTTCTGCAAATCCCAGATATAATAGCCTTCAATATCAAAGCTACCCATGTTGCTTTTGTCAATCTGACCGTCCAGCACCGCTTTCACCTGCTGCGCCTTAAAGGTGACATCGTCCAGAAAATCGTAGAAATCTCGGTCGGAGAGCAAACCGTTGAGTGTGTCAAGCAGCGTGGTCATTCCCTCAAAGGTCTCTGTTGCCCTGGCTGTTTTAAGCATACCGATAGCTTCTTCAGACAGGCCGAGTTCCTCGTGTATGGACTTGTTCTGCGAACTGATGCCGGTCAGCAGATAATCAACAGACACACCAAAGAACTCCGCAATCTTTACCAGTGTTTCCGGTGTTGGCTGCGTTTCCCCGTTCTTGTATAAACTCACAGTCTGTTGCCGTATACCGATAGCCTCCGCCAGTTCTTTCAGTGTAGTCTTTGCTCCCGTCATAGGATGGCGGTCAAGCATCTCCCTCAACATCTTGGGGAACATTCCATCATATCCAACTACTTGTAGTGCCATCACCATATCTCCCTGTTGTTTCGCTTTACTTGAACTTGACAATTATGGTTTCGTTTCTATTGACATTACGCTTTGCCTGTAATATAATGAGTATAACAAGATAAACGCAACTTGTCAAGAGAAAACAAAAAGAAAAGCGAATTTGTTACAGGAGGTAAACAGCATGGATGATAAGAAACTCGAAGCAGCTGTCCAAGAGGAAAAGCGCGAATATTTCCGCCGGTGGCGCAAGAATAACCCGGACAAGGTTAAGAAGCAAAACGAAAACTATTGGCGTAAACGCGCCGAAAAGCGCCTTAAGGACGAGGCAAAGGATAACGCAGCCTCAGCTGAATAATTGGGCAAAGCCCGGTCGTTTCCCGCCCAAAGCGGATGTCGACCTTAAACCCCGGCAAGGGAGTAGTCTATCTATTTGGAGGAGTATATGAAAGAAAGAAAGCGACAGCGGGAAAACCGGCGATGTAAAGAAGAAAAACTGGATATTCGGGATTATACAGGCGTGCTTGACCCGACACCATACTACGCCGTCCTTAATATGAGGAACGGCTATTATTATGCCCAAAAGCAGGAGTCCGGGAGGAAGGAGGTGCAGACGCATGGAGAACCTGGAACTGTTTGAAGCGCTCTTTAGAAAATGCAAGGACTGTACGATTT
>DBRN01000007.1:1488-60980 GCA_002305995.1 Atopobiaceae bacterium UBA1367
TACATACTTTTCCGTATGGCCTCGTCGGGGCGATATACCAAACGAAATTCGAGGCGGTTCGGAAGATACAGTGTACGCTAACTGTCTGTTTGCCGATTATGACGTGGCAGGTCCGGCGCACAAGGATAAAAATCTGCCGCCATCCAAGGAAGTTGTGCTGGAACACCTGAAAGGTCTTGAGAAGCCGCCGACCGTCATTATAGACACAGGTTACGGACTGGATCCGTTCTGGATATTCAGAGAGCCGGTACCTGTACATGATGATACCACCAGAGACAGGGTATCCGGCATTCTTGCGGGATACGGAAGAAATCTTACGCGCCTGTGCAAAGAACAGGGCTGGGCGTTGGATAATGTATTTGACCCAGCCAGAATGCTGCGAGCCCCCGGCAGCAACAATTTCAAACTGGAATCGCCCGTACCGTGCCGCATCCTTTGGGAGAGCGGTATTTTTTATACAATAGACGACTTTGCAGACTTTTATGAACCGGAATCGATTGCGGAAAGCACGCCGTTTGTCGTCGATGAACGGGCTATAGGCAGTGCGGAGCGTATTATGGAACGTTGCCTGTTCACGCAGAAAATGCGCGATGATCCGGAAGGCGTCACCGAGCCGGAATGGAAGGCCGTATGTTCCAATGTCGTGCTTACGCCGGACGGCGATGAGCTTTTTCACAATTGGAGTTCCCTGTACAGCGGATACAGCTCCGAGGAGACCGCCTACAAGATTGCTCGCTCGCAGGAAGCAAAGAAACCCTGCTCCTGTGTCTATATTCATGAGAAGCTCGGTTTTCAATGCCCCGAGGGCGGCTGCGGAGTTAAGGCGCCGGTAGTGCTGGCGATGTATTCCAAGGAGGAACAGCTCAAACACCTGCTGGGAAAAGAGAATTTAACAGTTCCGGAGATATTCGACCCATATTCACTCAGCCTGCTTTCTTACGCTAAAAGCCAGTGCATTTCTGAATATGTGCAGTTTAAGCAGCGGCTAAAGAAACTCGGTGTCAGTACACGAGATTTTGAGCGAGCTGTCAAGAGCCATGTATATGCCCCACCAGCCTCCGCCGCACAGGACTTTTCCGGTGAACCGACCGAAATCCGACTGGATGGCATTGACCTGGGTGGCGCTATGGAGCCGACCGGATACACGCTTTCAATGGAATATGGTGTGGAAGCCACCCACTTTGACGAGTCCGGCATCGTCCACAGTTGCCTCTGCCCCGAACCGCTGGTCATTACCAGACGGCTGGAGAACATCGACACAGGACAGGAAAAGGTGGAACTTACATTCTTTCGCAATGACCGATGGAAGTATCTCGCCGCGCCGCGCTCCAATGTGTTCAACAAAAATGCCATCATCCGGTATGCCGACAGCGGCCTGCCGGTGACATCGGATAACGCTGAGGGCGTTGTGCGGTATCTGTGCGTCTATGAACGGGAAAACGCCGACGTCATTCCGTTTACTCGAAGCATCAACCGAATCGGCTGGATGGGCCGTGAGTTTTATCCCTGCGTCGTACAAGGAATGGTCGTGTATGAGGACGAAGTCACTGACGGCGAAGGCATCGTGAAAAGCATCTGCGAGCACGGAGATTACAATCTGTGGCTGGAAACCGCTAAGACACTGAGGCAGTCGCTCTTTGCCAGAGCGCAGATCATGGCATCATTTGCATCACCACTGCTGGAGCCGCTTCAGATGCGGGTTATCATCATTCACATCTGGCACTCTACCCGTAGCGGCAAGACGGCGGGACTAAAGTTCGCTCTGTCCGTTTGGGGAGACCCATTAAAGCTGATGGGAAACTTCAACAGCACGGCGGTCGGTCTTGAGCGCAGAGCCGGAACGCTAAAGCATTTACCCCTCGGTTTGGACGAACTTCAGGTGCTGAACGAAAAGCGACTGTCGGCGTCCATGATCGTTTACTCTCTAGGCAACGGCTACGGCAAGACCAGAGGCGCGAAGAACGGCGGCTTACAGGATGTCCCGACATGGCGCAACTGCATTATCTCCACCGGCGAACAGCCTCTGAGCAGCGAAACCTCGATGGACGGCGTGGACAGCCGCGTTCTGGAACTTTACGGGCCGCCGATTGAAGATCCGGAGTTCGGCCGCAAGGTTCATCAAATCAGCGAGAGTAATTATGGCTTTGCCGGGAAGCGGTACATCGAACATCTCATCGAGCAGGTATTGCCGCAGAAAGGTAAGCTGCAGGCCGATTTTACAAAACTGCGCGACGGGATAAAAGCCCATTTCGATATGCTGAGCCTCGGCGATCTCGGCGTTCATCTGGACAACATCACGGTTTTGGCGCTGGCAGATGCATATTCCGCTCAGTCCATATTTGGGCTAAACGAAGAGCAGGCACACAAGGAGGCGCTGCAATTCGGCATAGCTCTGCTGACGAACGCAAAATCTCTGGAAAAAGAGGATGTCGTCGAACGCGCGTGGAGCTTTCTGAAGGATTGGATTGCTGCCAACCGAAAACGGTTTTCACAGGAGTCCATTCCGTGTTATGGCTCGATTGAACCAAACCATGTTTTTATCATCAGCACAAATCTGCGTCAGGCGCTTGAGGAAAGCGGTTTTTCCTATACTAAATGCATCAAAGGCTTTCAGGAGCGTGGGTATATCGCCACCAACTGCGACTCTGATGGAAAAAGGCGCACCCAGACTCAGAAACGGATTCAGGGCGTAAACCTTCGGGTGATCTGTGCCAATCTGACTCTTACCAACTGTATGCCGCCGGAGGAAGAGTTTCTGGGAGACCCCATACAGCCGTTGACAGGCAAAACGGCATGAAAAGGCATTCCATACCCACTGTAGCCACTGTATCCACCATTTGAGCGACACACACCATTATATACATATAAATATAAAGATGAGATATGGAGTGGTGATATTACATTTGCCCCATACGAGATATGTATATAGTGGCTACAATGGTTACAGTGGATACTTTAGTATAAATTCCTTGAAATTGCAGCATTTTCTGTCCCCCTGTGGCGTAGCTACTCTCGGATTTGAGCGGCTACCCGTGGATACAAAAATATTAGAAACCAACACGAAGGAGAGAATTCAAATGAAGGATTCCGTAAAAAACCTGATGCCCATTCCTGAGGGCTATGTTGTACTGACCAAAGAAACCACTTCAAGAGGAGTGAAGTGGGGTTCACAAGAAGATAATGGTTACAATTTCCGTCTGGCTGAATATGCCGACGGCACCACTGCGCTCTACCACGTTTATCCCGACGGGAGTATCAAGCTTGACTGCGAGAGCGTTTTGGTGCAAGAACTGTACTGTATGCACTGCGGTGAACCGTTGAATCCATGTTTGGATGCAGATGCCGGCATACCGGACCCGCACGAATATTTCTGCGCCGCCTGCGGGCACGATTATGAAATTGTCGGAGAGGATGATTGATTATGAGAGACCATGTACGCATTAAACAGATTCTGCCCATCACGGATGGGTGCACTGTTTTATCTCTTGTCGAGGACGATGAAGGCAACTGCTGCTTTGAGGACTTAACAAAGGAAGGCTGGCATTATCTGTTCGCGCTGGTGGACGGCGGCGAATGGGATGACGACTATGTCACTATATACGAAATGGACTCT
This sequence comes from Atopobiaceae bacterium UBA1367, assembly GCA_002305995.1. Lineage (GTDB taxonomy): Bacteria > Actinomycetota > Coriobacteriia > Coriobacteriales > Atopobiaceae > UBA1367. Next base: position 5,102 of record DBRN01000007.1, read on the forward strand.
ATTGGCTGCGGAGAGATTGATAGCAGTTCCTTTCGCATCGTTCCCAAATGTACATGTCCAAAATGCGGTGGTGAGATGACACCGCGATGGTATGAGAACGCATCAATGCCGTCATACACCTGTGCCTGCGGTGCGATGAGCATGAATGAATTGTTTAAGGGTGGGAAATCAAAATGATGATAAACGGAAGGCCATACTCAAACGAGAATGGATACATTGACGATAGCTTGATTACCAACCATTTACAAGAGGAAATCGACACAGTCATGAACTGGATTGCGGAAAACATCTCGAAGCGTAAAACCCCGCTGTATGGACACACCAGCTATGGCATAAAGCATCTGCTTGAGCGCGACACCCGCATTTATCTCACCAACAATGAATTCAAGGATGCCATGCTACTGGCTGGCTACAAGCCTGTAGACCCGAACGAACTGAACTGGTGCTACTGCATCAGCAAGAAATCAAAAGCGTTCGCAAGGAAGGTTTGGTAAAACAGTTTTATCGGTTTAATACGTTTGTCCCGGGGGGTGGGGGATTTCGTTCTCTGCAGCTTTCAATATAAACAGCGGCGTGGGGCTTCATGCAAATAAAAAGCGTATTCAAAAGGGTAATAACCCGATTCCGGTTTCTATCGTCAGCATAAGGTTGCGGTAGCAGGTACCCATGTCGGTGCTGTATATTACGGTGAATGAAACGTTCAGCATCTACTGGAATATTACATTGGGAAAAGGGTGTTGTAAAACGGGTAGTTCGGTATTCAGATGACCGGTGGGGGTATCAAAATCTCTACAGCTTTTCAATTCGGACAGCGGCGTGGAGCTTCGTGTACGGAAACGCATAAGTTATTAGGGTATTGACCATAAAAGTTTCAAAAATGAAGGAGGATGAGTTTTTTATGGGAAACAGAGGACCGCAACCCGGCACCGGTGGTAGGCCGAGGAAGCCGCTTGTAGATAAAATAACGGAGGGCAAAACAGATAAATTCTCACACAGCAGCGTTAAGTTGCCGGAGCCTGTGGAATTGGAGGGTGCTGAAATGCCCCCTCCGCACGAATTTCTCTCTGACGAACAGAAAAACGGTCAGGAGCTTGTGGCAAATGAGATATACAAATCCACATGGGAGTGGCTTCGGAAGTTCCGCTGCGAGCAGATGGTTACCCAGCAGAGCTTGGAGCAGTACGCTGTGGCGGCGGCACGATGGATTCAATGCGAAAAGGCCATCTCGACCTTTGGCTTCCTTGCCAAGCATCCGACAACCGGCGCTCCCATCACATCGCCGTATGTCTCAATGGCACGTGAGTATTCCAAGCACGCCAATGCGTTGTGGAATCAAATATACGCAGTCGTTCGTGAAAACAGTTCTATGGACTGCAGCAACTCATGGACGCCGGCTGACGACGTCATGGAGCGGTTGCTGACCATGCGCCGGGGCTGATAGCTCACCGGAGGGAAAAGGAGTGCGGCTATGAAACCGTCAGAAATCAACGTCATCACGGAAATGCGGCTCAATGGACAGGGAGCGTCGGCGATTGCGGCCGCGCTCCGGCTCTCGCCCAACACGATCAAGTCATATATCCGCAGGCACCCGGACTTGCCCGGAACGCATCGCTGCGTCCAATGCGGAAACACATTCTCACAGCCGGAAGGCCGCAGGCAGAAACGATTCTGCTCGGACAAATGCCGTACCTTATGGTGGAACGCCCATCAGGAACAAATCAACAAGAAAGCGTATTACACCCTTGTGTGTCAATACTGCGGGAAGGAGTTTGAAAGCTATGGCAACAAAAACCGTAAATACTGTTCAAGAGCGTGCTATCAGCAAAGCCGAGGAAAGCAGCTCGGATAAGTACGCGCCGGATACTATGATGCGGTATCACACCACCCTCGCCCTCATCGACTCTCTGGTAGCGGACGGCTGCTTCACGCAGGCTGACAGGCGTAAAGCATACACAATCATTAACCAGAAATATGGCTTATCTTCGGATAGTATTTTTGCCGGAATCGCTTGATATATCTCGTTCTTTGAGCAATATATAGAGTACCAAATATTGATACAAGGGAGTGAAAACCATGAATCGAAGTATCACGCAGACCGCCTTTTTGAAACCGCCGTCAGAGCAGTTGATGCGGGTCGCCGCTTATGCGCGGGTCTCTTCCGGCAAGGACGCAATGCTTCACTCGCTGTCGGCGCAGGTGAGCTACTACAGTGAGTTCATTCAAAGGCACCGTGGCTGGTCTTACATCGGCGTTTATGCCGATGAAGCAAAAACGGGGACTAAAGAGGAGCGAGAAAACTTTCAACGCCTGCTTTCCGACTGCCATGCCGGGAGAATCGATATGGTCATTACAAAGTCTATTTCACGATTTGCGCGCAACACTGTCACCCTGCTTGAAACGGTGCGGGAGCTGAAGGGGCTCGGCATCGATGTGTGGTTCGAGGAACAGAATATTCATACCATGAGTGCCGATGGAGAGCTGATGCTCTCCATTTTGGCATCTTATGCCCAAGAGGAAAGCCGCTCAGCAAGCGAGAATCAGAAATGGCGGGTCAAGCGAAATTTTGAAGAAGGGATGCCGTGGAACGGCACCATGCTTGGTTACCGCTACATGGACGGCAAGCTGTTCGTTCAGCCAGAAGAAGCCGAGACGGTCAGATTGATTTACGCTTATTATATCACAGGAATGGGCGTTACGGCGATTATGAAAACGCTGAATCGAAATCATATCACCACACGCAACGGCAATCCGTGGTATAAAAGCAGCGTGATGAAGGTTCTGAGAAACTACGCTTACACAGGCAATCTTCTGCTTCAGACCACATTTCAAGAGGATCATCTCACCAAACGGACGCTCATCAATAACGGGGAGCTGCCACAGTACCACGCTGAGAACACACACGAGGCCATCATTCCGCTGGAAACCTTCAGCGCGGTGCAGACCGAAATTGAACGCCGAGCGGCAAAGTATACGCATCCCGTCAGCAAACGGGCCATCTACCCATTTACCGGTTTGCTCATCTGCGACATCTGCGGGAAGCATTACCGCAGGAAAATAACAGCGACAGGGCCGGTTTGGATATGCGCCACCTACAACACGCTCGGTAAAGCCGCTTGCGCATCCAAGCAGATACCGGAGGAAACACTGACGGCGGTAACCGCCGAGGTCATGGGCACGGATGCCTTTGACGCAGAAGCCCTCCACAGTAAAATAACGGCTGTCAGAGTGGCAGAGGGCAACACCTTAGTATTCTGCTTCAATGACGGCACTGAAGCCGTTAAACGATGGACAGACCGTTCCAGAGCGGAGAGCTGGACGCCGGAGATGCGTGATGCTGCCAGAAAGAAAACACAGGAGCGAGGTGAACAATAATGCCCACAGCAAAAAATGTAACGATCATTCCGGCAACACGGATGATGCATACGGGGCTGCCACGCAACGCCGCAGTCAAAAAGCGTGTTGCCGGATATGCCCGCGTCTCCACTGACAGCAAGGAACAGCAGACCAGCTACGAGGCGCAGGTGGATTACTACACAAAATACATCCAGTCGAAGCCTGAATGGACCTTCGTCAAGGTCTATACGGACGAGGGCATTTCGGCATTGAACACCAAGCACCGAGACGGCTTCAACGAGATGATTGCCGATGCTCTCGACGGTAAAATAGACCTTATTGTTACAAAATCCGTCAGCCGTTTTGCAAGGAATACGGTAGATAGCCTTACCACAGTCAGAAAGCTCAAGGAAAAAGGCATTGAAGTGTATTTCGAGAAGGAGGGTATCGCCACCCTCGACAGCAAGGGTGAACTTCTTATCACCATCATGTCTTCACTGGCACAGGAAGAGAGCCGCTCCATTTCAGAGAATGTCACATGGGGTCAACGGAAGCGGTTTGCAGATGGCAAAGTCAGCGTTGCCTACGGACGATTTCTCGGCTACCGCAAGGGTGCTGACGGGTCGATGGAAATTGTGTCGGAGGAAGCGGAAACGGTACGTACCATCTACCGTCTGTTCATACAGGGAAAGACGACGAACGGTATTGCCGCCACCCTTACGAGGCACGGCATTCCCACACCGGGTGGTAAAGAAAAGTGGCAGGCCACTACGATAGAGAGTATTCTCAGCAATGAAAAGTACAAGGGCGACGCTGTGCTGCAAAAGAAATTTACAACAGATTTTTTGACAAAAAAGATGAAGCTAAATGAGGGTGAAGTCCCTCAGTTTTATGTAGAAAACAGCCATCCGGCCATTATCTGCCCGGAGGAATGGGATAGAGTACAAAATGAGATAGTGCGGAGAAAAGCGACTGGGCGGCATCACAACAGCCTGAGCCCATTTTCAGCAAAGATTATCTGCGGAGACTGCGGAGAGTATTACGGCTCAAAGGTATGGCATTCCAACAGCAAATACCGTCGTACCATTTGGCAGTGCAATGGAAAATTCAAGGGTGACGAAAAATGTCGCACCCCTCATTTATATGAGGATGACATCAAAGCGATGTTCTTGAAGGCGGTTAGTGAGCTGATGATTGACCGCAAGGCGCTTATCGAGGATGGCAGGGTTCTGCACAAGGCATTCACGGATTTCAGTGCCATCGACAAGGCAGTCGCGGAGATAACCAGTGAGATTGATGTGCTTTCGGGGCTGGCACAGAAGCTGGTAGACGAGAACGCCAGCACCACGCTTGACCAGACGGAATACCGAAGCCGCTACGACGGGTACATCGACCGCTACGATAAAGCAAAAAAGCGGCTGGTGGCATTACAGGAACAGCGTCAACTTCAGGAGCTCAAGGGCGACGTTCTCAGCGGATTTCTCTTCGAGCTCGGTGAACTGTATGACCTGCCGATGGTGTTCAAGGAAGAAACATGGAACGCGCTGGTAGACCATGTGACCGTCCACGAGGACGGCAGAGTAGTTTTCACCTTTAAGAACGGCACCGAGGTCGCGGAAATGCTGTGAAATACATCATCATTATACCGTATTCTATGGAAGCTCTCAGTTCAACTAGGGGCTTCCATACATCTATAACATTGACCTAAACAATGGCTTTTCCTAATGACCCTCAGTTCAACTTAGGGTCAATGTTGTACTTATACTAAAGAAGGACAACTAATCGAAAAACGATAGCCAAGTCAAAAAACGAATTGAAGCGTATATGTGGTGATTGATCAAGAATACGCACTACGAAATACTCTATATATTGTGGTTCATAAAGAACAGTGGGTGCATTAATTTGATGAAAACCCCAGTATTACAGCCCTTTTCGGGCATAAAAAAACATTAAGGCAACTGATACGATTGTATCAATTGCCTTAACTGCTATGGAGCGGGTGACGGGAATCGAACCCGCATCGCCAGCTTGGAAGGCTGGGGCCCTAACCATTGGACGACACCCGCACGGGAAAGCACAGTTGGTTACTTTACCACAGTTGCCGCACCGCCAAAGGCCGATTCGGCCGTCGCTGCCACTGGCTGGGCCGTCCTGTGACGTCACGGCCATCGGGGCCATGACGATGGAGGCCGCCGCCGTTCCCGTGTACTATTGATACCTGATACCGCTGTTGGGCATGTGGCGGAGCCCGGCGCGCATGGCGACCAAGAGGCACCTGCCGAGATGCATGCCCAACAGATGGTCAGGTGTGAGTGTCGTTCAGAGAAGGGGTCCAACATGATTCGCACCAACAGTGTGACCTTGAGCGTGATGCCAGCCCTGGCGTACCGTCAGAAGTTCCCGTCCGGGGGGTCGGGCGTCGTGGTCCTGCGTGCCGATGCGACCCAGCCTGGCGTCGCGTCGATCAGCAAGACGTCCGGAGAGCCGATCATCTCTGCCAACACGCCCGCCGACCTCTATCCCGTCGATGCCTTCCGCGAGGCCATCGAGCTGACGGCCGGCATGCCGTACCGCAAGCAGGGAAAGCCGAGGCTCGTCGCGCAGGACCTGCAGCCGCAGGCAGTGGTGGAGGAGGAGCAGGCTGAGGAGGATCTCACCACCGACAACATCCCCGAGATCGATGTCGTCATCGACAGCGACGAGTACCAGGCGATCGTCGATGCCTACACCGACAAGGACGGCAAGCTCTCCTACGCGCTCATCAACAAGGAGCTGATCCAGGTCGCGCACAACAGCGAGATGGTGCGCAGGATGGTCGAGGCGGGGGACTCCGAGCAGACCATTCGCCTGTTTGTCGTGGGCAACCGGTTCCGCGCCATCACCGGCAACAAGAACCTGACCGACGAGCAGGTGCTCAAGATGGCCGAGCTGCTCGATGAGGTCAGCCCGAAGGGCGTCTTCAAGGAGTTCAACGCGGAGCTTCGCGTCAGGATGGGCGCGCAGAAGAGGCGCTAGCCGCTGGGCAGGGGTGAGGACGGCCACGGCCGCGGGCTGGTGGGCTCAGTGCGTCGGAATGGCCCTTTCCAGCCTGTGCGGATCCACTTGTGCGGATCCGATTCCGGCCTTGGAAAGGAAATCCAGGAGTTGTGCGGGACGGCGCCCGGCCCTGGAAAGGAAAAGCCCGAGTTGTGCGAGCCTGGGGCCGGTGGCGGAAAGCTTTTTGCCGACTTGTGCGCTACTGCCGGCTCCGCCGGAAAGGATTCTGCCGAGTTGTGCGGGATGTGCTTCCCCGCCGGAAAGGAAAACCTTGAGTTGTNNACAACTCAAGGTTTTCCTTTCCGGACTTCAGGGCCGTCTCGCACAACTCAAGGTTTTCCTTTCCATCCCAAGTCAAGATTCCGCACGACTCGGCATTTCCCTTTCCGCCCTCGGCTCCGGCCCCGCACAACTCAAGGTTTTCCTTTCCACCACGGACTCCGGCCCCGCACAACTCCCGGATCTCCTTTCCACCCTGACATCCAGCTCCGCACGACTCGGCATTTCCCTTTCCGCCCCAAGCCAAGATTCCGCACAACTCCCGGACTTCCTTCCCACCTCGCTCTCGCGCTGGGCAGGATGGGACAGCAGAGCCGTCTCCCCTGATGCCAGCCCCAGCCGCAAGACCTCTGCCACAAGTTCGTTGCGCACCTGCGATGAGACGGCCATGGCCAGGCTGTGCCTCGTCCCTCCCGCGCTGCGTCCTCGGCGGCGGGTCGCTTTGACCTGAACCTGGCTTCTGTGGCCGCACAACGAGGGCCCAGAACGTAACAGGCTGGAACGCCTGCGAGTCGACCAACGCGCGATAATGAGCTCAGCGCATTCGGTAAGAAGCGGGGCAACTGGGCTTGTGCGAGGCCCGTCAACCGGGCCATGAGGCCATGAGAGAAGGGAACGATCATGCTCAAGATCCGTCTGTTCTGTGCCGGCGGGATGTCGACCAGCCTGCTCGTCCGCAAGATGGAGGCCGCAGCCGCCGAAGAGGGCGTGGAGGTGGACATCATCGCCCATGGCGTCGGCTCTGCCGACCGCGAGATTGACGCCACGGTTGATGTCGTGCTTCTCGGGCCGCAGGTGGGCTATCAGAAGGCACAGATTCAGAAGGTCTGCGATCAGTTTGGGGTGCCTTGCGACGTCATCCCCATGGTCGACTACGGCATGGTCAACGGAAAGAACGTGTTCGCGCTGGCACGGAAGATGGCAGCCTCGAAGTAGCGGGCACTCAGTGATGCGGCGGCGCACGGCAATGCTCTGAAATCAGGTGCAGGGAGACAATGGCATAGCGATCAATCTCAGATCGCGAAGATCGTGGGGCAGGAGTGGGCAGGAGCTCGCGTGACACGAGGTCACGGTGAACACCATCTGCCCAGGTGGCGTTACCGACGCCGGTATGTCTGTCCAGGTCATGCACGAGACCTTCGACAAGAGCGGCATAAGGGCCGGTATCTATCGGACAGTCCATATGCGTCGGGGAAAGAGCCACCATCGTGCGCAAGCTCCCCAACTTGAGCGGGACAGTCCATATGTGTCGGGAAAGAGCCGCCTGTTCTCACTCCTCGGCCAGGTTCCTGATGTGGGGCGTCTAGGTCGCTAGGTTACTGGTGCCCTTGGACCATCGGTGCTCTACGGGTAGGGATCAGCTGCCGCATGGGGCATCTTACCGGTCCGACGTCTTGATCCAACAGTTTGGCGTCTGGCGGTGAATCGCGATGGTCTCATGGGGTCAGGCCGACAAGTGGGAGCCTGTGGGCAAGGGCTTCGCCACAAACGCTGCGTGGAGAACAGGGGGAAGTCCGGCCTGGGCGGGACGTCTCTCCCGATGGAAAGGAAAAGTCCGAGTTGTGCGAGCCTGGGGCCGGCAGTGGAAAGCTTTTTGCCGACTTGTGCGCTACTGCCGGCTCTGCCGGAAAGGATTTCGCCGAGTTGTGCGAGACGGCCTTGAAGTCCGGAAAGGAAAATGCAGAGTTGTGAGAGCCCACGCCTGACGACGGAAAGGAAATCGGGGAGTTGTGCGAGACGGTGCCCGGCCCTGGAAAGGAAATCCGGAAGTTGTGAGAAGGCCGTTCCTCACAAGTCGAGCTTTTTCTTTCCAGAGGGGCCGCCTCTCTCGCACAACTCGGGCTTTTCCTTTCCGCCTTCGACTCCGGCTGCGCACAACTCAGGGTTTTTCTTTCCGGCGGGGGAGCACATCCCGCACAACTCGGGCTTTTCCTTTCCAGGGCCGGGCGCCGTCTCGCACAACTCCCGGATTTCCTTTCCACCACGGACTCCAGCCTCGCACAACTTCCGATTTTCCTTTCCACCCCGCTCTCGCGCTGGGCAGGGGGGACACAAGCGTCGACCACGACCTACCGGAGACTCCGACACACGCACGAACGGGACCCGACTGCCACGTCAGCACCGGCGCGCGCGGCAGTCGAGCCCGCCGGGATCAGGGACGCCCGTCCCCCTGCGGCAGTCGCCAGGCGAGGGCGGCAGCAGTAGCCGCTGTCCACCGGTTTGTGCGCTGCCGCCAGCGACCTTGCCCGTACAATGGGGGGCGATCATCCCTCCCAAGGAGCGCGCATGCCCATCTCAGACCTTGGCTCGACGCTGATCATCGCCAACCCCGCCTCACGCAGCGGCACAGGTGCCGCTGGCGCCGAGGTCGTGCGGAGGTTCTTTGAGACCTGCACCTCTGTCACGACCTCCTTCAAGCTGCGGCTGACGGGTGCGACAGGCGACGCCGACACCATCGCTGCCGGTGCCGCAGGACGCGACACGGTTGTCGTCGTGGGTGGGGACGGCGTCATTCACGAGGCGGTCAACGGCCTCATGCGTATCGACGCCCCCCTGCGCCCTCGCCTGGCGGTCGTCCCGCTTGGCTCCGGCAACGACTACGCGCGCACGCTGGGGCTCACGCCCAACGATCCCGAGCGGGCGCTCGACGAGCTCCTCCGTGGGAGGGAGCGCAGCTTTGACCTGGGCTTCGTGACCAGCGACGCATGCCCGGAGGGAAGCTACTTCACCGAGTCCCTCTCCTTTGGCCTGGATGCCGCCGTCGCCCTCGACACCACCACGCGCCGTGCCGCGGGAGCCAGGCAGAGGGGTTCGGGCCTGTTCCTGACCTCGGGCATCAAGCTGGCCGCGCGTGCCAGCAGGGGGTACCCCTGCACCGTGCGGCTCGACGACGAGGAATCCCTGCGCCTCACCTCGCTGATATTCGCTGTCCTCAACGGCCCCACTTATGGCGGCGGCTTCAGGATCTGTCCCGAGGCAGATCCGTGCGACGGCCAGCTCGACGTGTGCTACAACGTGCGTCATCCCCGGATGCCACACCTAATGTTCCTGCTGGGGCTCGCGCGCTTTGGCCACCACACCCGCTCACCCCTCATCAGGCTGCGGAGGCTGCGCACGGTGCGGATCGAGTTCGCGGAGGCGCCCCCCTGCCAGGTCGACGGCGAGGAGCTGCTCGGCTCGCGCTTCTCCGTGCGGGTCGTGCCGTCGGCCCTGCGGGTCGTGGTGTCCGCCTCCTGCCGCTGGTAGCCTTGTGCCGTTGGTGTCCGCCTCCTGCCGCTGGTAGCCTTGTGCCGCCGGCGCGGCCGCTCGGGTGCGGGCGCCCGCTCCCTCGGGCCCGACCTCGCGACGAGCCCGAATGTGACGCGCCCGATTGCGATCGCGTATCTTGTTTGTTACGGCACGCATGGCGAAACAGGGCCGTCATTGTTTGAACCGTACCCTACCGCTGTTCGTCTGAGAGACCGGTCTTTCGGAAGGAGACTGCCATGACCTATTCTGAGCGCGTCATTGCCGAGTTGCGGGAGCGCTACGCCGACCAGCCCGTGTTCATCCAGGCGGCCGAGGAGGTCCTCTCCACCCTGCAGCCCGCGCTGGACGCCCATCCCGAGTACGAGGAGGCCTCCCTGCTCGAGCGCATCGTCGAGCCCGAGCGCATCCTCATCTTCCGCGTCCCCTGGGTGGACGACCAGGGCAAGGTGCAGGTCAACCGCGGCTTCCGCGTCGAGTACAACTCGGCCATCGGCCCCTACAAGGGCGGGCTGCGCTTCAACCCCACCGTCAACCTGGGCATGCTGAAGTTCCTGGGCTTCGAGCAGGTCTTCAAGAACTCCCTGACCACCCTGCCCATGGGCGGCGGCAAGGGTGGCGCGGACTTTGATCCCAAGGGCAAGTCCAACAACGAGATCATGCACTTCTGCCAGAGCTTCATGACCGAGCTCTTCCGGCACATCGGTCCCGACACCGACGTTCCCGCCGGTGACCTAGGCGTCGGCGCCCGCGAGATCGGGTACCTGTTTGGCCAGTACAAGCGCCTGCGCAACGAGTGGAGCGGTGTGCTCACCGGCAAGGGCCTCACCTATGGTGGCTCGCTGGCCCGCACCGAGGCGACCGGCTTCGGCCTGGTCTACTTCGTGCAGAATCTGCTCGAGGACGGGGGTGACTCCTTCGAGGGCAAGACCGTCGTCGTCCACGGGTCCGGCAACGTCGCCATGTATGCCGTGAAGAAGGCCGAGGAGCTGGGCGCCAAGGTCGTGGCCTGCTCCGACACCAAGGGCTGGGTCTACGACGCCGAGGGCCTCTCCGTCGAGACGCTGGAGGCCATCTACACCGCCAAGCGCTCCGGCAATGACAGGGGCGTCAGCCTCGCCATGTATGCCGACCACCGCCCCGGCGCCGAGTACCATGCCGAGGACGGTCGCGGCGTCTGGCAGGTCCCCTGTGACATCGCGCTGCCCTGCGCGCGCGAGAACACCCTGCTGCTCGAGGATGCCAAGGCCCTCGTCGCCAACGGCTGCAAGATCGTGGGCGAGGGGGCCAACATGCCCACCACGACCGAGGCGACCGAGTACCTCATCGCCCACGGTGTCGCGTTCTGCCCGGGCAAGGCCGCCAACGCCGGTGGCGTTGCCGTCTCCGGCCTCGAGATGAGCCAGAATGCCGGCCACATCTCCTGGACCTTCGGGGAGGTCGACGACCGTCTCAAGGCCATCATGGCCTCCATCTACCGCGCCGCCGCCGACGCGGCCAAGGAGTACGGCCATGAGGGCAACCTGGTCTTTGGCGCCAACATCGCCGGCTTCCTGAAGGTCGCCGAGGCCATGATGGCCCAGGGCGTCTGCTAGCGAGCGGCCCGCGCCGCGCGAATGGCCCGGAGCGTCTGCCGGCAACCCGCCCGCGCCGCGCGAACGGCCCAAGGCGTCTGCGGGCAACCCGCGCCGCGCCGCACGACCCGACCCTGCGAGGGCCTCGGAGCGATCCGGGGCCCTCCTCCCATGTCGACCCCCTTTCGCCGTCTGCCTATGCGAGGGTCGCGCCACGTACCCGCGCTGCTACCATGGAATCGATTCCAGTTGGAATGGCGAAAGGGGTAGCACATGGTCAAGCTCGTCCTTACCGATATGGACAACACGCTGGTGGCGTACGAGATTCCCGCGAGCGAGCGCGCCCTCGAGGGCATTCACAAGCTGCTCGACAAGGGCGTTCTCTTTGGGCCCGCATCCGGGCGCGACTACGACTCGGTGGTCATCTCGTTTCGCGGTGACACCGACTGCGTGAAGACGGCCCTGTTCTCCAACGGCAAGCGCATCTTCGTGGACGGGACCCTCATCAACCAGACGGGCGTCGATCGCGACTCCATGGTCACCATGGCCAAGATGGTCTACGACCTGCCCGGCGTTTACGTCTCCGGCCGCGGTGAGGGCGGCGGCTTCGTGACAGGCTCCACCCTCCCGAGCCTGCTGGGCACCACCTGGGGTGGCCGTCGTGCAAGTGAGCTCGTGGATCCCGAGGACATCCCGCAGTGGACGATCGTGACCGCGGGCCTGCACTTCGAGGAGGGCTCCGAGATGATCGACAACGTCGCCTGGGGCGAGCGGATCCGCGAGGCATGCCCCAAGCTCGACCTCCTCTCTCCGGGCAGCCGCATGTTCGATGTCGTGCCGCACGGCTGGTCCAAGGCGTCCGCGGTGCGCGTGCTGCAGATCCTCATGGCCATCGACAGGGACGAGATCGTGGCCTTCGGTGACTCCGACAACGACCTCGACATGCTCAAGGCCGTCGGCCATTCGGTGGCCGTCGCCAACGCCAACGATGCCGTGAAGTCCGTGGCGCGCCACTTCATCGGCTCGGTAGACGAGGACGCCGTGGGCCAGGCGCTCAACGACCTCGCCGACCTGGGTGAGGGCGCCTTCGAGAAGTGGGATGCCGCCGCGCGTGAGAAGGGCTGGCTCGAATAGGCTCGGGCCCGACGTGCGGCCAGCTCAGCCCCGACGTGCGGCCGGCTCGGGCCCGACGTGCGGCCGGAGGCGCTTCGGTCGCACGTCGGGTGCGTGGGCCTAGGGGCATGCCTCAGCCCTCGCCAACGGGAACCCGCACGCATTCCCAGGCCCAGGTCAGCCACGTTGGTAACCAAGATGTAATGACTATTCTCATGGTTTGCACAGAATCGCATAACAAAGCTGCTAGGATACGCAGCAGCCTTTAATGACGGTACAGAGATACCGGAAGGAGCATGCGTATGAATCCGCTCGCCTCTGGCGGCTCGCAGCCGCCCGCCCTCCTCGCGCTCGAGGACGGCACCTGTTTCCGTGGCCGCTCGTGCGGCGCGCCCGGCGAGGCCTTCGGCGAGGTCGTGTTCAACACCTCTATGGTCGGCTACCAGGAGATCGTGACCGACCCAAGCTACGCCGGACAGATCATTACCCTCACCTATCCCCAGGTGGGCAACTATGGCGTGAACGACGCCGACATGCAGTCGGCGGGCACGTCCCTGCGCGGCCTCGTGGTGCGCGACATGTGCCACACGCCCTCCAACTGGCAGTCCACCGGCTCGTTCCCGGATTTCCTCCGCCACCAGGGCATCGTGGCCATCGAGGGCGTCGACACGCGTGCGCTCACGCTCAGGATCCGCAGCGCCGGCGCCATGCGCGCCGCCATCTCGACGACCGACCTCGACCCCACGAGCCTCGTCGCGCGCGTGGGCGCGAGCCCGGCCATCTCGGCGCACAACTTCGTGGCCGACGTCTCGCCGCGCCAGGAGCGCACCATTCCCGCCGACCCCAAGGCCTGTCGCGCCCGTGAGGCGGCCGGCCTGGCGCCCCTGCGCGTGGTCGCCTACGACTGCGGCGAGAAGCGTGGCATCGAGAACGGGCTCTCGGCCGTGGGCTGCGAGATCGTCTCCGTGCCCTTCGACACTCCCGTCGAGCGCGTCCTCTCGCTCGACCCCGACGGCGTGCTCTTCTCGAACGGTCCCGGTGACCCCAAGCAGGTCGTCCAGACCGCTCGCGCCGCGGAGGACATCCTCGGTCGGGTGCCGGCCTTTGGCATCTGCCTGGGCAACCAGCTGATCGCCATGGCGGCGGGATCCAGGATCGAGAAGCTGCCCTTCGGCCACCACGGCGGCAACGAGCCGGTCATGAACCTGCTCACCGGCAGGGTCGAGATCACGGCCCAGAACCACAACTACGGGCTGGTCTTTGACAGCATGGGGCCGCTGGTGCCAGAGCTGTCCGGCGGCGAGACGGAGCACGTGCGCGACCTGCGCACTTGGGCCAGGCGCACGGTGGCGCCGGTCGTCGAGACGCCCCGCCTGGGTCGCGTGCGCCTCACGCACGTCAACCTGAACGACGGCACTCCCGAGGGCATCCAGTTCCTCGACGTCCCCGCGCTCTCGGTGCAGTACCACCCGGAGTCGCGGTCCGGTCCGCGCGACTCCCGCTATCTCTTCGAGGCGTTCGCCCGCCTCATGGACGCGTGGCACGACCGCGCGGAGGGCCAGGCCACGGTTTCGGCCGACTACCTGGCGATCGACGTTCGCGAGGGGAGGACGCACCATGCCTAGGCGTGAGGACATCAAGAAGATCCTGGTCATCGGCTCCGGTCCCATCGTGATCGGCCAGGCCTGCGAGTTCGACTACTCGGGCACCCAAGCGTGCCGCGTGCTGCGGCGCGAGGGCTTCGAGGTGGTGCTCGTCAACTCGAACCCCGCCACCATCATGACCGACCCCGAGACGGCGGACCGCACCTACGTCGAGCCCATCACGGTCGACGCGGTGACGCGCGTCATCGAGCGCGAGCGGCCCGACGCGCTGCTCCCCAACATGGGCGGCCAGACGTCGCTCAACTGTGCCGTCGCGCTGGGCGAGGCGGGCGTGCTCGATCGCTACGGCGTGGAGGTCATCGGCTGCGACCTCGACTCCATCCGCACGGGCGAGGACCGCGAGCTCTTTGCCGCCGCCATGACCGACATCGGCCTCGACGTGGCCGCGTCGGGCTTTGCGCACGGCCTCGACGAGGCCCTCTCCATCGCCGAGGACCTCGGCTACCCTGTGGTCATCCGTCCCAGCTTCACCCTGGGCGGCGCCGGGGGAGGCATCGCGCACGACGAGGCCGAGCTGCGCCGCATCGCCGGCCAGGGCCTTGCCCTCTCTCCCACGAACGAGGTGCTGGTCGAGCAGTCCATCGAGGGGTGGAAGGAGATCGAGATGGAGGTCATGCGCGATGCCGCCGGCAACGGCATCGTGATCTGCTCGATCGAGAACTTCGATCCCATGGGCGTGCACACGGGCGACTCCATCACGGTGGCCCCCGCGCAGACCCTCTCCGATGAGGAACTCCAGAACCTGCGCGACTGCTCGCTGGCCTGCCTCGAGCGGGTGGGCGTGGCAACCGGCGGCTCCAACGTGCAGTTTGCCGTCAACCCCGACGACGGGCGCGTCATCGTGATCGAGATGAACCCGCGCGTCAGCCGCAGCTCGGCGCTCGCCTCCAAGGCAACGGGGTTCCCCATCGCCAAGGCGGCGGCGCTGCTCGCCGTGGGCTACACGCTCGACGAGATCGTCAACGACATCACGCGCGTGACGCCCGCCTGCTTCGAGCCCTCCATCGACTACTGTGTGGTCAAGGTCCCACGCTTTGCCTTCGAGAAGTTCAAGGGCACCAGCGAGGAGCTCACCACGCGCATGAAGAGCGTGGGCGAGGCCATGTCCATCGGGCGCACCTTCGAGGAGGCGCTGCAGAAGGCGCTGCGCTCCCTCGAGGACGGTCACGGTGGCCTGGGCGCCGACGGCCAGGACGACTTCGAGGAGGAGCGCTTCGACGAGCTGGTCGCGCTGCCCACGCCCGAGCGCGTCTTCTACGTGGCCGAGGCGCTGCGCCGCGGCTGGTCGGTGGAGCGCCTGTCCGAGGTGACCCGCATCGACGCGTGGTTCCTCTCGCGCATGGCCGACATCGTGGCCGCCGAGGGGGCCATACGCAGGATGGGCCTCGCGGGCATGAGTCACGACACACTCCTCGCCGCCAAGCAGATGGGCTTCTCCGACGCGCAGATCGCCCATCTCACGGGCAGCAAGGAGGAGGTCGTGCGCGCCGTGCGCAAGGTGCTCGGCGTGCTCCCGGTGGTCAAGACTGTCGACACCTGCGCCGGCGAGTTCGAGGCCCAGACCAGCTACCATTACCTCACGTACGAGGACGGCAACGCCACCGAGCACGTGCCGGCGGCAAAGCCGCGCGCCATGATCCTCTCCGCCGGCCCCAACCGCATCGGTCAGGGCATCGAGTTCGACTACTGCTGCGTGCACGCCGCCTACGCCCTGCGTGACCGCGGGTACGAGACGGTGATGATCAACTGCAACCCCGAGACCGTCTCCACCGACTACGACACCTCCGACCGCCTGTACTTCGAGCCGCTGACCTTCGAGGACGTCATGGATGTCGTGGAGGTGGAGCAGCCCGAGGGCGTCATCGTCACGCTGGGCGGACAGACGCCCATCAAGCTGGCGCGCGAGCTGGAGGCGGCGGGCGTTCCCATCATGGGCACGCAGCCAGATGCCATCGACCTCGCCGAGGATCGCGACCGCTTCTCGAGGCTGCTCGACAGGCTCGGCATCGCCTACCCGCCCTCGTCGGTGGCGGCCACGCCCGAGGAGGCGCGCTCCGTGGCGCGCGCCATCGGCTACCCGCTCATCGTGCGCCCCAGCTACGTGCTCGGCGGGCGCGGGATGGCGATCGTGTACAGCTCCGACGAGCTGGCCACCTACATGGAGCAGGCCGCGCACGTCACCCCCGATCACCCCGTCTACCTGGACGCCTTCCTCGAGGACGCCATCGAGCTCGACGTGGACGCCCTCTGCGACGGGCAGGAGTGTTACGTGGGGTCGGTGCTCGAGCACATCGAGGAGTGCGGCATCCACTCCGGTGACTCCGCCTGCTGCTATCCGCCCTTCTCGCTGTCCGACGCCATCGTCGAGCGGATTCGCTCGATCACGCGGTGCCTGGCGCTTGCCTGCGACATCCGCGGCCTGCTCAACGTGCAGTACGCGGTCAAGGACGAGCAGATCTACGTCATCGAGCTCAACCCGCGCGCGAGCCGTACCGTGCCCTTCTCGAGCAAGGCGAGCGGGGTTGCGCTGGCGCGCCACGCCGCACGCGTGATGGCGGGGGAGCGCATCGCGGACCTCGGCCTGCCTCCCGAGGGTCGCGACCCGGGATACTTCGCCGTGAAGGAGGCCGTGATGCCCTGGGCGCGCTTCCCGGGCTCCGACGCGGTGCTTGGGCCCGAGATGAAGTCCACCGGCGAGGTCATGGGCATCTCCGCGACCTTCCCGGGAGCGTATGCCAAGACGCGCCAGGCCATCGACTACGAGATGCCGGCGGAAGGCACCGTGTTCGTCTCGGTGCGCGATGCCGACAAGCGCTCCATCGCGCCGGTGGCGTTCTCGCTCTCCCAGATGGGGTACCGCCTGCTGGCAACGCGCGGCACGGCAAAGACGCTCCGCGCGGCGGGCATTCCCTGCGAGGTGACCAAGCGCGTGGCCGAGGGACATCCCAACGTGCGTGACGTGCTTGCCGAGGGCGGCGTGTCGTTCATCATCAACACGCCACACGGGCACGACTCGCGCGGCGACGGCGCGGTGCTGCGCAGCGAGGCCGTGAACCGCGGGGTCACCTGCGTCACGGCGCTCTCGGCCACGACGGCGCTGGTGCAGGCGCTGGCGGCCATGCGCAGCGGGGAGGACCAGCCGGTCTACGCCCTGCAGGACCTGGCAGGGTAGGCGTCTCTCGCGATGCTTGCTTTGGGCGGCCGCACCACGACAGGCGTGGCCGCCCCTTCCGTCTCGCCCGCATGGGATGGGGTGGGGCCTCATGCCGTGGGAGGAGGAGGGCTGGACGCGTCGTGACGCTTGCGCGCCTCGGGCGGAAAGGAAATCCCCGACCTGTGCGGGGTCCGCCCCCCTGCCGGAAAGGAAAAGCCGGAGTTGTGCGAGGTGGAACCCGACCCTGGAAAGGAGAATGCCGAGTTGTGCGGGGTCCGCCCCCCCTGCCGGAAAGGAAAAGCCGGAGTTGTGCGAGCTAGGTCCCAGTCCTGGAAAGGAAAAGCCCGAGTTGTGAGCAGCCGACGAGGTCACAACTCGACAAAACCCTTTCCAGCTCCCAAGGCCGTCGCGCACAACTCGGCAAAAAGCTTTCCACCACTGGGCACAATCCCGCACAACTCCGGATTTTCCTTTCCGGGGTCGGGTTCCACCTCGCACAACTCGGGATTTTCCTTTCCGCACCCCCTCGTGCCCTTCTGCGGCGGCTCCGCCTGCCCCATCCGTGGGACGGGGTCCCCTCCGTATGACTCCACCATAGGACTCCCCGCCGGATGACGACGTGCAAGAACCTCGGCACGCCACCGCCGTATGGCTCCCCTCCGGATGATCCCCCCTGATAGCCCCGCAAGATGACTTCCCTCCGGGTGACCCTTCGCGGTGCTTGCGTGAAGAAGCAGCCGCATGTGGTGGGTGCGCCCCTGTTTTGCTACTATGCAAAGGCTGTGCGTATGACTGAGGCGGGCGTGGTGGAATTGGCAGACACGCTGGATTTAGGTTCCAGTGGGGCAACCCGTGAAGGTTCGAGTCCTTTCGCCCGCACCAGCGCGATCAGGCTTGCAGGAGCAGCCAGCACGGCTGCCAGGGAGTACTACCAGGAGGAACGTTGAACATCACCGTCACCGCCGAGAGGCCAGCCAACGACAAGGTCGTGGCCACCATCACCGTGCCGCCTGCCGAGGTCGACAGCTACGTGGCCCAGGCATACAGGAACATCGCCCGCCGCTACCAGTTCCAGGGCTTCCGTCGCGGTCGTGCCCCCCGTCCCGTCATCGACGGGATCGTCGGTCGCGAGGCCATCCTGGCCGACGCCACCAACGACCTCCTCAACGACGCCCAGCCCGTCATGCTCGATGAGCTCGACATCGTGGCGGTCGAGCGCCCCGACTACGGCGAGGACCCCACGCTCGTCGTCGAGCACGAGAGCTATGTCGTCACCGCCACCGTGACGGTCCCTCCCACGGTCGAGCTCGACTCCTATGACGCCGTCGCCATCAACATGCCTCCCGCCGAGGCCACCGATGCCGAGGTCGACCTCCAGATCGAGCAGCTCCTTGCCTATCAGACCACCTACGAGGATGTCGAGGACGAGGAGCGCGAGGTCGCCGAGGGCGACATCATCAACGTCGACATCGCCAGCCGCGAGGGTGCCGATGACCTCGCCGGCAAGAACCGCACCATGTCCCTCTCCGCCGACAGCCTCCCCGAGGAGCTCGTCGCCGGTATCACGGGCATGAGGAAGGCGGAGACCAAGCAGGTCAGCTGGTCGCGCTCCCACATGCACGGCGACCACGAGCACGTCCATGCCTATGACGTCGAGGTCACCCTCAACACCATCAAGCAGGCCGTGACCCCCGAGCTCGATGACGAGCTCGCCAAGCGGAGCTTCGGCTTTGACACCGTCGCCGAGCTGCGCGACGCCGTCAAGGAGGAGATCGAGGAGGACAAGCAGCGCAGCCTGCCCAAGCTCAAGGAGGATCGCGTCGTCGAGGAGCTCGGGAAGCGCGTCACCATCGAGGAGCTTCCCGAGGCGTACGAGAACCAGGTCTTCCAGGAGCTCGCCAACGAGTTCCTGACCTCCCTGCAGCGCCAGGGCATGTCGCTCGACATGTACCTCGGCTCCCGTCAGATCGACACCGAGGCCTTCCTCGCCGACCTGCACGAGCAGGCCGGCGAGCGCGCACGTCAGGGCCTCGCGCTCGACGCCCTCGCCAAGGAGAAGGGCTTCGAGGCCAGCGAGGAGGACGTCCGCTCCGAGTTCGAGAAGGCCGGCGTGGAGGATGTCGACGCCTCCATCGACGAGTTCCGCAAGGACGGGCGGCTCTCTGCCATCCGCGAGTCCATCCGTCGCACCAAGGCCGTCAGGTGGCTGGTCGACAACGCTGAGGTCACCGAGGTGGACGAGGTGGCCGAACGTCGCGCCTCGCGTGAAACCGAGACCGCCGAGTAGGGTATAAGCCTACCTGTGTAGCAGACGCATGCCCCGGGTGCGATCGAGCGCCTGGGGCATGTTCGACAAAGGGGAGGTTCCATGTCTCTTGCAAATCCCACCAACATCCCGCTGATTCCCTACGTGGTGGAGCAGACTCCGCGTGGCGAGCGCAGCTACGACATCTACTCGCGCCTGCTCAACGACCGCATCGTCTTCATCGGCGAGCCGATCACGCGCGAGAGCGCCAACCTCGTCATCGCGCAGCTCCTGCACCTCGAGAGCCAGGATCCCGACAAGGACATCTCGATCTACATCGACTCGCCCGGCGGCGAGGTCTATGCGGGCCTGGGCATCCTCGACACGATGAACTTCATCAAGCCCGAGATCTCCACCATCTGCGTGGGCATGGCAGCCTCGATGGCGGCCGTGCTGCTTGCCAGCGGCACCAAGGGCAAGCGCATGTGCCTGCCCAACTCGATGGTCCTCATCCATCAGCCCAGCTCCGGCGTCGAGGGCCAGCAGACCGACATCCAGATCGTGGCCGAGGAGACCAAGTACATCCGCGAGCGCCTCAACCAGATCCTCGCCGAGGCGACCGGCCAGCCCATCGAGAAGGTCAACGTCGACACCGAGCGCGACAACTACCTGCGTGCCGAGCAGGCACTGGAGTACGGCCTCGTGGACCGCGTGATCACCTCGCGTACCGAGCAGTAGGCACCGACCTCGGCCCTCGCGGCGGCGCCGCCGTCCGCGAGGGCCTGCGTCATCCGAGCAAGCCATGACCCAAGGAGAGTCCATGTCCCTCGACAACAACGACCAGACCATGCGCTGCTCGTTCTGCGGACGCCCGCGCAGTCAGGTGAACAGGCTGGTGCAAAGCCCCAACGGGGTCTGCATCTGCGACGACTGCGTGCGCGAGTGCGGCGACATCATCGATGGCATCGAGGCGGAGGAGCGTGCGGACGAGCGCTCCCTTCTGGGCCCCGACGCGGATGGCGCGTCCGTGCCGCTGCAGTCCCTGCCCACGCCGCACCAGATCTACGACGAGCTCTCCCAGTATGTCATGGGGCAGGAGGCGGCCAAGCGCGCCATGAGCGTGGCGGTCTACAACCACTACCGTCGCATCGTGTCGGGCAACGACGTGGTTCCCGAGGGGCACGAGGAGGTCGAGCTGGCAAAGAGCAACATCCTGCTTCTGGGTCCCACCGGGACGGGCAAGACGCTGCTTGCGCAGACGCTCGCGCGCTTCCTGCAGGTACCCTTCGCCATCGCCGACGCGACCACCCTCACCGAGGCCGGCTACGTGGGCGAGGACGTCGAGAACATCCTGCTCAAGCTCATCGCTGCCGCCGACAACGATGTTGAGCGCGCGGAGATAGGCATCGTGTACGTCGACGAGATCGACAAGATCGCGCGCAAGGCCGAGAACCTCTCCATCACGCGCGACGTCTCCGGCGAGGGGGTGCAGCAGGCCCTGCTCAAGATCCTCGAGGGGACGGAGGCCAGCGTCCCGCCCCAGGGCGGTCGCAAGCACCCGCAGCAGGAGCTCATCCACATCGACACCACCAACATCCTGTTCATCTGCGGCGGCGCCTTCGTCGGGCTCGACAAGATCGTGGCCAACCGCATCGGCAAGCAGGGCATCGGCTTCAACTCCGAGCTCGCCCGGAGCGCCGAGGACAGCCAGGACGAGCTGATGAGCCAGGTCATGCCCCAGGACCTGCACGACTTTGGCATGATTCCCGAGTTCATCGGACGCATACCGGCGATCACCACGACGCGCGACCTGACCGAGGACGACCTCGTCGACATCCTGACCATGCCCAGGAACGCGCTGGTCAAGCAGTATCGGCGGATGTTCGAGCTGGAGGGCGTCTCCCTCGAGTTCACCGACGAGTCCCTTCGCGAGATCGCGCGACAGGCGGTCGAGCGCGGCACGGGAGCCCGCGGGCTGCGCGCCATCTGCGAGCAGACGCTCGAGCAGACGATGTTCGACCTGCCCAGCGACGAGCGCATCGTGCGCGTGGTGGTCACCAAGGAGAGCGTCGGCGGCGGTGCGACCCCCCTGCTCTACGATGGCGCGGGCAGCGAGCTGCGCCTGAGCGCGTAGCCACGACCCAGTCGCATCGTCCGCGCCCGGCCTCCCGGCAGGTGCGGCATCCCCTCACAACCCGATCATCCCCGTCACAAGGAGGAAGAAGATGTACTCTGACTTCGGCGACATCCTCACCATCATCGCGAGCTTGCTCGTACCCATCGTCGGCCTGATCGTCCTGGCCAAGGTCATCGGTGGGATCCTGGGTAGCACGTCCGGCCGGTACGGCACGGTGAGCGACTCCTACCATGCGTGGCTCTATGTCATCCAGCAGCAGCACGTGGGCGTCATCGAGCGCCTGGGCAAGTTCCATCAGGTCGTCGGGCCAGGCTTTCACGTGCGCCTGCCGGTCGTCGACCGCGTGCGCGACGTGAACCTCATGACGGAGGACGAGCACATCACCTTTGACGCCAAGACCGAGGACAACGTCACCATCGAGCTCGACGTCTCGGTGCAGTACCACGTCGACTACTCGCAGCCGGTCGATGGGCCCTCGGGCATCTACAAGAGCCTCTACACCCTCACCGATCCGGTCGCGCAGATGAAGGACTACTTCGCCGACGCCCTGCGCTCGCAGATTCCCAGCCGCCAGCTCGACGAGGTGTTCACCGAGAAGGACGCCATCGCCAACGCGATCGACGAGATCGTCTCCGAGAAGATGCTCGAGTACGGCTACGTCATCGTGACGACGCTCATCACCTCGATCAAGCTGCCTGCGGACGTCCAGCAGTCCATGAACCGCATCATCGCCTCGAAGAACGACCTCGAGTCCGCCAAGAACGAGGCTGAGGCCGAGCGCCAGAAGACCGTCATCGCGGCGCGGGCGAAGGCGGAGGCGATGGAGGCGGAGGGTCGCGGCATCGCCAACCAGCGCGTGGCCATCGCCCAGGGCATCCGCGACTCCATCGACGTGATCCAGGGCTCCCAGCTCTCCTCCGAGGAGGCGAACCGCCTCTTCGAGTACACGCAGCACATCGGCATGATGGAGGCCTTCGCCCAGGCGGGCGCCTCGACGGTGGTGCTCCCCTCGGAATTCTCGCAGGCCGCACCCGTCCTGCGCGACCTGCTCGTGTCCGAGCAGGCACGGACGGGGGAGTAGCGACGGGGCGATGGGGTCCCGCGCCCCCTCAGCGACCGAGGAGCCGCTCGGCGTTGTCGCGCGTGACGGCGCGCATGTCGGTGCCGCGGATGGTGCCGAGCTGCCCCGCCGCGCGCTCGAGTGACGCGAGGATGTCCCGTGCCGTGCACGAGGCATCCTCTCCGGGTGGCAGGTCGGTCTCCAGCAGGAGGCGCTCCGCAGGCAGCTGACGCGCGTACTCGCGTCCCCGCCTGGTGCGCAGCATCATCTCGTTGACGGAGAAGTGGCACCCGGCCCTGACGGCGCGATGGAGCTCGTCGCCGGTGCCGCTGAACCAATGGAAGACGCAGGCGCAGGACGCGAGGCACCCCGTGCGCTCGAGCACGTCGAGCATGATGCTCGCCGTCCGCACCGAGTGGAGGGAGAGCACCTTCGGCGTGCGCACGTCGCTCGTCTCGGCACAGGCGCCTGCGACCACCTCGAACGCCGCGACCTGCACGTCGAGCGAGCCGTCGGGCACGTGGCTGCCCGAGAGGTCAAGGCCGACCTCGCCGACGAAGCGCGCCCGCCTCGCCAGCTCGGCGGCGCGTGCGACATCCCCCGCGCCGCAGCGCCCGTCGGCCACCCACCAGGGGTGGAGGCCCACGCCGACGCGCACGTTCGCCCTGCCCGAGAGCGCCTTGGCGGCACGCTCGTAGCCATCGGGCGTCACCGTGACGGCGAGCATCCCCAGGCCGACGCGCTCCGCCTCGCGCGCAACCCCCCGCGCGTCGCGCATGAGGTCGAGGTGCACGTGCATGTCCCAGAGCGAGGCCGTCACAGCAGCCCCGTCAGTGCCCGTATCACGTATCCGGCGAGCATCTGGCCCATGATGGGGGGCAGGTAGCTCATGGTGCCCAGCACCGACATGCCCTCGCGCACGAACCCACGCCCGTCGATGGCGTCGCGCTTGCCCTCCGCCTCGCGCGGCCGCTCGTCGGAGAAGAGCACGGTGAGCCCCCGTATGCCGCGCCTGCGACACTCCTTGCGCATGATGCGCGCGAGGGGGTCCACCTCGGTCTGCTCGATCGGGGCGAAGCGGAGCCGCGACGGGTCGAGCCTGTTCGCGGCCCCCATGGCGCTCACCTCGGCAATCCCCGCTGCCTGGCACCAGGCGGCGATGGCGAGCTTCTGCGAGATGGTGTCGATGGCGTCGACGACGAAGTCGGGGCGGGGGAGGGACCCGAGCTGTGCTGCCGCGCGGTCCTTGTCGATGAACGCCTGCACGGCGCAGACCTCGCAGGTGGGGTTGATGTCCTCCACCATCTGCCGCATGACCTCGGCCTTGGGCCGCCCCAGCGTGCTGTGGAACGCCAGCGCCTGCCGGTTGATGTTGCTGGGGGTCACCACGTCGCGGTCGACCAGCACGAGCGAGCCCACGCCACCCCGCGCGAGCGCCTCGGCGCAGCTGGAGCCCACGCCGCCAAGGCCCAGCACCATGACGCGCGCGTCCGACAGGGCGCGCAGGCGCTCCGCGCCCAAGATGAGCCTCAGGCGGTCCGTCGCCGTCTCCGCGGCGGTCGGTGCCGACCCCATCACGCCGCCCTTCCGGTGGTCTCGGTGCTCACGACCAGGTTCTGGAAGCGGCCGGCGATGAAGCGGTCGGAGTAGTGCACGTCGATCCACTCCTGGAAGGGCGTCTGCGCGGGCACGCCCTGATCGCGGGCGGCCATGCGCCCGAAGCAGGCCACGGTCATGAAGATGTCGGAGGCGATGTAGAGCGCAAGCATCGCCACGAAGACCACCTGGCGCACGGTGGAGGGCATGCCGATGCGATACAGCACGTCGGGCATGATGACCTGCTCCCAGAACAGGCCCAAGGCCCCCCAGAAGAAGAGGTAGGGCACGGAGACCCACTTGCTGAGCGCCCCGGGATACCCCGTGTAGTCCCACGAGCTCGCGTGGAACAGCGTCTCCATGCCCCAGCCCGTTGCCTGCTCGAGCACGCCGCCCACGACCACGCCCGTGGCGAAGATCGCCCACCAGGGGGCGCTGCGGCGGCGCAGCGCCCAGCAGATGAGGGTGAGGAGCACCGCGCCAAAGCCGTAGAGCGGCGAGAAGGGCCCCCAGACCAGCCCCACGCGACTCTCCGTGAGGCCGTAGACCGCGTAGGTGTAGAGCTGCTCGATGACAAGGCCCAGGAAGCTGGCGATCAGGAAGACGCTCACGACATGAAACCAGTTGAGGTGCATGGTGGCGAGGTAGCGCTCGCGCGCGAGCGCCTCGGCCTTCCGCACGTAGCGGCGCTGCCTTCGCGTGAGGCGCGGGCGATCGGCGTGGGGCCTGCGGACAAGGCGGCTCTCGCGCCGCCACTCCTCGCACTCCTCGACGAAGGCGCGGATCTCGGCAGCCTGCCTGCTCTCCACCAGGCTGTCGTGGAGGAAGCCCTCGTCGACGAGACGTCTCAGCTGCGGTCCCTCGTCCAGCCAGCGCATGAACGCGCGTGCGAGCAGGATGATGCCCCGGACGGCGACATAGACGAGCAGGAGAGAGAGGACGGCTGCGAGCATGGCTTCACCTCGGTCGCGTTGACGTGCCCTCCAGTATCCGACTTGCGTCGCCTGCGGGCAACTGCGCGGACGGGCTGAATCCATAACATCTCTCACATCTTCCGACATGGGGGAGGTGACGGGACCCGCGCGTGCTATTCTGTCTAGTTGCATGCCGGTCTTGCAGGAAAGGTGCAGCTGTGGAAGAGATGCCCAGGAACTACGATCCGCAGACAGCGGAGCCCGAGCTCGTCGCGCGCTGGATGGAGGCCGGCTGCTACCGTCGCAGCGAGGGCACAGGCGACTGCACCATCGTCATCCCGCCTCCCAACGTGACGGGCGTGCTGCACATGGGCCACGCCATGGACGACACCATCCAAGACACCCTCGTCCGCTACAACCGCATGCGCGGCCGCTCGACGCGATGGATCCTGGGCACCGACCATGCGGGCATCGCCACGCAGACCAAGGTCGACAAGCGGCTCAAGGAGGAGGGCATCAGCCGCCTCGAGATCGGTCGCGAGCGGTTCCTCGAGGCCTGCTGGGACTGGCGCCGCGAGTACGGCGGCATTATCGTCGAGCAGATCAAGCGCATGGGCTGCTCGATCGACTTCGAGGACGAGAAGTTCACCATGAGTCCCGAGTACGCCAAGGCCGTGCGCAAGGTCTTCTGCGACTGGTACCATGACGGCCTCATCTACCGCGGCAAGCGCATCGTCAACTGGTGCCCCAGCTGCACCACGGCCATCTCCGATGACGAGGCCGAGTACCAGGACGAGGTCGGTCATCTGTGGCGCCTGCGCTACCCGCTGGCCGAGCCGGTCGACGGCGTCGAGTACATCGAGATCACCACCACGCGTCCCGAGACGATGCTTGGGGACACCGGCATCGCCGTCTCGCCCGACGATCCCGACAAGGCCAGGTTCGTGGGCAAGACGGTCATCCTGCCCATCGTCGATCGCGAGATACCCATCTTCTCCGACTGGCATGTGGACGCCGACTTTGGCACGGGCTTCGTCAAGGTGACGCCCGCGCATGACCCCAACGACTACGCCATGGGCCAGGCCCACGACCTGCCGCAGATCAACGTCTTCGACGAGCATGCCGTCGTCGTCGACGGGTACGGCGCGTTCTCCGGCATGGATCGCGACGAGTGCCGTGTGGCCGTGGTCAGGTGGTTCGAGGAGCACGGCCTGCTTGGCGACATCGACGAGCACCAGCACTCCGTCATGCACTGCTATCGCTGCGACTCCACGCTCGAGCCCTGGCTCTCGGAGCAGTGGTTCGTGGCCGTGGACAAGCTCAAGCAGCGCGCGACGGAGGTGGTCACCTCCGGCGAGGTCACCTTCCACCCCGCGCGCTGGACCCAGACCTACCTCACCTGGATGGACAACCTCAAGGACTGGTGCATCTCGCGCCAGCTGTGGTGGGGCCATCGCATCCCGGTGTTCCACTGCCCCGACTGCGGCTGGGAGGACGCCCTCATGGAGGACGTTGAGATCTGTCCCCATTGCGGCGGCCACCGCGTCCGCCAGGATGAGGACGTGCTCGACACCTGGTTCTCCTCGCAGCTGTGGACCTTCGCCACGCAGGGCTGGCCCGACCATCCCGAGCAGATGGCCGGCCATCATCCCACCAAGGTGCTGGTCACCGCCCGTGACATCATCGCGCTGTGGGTCGCTCGCATGATCATGAGCTCGCTGTACTTCTGTGACGAGATCCCGTTCGAGGACGTCTACATCTACGCCACCATCCTCGCCAAGGACGGCAGCCGCATGGCCAAGTCCAAGGGCAACGGCGTCGACCCGATGGACCTCATGGAGATGTATGGCGCCGATGCCATGCGCTACGGTCTGCTCACGCTGGTCACCGGCAACCAGGACGTGCGCTTTGACGCCAACATCGACAAGGGGACCGGGCGGCTCGTCAGCTCGCCGCGCACCGAGGCCGCCCGCTCCTTCGTGACCAAGATCTGGAACGCGAGTCGCTTCGTGCAGATGAACCTCGCGGGCTATGTGCCCGGCCCTGCCAAGGCCGAGACGCCCGAGGATGCCTGGATGCTCTCGCGACTGGCGCGCATCTGTGCCGCCGCGACGGCGCAGCTCGAGACCTATGCCCTCGGGGACTACGTGCGCGAGATCCAGGCCTTCTTCTGGAACGAGGTCTGCGACTGGTACATCGAGCTGTGCAAGGGCCGCCTGCTGGACGGCAGCGCCGAGGAGCGCCTGCAGGTGCAGCGCAACCTGGTGTACGTGCTCGACGTGAGCATGCGTCTGCTGCACCCGGTCATGCCCTTCGTCACCGAGAGCGTGTGGGACGCCCTGCCCGCCTCCGGGCTCGACGACCACTCGGCCGCGTTCCTGATGATGGCGGCCTGGCCCGAGCCGGACGCGCTCGCTGGCTTCGTCGACGAGCGGGCCGAGCACGACTTCGAGCTCGCCCGCCGCGTGGTGCAGGTCGTGCGTTCCACCCGCGCCCGCTATCGCCTGTCTCCCAAGGCCGAGCTCGACGTTGCCGTGCGCTCCACGGCAGAGGACGCCGCAGTGCTCGAGAGCCAGCGCGACTTCATCTGCAGCGTGGGCCGTATCGGCCAGCTTGCGCTCGGCGCCCATCAGGACAAGCCTGCCGGCTCCGTCTCCACGGTCGACGGAGGCCTTGAGGTGTTCGTGGCGCTCGGCGGCCTGGTCGACCTTGGCGCCGAGGCCAAGCGCCTCGAAAAGGAGATCGCCAAGGCCGAGAGGGAGCTTGCCGGCGTCGCCCGCACGCTGGGCAACGAGGGCTTCATCGCCAAGGCCGCTCCCGAGGTCATCGAGAAGAAGCGTGCCCAGCAGGCAGGTCTCGAGCAGCGCCTCGCGCAGCTGCGCGCACAGGCGGCGGACCTCGCATAGTCGTGCAGGGGGGACGCGTGTAGGGCGCGACGCATCGGGCCCCGGCCCGTGCGGGGTTCTCGGCTTGCGCTCCAGAGGGGAAGGGGTCGACCTGGGAGGCCGACCTGGGAGGGGTGTCGCCCGATCCCGGAAAGGTGCTTGCCGACCTGTGCGTAGTGCGGCCCTCGGCCGGAAAGGAAAAGCCGGAGTTGTGCGAGACGCGAGCCTCGGCCGGAAAGGTTTTCTTCGAGTTGTGCGAACGACGCATCGCTGCCGGAAAGGGTTTTGCCGAGTTGTGCGGGGTCGGGATCCGTGGTGGAAAGGTTTCTCCCGACTTTTGACCTCATCGGCCCTCACAACTCGGGGTTTTCCTTTCCGGGGGAGGCCCACGCTGCGCACAACTCGAAGAAAACCTTTCCGGCCGAGGCTCGCGTCTCGCACAACTCCGGCTTTTCCTTTCCGGCCCCCACTCTGACTCCGCACAACTCGGCAAAACCCTTTCCAGCAAGGAGGCAAAGTCCGCACAACTCACGGATTCCCTTTCCAGGGTCGGGCGCCGTCTCGCACAATTCGAGCTTTCCCTTTCCGATCCGGTCCTGCGACCCCCGGAGCTTGCGTTTCCGCCCCACCCGTCGCCGCAGGACTGACCACAACTTCTTCGTATGGAAAGCCAGAGAGAATCCGACCTGCCATTTCAGCCTTGTGAAGCTCCCAGAGAAAGGTTGTGATCAGTTTCGCTGCGCCTGTGGTACGCGTGGGGCCATACGGCGGCGGCACACGTGGGGCCGCCTCGCATGGCGGAGCCAGGCCATAAGGGAGCCAGGCCATAAGGGAGCCAGGCCATGAGGGAGTCGAGCCAAGGATGCCTCTGACACGGCCCATTATCGTGAATTGCCATTCGGTCTTTGGGCCTCTGGCATCGTCCCGAGACTAGCATCGTTCCAAGACGATGGGGCGAGAACGCCCGCTCCCACAAGGTCGGCGCGGAGACGAGCCTTGCTTGCCTCTACCCGACTTTGCCTGCACACCTATGACGAGCGCCGACCGTCGCGCCTTCGACTGACTGCCGCCCCCACGCTCAATCCGGCGTACCAGTGACCCCTTCGCAAAGCATGCACGCGATCGATGCGCCGAGCAGGGTGGCACCTGCGTACTGCACGATTGCGACGGCGTACGCGTACGCTCCCATCCATGACGGGGACATCAACAGCCTGAGCAGCGGGGCTAGCAGCATCGCTAGGGACACGACAGCCACAAAACGGCTCCTGAGAACGCTCGCCGTGGCGCGGGTGACGGCGCGGAGGTGCCCTATCAGCTCGTTGTACACGACGACTCCCGGAGTCATCAGAAGGGAGAGCGAGAGCAGCAGCGCCGGTATTGCAACGTAGCCCAGTGCTACCGAGTATCCTGTTTGGAATGTCCGTGCCACGATGAGGCCGAGGACGAGGCGGTATGCGACGCAGTACGCCGCCGAGAGCACGAAGACCACCGCTGCGACGCCACGCACCACGCGCTGCCTCCTCAGGCCCCGGTCCCCTGCGGGACCGCTCCGTCGTTGTCCCTTGGGGACCATGTCATCTGACCTGTTGACGCTCATGGATCACACCCCCTAAAAGCACAGCAAGCACCTGTGCACAGTGCCCGTCGTTGTGGGAAAGCCCACGTGTGATGCGCTCGGCACCACCGCACCTGTTCGCATACGGTCATTTTATAGGAAACCCCTGGTCGAGGTCGCCAGGGGCGCGAACGCCGCATGCGAAATGACCAAGGATCGAACACCCCGATCGCAGGCTGGACGTCCACCCCGCAGGGATCCTCTACGCATGGTGGGACCTCAGCGACAGGGATCGGACGTGGCGGTGCACCCCGCAAGGATCCACTGCGCACGTGGGACCTCACGGTGCGCTCGATGCCCCTGGGGGCGCGTGGCCCCGCCTGCTACCCCGCCCGTGGTGCGCTCATGGCACGGAGCCTCGCTTTTGCGGAGTGTCGGCCGCTCGCCCGTCGCGCGAGCCCCCTTGATTGCCGATACTTGTATGCAAGGGCATGGCATGGGCCATGAGGCACGTCAGGAGAGAGGGAGGCACACATGAGAACCCTGTTCGATCGCACGTCCATCGGCAGCATGAGGCTGAAGAACCGCATCTACATGGCACCCATGGGAACCACCGGCGAGGCAGATGGGTCGTACTGCAGCGAGGGCATCGACTACTTCGAGGAGCGCGCGAAGGGCGGTGCCGGGCTCATCATCACCGGTGCCAACGTGGTCTCCACCAAGTATGAGCCGCGCCCCTGCACCGAGCTGTCCGACTTCCACCATGTGGAGCGCCTGAACATGCTCATCGACCGCTGCCACCACTATGGCGCGAAGGTCTGCGTGCAGCTGTCTCCCGGCCTCGGTCGCCAGCAGTTCACCGACCCGTTCACGCCACCGTACTCCGCCGGTGCCGTGGGGGCCTTCTGGTTCCCCGACCTGGTCTGCAAACCCTTCGAGGTCGAGGACATCAAATACCTGGTGGAGCGCATCGGCTACTCCGCCAGCCTCGCCGTCAACGCCGGGGCGGACAGCGTCATGCTGCATGCCTACGGCGGCTATCTGCTCGACCAGTTCCACTCGGTGCAGTGGAACAACCGCACGGACGAGTACGGCGGCAGCCTGGAGAACCGCATGCGCTTCACGCTCGAGTGCATCGAGGCCATGCGCAGGAACATCCCGGCAGGCATGCCCATCCTGGTGAAGTTCACGCCGCACCAGCGCGTCGAGGGCTTCCGCACCATCGAGGAGGGCATCGAGATGGCCAAGATCCTCGAGGCCGCCGGCGTGGACGCGCTGCTCGTCGACACGGGCTGCTACGAGGAGTGGTTCCAGGCGATCAGCACCATCTACTCCGACGATGCGCACAAGCAGGACGTCCAGAGGGCCATCAAGGAGGTCGTGGGCGTTCCCATCCTGGGCGACGGCAAGTACGACAAGCCCGACGTGGCCAAGAGGGCCGTCGAGGAGGGCATTCTCGACTACGTGGGCCTCGCCCATCAGCTGCTGGCCGACCCGTACTGGCCCAAGAAGGTGCAGAGGGGCCAGGACGAGGACATCCGTCCCTGCATCGGCTGCAACGAGTGCCTGCTCGCGGGCTTCTCGGGCAAGCACTACTACTGCGCCGTGAACCCGCAGTGCTACGCCGAGAAGGCCTACGCGCTGCCCGCCCCCGACGGCACCAAGCGCTCCGTGCTCGTCATCGGTGGCGGTCCCGGTGGCATGGAGGCTGCCATCACCGCGCGCCAGCGTGGCTTCGATGTCGAGCTCTGGGAGAGGTCCGACAGGCTGGGCGGCACGCTGTGGCCTGCCGGTGGCCCCGACTTCAAGAGCGACATCATCCGCCTGATCGATGCGATGGCGCTGCAGTGCGAGAAGCTGGGCGTCGTCGTCAGGCTGGGCAAGGAGGCCACGCCCGAGGCCCTTGCGGACGTGCGGGTCGACAAGATCGTCCTCGCCACCGGCTCCACGCCGGCCGTGCCGCCCATCCCGGGTATCGAGAACGCCATTCCCGCGGTCGACTACCTCACCCACAAGGTCGAGGCGGGGCGCAACGTCGTGATCATTGGGGGCGGTCTGGCGGGCACCGAGTCCGCGTGCGACATCGCCCCCAAGGCCGAGAGCGTCACCATCGTGGAGATGCTGCCCGACATCCTCCTTGCCTCGGCCGAGTGCCTGAACAACGACCAGCACCTGCGCAAGATGGTCGCCCAGCGTGGCGTGAGGGTCGTCGCAGGGGCCAGGGTCACGGCCGTCACGGCCGACTCGCTCACCTACGAGAAGGACGGCGAGACCGTCACGCTCGCCTGCGACTGCGTGCTCAACGCCGCCGGCTTCAAGGCGTCCGACCAGCTCGAGGACGCCTGCCTCGCGGTGTGCGAGGAGGTTGCCGTGGTGGGTGACGCCACCGCCCCGCGCAAGATCCTCGACGCCATCCATGAGGGCTATCACGCCGTGCGCGTCATGGAATAGGTGAGTGGGGGATAGGAGGCGCTCGCTGCGCCCTGGCGTTCTCGTGCGGACGCCAGGGCGCAGCCCATCTCCGCTGCCCGACCCCAGCCGGCCGCAGGCGTTTACCTGCGCACAACATTGGGATGCTAGAGTCTGGTGCGACCACGCGCGCCCGCCGCCGGCGCGCCGCCCGGACAGGAGCGACCATGACAGATCCCACCTGCATCTTCTGCAAGATCGGCACGGGCGAGGTGCCCGCCGACAAGGTCTACGAGGACGACCTATGCGTCGCCTTCCGTGACATGGAGCCCCTCATGCCCACGCACGTGCTCGTCATTCCCAAGGATCACTACCGTGACGTCACCGATGACGTGCCCCCCGAGACGCTCGGCCACTGCCTTGCCGTCGTGAGGGACATCACCAAGCGGGAGGGGCTGACGGGCGGCTTCCGCCTGATGGTCAACACCGGTGACGACGCCAGTCAGAGCGTGAGGCACTTCCACATCCACATCTTAGGTGGCGGCCGCATGCCGCGTCCCAACGACCAGGACTGGGGAGAGTTCGCGACCAATGCCCACAAGCTCTCCCCTAGGTAGGCGCGCCGCGAGGGGATCCTGTAGAGTGTACGGGGCGGATGGCCGCCCGCCCGCCTCACCTGCGCGGGAGATCCTACAAGAGCCCTGAGACCTGAGGAGACCGCAGATGGTCTATGACAACATCCTCGACGCGGTGGGACACACGCCGCTCGTGCGCCTGAACCGTGTGGTCGAGCCCGGCATGGCCCGCGTGCTGGTGAAGTTCGAGGCGGTCAACGTGGGCGGCTCCATCAAGACCCGCACGGCCGAGCGCATGATCCGCTCGGCGGAGGAGCTTGGGCTGCTGCATCCCGACAGCATCATCGTCGAGCCCACGAGCGGAAACCAAGGCATCGGCCTCGCCCTGGTGGCGGCGGTGCTGGGGTATCGCGCGCGCATCATCATGCCCGACAGCGTGAGCGTGGAGCGACGCAAGCTGGTCACGCACTACGGCGCCGAGGTGGTGCTGGTGCATGACGCGGGCGACATCGGCGCATGCGTGGACGAGTGCATCCGGATGGCGCTGCGCATGGCCGAGGAGGACCCACGCGTCTACGTGCCCCAGCAGTTCGTGAACCGTAGGAACCTCGCCGCGCACCGCCTGGGAACCGCCGCCGAGATCGTGCTGGACGTGGACAGCGCTATCGACGGCTTTTGCTCGGGCATCGGGACGGGTGGGACCATCACGGGCGTGGGCTCGGTCCTGAGGCACATCAACCCGGGCATGGCCATCTGGGCCGTGGAGCCCGATCAGGCCGCCATTCTCAGCGGCGGCACGGTGGGCACGCACCTGCAGATGGGCATCGGGGACGGGATCGTGCCCGAGATCCTCGACCAGGGCGTCTACGACCGCATCGTCACGGTGACCGACGAAGAGGCCCTCACGATGGCGCGCCGCCTCGCGCGCGAGGAAGGGCTGATGTGCGGCATCTCGAGCGGCACCAACGTGGTGGCGGCCCTGCGGATGGCACGCGAGCTGGGCGAGGGCAGGACGGTCGTCACCATCTGCCCCGACACGGGCGAGCGCTACATCTCCACCAAGCTCTTCTGCGGGGAGTGATGGGTCGCTCACGTGGCTAGGATCCCTGCGAGCGGCTTGGCCCCGTGACCGTTCGCATGGCATGCCGGTGGTTGGGTGTCCGGCCTGCTTACAATGGTGCCAGTCCACCAGACGGATTGGAGCAGCCATGAGAAAAGACCTCGGAAGCCAGCCGGCCCTCTTCCCCATGCCCGTGGTGATGGTCGCAGCCTACGACGAGGACGGTATCGTGCAGGTCATGAATGCCGCCTGGGCGCAGATTGCCGCCATGGACAAGATCGCCCTGTTCATCGACGAGGATCACGCCACCACCAAGGCCATCCGCGCCACGGGGGCCTTCACCGTGAGCGTCGCCGATGAGGCCCACATGGACGTGGCCGACTTCTTTGGCATCGCAACGGGCAACGTGGGTGCGGCCTGCGTCAAGTCAGGCCATCAGGAGGAGAGCCGGCTTAGGATGTCGGGCGTGACAGGACAGGATCGGGCAGGCGGTGGCTCCCCCTCGCGGCGGCTGACGGCGTGAGGGGGAGCCCGTCCGTGGCCCAGCCCTGCACAGGTCGGAGGATCCGGTTGCAGCAGGACGCGTGATCCCACTGGAAAGGAAAAGGCCGACCTGTGCAAGGCTGAAGCCCACAGCGGAAAGGAAATCCCCGAGTTGTGCGGGGTGACGGCCGACCTTGGAAAGCAAAACCCCGAGTTGTGCGGGGTGACGGCCAACCTTGGAAAGGAAAACCCCGAGTTGTGCGGGATGACGGCCGGCCTTGGAAAGCAAAATCCCGAGTTGTGTGGGATCGGAGGCTCACAAGTCAGGAAAAAGCTTTCCAGCAGAAGAGCGTGTCTCGCACAAGTCGCGGATTTCCTTTCCACTTCAGGTCACGATGCTGCTGCCGTAGGCGTTGCTTGCAGTTCCGGCACGTTCGTCGCGCAGCGTGTGGCAGAACGCCATGTAGTCGGCAAGGCTGAGGGGATGGTGCGTACGAGGCGGATGGCCGAGGGGATGGAGGTGACAAGCACGCGGAGGCATACTTGTCACCCGCTCCGCCCCTCGAGGTGATCCCGACCTCGGAAATGCGCGGTGCTGGCGTGTCCCCGCGCGCTCTGCCGCGCACCCTTCTGTGGGATCTCCTCAGGACTTACGCTATCCCAGCTGCTCGATGAGGTAGTTCTCTATACCGATCTCATCGATGAGCGAGAGGTGCTGACGCACCCAGTTGTAGTGCTCCTGCTCGTCGATGATGAACTCCTGAAGCATGGCTCGTGTCACGTAGTCGTCATCGAAGAGCGGAAGCGACTGGCTCAACCTCGTCGCCCGTGTCGAAGAGTCAGGTCTGCAGGCCCGAACGGTGGCGTGCGGTGGCGTCGAACGCGTCGGGGCCCTCCTCTCCGCCAAACGCGAACGGCTGCGTGGCAAGCCCGCCCTCGCGGAAGATGATGGGCTTGACCACCATGAGACACGTCATCTCCCTACTTCTCGGCTGGCGTCCACTTGCAGCGCACGGGGGACACGATGGCGCCCTCCGCCTTGAGTTCCTTGAATGCCTTGTCGACCACCTTGCGGTCGAGTCCAGACAGCTCTGCCACCTTGCCGGCCGCAAGCGGCGCGTCCGCCTCGCGCATGGTCTGGAGAATGAGCTCCTTGGCCTCCATGGGTACCCCCTTCGCCTGTTGCATCTGCCGCCCTCACGGCACTTGATGGTTATAGTACAGTTGTCACTAAGTAGCGACAACGGGCAAACTGGATCAGTTTGTGAGTTATGTTGCAGACGGATCCCCAGTGTCATGCAAGGGGGGATGCGCATGGGCAAGGGGAATGATCTGCGCTATGTCAAGGTCGAGGAGGCCATCCGCGCGGCGTTTCTGGAGCTTCTGGAGGGGCGCCCCCTGGAATCCATCACGGTTTCGCAAATCTGCCAGCTGGCACGCTGCAGCCGCAACGCCTTCTACAGTCACCATGCGGGGCGCGACGAGCTGTGTTCCGCCCTGTTGGACGAGTTTTCGGACACCTTGCGAGTGGCGTGTGCGGAGGAGAACGAACGACTTCGGCATGGCGTGGGCGACTCGAGGGGCATCGCCGGCTCGGTTATCGGCGCCTTCCGTGCGCATGAGGCGTTGTTGCGCGTGCTGCTCGCATCCGACAACGGCGTGTTCGCATGCGTTCTTCGGGATGTGGTCGAGCGGGCATATCTCGACTCGCTTGAGGCGCTTACGGGCGAGCGGCCCAACCAGCGCCTGCGCCTGATGGTCTCGTATGCGTCAGCTGGTGTTGTCGCCCTTGCGACGAGGTGGCTGGGCGAGGGGATCGCGTTCGAAGAGGCGAGTGAGGCATGTGCGGTCGTGCAGGTGCCCGTGAGCGAGACCATCAAGCGCCAGGTCGGGCTCGGACGCATGACCTCCCGCCTGCCCACGCCGCATGAGATCCCATCTACGATAGGAGGTTGCCATGATCGTTGCGTTTGAGGATGCCCGGTACGAGGCTGTGGGCACTCGGGTGGAGGTGATGGACCTCGATGACGAGCAGGTGCTGCGCGTCATCAAACCCGAGACCAACAGGGAGCCGGACGTGCCCACCTACGCACGGCTCGTGGGCAGTGACTTCCACGACGGCACCATCGAGGTGGACGTGCGGGCACGGCTCATGCCGTGGGCCGACGTGGACAGCCGCGGCTTTATCGGGCTGGTGTGGCGTGCCACCGAGATCAATGATGGCTTTGAGAGCTTCTATGTGCGCCCGCGCAACGGACGCAGCTGCGACGACCCGCGAAGACGCGTTCACACCATGCAATACTTCTCCTATCCCACCTACACCTTCGCATACTTCCGCGAGCGCGGCATCGCGGACTTCGAGGCCAAGGCCGACATCGAGATGGACGAGTGGATCCATCTGAAGGTCGAGGTCTCGGGTGCCCGTGCCCGCTGCTACGTCGACGACCTGGATACGCCGGCCTTGGAGGTTGCCGAGATGTTCCGAGGGGCGGACGAGCACGGTGGCGTAGGGCTCTACGTCGACAACGGCACCGATGGCCTTTTCAAAAACTTGCGGGTGACACCTGTCGTCCCGTGACGATCGGTCTCGTCTCGTCGGCCCGTGCCGCTGACATCATGCCGACAGTGGCAGGTGATGGGGGAGGGGAAGGGCATGCCGACGTGACGGTTCGGCGACCTTGGGGTCTCGGCGGTGGGGGTGGGTCGCATGGCCCGTGCCCACGGCGCGTCTTGCCCATGTCATCCCCTCCGTCAGGCGGTGGGGGTGGGTCGCATGACCCGTGCCCACGGCTGCCTCCTGTCCGGCTGGGGGCTGCCCCTCGAGGCCATCCGCGCACCGGTGGAGGCCATGAGGCCGTGGCTCTTCGACGAGGGTCCCATCGAGGTCGTGGCTACGCGCCCAGATGCTCTCGCAGGAACGCGTCCACGATGTCCAGCACCTGGGGGGCCCAGAACTCGGGGCCGCCGTGATCGGCGCCGCGCAGCAGGTAGAGAGCGCTGTCGTGGCCGGTCTCGACCAGATGGCGGTGGAGCAGCACGCTGCACCTGGTGTTGACCGTGCGATCCTTGGTGCCATGGAAGGTGAGGACCGGTGCCATCCGCGTGCCCTCGTCGATGTTGCACCTCACCGTGAGGAGGTCCCTCGCCGCGCGATCCCGGTTGAGATCCACCCCGCCCATGACGCGGCCCTCGGGTGAGGTGGGCGCATTGTGGTCAGGGGTCGAGGGATTGGCGTCCTCGAAGGTGAAGTCGGTGGAGCCGTAGTAGTTGACGATGCAGCCCACCTCCCCGGAGGTGCCGGGGAAGAGGTCGTGCTCGCTCCCATCGTCATGGAGCGTCCCCGCGTAGGTGGCGGTGTGACCACCCGAGGAGTCGCCCATGAGGGCGACACGCGTCGGGTCGACGGCATACTCCGCCGCATGCACGCGCATGAAGCGCACCGCATTGCGCGCGTCGCGCACCTGGTCGGGGAAGACGCCGATGCCGCTCTCGCGGTACTGCACGACGGCCACCACATAGCCCCTTGCGGCCAGGCGTGCGATGCAGGGCAGGTTGGAGTGCACGTCCTGCGTCATCCATGCGGAGCCCTGCACGTACACCACGCAGGGATGGTACGCGCTGGCGTCCCGCCCCTTGCGCGGGGCGGGGTGCTCGCGCGTGGTGGGGATGAGGATCTGCAACACGCGACCCACCCCGTCGATGCGCTCGTACTCGACGTTCGGCACATAGCGCGCGCCCATCTCTTTCCCAGACGTCTCGAGCCACGTGGCGTCGGCGGCCTCCTCGTCGAACTCGGGAAACTCGTCATACGACCATGCCCTCAGCTCCATGTGGGCCTCCTTATGTCGTGTCCGTCGCGCGCCCTCGCCCCGCACGCCCCTGTGTTCGCTGGTACCAGGTACCCAGGATAGCGCCTCCGAGCCCTCGGTGCCCTCTCAGGTGGTCCAAGGGCGCCCGCCTCCCTACATCTGCGCGAGCAGGGAGTCCATCACCCGCTCGACGTCGCCCCTGGTCCCAAGCTCCGCTGCTACCTCGTTGGCCTGGGCGACCTCGTCGGTGATGATGGCGTCTGCCTCGGAGCATAGGAAGCGGCGCTGCGTCTCGCGGTCGTTGACCGTCCACACGAAGATCTGCTTGCCCTGCGCATGTACGGCATCGATGGCGTCGGACGTGGACGAGAGCTCCTCGAGCGCCAGGTAGTCGCAGTTGAGGGCCGCCGTGTCCCCATAGCTTGCCCAGGCGAGGAAGCCCGTCTGCGCCTCGGGGTAGGCGCCCTCCAGGTAGTCGACCAGCCGGTAGTCGAGCGAGATGAACACGCAGGTGTCGAGCATGCCCCGCTCGCGGGCGATCCGCACGGCGTCGTCGGCCATCTGTCGGTCTGCCGAGACGCCCTTCAGCTCCACGAACAGCACCACGCCCGTCTCGCGTGCGGCGTCGAGCATGTCCTCGTAGGTGGCCACGGGCTCGCCGTCCACCCGCAGCTCGCGCACCTCGGCGAGCGTCATCTCCCCAGGCGTGCGCGCATCGCCCGTCGTGCGCTCGAAGCTGTCGTCGTGGTTGACCACGTAGGCGCCGTCGGCGGTGCGCTGTATGTCGATCTCGGATCCCCAGGCACCCAGCCTGGCTGCCGCACGCAGGCCGCCCACGGTGTTTTCGGGGCCTTCGCTGCCACCGCCCCGGTGTGCGATGGTGCGCACGCCCACCGTGGCGGGGAAGAGCTCGTCGAAATAGCTGTTGCAGACCAGGGCCATCGCCATGCAACCCGCGAGCGCCACCGCGACGCCCGCGACGGCCAGCCTGCTCACACGGGGCGGGCGCACCGGCAGATCGCGCCGCTCGCCCTCGAGGTAGCCCACGTAGAGCTGCGTGAGCCTGATGATGGCGAACGGCGTTGCCAGCAGTCCCACCACCGCACCGAGCGCGATCCCCGCCATGCAGCCGAAGATGGTCCAGAGGCGCAGGGTCTCCGGAGCGCAGCCGAGCCCGTGGGCGGCGGCGCGTGGCAGCGCCAGTGCGAGCAGCATCACCGCGGCGCTCGCCAGCGCCATGCACAGGCCGAACAGGAGGTTCTGCAGCAGGTAGTCTTTCCAGTGCGCCCGCATGAGCGCGGCGGAGTGCGCCCGCGCCTCGCTCACGCTCTCGCCGGAGAGCACGACGCCATGGATGCAGAAGATCCCCAAAAGGCCCAGCAGCCCAAAGGCGACGGTCACCGTCGTGTAGGCCACGAGGTAGGTCGGCGTCGTCTGGATGACCGACGAGACGAAGGTGGGGATCCGCAGGCCCTCGGTCAGCGAGATGCCCATGCCCACGCCCACGATGGGCGCGAGCAGGGCCTCGTACAGCACCACCAGCACGCCCTGCGGGCAGGCGAAGCGCCTGATGGCCTGCGCTCCCTCGATGATGCTTCGCATGACGGGCGCCGGCTCCCCACGCACCACATGTCCCGCATGGGCCACCTGGGCGTTGAGGTCGAGCGCCACGTATGCGTAGAGCGTCGCCAGCCCCAGGACCAGCAGCACCTATCCCTGCCAGGAGGTCACGAGAAACAGGTAGTCGCCCGAGGTCACCGCCACGCGCCCCTGCGAGGCGAGCGCCCAGGCGGCCAGCCGCCGCAGGCCGACAAGCGCTGCCGCCAGCACGAGCTTGGTCACCACCTGGTAGCAGAGGGTCTGCGGGATGGCCTGCCACCAGGGTCGGATGCGGTCGAGGAGCGCTCGCACGATCTGTCCCGTCCCTTCGCCTGATGTGGTTGCTGGCCAAGGAACACGCTACCCCGTCATCCCCTGCGATGGCAAGCGTGCGCAGCAAAAGAGCTTGACGGCGGCGCCCGGCATCCCCGCCCCTTGCGACCTGAAAAGAGCTTGGCGGCGGCGCCCGGCATCCCCGTCCCTTTCGACCTGAGTCCCCTGCGGCCTGACCTCTGCCCCCTGCGGCCTGACGTCACCGAGCGCCCATCCCTTGCGACTGCGTCACGCGCCACGGGATGCCGGCGCCCCACGCTTCGAGCATGTGAACAATCGGCTCGTGAGGGCAGGCTGGTGGTAAGGTTCTGCCCATTGGATTGTCTGCACGGGCAGGGGGATGCATGCACACGGAGTTCCTCATGGGCAACGAGGCCATCGCGCTGGGGGCGCTCGCCGCCGGTGTCAACGTGGTGACCGGGTATCCCGGGACGCCCTCCACCGAGGTGCTCGAGACGGTCGCTCGGCGCAAGCCCGACGACGTCTATGTGGAGTGGTCCATCAACGAGAAGGCCGCCATGGAGGTGGCCGCCGGTGCCGCCTACGCGGGCGCCCGCGCCCTGGTCACCATGAAGCAGGTGGGCCTCAACGTGGCCTCCGACCCACTGATGAGCCTGGCGTACATCGGCGTGAGGGCCGGCATGGTGGTGATGGTGGCCGACGACCCAGGCCCCATATCGTCCCAGACCGAGCAGGACACGCGCACCTTCGCGCAGTTCTCCAAGCTGCCGCTGCTCGACCCGTCGTCGGTTGCCGAGGCGTACCAGATGGTGCAGGAGGCCTTCGAGCTCTCCGAGCGCCTGGGGACGCCCGTCTTCCTCCGTGCCACCACGCGCATAGACCACGGCTGCGAGTCCATGCAGGTGGCCGATCCCGGGGAGTGGCGCCGCCATCGCCCCGAAGGCTTCGTCAAGGACTCCGCGCGCTGGGTCATCTTCCCCCGCCTCTCGATGGCCAACCACGCCAAGATCGAGGCGCGCAACGCGCGGCTCTCCGACGAGCTCTCCGACCACCACCGCAACTTCGTGGTCCCCGAGACGTCAGGCGCACCACGCAAGGGCATCGCGACGCACGGCATCAGCTACGCCTACGTGCGCGAGGGCCTCGACGAGGCGAGCCATGTGCGCGTGCTGCGCGTTGCCACGCCGTTCCCCTTTCCCGAGCGCCGCGCGGTCGAGTTTCTGCGGGGCCTCGACGAGGTGCTCTGCGTGGAGGAGCTGGATCCCGTCATCG
The DNA here is from genome assembly GCA_002305995.1 of Atopobiaceae bacterium UBA1367. Classification (GTDB taxonomy): domain Bacteria; phylum Actinomycetota; class Coriobacteriia; order Coriobacteriales; family Atopobiaceae; genus UBA1367. The sequence continues at coordinate 46,394 of DBRN01000007.1, forward strand.
AGCGCCAGCTCACCTACGTGTGTGGCAAGCACGGCCTCGACGTGCGCATCCGTGGCAAGCTCACCGGTGATGTCGCCCCCTCGGGCGAGAACACCGTGGAGTCGGTCTCTGCCGCCATGGCGTCGTTTCTGGGCACGGCGGCCCCGTCCGTCCGCGTCGACCCAGACGCCCCGGCGCTGCCCGTGCGCCCGCCGGTGCTGTGCGCCGGCTGCCCGCACCGTGCGAGCTTCTCTGCCGTCAAGCAGGCCATGGGGGGCCGCAAGACCATCTACTGCGGCGACATCGGCTGCTACACGCTGGGCAACGCGGCCCCGCTCGACATGGTGGACACCTGCCTCTGCATGGGCGCGGGCATCACCATCGCCCAGGGCGTCTTCCGCGTGGAGCCCGACACGGCCTGCTTTGCCTTCGTGGGCGACTCCACGTTCTTCGCTAGCGGCATCACGGGCGTCGTCAACGCCTTCTACAACCAGGCGGACCTGACGCTGGTCGTGCTGGATAACTCCACCACCGCCATGACGGGCCACCAGCCGCACCCCGGTACGGGTCGCACCATGATGGGGCAGGTCGTCGAGAAGGTCAGCATCGAGGCGGTGCTGCGCGCCATCGGCCTCACCATCGTCGAGACTGTCGACCCGCTCGATCACGAGCTGGCCGTCGAGACGGTGCGTCGCGTGGCGGACGAGCCGGGCGTGAAGGCCATCGTCTTCAGGAGTCCGTGCGTGATGATCGTCCGGTCGCAGGCCAAGAGCCGCGTCGACCCCGTCCGGTGCGTGGGCTGCCAGCGCTGCGTGCGCGAGCTGGGCTGCCCCGCCCTCATGCCGGCCGACGGCAAGGTGGTCATCGACCCCTCGCTCTGCACGGGCTGCACGCTCTGCGAGCAGATCTGTCCCTTCGATGCCATCGGTGGAGGCGAGCGCCTGTGAGCACCGACATCATCCTCTGCGGCGTGGGCGGCCAGGGAACCATCCTCGCCTCCAAGCTGATCGCCAGCGCGGCCATGGGGCGCAACCTGGCCGTGAAGACCGCCGAGACCATCGGCATGGCGCAGCGCGGGGGCAGCGTCCTGTCACACGTGCGGCTTGGCGATGACGTGTCATCCCCGCTCATGGCACGAGGCTCCGCAGATCTCATCATCGCCTTCGAGCCTGCCGAGGCCGTGCGCCAGCTCCCGTTCCTCAAGCCAGGCGGCTGCGTGGTCGTGAGCACGCGCCCGGTGGTGCCTGTGAGCGCCATGACGGGTGGGCCTGCCTACGACTGCGAGGCCATCATGTCCTACCTGCGCAGCCACGTGGGAGACCTGGTCGAGGTGGATGCCGGCCGGGCGGCCGTCGACCTCGGCTCCGCGAAGTGCCTCAACGTGGTGCTCCTCGGGGCCGCCGCGCGCGCAGGTGGTTTGGGCCTCACGGCCGATGAGATCCTGCGGGCCATGCACGACCGCCTTCCCGAGCGGCTGTGGGACCTCAACGAACGGGCGTTGGCATACGCGGGGGGCTGATCCGCCCACCACTCGGCGGACCGCACCCACTCTTGGAGCACGATCGAAAGGACACGCACATGCAGATCAGCGACGCGCAGCTCGACCAGGTGAACACGCAGATCCAGCGGCTGCTCGCATCCGACAACTTCTACGGCAGGCGCCTGCGCGAGGCCGGCATCACGGGCGTTGGCAGCGTCGAAGACTTCCTTGCCCTCCCGTTCTGCGAGAAGCAGGACCTGCGCGACGCCTACCCGCTGGGCCTGTCTGCCGTCCCAGAGGAGCAGGTCGTGCGCATCCACTCCTCGAGCGGCACCACCGGCACGCCGGTCATCATCCCCTACACCCAGAGGGACGTGGACGACTGGGCCGCCCAGTTCGCCCGCTGCTACGAGTATGCCGGCGTCACGTCCGAGGACCGCATCCAGATCACGCCGGGCTACGGCCTCTGGACGGCCGGCATCGGGTTCCAGGCGGGCTGCGAGCTCCTTGGCGCCATGGCCATCCCCATGGGCCCCGGCAACACCGAGAAGCAGCTCCAGTTCATGATCGACATGCAGTCCACGGTGCTTACGGCCACCGCGAGCTACGCGCTCCTCCTCGCCGAGGAGATCGAGAGGCGCGGCATCAAGGACCAGATCAGGCTCAGGAAGCTCATCACCGGCTCCGAGCGCTCGGGCGAGAAGATCCGCAAGCGCATCATCGATGCCCTGGGCGTGGAGTACTACGACATCTACGGCCTTACCGAGGTGTACGGCCCAGGCATCGGCATCAACTGCCAGCATGGGCACGGCATGCACGTGTGGAGCGACTACGTGTTCCTCGAGATCATCGACCCTGACACGGGCGAGGTCCTCCCCGACGGCGAGTGGGGCGAGATCGTGCTCACCACGCTGGTCAAGGAGGGCGCGCCGCTCATCCGCTTCCGCACGCACGACCTGTCTCGCATCATCCCCGGCGACTGCTCATGTGGGCACGACGAGCATCCGCGCATCGACACCATCACGGGACGCTCGGACGACATGATGAAGATCCACGGTGTCAACGTGTTCCCGGCCCAGATCGAGGAGATCCTCGCCAGCTTCCCAGAGCTCTCGAGCGAGTACCAGATCCGCCTGTCGCACCTCGACGGCCGCGACACCATGCGCCTCTACGTGGAGACCAACGGATCGGTCGACTGGGAGGACCTGCGCAGGCGCGTGGCACGTCGCTGCAAGCACAAGGTCGGCTTCACGCCGTTGGTCAAGATCGTCGAGCTGGGTGTGCTGCCGCGCAGCGAGAAGAAGACCAGGCGCGTCTACGACGAGCGCTACGAGTAGGGAGGCGCGTGGCGAGAGGCGATCAGGGTGGCTCTGGCGGCTGCTCGGCAGGCCACCCAACAGATCATGCGGCGTGTCAGCCGTCAGACCTCAGATCTCGCCGCCTCGCGATGCGGGGAGGTGCGCGGCGGAAGGTCAGATGATCTGAACGAGTTGCCTCTCGGCCGCACGCTATGATGGGACGCGACCAGTCGCACCCCCTCGAGGAGCGTCATGCGAAGTTTCTCCCAGGCCGAGCGCAGCGTGATCAACGCCCTCAATGCGCACATCTCGCGCAACGAGGAGGTCTCCCTCACGGAGCTTGCGGGCGAATGTCACGTGGCCAAGAGCACCGTGGTCAAGACGCTCCAGCGCATGGGATTCCGCGGGTACCAGGAGTTCAGCTACAGCTTCAGGTTGAGCCGGGACGTCCAGCGCGGGAGCCTGCTGCCGCGCGACGTGGTCGTGGGCAGCGGGACCACGGCCGCGCGCGAGCTCGCGAGCGTGTTCCTGTGGTGCGCGGGCAGGAAGAGCATCGCCTTCTCCGACGGCAAGTGCCTGGCGGCGCCCCTCGCGCAGTACCTGGCCCGCAAGCTCGCGCTCTTCGACATCCTCGCTCCCGCGTCGTATGACTATGCCATGGTGGATGCGGCACGGGCGGAGCCGGGGGCCGCCTTCTTCTTCATCCACCGCAGGGATGCGGGTGTGGGGCATGGCTATTCGGGCGTGGGCGAGGGAATGCTCGCCGCGGTCCGCGACAGGGGCTACCGTACGGTGATCTTCACCGACACCGACGACGCGAGCGTGACCAGCTATGCCGACGTGCTCATCCGCATCGCCGACAACGCCGAGCCCGACATCGACCTCTACGCGACCAAGGTGCTCATGGTCATCGAGCGGGCCCTGTCGGAATACGCGCGGCTGAGGGAGGAGGTGCGCGATGGCGATGGGCTCTCGTGACATCGACGCTGCCGTCTACGAGGCGGTGAGGGCCGCGGCGAGGCGCGGGCACCGGGCCACGGTGAGCGAGGTTGCCTCCCAGGTCGGCGCCGCCCGGTCGAGCGTCTACCGCGTCTCCCAGAAGCTCGGCTACAAGAGCTGGATCGAGTTCACCAGCAGCCTCGTTCGCTACCATGCGGGCGAGCAGGGAGGAGATCCCGTCGCCACCAGCGTGAAGGCCGTGGCCGACGCGCTGCTGCGCAACAGGCACCTGCCCATCCTGGTCGACGCAGTGGGCGACGCGGAGGTCTGCTCGATGTACCTGCTGTTGCGTCTGGGCGAGTGCGACTTCTTCCCCATGCCCTTCACCAAGCACATCGCGCAGGCGCGCGGGGGCACGGCGGGCTCGGGCGTCGTCATCGTCATCAACGAGAGCGGGATGTCGCTGCTGCGCACCTGCCTTGCCGCCAGGGAGCAGGGCTTCGAGGTCGTGTCCATCACCTCGAGCCACGACACGCCCGTGTCGAAGATGTCATCCATCAATGTGGTCATCAAGAACAACAAGTCGCACATCGACTCGTACGAGCCCAACCACTTTGCCGCCGGCGCCCTGGCGTTCCTCGAGCGCGTGCTCTACCGCATGGGCAGGGAGGCTCCCTTCGCGTAGGCGTCACCCATCATCCCCCAGAGGGAGAGGCGCGGGCCATGCCGGGGATCCCGGCATGGCCCGCGTGCCTAGGGGCGCGAGGAGGGACTGGCTGCCCTGTGGGGGACGACCGGGAGGGAAGGGAAGACCCCGCGCGACCCCACATGGCTCGTGTGGCGTTAGCTCAGCTCCGGCCAGTAGTCCCTGTTGGCCTCGATGTACTCGTCAAGCAGCGCCTTGGCGACATCGGTGTCGTTCACCAGGCGGTTGAGCGTCAGGGCGTCCCAAGCCTTGCGGTAGCTGCCCTCGAGGTTGGCGTCGACCGCCAACTTCTCGTAGGCGTACTGGTTCTCGAGGAGGCCCTTCTGGAACGAGGGGATCTCGCCCACGCTGAGCGGCTCGGGACCGTTGGAGCCCACCATGCACGGCACCTCGACCATCATGCCCTCGGTCAGGTTGCTCACGATGCCGACGTTCTCCTGCATGATGAGGAAGACCTGCTTGGTGTTGAAGGCGAGCGCGGTTGCCAGGTCGACGATGTAGGAGGCGTGGTCGTCGTCCTTGAGATCCTCGTAGGTAAAGCCGTACTTGGTGCCCTTGATCCGGCCGGCCGCGATGACCTCGTCGACCATCTCGAAGATCTCGCGCTCGTGGCCCGCCATCACCTGGTCGGCGCGGGTCCAGTTGGGATCCTCGTGGGCCAGCATGTGGCGTGGGTACAGGTAGTACTGCAGGTAGGTGTTGGGCATGTGGCCCTCGGGGGCCTCGCGCACCATCTTGCGCAGGAAGTGGAAGGTCTCCGACCAGCTGGGGTCGATGTCGGAGAAGGCCTCCTCGGGAAGGTCCTCGGAGAAGATCTCGCGCAGGCGCGGCAGGTAGTCCTCGCCGGTCTCGCGGTCGAGCACGGCGGTGAACCAGCCGAAGTGGTTCAGGCCATAGTAGCGGGCCTCGATGGAGTCGCGGGGGACGCCCAGGGCGTCGGCGTACTGGTTCATGATGCCCACGGGCATGTCGCAGATGTTGATGACGCGCTTGTCACCGGGGAAGAGGCGCTTGGTGGCCTCGGCGACGATGGCGGCGGGGTTGGAGTAGTTGAGGATCCACGCGTCGGGGCTGTACCTCTTCACATCGCGGATGATGTCGACGACGGCAGGGATGGAGCGCATGCCGTAGGCGAAGCCGCCCGCACCGCAGGTCTCCTGGCCGATGCAGCCGTGCGCGAGGGCGATGTGCTCGTCGGAGCGGCGCATCTTCAGGCGACCGGCGCGGATCTGCATGAAGCAGAAGTCGATGCCGGTGAAGGCGGTCTCGGGATCGCAGGTGTCCACGATCTCGCACTCGGGGTAGTACTCGCCCATCAGGATGCGGGCGTAGTCCGCGATGCGCGCCTGGCGCTCGGCCTCGTTGTCATACAGGATGACCTTGGAGAGCGGGAAGCGGTCGCGCTCGTTGACGAGCATCTTGAGGATGCCGGGGGTGTAGCGGGAGCCGCCTCCTGCGATGCACACGACAAAGCGCCTGTCCTTGTTGCACATGGTGCCTTCCTTTCTGTTGGTGGTGCGTGCCTTTTCTCGCGTGCGCCCGACATGGGGCCGGGCGCACGTCCGTGCTGAGCCGATGACGCGAGCGCTAGTCGACCTCCCGGCCGAGGGCGCGGTTGACTGCCTCGCAGACCTCCCCGACCTTCATGCCGAAGACGATCTGGATGTTGTTGGGGCCTGCGTGCACGATGCCGGAGTTCTTGACCAGGTTGATCTTTGCCTCATCGACCAGCGACATGTCGTTGACGGTGATGCGCAGGCGAGTGAAGCAGTTCATGACGTGCTCGATGTTGCCGGCACCACCGAGACCCTCGATGATGGTGAGGACGCTCTCGGGGGAGGCGGCACCGACGGCGGCGGCACCGGTCTTGTCGCCCTCGTCCAACGGCAGGCTTCCGTCATCATCGAGCCCGGGGATGCTCAGGTTGAGCTTGAGGATGATGAAGCGGAAGGCGAAGAACCAGGCGGCGATGGCCACGATGCCGACCGGGATGACCACGTACCAGTGGGAGACCGACGCGGGCATGGCGATGAGGCCAGGGATCGTCTCGATGAGGCCGGTGAGCAGGGCACGCCAGCCAAAGGCGTACAGGATGCACTGGAACAGGCCGTCAAGGGCGGCGTTGACCACGAAGAGGATGGGCGATGCCCAGAGGTACATGAACTCGAAGGGCTCGGTGATGCCGGCGAGGATGGCTACCAGGCCGGCGGGCACGAGCGTGGTGCGGACCTTGGCGCGCTGCTCGGGCTTGGCGACGCTGATGAACGCGAGGATGGTGCCGATGGTGCCGAACCACTTGCCGAAGCCCAGCATGCAGAAGCGGATGGAGGCGTCCATGGCGGTGATGGAGTCCATGTTGCCCAGCTCCGCCATGAAGATGTTGTACGCACCGGAGAAGGACTCGCCGGCGATCTGGGCGGTGCCGCCCACGGGGGTGTACATGAAGGGCATCCACATGAGGTGATGCATGCCGGTGGGGATGAGCACCTTGTTCAGGAAGCCGTACAGGCCCTGCCCGGCGTAGCCGGAGGCATAGATGAAGCCCTGCAGGCTGTTGATCCAGCCGTTGACCGTGGGCCAGACGTAGCACATGACGATGCCGAGCAGCGCAGAGGCCACGATGGAGAGGAAGAACACCCAACGCGTGCCGTCATAGGTGCTGACGACCTCGGGAAACTTGGTGTCGACGAACCTGTTGAAGATCCATCCGTTGAGGCAGCCCAGGATGATGCCGATGAACACGCCCATGTCGACGACCTGCACGCCCAGCACCATGCCCTGGCCGGTGCCATAGAGGCCTGCGGCGGCGTCTGCCAGCATGTTGTTGTTGGTGAGCCAATAGTTGTTGGCGAAGAGGAACACGAGGAAGGTCGAGGCCGCGATGACGGCGGCGTCCCCCTTCTTCTTGCTGGCAAGGGCGCAGGTGAGGCCGATGCAGAAGAGAATGCCTAGGTTGCCGATGACGCCGCTCATGACGATGCTGTAGACGAAGTCCCCCACGCCTGTGAGCGGGGCGGGCATGCCGTCCATGCGGAACACGACGCTGACGGCAAGCAGGATGCCAGCGACGGCAAGGAACAGCACAGGCCTGATGATGGCCGCAGAGAACCGCTTCATGAGGCCGGAGAAGTCGAGCTTCTTTCCAGTTGCCACGGTAGTCCTTTCTATGGTGCGAATGGTGTGGTGGAGCGATCGTCTGCAGCCGATGCCTCTCCCCGAACTACTAGCATTGTGCGGCGCGCAGGTGGCGTGTCGCCTCCATTCGGCCCAGGCGTGCACCTGTTCAAGGCGGCGGAAACGACGTTCCAGGATCGAGCCGCCCGCTGGGTGGAAGAGACCGCCCGCGGCGTCGCCCCCTGCCCTTGGGCAGGGGGTCATGAGGGGGTCATGCGCGCCCGACGTGTAGCATGGACGCACGAGCCGGAGGGTCCGGTTGACGTCCTGTGGGAGAGGAGGTGCGGCCTGTGACATCTGTCGCTGGGCGCAAGCGTGCGATGAGGGCACGTCTCACGGGCGAGCGCGAAGGGCTGGGAGGCCCAGCGCGCGCGGCTGCCGATGCCGCCATCGAGACCCGCCTCATGGGACTTCCCGAGCTCGCGCATGCGGAGGTGATCCTCACCTACCTCGACATGGGGTCCGAGGTCCGCACGCGGGGCATCATCCAGGCGGCCTGGGATGCGGGCAAGGACGTGGCCCTGCCGCGGTGCGCGCCCGCTTCCCGTGAGATGCGCTGGTACCGCGTGACGTCCCTGGAAGGGCTCGTGCGCAGCCCGTTTGGCGTGGAGGAGCCGGTGCCACGCGCCGAGTGCGAGCAGCCCCTGTGTGGGATGGGGCGCATGCTGGCACTTGTCCCCGGCCTTGCGTTCGACGTCGCAGGCTACCGCCTAGGCTATGGCGGGGGCTTCTACGACCGGTTCCTCGCCACGTTTACCGGCGTGTCCGTGGGCCTGTGCCGCGAGGCGCAGCTGTCGGCCGACCTGCGCGCGGAGGGGGTCGTCGCCGCACACGACCTTCCGGTGCGGATGGTGGTCACCGAGCGGCGGGTCATCGTGGCCTGACGGCTGGGAGTCGGCGAGGAGCCGGCGGGCACGCCCGGGATGCCCCCGGATCCCATCTGTGCCCACCAGCCTGTCGGCCCATTTCGCGGAGGAGGGCCCGCGGCGATTTGCCGCCCTCTGAAACCATGCCTTCCCGTTGGGGTACAAGAGACCTTGTCTGAATCGGCGGCCTGGTGCCGCATCCGATCCCGAAGGGAAGCGACGTCTCATGAAGCAGTTCAAGACCGAGAGCAAGAAGCTCCTCGACCTCATGATCAACTCGATCTACACCAACCGGGAGATCTTCCTGCGCGAGCTGGTGTCCAACGCCTCCGACGCCATCGACAAGCTCTCGTTCGCCGCCCTCACGGACAGCACGGTGGGTGTCAGCCAGGATGACCTGGCCATCCTCGTGTCCTTCGACAAGGACGCCCGCACCGTGACGGTCTCGGACAATGGCATCGGCATGGGCGAGGCGGAGCTCGAGGAGAACCTGGGCACCATCGCGCACTCGGGATCGGAGGAGTTCAAGGCCGAGCATGCCGGCAGCCAGGGCGACGCCACAGACATCATCGGCCAGTTTGGCGTGGGCTTCTACTCGTCGTTCATGGTGGCCTCGCGCGTGCGCGTGGTGAGCCGCGCCTTTGGGGCGGACGCCGCCTATGCGTGGGAGTCTGACGGCATCGAGGGCTACACCATCGGGCCCGCCGCGGCGGGGGAGCGCGCCGGCGCAGGCGACCACGGCACCGACGTCATCCTCTACCTGCGCGAGTCCACCGAGGACGAGGACACCGACCGGTTCCTCTCCGAGTGGGCCCTGCGCGACCTCGTCAAGCGCTACTCCAACTACGTGCGCCATCCCATCCGGATGATGGTCACCAAGAGCATCCCGGTCGAGAATCCCGACGAGCTGCCCGAGGACGCCCCGCGCTACGTCGAGCACCAGGAGCTGGAGACCGTCAACTCCATGATCCCCATCTGGAAGAAGCGCTCCTCGGAGGTCGAGCAGTCCGACTACGACGAGTTCTACAAGTCGACCTTCCACGACTTCTCGGATCCCGCGCGCACCATATCGTTCCACGCCGAGGGGGCCATCAGCTACGACGCCCTGCTCTTCATCCCCGGCGAGGCCCCGTTCGACCTGTACAGCAAGGACTACGAGAAGGGCCTCGCGCTCTACTCGTCCAACGTGCTCATCCAGGAGAAGTGCGCCGACCTGCTGCCCGACCACTACAACTTTGTGCGCGGCGTCATCGACAGCCCCGACGTGACCCTCAACATCTCGCGCGAGACGCTCCAGCACAACGCGCAGCTCAGGGCCATCGCCAAGCGTGTCGAGCGCAAGATCGGCAGCGAGCTGCAGACGATGCTCGCCGACGACCGCGAGCTCTACGAGACCTTCTTCGAGCACTTTGGCCGTGGCATCAAGTTTGGCATCTACAACAGCTACGGCATGGGCGCGGGCGACCTCGCCGACCTTCTGCTCTTCTGGAGCGCGCGGGAGCAGGGGATGGTCACGCTGCGCGAGTACGTGCTGTCGATGGCCGAGGGGCAGGACAAGATCCTGTACGCGGCGGGGGACTCGCGCGAGCGCCTCGAGAGGATGCCCGCGGTGACGAGCGTGGTGGCCCGTGGCTATGACGTGCTCCTGTGCACGCAGGACGTCGACGAGTTCATGCTGCAGGCCATGCGCACCTATCACATGGACGCCGTGGCGGGCGACACCGAGGACGCCGGCACCGACGCGCGCGACATCGAGCTCGCCAACGTGTCCACCGCCGACCTCGATCTGGCGACGGATGAGGAGAGGTCTGCCGCCGAGCAGGCGACCAAGGACAACGAGGGGCTCTTCCAGGCCATGGCGGAGAAGCTCGGCGACAAGGTCAGTGCCGTGCGCGTGTCGGCGAACCTCACCGACGCCCCTGCCTGCATCAGCACCGAGGGCCCTGTCTCGCTCGAGATGGAGCGCGTCATGATGCAAGGGCCCGATGCCGCCATGACCCCCCGTGCGCAGCGCGTGCTCGAGCTCAACGCCCGCCATCCGGTGTTCGAGCGGCTGGTGGCCACCCAGGAGTCGGGCGACTCCGACAGGCTGGCGCTGTACGCGAGCCTGCTCTATGACCAGGCCTTGCTGGTGGAGGGCCTTCCGGTGGACGACCCGGTCGAGTTCGCCAAGAACGTGTGCGCCCTCATGTGAGGCCTGCCCTGCGGCCCGTGATGGGTTGGCGAGTGCGGCTAGGGCCGTGCGGGCAGAGGGCGGGAGGGCGGGTGCCCGCGCCCGGACACCCGCCCTCCCGCCTCACGGTCTCCGAGGAGCGTCGATCGTTCGCGGGTTTGGGAGCCGGTTGTGCCGCTCCCGCGTTGGTCACCTCGTGTATACAGTGGCGTAGGCCCTCGGCCAGCTGTTGCTCACATGAGGGGGTGGCGTGCGATGAAGCTGCAAGTTACGCTCGATGCCTACAGCGTCGAGGAGGGCATCGCGCTGGTGCGTGCCATCGCCGGGTCCATCGACATCATCGAGGTGGGGACGCCCCTGCTGCTGGATGTCGGGATGGCGGCGGTCAGGCAGGTCAGGGAGGCGTTCCCCCATGTCGAGGTGCTCGCCGACACCAAGATCTGGCACGATGGGACACGCATCGCGGCAAGCGCGTTCTCCTACGGGGCCAACATGGTGACGGTGCTGGGCGGCACGACCGACGCAGAGGTGCGGGCGGTCGTCGACTATGCCACGGCGTGCGGCGGCGCGGTGGCAGCCGACCTCTCCGGGATTCGCGGTCTGGTGAGGCGCTCCTCCGAGCTCGAGGACCTGGGTGTCCGCTACATGATGGTCCCCTCGGGCTTCCCCGCCAAGAGGCGCAGGGATGACGGGACGGACGCGTTCCACCGCAACACGCGTGCCATGGGGGGCACGCCGCTGGCGCTGGTGCGCAACGTGATGCGCGGCCTCACGAAGGGCGCGCAGGTCGCCGTGGTGGACAACATCACGCTCGACAACCTCGACGCCGTCCTGAGCACCAAGCCGGGGATCCTGCTGGTGGGTCGTGCGATCCTCGCGGCGGATGACCCCGCCGCCGCGGCAGCGGAGTTCAAGCGCCGCATGGCAAGCGCGTAGCCGCGTCCTGCCTCTGCCTCTCAGCCCTCTCTCAGCTCCCTCCTGGCATGATGGGACCAAGGATAGGGATCCGTTGAGAGGAGGTTCCCATGACAGGACTGACAAGGCGTTTTGGCAGCGGCCTGGGAGTTGTGACGGCGTCGCTGGCCCTGATGCTGGGTGGCATCGTGGCAACGGGTTCGGTCGCTCCCGCGTCGGCAGAGGCCAAGGCGGCAGCGCAGGCTACGCATGCTGCGAAGACCGCCAAGAGGATGATCTCCAGGAGCAAGGCGATCGACATCGCGCTCGGGGACGCCAAGCTGAGGAGGGGGCACGTGAGAGGGCTCGAGACGGAGATCGACCACGAGGACGGCAAGAGGGTCTACGAGGTCGAGTGGGTCAAGGGCGCCTACGAGTACGAGTACGACATAGACGCCTACACCGGCAAGGTGCTCGACAGGGATGTCGAGCGCATCGGGACGTAGCCTCGATGGGGAGGTGGCGCCCCCGTTCCAGCGAAGGGGTCTGGGATGGGGGCGCCTCCCGTCGGGACACCCAAGCGTGGGGGAGGCCAATGAGAGCGCTTATCGTGGAGGACGAGCCGGGCATCGTCTCGTACCTCAGGCGACACCTGGAGTCGGAGGGGTTTGTCGTCGAGACGGCAGGTGACGGAGACGTGGCGCTCGACATGCTGCTGACGCGCCCGTATGACGTGGTGACGCTCGACATCGTCCTTCCGGGCATGAACGGCTACGAGGTGTGCCGCCGTGCGCGCGAGATGGGGGTGGTCGCCCCCATCCTCATGCTGACCGCCAAGGACGGCGCGTACGACGAGGCCGACGCCCTCGAGATCGGCGCCGACGACTTCCTGCGCAAGCCCTTCTCCCTCGTGGTGCTCGTGGCACGCCTGCGTGCCCTGCTGCGAAGGGGCCCTGCGCCACGGGCACAGCTGCTTGAGGTCGGCGACCTTGCGATCGACACGAGGACGCACATGGTGACGAGATCCGGCAAGGCCATAGACCTCACGCCGAGGGAGTATCAGATTCTTGAGTACCTGATGCGCACCCCCGGCGTGCCCAGGTCCAAGGTGGAGATACTCGAGTACGTGTGGGGTCCCGACTTCCTGGGCGACGAGAACGTGGTCGAGGTGTACGTGAGGTACCTGAGAAGGAAGATAGACGCCCCGTTTGGCCTGAGCACCTTAAAGACGGTGCGGGGCGTTGGCTACAAGGTGGAGTGACGATGGGTACTGGCCCGCACCGCAGCGTCCGCGTCCGCTCGACGCTTCTCGCAGCACTCGCCACGGCGATCGCGATGGCGCTCCTGACGAACGCCGTCGCCCTTGGCGTGCGCAGGACGTTGGCGGCACAGATGCGCGACCACCTCGGGGAGCTCCTTGACGCCGCCGAGCACAGCGTCTGGCGCGGCGACCTCGACGCGGCGGTGGACGTCTCGGGACCGGTGGTCGTCCAGGTGCTGGACGCCGACGGGAGGGTCCTCGCCTCGAGCGTCCGCGCCCTCAGGAACGCCCCGCTCAGGTGGCTGGGCGCAGATGACGACGATGACGACCTCGCGGACGACTCGTCGAACGAGGGGGACTCGGACGACGACCGCGCCCTGCCAGGCGGGATCGATGCGGACGACCGCGACGACGCCGATGACGATGGCTCCCGCGAGGATGACGATGATGCCTGGGAGGGCGTCTCGGCCGCGCCGTCCTCGTATGCCGACGACCGTGACGACGATGCCGACGATGCGGATGACGACGTGGACTCGGATGACGATGGCGCGTCCAAGGTGATCGTCTGGCACCACGGGCGTCTCATGGCGCTTGCGCGCGGAGCGGCCAGCCTTCCGATCCCGGGCGAGATCGAGCTGGACGAGGCGACCGAGGCGTCGCTGTCGACGGCTGCCGGACTCGAGGGTCCCTACATCGCGTCACTCAGGAAGACGACGCTGGGGGGCGATTCCGTGAGCATCGTCGCCGTCGCCAGCCTCTCGTCTGTCGTTCGCACCACCCGCTCCGCCGTGGTGCTCATGATGGCGTTGTCCGTCCTCGTGCTTGGTGGGGCGACCGTCTTCACGTGGCTCATGGTGGGGCATGCGCTGCGCCCCGTCGAGGACATGCGCGCGAGCACCATGTCCATCGCCGAGGACGACCTCTCGGGACGGATCGAGGTGGAGACGGCCGATCGCGACCTCACGAGGCTCGCCATGACGTTCAACGACCTCCTGGAGCGGGCGGAGCGGGCCCTCGCCGAGCAGAGGCGGTTTGTCTCGGATGCCTCTCACCAGCTCAAGAGCCCCATCGCAGCACAGCGCGTCATGATCGAGACGCTGAGGAGGCATCCCGAGTCGGCTGATGCCGCCGAGGTGCTCGATGATTTGGCCCTCGAGAACAACCGCCTGCAGGGAATCGTGGACGATCTCCTGGCGCTGGCCCGCCATGATGAGGGACACGTTCCCGCGAGCGCCCCCGTCGACCTGATCGACGTGCTGCTTGAGGAGGTCGCTGCCCTCAAGGTCCGTTCGCCGCTCTCCGTCGACACGAGCGGGATCGAGCCGGTGGTGGTGCGCGGCGACGCAGGGCTGCTCGGGCAGGTGGTGCGCAACCTGCTCGACAACGCCAGCCGCTACGCCAGGTCTGTCGTGCGCGTCTCCTGTGCGGATGCGGGCGGTTGCGCCCGGCTCGTCATCGCCGATGACGGCCCTGGCATCCCGCCCGAGGACCGCGAGCGCGTCTTCGGGCGCTTCGTGCGACTCGAGGAGGGCGGCGATGCGCCCCACGACTCCACCGGTCTGGGCCTTGCCGTGGTGCGCAGCATCGTCGGGGGGCACGGGGGGCGCGTGTTCATCGAGGAGTCTGCGGAGGGTGGTGCTGCCGTCGTGGTGGAGCTTCCCATCGAGGGCAGCCGGGGGGATCTGTCGCGCAGCTAAGGTCTGGCGCCTGCCCCTGCGGGTGATCTGGGAGGTGTCCCTGGCCGTCTGCTGTGCGACGGGCGGGTGCCCATGCGGCCGGGAAAGGAAAACGGGGAGTTGTGACGCCCGTCAGGTCGA
>DBRN01000007.1:61026-122468 GCA_002305995.1 Atopobiaceae bacterium UBA1367
CCCCTGTCGCATCACGCCGGAAAGAAAAATCAGGACTTGTGAGGCCTCGGGAAAGGAAAACCTCGACCTGTGACCTTCACGGCCTATCACAACTCGGGCTTTTCCTTTCCAGTGGGCCAGCGTGGCGGTCACAACTTGGGATTTTCCTTTCCAGTGGATATGCGCGTCGGTCACAACTCGACGTTTTCCTTTCCGGCAGGCCTGTACGTCTCGCACAACTCGGGCTTTCCCTTTCCAGCGCGGTCCCCATGCCGCTCGCAGGCCAGGAATGCGCCTTGCTATCGGCAGCGTGACCGACGCACGGCGCGCGTCGGGAGCCGAGATCCTGCCAGCGTACGTCCATAGGCACCCGTAATCCGTATGGGGCCGCTGCCCGCTTGCGCTGCCCTCCCGTTGCGCTACTCTCATACGGACGGCAGCGTGAGGAGGAGCCATGCGCAAGCTGGGCCTGATAGGCTGTGGGCCGGAGTCCATCGTTCCCTACTACCTGGGCGTCGTGCAGGGCGTCCGCGCACGTGTGGGCGGCGGCATGTTCGTCCCCGGCATGACCATCGAGTGCCTCTCGTGCCTCGATGCGACGCACAGGGCCGACGAGGCCTACCTGAGCGAGCTGACCGACCGCCTCGCGGCTGGCGTCGACTGCCTCGTGGCGGCCGGATGCACCGTGGCGGCACTTGGCTGCGACGCGGGGCACATCGTGTTCGACGAGCTGCAGGGCAGGTCGCCCATCCCGCTGGTGAGCATGGTGGACGCCATGCGCGAGGAGCTCATCCGGCGTGGCGTGAGACGTCCCATCCTGCTCGGCACCGCCGCCGCGATGCGCGGCGCCTACCTCAAGGTGCCGCTGGTTAAGGCAGGGCTGCAGGTGATGGTGCCCGGGGAGGGGGATCGCGCGTGGCTGGGCGGGGTGATCGCCGACGAGCTCGAGCAGGGCGTCGTGCATGACGAGACGGTCGAGCGCCTTGCCCGGCTGGTGGCCGATGGCGCCGAGCATGGGGCCGACGCGGTCGTTGCCGCCTGCGCGGGCCTTGCTCCGCTCGTGGACCGCGCCACCCTGGGGCTTCCGGTCATCGACACCTTCCAGGTGCATGTGGATGCGCTGGTGGATGCCATGCTGGACGAGTAGCGTGGTCGTGGCGGTCCGTCCCGTCCGACCTGTGGGACATGCGGAGGAGCGAGGGTGATTCAAGACATCGAGCCACATAGCCTGGCCAACGAGTACCGGCCGGAAGCGCGTCCCGCCGCAGGCGACATGGTCCTGTTCGTGCGCGGTCAGCTCCTTGCCGTGCGCCGCGTCGACCAGGAGGCCCCCTCGTTCGCATTCCCCCGCCTGGGCGACGACGGCGTGCCCGCCGAGGGCCTGACCTACCTCTTCTCGCTGGACGACCGCTCCTGCTGGCTTGCGCCACAGGCAGGAGGAGCGGAGCCCCCCGCAGGCTACGAGCTGGTGCACAACCGCTCGCTGCGCATGGAGGGCCGTGGCCCGCGCGAGTTGATGTACGTTGCCTACACGGCCGTGCACCTGGGAGGATGGTACGCCTCCAACCGCTTCTGCGGGACGTGTGGGACACCCCTCGCCCATCACGGAACCCTGCGGGCGCTGCGCTGCTCCTCCTGCGGCAACCTTGTCTTTCCGCGCCTCAACCCCGCGGTCATCGTGTGCGTGCGCGATCCCGAGCGTGACAGGATCGTCCTCACGCGCTACGCCGCGGGCCGCTACGCACCCATCGACGCCTTGGTCGCAGGCTTCGTGGAGATAGGGGAGACCATAGAGGACTGCGTGCGTCGCGAGGTGCGCGAGGAGGTAGGCCTTGCGGTCAAGAACATCACCTACTACAAGTCGCAGCCATGGGGCGTCGCGGGCGACATCCTCTCCGGCTATTGGTGCGACGTGGATGGCGACGCGACGCTGCATGTGGACAAGGGGGAGCTGGGACGCGCCTTCTGGGCGTCTCCGACGGAGATTCCCGGCCAGCCCGACGACCTCTCGCTCACCAATGAGATGATGTGCGCATGGAGGGACGCGCACCTGGGGAGGTGACCGCGGGGCCGTGCCCCTGCGGCGAGGCTGTCATCGGCCGGGCGGGTGCCAGCCCCGACGGCAGATCGACCTCGGGCCGCCGACCGCCCGTCGTCGGCGGGTCCTCCCGCCTTGATGTCCGCTATGATGGGCATGTATGGGACGCGCGTCGCACCGATGCCTACGCTTGGGGTCAACCATGGTCGAGCAGCCTGCCACCTACTCTCGCTTCTCCGTTACGATGACGGGCGCCCTGCTCGTCTTCCTCGGGGTTGCCGTGCTGGCCAATCCGGGCGGCGTCACGATCTTCGTGGTGCGCCTGGTGGGCTTTGCCTGTGCCGTCTTCGGCGTCACGATAGCTGCCGGGCACCTGCTGCGCGCCCACGCCATCGACGCGATTCCGTTCGAGGAGCTGGCCGGCGCGGGCGTGCTGCTCCTTCTCGGGATGGTCGTCGCCGTGTTTCCCCAGGGCTTTGCCAAGGTGCTCTTCTCGGTGCTGGGCGTCCTCATCGTCATGTCCGGCCTGGCCGACATCGCCCGGTCGCGTACGATGGTCGCCGACGATGACCAGAAGGAGCGCGTGGCGCTGCGCATCGGCATCATCACCGTGGCGACCGGCATCTTCGTGGCGATCCTCCCCTCGGCCGCGCTGCGCATCGTGCCGCTCATATGCGGGGTGGCCCTTGTGATCGACGGCCTCTCAGAGCTCTACCTCGCCTTGCGCATGGAGTAGCGCCCTCGGATCACGCCACCCGCCCGCCCTCGGGCACGCAGCCGCCCCTGCCTACCCGGCGAACTCGTCGCGGAAGGCCTCGTGGTTCTCTCGCTCGTAGGGCATGTGGAAGACGGCGAACTCGATCAGGTCGAAGTGGGAGCGCAGCTCGTCGATGGGCTGCCTCCATGCGTTTGCGACCAGGTAGGGGTCATTGCGGAATGCGCCGCAGCCAAAGGCCCCCAGCACCAGGCACTCGGCACCCTCGGCCGCAGCGATCGTCAGCAGGTGGCGGGCACGTCTGCGGTGCAGGTCGAAGAGCGTGGTGAGCGGCACGTGCGCCGCGCGGCCGGACTGCGGGTTCATGAGGTTGGCGGACGTCCCGCGCAGGTCGGGTGCCGCGCAGGTGATCACGTCGACAGTGAGCCAATCCTGCGGATCGAGCCGCGTGGGGAGCATGTCGTCCGACTTGCAGATGACCACGCCTGGCGACCAGATGCAGGCGTCGGTCGCCAGGGTGTCACCCGCCCCGCGGTTGGGGCTGTAGTAGGAGTCCCACATGCGGTGCTGGTCCAGGCTGGCGTAGAGGGTCGAGCAGCGGCAGAGGCTCTCCTCCTGTGCCGAGCTGCCGCTCCTGACGCCGCCGCCCGGGTTGATGGGGGAGGCGAAGTTGTGCACGGCTATGCGTGCGCCGGGTCGCTCGGCGGCTATGAGCCGCGCTGCCTCGAAGCTGCGGCGATCCGACACGCGCACGATGCCCGCGCGCCGGCCCTCTCCCAGCTCGGGCCACTCGTCGGCATCATGGAGGCGGGTCGCCTCGGCCGATCGGCGAGACGCCTCCCTGAGCTGGGGCGTGGAGGCGATCATCTCCTGCGTGTCGGCAAAGATGGCGGCGAGCTGCTGCTGGCGGTTCATGGGCGTCCCTTCGCGTGTGGCTGTGCACAACTCTAGCAACAGGCAACGGGCAGGGCCATCGCGTCTCGGCCCAGAGACATCCGAGGGGGTGTGGTTGGGTCCGCATCGTCTCAGCCACGCACAGCTCGGGATCCTCCTTTCCGCCGCAGGCACGGTTGGATGCGCTTTGAGAAGAAAACCGGTAAGCTGTGATGCCGTCCTTGCTGCGCGCGTGGCTCGGGGCATGGAAGGCTAGGGTTGTGAGGCCGGTGGAAGGGGAGGCGCTGCCATTCGCGGACTCGCCCTTGGGGCAGGATTGCGTTATTGCGGTGCTTATTCCAGATGCCGGCGGGCAGAGGGCGACGGTGTTGGACAATGGTGCGCAGTGGAGGCGGGCGGCGATGCCCAGAAGAGGAGGAGCTGAACATGGCTGACTACCGGAGCGACATCGAGATCGCGCAGGAGGCCACCATGCTGCCCATCTCCGAGGTGGCTGCCAGGGCCGGTCTCGCAGAGGACCAGCTCGAGTGGTACGGCAAGGTCAAGGCAAAGGTCGACGTCGACTCGATGAGGGACCTTCCCAGCAGGGCAAAGCTCGTCCTCGTCACCGCCATCAACCCAACGCCGGCGGGCGAGGGCAAGACCACCACCTCGGTGGGCCTGGCCGACGCCATGAACCTCACTGGTCGCCAGACCATGCTCTGCCTGCGCGAGCCCTCGCTAGGGCCCGTGTTTGGCGTCAAGGGCGGCGCCGCTGGCGGTGGCCACGCCCAGGTCGTGCCCATGGAGGACATCAACCTCCACTTCACCGGCGACTTCCATGCCATCGGCGCCGCCAACAACCTCATCGCCGCCATGCTCGACAACCACATCAAGTGGGACAACAGGCTGGGCATCGACCCGCGTCGCGTCACCTGGCGCCGCTGCGTCGACATGAACGATCGCCAGCTGCGCAACGTGGTGGACGGCATGGGCGGCATCCCCGACGGCATGCCGCGCCAGGACGGCTTCGACATCACCGTCGCCTCCGAGGTCATGGCCGCCTTCTGCCTCGCCAGCGGCATCGACGACCTCAAGGCGCGCCTGGGCCGCATGGTGGTCGCCTACACCTACGATCGCAGGCCCGTCACCGTGCATGACCTCAATGCCGAGGGTGCCTGCACGGCGCTGCTCAAGGATGCCATCAAGCCCAACCTGGTCCAGACGCTCGAGAACAACCCCGCCTTCGTGCATGGCGGCCCGTTCGCCAACATCGCCCACGGCTGCAACTCCGTGATGGCCACCACCACGGCCATGAAGATGGCGGACTACGTGGTCACCGAGGCGGGCTTTGGCGCCGACCTGGGCGCCGAGAAGTTCCTCGACATCAAATGCCGCGCCACGGGCCTCAGACCCTCTGCGGTGGTCATCGTCGCCACCGTGCGCGCCCTCAAGCACAACGGCGGCGTGCCCGCGTCCGAGCTGGCCACCGAGAACCTCGAGGCCCTCGAGGCCGGTCTCCCCAACCTGTTGCAGCACGTGGGCAACATCAAGGACGTCTACGGCCTGCCCGCGGTCGTCGCCATCAACGCCTTCCCCACCGACACTGCGGCGGAGCTCGACCTCGTCGAGGCGAGGTGTCGGGAGCTGGGCGTCAACGTGGCCCTCTCCGAGGTGTGGGCCAAGGGTGGCGAGGGTGGGTGCGCCTTGGCCGACGAGGTGGTGCGCCTCTGCGGTGAGCCGAGCGAGTTCCGCCTCTCCTACGAGGACGACCTGTCCATCGAGGAGAAGCTCGACGCCATCGCCACCAAGATCTACCACGCCGACGGCGTCGACCTGGTGGGTCCCGCTCGCAGCCAGCTCGCCCAGCTCGAGGAGCTGGGCTTTGGCGCGCTTCCCATCTGCGTGGCCAAGACGCAGTACTCCTTCTCCGACGACCAGGGCAGGCTGGGAGCGCCACGCGGCTTCCGCATCACCGTGCGCAACCTCAAGGTCTCCGCCGGGGCGGGCTTCATCGTGGCGCTCACGGGAGACATCATGACGATGCCCGGCCTGCCGCGCGTCCCGGCCGCCGAGAGGATCGACGTCACCGCCGACGGCACGATCGTCGGACTGTTCTAGGAGGTGCCCATGGCAGATGCGAGCTTGGCGGGGGAGAGCCTGGCGGACTTCGCCGCGGCCCTCGCGGCGAGGGAGCCCGTCCCGGGTGGCGGCGGCGCGGCGGCCTATGTGGGCGCCCTGGCGGCCGCCCTCTGCTCGATGGTCGGGGAGTTCACGCGCGGCAGGAGGCGCTACGAGCGATACGAGCGCGACATCCAGGGCATGCTCGAGGCCGCCGAGGCCGCCCGCGCTCGTCTCGTCCAGCTCGTGGACGAGGACGCCGAGGCGTTCCTCCCGCTGGCACAGGCCTATGCCAGCCCGAAGGGGGACCCAGCCCGCGCCGACGCGATCGAGCGGGCGACCAAGGGGGCGACCCAGGCCCCCCATGAGATGATGCGCCAGGTCTGTGACACCATCGAGCTTCTGGAGGAGATGGGCCAAAAGGGCTCGCGCATGCTCCTCTCGGACGTGGGCTGTGGCGCGCTTCTGGCCCGCGCGGCGCTTGAGGCCGCGAGCCTCAACGTCTTCGTCAACACGCGATCCCTTCAAGACCGCGCCTGGGCAGGGCGCCTCGACGCCGACTGCGACCGGATGCTCGACGAATACAGCCCGCGCGCGGAGCGGCTCGCGCGAGAGGTGATGGATCGCGTCAGGGCGGAGGGCTAGCCATGGCGAGGCTCCTCAGGGGCGCACCGGTCGCCGAGGCCCTGACCGGGCAGCTCGCCGCCCGGGTGGAAGGGCTCAGGCACCGGGGCGCCACCCCCACGCTCGCCATCGTGCGCGTGGGTGCGCGCGCCGCCGACCTCTCGTACGAGCGGGGGGCCACCAAGCGCTGCGCGGCGGCCGGCATCGCCGTGAGGGGCCTCGCCCTTCCCGCCGACTGCGACCAAGGCGAGCTCATGGCCGTCATCGAGCGGGTCAACGCCGACGATGCCATCCATGGCTGCCTCCTGCTCCGACCGCTGCCCGACCCGCTCGACGAGAGCGCCGCCTGCGCCGCGCTGAGCCCTGCCAAGGACGTGGACTGCATCACCGGTGAGTCGCTCTTTGGCGTGTTCGCCAACCGTCCCGTAGGCTTCCCGCCCTGCACGGCGGAGGCATGCGTGCAGCTGCTGGATCACTACGGCCATGAGCTGA
This sequence comes from Atopobiaceae bacterium UBA1367, assembly GCA_002305995.1. Taxonomy (GTDB): domain Bacteria; phylum Actinomycetota; class Coriobacteriia; order Coriobacteriales; family Atopobiaceae; genus UBA1367. The sequence goes on from DBRN01000007.1 coordinate 67,869, forward strand.
CGGGCGCCAGCGTGGTGGTGGTCGGCCGCTCCCTGGTCGTGGGGAGGCCCGTCTCGATGATGCTGCAGGCGAGGGACGCGACCGTCACCATGTGCCACGCGCGCACGCGCGACCTCGCCGTCGTGTGCCGCGCGGCGGAGATCGTGGTGGTGGCCACGGGCCATCCCGGCACGGTCGGCACCGATGCCGTGGCCCCCCACCAGACGATCGTCGACGTGGGCATCAACTGGGACGATGGTCTCGGCAGGCTTTGTGGTGACGTCGCGTTCGACGAGGTCGAGCCCATCGTGGGTGCCATCACGCCCGTCCCGGGCGGCGTGGGGTCGATCACGACGGCCGTTCTCGCCAAGCATGTGGTGGAGGCTGCGGAGCGTGCCATCGGGTAAGCTGGGGGGCGTGCGGTGCGTCGCCCGTGCGGTGACGCGCAGGTGTCGAGGGAGGACCATGGAGGCTGATCACACGGTGAACGACCAGGGCTTTGCGCCCATCGACAGGCCTCGCGTCGAGGCGGCCGTCCGCGAGCTGCTCGAGGCCATGGGGGAGGACCCCGGTCGCGAGGGCCTGCTCGGCACGCCCGACCGGGTGGCGCGTGCCTGCGAGGAGCTGCTCGGCGGCATGCAGGAGGACCCGGGCACGCATCTGCTCATGCAGTTCGAGGAGCCGGGCAACGAGGACATGGTCATCGTGAAGGACATCCCCTTCTCGTCGATGTGCGAGCATCACCTGCTGCCCTTCACGGGGAGGGCGCACATCTGCTACCTGCCCAAGGACGGGAGGATCACGGGCCTCTCCAAGCTCGCGCGCTGCGTGGTCGGGTATGCGCACAGGCTGCAGGTGCAGGAGCGGCTGACCCAGCAGATCGCCGATGCCGTGGAGGATCGGCTGGGGGCGCGGGGCGTGCTCGTGGTGCTCGAGGCGACGCACACCTGCATGACCATGCGTGGCATCAGGAGCGCGGGCTCGCTGACGGTCACCAGTGCCGTGCGCGGCTGGTTCAAGACCGACCTCAAGGCGCGTGGCGAGGCGCTTCGGCTCATCGGGATGGGAGGGTGACACCCATGACCAACGACGAGATCGCTGCCGTGAGGCCGGACGCCCTGGCGGGCGCCCAGATCGTGGCGAAGGCGGAGGCCGTCGGCAAGACCAAGGCGCAGATGCCCGCATCGCGGGCGTTTCTGCTCGCCGTCCTCGCCGGCCTGTTCATCGGCATGGGCGGCATGTTCATGCTGCTGATCAAAAGCGACGCGTCGCTCGGCTTTGCCGCCTCCTCGCTCCTCGGTGCCCTGGCGTTCAGCGTCGGGCTGTTCCTCGTGCTGGTGGCAGGCGCCGAGCTCTTCACCGGCAACAACCTGATGGTGCTGGGCCTCCTCTCGGGCAGGTACTCGCCTGCCTCCCTGCTGCGCAGCTGGACGGTGGTCTATGCGGGCAACCTGGTGGGCTCGCTCCTGCTGGTGGCGCTGCTGCCCCTCGCCGACTACGCGAGCATGAACGGCGGCGCCGTGGGAGAGACGATGGTCTCGGTCGCCGCCGCCAAGTGCTCCCTGCCCTGGGACGTCGCCTTCGGCCGCGCCATCATGTGCAACATCCTCGTGTGCCTCGCCGTCTGGATGGGCTTCGCGGCACGGACGGTGGTCGACAGGTTCCTCTGCGCGGCCCTTCCCGTGACGGCCTTCGTCGCCTGCGGCTTCGAGCACTGCGTGGCAAACATGTTCTTCCTTCCCATGGGCCTGCTGGCGCACGCCGCGGGTGTCGCGCCTGAGGGCGCCAACCTTGCCGCCCTCACCATGGGCGGCCTGCTCTCCAACCTCAGCGCTGCGACGCTGGGCAACATGGTGGGCGGCGCGGCGTTCCTCGCGGGCACCTATTGGCTGGCCTACAGGAAGGGGCATGGCGCGTGTGCCGACCACGATGAGGGCGACCGGTGCCCCCATCGGCCGGCTTGCAGGAAGGGGCATGGCATGTACGGGCTCAAGACCGAGGTCAGCTTCGACAGCGCGCACTTCCTCACCGACTACTATGGCACGTGCGAGAACCTGCACGGGCACCGGTGGCGCGTCGTGGCCTACCTCGAGCAGGACGGCCTGCACCAGGAGGGCACCATGAAGGGCATGGTGCTTGACTTCGGCGTGTTCAAGCAGGCAGTGCGGGAGGTGGCCGACTCCCTCGACCACACGTTCCTAGTAGAGGAGGGTTCGCTCGCCCCCTCCACGCTGGCGGCCCTCAAGTCGGAGGGCTTCTCGCTCACGGTCCTGCCGTTCAGGACGACCGCCGAGAACCTCGCGTGCTGGTTCTTTGAGCAGCTGGCCAAGCGTGGTCTTCCCGTGAGCCAGGTCGACTGCTACGAGACGCCCAACAACTGCGCCATCTACCGCCCCTAGGCCGACGGGGGCAAGGGGCGCATCCCCCACCCAACGAAGCGCTGCGAGGTCCGCATGTCGTACCAGATCCCCTTCGAGGTTCCCGAGCTCGACTACGAGCAGGCGCTGCGCGAGCTGCGCGCGACCCTCAAGCTCGGCATACAGCCCATGCTCGAGACGGTGGTCGACATGCTCGCCGAGTGCGGGGATCCCGACCTCCGCTACGACTGCGTCCAGGTGGCAGGCACCAACGGCAAGACGTCCACCTCGCGCTACGCCGCCTCCGTCCTGGCCGGCGAGGGGTGCAGGACGGCCCTGTACACCAGCCCGGAGCTGGTGAGCTACACCGAGCGCATGGAGGTGGCAGGCAGGCCCGTCTCTAAGGCGGCCTTCGCGCACGGCGTCTCGGCCGCGCTCGAGGCGGGTCGTCGCGTGAACGGGCGACGCCTGCGGGCGGCCGAGCGGCCCTACGACGTGACCGAGTTCGACCTCCTCACCGTTGCCGCCCTGATCGTCTTTGCCGAGGAGCGCGTCGACGCTGCCGTGCTGGAGGTGGGGATGGGAGGTCGCTGGGACGCGACCTCCGCGGCCAAGCGCATCAGGGCGGTCGCGGTCACGGGTGTGGGGCTCGACCACACCCGCATCCTGGGTGACACGCTCGAGGCCATCGCAGGCGAGAAGGCGGCGGTCATCCAGCCCGGGCGCGGCTGCGTGCTGGGCGTGGGCACCGCCACGCCCGACACGGTGGAGGACGTGTTCCTCCGCCAGTGCGCGGACGCGGACGTGACGCCGGTCCTGCTGAGGCCGGACGACCCCGCCGACGCGGCGGGGGAGATGCATCCCGGCACGCCGAGGGCTCACGCAGGGCTGCCCCACGCCTCCTACCGGATCACCAGGAGGCCGACGCGCATCGGCTCCCCCCTGGAGCTGACGGTGGTCACGCCGCATGCCACCTATGGCGAGCTGGCGGCGCTCAAGCCTGCCTACCAGGCGGCCAACATAGCCTGTGCCGTGGCGCTCTGCGAGGGCTTCCTCGGCAGGCCGCTCGATGTCGCCGCGCTCTACGAGTCGGTCGTCACCTGCCCGACGCCCGGGCGCTTCGACGTGGTGCGCCCCGACCCGGTCGTGCTCGTCGACGCATGCCACAACCCGCAGTCGGTCGAGGCCTTCCTCGCGGCGGTGCGCGCCGTCGCCCCACGGGTGGCCGACCGTCCCGCCCTGCTGGTGGCGGTGCTTGCCGACAAGGACGTCGCGGGCATCGTAGGGCTGCTCGCGCGGGAGTTCCCCCGCGTGTACGTCACGCAGACGGCATCCCCGCGGGCGTTGCCCGCAGCGGAGCTCGCGGAGCGGTTCGGGTGGGCGGGCGCCGCGGTCTCGCGCGTCTTTCCCGATGTGCCGTCCGCGGTGCAGGGCTTATGTGAAGATTCATACATCGCATGCGGCTCGATCACCCTCGCGGGGGAGCTTGTGGGCCTGCTTAGGTAGCATCTGATACAATCATTGAGTCTTTGACGTGTGCGGCCGCCTCCCGTGCTGCCGTGTGAGTGCGAAGGAGCGGTAGGACCAATGCGCGAACTTCTCGACCAGCTCATGACCCCCGAGGTCCGCATGGTGCTGTATCTCATGCTGGCCTGCCTCGTGATGGTGTACATCCTGTCCATCGTCTACGTTATCCGCGACGCCCAGCGTCGTGGCGCCGAGCCCTGGTGGGTGTGGGCCGTCATCTCGGTCATCCCCGTGGTGGGCATCCTCGCCTACGTCATCCTGCGCCCCTCGAGCTACCTCATCGATCGCGAGGAGCAGGACCTCGACATCGCCCTGCGCGAGCACCAGCTCTCGCATTACGGCATCTGCCCCAAGTGCGGCGCCCCCATCGACCGAGACTTCGTCGTGTGCCCCATCTGCAACACGCAGGTGCGCAACGTCTGCCCCACCTGCCACCGCCCGCTCAACGCGGACTGGAAGGTGTGCCCGTACTGCCGCACCCGCATCCAGTAGGCATCCCCGCCCATGAGCCTGACAACCGCCCCACGTCCCACGACTGGGGCGGTTTCTCATGTCCGCCGACGCGCCCCGGCGCCACCTTCCCATGACGGCGCCTCGTGACAGGGGGTGTGCGTGACAGACGGTGACAGGGAGCTCTTCGCCCGCTGTGCGGGCGGGTTCGAGCAGGTGCTCGGCCAGGAGCTGCGGGCGCTGCGCATGAGGCGCGTGCGCCCGCAGGTGGGTGGCGCCATATTCTTCGGGACGCTTGCGGACGCCTACCGCGCCTGCCTGTGGCTGCGTGCGGCCACACGCGTGCAGCTGGTGCTGGCCCGCGTGCCGGCCACCGACGCCGACGCCCTCCACCAGGGCGTGGCAGCCCTTCCGTGGGAGCGTCACGTGCCTCCCGGGGCGACCATCGCCGTGGATGCCCATGGTGAGAACCCCAACCTGCGCAACACCAGGTTCGTCGCGCTCAAGGTGAAAGACGCCATCTGCGACCGGCTGCGCGCGGTGCGCGGCACCCGTCCGGACGTCGACGCCAGAAACCCCGACCTCTCCGTCAACGTGGCCGTGCATCCCAAGAAGGCCACCGTCTACCTCAACCTCTCCGGGCCGTCGCTGCATCGCCGTGGGTACCGCCAGGACGGCGCGCAGACCGAGGCACCGCTCAAGGAGACCCTCGCCGCATCCGTCCTGCTGGCCGCCGGGTGGCCGGACATCGCGCGGGCCGGTGGCTGCCTGGCTGATCCCATGTGCGGCTCGGGCACCCTTGCCATCGAGGCCGCGATGATCGCGGCCAACGTCGCGCCGGGCCTTTTGCGCGCCCGCTGGGGCTTCGAGGGATGGTCCTGCCACGATCGGGCCTTGTGGGATGAGGTGCGCGGCGAGGCGCAGGGTCGCCGCGTGCAGGCGGCCGACATCAGGGTGGTGGCGGGCGACGCCGACCCACGTGCCGTGGAGATCGCCCGCGCCAACGCCCGGCGCGCGGGCGTCGCCGACCTCATGCGCCTCCACGTGGGGGATGCCGCGGACCTCGCTCGCCACCTGCGCTTCCTGCAGGCGCGTGGCGATGCGGGCGGCCTGATGGTGGCCAACCCGCCCTATGGCAGGCGCCTGCTCTCCGACGCCGACCTGCCCGGGGTCAACGCCGCCCTCTCCGCGGCCGTCGAGGCGCTTCCCGCTGGGTGGCGGGTGGCCGTCATCACGCCCGACACGGGCGTCGACACGGCACTCGGGCGCATTCCCGAGCAGGTCATCGCCTGCCACAACGGTCCCATCGAGACGTGGGTGCGCCTCTATCGGACGGACTCCGCCCCGCGTCTCACGCACGAGGTGGTGTCGCTCGCGGGCAGGCGCCAGCAGGTGAGCGTCTCAGAGCCCAACAGCGCGCAGTTTGCCGCCCGCCTGCGCAAGGTTGCCAAGGAGCGCGTGCGCTGGGCGCGCAGGGCCGCCACCAGCTGCTTCCGCGTGTACGATGCCGACCTGCCCGACTACGCGCTCTCGGTCGACCTCTACGTGGGCGTGGCGGCGAGCGAGGGCGATCGCTATGCCGTGGTCCGGGAGCATCGCCGTCCCAGGTCGGTCGATGCCCAGCGCGCCGCCCGCCGCTTCGCCGACGCGGTGGCGCTCGTCTCGGCCACCCTCGACGTCCCGGCGGGGCAGGTGCTCGCGCACCAGTGGCAGGAGGGGGGCGACCCCTCCTCCGGCAGGGGAGGGCGACGTGCGGCGCCCGTGCCGCTCTGCGTCGGCGAGGGCGGCCTCACCCTGACGATCGACCTCGCCGGGAGACCCGACACCGGGCTTCCGCTCGGCCAGCGTGGGGTGCGGGAGCTGGTTGGCTCGCTCGCCCCGGGCACTCGCTTCGCCAACCTCACCGCCACGTCGGGCGCTGCCTCCGTCTACGCGGCTGCCGCAGGGGCCGCGAGCACCGTCTCGGTGGACGCGTTTCCCGACCGGGTGGACTGGGTGCGCACGATCATGGCCGCCAACAGCTTCTCGGGCTCGCGCCATCGTTTCGTCAGCGTCGACCTGCGCAGCTGGTTGGAGCGCGAGCTGCGTGCGCACCATGCCTACGACCTCATCCTCTGCGTGCCACCCGCCTGGATGCCGGCGCGCGCGCCAGGCGAGGGCGACTGGGAGCTGCGGCGCGACCACGTGGCGCTCCTGGGCAAGGCGGCCAGGCTGCTCGCCCCCGGCGGCCGCCTCGTCTTCGCCTGCGAGCGCCGGGAGCTCAGGGTGGACGTGGCGGCTCTCGAGGCGCTTGGCCTGTGCGTGGAGGATGTCAGCGACAGGACCCTGCCCCACGACTTCGAGCGCTCGGCCGCGGCGCATCGCTGCCACGTGATCCGATGGGGCGATAGGGCGAGACCCAGGTCATGACCCATTGGCAATCTGCCGGCACACTGCGATAATCAACGAGTTGACGCGATGGCCGCAGGGGGCCGTCGGCATGGGATGAGGGAGGCAGCATATGCTGAGAATGTCGGGTAGGCACCTGTTGGTCCTGGTGTCGATGTGCGGGCTCATCGCATCGGGCATCGGCCTGGTCACCAACGTGTCAGGGCTGTTCTTCAGTCCCATCGCCGAGGAGTTCGGCATCCTCAAGGGCTCTGCGAGCCTCATGCTCACCATCTGCAACATCTCGCTGGCGTTCGGCGGCATGATGGTCGCGCGCGTGCTGAGCGAGCGGACGCTTCGGCCGATGCTGATCGGGGCGACGGCCGCCTTGGCCTGCTCGACGGCGGCCCTCTCCCTCTGCACGGGCATCGTCCCCATGTACGCGCTCTGCGTCGTCCGCGGCCTCTCCGCGGGCTTCTTCACCTTCGTGTTCGTGACCACGGTGCTCAACGGGTGGTTCGTCTCCAGCATCGGGCTCGCCACCAGCATCGCCATGGGCTGCAGCGGTCTGGCGGGCGCCCTCTTCTCTCCCGTGATCAACGGTGTGATCACGTCCATGGGCTGGCGCACGGGCTTTGTGGTGCTGGGAGCCCTCACCGTGGCGCTCAACCTCCCCGCCATCCTGTTCCTTCCCTCGGTCGACCCGCGCTCGGCGGGGCTCACCGCCTTTGGCAGCGAGGATGCCGCGGCCGACGCGACCCCCGCGCAGGACGACCAGGCAGGGGCGGCTGCGCCCATCAACCTGGTGGTGATGGCTGCCGTCATCGTCTATGCGCTCTTTGGGTCCGCCGCTACGGCCCTCCCGCAGCACTTCCCGGGGATTGCGGAGCACTATGCGCTCGATGCCGCCGTGGGCGCGAGCATGCTCTCGTTCTGCATGATCGCCAACACGGGCGGCAAGGTCGCGCTCGGCGCGCTGATCGACCGCCTGGGCACCAAGGTGTCGGTCGTGCTCTACACGATCCTGATCGCCATCGGCACCGCGATGATGCTGGTGATGCGCGCGCCGCAGGCGCTCGTGGTCGCCGCGGCGCTCTTCGGCCTGTGCTACTCGCTTGCCACGGTGGGCATATCCATGGTCACGCGCGACGCCTTCGGGCTCGCCAACTATGGCAGGACCTACCCGACCATCAGCCTGGTGGGCAACATGGCCAACGCCGTGTTCTCGTCGGTCGTCGGCTTCATGTACGACTTCTCCGGTGGGTACGCGCTCGCGCTGGTGATGTTCCTCGCCATGCTCGCGGGGATAGTCGCCGTCGTGATGTTCGTCTACGGGCGGCGCCCGCAGGGGGCATAGCAACTCGCGGGCGCATGGCCCGAGGATGGGTCATGCGCACGGCGCTAGGGACGCACGGTGGGGATGACGGCCGTCTGCCCGGCGGGAGGGTCTCCCTCGAGCTCCTCGTAGGGCATCACGGCTCCCACGCCATAGAGCTCGGCGGCATCGCCCTCGGCGTCCGTCAGGCTGGCTCGTGCCTGCGTCTGTCTCCAGTTGTGCACCAGCATGTCGCGCGGCACCATCCGCACCTCCCACAGCTGCGAGAGCTCGTCGACGAGGCGTCGCTCCTCTCGGTCGTCCAGGCCGCGCGAGGCGATGGCGGCGAGCTCGTCGGCGACCTGCGCCACAGGCCGCCCAAAGACCCGCGCCTTCCAGCCCAGCTCGCGCAGGTCGTGCCACGCGCGCCGGACGTCGTCCTCGCCGATGCCGTCGAGCCCTATGAGCGCGCGCACCGCGCTCCTCGTGACGTCCTGTGCGAGCAGCCCCTTGACGAGGGCGGCGTAGCCACCCGCGAGGCGCGGCGGCAGCGAGTCGGCCATGCGCAGCTCGAGCCGGCCGTTCCACCTCACGTCGGGAAACGCCATGGACAGCAGGTGGTGTGCCTCTCCCCGCGAGAGGACGCGCTCCTCCATCACGCGCCCGCAGGTGTCGGTGCCGGTCGAGAAGCTGACGCCTTCCGCGCTGGTGAACAGGATGGGGCGCAGCCCCTCGACCCAGCGCTCGTAGGCGGCGAACCCGAAGGCGTCCCCAAAGGTGCCGGGGACGATGCCGCAGCGGGAGTCATCGAGCTGGTCCCACATGAGCGCGCGAGTCATGCGCGGCGTCTCGTGGGGGTCGGATCCGCGGCAGCGCAGGGAGTTGTCGGTGAGGAAGGCGAGGACGGGTGCCAGGGCGACGCAGGTGCGGTAGTCCTCGACCGCGTCGTCCTCGCGCTCGCGCACGGGCAGCAGCAGGCGCGTGGAGGCGGTGCAGCGCAGGGCGTCACGCGCATAGCGCCCGGTGCGCGAGAGGTAGGCGTTCATGAGCACGTTGCGTGCCGTGGGCACCACCACGATGTCGGAGGGCGACGAGACGTTGGCGTTGTAGCCCTGCGCCACGAGCTGAAGGTCCTTTCCCAGCGCCTTGGATGCCAGGTGGAGCTGCCAGTCGAACACGTCGATCGCCTGCAGCAGCGCGAGGGTGGAGCGGGCGGGGCCGACGGCGAGCAGAAGCTGCGCGCCCGCGCCCAGGGTCGCGTGCAGGTCGATGCGCTCCTCGCAGCCCTCTATGGCCAGCGTTCCCGCGACGCCCACGAGGCGCCCGTCGCTGCGGACCTCTCCCTGCCGGTAGGTCGCGCGGACGAGCTCCGTGAGAAGGGACTCCATGCCGGCGAACCCATCGTAGGCGACCGGCCTGCCCGTGGCGCGGTCAAAGGGGATGCGCTCGAGCGCCAGGGTCATTCCTGCTGATTGGGTGGAGGCGTCCTTACGGTTCTCGCAGCCCGAGAGGGCGTCGCCGAGGATCCTGCGGTTGGCTTTGAGGCGCTCGAGCTGCTCGTCGGTGCGCATGTGGGCGTGCTTGGCCATGGATGTCCCCTTGTGATGCGGAGGCTTGACTACCTTCTCGATAGTATGCCCTATCGCACGAAGGTCTAGAATGGGAAGCCCAACAGCGGTCGGACGAGCACTGGGTCGAGGCCCGTGTCGGAGGAGTGACATGCCCCACGCACACGACAGCAGAAACATGGCAGCGAGGCATCCGCGCAAGGCCAGCACAGGCGCATCGGCGCATCCGGCAAGCCAGGGCGACGACAGCGCCCAGGCGCGCAAGGGCGCGCTCTTCCTCGGCGCTGTGGTCATCGCCTACATCGTGTTCCTGGTGGCCACGGGCCAGATGGCCACGTTCCTTGAGGCCCTCTCCCGCGTGGACACCAGCTGGATCGCCGGTGCCGCCATCTGCTATGCCCTTTACTTCCTCTTCGGGGTGGTCGCCTATGGGATCGCCGTCTACCTCGACCACGACTCCCCGGTGGGCGTCCGTGACCTCATGAGCGTCGAGGCCTCGGGCGTGTTCTTCGGCAACCTCACGCCCATGATGGCCGGCGCCGTGCCGTCGCAGATCTATCGCCTCACGCGCACGGGGCTCGACGTGGGTGAGGCGAGCGCCACGCAGTTCACGCGCTTCATCGTGTTTCAGCTGGCGGTGGTGCTCTTCGCCGCCCTGATGCTCGCGGCAAAGCTGCGCTTCTTTTTCGAGGCCTACGGCAACATCGTGGTGCTCAACCTCGTGGTCTTCGGCGTCCACCTCGTCCAGTGTGTCGGCCTGTTCGTGATCTGCCTCTGCCCGGGCGTGGTCATGCGCTTTGGCAACTGGGCCATCGAGCTCCTCTCGCGCCGCTCGTGGCTCAAGGATCGCGAGCGCTGGGACGAGATGGTCAACGTGCAGGTGCTGGAGTTCTCCGGGGCCTTCAAGCGTGCCGCGCAGGATCTGCCGTCGATGGGGCTCACGCTGCTGGTGACCATGGCCCAGCTGGCGAGCCTGTACATGATCCCGTGGTTCGTGCTCAACGCCTTTGGCAAGCAGGGCGACTTCCTCGAGTGCCTGGCTGCGGGGTCGATGGTGCAGATGGTGGCGTCCGCCGTGCCGCTGCCGGGTGGCACCGGCGGCGCTGAGGGCGGCTTCGTGATGTTCTACCGCCACATGTTTGGCCCTGCCACCTCAGCGGGCTTTCTCGTATGGCGCATCGTGACCTTCTTTGCGCCCACGATCATCGCGGCCCCACTGCTCGGGCTCTCCACGCGCAATCGCACGACGAGCATCTACCATCGCGTGCGGCGCATCAGGCGCCGCCTGGGCGCGATGGTGGGCAACTTGCCCCTCAAGCCTCGCGGTGCCTCGAGTCGTTCGATCAGCCTCAGCGGCAAGGCGGCCAAGAGGAAGGCCAGCCACCACTCGCGCCGCTAGCACGGCTGGCGAGCACGAAAGGGACGGGGTTTTTCGTGCTGGTGCCAGGGCAGGGACCCGAAAGGGACGGGGGTTTTCGTGCTGGGCCAAGGCCCGGACCCGAAAGGGACGGGGAAGTATGTGCTCTGGTGCTGCCGCGCCGGGGGCGGAAAGGAAAAACCCGAGTTGTGCGGACCAGGCCCTGATCCCGGAAAGAAAAAGACCGAGTTGTGCGAGACGTGGCCCTTCACCGGAAAGCTTTTTCCTGACTTGTGACCCCATCCTCCCGCACAACTCGGCGTTTTCCTTTCCAGCAGAGGGGCAGATCCCGCACAACTCGTTGTTTTCCTTTCCAGCGGGAGAGCACAGTGCGCACAACTCCGGCTTTTCCTTTCCGGTGAACCTGCGCGCCGCGCACAACTCGGGCTTTTCCTTTCCGGCGGGAAGGACTGGTCCGCACAGGCACAGGCTGAGCAGCGTCCCTTCCTCGGCTCCGGCCTACTCCAGGTACCCCTTGGCTCGGCCCTCACGTAACCCCGCGCTCCCGTTGCCGCCTGCACGTCACGGTCACTTTTGACATCTGATTGGTCGTTCGGCAGACGGTCATGGGGTTCAAAACCACACAATGATACGTTTTCCCAAATTGCCCGTGGTTGCCCACTCGGAAGGGGAGCGACATGAACGATGGCGTTACCTACATCGACATCAACTACAATGCGGCATGGATCGATCAGGCCCTGCTCGACCTGCAGGGGTTCTCGTGGCTCTACCAGTGGGGCATGTACCTCTTCATACTGGTCACGGTGGGCATCCTCACCTGGGTGTTCTTTGACTCCACCGTCAAGAAGAAGGACCAGAAGGCCCTGGTGCCGCGCATCCTGTCGACGATCGGCCTCTTCCTCATCTTCCCGGCATTCATCTTCCGCTTCACGGGCAACGCAAACGGTGTGAGCACCCTTGTCCGCCTGGGCGCCGAGCCTGGCACCCCCTACTATCCTGGTTCCATCAACTGAAACGTCGGCTGGCTCGTCAAGGGCTACGGGCCCCTCATCGCCATGGTGGCCCTCACGGGCGTGATGATCTCGGTGGTTGCCATGGTCGTCTACACCAGCACGGTGCAGCGCTCCAAGCCCTCCACCGAGTTCGTGAATGCCTTCAACAGCAAGATGTCCGATCTCGAGCGCAAGGTCGACGATGCTAGAACCGGCACCGAGCAGCCGGCTGCCGCGCAACCCTCCGTCTCCACCTCTACCATCATCGACCGCCCGCCTGTCGCCGCGACCATCATCGACCTTCCCTCGACGGGCGACACGCTCACGGTGCGGCCTCGCAGCGGACGCGAGCACACCCACGACCTGCCGGCCCAAGACGTGACCATCGGGCGTGACGCCGCGTGCTTCATCGCCGTGGATGACGGCAAGGTCTCGGGCACCCACCTGCGCCTGGCGTACAAGGGCGGCACGTGGTTCGCCCTCGACATGAACAGCACCAACGGCACCTACCTCAACGGCCGGAGGCTCGGTGGCCAGGCCGAGCTCGTCGATGGGGACGTCATCAAGCTCGGCGACACGATGCTGGTGTTCGGCTCGGCTCGCTAGGCAGGTGTCCCTATGTCCTCTCGTGACCGGTCTGGTGTCACGTCGCGCATCGTGCGTGCTCGGCGTGCCCTGGGCGCCCGCTGCGCCCCGCCTCTCCGTGTGCCGCTGACCACCCTCCCGCTTCTCCGTGCCCCGCTGACCATCGCCCCGCCTCTCCGTGTGGCGCTCACCATCCCCCTGCTCCTTGCCCTCGTCCTGGTCGTTGCTTCCAGGGAGGCCTCTGCCCAGGCGCGCACCGACGTCCCGAGCGTCCTGGTGATCGACTCCTGCCTCGGTGACTACGACCTGTGCGTCCTGCATTGGCTCGGGGAGAACTCGAAGGTCGTGGCCGAGGATGGCGACACGATGCTGGCCACCGCCGCCGAGGCCGCATGGTGGAAGGAGGGCGGGGGAGCGGACGACGCTCCCGCGACCTTCGTCCTGGGCACGCCCGCCACCGATGCGACGGTCTCTGCCGAGGATATCGCCTGGGCGCTCGACCGGATTCGTGACACGGGCTCTGAGCCGCGCACCTTTGTGGTCGCCATGGGCCTGACGGGCCTGCCGCTGCGAGAGTATGCCGAGGACCTCGCTCCCGTCGCGCAGAGCTCTCGGGCCGATCTGGTGGGCATGGCCTTCTGTGGCACGCCGCACAACGGCTACAGCGCCATGGCCACCTATCCCGAGCTCCCGCTCTGGCAGAGGGCGCTTGCCACCGTGGGTCTCGCCGCGGACGACTTGGACCCCCAGAGCGCCTATCTCGAGCGCCTGAACGCGGGGAGCTTTCCCAGCGTGACCAAGACGCTGCTGGTGAGCGGAGCGGTGGGCGACCTCGGCTTTGGCCAGACGGACGGCCTGTGCTGCGAGGCGGACCTCGCGCTGAGCGGCTCGCTCACCACCCAGGCCCAGACGGTGCGGGTGGGTGCGACCGTAGGCCAGTCCATCAACCTCACGAGCGCATGGGACCGCTTCACCAGCCCCATCGACCATCCCGATCGGGCCGTCGACGACGCGCTCGCCGATCGTCTCTCCGCCATCGCCGGATACGAGACCTCCGACGAGGTCAAGGAGGCGGTGCGCGCGTTCTATGACGCGTGGTTCGCGGGCGGCACGCCGGTCACCTACAGCGCGCATGCCCTGCTCCTTGACCTGTCGGGCAGCATGCTCGACGACATCGACGCGGCCGGGAACAAGCTTGCTGCCGGGAAGGAGGCCTCCAAGGAGTACCTGCGTGCCATGCAGGCGGTGAGCGAGCTTCCCCAGTCCGCCCCCATGGGCGTGTCCGTCATCGGCTTTGCTGAGACGACCACCGACGTGGCCTCCTCCTTCGACAAGGCGTCGTGCGACGCGGTCGAGGCGGTGCGGCCCGCAGGCGAGACCAACATCGGGTTGGCGCTGGACCGCGCGATCGCGTACCTGGGGGACGCGCCCACGTGTGCGGACCGCCATGTGCTGCTGCTCTCCGACGGGGCGAGCACGCGAGGCCAGACGGAATCGCAGATCATGACGGGCTCGGTCGCGCAGGCCCAGGCTGCGGGCATAGCCATCGACACCATTGGCTTCGGGGACATCGGCGAGTCCGATGCCGGGTTCCTCAAGGGCGTGTCCGAGGCGACGGGCGGCACGTACTACTCGGCGCAGGACACCTATGGCCTCAAGTCCGGCTTCCTCGGGTCGTACTACTCGTCGCTGGGCCTGGGTCTCGTGGACGAGGAGGTCGCGCAGGGGTCGCCGGCGACCGTCTCCATCGGGTCTGCCGACGCGCAGACCACGGCGCTCGAGGTGGGCATCGTCTCCCAGCTCTCGTCGCCACAGGTCGTCGCCCTGCGTGACGGCAAGGAGCTCGATGCCGCGCAGTACGTCGTCCATGAGGAGTATGGGCTCACTTCCGTGCGGATAGCCAACCCGCGACAAGGCGCATACTCCCTGGCGCTGTCGGGAGACACGGGCTCGATGCACGTGTTCGCCGTGCGGCAGCGGGGCATCGCCGCCGTGCGGGCCGCGACGCCGGCGGACCAGGACCATGCCCCTACCTCATGGGAGGATTGGCGGCGGCGCTCATGGCATCGATGGCTGTCGTGGTCGTCCGCACCCTGCGCAGGCGAGCGGCAGGCGAGTCTCCCCGCAAGCGGGCCGCAGGAGAGGCCTCCGAAACCAACCAGAGGGACAAGGCACGTCCATGAGCCTAGGGGGGTTTACGGCACAGGGCCCACGTGAGACGAACGAGGATGCCTTCTATGTGCGCGACTTCTCGGATGTCAGCTCGTTCGCAGGGGGGATCATCGGGTTTGTGATGGTCACCGATGGAATGGGTGGCTATCAGGGTGGCGACGTCGCGAGTGGGCTGGCGGTGGCGTGTGCCGAGAGCTACGTGGGACAGCTGCTGCAGATGGCCGAGGGCAACCGGGTCGAGCTCGATGCCAGGCTCGCGCTGGCGGAGATTGCCCGCAACGCGCATGAGGCCATCCTCGCCGAGACTGCCAAGCGCGGCAACGCGCGCATGGGCGCCACGTTCGTGGGGGCCTTCCTCAGCCCTTCGCACGCCTGGGTGGGGCATATCGGCGACAGCAGGGCCTACCTTGTGCGTGACGGCCTCGCCACGCAACTCACCGAGGACCACTCCAAGGTGGGCAGGATGTTCAGTCGCGGCGCCCTCACCGAGGAGGAGGCGCAGAGCCACCCCGAACGCAACCGCATCGAGCGGGCGCTGGGATTCAGTGACGGCGACCCCGAGATCGACGAGGTCGACCTCGCACCCGGCGATGCGCTGCTGCTGTGCAGCGATGGGGTGCACACCGTCCTGGACGCCTCGACGCTGGGCGGCTGCGTGGAACGGGCGGCCGACGCCGAGGGCGCCGCACGACGCGCTGTCAGGCTCGCGCTCTCGCGTGGCACCGATGACAACGCGACGGCCGTCGTCGCGCGCGCCGTCAGGCCGTCCCCTCGCGGGAGACGTGCGGGGACCCTTGCGCACGCGGTGCCCATGTTGAGGGCGGTAGGGGGGAGGAGGGCCTCTCGTTCCGCACGAGGCGTGCGCGACGCACGCGAGCGGCGGCCGCGCGCCAGTCGATCGCCGAGACGGCCCCTCTGGCCCCTCGTGGCCCCTTGGCTCGTGCTCGTGGCGCTCGTCGGCGCGCTTGTCGCATGCGTGCGCGCGTCTCTCCCGCAGCGATGGCCCGCGGTGGCTGCCTCCGCGCAACGGACGGGCGTCCGCGAGGAGGGCGGATCGGCCCCTGCGCCCGAGACCGAGACCGAGGTAACCCTCGCTCCCAAGACCGAAGCGGCTCCCGCATCCGAGGCCGAGCCAGCCCCTGCGCCCGAGACCGAAGCAACCCCCGCTCCCGGAGCCGCAGCAGCCCTCGCTCCCGAGGCCGGACAACAGGTGTACCGGCTTCCCGAGGGCGTGGAGCTCAAGTACGTCGACGAGACCGGCTTGGCCCAAAGGTTCAACAGAGAACCCCTCGACCTAGGCGTGGCACCGCACCTTTTGGCCGGCGCGAGCGTGACGGCACGTGTGGAGAGCGAACCGTATAGGCGCATCGACAAGAGCTACCAGATGCTCTCGGACAGCTATCTCGAAGACCTCATGCGTGACGTCTCCCGTCGTCGCGATGGTGCCGAGACCTTTGACACAGGACTCTCCAGGGTCATCGACGCCGACGAGTACCTCATGCTCGTGGACGCCCTGGCGACGAAGCAGGATCAGGAAGGGTTGCGCGCGCGGGTGGCACACCTTGTCGTGGACACCCTCACGACGGAATCGTAGGAGGACTGACCAGGATGGCAACCAACGACAAGATCGGCCCCTACGAGCTGCGCGAGGAGCTCGGCCGTGGCGCCATGGCGCGCGTGTGGCGCGCATGGGACCCCAACCTCGCGCGCGAGGTCGCCATCAAGGAGCCCCTGTTTGACCCGCAGCTTCCCGAGGCGGTGCACGAGGAGATGGGCAGGCGCTTCGTAGGCGAGGGACGTGCGGCGGCGAGGCTCTCGCATCCCGGCATCGTCACCATCTACGCAGCCGACGTGTGGGACGATCGTCCCGCCATCGTGATGGAGCTCATCGGTGGGGAGACGCTGGCCTCGCGCCTGTCTCGCGGACCCATGGCCCCCTCCGAGGCCCTCTCCGTCCTCGACCAGCTGCTTGACGCTGCCGGCTATGCTCACGCGCAGGGCGTCGTGCATCGGGACATCAAGCCCGACAACATCTTCGTCGAGCCCTCCGGTCGCGTGAAGCTCGCGGACTTTGGCATCGCTCGCGTGGACGGATCCGTGGGCACCATGGGAACCGTCGTGGGCGCGGTCCTGGGAACGCCTGGCTACATGTCACCCGAGCAGGCGACGGGTGGCAACGTGGACGCCCGCTCCGACCTCTTCTCGATAGGCGTCGTCTCCTACGAGACGCTTACCGGTGACAATCCCTTTGGCGCCGGCCTGGGGACCGATGCCACGACGCTCATCTATCGCATCGTGCACGAGCCAGCTCCCGAGCTGCCGCTCTCCTCCCTGGAAGGGCTTCCTGACGAGCTGCGTGCCGCCATCATGTGCGCCCTCTGCAAGGATCCCGCCGGCCGTCCCCAGACGGCGGAGGAGTTTCGTGCCATGCTGCGCGGGCAGGCCACTCCACCTGCGCGCCCGACATCGGTCGGACAGCCCGTCAGCCCCTCCGCACATTCGCTTCCGCGATGGCTGCCCTATGCGATCGTCACGGGGGTGGCCCTCTGCCTCTCGGGCCTCATCCTTCTCTCCGCGCTGGGAGGCGGGGGGTCCGCCTCCGGTGGCTCGGTCGTGACGCAGCAGCCTGACGCCAGCATCGCTGTCGACCACGCGCTCTCTCCCTATTACCTTGCCGTGAGCGACGGCAAGGTCGCCATCTTCTCCAACAGCTCCGCCACGCCCTACGAGGTGACCGACGTGGAGGTGTCTGACCTCGGGGCCGCATCCGCAGCCGAGCTTGATGCCCGCGTGCCCGCGGCCTCGATCGAGGAGGCCCTCGAGCTTGTCTCGTCGTATCGCAGCGAGGCCGAGGAGGCACGCATCGCCCGCGAGGACGCCGAGGCGCTGTATGCCATGGAAGCGGAGGACATGGTGGCAGAGGATGACTCCATCGTGGATGTCAGCATCATGGGTGCCGACGGAACCACGCGCACCGCGACCATCCGTCGCCAGGGCTCCTCCGAGCGCGTCTTTCCCGACTCCAACTTCAGTTATCTCTCGGAGGGCGAGGTTGCCGCGCTGTCCGATGCCGAGCGCTGCATAGCGTGGAACGAGATCATCGCCGCCTCCAACGGCTACGCGTTCAAGAACAGCGACCTGGCTGACTACTTTGCCAGCTGCAGCTGGTATTTCTGCGATCCTTATGCCAGCGGCGAGGGCGTCCTCACCGACGAGGCCCGCGCCAATGTCGACCTGCTCAAGTCGTACACCGATGACTGGTGGCTCCACTTGGCCACGTAAACGAGCACGAAACGGCACGAAAGGGACGGGGGTTTTCGTGCTGGTGCCGCCAGCACATGCTGAGCCCGCGCCCACCGCTGGCCCAGCACCGCCGCCCCTATCCCGCGATGCCGGCGTACGCCACGCGTGCCACCTCTGCCATGGTGGCCAGGGCCCCCTGCTCGCTGAACCCCTCGCCGCCGCAGAGGACTACGAGCACGAAGGGTCGCTCGCCCCCCACGATGCCGCCGTCATGGCGCACGGCCTCGAGCACTCCCGTCTTGTGGGCAAAGGTGACGCCTGCGGGAAGGCCGTCGCGCACGCCACCACGGTCTTGCTGCTGCTCAAGGGCCCTCAGGACCAGCTTGCTCGAGGCCTCATCCACGAAGGTGCCGTCATGGACCATGCGCATGAGCCGTGCCATGTCGTGTGCCGAGGTGTAGTTCTCGAGGCCTTCCGCCATGGCGTCGCGGTCCATCATGTGTCGGTTGAGCCTCGTCGCCGTAAGCCCTAGGTCCTGCGCCGTCTGGTTGATGGCCTCCATACCCACCGCGTCGATGAGGATGTTTGTGCCCGTGTTGTCGCTCACGTCGATCATCCTGGTGAGGATGTCGCGATAGGTCACCCGAGCACCCGTCCCAAGGCCGCCGGGCGTACCCGTGCCCCCCACGATGTCCGAGGCCTTGAGCGTGTAGGGGGAGTCGAGGGAAAACGCGCCTTCCCGCACCTGCTCGAGAAACGCGTGGGCGATGACCATCTTGATCATGCTGGCCGATGCCAGCTGCCGGTCGCCGTTGCAGCTGTAGGTCACACCACTGGTGAGGTCGATGACGCAGACGCAGGTCAGCATGCCCGAGGCCTCCGAGGCTGCCCTGATGTCCGCGGAGAGCTCGTCGACCTGCCCGGGGTCATCCGCCGGGCGCTGCCCATCAGGGGCGGGGCGTGCCGGCCGTCCCTGTCCCGTGTCCGCGGCGATGGGATCGTCGCGGCGCGCACCAACGGGCCTCTCGGCTGCGGCTTGGCCGGCGACCCCTCCCGCAGGGGGACCGCCGGCGATGGCGCAGAAGGCCAGCGTACCGACCGATGCCACGCATGTGAGGGCGGCGGCGATCACGATCACGCGCGCGCCATGCGTCGCGTCCCTGGGCGTCCGGGCGTCGGCCATCTATCGGGCGAGCTCCCTGGCGCGTCCCAGGCGGGCGAGCACGTGCGCGCGCCCGGCGAGGGCAAGCGTCTCTCCGATGCCTGGCGATGCGGCCCCACCCACCACGGCGACCCGCACGGGCTGGAACACCCTGCCCTTGCCCATGCCCAGCCGTCCGGGGAGCGCGTCGAGCGCGTCCTCGATGGCCTTGGGCGTCCATCCGTCCTCGGGGATGCCCGCAAGCGCCACGCGCGCGGCGTCAAGCGCGTCGGCGGCACCCGCCTTGCCCAGCCACTTCCTGACGGCCTTCTCGTCGTACTCCAGCTCGTCGTCGGCGGTGTACAGGAAGCGCGCCTGGCCGACGACGTCGGACGAGAGCGTGGTGCGCGGCTTGAGGGCGGCGGCAAGCATGTCGTACCAGGGGGCCTCGTGCAGGCGCCCGCCTGCTGGCTCGAGGCCGGCGGCGCGCAGCTGCGGGATGAGGACGGTGTCGGCGAACTCCTGGTCATCCATGGCATGCAGGTACTCGGCGTTGATGAAGTCGAGCTTCTTGGGATCCATGATGGCGGGGTTCGTGGACACGTGGTCGAGCGAGAACTCGCGGGCAAGGCGCTCGCGCGGGATCACCGTGCTCTCGCCGTCGGGCGACCAGCCCAGAAGCGACAGGTAGTTGACGAAGGCGTCGGAGAGGTAGCCCGCATCGCGGTACTCCTCCACGCTGGTGGCGCCATGACGCTTGGAGAGCTTCTTGCCGTCGGGGCCCAGGATCATCGAGATGTGCGCGAAGGTGGGCACGGGCGCTCCGAGCGCCTCGTAGACCATGATCTGGCGTGGGGTGTTGGACAGGTGGTCGTCGCCCCGGATGATGTGGGTGATGCCCATGCGGGCGTCGTCCACCACGGTGGCAAAGTTGTAGGTTGGTGTGCCGTCTGAGCGGAAGATGATGAAGTCGTCCAGCTCGCGGGCATTGAAGGTCACGTCGCCGTGCACCGCGTCGCGCACCACCACATCGCCGCGATCGAGGGGCACCTTGATGCGAATGGTGTAGGGCTCGCCTGCGTCGGCGCGCGCCTGCGCCTCTGCCGCCCCGATGTCGCGGCAGGTGCGCCGGTAGCCCTGGAAGGGGTCCTTGCGATCATGGGCCGCCCTTCGATCCGCCTCGAGCTTCTCTGGCGTGCAGAAGCAGCGGTATGCCGTGCCCTCTGCCACCAGGCGCTCGGCGGCCTCGCGATAGAGGGGCAGGCACTCTGTCTGCCAGTAGGGACCGCACGGGCCACCCACCCCAGGGCCCTCGTCCCAGTCGAGCCCCAGCCAGCGCATGGCCCGCAGGATGACCTGCGTGTTCTCGTCGGTGGATCGGGTGGGGTCGGTGTCATCGACGCGAAGGATGAACGTGCCGCCGTTGGCTCGGGCGAACGCCCAGTTGTAGATGGCCGTGCGGGCGCCGCCCACGTGCAGCTTTCCGGTGGGGGAGGGTGCGAAGCGCACGCGCACGGGAGTCGTGGTGTCAGTCAAGGTGGTACCTCTCGCAGTGGACGAAGGATAGCTCACCAAGTATAGACGCTCTTGCCCTCACGGGGGCGCCAGCGCCTAGGACCCGTGCCGGCAGGGTGCCGGTGGGCCCTCCGGTGTCATGGCGGAGTCCTGCGCCCTCATCGATTCCTCCAAGCAGGCCATCTGGACGCCGAGCAGCTCGTCTCGGGGGTTTCGGGCAATCTAGGACTGTCTCTCATGCGGGAGCAAGGCCGCTGGTGTGGCGGAACCCCGCGCTGTGAGGCTCCGCTGTGAGACCCGTCGAGCCGGCGCTGGAAAGGAAAACCCGGAGTTGTGCGGACCAGGCCCTGATCCTGGGAAGGAAAACGCCGAGTTGTGAGAGGAGACGGCCGACGTGCCATGGGCCTGGAAAGGAAAAGCCCGAGTTGTGAGGGGTGCAGCCTGCGGCTGGAAAGGAAAACCCGGAGTTATGCGCACCTGTCTCCGATGCCGGAAAGGAAAACCCGGAGTTGTGAGTATCAGCACCCAACCTCGGAAAGGAAATCCGTGAGTTGTGCGAGAACGATGGGGTCAGAAGTCAAGAAAAACCTTTCCGCCCTCGGTCACGACCTCGCACAACTCCGGGTTTTCCTTTCCGGCTGTGACTCCGGCTACGCACAACTCCGGTTTTTCCTTTCCGGCGCGCGACCCGAGTGCTCACAACTCCGGGTTTTCCTTTCCGAAGATGAGCTTATCTCCGCACAACTCAAGATTTTCCTTTCCAATGTCGGATGTTAATACGCACAACTTAAGATTTTTCTTTCCGCGCAAACTCTGCCCTTGCATAGGTCGGGCAAATCCTTTCCAGGCTGCTCGCCGCACGCCACTTGAACCCATTGCCCGACGTGAGAGTCCACACTCTGCCCATCCAGACACCCACGCAGGGTCTCGCGCAGGGCCTCACACTCACACAGGGCCTGGCCACCCCTCGTTTGGTGTTACGATTTTCCATGGGGACTAATCTAGGGAGCAGTGCCATGTCACGCATCAACGACGAGACCACCGAGCTTGTGGGCGGCGCGAGGGCCGTCCGCGCTGCGACTCGAGAGGCCGTTGCGGGCCCGACCGGCACGGGAGGGGAGCGCCTGCGCTCCTCGGCCAAGACGCGCAAGAGCGCGCTCACGCGCGAGCGCATCATGACGGCAGCCAGCGAGCTGATGACGGAGCGAGGCACCACGGGCTTTCAGATGAGCGAGGTGTCCGATCGCTGCCAGATGTCAAAGGGAGCCCTGTACTACTACTTCGCAGACAAGGACGAGCTCATCGCCGCCATCTTCGATGTGCTGGTAGACGATCTGGTCGACAGCATCGAGTCCCTTGTGGCAAGCGCCCCGTCCGCCCGCGAGGCGCTCCGAGCCCTGTACGG
This sequence comes from Atopobiaceae bacterium UBA1367, assembly GCA_002305995.1. Lineage (GTDB taxonomy): Bacteria > Actinomycetota > Coriobacteriia > Coriobacteriales > Atopobiaceae > UBA1367. Next base: position 89,863 of record DBRN01000007.1, read on the forward strand.
CGAGTTCACGCGTCGCCTGAGGGCGGGAAGCCCCCTCGCCATGGCGATGACCCACCAGCTCGCTGGCTCGACCGACACGGTGATGCCGGGGGTGACCACGCACTTCTCGCGCGCCGCCCGCATCATAGCCGAGCAGATCGAGCGGGCGAAGGCGGAGGGGGCCGTCCGCGAGGAGGTGGACAGCACCATCGCCGCCGTGTTTGCGACGGGCGGCCTCATCGCGACCTCCATGGCGGTTGCCAGCGGGCAGACCGAGGAGGGCCCCGACGTCGTGTCGCAGGGCCTGACCAGCCTGATCCTGCATGGCGTGGGCACGGACGACGCAACATTGGCCCAGGCGGAGGACGAGACGCTGGCCCAGGCGGAGGACGCAACATTGGCCCAGGCGGAGGACGAGACGCTGGCCTAGCTCGTCTTGCACCTGCCCCAATCCCGGTGCGTGTTTACAACGCCGTGAGAATCATCTAAGGTTGTCCCACTCGTCAAGAGGTGCCCCGCAGGGGCGCACAGAGCTGAGGGACCGAGCCCGACGAAGCTCCGGCAACCACCCACGCAGGGAACGGTGCCACATCTCGGCAGGCCAGAGTGCCTGGAAGACGGGGGAGTTCACATACCTGAGCCCCCGTACGCACGTGGGGCCCTCCCGTGCCCCACACGATCCCGCTACGGCGGAGAAGGGGGCAGAGCCCATGGCCGGACGCAGTTACCTCTTCACCTCTGAGTCAGTGACCGAGGGTCATCCCGACAAGATGTGCGACCAGGTGTCCGATGCGATCCTCGATGCCATCCTGGCCAAGGAGGCCCGTCTGGAGTCCGAGGGCTACGTCTCGCCCACGGGCGTCCCGGCGTGCGTGGCGGACGTGCGCTGCGCCTGCGAGACCCTCATGACCACCGGCTCGGTGATCGTGGCGGGCGAGATCCGCACCCAGGCGTACGTGGACGTGCAGAGGATCGTGCGCGACACCGTGCGCCGCATCGGCTACGACCGCGCCAAGTACGGCTTTGACTGCGAGACCTGCGGCGTCATCAACATGATCCACGACCAGAGCCCTGACATCGCCCAGGGCGTCGACGAGAGCCTCGACGCGCGGGCGGGCCGCGCCACCGACGAGCTCGATCGCATCGGGGCGGGCGACCAGGGCATGATGTTCGGCTATGCCACCGACGAGACCGACGTGCTCATGCCGATGCCCATCCACCTCGCCCAGCGCATGGCACAGCGCCTCTCGCTCGTGCGCAAGGAGGGCGTGGTCGACTACCTGCGGCCCGACGGAAAGACCCAGGTTACCGTGCGCTACGAGGACGACCGCCCGATCGAGGTCACGGCCATCGTGGTCTCCACCCAGCATGACCCGGCCGTCGAGGACATGGGCATCGTCCGTGCCGACATGATCGAGCATGTGATCGCCCCCGTGCTCGACGAGGCGTCCATCCCATGGGAGGGTGCCGACATCTACGTGAACCCCACCGGCCGCTTCGTGGTGGGTGGTCCCATGGGTGACACCGGCCTCACGGGACGCAAGATCGTGGTGGACACCTATGGCGGCATGGGACGCCACGGCGGCGGCGCCTTCTCGGGCAAGGACTGCACCAAGGTCGATCGCTCCGCCTCCTACGCCGCACGCTGGGTGGCGAAGAACGTGGTCGCGGCAGGGCTGGCGCGCCGCTGCGAGGTGCAGCTCGCCTACGCGATCGGCGTGAGCAGACCCCTCTCGGTCATGGTCGACACCTTCGGCACGGGTGCCGTGGACGAGGCCCTGATAACCGCCGCAGTCGAGCGGACCTTTGATCTGCGCCCCGGCGCCATCGTCCGCGACCTGGGCCTGCGTCGTCCCATCTTTGAGAAGACGGCCGCCTACGGCCACTTCGGGCGCACCGACCCCGACTTCACCTGGGAGGCGACCGATCGCTGCGACGAGCTGCGGGCAGCGGTTCGCGGCCTGATCGCATGACGTCGCCGGTGGGCCGTGCCGCCCTGCCGTATCATGGGCGGCACGACCCACCCACATCCCGAGCCCAAGGAGGCCCATGACCGACACCGCCGCCATGGCCCAGTCCCTCGACGACCCCCACGCCTACGCCTCGCTGGCGCTGCTCGCCCCCTACGCCGATGACGACGACTTCCCCCTTCCCGCGGACGAGGCCCTCGTGCGCTACGTGGACTGGGTGGCGGCGCGCGGCATCGACCTCTGGGCGCATCAGGAGGACGCGCTCATGGGCCTCGCCGTGGGCGACCACGTCATCTTAGGAACGCCCACGGGCTCGGGCAAGAGCCTGGTGGCGCTGGGCATGTGCTTCATGGCGCTGTGCGCCGGCGAGCGCGCGTACTACACCGCGCCCATCAAGGCCCTGGTCAGCGAGAAGTTCTTCGACCTGGTGGACGTGCTCGGCCGCGAGAACGTGGGCATGATCACCGGCGACGTGGTCATCAACGGCGACGCGCCCGTCATCTGCTGCACCGCGGAGATCCTGGCGGGCGACGCCCTGCGCTGGGGCGAGGGTGCAGGCATCGCGCGCGTGGCCATGGACGAGTTCCATTACTTCGCCGACCCCGAGCGCGGCTGGGCGTGGCAGGTCCCGCTCATCACGCTGCCAGGCACCCAGTTCCTGCTCATGAGCGCCACGCTCGGTGACATGGGCCACGTCAAGGGCCTGCTCGAGCGCCAGACCGCGCGCGCCGTCGACATGGTGCTCGACGCCCCGCGTCCGGTGCCGCTCGCCTACGAGTACGTGGAGACCGCGCTCGAGGCAACGGTGGAGCTGGCCATCCGCGAGGGCCGGGCGCCCATCTACGCCGTGCACTTCTCCCAGGACGCCGCGCTCAGGAGCGCGCAGTCGCTGGCGAGCTACGGGGTCAGCAGCCGCGCGCAGCGTGATGCCATCAAGGAGGCCGTCAGAGGCACGCGCTTCACCACGATGTTCGGCCGCACGCTCCGGCGGCTGCTGCTTGCGGGCGTGGGCGTGCATCATGCGGGGATGCTCCCGCGCTATCGCCTCCTGGTGGAGAAGCTCGCCCAGCAGGGGCTGCTGCCCGTCATCTGCGGCACCGACACGCTGGGCGTGGGCATCAACGTGCCCATCCACACGGTGCTGCTCACCGCGCTCGCCAAGTACGACGGCACGCGGAGCCGACGCCTCAACGCACGCGAGTTCCACCAGGTCGCCGGACGGGCCGGACGTGCGGGATTTGACACCGAGGGCCTGGTCATCGCCCAGGCGACCGAGTATGACATCGAGCGGGCGCGTGCCCTCGCCAAGGCGGGGGGAGACCCCAAGCGGGCGCGCAAGGCGCGCATCGCCCGTCCGCCCGCTGGCTTCGTGGGTTGGAACCGCCAGACCTTCGACCGGTTGAGGGAGGCCCAGCCCGAGCCGCTGCGTCCCCGCCTTCGCGTGACCAACTCGATGGTGCTGGCCGAGGTGACGCAGGGCGGGGATGCCCGGGCGCGCGTGCGGCAGATCATCGAGGACTCCCTCCAGACCGACGAGCAGAAGCTGCGCCTGCAGACGCGCGCCGACGAGCTCTTCACCACGCTCACCGATGCGGGCGTGGTGGTGCGCGAGACGGCCGCCGACGGCACGGACTCCTACGTCACCACGATCGACCTGCCCGAGGACTTCGCCCTCGACCAGCCTCTCTCGCCCTTCTTGCTGGCCGCGCTCGAGCTGCTCGACCCCGAGGGCGAGGCGTACGCGCTCGACGTCATCTCCATGGTGGAGGCGACGCTGGAGAACCCGCGCCAGATCCTGGTCGCGCAGGAGCGCCGCGCCCGTGACGAGGCGATGGCCCAGATGAAGGCCGACGGCGTGGACTACGACGAGCGCATCGAGCGGCTGGCCGATGTCACCTACCCCAAGCCCCTCGAGGAGCTGCTCGAGGCGGCGTTCGCGCGCTACTGCGCCGAGGTCCCCTGGGCGGCCGACTTCGAGCTGAGGCCCAAGTCGGTGCTTCGCGAGATGGTCGAGACGGCCTCCGACTTCAAGGGCTACGTGCAGCGTTGCGGCATCTCGCGCGCTGAGGGCATCCTGCTGCGCTATCTCTCCGAGGCGTACCGGTCGCTCGACCGCACGGTGCCGGCGGACAAGCGCGACGAGCGCCTGGACGACATCGTGCACTGGCTCGGGCTGGTGGTGCGCACGGTCGACTCCAGCCTGGTGGACGAGTGGTCGCAGGCGGGCGAGGACCTCGACGTGGGTGCCGAGCTCGTCGCGCCTGGCGCCGCCGACGAGGTGGTGCATGACCGCCGCGGCCTCACGGTGCTCGTGCGCAACGCGCTCTTCCGCCGCGTGCGCCTCGCGGCAGGGGGGCGGACCGACGAGCTGGGAGAGCTCGACGGCGCGTGGGGCTGGCGCTCCGCGCGCTGGCGCATGGCGCTCGACGCCTACCTCGAGGAGCATGACGGGATCCTGCTCGACGCCGACGCCCGCTCCATGGGCTATCTCGACATCGACGAGGCGGACGAGCGGGTCGATCACGTGTGGCACGTGCGGCAGACCTTCCGGGATCCCGAGGGGGATCGGGACTTTGGCATCGCCGCCGACGTCGACCTCGACGAGACGCAGGAGCTGGGCGAGGTGGCCTTCCGCGCGTATCGCGTGGGCTTCGCCGAGGAGCTGCTCGACCTGTGACGCCCGGCACGGACGAACCCGTCCCCATGCAGGGCGTTCGGGGGGTTCGGCTGGCCAATCCGGCACCTGTTCTGCTACGCTCAGGTTAGTTACGGCGTGAGGGGACATGATGGCCGACAACGACAAGAGGAGCGACTCCCACGAGAGCCCCATCGGCGGGGAGATGGGGCAGTCTCCGTTGGTCGACATCGACATCGCACAGGAGTTCGCCAAGGCGGTGGGCTGGGTCATCAGGCGCATCCGCACCGACCGCAGCTCGTTCGTGGAGATCTTCATCAAGCGGCCGCTGAGGGGCTTCTACGACGCGTACCAGAACGACCCGTGGCTGCGCGCCGCCACCTCGACCAAGATGAGCGCCGTCATCAACCTGTTCTTCGTCTTCTACCAGGCCTACAGCGCCTACCGACGTCAGTCCCTGTGGTTCGCGACCCTCTCGGTCTACTACGCCTGGCTCACCTTCATGCGCGTGAGCATCGCGACCTACATGCAGACGATGGCCTCTGACGGGCGCGAGGAGCTGCGGCGCTACCGCCAGTGCGGCGTCTGGCTGCTCATGCTCACGACGGTCGTGATGGTCTTGGGCGTCGTGTCCAACCGCCTGGGCTCCAGGCCCAGCTACGCCACGCAGATGCTGGTGGTCGTGGCGCTGTTCGCCCTGTACAACGTGATCTTCGCCCTCATCAACCTGTACAAGTGGCGCAAGCTCGAGGATCCGCTCATCAGCGCGAGCAAGGCGCTGTCGCTCTCGTGCGCCCTTGTGTCGATATACTCGCTGCAGGCCGCTGCCATCGGCCGCTTCGCCGCCACGAGCGACGCCCGCTTCATCAGCTTCCTCACCTACGCCACGCCCATCGTGATCTTCCTGATCATCGCGAGCATCTCGATGTTCATCATCCTGCGCGTGAACTGGGTGCTCAAGGCCATCGGCAGCGACGACTAGCGAGCGGCCCCGTCCACGGGCCCGCCGGCTGACCTGGCGGGCGTGACGGAATCGAAAGGTTCTCGGAAAGCGTGTCCCCCTGCGGTATCGTGAGGGCGCGAGGAGGGGGACTGCCATGCGAATCCTGTTGGTCGAGGACGACGTCGACATCGTGCGCGCGCTCGCGGAGCTGCTCGTTGCCGAGGGCTACCAGGTCGACGCGGCGTGCACGCAGGCCGACGCCATCAGGCGCGTGCGGGCGTGCCAGCCCGACCTCGTCCTGCTCGACGTGACCCTGGCCGAGGGCAACGGCTTTGCCGTGTGCGGCGCCATCCGCCAGGACCACCCGGACGTCCCGGTGGTCTTCCTCACAGCCTCCGACGACGAGTTCAACACGGTCACCGGCCTCTCGATGGGCGCCGAGGACTACATCGCCAAGCCCTTTCGCCCGCGCGAGCTGCTCGCCCGCATCGCGGCGGTGCTGCGTCGCCGCGCGGGCGACAACCGGATCCTGCGCCTCGGTCCGCTCGCCATCAGCCCGTCGCGGGCGCGCGTGACCAAGGCCGGCGCGGAGATACCCCTCTCGGCCGTGGAGTATCGGCTCCTGCTGCTGTTCGCGACCAACCCGGGGCACGTGGTCACGCGCGAGATGATGCGCGAGGCCCTCTGGGAGAGCTCCGACGCCTACATCGAGGACAACACCCTCTACGTGTACATGCGCCGCCTGCGCGAGAAGATAGAGGACGACCCCGCCGCCCCCACGATCATCGAGACCGTGCGCGGGGTGGGCTACCGGAGCGTGGGGTGATGCTGCTGCGCAACCGCGAGGTGCTGCGGCAGGCCGTCGCCTCCGCTGCCGCGGTCCTGCTGGCGGCACTGGCGGCGCGCGCGTGGGCGGGCCTCGAGGCGGGCCTCGCGACGCTCGCGTGCGGCGGCTTCGTGGCGGCGACGTCGACGGCACTCGCCCTCTGGCGCTATCGTAGGCTGTCCGAGCTGTCATCCCGGATCGATGACGTCCTCGCCGGGGGGCGAGACGTCTCGCTCGACGACATGCGGGAGGGGGAGCTCTCCATCCTGGCGAGCCAGCTCTCCAAGACGCTCTCCCGCCTGCAGGTGGCCAACGACGAGCTCGCGGCCGAGAAGCGGTCGCTCGCCGACTCCCTTGCCGACATCTCGCACCAGCTGCGCACCCCGCTCACCTCCCTGGGACTGGAGCTTGCCCTCATACGGCGTGACGCGCCGGCGGGGGCGAGCCTCACGCACGCGCGCGATGCCGAGCGCCTGCTCGAGCGCGTGCAGTGGCTGGTGAGCTCGCTGCTCAAGCTGGCCCGCCTGGATGCGGGGGTGGTGCGCCTCGAGACGAGGACGGTGGACGTCGCGCGCCTCGCGGAGGCCTCGTTCGCGCCGCTCGCCATATCGTTCGACCTGGCGGACGTGGGCTTTTCCTGCGAGGTGGGGGAGGGCTGCTCCTTCGAGGGCGATGCCTCGTGGACGCGCGAGGCGCTCTCGAACGTGCTCAAGAACTGCCTCGAACACACGCCGGCGGGCGGTGTGGTGAGCCTGAGGGCGTGGGAGGATGCGCTGGCCTGCCGCATCTGCGTGCAGGACAGCGGCCCGGGCTTTGCCGAGGAGGACCTCCCGCGCGTGTTCGACCGCTTCTATCGCGGTGGGCAGGCGGGCGCCGCGTCGAGCGAGGTGAACCCGGCGGGCGTGGGCATCGGCCTCTCCCTCTCCCGCGCGCTGGTCTCGGCGCAGGGAGGCTCCATCACGGCGCGCAACGCCGTCGACGAGGACGGGCACGTGGCGGGCGCGCGCTTTGACGTCACGTTCTTCAAGCTCGTCGTATGAGGCCGGGCGCTCCCTCGACGCGGCATGGGACCGGTCTGACGGCATCGTCAGCGACCCGTCACGTGCCCGCATGGCCGGCCGGCGAGCATGGCCCCATGGTCCCACACGCGACTCCTGGCAGGAAGGCAGGCCACCATGCAACCAATTCTTGTCGCCGAGCACCTCACCAAGGTCTACGGCACGGGCGAGACGGCCATCCGCGCGCTTGACGACGTGAGCCTCTCCATCGAGGCCGGCGAGTTCCTGGCCATCGTGGGCAGCTCCGGCTCGGGCAAGTCGACCTTGCTGCACCTGCTGGGCGGCGTGGACCGCCCCACCTCGGGCACCGTCCGCATGAACGGCGAGGACGTCTACGCGCGCTCCGACGAGCAGCTGGCCGTCTTCCGCCGCCGCGAGGTGGGCCTCGTCTACCAGTTCTACAACCTCATCCCCGTGCTCGACGTGACGGAGAACCTCACGCTGCCCATCCTGCTCGACGGCCGCTCGGTCAGCGAGGCTCGCCTCCGCTCGTTCATCGCGCAGCTAGGGCTCACCGGGCGCGAGCACCAGCTGCCCAACCAGCTCTCGGGAGGGCAGCAGCAGCGCGTCGCCGTCGGCCGCGCGCTGCTCAACAGCCCTGCCATCGTGCTCGCCGACGAGCCCACCGGCAACCTCGACACGAAGAACTCCGCCAAGGTCATGGCGCTCCTGCGCGCCTCCAACCACGACCTGCACCAGACGCTGGTGGTCATCACCCACGACGAGGACGTGGCCGCCTTGGCCCGTCGCGTGGTCGCCATCGAGGACGGCCGCATCGTCCGTGACGAGAGGCGGTCGTAGCCATGGCGGGGGGAAGGCGCGGCATCACGCGCGGCGGCATCCTCTCTCGCCTCGCGCTGCGCTCGATGGCGAGAAACCACACGCGCACCCTCGTGTCGGTCGTGGGGATCATCCTCGCGACGGCGCTCATGACGGCGGTGGTCACCACGGTCACGAGCCTGGATCGAGGACTCTACCAGCATACGGCGGCAAGCGAGGGGACGTGGTACGTGTGGGGCGGGGCGGCCAGCGACGCCGCCGTCTACGACCTCATACGCGACGAGCGCGTGAGCGCCGTGGCCATCTCCCACGAGCTCGGCTGCGCCCTGCTCGACGATGCCGCCGCCGATCGCATGGGCTTCGGCGCGATAGCGGTCATCGAGCTGCCCCGTGGCCTCAAGGGAAGCCGCGAGCAGGTGGCAGCCCTCATGAACGGCCCCAGGCTCTCCGAGGGGCGCATGCCCGAGACGCCCGACGAGGTCGTGCTGCCCGTCCGCCTGAAAGGCGTCGCGCTCGAGGCCGGCCTGCCTGTGGGAGGTGCCTCGCCCTCCGATGAGACGGGGGCCGGGGAGGGCACGGCGGCGGACTGGTCCGCGACGACTGATCCCGACACCGGCTCATGGAACATCTCCGGCAGCTCCGGCGCGGCGAGCGATGGGCCGCTCGCGGTCGGGTCGACCATCACGCTCGACCTGGGCACGAGGTCCTTTGACAGCGGCGCGCTCACCAACGCGACCGACGAGCGCTTCGTCGGGGATGAGGTGACGGGGGTCTGGGAGGCGCAGCGCCTCGAGCGATCCGAGCGCCGCACGTACACGGTGGTGGGGTTCCGCAGGCCGCAGGACAACTTCCTGGGGGACAACCTCGTGGCCTCGCAGAGCTGTGCCATGGCGGTGACCTGCGCGGGCGCCGCCTCGTCGTTGGAAGGGCCCCCCACCTCGCAGAGCGTGTGGGCCTGCGCCGACGGCTACGCCACAGAAGACGGGTTCGAGGCGGTCCTCGACGCCTTCTCCAAGCGCGACGAGACCCCGCGGGTCCGCTTCACGAGCACGGACTGCCTGACGCACCAGCAGCTGATCCGCTATGTCGGCCTCGTCGAGGGCCGTGAGATCTTCGACGGGATATGGGCCCTTGCCTACGTGCTGGTCGCCGTCATCGTGGTGGCCTCCGTCGCACTCGTCTACACGTCGTTTGCCATAGCGGTCAACGAGCGCACCAAGGAGTTCGGGCTCCTGGCCTCGCAGGGGGCCTCGGCGCGCCAGCTTCGCAGGATGGTGCTGACCGAGGCGCTGGTCCTCGGTGGCGTGGGCATCCCCGTCGGCGCCCTCCTTGGGATCGCGGGCGTGGCCGTGGTGCTGGAGGTCACGAGCGATGCCTTCTCGTACCTGTTCGGCAGCCCTGGCGGCCTCGACCTCTCCGTGCATCCCCTGGTCATGGCGGCCGTCGTGGCCGTGTCGGCGCTGGTGCTCCTGGTGAGCGCGTGGGTGCCGGCGGTGCGCGCGGGGCACGTCCCGGCGATCGACGCCATTCGCCAGGCGCGGGGGGTGCGCGTCGGGAGGCGCGCCCTCCGCGAGACCAGGCGCATGGCGCGTCGTGGCGAGCTGCCGACCTCGCCCGACCGCCTTCCCTCGCTCCTCGCGCGCGTCGCGGGGGTGCCGGGCTTCGTCGCGCACCGAAACCTGTCGCGCGCCAGCTCGCACGGTCGTGTGGTGGCCATCTCGCTCGGCGTGAGCTTTGCGCTCTTTGTGACCTCGGGATCCATCGCTCAATACATGAGGCCCTTTGACACCTACGCCGCGACGAGGGGGTCACAGGTTGCCAGCGACCTGCTCGCGGACATCGACGCGGGCTCCACGATGACGGCTGGAGAGCTCGTGGAGACGGTCGGGCGCGCACGTGCGGCCATCGACCGCCTCGACGGGATGACGACGAGCTACGGCGAGTGCCTCGGCGAGCTGCAGGTGCGCGTCCCCGGCGAGATGGTCTCGGACGACCTCCGTGCCGCCTTGGATGCCGAGGACGAGAGTGCGTTCAGGCAGGGGATGTACTACGAGGAGGCCCTCAACCGGACGCACCTCACCGGCTCGGGGGCATATGTGGGACATGCGTCGTGCAGCTTCGTCGACGACGCGACATGGGAAGGGCTGGCCCGAGAGGCCGGGATCGACCCGGCGGCGCGCGACACCGCGCTCATCAGGGGGTCGTACGTCTCGCGCCTGGCTGCCGCCGAGGCCGAGGCGACCAGGTCCCCGGCGCGTGTCGTGGACGCGTGCACGGGCCCCGGGGAGGTTGAGGTGTATGACCTTGACGAGCGCGTGATCGACGCGCTGGGCCACGAGGGCTGGCAGGTGGTCGCCGACGGCGAGGGTGCCGGCGTGCTGCTCAGCCGCTCTGATGGGCAGGATGGCTACGAGACCACGCTGCTGGGGCTGACGGTGACCCCGGACGCCGGGACCGAGCGGCCCTCGGGAGACGCAGATGACGGCACCCTCGCCGTCGGCTCCTGGACCCTGCAGGTCGCCGCGCTCACCTCCCGCATGACCGATCACATGGCGCTGTACGGCACTTCGGGCGAGTTCCCCTGCCTCATCATGCCCATGCGCCTGCTGGAGGACCATCCCGTGACGGGGCCCTGGGGCGGCGTGATTGGCGTGCGCGCCAATGACACCGCACAGGCTGCCCAGGACATCAGCGACGCGATCGACGCCCTGGAGGGAGACTTCTCGGTCAACGTGCTCAACGTGAGGGGGGAGGCGCGCCAGATCCGCGCGCTCTCCTGGACGGTGTGGCTGTTCGTGACGCTCTTCTCCGTGATCACCATGCTCATCGCGGTGGCCAACGCCTTCAACACGCTCTCGAACAGCGTGGTGCTGCGCGCCCGCGAGTTCGCGGTGCTGCAGTCGGTGGGCATGGGGCCGTCCGCCTTCAAGAGGATGATCGTGTGCGAGTGCGTGAGCTACGCGGTGCGGGGGCTGGCGGTGGGGGTCGTGCTCTCGACGCTGGTCAACGTGGGCATCTGGCTCAGCTTTGGCCTCTCGTTCGAGGGGATCGGGCTCATGGTCCCCTGGGCATACGTGGCCGCGGCCGCCGCAGGCATGGCCGCCGTGCTCGCGATGAGCGTGGTGTACGTGCTGCACAGAAGCGGTGCCACCAGCGTCGTGGACGCGATGAGGGCAGACGTCGCGTAGCCTTCCGCTGCGACGGGCGCTTGTGGCCCACCCCGGCGCCCATGAGGACCCGGTGGGGGGTATGGGCTGGGGGTACGGGATGGGGCACGGGCTCTGGGGGCATGAGGTGGGGGCACAAGGCGGGGGCACAAATTGATTTGTCTGTACTGTTTTCCTCGCCGCAGGCATCTTTTTTCGATTTGTCGGTACTTTGCGCTGCCCGTCTCCTCTGCGAGAATTTGTCTGTGCGTGAAATCTGCAGACAAGTTAATTTGTCGGTGAGGTCCTCCGATGTCGGCTGGGAAATGTACCGACAAATTTCGGAACCGAAGGACGGGAGCGGTGACATTCCCCCGGCCTTCGCGAGAGGACGGGTGTCACGGTCGTGTTTCCCCCGTGGCCATGGCCGCCCAGCTTCGCTAAGATGTGTCGCCATCACACGACGTTCGAGGAGCTGCCCATGCCTGTGGTCGACGTGCACGTCCACATCTATCCCGACAAGATCTCGGAGCGCGCCACGCAGAGCATCGGCCGCTTCTACAACCTCGAGATGGACGCGCAGGACGGCTCGGTCTCTCGGCTCGCCACGTCGCTTGCGGGGTCGTCCATCACGCACTGCGTGGTGTGCTCGGTGGCAACCAAGCCCCAGACGGTCGCCCCGATCAACGACTTCATCGCCCAGGAGGTCGCGGCAGACCCCAGCCTCATCGGCTTCATGGCCATGCATCAGGACTGCGAGGACCCCGCGGCAGAGATGGGGCGCGCCGCGGGCATGGGCCTGTGCGGCATCAAGCTGCATCCCGACACGCAGGCCGTCAACATGGACGACCCGCGCCTCATGCGCGTCTACGAGCTGGCCGAGGCCCGGCACCTCCCGGTCACCATCCACTGCGGCGACTACCGCTACGACTACTCGCACCCCCGGCGCCTCAGGCGCATCCTGCACGCGTTCCCCGGCCTGACGGTCAATGCCGCCCACTTTGGCGGCTGGTCCATCCAGGACTACGCGCTCGAGTTCCTCGAGGACGAGGGCTGCTTCCTCGACATGTCCAGCTCCATGCGCTTCCTCGGCCCGCGTCGCACCCGGGAGCTGGTGTATGCCTACGGCACCGACCGCATCCTCTTCGGCTCCGACTTCCCCATGTGGGAGCCCGCCGACGAGCTGGCGAAGTTCAGGTCGCTGGGCTTCTCGCAGGCCGAACTCGAGGCCATGTGCTGGCACAACGCCGAGCGGTTCCTGGGTCGCACGATCTCGTGACCGAGGAGGGCTCCGGCCTGGGCCGCACGATCCCGCCGGCCTGGGACGCAGCTCCCGTGACCGAGAGGGACGTCGGTCTCGCCCGCAACCCCGTCGGCCTCGCCCGCAGCCCCAGGTGCGGGCCCGGGCGGCCATGCCCCGCCCTCCGCCCGATTGGGTAGAATCGAGTGACCCGGCCCACCATGAGCCCGGTCCCGCCGTCTGCCGGAAGGAGGCCCCATGCGCTACGCGCACGTCGTGCTCGACATTCCCACGCGTGCCCTGGAGGGGGCCTTCGACTACGCCATCCCCGACGAGCTGGCCCCAGACGTGCTGGTCGGCACGACGGTGCTGGTCACCTTCTCGCGCCGGCCCTCGGTCGGCTATGTGGTGGCCCTCGCCGATCATGCCCCCGCCGGCGTGGCTCCCGAGCGGATTCGGCCCGTGCTGCAGGTGCTCGCCCCGCCGGCCTTCGATGCCGTGGCCGCGCGCGTGGCGTCGTGGATGGCGCGCGAGTACGCGTGCCCCCCCTGCGAGGCCCTCCGACCGTTTCTCGCCCCCGGCCAGCTGGTCAAGGTGCGCCGCGACACCGACGCCGACCCCTGGCAGCTGGTGTGCGAGCGCTCCGGCCCCGTCGATGTGCGCTGGGTGCGCCTCGCCGAGCGGGACGAGCCCTACGAGCCACGCAGGAACGCCGGCCGCCAGCGCATGGTGCTGGCCGCCCTCGCCGCGGGCCCGATGCGCATGGCAGAGCTCGCGACCACGATCGCGGGTGCTGCGCGCGCCGTGTCCGCGCTCGAGCGCAAGGGCGCCGTGGTGGTGGAGACCCGCCGACGCGTGCGCGGGGGAGGGGGAACCTCCCTCTCGTCGGCGGTCGCGCATCGTCCCGAGCGCCTGACGGTGGGCCAGCGGGCGGCGCTGGCCGCCATCGACGAGGCGCGCCGCGCCGCTCGTGGCGACGTCGTGCTGGTCGACGGGGTGACGGGCTCGGGCAAGACCGAGGTCTACCTCGCGGCCATCGAGCGGGCCTGCTCGCAGGGCGCGGGCGCCCTCGTGCTGGTGCCCGAGATCTCCCTCACGGCGCAGACGGTGGGTCGCTTCCGCTCCCGGTTTGGGGACGACGTGGCGGTGCTGCACTCGCGCCTCTCGGCGGGCGAGCGCTACGACCAGTGGGACCTGGTGCGCCAGGGCATGGCCCACGTGGTGGTCGGTGCGCGTTCCGCGCTCTTCGCGCCGCTGCGCGACGTGGGTCTCATCATCATCGACGAGGAGCACGAGGGGAGCTACAAGCAGGGGTGCGCCCCGCGCTACCACGCGCGCGAGCTTGCGGCACGTCTCGCCCGCGAGCGCGGCTGCGCGCTGGTGCTGGGATCGGCGACGCCCTCGATAGAGAGCCTCGCGCGCTGTCGGGCAGGTCGGTGGGGCGGCGTGAGCTGGACGCGCGTGGAGATGCCCGAGCGCCCGGGCGGCGCGCTGCTGCCCACGGTCCGCGTGGTCGACATGACACAGCAGTTCGCGGGGGGCAACCGCTCGATCTTCTCCGACACCCTGCGTAACGCGATCGAGGAGGTCGTGAGAAGGGGCGAGAAGGCGGTGCTGCTGCTCAACAGGCGCGGCTTCGCCACGTTTCTCATGTGCCGCGCGTGCGGCTGCGTGCCCGAGTGCCCGCACTGCTCCACCTCGCTCACCTACCACGAGCGCACGCACCAGCTGGCCTGCCACACCTGCGGTCGCACGTGGCCCACCAGCGCGTTTCCCGACCCCTCGGCCCGGTGCCCCCATTGCGGCAGCCGCTACATGGGGGCCTTCGGCGTGGGCACGCAGCGCGTCGAGGACGAGCTCGCCCTGCTCGTGGGTGATCGCGCGGAGGTCATCCGCATGGATGCCGACACCACGGCGGCCAAGGGCGGTCACCAGCGGCTGCTCGAGCGCTTCGACGCGGCCGCGTGCGCGGTGCTCGTGGGGACGCAGATGATCGCCAAGGGCCTAGACTTTCCCGAGGTCACGCTGGTGGGGGTCGTCAATGCCGACACCACGCTCAAGCTGCCCGACTTCCGCGCGGGCGAGCGCACCTACGACCTGCTCGAGCAGGTGGCGGGCAGGGCCGGCCGCGGGGGGCGCCCGGGCCAGGTCATCGTGCAGACGTACTGGGCCGGCCATCCCGCCATCCAGGCGGTGGCGCGCCATGATCGCGCGCTCTTTCTCGACGCCGAGCTCGACGACCGGCGCGAGGCGTACTACCCGCCGTTCGCGCGCCTGGCCAACGTGGTGGCATCGGGGAGGGATGGCCGGGCGGTGGGCATGGCGCTCGACGAGCTAGCGGCCGACCTGCGCGAGCGCGTCGACGGGCTTGCCGGGTGGGAGGTGCTCGGTCCCGCCGACTGCCTCAAGTCGCGCGTGAAGGATCGCCTGCGCAGGCACGTGCTGGTCAAGGCTCCCGCCGAGGCGGACATGGGCGCGCTGCTGGGTGCCTGCGCGCGCAGGCTGGGCAGCAGGCCGGGCGTCTCGGTGGCCGTGGACATCGACTGCCATGACCTGATGTAGCGATGGGGCCCCGCCGCCGCACCCGCATGTCCCGCTCGCGATACGAGACCGCCACCGTGGCCGCCGCCCTGCCGCCCCGCCCCTGCCACGGGCCGCCCTCGTAGCCTCCCGCGCGACAGTGTCGGCGCTTTTTGTGCAGCGTATCGCAGGCCGCGGATTGGGTAGTAACATCACGTGGACACCGCGACTCAAGGAGAGCCCCGCATGAGCAACGAGTTCGAGGACATCGTCGTCGCGCCCGACGAGCGCCTCTCAACCGAATGCGCGCCGATCGAGGAGATCACCCCCGAGGTGCGCGCCCTCGCCGACCGCATGCTGCGCGACATGTACGCCACGGACGGCTGCGGCCTCGCCGCCCCGCAGGTCGGCGAGCTGGTGCAGATGGTCGTCATCGACGTCGGCTACACCGAGAACAAGCGCAGCCCCTATGTGCTCATCAACCCCGAGATCGTCGCCGCCGATGGCGAGGAGCTCGAGTTTGCCGAGGGCTGCCTGTCGTTCCCGGGCATCACGGTGCGCGTGACGCGCCCGAGCCATGTGGTGGTGCAGGCCCTCAACCTCGATGGCGAGCTGATGCGCTACGAGGCCGAGAGGAACCTCCTGGCGGTGTGCCTGCAGCACGAGATCGACCACCTGCACGGCGTGACCATGGTCGATCACCTCGGGCCGCTCAAGCGTGCCGCCACGATGCGCGACTACAAGGAGGCCCTCGCAGCCGGTGCGCGTCCCGGCGACACCGAGTAGCCCCTGCCCACGTCAGCTACCGCCCTGGCCCACCCCGTCTCGCACAAGGAGCACGCATGCGCATCGTCTTCATGGGCACCCCCGACTTCTCCGTCCCGTCGCTGCGACGCCTTGCCGCCGCGCATGAGGTCGCGCTCGTGCTCACGCGCCCGGATGCCGTGCGTGGCCGCGGGCGCAGGCTGGTCCCGTCCCCCGTCAAGGAGGCAGCCGTCGAGCTGGGCATCCCCGTGCTCGAGACCACGCGCATCACGCCGGAGGTCATGGAGGCCATAGTCGTCTGCGCGCCCGACCTGATAGCGGTCGCGGCGTTCGGCTGCATCCTGCCCGACCAGGTGCTCCAGGTGGCGCCGCTCGGCTGCGTCAACGTGCACGCCTCCCTGCTTCCGCGCTGGCGTGGCGCGGCCCCCATCCAGCGCGCGGTGCTTGAGGGAGACGAGCGGGCGGGCGTGTCCATCATGCGGGTCGTGCGCGAGCTCGACGCCGGCGCGTACTGCCGCCAGGCGTCGGTCGAGGTGGGCGAGAAGGACTGCGCCACGGTGATGGCCGAGCTCGCCGAGCTGGGCGCGCGCGAGCTTGTCGCCGCCATCCCCACCATCGCCGACGGCACCGTGCGCTGGGTCGAGCAGGACGAGTCCCAGGTCACCTATGCGGCGAAGGTCGACAAGGCGGAGATGCTGCTCGACCCCGCGGACACGGCCTCGCGCAACGTGCGCCGCGTGCGCGCCTCCCTCGACACGGCCCCCGCCCGCCTGCTGGTTGCGGGCAAGGGCGTTCGTGCGCTGGCAGCGCATGAGACGAGCGAGGGCCTGGCCGCAGGCCGGGTGCGCGTGCGCGCGGGGCGCGTGTGCCTCGGCTGCGCCGACGGGACGCTCTGCCTCGATCGCGTGCGGCCCGACGGCAAGCGTGAGATGGCGGCCTCCGCCTGGGCGGCCGGCCTGCGTGGCGACGACCTGACGTGGGAGAGGGCCTAGGCATGGCCCAGCTCGGCCCCGCCCGACGCGCGGCGCTGTCGCTCGTGAGCCAGCGGCGCCGCCGTGCCGCCCGCGTGCGCGACCTCGCCCGCGCCGACAAGACGATCGCTGGCCTTCCGGCTCCCGATCGCGCCCTCGCGTTCAGGCTCGCGATGGGCGCGACGGCTGCGGAGCAGGTGCTCGACGCCCTGGTCGACGAGCGCCTGAGACGTCCCTCCGCGCTCGAGCCGCGCGTGCGTGATGCGCTGCGGGTCGCCGCATTCGAGATCTGCTATCTGGACACGCCCGTCGCGGTCGCCGCGAGCCAAGGCGTCGAGCTCGTGCGCTCGGTCGCCCCCCGTGCGGCAGGCCTGGCGAACGCGGTGCTGCGCAGGCTGGCGCAGGAGGCGCGCCCCCTGGTCGAGGCCGCCCGCGACCGCTGCGTGGCGGGCACCTGCGATGCGGGGGACCTCTCCCTCGCCTCGGGGCTTCCCGCGTGGCTCGCCGCCCGCCTGCTGCGCGACCGCGGCCCGCGCGCGGCCGCATCCCTGTGCCTGGCCCAGCTGGACGCCGCGCCCGTCTACGTGGCGGCCAACACGCTGCGCCAGACCCCGGAGGAGCTTGTGCACGAGCTCGCCCGCTCCGGCATGCGGCCGATTCCCGTGCCCGGCCTGGTCGGGTCCTTCGAGCTGGGCGACGTCGCCCCGCTCGCCTCCTCTGGGCTTGTCCCCAGCGGCGCTGCCGTCGTGGCGGACCTTGCCGCCCAGCTGGTGTGCCGCATCGCAGCGCCGGATGCGGGAGGCGCGGCGCTCCTCGAGGTTGGGCAGGGGAGGGCCACCAAGTCGATCCTGCTGTGCACGGCTGCCGGCGTGCGCCACCCGTCGACGCTCGTCGGTGTGGACAGCGTGGCGTACAAGGTTCGCGTGGCAGGCCGTCGCATGAGGGAGGCCGGGCTGTCGGGCATGGCGAGCAGCCATCGGCTGGACGCGTGCGAGCTTGCCGGCGGGGGCGAGGGCCTTCCCGAGCAGGTCGACCGGTTGTTCGACGTGGTGCTGGTGGATGCGCCGTGCAGCGGTACGGGCACCATGCGCCGCCATCCCGAGATCGCGGCGTCGCTTGCGGAGCCAGGCATCACCGAGCTGGCCGGCCTCCAGCTGCGCATGCTGCAAGCGTCTGCCGCGCGCGTGGCGCCCGGCGGCGTGCTCGTCTACGCCACCTGCTCCGTCCTGCCCGAGGAGGACGAGCAGGTCGTGCGGGCGTTCCTGGAAAGCGCGCCGGGGAGGTGCTTCCGCGTGGAGGACGTCGCCACCGCCCCCGCCTGCCGTCGTGACGTCGCCCTCGGCCAGCTGGTGGCCGAGCGCCAGACTCCCGAGGGATTCCTGCTGACGATCCCGTCTCCCGGCGGCGAGGACGGGCACTTCTGTGCGCGGATGGTGCGCGTTCGCTGAGAGGCAGGGCGCGGGCGGTGTCCCGGCGGCAGGGCGCGGACCGCGTCGCGATGACAGGTGCGGACAACGACGCACGGCAGGTGCGCGCGGTGTCCCGGTGGCAGGGCGCGGATCGCGTCACGGCGACAGGCGCGGACCACGTCGCGCGACTCGCATGGGCGTCGCCGCTTGCTGCCTGCTACGTAGCCGCTCCGTCGCACGTCTCACGCGGGTCGTCGTCTGCTGCCGCTACGTGGTTGTCTCGGTCGACGCGCGCTGGTCGGTGTTGTAGAAGCCGTGCCCCTCGAAGTGGATGCCCGATGCGCTGAACACGCGCTGGGCCTTCCCACCGCATGAGGCGCAGTGGACCGCGGGCCGCTCGCCCATGGGGTGCTCGACCTCAAACCGCCTGCCGCAGTTGGGGCACCTGTAGTCATACCGGGCCATGGTCGCCTCCGTCTGATGCCAAAACCGATACGTCGTGGTTGTCGGTGGATACTGTACCCAACGCCGGCCCGTCCGTCACCTCACAGAACGTTCCGGGCATGTTTCTGTGGTGGGAGGGTGGATGCCGCGCCCAACGCCGGCCTGTCCGTCACGCTCGTCTGGGTCTGCCCTGCTATCATCAAACCTGCCTTGTCCGCGTCCTACGAGCCAGGGGGCATCGATGAGCGACTCCACCGCATGCGGCGCACGCGACGCCGCTCCCGGCCCGACCATCACGGGGGCCATCTTCGACTGCGACGGCACCCTCGTCGACTCGATGCCCATGTGGCACGCGCTGGTCGAGGATGCCTTCGACGCCCACGGGATCCCCAAGACAGACGAGCTGCTCGCCGAGGCAGAGACATACAACTTCGACGACATGTGCTTCTGGTTCCATGAGCGCTTTGGCATAGGGGAGAGTGGGGAGGCGATCCTTGCCGAGATGCGCAAGGTGGTGCAGGGGCACTACCTGCACGACATCAGCCTGTTCGCGGGGTGCCGCCGCTTTCTCGACGAGCTGAGGGCGGCGGGGGTGCGCATGGTCGTCCTCTCGGCGACCACCGAGCCTGAGGTCCGCGTGGCGCTTTCCGCCCAGGGCATAGAGGGCTACTTCGAACGCGTCATCCAGACGAGCGAGACGGGCTCCGACAAGGAGCACCCCGCAGCCTACGAGTACGCGCTCGCGGCGCTGGGTACCGACGCCCGCTCGACGTGGGTGTTCGAGGACGCTCCCTTCGCGGTGCGCACGGCGTACCGCATGGGACTCAAGACCGTGTGCCTCCACAACGACCACGATGGTCGTGACCAGGCGTTCTGCGAGCGCAACTCCGACATTCTCGCACATGGGTATGGCGAGCTGTCGCTGTCGCTGCTCGAGGACTACGCACGACAGGACGGCCCGACCGAAGGGGTGCTCCGTGCGCTGGTGGTCGACGGGTCCCCCGAGCCAAGCTCTCCCGCGCTCGTGGGCGCGCTTGCCGGGCGCAGCGACTACGTGATCGCCGCCGATCGCGGGGCCCACGCATGCCGCGAGGCGGGTGTCGTCCCGCACATGCTCTGCGGGGATGCAGACTCGATCGGCGCGGATGTGCTGGCATGGGCAGGCGAGACGGGCGCGGCGCAGATTCGCTACCCGCAGGAGAAGTACGCCACCGATCTGGCGCTGGCCATCGCCTGCGCGCGCCATGAGGCGGCCCGCCGAGGTGCCGCGCTCGAACTGACGCTGACCTGCGCCTCGGGCGGTCGACCCGACCACGCTCTCGCCGTGGTCGGGCAGCTCGCCGCAGCGGCGGATGCGGGTCCACGCCTGGTGGAGGACGCGCTCGAGTGTCGGATCCTCTCGCCCGAGGGGGTTTCGAGCTGGGCAGTCGGTGCGAGCCCGCATGCCGTGGGCGCCACCTTCTCGGCGATTCCGCTGGTGGCGGACACGGTCGTCTCCGAGCGCGGGATGCGCTGGAACCTGGAGGAGCGCTCCCTGTCGTTGCTGGCAGACGAGGGCGTCTCCAACGTCGTGAGCTCAGAGGACGCCGTCGTGACCTGCCACGAGGGCCTGCTGGCGGCCTTCCTTCTGTCGTCTGTCACAGAGTAGGGGTTGGGCTCCTGGCCCCTCGGCAGCTCGTGTGGATGACCGACCCTCTTGTCCGGCCTGCATGTGAGACGGTGCCCGCGAGGCACATGGCCCTGTGGTGTGCCGGGGCGGTGGTGCCGAGCGTCTCGGCGATGGGGACACGGTGGTGGTGGGGGTGAGACAGCTCACTGTAATCCGCGCCGGAAAGGAAAAACCGGAGTTGTGCAGGCTCTGCCTTCTTGCCGGAAAGGAAAACCCCGACTTGTGCGCGACGGCGCCCAGCCCTGGAAAGGAAAAACCCGAGTTGTGCGCGATGTTGCCCAACCCTGGAAAGGAAAACCTTAAGTTGTGCGAGGTGAGGACTCGCGGTGGAAAGATTTTCCTTGAGTTGTGACCCCGTCGAGCCGCACAACTCCGGCTTTTCCTTTCCGGCGCCGGCCCCAGTCTCGCACAACTCCGGCTTTTCCTTTCCGGCGGAGAGGGCTGCTATGCACAACTCGGGTTTTTCCTTTCCGCTCACCCTCCTTATGCCTCATAGGTCGGCATTTTCCTTTCCGTCATCGGTCCCCACCTCGCACAAGTCGAGGGTCTTCTCCGCTTCGCCCTCGGCACCCCTTGACAAGGCTTGGCGGCGTCCCCCCGCCGCTGTCCACGCGGCATTTCGAATCTCGAATCCCGCCCACGGAGACTCCCGATGAGTCAGAGAGCGCAGGTATGAAAGGTCCGGAGAGCAGGGGCCAGGGCTCTCTGGCGCAGGCCGTGGACAACCGTGGCCCACAGGTCGTGGCCCTGTGTGCGCCCACACAAAAAGGCCTCCCGCAGGAGGCCTTCGTCAGTCGCTGTCGTGATGTGGGTCGGCGTGCCTACGCCTGCTGGGGGGTGCGGGCCACGTTGCCCTTCTTCAGGCAGCGGGTGCAGACGTTCATCTTCTGCGAGCGGCCGTCCTTGAAGACGGTGACGCGCTGAATGTTGGGCTTGAACTTGCGGTTCACGGTGCGGTGGGAGTGGCTGATGGAACGGCCAGCAACGGGGTGCTTGCCGCAGATAGCGCATACCTTGGACATGACTCAGACCTCCATGGGGCGGCGCCGGTCGCGCATTGCGCCGACAACTTACAAAAGCCAAATCACTTTAGCACAGTGCGTGTCCCATGCAAGCGGCCACCACAGGTTCTTGTGAGGGTTTTGTAGCTGATGACAAGCACGGGTGATCCTGGCCCCGCCCCGGCCGCTACCTGCCGAAGCGCGCGGCGCCCCCTGGTGGCCGGACTGTGTGAGAAGTCGACATGACCCCAAGCTTTCTGTGCCACTCCCTCATCGCTGCTATATACTAAAGGAGATTGTGCAACGGTTGCGCACGCAACCAAGCGGGAGGAGCTATTCATGGCCAAGGTGATTCCCGGAAGCCTCAGGGTTTCCAACGATTGCATCGCGGACCTTGCGGGCTACGCGGCCCTCGAGTGCTATGGCGTGGTTGGTATGGCCGTCACCGACGAGCAGCATGGCGTGACGCGCCTGCTGCCCATCACCCGCCTGAGCCGCGGTGTCGACGTCTCGTCCGAGGGTGGGCGTCTCGTCGTCGATCTGCATGTGGTTGTCGAGCAGGGTGTCAACATGGCAGCCATCTCGTCCAACCTGATAAGTTCCGTCAAGTTCCTCCTTGGTCGCATCGCCGAGCTGGAGGACGTCGAGGTGCGCGTGCACATCGAGGGCATGCGCACCAGCCGCTAGGCACCAGGAAGACTGACCGAGGAACCACTGGGCAATCAGGAACCGAGGACAACACAAGATGATCACTACTGTCATTCGCACGTGCTTCCCCGCCGCAGCCAAGGTCGTTGCCGACAAGGCGGAGGAAATCAACAAGCTCAACGTCTTCCCCGTGCCTGACGGGGACACCGGCACCAACATGTCGCTCACCCTCAACACCGTGGTGGGGGAGGTCGAGGCCCTGCCCGCAGACGCCTCCATGGCCGACATCGCCGCCGCCATCACGCACGGCTCGCTGATGGGTGCCCGCGGCAACTCGGGCGTCATCACCAGCCAGATCCTGCGTGGCGTGGCCGAGGGCCTCGTCGGCGCGCGCCCGGTCGGGGCAACCCCGACAGACATCGCCGTCGCGCTGCGCAACGGCGTCAAGGTCGCCTTCAAGGCGGTGCGCAAGCCGGTCGAGGGCACCATCCTCACCGTCCTGCGCGACATCTCCACGCGCGCCGACCAGCTCGAGAGGACCAAGGTCACCACGCACGAGATGCTCGACGCGCTGGTCATCGAGGCGTACGAGTCGGTCGCGCGCACGCCCGACCTGCTGCCGGTCCTCAAGGAGAACGGCGTGGTGGACTCCGGCGCCTATGGCCTGGCCACCTTCATCGAGGCATTCGTCAACGCCTACGAGGGCAAGGCCGGCGAGATCTCCGACTTCAAGACCACCGTCGACCCCGGCGACGCCAAGTCCCACGTCGCCAACGTCGTGGACATCGAGATCAACGATGACTGGGAGGGCTCCGAGTACCGCTACTGCACCGAGTTCCTCTTCCATGCCGACAGTCCGTCCTTTGACGAGGAGGCGGGCCTTCGCTACCTGTCGGGCATGGGCGACTGCGAGCTTCTGGTGGGGGCCAACCCCGACTACAAGATCCACGTGCACACCAACCGTCCCGACCGCGTGCTGCGCCACATGCTGCATCGCGGCCAGATCTTCAACGTCTTCGTGCACAACATGGACCTCGAGGCGCAGGAGCGCACCGAGGGCATACGCGGCGACAAGGAGGCCGCCGCCGAGTCGGCCGGCCCGCACAAGACGCTGGGCTTCGTGGCGGTTGCCGCCGGATCCGGCCAGGCGGGAATCCTGCGCTCGCTTGGCGTCGACGTGGTCGTCGAGGGGGGGCAGACCATGAATCCCTCCACGGCCGACATCCTCGCCGCCATCGAGCAGACCAACGCCGACGCCGTCATCGTGCTGCCCAACAACGGCAACATCCGCATGGCCGCCGAGGCCGCCGCCGAGGCCTGCACCGGCTGCAAGGCGGCGGTGGTCCCCACCAAGTCGGTGCTCCAGGCCTTCTCGGCCATGTTCGTGGTCGACGCCGAGGGCGCCCTCGAGGACAACGTGGCAGAGATGACCAACGCCATCGCCGACGTGCGCGACGGCGAGGTCACCACGGCCGTGCGCGACTCTCAGGCTGCCGACGGCTCGCCCATCCGCGCGGGTGACGTCATGGGCATCGAGGGCGGCGCCATCACCGTGGTCGGCTCCGACGTCGCCGACGTCACCGTGCGCGTCATCAGCCGCATGCAGGAGGACGAGGAGGGCGACACCCTCACCATCCTCGCGGGCTCCGACCTCTCCGACGAGGCCTTCGAGGAGCTGATCGCAACCATCGAGGAGGCCCAGCCCGACCTTGAGATCGACTCGCACCGCGGTGAGCAGCCCCTGTACCCCGTGATCTTCTCCATCGAGTAGCCGCAGGCCAAGGAACGCATGGCATGAGTGCCGCCCCAAGCATCGGCGAGGCAGCCGAGCGCGTCTCGCGCACGTGCTCCCTCACCGACGAGGTGGGGCGGCTTCGCTACGTCTCGGTATCGCGTGCCAAGGCGCTCGAGCGACTGGGCATCGAGCGGGTGCGCGACCTGCTGCTGCACGTCCCGCACCGCTACCTCGACTTCACGCACACCGTCACGATCGCCCATGCCGACGTGGGCCAGGAGGTCACCGTGGTGGGCGTGGTCGACAAGATCACCCTCAAGCGTCCGCGCCCGCGCATGCAGATCGTCGAGATGTACGTGCTCGACGAGACGGGCGTGATGCAGGCGACCTTCTTCCGCCAGCCGTGGATTGCCGAGCAGGTGCACGTGGGCGACACGGTGGCGCTCTCGGGCAAGGTCACCTTCGCCTACGGGTTCAAGCAGATGAAGGCCCCCTTCCATGAGGTGCTCACCTCCTCGGGGGAGGGGGGCAGCTACGCACGCGTCCTGCCGGTGCACTCGGTGGGGGAGGGGATCACGGTGCCGTGGATGCGGCGGATCGTCTCGGCGGCGGTGGCGGACATGGGCGACGTGTGCGACTTCCTCCCGGCCCGGCTCGTGGCACGCCGTGGTCTCATGACGCTGGCCAGGGCCGTGCGGCAGGTGCACTTCCCTGCCACGATGTCGGCCAAGGAGCCGGCGCGCCGTCGGCTGGCCTACGACGAGCTGCTCTGCCTGCAGCTGGCCCTGCTGACGAGGCAGCGCCTGTCGCTCTCGGGCGTGACGCCCACGGCACATGTCGTGGACGGCCCGTACGTGCGCGCCCTGCTGGCCTCCCTTCCCTTCGAGCTGACCGCCGAGCAGCGGCAGGCGGCCCGCGAGATCCTTGCCGACATGGGCGAGGCGCAGGTGATGAACCGCCTGCTGCTGGGAGACGTCGGCACGGGCAAGACGGCCGTCGCCGCCGTCGCGCTCGCGGCGGTGGCCGACACGGGAAGCCAGGCCGCCGTCATGGCGCCCACCTCGGTGCTCGCGCGCCAGCATGCGGAGAAGCTGGGTCCGCAGCTTGATGCCGCGGGCATCACGTGGGCGCTGGTCACGGGAGCCACGCCCGCAGACGAGCGCGCCGCCTCGTGCGCGCGCATCGCCGAGGGAGCCTGCACGGTCACCTTCGGCACCACGGCCATCCTCTCCGACGACATAGCGTTTGCACGGCTCACGCTCGTCATCATCGACGAGCAGCACCGCTTTGGCGTTGACCAGCGCGCCGCGCTGCGCCGCAAGGGCGCAGGGGCAGACCTGCTCACCATGACGGCGACGCCCATCCCCCGCACGCTGGCGCTCTCGGTGTACGGCGACGTGGCATGCTCGCGCATCACCGAGCGGCCCGTGCCTGGGGCAGGGGTCACGACGCGGTCGCTTGCGCCCGAGAACCTCGATGTGGCCTGGACTGCCATCCGCGAGGCAGCCGATGCGGGACATCAGGCCTACGTGGTCTGCCCGCTGGTCGACGACACCGATGACGGCGCCGACCTCGACGACGTTCCCGAGGGCGCCCGGGCGTCCTCATCGCAGCTCCACTCGGCCACGCACACCTTTGCCCAGCTCGTGGACCGCAGGTATCCCGACCTTGCGGTGGGCCTGCTGCACGGCCGGCAGTCCGCCGCGGAGAAGGACGAGGTCATGGGGCGCTTCCGTGCGGGAGAGGTGCAGGTCCTGGTGTCCACGACGGTCATCGAGGTGGGCGTGGACGTGCCCAACGCCACGGTGATGCTGGTGCTCGATGCCGACCGCTTTGGCCTGGCCACGCTGCATCAGCTGCGCGGGCGCGTGGGCCGGGGTTCTGTTGCCGGGACGGTGTACCTGGCCTGTGCGGCCAAGAGGGGAAGCGCCGCCCGCACGCGCCTCGACGCGCTCGAGGCGACCTCCGACGGCTTCGAGCTGGCCGACCTCGACCTGAGCCTCCGCCACGAGGGCGAGGTGCTGGGGTATCGCCAGCACGGGGGCGTGAGCCTGCACGTGGTCGACCTGGGGGCGGATCTCGATCTCGTGGAGGCGGCGCATGAGGACGCGCGCGAGCTCGCACGTGCCGACGAGGGCCTCGAGCTGCCCGAGCACAGGGCGCTGGCACTGGAGGTCCGCGACCGGTTTGGCGCCTACTTTGACGAGGTTGCCCGCGCGCAGCGCTGAGCGGGGCGGGGTGCTGGGCAGGGCGAGGGTGCTGGGCAGGGCGCCGGGTGGAGCAGGGATGCCGGGCAGGCAGCAGGTGAGGCGCCTGCCGAGAGGGGAGGGTGGGAGCTCGTGAGGATCGTGGGTGGCATGTGGCGTGGACGTGCGCTGTTGGCACCGGAGGGGCGCGGCACACGCCCCACGACCGATCGCACGCGCGAGTCCATCGCGTCGATGGTCCTCTCGGCCTTTGACCTCGACCTGTCGGGCGTGGCCGTGCTCGACGCGTTTGCGGGATCGGGAGCCATTGGCCTGGAGCTCCTGTCGCGCGGGGCGCGCAGCTGCACGTTCGTGGAGCGGGATCGCCGGGCGTCGGGCATGGTGCGGGGCAACATCGAGGCGCTGGGCGCCTCGTCCGCGCAGGCGTGCGTGCAGGTGGGCGACGTCCTCTCCCTGGCCGAGCGTGGGTTGGTGCAGGGAGGCCCGTTTGGGCTGGTGGTGCTCGACCCGCCCTATGCGATGGGTGCCCAGCAGGTGTCGAGGCTCGTGTGCGACTTGGCAGCCGCTGGGCAGCTGGCGCCGGGCGCGGTGGTGCTCTACGAGCACGCCTCCGACGCCGGAGGGCTCAGGTTGCCCCATGCCGAGCTGCTGAGGTCACGGTCTCATGGCGCCACGGCGGTGACGCTCTATAGAATGGATACGTAGTCGGGACGCGCGGCTGGCGGCCAAGCTGCGGCAAGAGACGGGGTCATCGAGCGACCCAGATGGGGGAGAGTCCATGCCCAACCATATCCAGCATGTTGTGGTGCCCGGCACGTTCGACCCGGTCACGCTTGGCCACGTGGACGTCATCAACCGCGCCCGACACCTGTTTCCGCAGGTGACGGTAGCTGTCGCGGAGTCACGCACAAAGCATGGCACGGGCACGGCGTTCACCCTCGACGAGCGTGTGGAGATGCTGTGCCAGGCGCTCGAGGAGCAGGGCGTGAGCAAGCTCGGCGGCGTGCGCGTGCTTCCGTTCACAGGGCTGCTGGTGGACTTCTGTCGCGAGCAGGGGGCGGGGGGCGTGGTCAAGGGCCTGCGGGCCATGACCGACTTCGAGTACGAGCTGCAGCAGGCGGACCTCAACGCCCATCTCGCGCCCGACCTCGAGAGCGTCTTCGTCATGAGCAACCCGGGCTACGGCTACGTGTCATCGAGCATCGTGCGCGAGCTGGCGTCGCTGGGAAGCGACGTGGGCCTGCTGGTGCCTGCCTGCGTGGCCTCCAGGCTGCGGGAGCACTATGCTACGGAGTAGGAGAAGGGCATCCGGAAAGGTTTTGTCTGAGTTGTGCGGGGTTGGGGCCAGCGACGGAAAGGAAAAGCCCGAGTTGTGCGCACGACGCGCCCCGGGCGGAAAGGAAAAGCCCGAGTTGTGCGCACGGCGCGCCGCTGGTGGAAAGAAAAAGCCCGAGTTGTGCGGGATAAGGGCCGATGTCGGAAAGGTTTTTCTCAACTTGTGACCCCATCAGCTCGCACAACTCGACGATTTCCTTTCCACCACCGGCTTCGATCGTGCACAACTCCCGGATTCCCTTTCCAGCCGGGGCGCGCCGTGCGCACAACTCCCGGTTTCCCTTTCCAGGGCCGCACGCTGGTCCGCACAACTCGACGATTTCCTTTCCGACCAACGCTCACGATCTGCACAACTCCTGGATTTCCTTTCCAGGGCCGCACGCTGGTCCACACAACCCGGGCTTTTCTTTCCGCCGCTGGCTTCGATCGCGCACAACTCGGGCTTTCCCTTTCCACCGGCGGCGCACCGTGCGCACAACTCCCGGTTTCCCTTTCTGCCACTGGCTTCGGCTCGCATCCCACAGCGCACCCCACAACCCACGGCCCGCACAGCTCTTGGACCGTCCTCCTGGTGGGTGGCATCCCACCACTCTTCACGTGCGTATCCTGAGTCCATCCGCCCATTCATGGAGACCTTTTGAACGCGTCCAGCCCCCACGGCCTCCCAGTGTAGGTTGCACATAACTCGCACCAGCCCTTTACCTGCCTACTCTCCGACAGCTGCGACAGTGGTGCGACACCGCTGCGACCGGAAGCACAGCTAGGTGCAACATGGGCCTGGTAGCCTCTGTGGCATGGATATCGTGATTACGGGAAGAAGCGCCCTCACGCTTCTGCGAGCAACGAGAGAGCCTCGCGCGCTGATCAGAGCCCTTCCGGCTCCAGCATCAGACGTGCATCCATCAAGGCTGAGCAAGGCATGGATGCTCCGTCAGAACTTCTCGACCTTGGAACAGTACGGCATGGCAACCCCCGACAACCCCATCGAGCTGGTCGTACACACGCCTGCCGACAGGGCACAGCTGGGGATTGCGTCATGCAGGGTTCGCACGACGCGGCTGCCAGGCAACTCCTACCTGAGGCTCCTGCCCACGCGCTATGGTGGTTCCGGGCTTCCCCCATCGGAGCAATGCCGCCTGTTCGTCGAGTCCGTCCCGCTGGTTATCGCATCGCAGGCAGGAATGCTGGCCGACCTGGTGAGGGCGGGGAGGCTCGACCGCAAGGTGGCCATCCTGAAGCTTGCGGCGCTGGCGTGCGAGTTCTGCGGAACATATTCTCGGGACGCGTCGAATCCGCAGGACGGCGAGCTGCTCTATGACAGGCCCGCGATTGCCACCGCCACCGACATACAGGTATACCTACGGTCCCTGTGCCACTCGAAGGGTGTCGAGCTGGCCAGGACGGCGTCCAGGCTTGCGCGAGATGGACTGGCGTCCCCCATGGAGCTTCTGGTGTACGCCGCCTTGGGCTTCCCGCCCCGTTTTGGTGGCATTCACGTGGGAGACCTGAAGATCAACGAGCCGCTTGCCCTCGACGAAGAGCTGCAGAAGAAGTTGGGCATTCACAGGATCACTCCCGACATCCGCGTGGGGGGGCACCCCGTTGCGCTGGAATACAACGGCGTGGAGCATCTTGAGAAGTACCGGGTTCGGCAGGATAAGATGCGATCCCAGATGTATGCCCTGCTTGATGTTGCACACTTTCCGATGATGATCGAGGACGTGTGCACGCCGGCTGCGCTCGACAGGACCTTGCGGAGCATAGTGGACCTCCTGACCCCGTATGAGGGGCCTGCATTTAGGAAGAGGGTTCAGCAGATCATGCGCGATGAGACCTATATCCAAGCTCGCGCAATGCTGCTTGGTGTGTATCTTCCCGGTGGAGTGCTGGTTGCCGGAAACGGGCCGTGAGGCCTGTTCGGACGGGACGGCTCGATGTGCTTCCGACCCTGGAAAGGAAAGGGCGAGTTGCGCGGGCGGCGCGCCCTGGCCGGAAAGGGAAAGGGCGAGCTGTGAGGTGTCGCCCGATGCCCTGGAAAGGGAAAGCCGGAGTTGTGCGGACCAGCGTGCGGCCCTGGAAAGGAAATCGGGGAGTTGTGCGGACCGGCGTCCGGCCCTGGAAAGGAAATCGGGGAGTTGTGCGAGATCGAAGCCAGCGACGGAAAGGAAATCAGCGAGTTGTGCGAGCTGATGGGGTCACAAGTCGAGAAAAACCTTTCCGCCGCCGGCCCCAACCCCGCACAACTCGGGATTTCTCTTTCCAGCTAGAGAGCAGATCTCGCACAACTCCCCGATTTCCTTTCCAGCTGGTAGCCCTGACGGTCACAACTCCCTGATTTCCTTTCCGACTGGTGACCCCGACGGTCACAACTCGGGATTTCTCTTTCCGGCCGGCAGCCCTGGTGGTCACAACTCGCCCTTTCCCTTTCCGGCGGGGTGCCGCGCGCCTCACAGCTCTCCGATTTCCTTTCCAGCCCCGCCCACCCTCACCTCCACCCCAGCCCAACCCCTCCGGCCAGCTACATCCTCCCGCCACAATCCAGCACCAAACGCTTACGCATAGTTGACGAAGATTCTTGCTCCTGTTCCTACATGGGGCAATCGTTCGGTTGCTTTGCTAAACTAGCAACTATCTGCCTTGTAGATATGTGCACATCCCGTCCAGGGAGGTATCCTTCCATGACCCTGTTCGAGCTGGTGATGCTGCTGCGAAAGCGGCTGAAGTTCGTCATCTTGCTGCCGCTGATCACGACAGCGATCGTAGGTGTGGGAAGCCTCTTCCTTCCCGACGAGTACACCGCGTCCACCACGATGTACGTGCTCTCCAAGACCGGCGACGAGGGGCAGTCTTCCGTCACGCAGCAGGACCTCTCCGCCGGGCAGATGCTCACCAGCGACGTGTCGACCATCCTCAAGTCCGACCGTGTCAAGAACGACGTCGCAGAGCGCCTTGGCCTGGAGAACCTCAAGGGCTACGACCTCTCCATCACTAGCTCCACCACCACGCGCGTCATCACGCTGGACGTGACGGGCCATGACCCCCAGCAGACGACCGACGTCGCGAACGCCCTCGTGGCCGACACCTCCAACGTCGCCTCCGAGGTCATGCAGATCCAGTCGGTCAACGTGATCGAGTCCGCCACCGTTCCCCAGGCCCCCTCCGGGCCGCGTCGCACGTTGTACGCCTTCGTCGGTCTGATGGCCGGGCTGTTTGCTGCCGTGTGCGTCGTCGTGATCGAGGATACAGTCGACACACGTGTGCACAGCGGTGAGGACGTCGAGGAAATCATCGGCGTTCCCATCGTTGGCCACTTCCCCCAGATCGAGAGGTGATTGAGAGTGGCTCTCTTCAACATCGGCAGGAAACGCAGCGAAGACATGAGCAGCGTCGTAAACGCATCCAAGACCCTGCTCGCAAACATCCGCTTCATGGACGTTGACAACCCCGTGCGCGTGATGGCCATAACCTCCTGCGTTCCCAATGAGGGCAAGACCTTCGTGTCGATCAACCTGGCAACCGCCATCGCCACCTCGGGGAAGTCGGTCCTGCTCGTGGAGTGCGACATGCGTCGCCGCTCCATGTCGCGTGCACTGGGCGTCCATGCCCAACATGGCATCTACTCGGTCATGTCGGGCGAGTGCGAGCTGCACGAGGCTGCCGTGTCGACCCACACGCCCAACCTGTCCTTCCTCGATGCCGAGCCGCGCATCCCCAACCCGTCCGACCTGCTCAACTCGCTCCGCTTCACACGCCTGATCGAGACGGCACGCAACTCCTACGACTACGTGGTGTTCGACACCCCGCCGGTGGGCACCTTCATCGATGCGGCCGTGCTGGGCACCAAGGTCGACGCCGTGTTCATGGTCATCCGCGAGAACTACGTGCGCAAGGCCGAGGTCGCCGCGTCTGCGGAGCAGCTCAAGAAGTCGGGTTGCAACCTGGCCGGCTGCATCATGAACTACTGTGAGCGCAGCAGCAGCGAGTACTACTACGAGTACTACGACACCCAGGATGACGAGAGTCACGACAGCAGCGCGCCCAAGCTGTCGATTCCCAGCCAGCGTCGGCACCGGCATGGCACTCGGGGCGTCATGATGGTGCCATCTTCTTCGCCACCCCGCTCGGGATATCGCAAGCCATCTGGTGATGAATCCCTCGCCTCTGTCCCGACACCCTCCCCGGTCCCGGAGCCTGTTGCCGACGACACGGGCGTCTACGAGCGCCTTGCCGAGCAGGTTGCCCAGGCACAGCTCGCTGCCCGGGCGAACTCATCCATCGAGAACGAGTTCTAGGGCCTGGCATCCGTGCGAGACATGCACTGCCACATACTCCCCGGCGTCGACGATGGCGCCCGCACCTTGGAGGAGTCGCTCCAGATGCTGGAGGCCGCCAAGGCCGTGGGCATCACGTCGATCACCTGCACCCCCCACTGTCGCAAGCCGTACTTTGACTACGAGGCCATGTGGGAGGCGTTCTATGAGCTTGAGGACGCGGCAGGCGGCTTTCCGCTGCAGATGGGCTTTGAGGTCAACCACCGCACGCTCATGGAGCTGGGCATGGAGTGGGCGAAGGTGCTGCACATCGACGGGAGCACCGAGTTCTTGCTCGAGCTCTCCACCAACGCGATGCCGTCGCGCTTTGCCGACTACGAGCGCACGATCTTTGGGCTGCAGGGCATGGGCTACGACGTGATCATCGCCCATCCCGAGCGATACGTGGCCATCCAGAAGGACATCGGCATCGCGTACGAGCTGGTGGAGATGGGTTGCAAGCTGCAGGCCAGCACCGACTTCATCGCGGGCGGTCGCCTAGGTCGCGAGCGCCGGCCTGCGATACGCATGCTCAAGGAAGGGCTGTACAGCTACTTTGCGAGCGACGCGCATCATGCGAGGCACTACGCGTACTTCGCCAAGTCGTGGCGCAAGTATGGTGGGTACCTGGTGGGGTAAGCTGACGGCTCTATAATCTGAATCTGTATTTTTTGTGGTATACTTTCAACCAGTTGTGGATTGCGATTGTTTGAATTCTCGCTTTTGAGAGAGTTAAATCTCAGTGCTAGACACGGGATCTATTTGAATGAGCTCTGCGAGGTATGTGATTGTATGTGGTTGGAGCCTGGTGCAAAACCTTCATGTATAACCTACCTCTTCGTCAAGAGGATCTTCGACGTCACTTTCTCCTTACTTATGATTGCCGCTTTTTTTGTCCCAATACTCATCATTGCCGCAATCATCTATATCGAATCTCCTGGCAATCTGAGTAATCTTGCTCACTTAGACCGGACAGGTGGCTCAAAATCAGCAAGATTACTCAGATTGCCAGGAG
>DBRN01000014.1:0-17746 GCA_002305995.1 Atopobiaceae bacterium UBA1367
GACAACACATAGGAGCATCGGGGGAAGGGGGCCGAGGTGGCAAGGGGGTCAAACGCCAGGACGGCGGCGCAGAACGCGCCGAGGGGGATCGCCGGCAACATGGAGGAGCTGGTGCGGAGGTTCGGGGACGAGGCGGCCTGCGAGCTGCACATGATCGCGCTCAGGTGGCCGGGGGGCTTCGAGTGCCCGCGCTGCCGAGGCCGCTCCTACGCGCGGGTCGCGGGCCGCAGGGAGTTCCGCCGCGTGGGCTGCGGCTGGCAGTTCTCCGCGACGAGCGGCACGCTGGTGGCCCACACCAAGGTGCCCCTGACGAAGTGGTTCCGGGCGGCCTTCATGGTGTGCTCCGACGCGCGCGGCGCGTCGGCCCAGGCGGTGGCGCGCGAGTGCGGGGTCTCGGACCTGACCGGCGCGTCGATGCTGAGGCGGCTGAGGGCGGCCATGGGCTTCGCGATGAGGCTCTGCAGGGTGGGCGGCGAGTGGGTCGAGGCCGACGGCGCCACCATAGCCTGCGGCAGGACCGGGCCGGACGGCCCGCGCAGGGTCAACAACGGGGTCGGGAGGGCGCCCGTCGCGGTGGCCGTCTCGGGGGCGCGCCTGTGCGTGCGGGCCGTGTCCGACCAGACCGCGGGGAGCCTCGACGACTTCTTCAGGGGCCACGTCTCGAGGCTCGGCCCCGTGCGCTGCGACGGGCTCCCCTCCGCCCAGCGGCTCGCCGGCGGCTGGGACCCGGTGAGGCGCCGCTTCGCCGCCGGGGGCGACCACGAGGGGTCGCTGCCCGCCGTCCACCACGTGATATCCAACCTGAAGGCCAAGCTCGCCGGCACCTGCCACGGCGTCACCTGCGCCCGCCTCCAGGAGCACTGCGACGAGCTCTCCTGGAAGTACTGCCACAGGCGCGGCGACCAGATGGCCGACCTGCTCCTCGAGCTCGCCAGGTGGCCCCACGTGAGGCTCGCCGACATACGCTCGGTCGCGGAGAGGCAGCCGGGCCACCGCCCGTCCGGGCGCGACCCCGGGTACGGGAACGACAGGAGGGTCGCGGCGAGGGCACTGCGAGGGATCCGACAGGACCTGGCGACCGACGTCGCGTCGGTCGCGGCCCTCAAGGCGGCGGGCTTGACTCATCTTTAGGGGCAGGAACTTCCATGGCAGTGGAAGATGTGAGAGCCAGCCTTAGGGTCATGCGGCCCGCGCCGGCCCGCGCCCGGTCGCACCATCCAAATTCTGAGAAATCCCAGTTGCGAGCAGAGAGCGGTTAGTAGTATCATCACATCTCACGCGGGCGTGGCGGAATTGGCAGACGCGTACGGTTCAGGTCCGTATGGGGGCAACCCCGTGAAGGTTCAAGTCCTTTCGCCCGCACCATGATCTACCAGGCCCTTCGGGGCCTTTTTCATTCGGAAACGCAGGGTTGGTGAGCGTCAGAAGGGGGTCGTACAGTCCGTACGACCCCTGTTGCGACTTGAAACGCTATCGATCTGGTGACGCGCCGGGAGAGTCCTACCTGCAAACGACCTCTACCGGGACACCCAGAACCTTGGCGACCTTGAGGATGGTGTCAGTCCAGGAGCCTTGGGCAGCGGCAAAGTGGTGCGTCGGACCGCACTCGCACCAGCGGTTGTTCCACGTGCGGGCGCCGATGGAGAAGCGCGTGCGGAAGGTCGTGTCACCGTTGTCCAGCGTGGGGCCGTCCTCGATGACGCCCTCGCTCACCACGAAGCGGAAGTGGCCGTCTGCGTCCTGCGTGATGCCGAGGTAGGTGACCGGTCCCGCCTTGGGGTAGAAGCGCGTGAGGAAGCCGCCGCCCGCCTTGCCGTGGAAGACCGGCACGATCTCCATGGACGCCTTGCGTGCGGTGGAGAAGTCCGCGTCGCCCGAGCCGGAGTGGCCGATGAGCACCACGTCGTCATCGAAGTCGAAGGTGTAGAACTCGGAGAGCTGGCAGGCACCGCTGATGGTCTTCATGATGCTCATGCCCATGGCTACCTTGATGTCGCCCTCGACGGCGCAGGCGATGCCCTGCTTGATGAGCATCGAGAACGCGGGGATGAGCATGGAGTCGAGGACTCCGGCCTTACCCTGTGCGAAGCCGTCGTAGTGGCTCGCCACGAAGCCCAGCTCCTCGTCGCGCACCCACTGCTCGAAGGCCACGATGTAGCGCGCCATCTCGCAGATGCTCGCCTCGTCGTAGTCACCGAGGATGTCGAAGGCGTCGTGGATGTCGGCGGCCTTCGCGGCGATGACGTCCTCGTCGCAGACGTCGTCGGCGATGGCCCACATCTTCTCCCAGTCGAACTGCTTGGTGTAAAGGCCCATGCGGTGGTAGAGGTTGGTCTCGTCGATGTAGAGGTCCATCATGCCAGGATAGGGGCGGCCGATCTGTGCGAGGTTGGTGTAGCGCAGGCGGCGGCGCACCTGGGCGGCACGGCACCAGTCCTCGATCTCAGCGGCCACCTCGGGATCACCGCCCTCGACGACGCCGGTGATGACGGCATGGCGCTTGCCGGCGCGCTCGAGGTCGGCCACCATCTCGCCCACGGCGCCGCCCGCGTAGGCCACACCCAGCCACTCGGCCGTGCCCGCGGTCTTGAAGTCAAGACACCGCACCTTCTGGAGGTTGACGAGGACGACAGGCACGTTGAGGTCGCGGATGGCCGGCAGCATATTGTAGCTCGTGGCGTAGGTGAGCAGCTGGCAGAAGACGAGATCGACGTCGGCGGCGCGGAACTTGTCGCCTGCGGCCTGCGCGGCCTCCTTGGTGGTGCACATGCCGCCGTCGATGACCTCTATCGTGTCGGGGAGGGAGGCGACGAAGTCGGCGTACTGACCCTCGAACTCGGGCACGAGCTCGGGGAACTGCGGGAGATACGCGCCAAGAGCAATGGAGAAGACGGCGACCTTGGCCCTAGTCTCTACGAGCATGGTGGGGTCCTTTCTTGTAGTGTGGCGAGCGTCTAGCCCACGAAGCTCTCGTTGATGGCGATGTTGAAGTCGTGGCAGGTGTCGATGAGACCCTTGTCCTCGATCTTGTTCAGCCAGTCCTCGCTGCCTCCGTTTGCCACACGTGCCGCCACGTAGAGGGAGGCGGCCTTCTCGACCGTGTGCATGAGGCCGAAGGTGGTGTCGAAGTCCGGACCAGCAGCGAAGAGACCATGGTGCGCCCACACGATGGTGTCGTAGGTCTTCATGAGCTCGCTCGATGCCTCGGCAATGGCTGCGCCGCCCGGCACCATCCAGGGCACGACGCCCACGCCAGCGGGGAAGACGACCACGCACTCGGTCATCATCTGCCACAGGCGACGGGTGAAGTCGTGGTCGGTCAGCGGCACGATGAAGCTCATCTCGATGATGCCGGGGGTGTGCGCGTGGTAGATGACGCGGTTCGCGCCGTTCGTGCGCTCTGCGGCCACGCAGTGGTTCATGTAGTGACTCGGGAACTCGCTCGTGGGCTTGGCGGCATCGAGCAGGCCCCACACAATGCGGTAGGCGTCACCCGCCTCGTTGACCTCGACGATGCCGATGTTGTGCGCGGGGTCATCGGCCACGTTTCGCATGTATTTGCCGCTTCCGGTGGAAAGGAAGTACGAGCCGGCCAGGCTCTCGCCGGTGACGCCCATGCTCACCCACTCGCGCGGCTCGGCGTCGAAGAACGGGCGCGCCGCATTGATGTCCTCGTCGGTCATGCGGTAGGTGAGGTTCCCGCCGTTGCGCTCGTGCCAGCCCTGAAGCCAGCCGTCGTCGCACATGCGGCAGAAGCCCTTGACGAAGGGCATACGCTCGATGGCGAAGCCCTTCACGCCTGCGGTCGCGCCGTCGAGCACGTCTTTCGCAACTTCCTTGAAGGAGTCGAAGTCTACGTTTGCCATGGTTGGTCCCCCTTCTCTATGCCGAGCACCCTATGCACGCGGCAGGTATTCCTTGATGTCGAAGCTCTCCTTGATGGCGGCGCGGGCGTCCTCGAGGCTCGCGTACTCGCCTGCATAGATGAACTGCACCATCAGGTTGCCGAGCGCCGTTCCCTCGGCGGGGCCAGCGAACACGGGCAGCCCGCAGGCGTCGGCCGTAGCCTGGTTGAGGTAGCCGTTGTTCGAGCCGCCGCCCACGATGTTGATGGACGTGTAGTCGACGCCGGTGAGTGCACTCAGCAGCGCGACGGTGCGGGCGTAGTCGTCGGCCAGAGAGTCGTACACACAAAGCGCGTACTCGCCCATGGTTGCCGGCACCGGCTGGTTGGAACGGGCGCATACCTCGCGCAATGCGGCGAGCATGCTCGCGGGTGCGAGAAACTCGGGGTCGTCGGCGTCGACCACCGCGCGGAAGCCTGCGGCACGTGCCTCCTCGGCGGCGGCGACCAGCTCGTCCCAGGTGGGGGCGATGCCGGTCTGCTCGCCAAGCTCCTTGCGCACGTTCTGGATCATCCACAGGCCCATGATGTTCTTGAGGTATCGGTAGCGCCGCTCATAGCCGCCCTCGTTGGTGAAGTTGGTCATCGCGCTCTCGGGCGAGCAGATGGGCTTGCGGTTCTCGACGCCCACGAGGCTCCAGGTGCCGGAGGAGAAGTGCACGGCCTTGTCGTCGCGGGCGGGCACGGCAAGCCAGGCGCTGCCCGTGTCGTGGCTGGCCACGAGCACGATCTCGGCGTCGAAGCCCACACGCTCGGCGACCTCGGGACGCAGGTGCCCCAGCGCCTCACCCGGCATGCGGATGGGCTGGAAGATGTCCCACGGCAGGTTGAGGCGATCAATGAGCACGTCGTCCCAGTCGCAGGTCTGCGCGTTCACCAGCGCCGTGGTGCTGGCGTTGGTGTACTCCTGCGCCTTCCTGCCGGTGAGCACCCAGTTGAGGTAGTCGGGAACCATGAGCAGCGCCTCGGCCGCGTCGAGCGCCGCGCGGTCCTCGCGCGAGAGCGCGCAGAGCTGGTAGGCCGTATTGAACTGTTGGTACTGGATGCCCGTGCGGGCGTAGTGCTCGGAGAAGGAAAGGATGCCGGACAGCTCGAGCGCGTCCCTCACGCCATCGGTACGGGAGTCGCGGTAGCCCACGCAGTCACCGAGGCGCCGGTCGTCCCCGTCGAGCAGCACGTAGTCGACGGCCCAGGTGTCGATGCCGATCGTCGTGGGGTCGAAGCCCGCCTCCTTCGCAGCGGCGAGGCCCACGACCACGTTCTCGGCCAGCGCGTCGATGTCCCAGCAGAGGTGTCCGCCTCTGCGAGTCAGTCCATTCTCGAAGCGATAGACCTCGGTGAGCTCCATGCGGCCGTCCACCACCTGCCCCACGATGTGTCGTCCGCTCGACGCCCCGATGTCGATTGCAAGATGACATGCCATCACGTACCCCTTCCCAAGCTTTCTAACATCTTGATAGCAACTATAGATAAGCCTATATACCTGCGGCAATATCAATATGTGACAACATTGCTGTGAGTTGGTGGCAGTCAGAGGCACTCTTTTCTGAGGAGGTGCCCCACGTAGTCCCTTAGCGTCCATCAACCAGGAAGACGATCCCGGCCTCGCATCGGATGGAGTTCTGCATGCGACGGTCGCTGAAGCTGCTTTCTGGCAGCGAGCTGCCCGTGCGCGAGGTTGCAATCGCCGTGGGCTATAAAAGCCACAGCCACTTCAACCGTATCTTTGTGGAGACCTGCCACATAACGCCAGCCGGGTGTTGCAAGTTCGCGACACGGTGAGCTCACGCATGGCCAATCAGCGGAACGCCCCTTTTTTGACGCAGTGTCCCGTCGTGGCGGAGCGACGCTTGCGCTCCGTTAGCTCACCTAGGTATTAGTGCGCAGCGCAGGCTCTGGGGATTGCTCAAAGCACCAGCCCAGGTAGGGGAGGCCATAGCTCACGTAGCCCCAACCGCTCGAAACGGTAATCCTGCGGCCAATGAGGTGGGGCACGGGGCCTCCTTGTGAAGACGCATGACATTTCTCACAGCCATTGAACGTATAATACTTCATATGCCCCTACGGGCAGGTGACGGGTCGGCTGTGAGACAAGCTCCGTGGCACTCTGTCTCAAGCCGTACTGGCTCGACTGGGGAATCTGTCCCTACGGCTGTTAAGCGGATTGATCAGAGGTTCGCGGCAATGCCATAGCCTTCGAACGCCGCGTCCATGATCTTTCGCGGTCTCACACAATGAGCCGATCTGCATCGCGCTCGAACGCTTGGCGAAGGGCGATGCGATAGAGCATGTTTCCCTGCTCCGCAACCGTGTCGCTTGAACCAATCAGGGTCACGTTCTTGTCGGGCGTCTCCGCAAGTTCGAGGGCAAGCTCTGCCCCAATGGTTCCCGCGCCGACAATCATCACGTTTCTGCCCAGCTCATGGATGTGTCCGATAGTCGCGTGGAAGCCGAGCACCCGCTCACTGTCGGACCCGGCAATGGGCGGCACCACGGGACGCGAGCCCACGACGGCAACGATGAGCGTGTCGGGAGCAATTTCCTTCACGAGGTCGGGCGTCGTCTCGGTCGAGAGGCGCACCTCCACTTCGGACTTGTCTGTCTGGATCCTTACGTATTGCAGGCAGCGGGCAACGTCCTCCCTGTGCGCCTCCTGAGCGATGGAATGGAGCTGACCCCTAGGACGGCGGTCCTCTCCACCAGCATCACCCGATGGCCGCGCACACTGGCCGTGAGCGCGGCCTTGGCATCTCCATGGGAAGCTATCAAAACTAGCTTTTCTTAATATACGGACGTCATGGATGGGTGCTCCCATCTGCCAACTGCGGCAGCGGTGGCACAGAGAACTGAGTCGGTGCCTACATAGCACTGCGTAAGACTCCTACGACATTGCAAGCCAACGGACACAGAGGTCTACCCATACCGCAGCCTCATCGTTTGTCAATTCCTGCCTATCGGGGGTGGTCGTAGTGTGGTCGGCGAGCGCCATGCCGTGCGGCCCGCGCTCGAAGAGGTGGTACTCGACGGGCACGCCTGCGCGCTGGAGTGCTGCCACCAGCTCGGTCGTCTCGTGAGGGAGGACC
Organism: Atopobiaceae bacterium UBA1367; assembly: GCA_002305995.1. Lineage (GTDB taxonomy): Bacteria > Actinomycetota > Coriobacteriia > Coriobacteriales > Atopobiaceae > UBA1367. The sequence continues at coordinate 6,988 of DBRN01000014.1, forward strand.
GTTTCGTCGGCGGCTGTCTGCCAGACGAAGGTGCGCGGCAGATCGGGGCGGATGTGTCGTCTGAGGTCGAAGTGGGCGAAGTCGGCAGCCGTCGGGTCGGGTCGACCAAAGGCCGCACGAACAACCATGTTGGCCATCGTGCGCTCGTCCGGCGATGAGTCGGTCGCGTTGGCTCCGCAGAGGTGCTCAGTCGACACCATCGGGTAGCAGAGCACGAGGCCCGCAGGTCGCACAACCTCGGCTGTCGTACCCGCCTCTGCGAGCAGCTCCGCATCGTCGTAGCGTTCTGCGAGCGAGCCCACCACGTGCGCACCTGCCGAGAATCCCAGCAGGTAGATGCGCTGTCCGTCGATGTGCCACTCGCTGGCGTGGCTCCGCACGTAGGCCATTGCCCGCATCGCGTCGACGACCTGCCTGGGGTAGTGCGAGGTGGCGTCCACCTGCGGCATGCCGCCCGGCTTGGTCGGGGCACCAGTCACATACGTGCGGTAACGCAGCACAAAGACGTCGAACCCCAGGCCCAGGAAGCGCGCCGCCACCGGTTCGCCCTCGCGATGCGCATGTGTGAGGTAGGCACCGCCGGGAGCTATTACGATGGCCGGTCGGGTCTTGCAGACGTCGGTCGAGATCTCGGGATCGAGTAGGTAGCAGTCGAGCCGGGCAACGTCGCCCTCGTGGAGCCGGACTTCCGCATAATGCATGATGCCTCCTTTGATGGTTGACAGGCGTTCGCAAGTAGGCGAGCGCGTACGTGGAACAAGCTCCATGCCACAGAGCGAGGACGGCCCCTCTGCATGCGGAGGGGCCTCTGAAGGAAGGGCGTGTTGCAGGAGTGGCCTATGCGCAGGCGATGACCCTGGTGCCGGCAGCCACCTGGCCGGGTTCGGTGCACTCGACGCTGGCATAGTCGTCGGAGTTGGTAACGATGGTCATCACGATGTCCTTGTAGCCGGCCTTGGCGACCTTGGTCCGATCGAACGTGACGACCGGATCGCCAGCGTTCACATGCGTGCCGGCCTCAATCCACACGTTGAAGCCGTCGCCCTTCATGTTCACGGTGTCCACGCCGATGTGCACGAGGACCTCAGTGCCGTCGTCGCCGGTGATGCCGAATGCGTGCGGCATGGCACTTGCCACGGCACCGCTGATGGGGGCGTACACGTTGCCGTTCTCGGGCCGTACGGCCACGGTCCTGCCCATGGCCTCGCAGGCGAAGACGGGATCAGGAATGTCAGCCGTCACCTCGACGCGGCCGGAGGCCGGCGCACACACGATGCCTTTGCCCGTCTCGGCAGCAACCGCCTCGGACTTCGCGGGCTTCTTGGATCCGAACAGCTTGTCAAACAGTCCCATGATGGTTCCTTCCATGCGATGGTGTCAGCTTGCCTAACCTAAGCACTTGCGAGAGTCTAGCGGCTGAAGCCCTTGAAGAACTCCCAGAGGTAGGGCGCCTCGGGCTTCCAGTTCCAGTGCGCTTGGTCCTTGATCGCCACGAGCTTCATGATCGGTTTGCCATCGGCACCGCTGAGCACGCCCTCCTCAGCGCTCTTCTCGCCGAGCATGATGTCGTTGACCTCATCGAACTTGATGCCGTACCACTCGTTGAGCGACATGTCCATGTCCTCGGGGACCTCAAGGCCGTTGATCCTCTGGTAGGCCTGGATGAGCGGGAAGATGGGCACGCGCGGATCGACCTGCGCGATGGTCGTGCCGTTCTCATCGACCTTGAAGGCGTTCTTGCTCGAGAGGTCCACCGGGATCATGCCGAAGAAGTCGTGGTCGCCGCAGAGGTAGGTAAAGGGAACCGTCGGGCCGTCCCAGTCGGCGGCCAGCTCGGCGATCTCCTCCTTGTCGATGCCAGGGCCAGAGACACCACCCACGGCCGCGAAACGGTCAGCATACTTCACACCGTAGAGCTCGGAGGCGGAGGAACCCGCCGAGAGGCCCGAGATGTAGACGCGCGTCGCGTCGATCTGCGGGTACTTCGCCAGCATCATGTCGAGCCACGTGACGATGCGGTCGTTCTGCAGACCGTCGCAGCCGAAGAAGTTGGGCTGCGGCTCGTCGGAGCCGGACTCGTACACGACGTCCTGCCACTCGGGAGCAAGGATGATGAGGTCCTCGGTCTCTGCGAGCTCCATCCAGCCGCTTGACTCAACCTGCACGCGGGTGTCGTTGAGATTGCCGTGCAGCGTGACGATGGCAGGGACGCTGCCCGCGGTCGCATCAGCGAGGCGTGTCGGGACGACCTCGAACCAGGTGTAGGCGCCTTCCAGCCCGTCGACCGCCTCGTTGTAGTTCTCCGCGTAGTCGAACTGCGCGAAGTCGGGGAAGGAGTAGAGCGGATACGGGTCGGTGAAGTCGGCGACGCTCGCCATGTAGAACTCGGTGACCTCGTTGTGCTGGCGGTAGTTCTTGAGGAGGACCTGCTCCCAGGCATTGGCGAAGGCGGTGCCCAGGTCGGCGTCGGAGGCCACGACCACACGCTTCAGCGGGTCGTCGGCGTTCTCGTAAACGCCGTCGGAGACCTGCTTGGCGCCGTTGGCGGCGATGATCGCGTCCATGGCGGCCTGCGGGGCGTTTGAGAGGTAGGCCGGTACGAATGGCACGCCCGCGGCGTCGGCATCGGTGCCGCCGAAGGTCATGATGCCGGCGACGAAGTAGAGCTTGGGGGCAAGCGCGCCTAGGACGAAGTTAGCGCCCTCGTCCACGCCGATGACCTTGACGTTGTTGGCCGGGCCGACTGCAGCGACGAGCTCTACGAAGGCGTTGGCGTCGGAGGCGGTGTACGCTTTGCCGCCGGTGGGATTGACCACTGTCACGCGGCCGACCCACTCCTCGAGGCTCGCGGCAAGGCCGAGCTGGCCGACCAGCTCGGCAGCACCATCGGCATCCTTGGCGCCGGCGAAGACGTAGTAGTGCGGTGCGAGCATATCGGAGTGGTGCAGCTCGATGCCGTCGTCAGCCGCGTTGTAGACGAAGTTGCCGTCGACCTCGAGGAGCTTTTCGAAGGGCTCAGCAGACGTTTTCGTGATAGTCGCTCCGCTGCTTCCGTTGCCCGAGCACGCTGCGAGCGCCAGGGCCGAAATCGTTCCCATTCCCGTGAGGAAGCTCCTGCGGGTAATGACGTGAGTTCTCTTCATGTCTGGTTCTCCTTGTCCTGAGAGATGACGGAGTGCATGTGACGTTTGCGAGCGATGCTTCGATCTGCTCACTTTAGAGAAAGGCGCCGCCCCCGAGAAGTTCTCAGGGGCGGCTGGGAAGGAAGGGGCTCGTTACTCCTTGCCCTCGGCCTGCTCCTTGGTGAGGCCGAAGAACCAGGTGCTCACGAAGGCGACGGCCATGCCGATTGCCATGGCGATGCAGCCGTTGATGAAGTTCGACTGCTCGCTGCCCATGAAGGAGAGGGGCGTGAAGATTGCGGAGGCACCCATGGTATAGAGGGTCACGTGGGTGATGGCAGCATAGAGGCCAGCCGCGGCGCCACCGAGCAGCGTGCCGATCCAGGGGCGCTTGTAGCGCAGGAACACGCCGTAGAGCAGGGGCTCGCCCACGCCACCGAGGAACTGGGTGATGAAGTAGCCCCAGCACAGGCTCTTCTGCTCGGGGTCCTTCATGCGCAGGGCCACGGCGAGGCCAACGCCGGAAGCGGTGAAAGCCTGGACGGCGGAAGCCATGAGGAACATGCCGTCGGAGCCGGTGACCCCGAAGTTGGCGATGGCGATGCCCATGATGCCGATGTGCATGCCGGTGAGAACGAGCATGGGATAGGTGGCGGCCACGATCATGATGGCGAGCCAGCCAAGGGGCGTGGCGCCGAGCCAGCTGAAGAAGCCGGCGACCGCGTTGCCAAGAAGGCTGCCGAGTGGCGCGAGGGCATAGAGGCCCACGGGGATCATGATGAGCATGGTAAGGAAGGGCCCGAAGATGGTACGCACGGCGGCAGGCATGACAGCGCTGATCTTCTTCTCCAGGAACGCGAGCACCGGGACACAGAGAAGGATGGGGATGAGCGTCTGCGAGTAGCCGAACAGGGGAATGGGGACCGGGAGGCCGAAGAGCGAGAGGCCTGTGCCCTCAGCACCGGCCAGTGCCGCGAAGCTCGGCTCGATGAGGACCGCACCCATCATCGCGCAGAGGAAAGGGCTGGTCTTGAGCTTCTGTCCGGCTGTGAAGCCGGCGAGGATGGGCATGAAGTAGAAGCCGGCGTTGTAGACCATGTTGCAGAGGAAGATAAACGGGTGGTCATCACCGATCAGGTTGAGGAAGGTTGGCCCGAAGATGGCGCCTAGGGTCTTGAAGAGACCAGCGGTCATGAGGACCGGCACCAGCGGCACAACCGCGCCAGAGAGGTAGTTGAGGACTGCGTCGAGCATGTTCTTGGGCGTCCACTCGAACTTGGCGGGAACGTCGTCGAGGTTCTCGTCTACGGAGCCGCCGCCACCGATGCCCAGCTTGGTCAGCTCCGCGTACACGTCGGGCACGGTCGGCCCGATGATGACTTGGTACATACCGCCCTGCTTCATGACGCCCAGGACACCCTTGATGGCCTTGACGTCCTCGTCTACGGGTAGGTTGTCGTCTGCGAGGTTGAAGCGTAGGCGCGTTGCGCAGTGGATGACTGTCTTCACGTTCTCCTTGCCACCAACGGCCGCAAGCACGTCGGCTGCGATTTGCTTGTTGTCTGCCATTTCCCTTTCCTTCCTTTGGTTGAGGCCTTGTCTGCCTCGCTTGTCCTACTTGCTAAAATAACTATAAAAACAGTCATATACCTGCTACAATATCAATATGTGTGTCTCACGCTGTGACTTGTTGTCGATATCTCGAGGGCTCGTGCAAGACAAGGAGCCATCCATGAGAATGCGGATGGCTCCCAGTTCGCATATATAACGCGCTACAGCTACCGTACGATTGTGTCCGCAGGCACATCCAACAGCGCTTCCACGCCTGCGGGAACCTCGTATGAAAAAGTGATCCTTCCGTCCTCGCCTCGCCACCACTCCGTGCGAATGGTCCCGCGGCACGTATCGAACGAGCAGCTCACATGGTCGGTCGCCTCGCTGAAGTGCGGGCGGATCTCCACTCGGTCGCAACCGCAGGCATCGTCGGCCACGCGGATGCCGCCGAGGCCTTGGTAGAACCACTGCAGGTAGCTCGAGAACATCGCGTGATTGTACGACGAAAGGAAGGGCTCGAAGGTCTCGGCGAGCGCGTGGTTGCCGCTCGCCAGCATGGCCCGGTAGCTGGGAACGTCATCGTGGTTGAGCCAGGCTTCGATCGCATCCGAATGCCCGGCGTGATGCAGCAGCTCGAAGGCAATCGTGGCGCCAAAGATGCCTGTGTTAAGGACGTCGTCCTGCTCTTGCATCTTTGCGACGAGGCGTTGGGCAAGCTCGTCCTCGGGGGCAAGGCCAAGGTCCGCAGCAAACGCGATGCCCGTCTGGGTGCCGTCACCCCAACTACCGTCCTCGCGGAGGTAGCGTTCCGCGATCTGGGCCTTGAGCTCGGCAAACCGTTCCTCATAGGCACTGCCGTCCTGACCGAGAATCTCGCAGAAGCGCATCGCGGCGCGGGCAAAGCGCGCAATCGTGCACCAGCCCACGAACTCCTTATCAGGCGTGCCTCCCTTGAATCCGGTCGATACGGGCGAGCCGTGGTCGCCCAAGCAGTGGCTCGAGAGCTTCTCCGGGTCCCACGAGAGCAGGTAGTCGACGAGCTTCTTCACATACGGCCACTCCTCCTCCACAAGGTCGCGCGTGCCGTAGTACTGGTACGCGCGCAGGACCAGGTGCGGATAGGCCAGCTGCCAGAGCATGGGTCCTTCGCCATAGGCCGTGCCGTTGGACCCGATGCCCATGAAGGGCGCCGTCTCGGGCACGCCGCCCGCAGCGGTCTGGTCGTTGCGGAAGTCGCGGGCCGTCTTGCGAATCAGGCCTTCACAGTCAAAACTCACGAGGTTCGAGATGGCAAGGGCGATCATGTCGCCACCATAGCCCAGGCGCTCGCGGGCGCAGTCCTCCCACAGGCTGTGATTGTTGTTGAGCTTGGTGCGGATGGCCGCATCCACGAGCTCGTCGTAGAAGGCGTTGCCGGTGCTCATGCTGCCTACGGGCGTGAGGTCGGTGTGCACAGGGGCGAGAGCGATGCTTGCGAGTTGCTCGCGCGGGATGCCCTCAATCAAGGCGTAGCGGAAGGAATGGACGGAGAACACGTTAGAGAAGCGATTCTGCCCCTCGGCGCAGGTGATGACGTCCTGCTGCAACGCAAATTCCGGTGCTCCTGGGCCACCTGACACGCGGAAGCCTTCGGGAACAGTCATACCCACGAGGCCCGCGTAGCTCGATTCGTAGGAAGGCATGCCCTCGGCGTCGACCTTCTCGGCGTATCTGATAGTTACGGTATCTCCCCTGTGTGCGCTGAAGACAAGGTCGACCATACCCGTCTCGAGCACGTGGAAGTCGACCAGAAGAGACCCATCGGAGAGCTCGCGCACGTCTACGCCCGGCACCGGTGCAAAGCGACGGCAAGGCTCGACCGGCGAGGGCTCGAGCAGCCTGTCGTTGTCCCAGGCGCGAACCGGCAGCTCCGCGTCGCCACCACAGGAGAGGTCGCGATGCTCACCCAGGTAGGTGTTGTTGAACAGCAGCTGCCCCTCACGACAGGTCCACGAGCCGTCGCTCACCAGTACGCTCTGCCCGTCCGCGACGAGCTCGGCCAGCACGCACGGCGTTCCCACCTCGGACAGCCGCTCGCGCAGGTTGTACTTGCCGAACATCGTGAGCGGCGAGGGGTTGTACCAGCCGTTGCCTAGCTCGATGACCAGTGTGTTCTCGCCCTCGCGCACGAGCTTCGTCACGTCGAACGTGCGCGTGTACACGAGCTTCGTGTAGTTGGTCCAGTCACCGAGCAGCTCGACGTTGCCGAGTGGTCGGTCGTTCACGCTCACCCGGGCAAAGCCAAGCACGGCAAGCGTGAGCTCGATGAGACCGCACGCCCCCAACTCGAACGTGCGGGCGAGCACGTGGTTGCGATGCGGCTGGTAGTACCCGGCGTCGTCTTTTCCATAGTCGTAGGCGGGGCCAGAGATCCAAAGGGCGTTCTCGAAGAATGGCATGTGTGTTCCTAACCGAATGAAGTGGATATTGACTATACCCTACTTACCATTATTTATCAGCTACAATATCAATACATGCCATTTTCGATGTGAATATGTGTGGTGCCTAGCGAGGAGGGAACTATGAAGGTGAGCCAGCTGCCTCAGGCGATTCGCGACGCCGCGGGCGTCCAGACCCATACGTACGAGGAGATCGTCGCACACATCGCGGGCAAGTATCCGCTTGTTGAGTACAACGGTCGCGAGGTGTACTTGTTCGGGCAGGAGCGCGAGTTCAGCGACCATCGCCACATCGTCGCGTTCCACGAGACGTGCTCGCCCCCCACGCCCGAGCACATCCTGTCGTACGTCCTCATCACGTACTGTCTGTCGGGCACGTTTCCCCTCGTGGTGGACGGCAAACCCGCCACGCTGGGCACCGGTGAGTGCGTGGTGCTCGACCGCCAGGTCCCCCATGCTGTGGGCGAGACCGGGCCGGACGACATTGGCGTGAACATCATCCTGCCCGAGGAGTTCTTCGACGGCTTCATGCTCGACGGCATCGCCGACCTGGCGTCATCCTTCCCCAGCCAGCTCACGACCATCGGTGCCCCGCACGGCGACTGGCGCTTCTACCGCACCGCCGAAGACGAGGTCGTGCGCACCTGCGTCGAGCGCGTGCTGTGCGAGCGCCTGGAGCCGGACATGACCAGCCCCTACATAGTCAACTTCTTCCTCGCCGCGCTCTTCACCCACCTCATGCGCACGTACGAGCCGCACGGGCAGCTCGACGACGTGGCGTGGGAGCGCTCGGAGCTCGTGGGCCGTGTGCGCCAGTACATCAGCCAGCACTACCAGGAGGGTAACCTGGGGCAGATGGCCCAAGACCTGGGTTACGAGCGCACGTACCTCTCCAAGTTCGTTCGCTCCGCTACCGGCTTGACCTTCAAGCAGCTCGTGAACGCGGATCGCATGCGCCACGCGGCCCTGATGCTGCGCGGCACGACCCAACCCATCTACGAGATCGCGCAGGCGGTGGGACTCGCCAACCTCACGAGCTTCTACCAGCGCTTTCGCGAGTATGCCGGCATGACCCCGCAGGCATACCGCGACCAGAAACCGTAACCCTCCCAGGAAGTGTAAGGCACTGGGGAAACTCGCTGCACGGGCCGGAGACCATCATCCGCGCTTGTGGTGCGCATACACGCGCAGCGTGGTGACTGGGTCCGCATGGGCCATGAGATACCGAGCCGTCTTGAGGTCAGCACCAGAGACGAGGAGCGGCGTGCCTCCCTGTACGAGGCTACGTCGAGAAAGGCTCAAACGAGGGACAACCTCTCACGGCAGGTCCATCGGGTGACTGAGACACGGCCTGCTCGGTGCCCGGACCCTGGGCAGACCCCGCGCGCTCCCAGCCGTCGGGCGCCTGCGACCGTGACTGCAGGGCTAGTGGTTGTCGGCGTCGAAGTCGCTCCAACCCCCCTCGTCGTCGAAGAGGTCCCAGTCGTCCTCGGAGCGCTCGTGATCCCTGAAGCGCGCCCTCGTACGGATCTCGAGGACTGCGGAGATGGCGAAGAAGAGGACGACGCCTCCTGCAAGCAGGGCCATCACGCCAGATCGCGTTTGGAAGAGCCAACTGAAGGCCTCGGTGATCAGGTCCATGTGTACCTCCCTGCACGGTTCGGACGAGCGGGCGGGCTAGGGTCGCGATCGCGCGCAGGCCATGCCCCCGCGCGCGGCTGTTGGTCGTTCGCAGGCACAAGTATATACTTGGTTGACCACGACGCCATCACCGCAGAAAGGATGACATCCGCCATGCTGGACATCAAGTTCGTACGAGAGAACCCCGATGCGGTCGACAAGGCATGCGCGTCTCGCCAGAACGCGCAGTGGGACCGAGGGCGCTTCTTCGAGCTCGACGAGGAGCGTCGTGCCACCATCACCGAGGTCGAGGGACTGCAGGCGGAGCGCAATGCCATCTCCAAGCGGATAGGCCTGCTCATGCGCGAGGGCAGGCACGCCGAGGCGGAGGAGGCCAAGACCAAGGTCGCCGCCGGCAAGGGGCGCATCGCCGACCTGGACGCCCGCCGCGGCACGATCGAGCAGGAGCTCTTTGATCTGGTGGCGGGCATCCCCAACATACCCGATCCCTCCGTCCCCTATGGCAGGGACGACTCCGACAACCCCGAGCTACGCCGCTGGGGCGTTCCCCCCGCATTCGACTTTGACGTCAAGGCCCACTGGGACCTTGGTCCCGACCTGGGCATGATCGACTTCGACCGCGGGGTGAAGATCGCCGGCTCGCGCTTCTACGTCCTCGGCGGCATGGGCGCCCGCATGGAGCGAGCGCTCATCAACTTCATGATCGACACGCACGTGCAGGCCGGCTTCAAGGAATGGTGGCTGCCCGTCATCACCAATGCCGCCACCCTGTTCGGCACGGGTCAGCTCCCCAAGTTCGAGGAGGACCTCTATCGAGTGAGACCCGATCTCTACCTCATCCCCACCGCCGAGGTCATGCTCACCAACCTGCATCGCGACGAGGTGCTCGATGCCAGCCAGCTGCCCCTGTGGTACTGCGCCTTCACGCCATGCTTCCGCGAGGAGGCGGGGTCCGCAGGTCGCGACACGCGCGGCATCATCCGCGTGCACGAGTTCGACAAGGTCGAGATGGTCAAGTTCGCCACCCCCGAGGACTCGATGGGCCAGCTTGAGAGCATGGTCGATGAGGCAGAGCTCATCCTACAGAAGCTCGGCCTTCCGTATCGCGTGGTGACGCTCTGCACCGGTGACCTCGGCTTCTCCGCGCGCAAGTGCTACGACATCGAGGTGTGGCTGCCCAGCTACGACGCTTACAAGGAGATCTCGTCCTGCTCGAACTGCTGGGACTTCCAGGCCCGCCGCGCCAACATCAGGTATCGCGACGCGGCGGAGTTCAAGGGAACCCGCTTCGTGCACACGCTCAACGGATCGGGTCTCGCGGTCGGGCGCACCATGGCCGCCATCATCGAGAACTACCAGCAGGCCGACGGCACCGTCACCGTTCCGGAGGCGCTGGTGCCCTATATGGGTGGCGTCGAGCGCATCGTTGCCGAATAGTAGACTATGTGCAACCATTCGAGGGGCGGCGCTTGCGTCGCCCCATCCCTTTGGGTATCATACGAACAAATGTTCTATTTTGAGGTAAAGGGGTGCTTATGGTGCGCGGTGATCGTACGCTCGAGCTGCTGCTCTCGGAGACGGCTGACGGAGGAGAGCGCAGGCAGGTCACCCTGGTCGAGGGCGAGTCGCTCTCTTTGGTGGAGCGATCGAGTGGCCCCGTTACCGAGGTCGCGTACGGCACCAGGAGCCATGGGCACAAGCTGATGGGGAGCGCGGAGGCGTTCGCGCATGTCCTTGGCGTCGGGAAGGGCGGCATAGCGGACGCCGTGGCATCGCTCTTCCCCAAGAGCGGAGGGGAAGTGCAGCTCTCGGACGTCATGGACATGTTTGATGCCAAGGGGGAGCGCTATGTCTACGTGGCCTGGTCTGACGAGGGGGACGTCGCCTATCGCCCCGCATGGCCTGACGACGCATCATAGCGTCATGGGGCCCCGTGCGGACCCACGACATGAAAAAGAGTCCCTACGGGACTCTGGGAGATCGTGGTGCGGCGTACAGGATTCG
>DBRN01000014.1:17810-44078 GCA_002305995.1 Atopobiaceae bacterium UBA1367
TCTATCCAGCTGAGGTAACGCCGCTCGCAAAGAGTAGGATGCCACTCCGCCCGCAGCGTGTCAAGGGACGTTCGTAACAAGGCATGGTTCGCAAAACCCACACGCAAGCGGCGGCAGACCGGTGCGCAGGTGGTGCGCCCATGGGCTCATCATGGGCTAGACCTGCGCCAACACATGCTGGGACATGCCGATCGATCGCGTCAGGCGATGGCCAAAATAAAGCGCCTACCTGCGGTTATGCGGGTAGGCGCCCTTCTCGTCTGGCGGAGAGCTGGGGATTCGAACCCCAGATAGGATCACTCCTATACTCGCTTAGCAGGCGAGCACCTTCGGCCTCTCGGTCAGCTCTCCAACAGGTGGTGCTAACGAATCATACCCCAAGAGCCATCCCCGTCACAACACAAACTCAATGAAGAAAGGATGGGTCCACCACCACGTCATCCCTCTTTGAGCCAAGCGGTCCCTCCCAGGAGAAGCGCCCGACGAGCTCCGCCGGGGTGACGTCCTCGTCCTTCTCTGCCAAGCCAGCGGCATGGGCGAGTCGGCCGACGATGCGACGTGGGTCGACACCCCTCTCGCGCAAGACCCCCAAGTCGAGGTCGTGGTCTCGTTTGGAGAGGCGGCGGCCGTCAGGGGCGATCAGGAGCGGGACGTGCGCGAACACGGGAGCCACGTGGCCCAGCAGGGCGAACAGGTAGCTTTGTCGCGCCGCGCTTCCCAGGAGGTCCCGTCCGCGAACCACATGATTGATTCCCATGAGGGCGTCGTCGACCACCACGGCGAGCTGATAGGAGAAGACGCCGTCGCTGCGACGCACGAGAAAGTCCCCGCACTCGTCTGCCAGCACCTCCTTTCGCTCGCCGTACACGAGGTCCCGATAGGAGATGATGCCCAAGGGCTCATCACTGCGTGGCACCCGCAGCCTGACCGCCGGCTCTCGTGCGGCGGAAAGCCGCGCGATCTGCCTGGCCGACAGGTCTCGGCAGGTCCCCTGGTACAGGTAGGTGCCGTCTGCGGCATGCGGTGCGCGTGCGGCATGCAGCTGCGATCGCGTGCAAAAGCAGGGATAGGTGAGCCCCTGCCTGGCGAGCTCGCATAGGGCATGCTCGTAGTGCTCGGTCCGCCTGCTCTGGAAGAGGGGTCCCTCGTCCCAATCGAGCCCGAGCCAACGCAGGTCGCCCATCAGCAGGTCCGCGCGCTCCCTGTTCCGCGCGCGCGGATCGAGGTCCTCGATCCGCAAGACCATGTGCCCGCCCGAGGAGCGCACGTCCAACCAGGCCAGGAGCAACGAGAACGCGTTTCCCAGGTGCATGCGCCCCGAGGGGGTGGGGGCGAAGCGCCCACAGGTTCGTGCCTCACGTGTCCGACTTGTGCTCTGCATGCGGACAATGGTATTCCTCCTGTGCCCACGCCGCACCACCCAGGGGCTGCACGCGGTGTCACACTATCCATAATAGAGAATATATTATACAAAATATGTATATTGAAAAATCAAATATGCCGAAATACCTTTAGAAAAGGAAACATGACCGTTTGTAGAATCCAATACGGGATGAGCTCTTTTCGTTTTAGGATCGATGACAGGCATCAGTCCCTGGCACCAACCGACAACCAGCTGTGGGCACACGTGCCCCAAAGGAACGGAGCGCAGTCATGGCAAAGTTCGAGTCTCCCAATCGCGTCGTTATCGCACTGGGCGGCAACGCCCTTGGGAACACCCCTGTCGAGCAGATCAAGCGCGTGCGCGAGGCGGCGCCTACGCTGCTCAAGGTCATCGAGATGGGCAACGAGATCATCATCACGCACGGCAACGGCCCACAGGTGGGCATGATCCAGAACGCCTTTGCCGTCGCACATGGCGTCGACCCCACGTACCCCAAGATCGACCTGCCCGAGTGCGGCGCCATGAGTCAGGGCTATATCGGATATCACCTGCAGCAAGCCATTGGCGTCGCCATGCACAAGGCCTACAAGCGCTGGCACGTCGCCACCGTCGTGACCCAGATCGAAGTCGACCCCGACGACCCAAGCTTCCAGAACCCCACCAAACCGATTGGCGCATTCATGACCGAGGAGCAGGCGGCAGACGAGCGCGCCGAGCATCCCGAATGGACCATCGTCGAGGACTCCGGGCGCGGCTATCGACGCGTCGTGGCCTCCCCCGAGCCAAAGAAGATCGTCGAGGCATCCTCGGTCCTGAACCTGCTCGACAACGAGTTCATCGTCATCGCCTGCGGCGGCGGCGGGGTGCCCGTGGTGCGGGACTACTCGGACAAGGGCGCCTACAAGGGCGTTGCGGCCGTCATCGACAAGGACATGGCGGGCGAGCTGCTCGCCGAGGACTGCCGTGCCGACATGCTGGTGCTGCTGACCGCGGTCGATCACGTGGCCATCAACTTTGGCAGGTCTGACCAGCAGGACCTCGAAGACCTCACGTCCGAGCAGGCACGCGAGTACGCGGACGCCGGCCAGTTTGGCAAGGGCTCCATGGAGCCCAAGGTCCGTGCCGCCATCAGGTTCGTCGAGAGCCGCCCCGGTCGCACCTGCATCATAGGCAGCCTCGAGAGGGCGGCCGAGGCCATCGCAGGCCTCTCGGGCACCCGCATTCACCTGTGAGAGCAGACGGACAGCCGCAGCCGCGTCTTGGGGGTCGCGTCATCCCAGCAGCGATCCCTCACCGCGTCGCATGACCGTCCGCCAGCTGCCCGGGCGCGTCGTGCCGGAGGGCGCCCGCACGAGCCCGCGACCGCGCGTGCCCTCGCTGGGGCATCGTGGCCCTTTGCCTCGAGGGCCCGAAGGGCGTAAGGTAGACAGTCCAAGCCACGAGGACGGAGACGGGCATGGGCGGCGCGGCTATCACAGACATGGACGGCTTTGAGCTGGGAGCCCCCTCGCTCGTATGCCGCTGGAGGCTGTCCAACTGTCGGCTTCCGCTCGAGAACCGCCACCTGCGGGCCCTGCTTGCCCGCGACGTCAATGGCAGCAGGGTGCCCACGGAGCTGATGGCCTGGGCAAAGCAGCACATCGAGTGGACGCTGGAGCAGGGTGCCTCGGAGCATCCCAACGGGACGCTCATGCTCATCGTTGACGGCCAGGGCAGGGCTGCCATGACCGTGGGCCCCTTCGTGCCGCTCGCGGACGCGTCGTTGGCAGGGCTGATGCGGCGGGCCGACCGGGCGCGTGGCGAGGCGGAGCGATCCCACGTGGCCCCCGAGACGCTCTGGGTCGTGCGGCGCAACGTGCTCACGTGGGACCCCGGCGAGCGCTGCGCCCCATCGGGAGCGGCGTCTTTGATAGGTCAGCTGGCGCAGACGCTCGGGCTGGACGTGAGGGCCCACGACGGCTTGACCGACGCGATCGTGGCCGGCTCCCTCCCGTTTGACGAGGCATTCCTTGTTTCTGACGAGCATGGCGTGGTGCCGGCGATCGATGCCAGGGGGCCGCACGGCGTGCGCTTTGCCCAAGGCTACCAGCGTCTCCTCGACCGAGGGTAGCCGCATGCAGGAGACCTTGCGACCGCGACGGCTCGTGCGGGTCGTGGGGTGCGCGGGCGCGGTCGCCGCAGGCGCTCTATTTCCCGTGCGGACGCGCGCTCTTTGGGGGATAATGGGATGTGTCTGCGGTGCCACTGCGGCAGCCGCCCGTGCAGGCACGCGCTCGTTGATCGGGGTGGCAGGGAGAGAGCCTCCATCCCGCGCATGCAGGTGGGGAAGTACCGGGCGCCCGGCGCCCGGGAGTATCGATAAGGAGAGGATATGGCGAGAACATTCAAGTCCATGGACGGTAACAACGCCGCGGCATACGTGTCGTATGCGTTTACCGAGGTGGCGGGCATCTACCCCATCACCCCGTCCAGTCCCATGGCCGACTACGTCGACCAATGGGCAGCCCAGGGCCAGAAGAACATCTTCGGCACGACCGTCAAGGTCGTCGAGATGCAGTCCGAGGCAGGTGCGGCCGGCGCGGTGCATGGCTCGCTTGGCGCAGGCGCCCTCACCACCACCTACACAGCATCCCAGGGCCTGCTCCTGATGATTCCCAACATGTACAAGGTTGCCGGTGAGTGCCTGCCCTCCGTGTTCCACGTGAGCGCCCGCACCGTGGCATCCCACGCCCTGAACATCTTCGGCGATCACTCCGACGTCATGGCCTGCCGCCAGACCGGCTTTGCCATGCTCGCCGAGGGCAACGTCCAGGAGGTCATGGACCTGTCCGCCGTGGCCCACCTGGCCGCCATCAAGGGGAAGGTGCCGTTCATCAACTTCTTCGATGGGTTCCGCACGTCACACGAGATCCAGAAGGTCGCCCTCTGGGACTACGATGACCTCGCCGAGCTGTGCGACATGGAGGCCGTTCAGGCCTTCCGCGACCATGCCCTCAATCCCGAGCATCCGCACGCGCGCGGCTCCCACGAGAACGGTGACATCTTCTTCCAGCATCGCGAGGCGTGCAACCCTGTCTACGACGCGCTGCCCGCCGTCGTCGAGGACTACATGAACAAGGTGAACGAGAAGCTGGGCACCAGCTATCACCTGTTCGACTACTACGGCGCCGACGACGCCGACCGCGTGGTCGTCTGCATGGGCTCCTTCTGTGACGTCCTCGAGGAGGTCGTCGACTACCTCAACGCCCGCGGCGAGAAGGTCGGCCTGGTCAAGGTCCGCCTGTACCGTCCGTGGTCCGTCGAGCACTTCGTTGCGGCCCTGCCCAAGACCGTCAAGAGCATCGCCGTCCTCGATCGCACCAAGGAGCCCGGCTCCATCGGAGAGCCCCTCTACCAGGACGTCATCACCGCCCTTTTCGAGGCTGGCATGCCTGGCATTAAGGTCGTCGGCGGCCGCTACGGCCTCGGCAGCAAGGACACGCCCCCCGCGTCGGCGTTCGCCGTCTATGCCGAGCTCGCCAAGGACGATCCCAAGCGCGAGTTCACCATCGGCATCGTCGATGACGTCACCAACCTCTCCCTCGAGGAGATGGAGGATGCGCCCAACACGGCCGACCCCTCCACCATCGAGTGCAAGTTCTGGGGCCTCGGTGGCGACGGCACCGTGGGCGCCAACAAGAACTCGATCAAGATCATCGGCGACCACACCGACAAGTACGTGCAGGCCTACTTCCAGTACGACTCCAAGAAGACCGGCGGCGTCACCGTCTCGCACCTGCGCTTTGGCGACACCCCGATCCGCTCGCCCTACTACGTGACCAAGGCCGACTTCGTGGCATGCCACAACCCGTCCTACATCACCAAGGGCTTCAAGATGGTCCGCGACGTCAAGCCCGGCGGCGCGTTCCTGATCAACTGCCAGTGGGACCTCGAGGAGCTTGAGCACCACCTCAACGCGGCTGCCAAGCGCTACATCGCCAACAACGGCATCCACGTCTACCTGATCAACGCCATCGACCTGGCCATGCAGGTGGGCATGGGCAAGCGCACCAACACCATCCTCCAGTCCGCCTTCTTCGCCCTCTCCGGCGTGCTGCCCCAGGAGGATGCCATCCAGTACATGAAGGATGCCGCCGAGCACTCCTACGCCAAGAAGGGCCAGGCCATCGTCGAGGCCAACTGGAAGGCCATCGACGCCGGCGCCACCGCCTTCACCGAGATCGAGGTCCCCGAGAGCTGGAAGACCGCCAGCGACGAGCCCGCCACCCTCACCCTCGAGGGCAAGGAGGCCATCGTCAGGCAGGTCAAGGAGCTCCTGCACCCGATCGACATGATGGACGGCGACAGCCTGCCCGTCTCCGTCTTCAAGGACATTGCTGACGGCCAGTTCGAGCTGGGCGCCTCTGCCTACGAGAAGCGTGGCGTGGCCGTGCTCGTGCCCCACTGGGACGAGTCCAAGTGCATCCAGTGCAACAGCTGCGCAAACTCCTGCCCGCATGCCACCATCCGTCCGTTTGCCCTGGACGCCGATGAGGCTGCCGCGGCACCCGAGACCCTGCGCACCCTTCCGCTGATGCCGGCTAAGAAGTTCCCCGATCTGGTATACACCCTCGTCGTCTCTCCGCTCGACTGCATGGGCTGCGGTGTCTGCGCGGGCGTCTGCCCCAAGGATGCCCTGACCATGGTCGGCCAGGAGGAGGAGCTCGACCAGCAGGCCGCCTTCGACTACGCGGTCGCCAACGTCACCGAGAAGGAGGGCGTCGTCGCCAGCAACCTCAAGGGCGTCCAGTTCAAGAAGCCCTTGCTGGAGTTCTCCGGCTCCTGCGCCGGCTGTGCGGAGACCGCCTACGCGCGTCTCGTGACCCAGGTCGTCGGCGACAGGATGTTCATCTCCAACGCCACCGGCTGCTCCTCCATCTGGGGCAATCCGGCTGCCTCCTGCCCCTACACCACCACCAGGGATGGCCACGGTCCCGCGTGGAACAACTCCCTGTTCGAGGACAACGCCGAGCATGGCCTAGGCATGCGGCTTGGCTACATGGCCGTCCAGGACAAGGTTGCCGCCCAGGTCGGTGAGCTCGCCGCCAAGGACGAGGCGCCCGCCCCTGTCAAGGAGGCTGCCGCCGCCTGGCTCGAGGCAAGGGATGACATCGAGGCCAGCAAGACCACCGCTGCCGCCCTGGTCTCCGCCCTCGAGGAGTGTGGCTGCGACGACGCCAAGGCCATCCTCGCCGACAAGGCGTACCTCACCAAGAAGACCTTCTGGATCTTCGGCGGTGACGGCTGGGCGTACGACATCGGCTTCGGCGGCCTCGACCACGTGCTTGCCTCCGGCGAGAACGTCAACGTCTTCGTCTTCGACACCGAGGTCTACTCCAACACGGGCGGGCAGGCTTCCAAGGCGTCCAACATCGGTCAGGTCGCCCAGTTCGCGGCTGCCGGCAAGGACATCAAGAAGAAGAGCCTCGCCGAGATTGCCATGAGCTATGGGTACGTCTACGTGGCCCAGATCGCCATGGGCGCCAATCCCGCCCAAACCCTCAAGGCGATCCAGGAGGCCGAGGCCTACGACGGTCCGTCGCTCATCATCGGCTACAGTCCCTGCGAGATGCACGCCATCAAGGGCGGCATGACCAACTGCCAGGCCGAGATGAAGAAGGCCGTGGACTGCGGCTACTGGAACCTCTTCACCTTCAACCCGGCCGCGCCGCAGGGCAAGAAGTTCACGCTGACTTCCAAGGAGCCCGCTGGCGGCTATCAGGAGTTCCTGATGAACGAGGCTCGCTACAATCGCCTGACCCGCGAGTTCCCCGAGCGTGCGAAGGAGCTCTTCGCACGCAACGAGGCCGCTGCCATGGCACGCTACCAGCACCTCACCAAGCTCAAGGACCTCTACGCCGACCTGTAAGGCGCAGGGCTGACAGGTAGCCGATGGCTGGCTGAGCTGACACGGGCCCCGGATTCGTCCGGGGCCCTTCCATGTGGGTACGTCTCCTCGCACCTTCGGCCAGGAACAAGTCGGACAGCATGGCCAGCGCATCGAGCGCCACCATAGAACGTGTCGTCGGTCCTACCGGAGGATGATGCCGTACGAACGCCGCGTCGCTCGGCCCTTAGGCGTCCTCGCGATCGATGGGCAGGCACATGCAGCGGCAGCCGCCGCGTCCGCGCGAGAGCTCCGGCGCCGCAAAGGCGTGCACCTTGATGCCGGCCCTTTCCAGCAGGTCGAGGGTGACCTCGGCCCGCAGGAAGCCAACGACCTCGCCCGGGGCGATGGCAAGCACGTTGGAGCCCATGTTCCAGGTCTCCCAGGCACTTGCGATGGGGTCGTCCCCACCACAGGGGATGAGGTTCACGGCATTGGTGCCGAGCGCCTCGCACAGCGCCTCGCGCCAGTCATTGCTCACGAACTCCGCGTGCGACTCCTCGTAGGAGTCGTACGTCAGCCTGTAGACGGGCACGTTGCCGGAGAGCAGCGGGTTGTAGATGAACGTCTCGTGGTCGACCATCGAGAGCATGTCGTCGAGGTACATGTTCTGACGGTTCTTCTCCAGGTCAAAGACGTACACGGCCCTGAAGCCCCGCTTGAAGAGCTCCTCGGAGAGGATCTCGATGGCCTGCGGCTCGGTGCGCTGGCTGCAGCCGATGCAGATGGACTCCCTGCTGAGGATCATGAAGTTGCCACCCTCGAGGACGTAGGGGTGCTTGGGGTCGTATAGGTTCTCGACGATCTTGCCCTTGTAGGCCGGCGCATGCTGCGTGACGTACCTCATCATGATCGGCTCGCGCCTGCGGGCCTCCATGCGCATGCGCGAGAGGATGTAGGAGTCCGCCACGTTGATCGAGCTGTCGCGCGTGAAGTGCGTGTTGGTAAGCGGCTTGACCATGAAGAGATCCTGCTTGGACACGAGGCCGGCGAGGGTGGTGACATCGCTGATGGCTGGGTTGCTGCCGCGGATGCCGCAGTAGACGGTCTCCACGAAGCCATCGAGGTCGAGGGACTCGTAATGGCTGCGCACGGAGTCGGCGAGACCCTCGGAGGGCAGGTTCGACGCCTCGACGAACTCCCTGGTGAAGCTGGTGCGCGACCACGGGTCCCTCATGGCGTCGGTGAAGAGGTCGCGCATCTCGAGGACCTGTACGCCCGCATTGCGTAGGATGCCCGTGAGGATGTCATGCTCCTCCTGCGCGGAGGGCAGGAAGGGGGTGTCTTCGAAGAGCATCTCCTCGAGCATGGATGGGTGGATCTGCTTGAGCTCGTTGCCAGGCCGATGCACCATGACGGTCTTGAGCTTGCCGATCTCCGAGTATACGTGAATCATTGCGATCCCCTCGTCGTGTGAGTGCCGATGGCTCTGGGCGGGTCTGCCCGCCCAGTCAATCATCGTCATTGCATGACAACATATCCAATACAAGAGAAGGAATATTCTGTGAATGGCACGTCGTCGGGGTTGCTGGCCAGAGCTGACAGGCCTCTCGGGCCCCCGCAGGCATGGTCGCACCGCAGAAAACGACGGAGTCCCTTTGTGCACAAGCTGTGCGACAGGGCCGGCGCACCTCCCTGCAAAGAATGGGAAGCCGCTGATGGGTGGTATTCTCATAAGGCTACCGAGAAATCCCGTCGCCAGGAGGCGGCGCCACGCAAGGAGTGCACCATGCGCGACAAGCTTGAGAAGCTGCTCGAGGCCTATGCCGAACTCGAAAGGAGGATGCTGGACCCAGCCGTCGTGTCTGACCCAAAGGAATACGCCCGCATAGCCAAGGAGCATGCGGGGCAGGCAGAGCTCGCCGCCAAGGCGCGCGAGTACCTGTCGGCGCTTGACGACATCGAGGTCGCGAAGGAGATGCTGCGCGAGACGGCCGACGCCGACGAGAAGGAGATCCTGCAGGAGGACATCGCGCTCAACGAGGGCAAGCTCCCCGCGCTCGAGGACGAGATCAAGATCATGCTCATCCCCGGCGATCCCCATGACGAGAAGGACACCATCGTCGAGATTCGCGCGGGCGTCGGCGGCGACGAGGCGGCGATCTTCGCGGGCGATCTGCTCAGGATGTATCAGCGCCTTGCCGAGTCGCATCGCTGGAAGGTGGAGACCCTCTCGTCGAGCCCCGGTGAGGCAGGCGGGTTCAAGACCATCGAGTTCAAGGTCACGGGCGACAAGGTCTACTCGGTCATGAAGTACGAGAGCGGCGTGCACCGCGTCCAGCGCGTGCCCAAGACCGAGAGCCAGGGTCGCATCCAGACCTCCACGGCGACGGTCGCGGTGCTGCCCGAAGCCGACGAGATTGACATCCAGATCGCCCAGGAGGACCTGCGCATCGACACCTACTGCGCATCTGGCCCCGGCGGCCAGGGGGTCAACACCACCTACTCCGCCGTGCGCATCACCCACCTCCCGACCAACACGGTGGTACAGTCGCAGGACCAGCGCTCCCAGATCCAGAACCGCGAGGTCTGCATGCAGATGCTGCGCGCACGTCTGTATGAGATGGAGCTCGAGAGGCAGCAGGCCGAGCAAGGTGCCACGCGCCTGGCGCAGATCGGCCATGGCAACCGCTCTGAGAAGATTCGCACCTACAACCAGCCACAGGACCGCGTGACCGATCACAGGATCGGCTTCAACGGCACCTACAACGGCGTGCTGCTGGGTGACACGCTGCCTGGCGTGATCGATGCGCTTGCTGCAGCCGAGCGCGCCCAGAAGCTTGCCGAGGCGGTATGACGCCCGATGCGGTAGGGTCGGTCGCTCGGGCGTGGCACAGATTTCGACCTATGCGCTGTCGAAAGCGACACGGGCGGGTAGCTGGACGAAAAACGGCAGCTCGCCTTCCTCCTCTCCTTCGCGCGTGCGACTCAAACAACGCACAGGTCGAAATCTGTGCCATACCACACAGCACAACCCCGGGCAGATTGGAGCGCCCTGCATGCCCACACAAACCTGGACCGTCGGACGCGTGCTCGACTGGACCATCGGCTACCTCGAACGCAAGGGAGACAAGCGCTCGCGCCTCTCCGCCGAGTGGCTCCTCTGCTCGGTGACAGGGCTGTCGCGTGTCGAGGTGTATGTCAACTTCGACAGACCGCTCTCCTCGGAGGAGCTTGCCGCCATGCATGACGCCGTCGCCCGTCGCGGCAGGGGAGAGCCCTTGCAGTACGTGACGGGAGAGATGCCCTTCCGACACATCATCATGCGCTGCGAGAAGGGCGTGCTCATCCCCCGGCCAGAGACCGAGGTGCTGGTGGATGCGTGTCTGGAGGCCCTTGTGGGGACGACGGCCCCGAGGGTGCTCGAGGTGGGGACGGGCACGGGCTGCATCGCCCTCTCGATCGTCACCGAATGTCCGGGTGCGCGGGTCATCGCGACCGACGTCTCGCCACGCGCCACGGCGCTTGCCACCCGCAACCGTGATGCGCTCGGCCTGGGGGGTGTCGTCGAGGTGGTGGAGTGTGATCTCGCGTCTGCCGTCCCGGAGGTGCTCATGGGCACCTTCGATCTGCTGGCATCAAACCCGCCCTACATCCCCTCTGCGGTCCTGGAGCGCGAGGTTCCGCCAGAGGTCAAGGATCACGAGCCTCATCTTGCGCTCGATGGGGGAACGGATGGCCTTGACGTGTTCCGCCGCCTCCTGGAGTTGGCTCCCCGGGCCCTGAGGCCTGGCGGGACCTTGGCCTGCGAGCTCTCGGAGGACAATGCGCACGTCGCCGCGCAGCTCTGCGAGCTCGACGAGGGCTGGGCGTCCGTCGGGGTGCGGGAGGATCTGACGCACCGCCCGCGTGTGCTCGTGGCGACAAGGAGGGGTGCCTAGGGATGGGATCAGTCCTGCGAATAAGCCAACAGGGCCCGTCCCGCTCGGCCATGGACGAGGCGGTGGCCACCCTCGCCTTTGGGGGCGTGCTCGTCATGCCCACCGACTCGGTGTATGGTATCGGCTGCGCGGCGACGCCGGGCAACCCCGCCCACGAGCGCATCTTTGCCATCAAGCGTCGCGACCGCGCGCAGACGCTGCCCTGGCTGATCGCCGATCCGAGCGACCTTGGGCGCTATGCCCGTGCCGTGCCCGACTACGTGCGCCCACTCGTCACGCGTCACTGGCCGGGGGCGCTGACGCTGGTGCTCCACGCCTCGGAGGCCGTGCCCGAGGAGTACCGTGCGGCCGACGGGACCATCGCCCTGCGCTGCCCCGACTCCGACCTGGTGCGCACCCTGGCACGGATGGTGGGGGTCCCCCTTGCCACCACCAGCGCGAACACGCATGGTGAGGCGGCGGCCACGAGCGGTGCGGGCGTCGAGGGGCGCATCGTGGCAGCGGCGGACCTCACGCTCGACGCGGGCCCGGCGCCCCTTGCGGTCGCCTCCACCATCGTGGGGTGCCTGGGACCCCGACCCGAGATCCTCCGCGAGGGCGCCCTTGCCGCGGCAGACGTCCTGGCGGCTGCCGCGGATGCGCAGGCCCCGTCTCAGGACCCTGCCTTGCGTCAAAGTCGTGGGCATGCCAAGCGGTCACCCGCTGATGACGGCCCATGCGCTAAGCTACCCAAGGACCTTTCCCACGAGCAGAAGGAGTAGGGGCATGCGCATAGCCATCGCTTCCGATCACGGCGGCTTCGACCAGAAGGCCCCCCTCATCGCGCACCTCAAGGGGAGAGGCCACTCGGTGAGCGACTTTGGCCCCGACACCGACGAGAGCGTCGACTACCCCGACTACGCTGGCCCCGTCGCGCACGCCGTGTCTGTGGGGGACGCGGATCGTGGCGTGCTCATCTGCGGGACGGGCATCGGCATGTCGATCACCGCAGACAAGGTTCCCGGCGTCCGGGCGGCGCCTGTCCAGAACGTGACCTTCGCCCACCTCTTCCGCCAGCACAACGACGGCAACGTGCTCTGCCTCTCGGGGCGCTTCGTCAGCCTCGAAGATAACTTGGCCATTGTCGACGAGTTTCTTGCCACGGAATTCGAGGGTGGTCGCCATACGGCACGTGTCGAGAAGGCCATGCGCGAGGATACGCCCTCCGCTCAGCGATCGGGCTGCTAGCGATCGCCTCCGTCCGACGTCCGGGCACACCAGAGACAGGAGCACCCATCCATGTATCTCGAACACCTGACCAGTCAGGATCCGGAACTCGCGTCTGCTATGGGCGACGAGCTCACGCGCCAGCGCAACTCCATCGAGCTCATCGCGTCCGAGAACTTCGTGAGCCTCGCCGTGATGGAGGCCGTGGGGAGCCCTCTGACCAACAAGTACGCGGAGGGCCTGCCCGGGCACCGCTACTATGGCGGCTGCTGGGCCGTCGACGTCGTCGAGAACATCGCACGCGATCGCGCCACGAGGCTCTTCGGCGCGTCCTTCGCCAACGTGCAGCCCCACTCGGGCGCCCAGGCAAACTATGCCGCCACCAGCGTCTTTGCCAAGCCGGGCGACACCATCATGGGCATGGACCTCTCGAATGGCGGCCATCTCACGCACGGCAGCCCTGCCAACTACTCCGGCAAGCTCTTCGACGTGGTCTCCTATGGCCTCTCCGGCGAGACGGAGCGCATAGACTACGATGACGTTGCGGCAAAGGCCGAGCGGTATCGGCCCAAGCTCATCATCGCCGGCGCCTCCGCCTACCCACGCGTGATCGACTTCGGGCGCTTCGCCGAGATCGCCCACGCCGTTGGCGCGGGGCTCATGGTCGACATGGCCCACATCGCCGGCCTCGTTGCGACAGGTGCTCACCCAAGCCCGATCCCCCACGCCGACGTGGTGACCACCACCACGCACAAGACCCTGCGCGGCACGCGGGGCGGCCTCATCCTCTGGAACGACGAGACATACACCAAGGCCATGAACTCCGCCGTGTTTCCCGGCAGCCAGGGCGGTCCGCTCGAGCACGTGATCGCCGGCAAGGCCGTGGCCTTCGGCGAGGCGTTGCAGCCAGACTTCGCTGCCTACATCGAGGACGTCTGCGGCAACGCGCAGGCGCTCGGCCGCGGCATGGAGTCGCGGGGCCTGCGCATGGTGACCGGCGGCACCGACAACCACCTGCTGTTGGTGGACCTCACCACGGCAGGCGAGGACGTGACCGGCAAGCGTGCCGAGGCTGCCCTCGACGAGGTGGGCATCACCGTCAACAAGAACACCATTCCCGGCGAGAGGCGCTCACCCTTCGTGACGAGCGGCATCCGCGTCGGCTCCGCTGCCATGACCACGCGTGGCTTCGGCAGGGACGAGGCCGAGCGCATCGGCGAGCTCATTGGCGAGACGGTCACCAAGCTCGGGGATCAGCAGGCGCTTGATGCCGTTGCGACAGAGGTCAAGAGCCTGCTGGCCGCCCATCCACTGTATCCCGAGCTCGGGTAGCCGGGAGGGAAGGCCGTCGGGAGCCGTTCGACGCGGCTCCTAGGGCGTCACCCTACGTCAACGGTTCCCCCACGCGTGCTGCCGACGGGACGCTAGAATGGTCTCTGACCGCGATCCCAAGGGAAAAGGGGGGCCTATGCCCGACTATGACACCAGCCGCCTGATCGTCGTCGACCATCCGCTCGTGCAGCACAAGCTGTCCATCCTGCGCGACAAGTCGACCTCCACCAAAGACTTCCGTGAGCTGGTGACCGAGCTTGCCATCTTCGAGGGCTACGAGGCGCTACGCGACCTGCCACTCGAGAAGACGCAGGTGGAGACCCCCCTCGAGACGATGGCAGGCTACAGGATCGCCGGCAAGAAGATCGCCATCATCCCCATCCTGCGCGCAGGCCTGGGCATGGTGGACGGCATCCTCTCCCTCGTGCCGTCAGCACGCGTGGGCCACGTGGGCATGTATCGTGACGAGAAGACCCACGAGCCCGTTCAGTATTACTGCAAGTTTCCCCCCAAGATCGAGGACCGCACCTGCCTCGTCGTCGACCCGATGCTTGCCACGGGAGGATCGCTCACGGCAGCCATCCAGTTCCTGCGCGAGGCCGGCGTGAAGGACATCCGTGCGCTCACGTTGGTCAGCTGCCCCGAGGGCGTGAAGGCCGTGCTCGACTTCGATCCCGACGTGCGCCTGTACACCTGCGTCGTCGACCGCCAGCTGAACAGGAGTGCCTACATCCTTCCCGGCCTCGGCGATGCGGGCGATCGCATCTACGGCACCAAGTAGGGACGCCGCGGCACGCTGGGGAGAGGGCGCCCGCCCCCGGTGGGACGCTCGCCGTTCAAATTGTGTCAGCGATGCACTTTCGGAACGCGAGGTATGGCGTTTTGGACGAGGCAAGACTAGACTTCCAGCCGTTCGGGCACGCGCGTCCTCGGGAGAAGACCTATGGGTGAGGCAGGGGCCGCATGCGTGGGTCTCATGCTTGGTATAGTGGGATGCATCCCATCGACGACCTTGTTCGAGCGGGCGCTGAAGAGCAGGCGACCCGTGAGCGTCGCCGCCGGTCTCGCGAGCCTCGTGGTGTCGTTTGGCATCATGACGTCGTCGCTGATCGTGGTGCACTGGTTGGCTCGCGAGCACGTGCTCGTCTTTGGGTGTGCGGAGTCTGCCTCGTTCCTGCTCGTGTGGGTGGTCGAGGCGTGGAGGGCCTGGCGGGACGCGAACGCTCCCGCCCGTTCGGGAGAAAGGAATAGTGGTGAACCCACTGGATAAGCTTCCTGAGGAGATGGAGGAGCTCGTCGATGGCTTCTCCTCCACCCCGGTCGTCGGAGATCTCTCCGTTGGCGTCACCCAATACTCGTATTGGATGTTCGTCGCCATTGCGATCCTGCTCGCCGTCATCTTCGTCTTCAGGAGGCGGCAGGCGGAGGGTGGGCTCGTTCCCGAGGGGCGCTTCGTCAACGGCGTGGAGCTCCTCGTCGAATTCTGCCGGGATGACCTCTGCAAGGCCCTGCTCGGTGATACCTGGCGCGAGCACTTCCCCTTCATCGCCACGATGTTCTTCTTCATCCTGGTCAACAACGTCGTGGGCGTCATCCCCGGCTGCAAGCCCGGCACGGGCTGCATTGGCACGACGGCCGCGCTCGCCCTGGTGTCGTTCGTGTACTTCATCGTCGTGGGCGTGCGCCGCAAGGGCGTCGTCGGCTACCTCAAGAGCCTCGCTCCCGCAGGCGTCTCGTTCCCCATGAACGCCCTCGTGTGGGTCATCGAGGTCTTCTCGAGCTTCCTGCGGCTGGTCACGCTGGCCGTCCGCCTGTTCTGCAACCTGTTTGCCGGCCATGTCGTCCTGGGGACCTTCGCCGTCCTCGCGTCGCTCTTCTTCGAGCCGCTGCTGGAGGGCGTCTCTGCGGTGGCTGTCGGTCAGGCTGGCGCCTCCCTCTTCTGGGTGGCCATCCTGCTGGTCATCTATGCGGTCGAGCTGCTCGTCGCTGCCATACAGGCATACGTGTTCACGCTGCTCTCGGCCGTCTACGTTCAGCTCGCCGAGGCGGACGAGCACTGAGTCGGCATCTCGCGGGCGTGCCGCCCGCGGTGCATAGGCATGTCCTGAAGCTCGCCGGACACCCCGGCGAATGACAAAGGAGGAATCGTGGGAGCTATTGGTTACAGCCTTGGTGTTATCGGTGCGGCTCTGGGCATCAGCCTTGCGGCGTACGGCGCGATGACGTCGATGGCACGCCAGCCCGAGGTCCAGGGACGTCTCTTCACCGTCTTCATCCTCGCCTCGGCCTTCATTGAGGCGCTTGCCCTGATCGGCTTCGTCGTCACGCTCATCTCCTAGCGCCACCGATGTGATGACGTTCCGATTATTGGAGGTTCGAATGAACACGAACAAGCCGGGCTTCGCAGGGCTGGTGGGCGTCGCGGGCGGGCTTGCGCTCATGAGCCAGCTCGCCGCTCCCGCGACGGCCTATGCCGCAGGGGCGGACATCCTGCTGCCCAAGCCTGCGGAGTTCATCCCCGCGCTCATCGCGTTTCTGGTCATCTGGCTCATCATGGCCAAGGTGGCATGGCCGGCGATCATCCAGACGCTCGATGCGCGCCAGGAGCGGATCGAGGGCGACCTGAAGGCCGCCGAGGATGCCAAGGAGCAGGCGGAGGCAAAGGCCCAGGCATACGACGAGCGCGTTGCGGCCGCCGAGCGCAGGGCCGACGAGATCATTGCCGAGGCAAAGCGAGACGCTGAGGTCATGCGCGCCGACATGATCGCCGAGGCTCAGGAGGAGTCCCAGGCCATCATCGGCAAGGCGCGCGGCGTCATCGACGCCGAGCGCGCCAAGGCCATGCAGGAGCTGTCCGGCTCCATCGTCGACCTCTCCGTCGAGATAGCCACGAAGGTCATCGGCGACGGCCTCGACATCGAGCAGCAGCGGGCCCTCGCCATCAAGTATCTCTCGGAAGTGGGTAGCCTGAATGACGACTAGGCGCACCGATTCTGACAAGGTCGAGGCCTACACCAGAGCCCTCATGGAGGCGGCCGCCGCGGAGGGGCGCTCCGCGCATGACCTCCAGCAGCTGAGGCATGCCCTCAAGTTCTCCCCCGAGATGCTTGAGACGATCGCCAACATGGACAACGCCAATGAGACCCACCTGATCGAGCAGGTGTACCGTGAGTTCAAGGAGCGCCTCGACAGGGGCGACCAGACCATCTCGGTCGATGTCACCACGGCCGTCCCCATGGGCGACGAGCTACGCGCCAAGGTGAAGGAGAAGTGCGAGCGCGACTTCGCTCGTCCCGTCTACCTCGTGGAGCATGTCGAGCCCAAGATCCTTGGCGGGATCATCATCGAGGCACGCGGCAGCCGACGCGACGCGTCGGTGCGCACGCACCTTGTCAACATCCGCAAGACCCTCTCATCTACCTTCGTGGGGGGTGACGAGTAAGTGGCTACGACAAACGAATCCATCATGGCCTCGTCCATCATGAGGACGCTGCGCAGCAGGCTTGCCGAGATGCGGCTCAAGCCCGAGACGCACGAGGCCGCCCCGGTCATCGAGGTGGGGGACGGCATCGCGCACGTCGCCGGCCTCAAGACCGCCATGTCGGGCGAGCTGCTGCGGCTGACCAGCTCCGCCACGGGCAGGAGCGTGTACGGGCTTGCGCAGAACCTCGAGGAGGACGAGGTCGGCGTCGTGCTCTTCGGCGACGTCGACACCATCAAGGGGGGCGACGAGTGCCAGACCACCGGCCGCGTCATGAGCATCCCCGTCGGTCGCGAGATGCTTGGCCGAGTGGTCAACCCCCTGGGACAGCCCATCGACGGCATGGGCCCCATCACCACCACGCATCGGCGCCCCATCGAGTTCAAGGCTCCCGGCATCATGGAGCGCCAGCCGGTCTGCGAGCCCGTTCAGACGGGTCTCGTGGCCATCGACGCCATGGTTCCCATCGGCCGTGGCCAGCGCGAGCTGATCATCGGCGACCGCAAGACGGGCAAGACCGCCATCGCCATCGACGCCATCATCAACCAGCGTGCCACCGATATGGTCTGCATCTACGTGGCCATCGGCCAGAAGGCATCCACGGTCGCCGCCATCCGCGAGACGCTCGACCGTCACGGCGTGCTCGACAAGACGATCATCGTCTCCGCCACCGCCGCCGACTCCGCGCCCCTGCAGTACATCGCCCCCATGGCGGGTGCGGCGATAGGGGAGTTCTTCATGTACAACGACGCCCAGGGCAACCCGGCGGATGCCGAGCACCCTGGTGGCCACGTGCTTGTCATCTACGACGACCTCTCCAAGCAGGCGGTCGCGTACCGTCAGATGTCGCTGACGCTGCACCGCCCGCCAGGGCGCGAGGCCTATCCTGGCGACATCTTCTACCTGCACTCCCGCCTTCTGGAGCGCGCCGTCAAGATGAGCGACGAGAACGGCGGCGGCTCGATGACGGCTCTCCCGATCATCGAGACGCAGGAGGGCGACGTCTCGGCCTACATCCCAACCAACGTCATCTCCATCACTGACGGCCAGATCTACCTGCAGTCCAACCTCTTCTTCCAGGGGCAGCGCCCTGCGGTGGACGTGGGCATCTCGGTGTCGCGCGTGGGAGGCGCCGCGCAGCTCGCGGCCATGAAGCAGGTCGCGGGCACGTTGCGCCTCGACCTTGCGAGCTATCGTGAGAAGCAGGCCTTCGCGCAGTTCGGGTCGGACCTTGACGAGGCCACGCAGTACCAGCTGACCCACGGCGCCCACATGACGGAGCTGCTCAAGCAGAGGCGCTACGCCGCCCTCGACGTCGCCGACCAGGTCATCGCGATCTTCGCGGCACGGGAGAACTATCTCGATGACCTCGAGCTCGACCAAGTCGTCGACTTTCGCGACGGACTGGCCCAGTTCATGTCGGACCGCCATCCCGAGCTGCGCGAGGAGGTGCGCGCGGGCAAGATCTCGGAGGCGCTCTCCGAGAGGCTGAAGACCGCGATCACCGAGTTCAAGGGCGGCTTCGTCTCCGACGGCAGCGCCGATGGCGCCGCCGCGAAAGCGTAAGGGCGGCACCACATGGCCAACCTTCGCGAGATAAAGGGACGCATCGACTCGGTTACGAGCACCATGCAGGTCACGCGCACGATGGAGATGATCTCCACGGCAAAAATCCGCAGGGCGCTCGACCGCGCACAGGAGGCGGAGCCCTACAAGGACGCCATCACTCGCATGCTCTCCAACGTCGCCAGCGCCGGCTTCGACTCCTCCCAGCCGCTCCTGCAACCGCGCACCGAGGAGCGCCATGTGCTCTTCATCCTGATCGCGTCCGACCGCGGCATGGCGGGGGGCTTCAACATCGTGCCCCAGCGCCAAGTGCAGCATGAGATGGAGCGACTGGCGGAGCGGGGCGTCACGTCCGAGCTGATCACCTGCGGCAAGAAGCCCACCGAGTACTTCTCGTATCGCGGCGTCCAGCCCGTCCTGTCGTTCGTGGACTCGTCCTCCGAGCCGACGATGGACGAGGCCGACCGCATCGCGTCGTACATCATCGACGGCTATGCCGACGGCGACATCGATCGCGTGATGCTCTACTACAGCCACGCACGCAACCGCGTCGACCAGGTTCAGGTCATCGAGCAGCTGCTGCCCCTCTCGTCGAAGGAGCTCACGCTGCCCAACAAGCCTCGCACGAGCGAGGCCACCACCATCGTCGAGCACGAGGCCCTCACCCAGTACCGGTTCGACCCCTCGGCACGCGAGGTGCTGGGCTACCTGATGCCCGCCTACATCAGGACGGTCATCTACCACGCGCTGCTCGACTCGGCCGCTGCCGAGCACGGCGCCCGTCGTCGTGCCATGCAGTCGGCCACCGACAACGCACAGGAAGTCATCGCATCGCTGAGCCGCACGTACAACCGCGAGCGGCAGGGCTCCATCACCACAGAGCTCAACGAGATCATCGGCGGCGCGTCCGCATTGGAGGACAAGTAATGGCTACACAGCAGACTGACGAGCTTGGTTCGCTCGAGCGGGCGGCCATGAAGCTGCTCAACAGGAGTGCTGGCACAGGCACGATCGTGCGCATCGTCGGCCCGGTGGTCGACGTGCGCTTCGACGATCGGGTGCCTGCCATCTATTCGGCCCTCAAGGTGGACATCGACACGCCGGTCGGTCACGTGAGCACCGTCCTCGAGGTCGAGTCGCAGCTTCCGGGCAACATCGTCCGAACGGTCGCCATGTCATCGACCGACGGCCTGCAGCGTGGGCTGAAGGTCAC
This sequence comes from Atopobiaceae bacterium UBA1367, assembly GCA_002305995.1. Classification (GTDB taxonomy): domain Bacteria; phylum Actinomycetota; class Coriobacteriia; order Coriobacteriales; family Atopobiaceae; genus UBA1367. The sequence continues at coordinate 37,800 of DBRN01000014.1, forward strand.
CGACACCGGCGCTCCCATGATGATGCCGGTCGGCCAGGCGACCCTCGGTCGCGTCTGGAACGTCATGGGCGAGCCCGTGGACGGCAAGGGGATGCCCGAGCACGTTCAGTTCTACCCCATCCACCACCCGGCGCCCTCCTTCGAGGAGCTCACGACCCAGACCGAGATCTTCGAGACGGGCATCAAGGCCATCGACCTGCTCGAACCCTATGTCCGTGGCGGCAAGACGGGCCTGTTCGGTGGCGCCGGGGTGGGCAAGACGGTCCTCATCCAGGAGCTTATCAACAACCTGGCCCAGGAGCACGGCGGCACGTCGGTCTTCACGGGCGTGGGCGAGCGCACCCGCGAGGGAACGGACCTCTATCTCGAGATGACCGAGTCGGGCGTCATCAACAAGACCTGCCTGGTGTATGGCCAGATGAACGAGCCGCCAGGGGCGCGCCTGCGCGTCGGCCTCGCCGGCCTGACCACGGCCGAGTACTTCCGCGACCAGGGTCAGGACGTGCTCCTGTTCATAGACAACATCTTCCGCTTCTCCCAGGCGGGCTCCGAGGTCTCGGCGCTGCTTGGCCGCATGCCCTCCGCCGTGGGCTATCAGCCCACGCTGGCAACCGAGATGGGCGACCTGCAGGAGCGCATCACCTCCACGCGCGAGGGTTCGATCACCTCGGTGCAGGCGGTCTACGTCCCCGCAGACGACCTCACCGACCCTGCCCCGGCAACCACCTTCACGCATCTCGACGCAACGACGGTCCTCTCGCGCTCCATCACCGAGCTGGGCATCTACCCGGCGGTCGATCCGCTTGCCAGCTCGTCAGGCGCCCTCGATCCCGAGATCGTGGGCGAGGAGCACTATCGCGTTGCCGAGAAGACGCAGGAGATCCTGCAGCAGTACTCCGACCTGCAGGACATCATCGCCATCCTGGGCATGGACGAGCTCTCCGAGGAGCAGCAGCTGGTGGTCTCTCGCGCGCGCAAGATCCAGCAGTTCCTCTCGCAGTCGTTCCACGTGGCCGAGAAGTTCACGGGCAACCCCGGTGCCTACGTGCGCGTCGAGGAGACGGTGCGCTCCTTTGCCGCAATCGTCGACGGTGCGTGCGACGACCTTCCCGAGCAGGCGTTTCGCTATGCGAGCACCATTGACGACGTGCGCGAGCGCGCCCGCAGCATGGCTGCGGGCAACGACGGGACGAGGTAGGGACCGGCATGGCTGAGATCGTCTGCCAGTTCGTCAGGCCCGACCGCCTCCTGTTCGAGGGCTCGGTCGCCAGCCTCGTGCTCGTGACGGCAACGGGTGAGATGGGGGTGTGGCCCGGGCATTCGCCCGAGATCTGCGCCTTGGGCGATGGCGTGGTGCGCCTGCACGCGCTGCCCGAGGATGGCGGCGGCACCACCAAGGTCATCGTCTCCGGTGGGTATGCCGAGGTCAACCCACAGCGCGTCATCATCCTGGCGAACCATGCCCGGCGCTCTGACGACATCGAGCCGGACGTGGTGCGAGAGACTCGTGAGAAGGCCATGGCCTCGCGCGACGCCCTGCACGAGGATGACGGCCGTCGTGCATACTATGATAACAAGATCGCATGGTGCGACCTGCTCCTGCGGCACGCGGAGGACGAGTAGCCGGGAGCAGCTGGAACAAGGTGTCGGGACGGCCGCAGGGGAAGGGCTCCCCGCTTGCCGTGCCGAGGCAGACGGGAGGGCATTTTGGACGTCATTCGCATCGAGGGGGGCCATCGCGTCGAGGGCGTGGTCAAGGTCGAGGGCGCCAAGAACTCGGCGCTCAAGCTCATGGCCGCAACCATCCTGGCCCCTGGTGTGAACACGCTCACCAACGTTCCCAACATCGCCGACGTGCACGTGATGGGCAAGGTGCTCAAGCGCCTTGGCGCATCCATCGAGGTCCTCGACGAGCACACCCTCCAGATCGACACCTCTGCCGTCGACAGCTGGGTGACCCCCTACCAGCTGGTGGCGCAGATGCGTGCCTCGACGGCCGTCCTTGGCCCGCTGCTGGCGCGCTTTGGCTGTGCGACCGTGGCCATGCCGGGTGGCTGCAACATCGGTGCGCGCAAGATCGACATGCACATCCTTGGCCTCCAGGCGCTGGGGGTCGAGTTCGACCTCGATCACGGCGATATCAACGCCACCACGCCGCACGGCCTGGTGGGGGCCACCGTGACGCTTGACTTTGCCAGCGTTGGGGCGACAGAGAACCTGATGATGGCCTCGGTGCATGCAGACGGCGTGACGGTCATCGACAACGCCGCGCGCGAGCCCGAGATCGTCGACCTGGCAAACCTGCTCAACGAGATGGGGGCCAGGATCCGCGGGGCCGGGTCTCCGGTGATCGAGATCGAGGGCGTGAGCGAGCTGCGCCCCGTGACGCACGAGGTCGTCGGGGACCGCATCGAGGCGGGGACCTTCATAGCGACGGCCGGCCTGGTCGGGCACCCGGTTGAGGTTCGTGGCTTCGATCCGGCGCACCTTGGCCTGGTGCTGCGCAAGTACGAGCAGATGGGCATCCGCATCGAGCGCTCCGCGCGAAGCGTGCGCGCATGGCGCGAGGGGTCGCTTGCCACCGTCGACATCCAGACGCTCCCCTTCCCAGGCTTCCCGACCGACATGCAGGCGCAGACGATGTGTCTGCTCGCCCTCGGTTCGGGGTCGTGCGTCGTCACCGAGAACGTCTTCGAGAACCGGTTCATGTTCGCCAGCGAGCTGCAGCGCATGGGCGCCGACATCCGCATCGAGGGGCACCATGCCATCGTCCATGGGGTGAGCGGCCTCTCTGGGGCCGAGGTCAGGTCCCCTGACCTGCGCGGCGGGGCAGCGCTCGTCATGGCCGGCCTTGTGGCGGATGGCGTCACGGTGATCTCGGACATCCACCACATCGACCGCGGCTACGAGTGCTTCGTCGAGAAGCTGCAGACGCTCGGCGCACACGTCGAGCGCGCGACCGTCCCCGACGCGCCCGAGGCGTAGACGCACCCATCGCCGCGATCGCCTGCCTCACGGGGCTTGCGGCCGCGCGTGGGTTTTGGGTACAAACTGAGTAGCAGGCATCGACTTCGTTGTTGCAGGGACGCCGGGAGGACCTTCCACTATGCCCAAGACCGACACGCACGGCCCCAACAGCCTGAGCATGGCAAGCGAGGACTACCTGGAGTCCATCTACCGCATCATGGTCGAGCAGGACGCCTTTGATGGGGGGATCAGGTCGGTGGACGTTGCCGAGCAGCTGGGCGTCTCGAAGGCCAGCGTCAACAAGGCCCTCGCCACGCTCAAGGAGCGCGGCATGGTCGAGCAGACCCGCTACGGGCGCGTGACCCTCACCGGCTCTGGCAGGGAGTACGGCAAGGACGTGTGGCACCGCCATCGCACCTTGCGCCTGTTTCTCATCAAGGAGCTCGGCGTCGACGAGGAGACCGCCGACGCCGAGGCCTGCCTGATGGAGCACGACCTCTCCGCAGACACGATGCGCCGTTGGTGCGAGTACCTGGAGCGTCACGGCGCTGCCATCGATTAGGCCCTGTAGGGGGTCGGCCCGCCCCTTCGCGGTTCTGCCGTCTCTGGGAAGATTGCCGCCGAACCGTAGGCGACGGGTATGCTTAGTGAGGCGTAGCCCCAACATCCAATTTGCTGGAGGTATCCGATGAAGGCCATCATTCCCGCCGCAGGTCTTGGCACCCGCTTCCTTCCTGCCACCAAATGCACCGCAAAGGAGCTCCTGCCCGTTCTTGACAAGCCGGTCATCCAGTACGTGGTGGAGGAAGCGCTCGAGCCTGACGGCGTCGACGGCGTGATCATCGTCAACTCACGCGAGAAGCCCGAGATAGAGCGCTACTTCAGCGTCGACGGGGCTTTCGAGGAGATGCTGCGCTCCCACGGGAAGGCAGCCCTCGCCGACGTCGTGCACGCCTCGTCCAGCCTGCCCGTCTCCTTCGTCTACCAGGACGAGCCGCTCGGCCTGGGCCATGCGGTGCACTGCGCTGCCGAGAAGGTCGGCGACGAGCCCTTCTTCGTCCTGCTCGGCGACTACTTCGTGCCGGATCGCCAGATGTGCGTGAACATGGCGCGCGTCTCCAAAGCGCATGGTGACGCGTCGGTCATCGCCGTTGCCCCCGTGCCCGCAGATCAGGTGAGCCGCTATGGCATCATCGGCGGGGAGTGCGTGGGCAGCCTGCCGGGCAGTGACGCAGAGGGCGAGCGGGAGGGCGCCGTGTGGAAGGTGAGCGGGCTCGTCGAGAAGCCCGCTCCCGAGGAAGCCCCATCCCATCTGTTCATCGTCGGCCGCTACCTGCTCTCCCCCCGCATCATGAGCCTGCTCGCGTCGCAAGGCGCCGGTGCCGGCGGCGAGATCCAGCTGACAGACTCCATGGAGCGCCTTCTCGAGACCGAGGAGATGTATGCCCTGGTGGTCAATCCGGCAGACGGCTGCGACACCGGCACGCCTGCCGCATGGGCTGCGACCAACGCTCGCATGGCGCTGGGCGACGACGCCTATCGCGCTGCGTTCCTCGAAGAGCTTGGCGACGCGGCGGCGGGTCTCACCACATAGCGATGGGCTATCTCCGCTTTGGCACACGTGGCTGGAGAGCGCGCGTCGACCACGGCTTCGACGAGGCGAGCGTCGTGCGCATCGCGGCCGCGCTCGGCGCCGTCTGGGCGTCCCGCCACGAGGGGTCGACCATCCTCGTCGGCTACGACACGCGCAGGGACTCCCAGAGCCTCGCGCTTGTCGCCGGCATGGTGATCGCGGCGCACGGGATGCGCGTGGTCGTCTCTCAGGAGGCATGCCCGACGCCCGCATTGGCCTGGGCTGCGTCACGTGACCGATCCTGCGTCGGCGCGGTGATGGTCACGGCGGGCGACGCGCCCTACGAATACGGGGGAATCCTGGTGCGCCAGGGAGATGGCGGACCGATGGCCGCGTCGTTTGCCGCCGCTGTCGACCGGAGGATCGCGCGCGAACCCACGTCCGAGCGGGGTTCGGTCGAGTCTGCCCAGCTGTTGGCGACGTATGTTGACGCGCTGGCGCATCAGGCCGACACGGGCCTGATAGGGGGGCGAGGCCTCGGGATCGTCGTCGATCCCATGTATGGTGCGGGCAGCAGGTGGGTCGCCGACCTGCTCAGGCGGGTCGGGTGTGAGGTGACGGCCATACACGACGAGCCTGTGCCCGACTTCAGAGGGCTGCACCCGGATGCGCGTGAGCCTTGGGTCGACGAGTGCGAGCAGGCGGTGCTCGGCCACCATGCCGACCTAGGGCTTGTGCTCGATGGAGACTGCTCGCGGTGTGCGCTCATAGACGCCTCCGGATCGATGCTCTCCCCACATGACCTGGCGCCGCTCGTCCTTGACCACCTTGTCGGGCAGCGAGGCAGGACCGGGCGCGTCGTTGCCACCGTCTCGAGCTCCGCCCGCATAGGTCGTCAGGCGCAGCGCCTCGGATGCGGGTTCACCATGGTGCCTGTCGGCTTCGAGTCCGTGTACCGGGAGCTTCAGGAAGGCGACGTGATCCTGGCCACGGACGAGCGCGGCGGCATCTGCGTTCCCGACCATGTGCCGGAGAGGGATGCCCCGCTGGGAAGCCTCATGCTGCTCGAGCTGCTTGCCGGGACAGGCGCCCGCCTCGATGAGCTCGTGCTCGACTGCGAGGGCCGCATCGGTGCCATGGAGTACGTCTCCCGCTCGCTGAGCCTCGACCCCGTAGGGGCCCTTCGTCTGCGCAACCTCCTGCCAGGACTCAATCCCCCCGTGGTGGCGGGGGAGCGTCCCGTCTCGGTGAGCCATGCCGACGGCCTGCGCATCGAGATGCCCGACGGCTCCTGGGTCCTGCTGCGCGCCTCGCGCTCCTCGGCCGGGGCCTGCGCCTGCGCCGAGGCTCCCGACGCGCGCCGTGCCGACGCCCTGCTCGCCTGGGCCTGCGCCCTGGCCAAGGAGGGCCGTGCCTGACCCCGCCGCGGGCCCCGTGCGGCGGCCCGTGTGGAGGCTGTGTGGAGGCCCCGCGCCCCGCCCCCGCGCCCCGCGCCCGGCGCGTATAGTTATCTCCCGCGCGACGGGGGCCGTCGCGGCGAACCTTGAGAACCGGATACTGCGATCGATGAGATCGACGACGAAACAGCAAGCGAATTTCGAAGTGTGATACAAGCACACGTCAATTTCGATCTTACGCGAATCCGAATCAGCGGGATTCGAGCGCCGGGCACCGAGCCTCACGCACTGACGCAGCGCACCGAGTGCGCTGTCATCTGAACGGAGAGTTCGATCCTGGCT
>DBRN01000006.1 GCA_002305995.1 Atopobiaceae bacterium UBA1367
GATGGTCAACTTCCTCGGCACGCTCCAGAACGAGTGGGCCGGCGCGCAGGCCTTCTCGTCCACCGACACCTACCTGGCCCCCTTCGTCCGCGTGGACCACCTCTCCTACGATGAGGTCAAGCAGGAGATGCAAGGCTTCGTGTACAACATGAACGTCCCCAGCCGCTGGGGCACCCAGACCCCCTTCTCCAACCTCACCTTCGACTGGACCTGCCCGGAGGACATCCGCAGCCAGGTGCCCCTGGTGGGCGGCAAGCCGGTGGACTTCACCTACGGCGACCTGCAGGAAGAGATGGACATGATCAACCGGGCGTTCATCGAGGTCATGACCGAGGGAGACGCGCACGGCCGCGTGTTCACCTTCCCCATCCCCACCTACAACATCACCAAGGACTTCCCCTGGGACTCCGAGAACGCCATGCTCATGTTCGAGATGACCGCGAAGTACGGCCTGCCCTACTTCCAGAACTTCGTCAACTCCGACCTCGAGCCGCACATGGTGCGCTCAATGTGCTGCCGCCTGCAGCTCGACCTGCGCGAGCTGCTCAAGCGCGGCAACGGCCTGTTCGGCTCGGCCGAGCAGACCGGCTCCATCGGCGTGGTGACCATGAACCTGGCCCGCCTCGGCCACAAGCACAAGGGCGACGAGAGGGCGCTGCTCGAGGAGCTCGACTACCTGCTCGTGCTTGCCAAGACCTCGCTCGAGCTCAAGCGCAAGGAGATCCAGCGCCTCATCGACGCGGGCCTGTTCCCCTACACCAAGCGCTACCTGGGAACGCTGCGCAACCACTTCTCCACCATCGGCATCAACGGCATGAACGAGATGATCCGCAACTTCACGGACGACGCCCATGACATCACCGACGCCGAGGGCCGCGCCCTGGCCATCCGCGTGCTGGACCATGTGCGCGAGCGGATGGTCGAGTTCCAGGAGGAGACCGGCCACATGTACAACCTGGAGGCCACGCCGGCCGAGGGCACCACGTATCGCTTTGCCCGCGAGGACCGCAAGCGCTATCCCGACATCATCCAGGCCGGCACGCCGGAGGAGCCGTACTACACCAACTCCTCGCAGCTGCCCGTGGGCTACACCAACGATCCCTTCCAGGCGCTGCACGAGCAGGAGGAGCTCCAGCAGAAGTACACCGGCGGCACGGTGCTGCACCTGTACATGGGCGAGCGCGTGTCGAGCGCCGAGGCCTGCAAGCAGCTGGTCAAGCGCTCGCTGGAGAGCTTCCGCCTGCCCTACATCACGGTGACCCCCACGTTCTCCATCTGCCCCAAGCACGGCTACATCGCCGGGGAGCATGCCTACTGCCCCATCTGCGACGAGGAGCTCGCCATCGCCAAGCGCAACCAGGGCTCGGGAAGGTAGGCAGGCCCGGCTCGTTCCTGACCTGTGGGCCAACTTTGCCGGTGAACGGGCCAAATTGACTCTAGACACCACATATGGTGTTCGTGTACGATACGTTCTACCAGATATTGCAGCGCTACTGAGAAATGAGGCACCGATGATCAACAAGAGCGAGCTCACCAGCACCGGGACCGTCATCGACGGCGTCGAGCTCTCCAACGACGAGCGCCAGCCCTGCGAGGTCTGGACGCGCGTCATGGGCTACTACCGTCCCGTCTCGTTCTACAACACGGGCAAGAAGGGCGAGTTCCACGAGCGCGTGGAGTTCGTCGAGCCGAGCGTCTGCTGCAGGTAGCGGGCGCGCGCATGAGTCAGCGGAGTCGGGGCGCCGACCACGGCGAAGGTGGTCGGCGCCCCCTTCTCATAGGGGGCATCACGCCCTTCTCCACGGTCGACTGGCCGGGAAGGCTTGCCTGCGTGGCGTTCTTGGCCGGATGCCCGTGGCGCTGCCCCTACTGCCAGAACCACCTGCTGCGATCGTTTGATGCGGCCACGCAGACCGACGAGGACCTCCTTGCCTTCCTGGAGCGACGGCGTGGGCTGCTCGATGGCGTGGTCCTCTCGGGTGGGGAGCCGCTTGCCCAGGCCGCCAGCGTCGACGTCGCGGCACGGGTGCACGAGATGGGGTTCGACGTGGGCCTCCACACCTGCGGAGGCTATCCCGAGCGGCTGGGACAGATCCTGCCCCACGTCGACTGGGTGGGCCTCGACATCAAGGCGCCCTGGGACGCATACGAGCGCGTGACGCGTGTGCCCGAGACGGACGAACCCGTGCGCAGGAGCCTCCAGCTGGTGCTGGACGCGGGCGTCGCCATGGAAGCGCGCACCACCTGGCACCCGACCCTTCTCTCCCCGGCCGACATCGCCGCCATCGCGCACGATCTCGCCGCGCGCGGCGTGCGCACGTGGGCCGTGCAAGCGTACCGTCACGTCGGCACCACGGGGGAACTGCCCAACGAGACGGTCTACCCCTCAGACGTGCCCGAGGGGCTTGCCGAGCTCTTCGAGACCTTCGAGTTTCGCCGGGCGTGACGCCACGGAAGAGGGTGGCTCGTCCCGCCCCGTGATGGGCCGAGGCAGCGGGCCGGGAGGCGTCCCGACGCGTCGGCGGACCTCAGGCCCGCATGCGTCAGGGAGCCGGTGAATCTCTTAGGCCTCGGGGTCAAAGGTCGGCGCTTGGCCCACGCGCGTCAGGGAGCGGGACACCTCCCGTCGAGACAGGCGTGCCATGCGGGGACGCTCCCCCGCGTGGCACGCCTTCCGTAGCCCGGTTGTCCCCGCGCCTCAGAACCTGGCCGCAAGCTCCTCGGCAAGCGCATCGATCTGCGCACGAGCGTCGTCATCGAGCGCACCCTTGAGGGTGACGGCGCTCTCGGCGAACTCGATGTCCTTGCACTGCTCCATGAGCGCGCGCATGCCCTTGGCGGCAGCGGGCATCCATGAGCCGTTCTCCATGAGGGCGACCGTGCGCCTCTGGAACGCATGGTCGAGCAGGTGGCTGATGAAGCTGTGCATCGCGGGGTAGATGCCCCCGTTGTAGGTGGTGGTGGCAAGCACGAGATGGCCGTGACGGAAGGCATCCTCGAGGGCCTCGGCCTGGTCGTCGCGGGCAAGGTCGGTCACCACGACACGCGGGCAGCCCTTCTCCTCGAGCCTCTGGGCGAGGAGCTCGACGGCGGCCTTGGTGTGCCCGTAGACGCTGGTGTAGGCGATGACGACGCCAGGCGTCTCGACCTCATAGGCCGACCAGGTCTGGTAGAGGCCCAAGTAGTGCCCGAGGTCCTCGGAGAGGACAGGGCCATGGAGCGGGCAGATGGTCTGGATGTCGAGCTTCGCGGCCTTGGCCAGGACCTTCTGCACGTTGGCGCCGAACTTGCCGACGATGCCAAAGTAGTAGCGGCGGGCCTCGCAGTCCCAATCCTCCTCCACGTCAAGCGCGCCAAACTTGCCAAAGGCGTCGGCAGAGAAGAGCACCTTATCGGTGGCATCGTAGGTGAACATGACCTCAGGCCAGTGGACGAGCGGCGCCGCGACGAACGTGAGCTCCTTGGAGCCCAGGCTCAGGGTGAAACCCTCCTTCACCACGATGCGCCGGTCCTCGTAGCCAGTGCCAAAGTAGTTCCTCATCATGTTGAAGGCACCCACGCTGGCGACGACCGTGGCCTTGGGGTATGCGTCCATGAAGGCAGAGACGCTGCCGCCATGATCGGGCTCCATGTGCTGGACGACGAGGTAGTCTGGGGCGCGACCATCGAGCACCGCCGCAAGGTTGGCGATCCACTCCTCACCAAAGTGGACATCAACGCTGTCCATGACGGCGATCTTCTCGTCCATGATGACGTAGGAGTTGTACGCCATGCCGTTGGGCACGATGTACTGGCCCTCGAAGAGGTCGAGCTGGTGGTCGTTGACGCCCACGTAGAAGATGTCGTCTGCAATCCGCATGCTCATGCTGCCTCGCCTTTCTGCGCGAATACCGTGTCTGTCATCACAGGATAGCGCATCGACACCGTGCCGTCCGCCCCAGCGCTCATGCGCTGGGGCGGGATGACGTCCTCCCGACGACCGACGTCGATGCACACGCCCTCGACGGGGAGCTACGGACAAGAGGGCGGATTTCATCCGTGCCCTCTGCGTGGGCACTAACCCGTGACAATGGACGAGATGGGGCACACGCCTATCACGCACGCCCAGACGGATCAGCTCTCTCGGCCTCGCCTTCAACGTCTACAAGGACTTTCAATGGCCTTCGTCACCAACATGAGGATCGTCCGACCAGAGGTCGCGAGGGCCGTGCTCGACGGGGTCCTGCACCACGTCCGCCGGTCTGAGCGCCTTGAGCTCTGTGCCGCAGGCGAGTTTCGACGTCAGGAGAATCTCTGCCGTCCCGTGGAAGAAGTGCTTAGGGAGAGCAAGAGGCCTCCGTCTATAATCAGGAGCCGCATGTACTCGAGAAGGAGGCTCGCGACTGACGAGGACGTCATCGATGACGCTGGAACGTAAGTCGGGGAGCAAGTCAGTAAGGTGGGCACCCCTCAGGGAGGGCGTGTCCAAGGATGTCAGAGGCCGTGAGGGCAAAGAAGGCAGCCGACCATTTGCACACCTGGTTGGTACGACTGTCGAGATGCGCTATGCTGCCGATATTGATTTAGGCACGGTCTTCATGTGAAAGCGGAAGGTGACTCCCACCAGCTTTATGACGACATGCAACGCTGTTGCACTTCAGTTTTCAATTGACCTACAATTGCACTCGCCCACTCAATATAGGCTTGTCGTCAATATTTAATTTATGATAGGAAGAGGAATCAAGTATGGCAACAAAGTGTCCGATGTGCGGAGCACCTATGAAAAATAATAGCTGCGATTATTGCGGCTACGAGGAAGAGGCAATTCCGAACCTCACAACTGCATCATCTTATGCAGAACGGCAGCTTATCCAACCGCAGGTTATTATCAATAATCAAATCGTATCAAGTCCGGAAGCTGCGCCGGAAATCAGTAGAAAAAACAAGATGGTTGCTTTGCTGCTATGTATCTTTTTGGGCTTGTTTGGCGTACACAGATACTATGTTGGGAAAGTTGGAACCGGCACTCTCTATCTGCTTACTGGAGGATTGTTTGGGATCGGATGGGTCGTCGATATTGTTTTGATAGTGGCTGGCTCATTCAAAGATCGTTCTGATTTGCCGCTGCGTCAATAAGGAGAGTACCAGTCCTATGGAACTATTTTACTTAGTAAAAGACCAGTTTATCGATGTAATAGAACATGTAGATAAAAGTGGAAAGTTGATCGTATCCAAATACCGACGCAAGAGCGGAAACAATGAATTAAAGCAAGGTTCAAAAGTGATCGTGCGGGAAAGTCAGAGCGCCGTTTTCCTAAAAGGAGGAAGGATTGCGGACATTCTGGCCCCCGGAACCTACTCGCTGACCACAGATAACTTTCCTGTGCTGTCCAGTCTCAAAGCCTTCCCCTACTTATTCGTTTCCCCAGTTATAGCTGATGTGTACTTTGTGAGTACGAAACAGTTTATCGATAACAAGTGGGCGACAAAAAATCCGATTATGAAACGTGATAAGGACTTCAACGTAGTTCGTATCCGTTCATTCGGAAAGTTCGCTTTTAAAATTATCGATGTTCCGACCTTTATGCGAGAGATATTCGGCACAAGAGGAATTGTGATGACCTATGACATTGTCGAATACCTTTCGTCAATGGTCACGGAGGCATTTTCTCTTACTGTGGGAGAGAGCGAAGTGTCTGTGCTCGACCTTGCCGCAGAATATAGAAGGTTCTCAGATGAGGTTCAACATCGACTGAATAAGCAAGCTGTAGCAATAGGTGTGCAGTTTAGCGACATCCTTATTGAAAACATTTCTTTGCCTGACGAGGTCGAAAGGCTGATCGATGAACAATCTGGCATTGGTATGGCAAGGCATGATCTAGCATCTTTTATGCAATATCAGACAGCCAGAGCTATGCGGGATGCTTCCAAACAGGAGGGTGGATTGGCTGCGCTCACGTAGACGCAAGCGCATTACCATATGCGGGATGCTTCCAAACAGGAGGGTGGATTGGCAGGACTGGGAGCAGGAATGGCTTTAGGCAGTACTATGGCACAAAGCATCCAAACAACAGCGAGTCCCGTTAACGCAACAAAAAGCAAAGTTGAACAGTTGCGTGAACTAAAGGAATTACTTGATGAGGGAATCTTGACACAAGAAGAGTTTGATACAGAAAAGAAAGCGATTTTGAAAAACGACTAGAAAGGGAGTCATTTGTAAGATGCGTGGGTTCTAGAGTCTCCTCGACAACGGCGCCCTAAGTCCCGAGCACTTGAGCAGGGCACGATGCATAGGTTGTCGAATAGTAGGGTTGGCATCGGGCTAATTCAGCCACCTGGGACTGTGATAGAGATCCTAGAGGTTGTGATGAAGCTGTCCTCGAATCGGAGCATCGCCAGGACCGTCTCTGGCACCCTCACGTCTGCCATGCTGTCCATCGCGGTCATTTGCCTTTCCCAAGAGACTGTCATTGTGATGATTTCAGATTCTAGGCAATGGCCGTCGCCCTTACCAAGGGGCAGCGACTGCTTCCCCATTTACACCCACGTTTCCGACACGATCGCTTCGGTTTTCCCATGCTGATATTGTCCAGCTGTCTAACGAGCTCAAAAAGCCGCCCTGGCAAAGCTGCCAGGGCGGAACAGCAAAACGAAGGTATTGTTGAGTCTCCTACTCGCTCACGGCGTAGTAATCAACACTCGCCTTTACCTTTTCGGCATCGATGTCAGATCCCGCTTCGAATCGTGCCTTTTCGCCCTTGTCCCACGATTTTATGGAGGTATAGGTTTCGCCAGCCCTAACGCCCTCGCTATCATAGAGCGCGAGAACAATACCCACATCCTTGAAGCTGAAGTCGGTAGTGTTCTCGATTGTTGCCGTATATTCGTAATAACCATACCCCTGGTCAGTCTTCTCAAACGTCGCCTTTTCGAAAAGCCCGTTGATGGCATCATCCCTCTCAGTTTTGTTCTGAGCTGCAGTGCCGGCAGTCAATAGTTCATCCAGGGTAGACTGCTTGTTTTCGCTGACAGTCAAATCATATTTATCCACGAGATTCTTAAGTTGGGAAGTTCTCGTGTTGTAAACCGAATCCCATTTATCGTAGTAATCGCTGCTTTGATAGGGGTACTTTTCCAGTACTTCTAGCGAATCCTCGAGCGTGTTGATGTAATTGAGAACATCCCCCTGCATCTTCGCATCCTCGAATTGACGATCTCTCAGGGGCTTGTCGATTTCGAGCTCAGCGTTAACAGCCTTTTTCAGATTCTCGGCATTGTCCTCATAGCTTGTCGCGTCGATAATTGCCCAACGGGCTTCAAGGCCTTTCGCGATGATAGTCATTGCCTCATCATCTGCATAGTCAGGCCCTTCTGACGCACTCTGTGTTGATGCCGAGTTTGAGCACCCGCAAAGCAAAAGCGCAAACACAACTGCGAAAACGGCAGCACCGATGCCAATTGAACGTAACTTCATTTTGCCTCCTAGAATCTGTGCGCGTATTGTAAAAGTTATTATTGCATAGCTGGTTATGTTGATGGCTTCGAAGCTTCTCGGTCACGTACCGCCTTGCCTTTCAAACCGTTGTTAGCGCCGGACGACTTTAGCCACGAGGAGCTGCGGTGAAGATCCTGGACCAAACGGGGCCAGGAGGGAAGTCGCATGCACGGCGCCGGGAAGAGAAGAGTTGCGGCAGAGACCTTCGTCAAATTCGATAACAGCTGTGCCGACACGATCGCCGAGCTGGGCTATGCTGCGTAGTTCGGAAAACGTCCGGGATCTCGAGTGGCTCAAAACGACCGTTTCTGAAAGCAGGAGTTAGAAGCGATGCGGGATTCGGATATGCGCGCGTGCTCACAACGCGCTCAACCTAGAGGCTCCGCTGTGCGCCGATAGACGACGCCCGATTTGCCGACGACTTGCTCCTCGGCAATTTGATTGCGGGCAGGGTACAACGCCATGCGACCCGCTCGATAATGAACACCATGTTCTTCTCGAAGACGTCGAATTCGAAGCTCAACTTCATGAACAGCAGCATGTCCTCGTAAGCCTCGGAGCTTGTACACCCCAAGAACTCGTCGATGAACGGTTCTTTGACATAGCCGTACGGGTTCGCAGCGGTGAAATTGCACGCAATATTTGCATCTATTTGAGCGAAAGCCTCCGCCACTCAGTGGAGCATTCTTCTTGCATTGCAGCTTGACCTACTGATAATAGCCTTATATCTAGCCATAATTCTGGCTAGTATTGAAAGGAGGCCCTTACGCCCGTATTGACCATAGGGCTCGCGGAGGCGAAGAACAACTTCTCCCACGTCACAGCAGAGATCAACAGAACCGGAAGACCCGTGACCATACTGAAAAACAACAAGCCTTGGGTGGTCATCCAGTCGGCTCGGAGCGCCGTCGGAGCCCTCGACGTCGCGGTCGACTTCATGGACGAGTACGCGGACGTGTTCGAAGAACTCGCCATATGAGCGCGCCTGCGCTTTCGAAGGACACGGTTCTCGCAATCCGCTCTGCGACCTAGGGAGGGTCAGGAAGGACGTCGCCCAGGACACACGCGCTAAATAAAGTCGAGGAGGCAGCAGGTCGCCGTTTCTCTGCCCCGTGCGTTCTCGCGGACTATCGCCCATCATCGGATGTCGGCGCGTTCGCCTCATCAGTGCAGGACGCTAGGCCACGGTAAGACATCGTTTAAACGCATTGCTTCCTTTGAGGCGACAGTCAGCAGAAGCTAAAAGCCAAACAGCATTTCGACAAGGCCCGTCTCGTTGTAGAGCAGAAACCTCCCGAGAACGCAGTCAATACGTTGTCCCTCAAATCCATTCGAAGCCTAGGCTTGCTCTTCCTTGTCAGCAAGGGCGCGGTACACGACGGCTGCCAGCGCACCGCCCACCAGCGGGGCCACGATGAAGACCCACACGCAGGACAGGGATGCGCCGCCCACCAGCAGTGCGGGAGCGAGGGAGCGGGCGGGGTTCACAGAGGTGCCGGTGAAATGGATGCCCATCAAGTGGACCAGGGTGAGGGACCCGCCGATGGCCAGGCCGGCAGTACCCGCATTGGAGGCGCGATCGGTTGCGCCGAGCACGGCGGTGACGAAGATGAAGGTAAGCACAACCTCGACCAGCAGGGACAGTGCGATGTTGCCCTCGTACAGGCCGTTGGCGCCCAGGCCGCTCTCAACACCCAAGAGAGGGAGAAGCAGGAGGCCACCGGCGAATGCGCCCAGCACCTGGGCAACGATGTAGCCGCACAGGTCCTTGGCGCTCAGGCGCTTGTCCATGAACAGGGCGAGGGACACGGCGGGATTGACATGACATCCGGAGACGTTGCCAATGGAGTAAGCCATGGCCACGATCACACCGCCGAAGGCGAGGGCGGTTGCGACATAGGCGCCGTCGGGAACGGCGCCATTGCAACCCAAGGCGGCGGCCACGCCGCAGCCGATGAATACCAGGGGTGAATGTGCCGACAAGCTCAGCAAGATACTTTTTGATATCCGTCATGCGAATCCTCCTTTTTGACAGTGGCACCAGCAACGCGCCTATGTCTGACGCCTGTTCTCCATTATAGAGACGGGCTTTCATTATGGTAGCGGTGACTCGTCAGGAACCAGTTGCCGACACTCGAGGAATCCAGGCATCACGCCAGCACGGCATGTCTCAGCAGTTTCCCACGTGCACGTGGGTGACGTACTTCCGTGCGACGTCGGCCAGCTCGTAGACCCTCTCCACCGGCGTGGGAGGCACGTCCAGCATGCGCCAACAGGGGAAGAACCGTGTCAGGTGATAGACGATGCCGTCGTCTGTCTCGTGCAGCCACCGTGCGATGGACGCGATCTCCTCGGACGTGTCGTTCTTCCCTGGGATGACGAGCGTGGTCACCTCGACGTGCGTCCCCGCGTGCGCGAGGCTCGCAATCGTCCCCTTCACGATGGCAACGTCGTAGCCGCACTCCTTGCAGAAGCTGGGATCGGTGCCCTTGAGGTCGATGTTGGCGGCATCGATGAGGCCCGTCAGCTGATCGATGACCTCGGCATTTGCGTAGCCGTTGGACACGAGCGCGTTGACGAGGCCGTGCTCGTGGGCGAGACGTGCGCAGTCGCGCACGTACTCCCAGCCAACAAGCGGCTCGTTGTAGGTGTAGGCGATGCCGATCATGCGCCGGTCTTGCCTGTGCTGGTCGCACGCAAGGGCAACGAGTCGCTCCGGCGAAACCTCGCTCCAGGGCACGTCACGTTCTCCCGCCTGCGCTATCTGGTGGTTCTGGCAGAAGGGGCAGCGCAGGTTGCAGCCGTAGCTCCCCACCGAGAGGAGCGTCGATCCAGGACGGAAGCGCGCAAGCGGCTTCTTCTCAATGGGATCCACGGCGAGCGAGGTCACGCGACCGTAGTTTCCCGCGACGATCGTGCCGCCCACGTTCCGGCGCGAGCGGCAGAACCCAACGCCCCCCTCCGGGATGCGGCACGAGCGGGGACAGGTGCGACAGGTCGCTGTGCGCGCGTCGCTCATACGTGCCTCACGACCTCGAAGCGCTCAAGCGACCAGTCGTCGCTGGCAAGGTCGATGCCCCCCTTGCGGGCGGCGATGCCCACCTGCTCCTCGATGGAGTCCACGCCGTCGAGGTCGGGCAGGAGCAGCCCACGACGACCATCGGGGGTCGAGACGATCACGCCGTAGCGCCGCACGTCGAGCTCGTCGGGCGAGTCGATGGGCTCGGGCGCCATGAGGACGTCCACGTCGTAGACGAGCTCTCCCAGCTCCCGCCTTCGCACGGGCGGGAAGCGCGGATCGTGCGTGCCGGCGCTTATCGCGTTGGCACAGATCTCTTCCGCCAGGCTCGCGCGGGTGGGAAGGATCGTCCCTATGCAGCCGCGCAGCTCCCCGTCCTTCTTGAGCGAGACGAAGCAGCCCGCGCGCGTGCCCAGGAGCTCTGCCGGCAGGGCCTCCCCCAGCGCGGCGATATCGCGGGGCTTGGTGGGGTCGACGCGCCTGCCACCACGCACGTATGTCTCGAGCGAGAGCCGCGCAAGACGCACGAGCGGGTCCTCCGCAGCCTTGCGTTTGGCCATGTCATGCGCATGGAAGTCCTCGTACCGCCCGAGGAAGTCGCGACTGGCGTCTGTGCCTGCCGCTGAGGTGGGCGTGAACGCCGCCACACCATAACCCACCCCAAACGGCCCTTCGTAGCTCAGCAGCTCGGCAGCGACAGACGTGCGGTCGAGCGCGCCTGCCATGATCTGGAAGCTGCGGAGCCCGCATTCGGCGGCGCGCTCGGCAAAGCCCGGATCCATGGTGAGCAGTCCGAGGAAGTCACCCGTGCGAAAGATGCGGATGATCCGCTCGTCGAACTCGGGGCCCTCGGGGGCACGGCCGTAGGGGCCGTCTGCCGTAAGCTTGTGGCTGAGGTCGCCCGAGGCCACGTAGACGACCTTCCTGCCAAGGTCATCCGCCACCTTCTGGACGCACTGGCCGAGCTGGTAGTGAACGGCGGGCGAGAGACCCGAGAGGCCGATGCGCACGACCTTGGGACGCACCCTTCCCTCAGGCCACGCCTTCCAGATGAAGTGGAGCGGGATCATCGTCGCATGGTCGAGCGACGGGTCGCGCTCCCCGGTGACTCCCGCGGAGATGCCCGCAGCGTCTGCCTCAGTGCACAGGGCCCGCACGAAGGCCCTGTCGTAGTCGCACGCGTAGGCAGCCCTCGAGGCGCCAAACTGAGCGAAGCTTCCCTGCGCGCCGCTGCCCGGCGAGACGTGGATGTAGTCACGATACATAATCGAGTGCGGCGTCGAGATGACGAGCGTCTCGGGCGCGAGCTCCGCGACGCGGCGGCCCACCTCGTCATAGGCATCGATGGTGTCCTGGATGTCCCGCTCGCGCCCACCTCCCACGGCCGGGATGATCAGGGGCGGGTGCGGAACCGCGAACGCTGCGACGATTGCCATGGTGTCCCCTCTCCTTGGGCTGAGTCCAACACGCGTCGTCCGATCATGGGCGGCGCGCCCAGCATGCTGGGCGCCGGTGGCGACAGGGGATGCGCGATCCCCCGGCCTTCGCCGCACCAGGATGCGCGGCGCCTGCGAACCCCTCGCACCGACGCGACGCCGCAGGGCATCGACGGCTGCATTGACAGCTCTTGACCATCAGCGACTGCCCTCGTCGGACCCATACGCCTTGCCACCCTGCAAGGTCACGATGCCGATCCCCGTCTGACTGACGGGGACGACCGTGTCTTATCCCCAGGTATTCCCCGATTTTGGCCAACGTGGAATGCGAGTCGACGAGCGCGGCGTTTCTCTCGACGAGAGAGGCTGCGTGCGGTGAGGTCGTGGCGGCGGGTCAGGGTCGCGCGTCGACAGGTCGCACCCTCAGAGCTCTGTCACAACCACGTGGACGGGGTCGCCGTCGCGTATGCCAAGACGCTCGCGAATGGCCTTGAGGACGCCGATGACGTAGCACACGTTGCCGTCCTCATCCTTGACGCCCATGTTCACGATGCTGCCGTCGTAGGGCTCGCCATCGAACTCCACGTGCACGCGCACGCGACCCCGACCAAAGACCTCGCGGATGTCCCATGGGAACACGACGTAGGCGCCATGCCTCTCAGGGACCTCATGGAGCGTGGTGTCGTACTCGAATGTCCGGCTCATGCCATTCTCCCCCCTCAATTCCGCCCAGGCCCTTGGACACGACCTGCCTCCATGCTACACAGCCGGAGATGTCTCGCTGGATGTACGTGCGCACATAGGCCTCGATGTCGATGGCTTCATTGTGGCTTGGTGCCGGAAAGGGAAACCCGGAGTTGTGCGGGGTACGGCTCCACGCCGGAAAGGAAAACCGGGAGTTGTGCGCCACGGCGCCCGGCCTTGGAAAGGAAAAGTCCGAGTTGTGCGGGCCTGGCCTGAGCCCCGGAAAGGAAAAGCCCGAGTTGTGCGGGATGATGGCCGACCCTGGAAAGGAAAACCCTGACTTGTGCGGCCCGGCAGGAGGTTACATCCCGCACAACTCGGGAAAACCCTTTCCGCCATCTGCCCCAACCACGCACAACTCCCGGTTTTCCTTTCCGGCAGGGGGTCCCGCTCCGCACAACTCCCGGTTTTCCTTTCCGGCATCTGCCCCGACCGGGCACGACTCCGGCTTTTCCTTTCCAGCGGGGTCCCAAGCCCGACGCAGGCCATGTCCCGGCGACCCGAAAGCCCTCCAAGCAGGCGCCCATGCCCAAAGGCATGCGACCCATGACAAAGGGGCGGGTGCGCCGTCCACGCCGAAGGGCGCAGCGCACTTGGCCCGATCCCCACCCTGTGGCGAAGACCATCACGGTACGGCAGCGGCTAGAGCTGACGGCACGCTCGGAAGCCGCGCGAGGCATAGTAGGAGTCCGCGCCGTTGTGGTAGATGAAGGTGCGCCCAAAGCGCTTGTCGCCAAAGAGGGCGCCTCCTTGGCCCCTGACGTCGTCATCCGTGCGTACCCAGGAGGACGTCTTGGTGTCAAAGTCGCCAAGCGTCTGCAGGTGGCAGTACATGTCCTCGTCGACCATGCGCAGGCCGTGGGCAACGAGCTCGGCCTCGGCGCTCGTCGTGGGCTTGTTGCGCTTCCTGGCCTCCCTGGCCGCCTCGTCGTAGCAGCAGCTTCGTCTGCCCGCAGGAGACTCACGGCTGCAGTCGACAAGGTACATCCCTCCGCCATAGGCAAGGACGTCGGGCTCGCCGCCCGTCTCCTCCATGTACGTAAGCGCCTCGAGCGCAGCCGCGTCCAAGCGTCCCTCGACGTCTGCCCAGGCGACCCCCGGATGCCTCTCCTCGTGCGACTCGAAGCGATCCCTCAAGGTGCTGGCGTCCATCGGCACGATCCCCTCTCCGTGACGACGCGCTCGGCGCGTCAGGCCCATCATGTCATGAGGATACGTCATGCGGACGCTCCTGGTGACGCACGGTGCCGGCCACCTCCAGCCGCCGTCCCGTGCCGTCGACACCAACAACGCCTTGACGCCAACGCCTAGAATGAATGAAGCAGACCATCGTCGGAAGGCAGGCGTCATGAACGACTTCGTGTTCCAGTCCCCTACCCGCTTCGTGTTTGGCCGTGGCTATGCCGACAGGGTCGGCACGGAGGTCGCCGCCCTCGGGGCGCGACGGATCCTTCTGGTGTACGGCGGAGGCTCCGTCGTGCGCACGGGCCTGCTCGACCGCGTGAAGGGCTCGCTCGGCGCCGCCGGCGCCGCGTACGTCGAGCTTGCGGGCGTACGACCCAACCCCGAGCTGGAGCTCGTCCGCCACGGCATCGAGCTTGCGCGTGACGAGAGGGTCGACCTCGTCTTGGCCGTGGGAGGCGGATCGGCCATCGACTGCTCCAAGGCCATCGCGTTTGGCACCCCCTATCAGGGTGATGTGTGGGACTTCTTCTCGGGCAAGGCCCGTGTCAGCGAGTGCCTGCCCGTCGCGTGCGTGCTCACCATCCCCGCTGCGGGATCCGAGGCATCGGCCTCATGCGTCATCAGCAACGACGCGCTGCACCTGAAGAGCGGCACCAGCGGCGACGCCTTCCGCCCGCGCCTGGCGGTCATGGACCCCGAGCTCACCTTCACGCTGCCGCCCTACCAGACCGCTGCCGGCGTCACCGACATCGTCTGTCACATCTGTGAGCGCTTCTTCAGCTCTGCGGGACCCGTCCCCGTGACCGACAACATCGCCTGCGGCATCATCCGCGCCGTCATGGACGCCGCCACGACCGTTGCCCAGAGGCCCGACGACTACGACGCACGGGCCACCATCATGTGGGCGGGCACGCTCGCCCACAACGACCTCTGCGGCTGCGGTCGGTCCTCGGTGCCCGAGAGTCGTGCCGGCGGATGGGAGAGCCACAGCCTGGAGCACGAGATCTCCGCCCACCACCCCGAGGTGACGCACGGAGCCGGCCTCGCCGTGATCCTGCCCGCCTGGATGCGCCACGTCTGGCATGCGAATCCCACGCGCTTCCTCGCCTTCGCGCAGGGCGTCCTCGACGTCGAGCCCGTGGACGAGACGGACGAGGCCACGGAGGACGCCGTCACCTACACCATCGACGAGCTCCAGCGCTTCTTCGTGGGACTGGGCATGCCCCAAACCCTCACGGACCTCGGTCGCACGCCATCCGACGTCGACGCCTGGCTGGAGACGCTCCGCCTGAACAAGGGCGAGCGCTTTGGCGAGTTCATGCCCCTCACCATGGACGACGCCCGCGCCATCTACCGCTCGGCATTCTAGGGGCGCACCAAGCGGGCGACGGTGCCATGCGGGCGCTCGGCAAGGGAGTGGCGGGCCATGCGGCGGGTCATCGCCCGCTTCGCTTGGGTCACCGCTCGCGCCGCTCGTCCCTACAGCGCTGCCACCAGCCGGGTCACGTCCTCCGGCGTCGTGGCCCAGCTGGTGGCGATCCGCATGACCGTGCGCCCCTCACCGATGCGCTCCCAGAAGTCCATCTCAACCCGGCGGCCCAGCTCCTCGAGCCGCTGGTCGTCGAGCATGACGAAGGTCTGGTTGGTCGGGGTGTCGAAGTAGAGCTCGTAGCCCCTCTCCACAAGCGCCTCGCGGATGCGGCAGGCGGCCTCCACCGCCGACCTGCCAATCCTCTCGTACAGCCCATCCTCGAACATGACCTCGAACTGCAGCCCCAGGATGCGCCCCTTGGCAAAGAGCGCGCCGTGCTGCTTGAGCTGGGTGAAGAAGTGGGGGATCGAGTCGTGCACGGGTATGACCACGGCCTCGCCGAACAGCGCGCCGCACTTGGTGCCACCGATGCAGAACGCGTCGCACAGGCGTGCCAGGTCGGCAAGCGTCACGTCGTTCTCGTCTGCGGCAAGCGCGTAGGCCAGGCGCGCGCCGTCCACATAGAGCTTCATGCCATGGCGATGGCACACCTCCGAGAGCCCTTCGAGCTCCGCGAGCGAGTAGAGCGTGCCGTACTCGGTCGGCTGGGAGATGTAGACCATGCCGGGCATGACCATGTGGTCGCGGTTGACATCGTTCTCCCACACCTCCACGCAGGCCTCCACCTGCCTGGCCCCTATCTTGCCAAGGGTGGCGGGGAGCTCGATCACCTTGTGCCCACCCCGCTCGATGGCGCCGGCCTCGTGCACGCTGACGTGCCCGCTCTGGGCCGCCACGACCCCCTGCCAGGGGGCGAGTGCCGTGCCGATGACCGTGACGTTGGTCTGCGTCCCACCGGTGAGGAAGAAGACGTCCGCGTCGGGGCACTCGCATGCGGCGCGAATGAGCGTGCGAGCGCGCTCGCTGTGCCCATCGGTCCCATAGCCTGACGTGCGCTCCCGGTTGGTCCGCACCAGCGCGTCGATGATCGCCGGGTGCGCGCCCTCCATGTAGTCGCTCGCAAGGCACAGGATGTCGCTCCCCTGCTCTGGCATGTCTGCTGCTCCTCTCGTCTGGCTCCATCGCAAGACCGATTCTCGTACCTGCGGGGCCAGGACTCAAGCGGCAACGTGTCCCTTTTCGCCACGTGACGGGGAGGAACCCTCGAGACCTCACTCCCCGCCAGACACGAAGCCCTCGTTGCGCGGCAGCTCTTGGGGCAGCGGCTCGTCGATGTGCCCACGGTAGAAGCCGCCATGAAAGCTCTCGGTGCGCAGCACGTTGACGACGGCATGCGGATCGATGGCACGCATCAGGCGGATGATGTTGTCCTGCTCGTAGGCCGACACCACGGTGTTGAGCAGCCACACCTTCTGGTGACGATATCCGCCGAAGGCCTCGACGCACGACACCCCATGACGATACCGCGCCTGGTACATGCCCATGACCTCCAGCGGGCGCCTCGTCGTGACCTGCAGCGTCACACGCTCGTAGCGATGGTAGAGGGTGCCGATCGTGTTGGTGGAGATGAACTGGAAGATGATCGACCACGCCGCGCTCTCCCAGCCGAACATCGCCCCGAAGACGAGCAGCATCGCGCAGTTGCCGGCGAACACCTGCCCCCAGATCGTCTTCCCCGTGCGGTTGGACACCATCAGCGATATAAAGTCGGTGCCTCCCGTCGAGGCCCCTCCCTTGAGCGCAAGCGCCACCGCGAGGCCATAGAGGAAGCCGCCGAAGACCACATTCAGAAGCTCGGAGTCCAAAGAGACGAGGGCGGTCAGGTGGGCGGAGGGGAGCGTGCGCAGGAAGAGGGCCGCGAGCAGGACCTGCGTCATCGAGAAGAGCACGAAGCGCCGCGAGATGTGTCTCCAGCAAAGCGCCGCAACCGGGATGTTGAGGGCGATCATGCCCGCAAAGGTGGGGAAGGGGGTGCCAAAGAGCGAGGTGACCCGGTCTATCATGATGGCCAGGCCGGTAAACCCGCTGGAGAGCAGGCCGGCAGGCTGAATGAAGACGATCAGCGTGAAGGCCTGCAGGAAGGCAGAGACGACCACGGCACAGCCTGTGACGACGCGACGCACGTATGCGTATCGGCCAAGCCCCAGCGCCTTGTCAAGAAGCTCCCCCTCCATGCGGCACCCACCCTTCTCCGAACGATCACGTATGCTCACATGGTAGCTTGTCGGCAGGGCGCATGCGAGGACGTATGGCACATGGAGGCGCTCATCACGCCATGAGGGTGCGCAATGCGTGCGCGATCCCATCGTGGTCGTTGTCCTCCGTGACGAGATCGGCGACGGCGCGGATGTCGTCCGGCGCGTTGCCCATGGCAACCCCCATGCCCGCCGCCTCGAGCATCTCGAGGTCGTTGTAGCTGTCACCGAACGCGATCGTGTGATCGACCGGGATCCTCACCGCCCCGCAGTACACGCGAAGCGCGGTTGCCTTGCTCACCCCTGCGGCGTTCACCTCCACGAGAATGTCGGAGGAGCGGGTGATGGACAGTCGCGGAAAGCGCTCCCCGAGGATGCCCGCGACCTCACCGGCGCGTCCCTGGGGACACATGCAGAGCACCTTGTCCACCGGCTCGTCGTCTGCGACGTCGTGGACCGAGCCTTCCTGAGACAGGGTCCTCACGATGCCCTCCTCGCGCACGACGCGCGGGTCCTCGCGGCTGCGGACGATCCACCGGTCAGCGGTGAACACGTTCCAGGTCACGTCCCCAAGCTCGGACTCGACGAAGCCGACCACCTCGGCGGCCTCCCGCCTGACCATCCCCCGCTCGTAGAGCATCGTGCGACCCTCGTCGAGAATGAGAGCGCCGCCGAACGCGATGACGCTGCAGTCGAAGCCGAGCATGCTGGCGATGGGCTCGATGCCCTGCGGGCTTCTCGAGGAGGAGAGCACGACGCGCACTCCCTCCCGCACGCAGCGTCCCAGCGTCTCGCGCGTCGCTGTGGTCACGTCTCGGCTCGAGTCGAGCAGCGTGCCGTCGATGTCCGTGAAGACTGCCTTCCAGTCGTGGTCAGGCCTCACCATCGTATCCTCCTTCGAACGGGCGCCCTAGGCAGCCGACCTGTACGATCACAGGATATGGCCTTCCGGGCCCCGTGGGTGGTGGCACGGCTCTTTAGTATCTAGGTATGGTACGTTAGATACCAATGGGGATACCTGCGAAGGGAGCCTGACAAGCGTGGACGCGCTCTCACTCATCGCGCGCGAGCCTATCGAGCCCGACGGACAGACGACTTTGTGGCAGCAGCTCAGGCGGCGCATCCTGCAGGTGATCGCGTCGGGAGCGCTCTCGGGAGGAGACCTGCTGCCAACGGAGCGCGACATCTGCACGGCCACAGGGCTCTCTCGGACGACCGTGCGCAAGGCCTTCGAAAAGCTGGCGTCAGAGGGTCGCATCGTTCGATCCCGCGGCAGGGGGACGTTCGTGAGACGAGCCACGCACGAGGCGTCCGACGGATATGGCTACAGCTTTACGGCCGAGATGAGGGCCGCGGGACGGGTGCCGTCCTCGAAGGTGGTCGGCTTCAGGTGCATCCCGGCCGAAGGGCTGCTCGCCGAGAGGCTCGAGGTGGCCGAGGGAGAGCCGCTCTGGGAGATACGGAGGCTGCGTCTGGCGGACGACGAGCCGATGAGCTACCACAGGGTCTACGTTCCCCGCTCGTACTGCCCCAGCCTCACGAGCGAAGGGCTATCGGAGTCGGTGCTCGCTGCCATCGCACGCGAGACGGGCATCCTCCCCAGCTCGATGGAAGGGGCCTACGAGGCAGTCTGCCTCGATGTGACCGAGGCGCGCCTGCTCGGGCAACGCCGGGGGGCACCCGCCCTGAGGCTCGTGCGGACAAACTATGCCAACGATGGCAGGCCCTATGAGGTCGCCATCATCATCTCGCGCGCAGATCGCTTCCAGCTCAAGGTCCGCTCTGACGGGTCGGAGGGCACCTTCAGGAAGACCCTGGCATAAGGCGCCACCCGCTGCCTCGCGGAATGGTGTGTCGTCAGGGACGCCAGCCGAGCCCTCGCGAGCCGCCCCTACCGTCCCGCACGCCAGGGCATCTTCATGTACACGTCGCCACGCCGCAGCTCGTCGAGCATCTGGGCGAGGTGCGCCCGACGCGTCTCCTCCCGCTTGGGGCGCATGATCCAGCCGACGTAGTCATTGCGCTGGTAGGGCGGACGGGCAGCGTAGGCCTCCGCAAGGCCCGCCTCGTCGATCGCCGCCCGCACCCACGCGGGCATCTCGTGGCGCTCGCGCGGCTTGGGCGCCGCGCGCAGCTCGCGGGCATGCCCGGACGTGAGGCACCAGGCGGCAACCTCCGCCACGAAGTCTGCTGGGATGGGCAGGGAGTCCGGCAGGTGAATGCTGCCCTTCGTGTGCGTGAGGCCCAGCTCGCCCATGCGCCCCGCAAAATGCTCGATCGCCCCGGCGCCGGGGTAGAGTCCTACGTGGCTCTTGGCACAGCCAACATGCAGCTGGCTCTTTCTCACGCGGTAGGTCGGCATGCCCCATGCGATGAGCTCCTCGGCCTGCGGCGCCACGCTCAGGATGATGGCGCGTGCGAGCTTCAGGCGCTCGGCCTTCTCCCCCGATGCCTGCGCGATATGCCCGATGTACTCCTCGACCGTACGGGCCTGTGGCGACCTGTCACGCCCCATCGCGGATCACGTTCCTGATCGCCTGCATGGAGAGGTCAACGGCGGCAATCTCGTCCGCGCAGCGCTTGAGTTCCACCTGCATGAGCTCAGGGTTCGCGATCTCCTTCTTGTACCTCATCTTGTGCTCGAGCGTCGCCCAGAAGTCGATGGCGATGGTCCTCAGCTGGATTTCGACTGCAGGGAGCAGCGAGGCCGGACCCTCGGTCACCCTCACGATGAGATGGAGGCTTCGATAGCCGTTGGGCTTCGGCCGGGCGATGTAGTCCTTTTCGTTGAGCACCGCTATCTGAGGCTGCTCGCGAATCCAGCATGCCGTCGCATAGACGTCATCTATGAACGCGCAGTTCACCCGCAGCCCAATGATGTCATGGATGCCCACCGCCAACGCATCGTCGAAGGTCGTACCCGTTGCCCCCTTGCGCGAGATCTTCTCCACCAGGCTCGCCGGGGACTTGATGCGGGAGGTGTGGTAGACCACGGGCTTGAGGTCGTCCGAGTCGCCGCGCTCGCGCACGAACTTCTCGATGAGCTCATCCATCTGCCTGCGCGCGAGGAAAAGCGTCTCGTAGCGCTCCCCGTAGTATGCCTCAGGCGTCATTTTGTCCCCTGTCACGAGCGTCCGCCCTTCCTCATGGGCAACGGAAGCGTCACGGTCATGGTCACCGTACCTCCTTTGTCGGACGCGACTGCCCTGGCCTTGCCACCATGGGCCTCCGCCACCGCGCGAACCATCGCCAGCCCTATGCCAAAGCCGCCCGTGTGGTGAGCGCGTGACTTGTCCGACTGGTAGAACCTGTCAAACCAGCGACCCACCTCGGACGGGTCCACGCCGTCGGACGCATTCGAGACCGAAACCTCCACCTGGCGCACGCGCCTCTCGACAGTGACCGCGATGGGTGCTCCAGGGCTGGAGTGCTTGAGCGCGTTGTCGAGAAGGGCGCCGACCATGCGGGAGAGGTACTGCCTGTTACCCCGAACCCATGCCTCGTCCATGCGCCGCTCCAAGAGCTCATGACCCTCGAGCAGCGCACGCGAGCGGAAGGAGGAGAGCTGATCTCGGACGAGGCCTCCCATCTCCACCTCATCATCCCTTGTGATGGACGTGGCCGCACGAGAGAGGGCTATGAGGCTCTCGGTGAGGTCGCTCATGACAGAGACCTGCCGCTTTATGTCGACCAGCCACTCGTTATCCCCACCGATGTCCATGGCAAGGACGTCCGCGTCTGCCGAGATGATGGAGACGGGAGTCCTGAGATCGTGACCCGCATCGATGACGAACTGCCGCTGCGCTGCCTGAGCTCGGACGATGGGGGCGACGATGCGCTTGGAGAGCAGCGCGAAGACAAGGGTCGCCCCAGCCGTGACCGCCAGCGAGATCCAGGTGATCGCCAGGACACTGTATCGGAAGCTGCCCCGCTGAATCGTCAGGTCAAGGAACGCCACCTTCATCGATCCGTCCGGAAAGTGGCGGATGCGATAGCGATAGCTCCCCACACTGCCAGCGTCCCTGCCACTCCACTCGTAGACGCCTTGGGCAAGGGTCACGGCCCTCTCCTCGTCCAGGAGCGAGGTGCCATCAAGGTTGACGGCAGTCGTCCTGCCCATCGCGTCGAGGCTCACCACGAAGAACTGGGCACCGAAGACATCGTTGGCGCTCACGTCCCTGTCATCAGGGGCGTCGACGTATCCGGACGGGATCGTCCCATCGTAGTCGAGGACGACGTCAAGGATGCTGTCGGAGGTCGCGTCGAGCTGTTGGCTCCTTATGAATGTCGACGAGACGATGATGAACGCCAGCATGGTGAGGAGCGAGGCGGCGACCGCTGCGGTGAGCTGGACCCTAAGCTTGCGTTCCATCTCCATCGTGTCTCACCAACCTCCAGCCATCCGTCTCGGAACCCTTGATGCGAAGCACGGAGCCGAGCGCCTCGAGCTTGCCGTTGATGAGCCTCGCGTAGAGCTCGATCGCTCCAGGCAGGGCATCGCCGTTCCAGACGTGCTCCGCAAGCCAGCCTGTGGCGACAGAAGAGCCACCAGCATGCGCGAGGGCGATAACCACCTGCACCTCGTGAGGGTCAATGCGCAGCGACCCACGCTCGGTCGACAGCAAGACGGCGGCCTCCTCGATGCGTATGTCGCCATAGGTCACGACGGTCGCTGCTCCAGAGCGGCGTCGTGCGGCAGCGCGCACGCGCGCGACGAGCTCGCGCGCGTCAAAGGGCTTGGGAACGTAGTCGTTGGCGCCGAGATCGAGTCCTATGACCTTGTCATCCACCTGCGTCTTTGCCGTGAGCATGATGGTCGGGGTCGTATTGCCCTCGGCACGCATCTGCTTGAGCACCTCGAGGCCATCCATCACCGGCATCATGATGTCGAGAACGACCACGTCGTAGTAGCCATTCCTCAGCATGTCGAGCGCCTGCCCACCGTCGTGCGCCACATGAACATCGAAGTCGGACCTGGTGAGTATGGCTGCCGTCGCACGTGCGAGGCTTGCGTTGTCTTCTGCCAGAAGGACGCGCATAGGACCCCCAACGTCGCTCTTTCACCGAGTCTTATGGATTCTCTTATACCCGAAGCGGTTTTGGTCGGCGAAGCGCGTTGTCCAAACGACCGAAGCTCTCCACGACGCTTAGGGAGCCGGCTCGAAGGTGCAGGATCAGCTTGTCTCCCGCGTCACCATCTCCCTTGCGACAATGCGCATCCTGGGCCTGTGTCATGCTCGGCCTCCCTCTTCGGATCGTCACGGTCCTTGGCGCCTCTCCCGTAGGGGCGTGGCCCTCTCCGAGCCTCATCATCACGAAACGCTCGCGTGCGCCACGCGGCCCTTCGGAAGCGTCGGTCCTTCCGGACGCGCACCCATGGGCTATAGTCGAGCCCGACCACACGAACCGGCCGCGAGGGACAGGGAGGCACCATGGACGACGCAGCAGTCGCGTTCTTCAGGGGGAGTCCTGAGTCGATCCCCATCTATGAGGCGCTGGAGCACCGCATTCTCACGGAGGTCCCCCACGCCGAGGCTCGCGTCCAGAAAACCCAGATCAGCTTCTACAACAGGCACATGTTTGCCTGCGCCTCGCTTCTGCGCCCCATCCGCAAGGCCAGCATGCCCAATCCGTACGTCACCGTGAGCATTGGCCTCACGCATGGGATCGAGTCGACACGCGCCGCAGCGTGCGTCGAGGTTCGCCCGAACAGGTGGACCAACCATGTCCCCCTCGGCTCGCCCGAAGAGGTGGACGATGAGCTCATGGCCTGGATCGCCGAAGCGGCCGAGCTCTCCGAGGGCAAACGCTGACGGGAGAGGTCACCCCCACCCCGCGTGACGCTCGCAAGCTACGAGGATGTGCCTACGCGGTGATCTCGATCCTGTTGCCCTCGGCGTCCAGGATGCAGCTCTCGTAGTAGCCGTCGCCTGTGGTGCGTGGGCCACTCACGCAGCGGTAGCCATCGGCGACCAGGCGGGCGGTCAGCTCGTCGACGGCGTCGTTGCCGCCCACGGAAAATGCCACATGCCCCCACCCGTCATGCGCACGGTCCAGGACGTTCTCCGTCTGGGTGCCGTCATACATGATCTCCAGCCGCGCGCCGCCATCGAAGGTGAGGAAGTAGCTGTGAAACCCCTTCGCGTTGACGTACTCATCGTTGCTCGTCGCCCCAAAGTACCTCTGGAAGAAGTCTCGTGCTCGCTCGAGGTCCGCGACCCACAGCGCCACATGCTCGATCACCATATCCGCCATCCCCTCATGTCCAGCTGGATCATTTCGCGTGGCCGGCGGATCCGCCAGCCGTCCGCCTGATCATCACACCATGACCATTGTGCGGCTCAGACCTCGATCTTGGCAACGCTTCTCGACGCCGCTTCGGTGACTCGTCGCAGGAAGCGGGCCGTTGTGGGTGTGGCGTGCGACTGCGCTACGGTGACCCCACAACGACGTTCGTCCATCTCGGGAGCCACCGCGCTGGAGCCTATGGCACCGTCAGCAGGACTCGCGTGACGAGTCACCTGGTACAGAGGCGCGTACGCAGGTCATGAACCCATGCCGGAAAGGGAATCGCCGAGTTGTGCGAGGCGTGCGACCGCGCCGGAAAGGGAATCGTCGAGTTGTGCGGGATTGAGGCTCTCCTTGGACAGGAAATCGTTGACTTGTGACCCCGTCATCTGTCACAAGTCGGGCTTTTTCTTTCCAAGGCGGTTGCGCGAGCCTCACAAGTCAGGGATTTCCTTTCCGCAACTGGAGCCAGATGTGCACAAGTCCGGCTTTTTCTTTCCAGCGTAGGCCGTCATCCGTCACAAGTCCGGCTTTTCCTTTCCGGTGCAGACCGCCATCCGTCACAAGTCCGGCTTTTCCTTTCCAGCCCACCGGAAACCTCATCACAACTCCCCGACTTTCTTTCCGGAGCGCACATGGGTCCCCAAACCGACGCTCCCCTCGCCCGAAGACCGTCACACAGGCTTGGACCTTCCGCTTCGCCTGCATGATCTTGTCAAGAAAGCCCTGGGCAGCACCTGAAGCCCGCCGCCGCGACATACCCTGGCAACCCGTGGCACACCACCCGCCGACGCCAGTGGGCTCAGCGATCGTCCTGCAGCAGCTTCAGCGCCAGCTCGCCCACAAGCGAACGCACGCTCAGCGGTGGATGTGGCACCCCGGCGGACTCCATCGCCGCCACCTGCTTCTCGGAGTGGAACGCGTAGGGGTAGGCGCCGTGCAGAAACGGCATGAAGCAGTACACGAAGCGATCGATCCGACTCTCGTCCCAGCCGGGCTTGCAGGCGCGCAGCACCAGCCGGAGCGCATCGATCACGCGACCATACGTGACCTTGAACTCCGTCAGCCTCTCGGGTCGGCTGTTCTGCTCGATGTCGTAGAGGTTCATGGCGAGAAGCTTGAGCATCTGCGTGCGGGACTCGACAGATGCCGCCAGCCTGTCGGCCAGCTGGTCATCGTCGAGGCCCGCACCATTCGCGATCGTGGCAAGGTCCTGCGCCCACAGCTCGTGCTCCCGCTGCAGCAAGGCCAGCAACACCTCATCCTTGTTCTGGAAGTAGTTGTAGACGTTCGCCCGACCGCAGGAGACCCTCTCCGCCACCTGCGTCATCGTGATGTCGTGATAGCTCGCCGATTGGTAGAGGGCCTCGCAGGCATCGATGATCTCGCTGCGGCGCGCCTCCGTCTCCCCTTTCGATATCCGCGGCATGCGATCCCTACCCGCTCGCTATCTCAGCCCGTTGGCCCACGCACGGAGCGTCTCGGCACGCTGGCGCCCGTTGAGCACCCTGCCTTCCGCCACCGTGGACCCCTTCGCGATCGCCTGCATGCGCTGCGACGCACGGCCCAGGCCGCTGCCGCCACTCGTCGCAAACGGGACGATGAGCTTCCCCGCAAAGTCATACGCCTCCAGGAAGGTGTCGATGATGCGTGGCTCGACATACCACCACACGGGAAAGCCCACGAAGACGGTGTCGTACACGCCCATGTTCTCGACCAGCCCGTCGATGCGCGGACGCGACGACTCGTCGTTCATCTCCCTGGTGCTCCGGCTGCTCTTGTCGTTCCAGTTGAGGTCCTCCCTGGTGTAGGGACGTTCGGGGACGATCTCGAAGGTATCCGCCCCGATGGCGCCTGCCAGGTCCTTGGCCGCACGTGCCGTGGTCCCGGTCGCCGAGAAGTATGCCACCAATGTCTTGCCCATGCGTGACTCCCGTTCTGTCGTTGTTATTGTTTGTCACTGCTGCTGTTGCTGTTGTTTGTCACTGCCGTTGCTGCCGCTACCACCGCCATCGCCACGGTCGCTGTCGCAGTGGTTGCTGTCGGCATGTTGTCGCCGCTGTCGCCGCAGCTGTTGCCTGTCACCCTCGCTAGACTTAGAGCCTGCCCCCGAACACCGGGAAGAAGGAGCTGTCACCGTAGTCGGACAGCGGGCTCGTGCCGTTGAGCGCATCCATGTCCTCGGCGGAGATCTCAAAGTCGAGATCCGCGTTCTCCCTCATGCGGGCGGGGTTGGCGGTCTTGGGAAGCGCGATCATGCCCAGCTGCAGCACGTAGCGAATGCACAGCTGCGCCACCGAGACGCCATAGCTCTCGGCCATCTTCGCGATGCCCTCGATGCGGCCGGCCTCGCCATGGGCGATGGGAGAGTACGCCTCCACGCGAATGCCGTTGTCCTCGCAGAACCTCACCAGGTCGAAGGGGACGCTGCCCACATGCGCCCGGATCTGGTTGACGGCGGGGGTCACCTTGCAGTTGTCCAGAATGTTTTGCAGATCCTGCTGCAGGAAGTTCGAGACGCCGATGGCACGCAGCTTGCCGGCGGCAAGCGCGTCCTCAAGCGCGCGATAGGCCGCGACGTTGCCCTCGGGGTAGCGATCGTCGGACTGGTTGACCTCCGCCCACGGCTGGGGGGAGTGGATGATCATCATGTCCAGATAGTCGAGACCCATCGTCGCAAGGGTCGTGTCGATGCCTTCTGCGGCCTGCTCGTAGGTCTTGTGCTCGGCCGCGACCTTCGACACCACGAACAGCTCCTCGCGCGGCACCCCACACGTGCGCACACCCTCGCCCGTGCCGCGCTCGTTGCCGTACGCCTGGGCCGTGTCCGCGTGGCGGTAGCCGATCTCGGCGGCAGCGCGGACCGCATCGGCCACCCTCTCGTCATCGATGAGCCACGTGCCCAGCGCCAGCTTGGGAATCCTCACACCGTTGTTCAGCGTGTACGTCTCCGTGAGAAGCATGTGTCGACCTCCGTTGATAATGACACTCTGTCAGATTTCGATGGTCACACTCTATCGATAAACTGACAGGGTGTCAAGATGCGCCCGTGCCGGAAAGGGAAAGGGAACGGGCGAGTTGTGCGGGATTGGAGTCGGCGGCGGAAAGGAAAACCCGGAGTTGTGCGAGGCGAGCGTCCGTGCCGGAAAGGAAAAGGGCGAGTTGTGCGAGGAGTGAGGCTGCACTGGAAAGGAAATCGTCGAGTTGTGCAGGGCCGGGGACCCTCTTGGAAAGGAAATCGTTGACTTGTGACCTCGTCATCTGTCACAAGTCGGGCTTTTCCTTTCCAGCACGACCTCATGATCCGCACAACTCCGGGTTTTCCTTTCCGCCGCAGCTGCATCCCTCGCACAACTCCGGCTTTTTCTTTCCCACGCGGGCGCTCCCCTCGCACAACTCGCCCTTTCCCTTTCCGATGTGAGCCCCAACCTCTCACAACTCGGGATTTTCCTTTCCCTGGACGGGCGCCATCAGCCCGCACAAAGGAGCTTCAGGACGGTGAGCCGACCAGCTCGCTGGGAGCCTGGACAGCCTCTTGGAAATACCCGCATAAGGCATCCACCACAGAAGATGAAGTGAAGGCAGGCGACCTGAATCACCTTTTCGGCGATACGCCCCTCAAGAACAGAGTCGAACGCAACCATGAAAAGTTGGGGTAAACGTGCTCGTAGCCGGTAGCTCGATCTTTGGTGCCGATGACCCCGCCTGTGCGATTGAGGACATTCGTGCGGCTGCCCTGCACGATGTGGCAACAAGGTAGAGGGGCAGCAAAGGACCAGAAGGCTCAAAGCCAGGATGCAGGGACGTAGTCTGGCGGAACCCCTCAAGGAGACGGGAAGGCACCATCGCCCCCAGAAGCTGAGACAAAGGGAAGAAGCTGTCGAGGTCGTTGCGGGTATCGAGGAAGGTCTGCTTGAAGTCGTCCGTGATCAGCGAGAAGTCCACGAGCACGTAGGAGGCATGCTCGCTTTTTGCGAATTCCTCCACGATGGTGGGCTTTCTCACACGGCACGCGCTCTCCACAAGTAGGGCGATCCTTCCGTCGTTTTCTTCCTTCCAGCGCAAGAACGTGTCGCAAATCTTCCGCTTGAGCATCGTGCCTCCACGGATACGTACGTTTCTTCGATCGTTTGTATCTTCTAATTGTCCTTGAAGTTGTCTGTGCCGGTCTTTCCTATCTTGACAAGGCCTGGCACCGCAGTGGTCATGACATAGATGATTCCTCGAGGCATGGCGACTCTCCCGGTTATAGCAGGGCATATCCGAAGCGGGTCTATTATCTCAATTCCACCGATCAGTGGTTGAAGTGGCCCGTTGGTGGCAGAGATACCGTACTTGAACTTGGGAGCAAAGGACGTTCACGCTGTCCTAATCGAGGTCGAAGCCACCTGCAAGGATGAACTCCCGCAGCAGCTTGTCAATGCGCATGGAGATAACGGGGGGCGGGAGCGGCTTTCCCTCGCGCTTCGAGAAGAACTCCCTCGCCTTTGAGGGGTCCACCGTCTTCTTGAGGGCATCGAGGCGCCCGAAGGCGTTGATGTTCGCTTCGGTCACATGCCCCGCCATGAGATCCACGAGGCTCGCGCGGTCGGCGCCCAGAGCCTCGACGAGAGCCTGCACCTGGCCGGCTTTCCCTCTCACCTGAAACTCGTTGATGTAGTCCATGAAGGTCATCTCCGGACGGACGTCGAGGTCGAAGCCCTGGGCCGCCTGGATGACGAGGTCGGCGTAGCGCTGCTGCTCCTGGTCGAGCGTCGCGAAGGACCCGTGCAGCTCGTCGAGCATCGCGTCGAGCTCTACGGAGTCCTCGCCGCCTGCGGCGAGGCGCTTGAGCCACTTGTCGAAGTTCGCGTTCATGTATTCAGTGTCGATGTGGCCGGTGTCAATCTCGGTCAGGTAGCCGTGGATGTCGTAGGGCACCTCCAGGGCCGAGCCGTCCCCGCCGGGGGCGAACAGCTCCTTGTAACGCAGGGCCAAGACGAGGAAGGCGCTCTCGTCGAAGTCGAGCCCCAGGCGCGTGGTTCCGCCCTCGCGCTCGAACTCGTAGACAGGCTCGTCCCACGAGAAGCCCTGCACCTTGGCGGCCTCGACGGTGTCTGCGAGCTCCTTGAAGAGCTTGGCGAACTTCGCCCGCACCGCGTCCGAGTCGGGCAGCCTCTCGAAGCCCTCGACGCCTGCGGATGCGAACAGAGAGCGTATCTGGGCGAACACGTCATTCGCCCACCGCAGGTTGTCCTCGATCTTCTGGGCGAAGAGGCCCATGGGCCGGTCGCCAGAGTAGAGCCTCACGGCATCCTCGACGTTGCGCTCCATCGTGTGCGGGTAGCGGTAGTAGCAGATGGTCCCGAACTGCTTCTCGTTGCTCGAGCCGAACAGCCGGTTGGTGCGCGAGAACGCCTGGATGAGGTGCTCGTATTCCAGCACCTTGTCGAGGTAGAGCGTGTTGATCCACTTGGAGTCGAAGCCCGTAAGCATCTGATCAACGACGATGAGCAGGTCTATCTGCTCCTCCGGATGCCTCTCGATGCCCATGTGGGGCTTCTTGTGGGCGAGGCGCGCCGCCACGTCGCGCTTGAAGGCCGCGTGCTGCGGGATGCCGTAGCGCTGCGACTCGCCGAACGTCGCCGCATAACCCTCGAGCACCTCGACCAGGCCGTCCTCCTTGTAGATGGCACCGCCGTTGTTGTCGATGTTGGGGTCGAAGAGCGCCGTCACCTTGAGCTCTGGGTGCTCGTCGCGGAAGATGCGGTAGTAAGTGATGGCCTCGGGGATGCTGCTGGTGGCGAGCATCGCGTGGAACTTGCCCGCGAGCGAGCGGCGCCCCCAGTTGCCGGCGATGTCCTCCACGACCTTACGCACGTGCTCGGGATTGCCGTGACCGTCGGCACCCGTGTACTGCGCTCGGGGCAGGTAGTCTTCGACCCCCTTCTCCCACGCTCCGTCAGCCTTCCTGTGCCCCGCCATGGGCAGGGACATCACGCGCAGGTAGGCCTTCTTCTTCACAGGGTCGTCCAGGGCATCGGCCACCGTCTTGGCCTTGGCCTGGTCGAGCGCCACGACCTCCCGCACGTCCTTGTCACGGTAGGTGAGCACCTTGTACGGGTCGAATCCCAGTACGTTGTGATCGCGAATGCCGTCGGCGATGGAATACCGATGCAGCTCGTCGCCGAAGACGTCCGCCGTGGTGTTCCGCTTCTTCTGGTTCTCGTCATGGATGGGCGTGCCCGTGAACCCAAAGAACATGGCGCACGGGAAGGTATGACGGATGGCCTGCATCATGTCGCCGAAGGTCGAGCGGTGGCATTCGTCCACGATGAACACGATGCGCTTGTCCCGCATGCGATCGAGGTCCGCCTCGGTGGTGCCACCTTCGTCGTGGATGTTGCTCATCTTCTGGATGGAGGTCACTATGAGGGTGTCGGCAGTATCGTCGCTCTTGAGCCTGGCGCGTAGCACATCGGTGTTCTCGGTCGCCTGCACGCTCTGTGAGTCGTCGGCAAAGTTGCGGTACTCGTCGAGCGACTGCGTGCCCAGCTCGATGCGGTCCACCAGGAACACGACCTTGTCGGCGTCCTTCGAGCTGGCGACGAGCTGGGCGCTTTTGAAACTGGTCATCGTCTTGCCGCTTCCGGTGGTGTGCCACACGTGGCCGCCCCGGCTGCTCGCCTTGTCCCATTTGGACTGCCGCACGCGCCCGGAGATGCGCGAGGCTGCGAAGTACTGGTAGCTGCGCATGACTTTGAGTGTGTTGTCCTTTCCGTCCGCCACGCTGTAGAAACCGATGAGCTGGTGCGCCATGGGGATGGAGAGCAGGTCGCGCGCCACGTCCTTCCAGTAGTTGACCGGCTCGTTGTCGAAGTCGCCCCAGTGGAAGTTGTGCGCCTCGAAGTCGCCATCCGCACCGGGGTTGGCGAAGTAGATCGTCTCGTCGGGGTTCATGGCCACGAAGACCTGCACCAGGCTGAACAGCCTCGTGAACACTCCCTCGTGCGCGTACTTGCGAATCTGGTCGCGCGCTTGCCCCACGGAGACGCCGCTGCGCTTGAGCTCGATGTGGATGAGCGGCATGCCATTGATGAGAAGCATCACGTCGCCCCGGCGCTGGGGCAGCATCTTTGACTTGGTGGAAAAGCGCGGCTGCCGTGCGATTTGGTACTTGCTGTCCCCGCCCGCAATCTTGGCACGATCATAGACGTGCAGGCTCACCTCCTTGCCGAAGTGCGCCTTGTCCGCCTCGTTGTCGCGCGTGATGGTGACCGTGCGCCCGTTGATGAAGCCGTTCAGACGCATGGGCGTGCGCAGCTCCACGATTTGCTCGATTATCTGCTGCATTTCGCCGGGCGTGAGCGGGCAGCCGTTGAGGTTGTCCTTGCCCTTGTTGTTGTCGAAGAGGTTCTGGGCCCAGTTGTCGAGGAGGTCCTGCTCGGTAGGGTGGCTGAGCGTCCCGTCCTTCCAGCCGTAATCTCTCTCAAGCACGGCAACCAGGGCATCCTCGAAAACCTGCTCGCTTGTGAACACGTCTGCCATCAGCGCGCTCTCCTGTATCTCTGCTTGGGACTTCTCGGCTTGTCGGGTATGGTGGGCTCGATAGCCCTTGCCTCTAACGCGGGCTGTAGGTAGGACTCTCTGAAATGTTTCCTGTCCGATAGCCCGAGCGAAGCCATGAGATCCGTAGCCGAAAGCTCGCGATTGCCCAATGCCTCCAAAAGAGCTTGCACCAGATTATCAAGCTTAGGGGGTTCTTGAGGGGTACTTAGGGGGTTATCTGTGAATCCCTTCGCCCGTATAACGGCATCCATGAGAGAAGCGCGCACCATTTCGAGCATAAACTCGATGAAAGCAGTTGCCTCGCCCGTATTCGAGGCTCTGAGCACACGATAGTAGTCTTGTTGATTGGCTGCCACCATAGTTTCGACGGGAATCCAAGCAAGCTGTTCTTTCCAACGTCGATTAATCAACGAATGCCAAAGCCTTCCGGTTCGGCCATTGCCATCGCTAAACGGATGTATGCCCTCGAAGGCGCAATGGAAGAAGCAGCCTTGGATGAGCGGATGGTCAGGCGACACACCCAACCAGTCGAAAAGCTCATTCATGGCTTGGGGAAGCTCTGCAAATGGAGTGCCTGCATGAAGGAGCTTGGCACCGGAATAAACACCGACTTCCACCTTCCTGAGACTACCGGCATCCTTTGCAATGCCCCGCATCATTACTCCGTGTGCTCTCAACAGATCGTCAAGTGAAAGCGGATCCATCTCGTCTAATGCGGTATAAGCGGCAAATGCCTGCCTAGCTTCGAAGATCTCGCGCTCGGGAGCCATGACCCGTTTCCCATCGATAACTGCGGTAACCTCATCGAAGGTCAGCGTGTTCCCCTCAATCCATGTTGAGGAGTGGACAGCCCTCAGTTGGTTAACCTTACGAATCGTAGGATTTGGAATCAATTCGGGGTTAACGTCAAAAGCCCTCACAAGGTCAACAATCTCGGCAACGAGATTGACCATGAGCGGAGTGGTCTGGAATATGGGCAGGTACGACATGTCACGCTCCTAGGCAAACATCTTGTCAAACAGCGAGCGCTTAACGTTTTCGAGCAGTTCAAGCTTACGCCGATGAAGGGTGATGAGGTTGTCGAGTTGGTGGAATGTGGTACCAATCAGCTTCTGCTCTTCGCGATTTGATGGCACGAAATAGTTGTCGTCCGAGACAAAGGCCCAGTCAGCACGTGGCATTTTCGAACCGGAGGAGATGTTGGCGTTGTACTGGAATCTCTCGCTCTGGATGAATCGATAGAGGAAAGAACCATCGACGCCGGTTGGCCTCAGCACCCAAAAATCACCGACAGCTATGCCCTTGAACTGCGGAAATAGCCAATTCATCAGATACGGCCGCAGCTTGCCGTAGAGAACATCTCCTGGCAGGAACTCGACGCCTGTCTTCGTCGATTCTTTTGAGGCGAGGTCTTTGTTCAGTGTTCCCTGACCGGAGTTGATGTCCTCGTATTCCACTCTTGGCAAACCGGACTCGTTGCTCATCGTGGTGATTCGAGCTGCCAGCTCGCCCAGCTTACGCTGGTCCCAAGGGTCCGTGAAGCCGGTGAAGCGAAGCCCAGGGATCGTCTCTCCGTCACGGGGGAACATCTTCTCGAGCAAGGCCTTCTTTAGAACTTGAAGCTGCTCGCACTTACGCCGATGAAGGGTGATGAGGGAGTCGAGGGTGACGAAAGCCGCGCCAATCTCGCTCTGCTCGCTCGGAGACGGAACTGCGACATCGATCCTCGCCAGCGCCTCCGCGTTGACTCTCATGACCTTTACGCCGTAGGCGAGACTCGTCTTCTGTCGAAAGAACGTTTCTGAGGCAAAGAAGTACGACAAAAAGCATGGATTGAGCTCGCTTGTGATTGCGAAGCAATCGTCATGTATCGCTACCTGCTCTTTTCCAAGCCAGGCTACGGCCGTGCAGACGTCCTCAACGTCCTCGCTCGTCGCCGCTAAGATTACGTCGCCGGGTTTCGCGTAACGCAACGATCCTTGGAGGTCATCCCTCACATGCGAGAAGACCCTGCTTGCAGTGGCGCCGTAGCAAGTGTGAACCTCACCGTAATGGACGCTCGGGATGCCACCCTCTTCGACGTAGTCCTCTGCCGTGAAGCGCTCCCCACGCGTGAGCGTGGCAACGTCTCCCAACTTACGCTGTTCCCAGGAGTCAGCGAAACCGGTGAATCTGACGGCGGGCCCCCTGCTCATCGCACCCCACCGCCAAGTAGGTTGGCAAGCTCACGTATGCCAGCCATATCGAACTCGTCACCCTCGAGCTGCTCGAGGATGCCCGCGAGTTCCGCCTCTGCGGACTGAATCTGCGCATCGATGTCGGCATAGGTCGTGGCATACCTGTCGGAAAGCGCGTCCAGGGCATCGACGAGGGAGTCAATGATGGCATCGGGTATGGAGGCGATGCGCGACACGAGGGGGTCGATCCATTTAGCTCCCAGCAGAATGCGCGCCTGATCGTCGCCCAAGCCCTCGATGGCCTCCTTCGCCCTTTCGTCGAGAGAGGAGCGTGCATCCTTGAGGGCTCTCTTCACGGACCGCTCCTCGTCAAAGAGCCCCGCGACGCGCTCGAGCCTCGCGGGCAGCGAGTCCTCCGAACAGTCCCCTGCCCCAAGGTCCTTCCTCAGTACCTTGGCGACTGCCTTGAGCCTGCCAGGCACAAAGGCGTCTCCCGCCTCGCTCACGGCCCCGCCCGCATCGGACTTCTCCTCGTCGGACATCCCCTCCAGAACCTCGGCGACCTCAGAGGTGATCTGCGGCAGCCTCGCATCCATCGCGGCAACCTTCGCCGCCTCGTCGGCCAGAAGCTCGCGCTGGACCAGGTCGAGCGGCAGCACGTGCCCCGCCCATCCATCCTGGACCTCCACATGATGCCCGCGCTGCTTCTTCATGACCATGCGGGGGTCCACGCGCTTGACGGCGTCGAAGCCTTCGGTCTGCAGCACCTCGAGGTCCTGGGAAATCTGCTGCCACTCGTCATCAAGCATCTGGTAGGCGTCATAGCGGTCAACTAGCGGCATGCCTTCGAGCCTCCCGAACAGCTCCGCCGTCAGCCTCAGCTCCTCCGAGTCGCGCTGCACAAGCGACAGCTCGTCCACGAGCTCCTCGTAGAGCCACGTGTCGAGGTCCTCGAGGCGCGCACCGAATGTCTCCCTCCATGCCGTGACGGACGCAGACCTCGTCACAGCGCCGGCCACGTCGCGACTCCTGAGCCGTACGCTCGCGGCATTCACCCGCTCGAACAGCTCCTCGCGAAGCCCTGGGAACGCCTCCCAGTAGTGACCGAGCGCATCCATCTCTGAGGTGGGAATGCCACCGAACATGATTGCGTAGATGTCCCAGCCTTGAGCTTGCTCGGAGGAGTCCACGTAGCGCGGGATGTTCAGGTTGTAGTCGTTGGCACGGACCTCATCTTTGCCCACCACGCGACAGAAGCGCTCCACGTCCTGCCGGGCCTCGTAGGCATCCACGACGCGCCGGATATCGGAGGCCCTCAGCTTGTTGTTCTTGCCCTCCTTCACGAAGCCCTTGGAGGCGTCGATGACGAGGATGTCGTCGCGTTCACGCACCTTGCGCAGCACCATGATGATGGTGGGAATGCCCGTGCCGAAGAAGATGTTGGCAGGCAGTCCGATGATGGCGTCGATATGGCCGCGCTCCACCAGGTTGCGCCGAATCTGCCCCTCCTCGCCGCCGCGGAAGAGCACGCCATGAGGCAGGACGATGCACATGATGCCATCCGGCCGCAGGTGGTAGAGGTCGTGCAGGAGGAAGGCGTAGTCGGCCTTGGACCTGGGGGCCACCCCAAAG
Organism: Atopobiaceae bacterium UBA1367; assembly: GCA_002305995.1. Classification (GTDB taxonomy): domain Bacteria; phylum Actinomycetota; class Coriobacteriia; order Coriobacteriales; family Atopobiaceae; genus UBA1367. The sequence continues at coordinate 35,131 of DBRN01000006.1, forward strand.
CCCGAGAAGCGTGGGTCCACGTCCTTGTCCTCGGGATCCCAGCGCTGTGAGTACGGGGGATTGGACACCACGGCATCCACGAAGAGCGGCTCGTATGTCTCGGGGTGGCCCTCCTCGAAGAACGGCCAGTCGTCCTCGAGCGTGTCGCCGTTGCGCGTGGTGATGTTGTCGGGCAGGATGCCCCGCATCACGAGGTTCATGCGCGTGAGATTGTAGGTGTTCTCCTTGAGTTCCTGGGCATAGTACCTGATGCGGCCCGCATTGCCCGTGCGGCGCGCCACCGCCTGGCCGATGTTGATGAGCAGCGACCCCGAGCCGCTGGTGGGGTCGTAGATCTGGATCTCGTGGCGGTCGCGCAGATGGGAGGCGACGACCTCGCTCATGAGCGCCGACACCTCGTGCGGGGTGTAGAACTCGCCCGCCTTCTTGCCCGCGTTGGCCGCAAAGCTGCTGATGAGGTACTCGTAGATGTAGCCGAGCACGTCGTAGCCCTGTCGGCTGTCCATAGGGATGTCGCGTATGAGGTGAAGCAGCCCGCTGATGGCCTTGGTGCGCGCCCCGGAGGTGTCTCCCAGCTTGGAGAGGCCGGTCTCCAGCGTCTCGAAGATGCGGTCGAAGACGTGCCGGTGGTCGGGATTGACCAATCGCGAGAACGCGGAGAGCGCTTCCGTAACGTCGGCAACGTCGAAGTCTGGCCCCTTGGCGAGCCAGGTGGAATAAAGGTCCTCGTATGCAATGAAGTAGCCTATGTTCTTGCGCACGAACTCGACGACCTCCGGGTTCTCTTCCGTGACCATGCGCATCGAGTCGTCGTCGAACCCCTGGCCGCGCAGCCACGCCTCCTCCTTCTCGGAGAGGAACTTGTAGAAGATGAAGCCGAGGATGTAATCCTTGTATTCGCTTGCCTCAATCTTGGAGCGCATCTCGTTGGCTGAGGCCCAAATCCTTGCTGCCAGCTGTTGCTTGTTCACCGGTCTCTCCGAAGCCCTTCTCGCCATGGCAGACGCCCGTTGGGCACAAGCCGAATCGAATTGCTGTAACCCGGTGTAAGGATACCTGTATTCGATAACTTAGAAGTCGACACTTGGGACCACGGTGGGAATCCTGGACCAGAACCTACTTCAAGGCATGCGGCTATCGTCGCCAAACCCTAATCGTTCGAATCCGGTGCTAGATGAGATCCCCCAGCCGGGAGAGCCCCCACAACGGGATGTTCACGAGTCGTCCCTCGTCACGGTAGCCAGAGAGTGACGTCCTCACCGCCCTCTCCAGGCCGAACTTCTCGCAGGCAACGCGCAGGCTCTTCGCCTTGAGGCTCTCCGATGCCTTGACCTCCATAGGGACGACCGTCGCATTGACGTCGATGGCGAAGTCGACCTCGGCCGTGGCCCTCTTCGCACTCCAGTAGAAGGGGGTGCGACCCTGAACAAGCAGCTCCTGAAGCACGTACTGTTCCGTCAGGGCGCCCTTGAACTCCGTGAACAGGCGCGAGCCGTCGAGCACCACGGCAGGCGGGAGATCTGCGAGGGCGCAGAGGAGCCCCGTATCGAGCGTGTAGAGCTTGAAGGCAGACAGGTCCACATACCCCGAGAGGGGGCTGCGCAGCACCTTCGCGAGGGAGACCTTGGTAACCACGCCGTAGTCGCGCAGCCATTGGATCGCTTCCTCAAGGTCCTTCGCCCTTGCGCCCTTGCGAACCGCACCATAGACGAAGCGCCTGTTCTCCCGAGCCAGCTGGAACGGAACCGATGACCACACCAGGCGCATGCGTTCCACCAAACGCGCTGGTGCATGCTTTCCGAAGTCTGCCTCGAAGTCGGCGAGAATCTGGAGCTGCACGTCGCGGGCCTCCAGATGATTGCCGGAGGCGGCGAACGTCGACACGACCTCAGGCATGCCGCCGATGGCAAGATACTGGCGCAGCAGGCGTTCCACGCGGTCCTTCGCGGCGCTCAGGATAAGCTCAAATGAGCCTTCCGTTATTGCATCGCACAGCACGTCCTCGCCAACTGCCGACAGGAACTCCATGAAGGAGAGGGGACGCAGCGTGAACGTGTCGACCTTGCCCACGGGAAACGTCTCGCCCTCGTGCAGCTCGATGCCCAGGTATGAGCCTGCAGCGGCCACATGGTATTCCCGCGCGTCCTCGCAGAAGTACTTGAGCGACGTGAGGGCGCCGGGAGCCTCCTGGATCTCGTCGAAGACGAGCAGCGTGTCGTGCGGGTCGATGCGCACCCCCCGACGCAGCTCGAGCTCGGATATGATGCGGTGGGGGTCTAGGTCGCTCCTGAAGAGGGAGCGCATGCTCGCCTCCTTGAGGAGATCGACGTGTACGAGCGAACCGAACCTCGCGAGTCCGAGCTCCTTGAGGAGCCACGTCTTGCCCACCTGGCGCGCCCCGTAGAGCAACAGCGGCTTCCTGCTTGGCCTCTGTACCCACGCATCGAGCTCATCCATGAGATTGCGCTTCATAGCACCTTCTTTCGTTTGTAATTTGTTCTAGACTAGCACAATTTACAATTGTTATGAGATATCAGAGATCAGTTGTTCGAGCGATACGCACGACCGCAACAGCATCAAGCATGCCTTGCGCATGCCCGCCCGCGCGTTTGAGGCACAGTCCTCACATACAGACAAAGAAAGGTTGTCGGTTGCATGTGCCGACGACCTGCGATTTCTGGTCGGGACGACTGGATTTGAGCCAGCGACCTCTCGGTCCCGAAAAAGTTCCAGCGCTCCAAGATAGGCTTTCCCATTCTGGCCGTCAAGTCACTTTTCGGTATTTGAACTGCGGTTTTGTCAGCATCGAACGATTCCGTCGAGTATTGTCCCTTCCATCACTGGACGGGCGTTTGTGGCCCGCTTGTGGCCAGTCGGAGCCATGTTTTGTGGCCACTGCTCCTAAGGGAAACCCCCCGGACGATCTCCCCGATACCCCTCTACCAAGACCTCCTTAGAAATGGCGAACGTCAACGTGACCACGGCATAGAGGGAGTCAGTTGACTCAAGTTAAGGCCACGCTCGATTGGAATAGTTCACCTCCCTCGCATTCGAGACGAACAACAGCTGGGCTACCAGAGGAGTCCCGCCAAACATGAAGAGCCCGGATGTCCTAAGACATCCGGACTGGGAAGGAAGGTCTGTTGGGCGTGTGCTAGTTCTTCTTCTGGAAGCGGCCCCAAAGGATGAAGGAAAGCCCACACGCAATAGCCCAGCTAGCGGCGATGCTGATGCAGATCATCAGGAAGTTGACCGGGCTGCCGCTGGGATCCATATATACGGGCAGCGAGGTGATGCCAGGCATGACGAAGCCAAAGCACTTGGCACCCAGGAGCACGGTGAGCGCGCCACCGATGCCGTTGCCAACCATGGCCGCGATGAGCGGGGTCTTGTTGGGCACCTGCACGGAAAAGAGCGCGGGCTCGGAGATACCCATGAAGGCGGAGAAAGCGCAGGTGAAGGCGACAGACTTCATCTTCTCATCGGTCATGCGCAGGGCTGCACCAAAGGCTGCACCACTCTCGGCGAGGTTGTGGCAAAAGGAGACGGGCAGGAGGTAGTCGTAGCCAAGAGTTGCGATGTTCGAGATCTGGATGGGGCTCGTGGACTGGTGCATGCCAAAGAGCACGATGAGAGGCATGAAGAAGCCAAGCAGGAAGCCAGCGATGGGGCCAAGGGTGGAGAAGAGCCAGACGATGCCGTTTGCCAAGCCAATGCCGCACCAGGCGCCGATAGGGGCAAGCACGAAGAGGTTCAGCGGAATCACGATGCCGAGCGAGAGTGCGGGAACCACCACCAGCTTGAACATATCGGGAATGAACTTGTCAATGAAGCGGTAGACGAAAGCTAGGCCCGCTACGCCAAAGATTACCGGGAAGACCGAGTCGGCGTAGTTGAAGATGGGCACGTTCATGCCAAAGAGGGCAAGCGGGGCCTCACCGGTTCCCGCGGCGTTGATGATGGTGGGATACATGAGTGAGCCGGCGACGCAGAGGGCAAGTGAGCGGTTGACCTTGAGCTTATCTGCTGCGGCGGCTGCAAGCAGGAAAGGCAGGAAGTAGAAGGGGATGTCCGAGGTCATGTTGAAGATGGCCCAGCTGCCCGCACCGGCGTCGATGCCAAATCCTGCGATGAGCGCCAGCGCGCCCTTGACGATGCCGCCCGCGACCAACGCCGGAATGATGGGCGCAAAGATGCCCGAGATGATATCGAATACGCCAGAGAACCCGCCGCCCTGCAGCTCCTCCTGGTCGGCGTCGGCAGCCACCTCACCAGCGAGCTTGTTGGCTCCCAGCAGCGGCTCGAACTCCTCATAAAGGGCACCGATGCCCGGGCCGATGATGATCTGCCATTGCCCGTCCTTGATCTGAGCGCCGAGGGTGCCGTCCAGCGCCTTGAGCGCCTCGAGGTCAGCCTTCGTGTCGTCCACCAGGTTGAGACGCAGGCGGGTGACACAGTGGGTCGCGGTCTTTACGTTGCCTGCTCCGCCCACGAGCTCCAGAATCTGTTGGGCCAACTCTTTCTTAGATGCCATTTCCTTTGCCTTTCTTATGCTGTCCCCGCGATCCTATGACGGGGATCACGCCCTATAGAGAGTTGCTGTGTCGGCCGCCAGCCGTACCGGTAGTTAATCGAGGTCCTCGCCGTTGGTGGCGATGCAGCGCTGATACCAATAGAAAGAGTCCTTGCGGTAGCGCTTGCAGCTGCCCTTGCCCTCGTTGTCGCGGTCCACGTAGATGAGGCCGTAGCGCTTGTCCATGGTGAGCGGGCCGCAGGCGACCACGTCGAGGAAGCCCCAAATCATATAGCCGCGCACGTCCACGCCATCAATCGCGGCCTCCTTGAGGCACTTGACATGCTCGCGGATGTAGTCGATACGATAGTCGTCGTGCACCGTGCCATCCGCCTCGAGCACGTCACCCGTTCCCAGGCCGTTCTCGGCAATGTAGAGAGGAAGACCGTAGCGGTCGTACATCTGATTCAGCGTGATGCGCAGGCCAATGGGGTCGAGCTGCCAGCCCCACTCGGAGGTAGGGAGGTAGGGGTTCTTGTTGGCCATGACAAGGTTGCCAGCGGTCTTCTCCCATCCTTGGTCAGTGGTGGAAATCTGCGAGAAGTAGTACGAGAAGGCCAGGAAGTCCACGGTGTTGGCCGCAATCAGCTCCTCGTCACCTGGCTCCATCTCTATCTCGATGCCCAACTGGTCGAAGTAGCGCGCCATGTAGGTGGGATATTTGCCGCGGGCCATGATGTCGGTGTAGAACCAGTTGGCGTACTGGTCGTCGTGGATGGCCTGCAGGTTGTCTTCGGGACGGCAGGTGGCGGGATATGTGCAGAAGCGCGCGATCATGCCACCCACGGGCGTGTTGGGTGAGAGTTCGTGAACGGTCTTGACAGCCAGTGCATTTGCCACAAACTCGTGGTGCAGACACTGGAAGATCCGCTGATCAAACTGGTCGCCCTCGGCGTCCTTCACCAGACAGACGCCGTCCCACGGGGCAAAGCGACCGGCGTTGAACTCGTTGAACGGCAGCCAGTAGTCGACCAAATCGCCAAACTCGCGCACGATAGTCTCCACATAGCGCTGGAAGAACTTGATCGTTTTGCGACTCTTCCACCCGCCGTACTTGACCACCAGGTTAACGGGGATGTCGTAGTGCAGCATGGTGGCAAAGACCTTGATGCCGTGCTTCTGGCACTCGCCCAACATGCTGCGATACCACGCGATGCCCTCGCGGTTGGGCTCGGTGTCATCGCCATTGGGGAAGATGCGGCTCCAGCAGATGGACGTGCGGAAGAGCTTGAGGCCCATTTCAGCAAAGAGGACGATGTCCTCCTTGTAGTGGTGGTAGAAGTCCACGCCGCGGCGGAAAGGATAGAACTCGGTGCCGTCGTCGATGAGCGCCGCCTCGAGCTCGGCCTGGGAGAACGGGTTGTTCTGGTGCTTGTCCTCGACCTGCTCGTGAGTCCAGGTGCCGTCGAGCCAACGACAGTCCTGTGTGGACTTGCCCTTGCCGCCCTCCATCCAGCCGCCATCAGCCTGAGAGCAGGAGATGGCCCCGCCCCACAGGAAGTTGCCGTCAAACCCGGTCTTTGCGTGCATCATGTCTTTCTCCTTCCGCCTGCCCTTTTGGGCTTGTCTGCTTGCGTGATTCTCACTATACGGAGGAAGAAGGAAGGTTAATATGTCATTAAACTCTTATAACTATGTCAGATTTACAGGTTTCGGCACAGGAAACCAAATCTTCTAACGCTGAGCGGAGCACAGGGTGCGACACGGTCAAGAATCTCTAGGAAAACGGCTCAGAAAGCTACTCTACGAGCACACCGAATCCGAAGAGTGGCACCTCGCCCACCCCGGGCAGCCAAGCCCGCGCTACGCGACCGTTCCGCACGTGATGGTGGGTGATACCGAATGCCTTCTGTTCGACTGGAAGGACACACTGCAGGAAAGTGCGGTCGCCCTAATCAAGGAGACACGCTTCACCGACATCCCACCGCATGTCAACCAAGATATGCAGCTTTCCTACATGTATGACGGAAGCTGCGACTTCATTGTCAACGGGCGCCCATTCACGCTGCATAGGGGCGATGTCATCATCTGTGACACAGGCGTGATACGCAGTTCTCCAGGCATTAAAGGCGAACATGACATCGTGATCTCGATGGTCTTCAAGCGGGAGTTCTTCGACTCAGTCTTCCTTAGCAAGCTGCCCGGCGAGGGCCTGCTCACCGAGATGCTCTTTGAGGTCGTCTCGCGCAGGCGCCGCCACGACCGTTCACTGGTGGCGCCGGCCCGCTATGTGAGCCACGTGCGGCAGCTCATGAAGTTCATCATCGACGAGTACTACTTCTCTTCGCTGTATTCGCAGGACATCATGCGCGGCTATGTGGAGTGCCTCTTCCTCGAACTCATCAGGGGACTCTTCCTGCTCACGCGCGACAGGGAGGAGCGTCCCCTCCCCGACCGCCGCCTCGTGGAGGTAATTGACCACATCGAGCGCAACTATAAGGAATGCACGCTGGGCTCGGTCGCCGAGAGGTTCGGTTTTAGCCAAAACTACCTAGGAAACCTCCTCAAGGCGCAGACGGGCCGCACGTTCACCGAAATAAAAGCTGCCCAGCAGATGAGCGAGGCGCGCTTCTTACTTGCGAACACAGACCGCAGCATCACGAGCATCGCCGAGAAGGTAGGCATCACCAACATGACCTACTTCTACCGCAAGTTCCACCAGCACTTTGGCATGTCTCCCCGCGAGTACCGTACGGAAGCAAAGAGGGCCTAGCGCGGCCAACGACACATGAAGACAGAGTGCTCACCGCTATAGACAACTGAGGAGTACTGCATACATCCCGTTGCAGACCTTACTTCAAGCCTATCCGCATGGATGACTGCCAAAGACGACGTAGGCCATAACGGTCTGGTCGATCTTGTCTCTTGGGCGTAGCGGTGATTGTATTGGACAGATTGCGGGTTCTTTGTTGGGCAGATTGTGATGGCTGGTCAACAAAAAAGGTCGCCGGCGCTGTGCCAACGACCTCTCGTATTTCTGGTCGGGACGACTGGATTTCCCCTAGGGTGCGGAGCACGTGCCAGTGGCACGCGCGCAGCAGAACCAGCGGCCTCTCGGTCCCGAAAAAGTTCCTGCGGTCTTCGACACGCCACCCTGGCCACTAAGTCACTTTTCGGTATTTTACCGTCCAGAATATTCAGATTTTACCGAATGAACAGTTCGGATTTCACCAGACCGACCTGCTCCCGTACCTCCGCATGGTCCACGGCCAGAGGGAGACCATATCGCTCCTCTACGTGCGCGGCATGAGGCAGACGGTCATGGACGCCTCCGCGAGGATCGCGGAGGCTCTCGCGGGAGGGGGCCACACCGGATACCGCGAGAAGTTCTACCTGTACGGGTTCGTCGGCATCCTGGACGAGTGGGTGGAGCGCGGGTTCGCCGAGACGACCGAGGAGGTCGCGATGATGCTGGGAGGGCTCTTCGCTCCCCGATGATGCCCCACTGTGCCACGAGAACGCCCAATGGCAACCGTTCGCCGATTCGTCTTCCCCTATGGGAAGGCGTCGCCTTGCTAGCCGGACCATTCTTTGTGAATCGTTTGGACCTCTCAGATTGAGGCGCATCTGCTCGCTATCGAATGGGGTCATCGACCTCACGTGCCTTCTCACATGAGAGAGGTCACGATTTAGCATCTGGGCTGCAGCCTATCGCCGGACTACAAGCGCAATCTTGGTGCGCAGCCCTCCCGTGGCGACCTTTGCCACGGACCCCTCGGAGGCCATGGCCTCGATGGCCTTGGATAGACGCTTGGGTATGGACTTGTACCCCATGGCGCGGGACAGCTCGGAGAGGGAGAGGGGCCCTCCAGCGAGGGCGTCGGCGATTCTCTCCCGATACGCAAGCTCTTCCCGCGTAGGGCCCTTGGGCTCTGGCGCGAAGGCGGGGTGCACGGCAAGCCGCACGGTGAGAAACCCGCGAGCCTCGTCCATGCGGAACGTGGGTCGCGCTGACCCGTTGGCGTCGAGCGCTGCGAGCGCCTTGGGAAAGCCGGTGTTCCTCCCCTCGCAGAGGCCCAGCTCCTTGAGGAAGTCGCCAATCCTGCGGTTGCGGTAGCGGTCGCAGCGCAGGTCGTAGGACTCGATCATCTCCTGCGTGATGCTGCGGTCGAAGCCCGGGAAGCTCGTGATCTCCATAGCCTCGGGCGTAATACGCACGGTAGTTGGCTCGGACAGCTGGTACGAGCGATGGTAGACAGCGTTGGAGAGAATCTCCTCGACGGCAGCATACGGGTAGTTGGCGACCACTTCGGCGACAGGTGTCCCCTCGTGCTTGAAGGTGCGCCTCTGGATGACATAGCTGTCGATGTAGGAGAGGGCGGTGGCAAGCTGGTGCTGCAAGGCGCCACGAAAGACGCGCTCTGTCATGCCCTCGCCCGACGGGTCAGGAAGGTCGACGACCTCGATGCGCGCATAGGGGAAGTAACGCTCAATCCGCTCGCTGAACATGAGGATGCCCACATTGCGCGGATGCTGGTCCTCCGGGGGGCCAGCGAGCAGTTGCATGTTGCGCGCAATGTCGACCGTCTCCATGGACTCCGAGATGTCGAAGAGCGAGCTGCCCACCTCGCTGAGGTAGTCGCGCAGAAGCGGCCTGCTCAGGTCCTCCACGGATGCGGCGAGGTTTGGCTGGTCGTCAAAGGGGACGGTCTGCGACGCGTAGAAGAGCTCGCGCTCCTCGTCGGGGGAGGCCACGACCGTGCTCGAGAACTTGCGGATGTAGTAACGCTTGTTCGACTTGTCCTTGGCGAGGACGTCCTTGGGTACCTTGTACGGTCGTCCGTGCCCACCAGGGACCCAGATGACGATGACCCAAGCGCCATCCAGCTGAACCGGCTCGACTATGGGCTGGTAGAAGGGCTCGATGAGGCGGCAGAGGTCAAGGAAGCGCTTGAGCGTCCGGTCAACTTCCGCCTGGCTGATGCCACGAGGTGGCAAGACGGGCTGCCCGTTGTCCTCATCGATCCCTATGACGAGGTATCCCCCGCCGATGTTGTCGATGTCGTTCGCAAAGGCGCAAATGCTGTGCATGATGGGGTTGGGGTTGAATCCGCCCTTGAACTCGATTCTCGTAGATTCGACGACTCCACCACGAACGAGCCTATCGACACTGACGGGCAATGCCATGCGTTTCCCCCTTCCCCACGCCTACCAATGCCCTCGATGCTATCACCATCGAATAANNTTATTCGATGGTGATAGCATCGAGACGCTTGTGTTCTGAAAGGCTATCCCCACGAGGTCCATTGGGCTGATTGCAAGGTTTTGGGTTATAGGACAAAACGTGTTGCTGGCTAATCCCAATCGCGCCTCCATGGCGTCGACCTGTGGAGCTCCTCCCAGGCGAGCCCGTCGCCCCACTTCTGGGGTCCGAGCCTCGCCCCGTCCCCGTAGCTGGCCAGCCGCATCTCCTTTGCGATGCCCGCGTCGGTCGGCGTGGCCCTGGGGGTCTCGGCCGCCGGAAGCGGGCTCCCGGCGTGCATGCAGCACCACCAGCGGACGGCCTTGACGCGGCGCTCGGGCGACAGGTCCCTGTGCTCCCTCAGCATGGCCCTCAGCTGCGCGTTCAGGCTCTCGACGGCGTTGCTGGCGGCGGGGAGCGGCCCGAGGCGGCCGACCAGGCCGGGGTCCACGCAGGTGAACAGCTGGCCCGACCTGACGAGCGCGGTGAGGGAGTTCCTCGCCTTGACCGGCCCTTCGTGCGTCGAGCACCACTCGGCGTGGGACGCCGCCCACGCGGCCGCCTGCTCGGACGTCGAGACCGTCAGCGGCGCCTTCGCCAGCGCGCAGAGGTCGACGCCCGCCTGGGTCCTGGGCCTCGTCGTCGCGTACCTCTTGACCTGCTCGAACGCGTGGGGCGCGCACCTCTGCACCCGCGTCCCCGGCCAGACCTCCCCCCTGGCCTTCTGGAAGCCGCTGCCGCCGTCGGTGACGACGACGTCGGGAGGGGCGATGCGGGCCATGAGCGCCCTGTGCGCGGCCGAGCTCTCGCTGCGGGCCACGTACCAGCCCAGCACGTACTCCTCGCTCCTGGCCACGGGCACGACGGCCTTCCCCGCGAGGTGGATGTCGTCGACGAAGACGACGCGGCGGACCTCGCCGGTGACCGGCGGCAGCGGCCACGCGCGCCAGAGCTCCGACGTGCGCCTGCGGAGGGTGCGCCCGCCTCCCGGCATGCCCGCCTGCCCTACCTTCGAGAGCAGCCACGGGAGGAGCTCCGCGAGAGCCTCTTCGCGGAGTTGTCCGCCCTGTTCACGAAGGTGAGGCCACACTCGAGGCGCCTCCACCTCCGCGAGCCCGCAGCAGTCTTCCCGAACCTCCTCGTCGGCCCCCGCAGCTCGGGCGCGCCACCTCCCGCATGTTGCCACCCATCGACTGCGCCTGTCGGACGACGGCAACTCAAAGCACGCAGAATGCCCGGTCTACCTGCAAGCATGTGATCTGGCCGGCAACATGTTTCGTCCATCCTCAAAGTTGGGGCCGGACAACTTAAGGTTGCGAAATATGCAGGATGACCTGCGGAAAAGGTGACAAAACAGCAACACGTTTTGTCCTATAACCCCAACCTGTGGCCTACTTCCGGTCAAGATAAGCAAAAAGGTCAGAGGTCTTAGCCCTCTGACCTGCGATTTCTGGTCGGGACGACTGGATTTGAGCCAGCGGCCTCACGGTCCCGAAACAATGTATCTGAGGCAAGAGGATCGACGAGCTCACCGGCGAGATGATCCTCGACTGGCGAGACGAGCTCCTGAACGAGGGCGGGCTCTGCCCAGACTCCGTGGCCAAGGACCACCGCCTCCTCAAGCAGGCCCTCTCCTACGCGGTCGAGATAGGGGCCCTGCAGAGGAGCCCGTTCATCATCCTTTGACAGGGCTGTCATCCTTCTAGAAGGAACACAAGAATCCTTGGAGAATAGAGCTGGCAAGATGCCCCTGTGGATTTTCCACTAGGGTGCTAGAACGCCAGAAATTCTGATGCCGTCACGATTCGCGGTGAGCTTATCCCGGATTCGGGCAAATCCTTGTCTCCGCTCAGGATAACGTCTGCTCGCGCAGCCCGCGCAGCCCGCAAAATAGGCCGGTCGTGCGCGTCTCGCACCGACTCCTCTCCTTCCGCTGCATGGACAGGGGTGCTCACCACCTCCAGAGCGGAGGATGCCTCAACCAGAAACGCATCAACGGCGGCAAGCCTGTCAGGGAACTTGCGGGCAAATACGCTTCTCATCTCGTCGATGACGTAGTCGCTGATGATGGCGTCGTTGGGCTTGTATACGGCCTTGAGGTACGCCCGGGCAGCAACACCTGTTGGGAAGAGGGCTGCCGAAATGAGAAGTTCGTATCGAGAAAGACTCGCATTAGCTACGCCTCCGCGCGCTGGCCTGCCACGAGGGCGTCTACATCGGCCTCGCTCGTGATGCCTGCAGTTGCAGCAGCTCCTGCCATCTGCTGCTGGAACATCTGCATCGCATAGGCTGCAGCGTTTACCACGCGCACGACATTGCCCTCCACGATGAAGGTCACTTTGTCGCCTGTCTCCACGCCGAGGACGTCACGTACGTCTTTAGGGATGGTCACCTGCCCCTTGGACATGACCTTTGCATTGTCTGCGAAAACTGCCTGTGCCATAACTCTCACCTCTCCTATAAGTAGGGTAAGTAGGGTTTGCTGGGATTATTATAGCATGCTTTCTGCTATTTGGGCTGGTGAACGCTTTAGCCTGGGCGAGTGTATCTGCCTGTCCGCAGGCGGGAGATGCGGCCGCTCGCCGATTGGCATCATCGCCCGGATTTGGCGCGCATAGCAAAACAGGCCAGAGCGCACATGCCCTGACCTGCGATTTCTGGTCGGGACGACTGGATTTGAACCAGCGACCTCTCGGTCCCGAACCGAGCGCGCTACCAAACTGCGCCACGTCCCGTTGCAAGCGATTACTTTAGCAGAACTGGACCCCCTCGCCAACCGTCGCCGTGGCGCATGACCACCAATTTCTTGTTTCTTGCGCATTGCGGGCGATGCGCGCGGCGGCCTCGTCGGTCTCGCACAGAGCGAACACGCAGCTCCCCGAGCCTGTCAGCCGCGCGGCCAGGACACCCTCCTGCGCCTCCAGCCACGCGCGCACCTCAGCCGTCACCGGCGCCAGCACGTTTGCCGCGGGCTCGAGGTTGTTGTAGAGGCGTGCCGCAACCGCAGACGCATCGCCAGCACGCAGCGCCGCGCACATGCCCTCAGGGCTTTTTGGGTCGGTCGGATGCACGTCAAACTCCCGATACGCCTCAACCGTCGACACGCCCACGTCGGGGCGAACCAGCACCACGGGCACGCCCGCCAGGAAGGGGAACCGTTCCTCGAGCACATCGCCCGCACCCGCCAGGTACGCCGGTGCCATCGTGAGGAAGAACGGCACGTCGGCGCCGATGGAGCGCGCCACGGCACCCACGCGCCCATCCGTCGCGTCAACGCCCCACAGGCGACACAGCCCCAGCAGCACCGACGCCGCATCAGATGACGCCCCACCCAGGCCGCTCTGCGCAGGCACGCGCTTGTCTATGCGAATCGCATAGCGCTCCGTGCGCCCAAAGGCCTCGCAGAGCGCCCGCGCGGCACGAAAGGCGGTGTTCTTCTCCTGGGGAACGCCGCAATCGACACTCATGTGAAGGGAGGGGGCGTCCGCACGCTCGATGCGCACGCGATCCGCCAGATCGACGCCGATCATGACGGAATCGGCCCTGTGGTACCCACGCTCGTCACGACCGGGGTGGATGCCCAGGTGCAGGTTGAGCTTTGCGGGAGCGAGCAGGGTCATCGCGTCAGGTGCCATGGGATGCGGAGGCGACGCCCGCCTACACCCCAACAGTGAAGTCGAGCAGGCGCTTGCCCGTGTCGGTGTCATAGATCTCGACCGTGCCCGTCAGGACATCAACATATTGATAGGACTGCCGGGCCTTGCGACCACGACGCTCCTCGACCTCGACCACAAAGAGCTGGGGGTGAACGGCCATCAGCACGCCCGTGCGCTCGACGATGCGCGAGCGACCCATGTTGGCGCGCACCTTGAGACGCGTGCCCGCAAGCGTGCCAAGCTCCTCGCGAATGGTGTCAACCCTGTTGACGGGCGGAATCTCGGTTTCCATCTGACCTCCTGCCAGGGAGCGAGACAGACACAGACGCCCCCCAGATTGTATATGCAGCTTTTTATACTACTACGCACTGTGTGCGTTCACGAAAGGTAGACAGAAGCGCCGGCTGGCACCTCCCGAGACCACCCACGCCGCGCCCTAGGCTTGGGGGCAGAGGCTCAGGGCATCCCTGTCGGCAACCACCACGCAGTTCGTGTGCAGCTGGAGGATGGACGCCGTGCAGCGTGGCGTCACGGGACCAAAGATCATGTCGTGGACGGCCTGGGCCTTGTCCTCGCCCGAGGCAGCCAGCAGGATCATGCGCGCATTCATGATGGCCTGCACGCCCATGGAGTACGCCCGGCGCGGCACGTCGTCGATGCTGCCAAACAGGCGGCTGTTCGCCTCGATCGTGCTCTGCGAGAGGTCGACGCAGTGGGTGCCCTTGGAAAAGACCTCGCCCGGCTCGTTGAAGCCGATGTGACCGTTGCGGCCGATGCCCAGCAGCTGCAGGTCGAGATGGCCGACAGCCTGCAGCAGCGCGTCGTAGCGAGCGCACTCGGCCTCGCGGTCGAGGTTGGCGCCGTCGGGCACGAAGGTGTTCTCCCGCCTGATGTTGATGTGGTCGAAGAAGTTGGTGTCCATGAAATGACGATAGCTGTGAGGGTCGCTGGGGAGCAGGCCGTAATACTCGTCGAGGTTGTAGGTGCAAACCTCGGAGAAGTCCACGTCCCCCTTCTCGTACCATCGTACGAGCTGTTGGTACGCACCGATGGGCGTCGATCCGGTGGCGAGGCCCAAGCTGCTCTTTGGCTTGAGGATGACCTGCGCAGAGATGATGTTGGCGACCTTGCGGCTCATGTCGTTGTAGTCAGTCGTGCGGATAAGTCTCATGGTTCCCCTTCCCGAAAGTGTGGATACAAACCCTACCCCAACCTCGCCACCAAGTCGTCCAGGGCGCGACGACGGTGCGAGATCGCGTTCTTCTCCTGTGGCCCGAGCTCTGCCATGCGCGTGCCCGGGATGTCGGCCAGATCGAACAGCGGATCGTAGCCAAAGCCGTTGGTGCCACGGCGGTCGCGGGCGATCGCGCCCTCGCAGCCTCCGTTGCCGACGAGGACCTCCTCGCCGTCCTCGTCCCGCGAGACCAGCACCACCGTGGAGTGAAAGCGGGCCGTACGCTCGGCGTCGGGCACGTGCGCCATGTCATCGAGCAACTTGTCGTTGTTCGCGTCGTCGTTGCCGTGCTCTCCCGCCCAGCGTGCGGACCGTATGCCCGGATCGCCACCGAGGGCATCGACGCACAGGCCCGAGTCGTCGGCCACCGCCATCGCGAGGCCCGTCTCGTCGAGCGCCGCCTGTGCCTTGATCAGGGCGTTGTCGTAAAAGGTCTCGCCGCTCTCGTCGGGGTCGGCGAAGTCGCCCAGCTCGGCGAGCGCCACGAAGCGCACGCCCCCCATCGCCGGCGAGGCGCCGAGGATCGCCTCGATCTCGGCAAGCTTGTGCGCGTTGCCCGTTGCCACGACGACAGTCCTGGCAGGGTCGAGCGTGCTGATGTCGATGCGTGCCACAGGGGCGCTCCTTCCGTTTCCTGAGCCGCAGGCAGGCCTGCCTGGCGGTGCGCTCGGCTCCTATCGTGGGACGAAGCCCGTGACCTCGCCCTGCAGGCGCACCAGCTCGGCGATGCCCGCCTGCCCGAGGTCGAGCAGGGCGTCGAGCTGCGTGCGGTCGAACGACGCGCGCTCGCCGGTGCCCTGGACCTCGATGATGCGCCCGTCGGCCGTCCCCACCAGATTCATGTCGACCTGTGCGCGGCTGTCTTCGGGATAGTCGAGGTCGAGCAGCAGCTCGCCGCCGACCTCGCCCATCGAGACCGCGGCCACCTGGCCCACGAGGGGCATGCGATGGATCCGGTCGGCCTCGACCCACGCCTTGAGCGCCTGATGCAGGGCCACCCAGGCGCCCGTGACCGACGCCGTGCGCGTGCCACCGTCCGCCTGTATCACATCGCAGTCGCAGGTGACCGTCAGCTCGCCGAGCGCGCGCAGGTCGACGACCGTGCGCAGGCTCCTGCCGATGAGGCGCTCGATCTCCATAGAGCGCCCCCTGCGGCCACGCTGCTCGCGCGGGGTGCGACGCCCGGTCGATGCGGGCAGCATGGCATACTCCGCCGTGACCCAGCCGGCGCGTTGGCCACGACGCCAGACGGGCACGCCCTCCTCGATGGTCGCAGCGCACAGGACGCGCGTGTCGCCGAACTCGGCCATGCAGGAGCCGGTGGCGTTCCTCATGACCCCCGGCGTCAGCGTCACGGGCCGCATCTGGTCGTGCGAGCGCCCGAAGGAGCGCTCCCGCTGGTTGTCTCCCATCCCCTAGGACCCCCTCTCAGGACATGACGTCCGGAGTCGCCGCCGCGCGTCGGGAAAGCAGGCGGGCAACCTCGCGCTCGAAGATCGCCCCGTCGGTCTCGCAGGGAACGAAGGCGTCGCCCTCGTGCTGGCGCGTCTCGTCGCCCTTGGCCAAGAGGCAGACCACCGCACCCTCCGGCGCGTCGAAGGCAACCTCCACCGCCCGTGCGATGGCATCCGGACGATCGCAGATGACCTCGTGGGCCTGGCCCTCGGGCGTGTTGGCAGCCATCTCGGCGCAGATGTCCTCCACGCGCTCGTGTGCCGGGTCCTCCTCGGTGTAGATGATGAGATCGGCCCACCTGGAGGCCTCCTCGGGCAGCTCGTGGCGGCGCTCATGGGCCTTGTCCCCCGGCGCGCCGAACAGGGCGATGACCTGCCTGCCCGCGAACTCCTTGCTCAGCGACGAGAAGAAGCGCTGGTACGAAAGCTTGTTGTGCGCGTAGTCCACGATGGCGCACACGCGTGGATCGGCCGTCTCGATCAGCTCCATGCGACCGGGCACGCGCACGCGCGCCAGCCCCTCGCGCACGAGCTCGTCGCTCACGCCAAGCACCTCGCACATGGCAAGGGCGGCCAGCGCGTTATCGACGTTGAAGAGGCCCGGCATGGACACGCGCATCTCGCGGGCGCCCCGACCGCTGTGGGCCACGAAAGCGATGCCACCGCGCTCGGAGCGGACGCCGTCCGCCCAGACGTCTGCGCCGGAGGTCTCGCCTGCCGCCGAGAAGGTCACCGTGCGCTCGCAGCGCTGGGCGCGGGCGATCACCTCGTCCGCATGGTCCATGTCGAGGTTGACCACCGCCACGCGAGCCTGGTCGAAGATGCGCAGCTTGCTCTCGAAGTAGTCCTCGAAGTCCCGATGCTCGATCGGTGAGATGTGGTCGCGCCCGATGTTGAGAAAGCAGGCCACGTCGATGCCCAGGTCGACCACGCGGTCGTACTTGAGCGCCTGGCTCGAGACCTCCATCACCATGCAGGGCAGGCCGGAGTCGCGCGTGTGCGCCAGGTGACGCCACAGGTCGGGCGCCTCCGGCGTGGTGTTGACGCTCTCGAAGCCCTCGACGCCGTCGTAGGTGTCGATCGATCCCATGATGCCGGTGCCAGAGCCCTCTCTCCCGCCATCGAGGATGCCACGCAGCATGTAGGCGACGGTGGACTTGCCCTTGGTCCCGGTGATGCCCAGGACGTTGATGGCCCGATCCGGATGGCCCCATGCCGCCGACGAGAGGTGGGCCATCGCAAGGCGCAGGTTGCCGGTGACGAGCGCCGGCGTGCCCGGGCACGCCTCGGCGAGCGCGGGAGCCAGGCCCTCGTCACACAGGTAGGCGACGGCGCCACGCTCGACCGCCGAGACGAGGTAGGCCGGCTTGAACGCCGCTCCCTTGCAGACGAAGACGTGGCCCGCGGCGACCACGCGCGAGTCGCAGTCAGCCCCCGTGACCGCTGTGGACAACGCATCGGCCGCGTTGTCAGCCCGAAGGAGCAGGCCCTCCTCCCCGAGCGTCTCGATCAGGGACAGAAGCGTGGTGTGTGCGGAACCCATGCCCGCAGATGCTGTGGTATCCATGCGTCACAGTATAGGCAATGCCCTAGCCCCCGCAGGGCCTGGGGTCACGAGCCACATAGCTGTGATAGAATTTCCAGTCACGGGCGATTGGCGCAGCTGGTAGCGCAGATCCCTTACAAGGATACGGTCGGCGGTTCGAGTCCGTCATCGCCCACCATGCATGTCCGAGCAGGTCAGCGGCCACGTTTTCGCTGGCCTGCCCTTAGTTCGCCAGGAATCGGGCGACCCCTCCCCCAAGGCGCTCTCCCCTGCGACGGCAGTGGCCTGCCGGGCCGGCCTCGCATGTGATGCCGGGGTGACGCAGGTGCACATGCGCTACCATGGTGCAGCATACCATCATCGAAGGGACCGCCGTGGCATACGACGCGCACCGAGAGGACTACCAGCGCCTGGGCCTACGCTTTGCGCGCTCCCTGGATGGCAGCGACCCGCTCTCCGCCACGCGGGCCTTCTCCTCCTTTGGGCGCCGCTTTGCCCAGAACCGCGACTCGCTGCCCCAGTCGGACGCCGATCGTGCCTTCCACCTGGTTGCCGAGGCGACCGCCCTCATCGACTACGAGCTCCCCTTCGCCGACGACGCGCACGCCGAGCAGCTCGTCGACCAGGGCCATCACCTGCTCGACGAGGCCATTGGGCTCGATCCCCACTGCTATGACGCCATCCGCATGAAGTCGGCGGCAGCAAGCCCCTCGTTCGAGAGCTACTACACCTTCCTTGCCTCAACCGCAGACGACGTGCGTGCCGTCTGCGAGGAGGAGCGGGCAAAGGTGGCCGACGACTCGCCGGAGCGTATGCTGCTGGGGGCCGACATCGCCATGCGCCCGTACTACCGCTGGCTGGCGACCCAGGCCGGCAAGGCCATCATCTGCGGCCGCAACCGAGAGGCCATCCGCCTGGGTGAGAGGCTTCTCGAGCTTGATCCCGCCGACAGCGCGGACGTGCGCTTCACCGTGGCCATCGCCTATGCCAAGCTCGAGGACGAGACCGGGCTCAAGCGCTTTGCCGCCCGCACCAGGCCCCTCATGCGCGAGGGCACCCGCGACGCCTGGATGCAGCTCGCGCGCATATCGCTTGCGCACAAGCGTCACGACATCGCCCGCGCCCGCGCACTGCTCTCGGAGCTCATGGCATCCTACCCGCACGCCCTGTCGGCCTTCACCGCGCAGAAGGAGCTCCCCGATGGCGTGTTCTCGCGCCTCGCCGTCCCTCCCTTCTGCGAGGACGAGCTGATCCTCGCCGTCTCCGAGGGAACGGTCCTGCTCCAGGAGGGACGCGACGACGCCGGGCGAGGCGTGCTGGGCACCTGGATCGTGCGCAACGCGGCCCTGGCCGCCAAGGTGGGGGACTCCCGATGAACCTGCGCGAGGAGCTGTACGAGCGCTTGGCCCGACGCCGGGGCGCACAGCTGGGCGACCTTTCGCCCGCCGCGTATGCCGAGCTGCTGCTGGCGGTTCGCGAACATCCCGAGTCATATCTTGACAACCCCTCTGACCAGGCATTCCTCAGGCTGACACAAGCCATAGGGCGCGTGATGGACTCGCGCGACGCGGACGAGTGGCGCGATGACGAGAGCTTCATGGAGGAGCGTGCCGGCCGCATGGCGCGCCTGCGCCGCGACTGCGAGAGGGCCCTCGGGGAGGCGCCGGAGAGCGTGGACGCGCGCCTGATGTCGGTGCTCGCGGCCGACCAGGAGCCCGACGACCAGCTTGACGCCCTGCTCGACCTGGAGCAGGCGGTCGCCGCCGAGCAGGGCCCCCTCAGCGCGCCGGGATCGGGCGATGCCTGGCACGACGTGTTCCTCCATGGTCGGCTGCGCCTCCTGGCAAGCCTCTCGCGCACGTGCCTCGACTCCGCCCGGTATCGCATGTCCGTCGACTACTGCAAGACGCTGCTCTCGCTCTCTCCCATGGACGCCCTGGGCGCCCGCCACACCTGCATCCTCTCGTACGCCCGGCTCGAGGACGAGCCCGGCTTCGATGAGCTCGACGCGCGCTTTGGCCGCAGGGGAGACTCGTGGCAGCAGCTTGGACGCGCCGTCCTCTTCTACAAGCTGGGACGGATGCCCGCCGCGCGCCGGGCGCTCTCGGGATTCTCGAGCCTGTGCGAGGGGGGTCCCTTCGCGCTGCTCAGGCCTGTGATGGTCGACACCTACCTGCCCGACCGCCCTGCCGCCGAGCCCTACTCCTTTGCGGAGGTCACGCTCGCCGTCCATGAGGCCGACCCCATCATCTGCGACATCCCTGACTTCCCCTCATGGGCCGAGCAGCAGGGAGACTTTGCCGAACAGGCGCGCTCGTTTTCCGAGCGAAGCGGCTTTGGCTGGTAAGCCCGGTCGAGCGCCGAGACAGCCCCTCCAGGGCCGCTCATCCGAGTCTGCTATACTCGGGTGCGCATGTCCCCATCGTCTATCGGCTAGGACGCAACCCTTTCAAGGTTGAGAGGCGGGTTCGACTCCCGCTGGGGGCACCACGAAGACGCACGCCTCCCATCGGGAGGCGTTTTTTGGTGGTCCTTGGGCCTCTCTCGGCCTCTCTCGGCAAGTCGATGGCACAGATTTCGGGTTATGCGCTGTCATGGCCGAACATGTGCCGTAGGGGACAGGTCCCAACTGGGAATATGATGTCTCGTACTCCCGATGTTCGGTCATGACAGCGCATAACCCGAAATCTGTGCCATCAGGCGCCGCGATCAACGACGTCCGGGACCAGCGTCAACGGTCAACGGGCTCAGGCAAGCCCCTCCCTGACCGCGACGGCGATCCCGCCGGCCGTCAGGCCAGCGCACTCCAGCAGGCGAGCGGGCATGTCGGCGCTCGGGTACGCGTCGGGCATGCCCATGCGCATCACGCGCGCGGACCCCGCGATGCCAGACAGGTGCTCGGCAACCGCCGAGCCAAACCCGCCCTGCACGCCATGATCCTCCACTGTCACCACGAGCTCCTTGCGGGCAAGCGCGTCAAGCGCCGTGGTGTCGAGCGGCTTGACCGTAGCAAACTCGACCACCTCGACCTCGATGCCCTCGCGCGCGAGCAGCGTCGCCGCCCGCATCGCCTCGCCCGTAAGCGGGCCGGTCGCCAGGATCGCGGCGCGCGCATGCGTGGACGGGCGGAGCACCTCCGCCTCGCCTATGTGCACGCGGGTGCCACGCGCGTGGATGCACACGCCGCTCTTGTACTGGCTGATGCGCACGTATGCGGGACGCGGGGCAGCCGCGAGCTCCTCGAGCACGGCAGCAAGCTCGACGTTGTCTGCGGGGCACACCACCGTCATGCCGGGAATGGTGCGCATGCAGGCAAGGTCCTCGAGCGCCATGTGGCTTGCGCCCAACGTGCCGGCCTCGCAGCCGGCAGACAGGCCGACCAGCACCACCGGCGAGGCCATCATGCCCAGCATCACGCGCACCTGGTCGAGCACGCGCGAGGTGATGAAGGTCGCGTACGAGGGGGCCATCACGTGGAAGCCCTCGTTGGCCAGCGCCGCGGCAACCTCGACCTGGCTCTGCTCGGCGATGCCGCACTGCACGAAGGCCTCGGGCAGCGTCTTGCGGATCTGCTCCAGGTTGAGGCGACGACCATAGTCGGACACCACCACCGACAGCAGCGGGTCGCGTGCGGCGATGCGCGCCATCGTCTCTCCAAAGACCACCTTGGCGTCGAGCCCGCACAGGCGAAGGCCATCACTCGGCATCGCGCAGCACCTCCCTCTCAGCCGCCGCGAACTCGGTCATGGCACGGCTGTAACCGTCCTCGTCCAGGCAGTGATCGTGCCAGGTGACGTTGCCCTCGGCAAACGAGATCCCTTTGCCCTTGACGGTGCGCGCCACCACGGCCATCGGCCGTTCCGCACGCATGAGCAGGGCGTCGCGCAGCTCCCTGACGCTGTGGCCGTCCACCACCTGCACGTCAAAGCCGAAGGCGGCGAACTTGCTCGTGAGAGGACCGCTGTCCAGCACCTGCGCGGTGGGACCGTCAAGCTGGAGCCCGTTGGCGTCGACGATCACCGTGAGTGACCCCAGGCGGTTGTGGCCGGCAAACGAGGCGGCCTCCCAGACGGAACCCTCGTCGCACTCGCCGTCGCCCATCACGCAGTACACGCGTGAGGGCAGGCCGCGACGCCGGGCCGCCAGGGCCAGGCCGCTTGCGTAGCCAAGGCCCATGCCAAGGCTCCCACCCGACAGCTCGATGCCACGGGAGACGTCTCGCTTGGGCTGCTTCCCGATCACGGCATCATCGCCGAACAGCCCGCGCCCATAGTCCTCCTCGCTCAGCAGGCCACACTGCACGAGGGCCGGCCATAGCGCCAGCGACGCGTGGCCCTTCGAGAGCACCAGGCGGTCACGCGCCTCCCACGGAGTGCCATCGGCACCCGTACGCATCACGTCGCCCAGAAGCACCGCCATGATCTCGGCGCACGAGAGGCTTCCTCCCAAATGAAAGGGTACGTCGGGATACCGATGCGCAAGCTCGACCACCGACCTGCGGATGGAGATCGCGCGCAGGGCAAGCTCGGTGTCCGAATGCCGCGCGACGCGACGTGACCGCGCCTCGCGCACCATCCCCTCTTCCCCATTGACAGATGCCATGAGACCGGAACCTCTCTCCGTACGTATGCGTCGCATCCATGCGATCCGACGCCGATGTGCAGGAAGGTGAGACCTGTGGCCATGAACCCCAGAGCCCCAGAGGGGCGGTCGTGTGCCCACCACCAGGCTCGCAGCGGCCCGGAGCGCATCCGGGCCGCATGTGTGCTGGTAGGGGCGGCGGGGTTCGAACCCGCAAGCCAAAGGCGGAGGATTTTAAGTCCCCTGCGTCTGCCAGTTCCGCCACGCCCCCAAAAGCGCAGCGATGCCGCGTGCCTACAGACTACACCAGCATGGAGGGCCGAGGCTCCCACGAGACTGGCGAAGGGTCGCCCGCACACACGGCATCCACCGTCAGCGAGAGGCCCACGAGCAGGTCGCTCTCGCTCACCGTCATGCGCTCGAAGCCCGTCGCGCGCATGAGCTCGCTCACCACGATCGCGCCGCCCACGATCACCTGCGCCCGCTTGGGCTGAAGCCCTGGAAGCGCGGAGCGCGCTTCCAGACCCAGCGAGGCAAGCCTGCCCTCGAGCGCATCGACCACAGGACGGGTCAGCTCCCGCAGGTGCACGTAGGAGGAGTCGTAGGGCACCAGCTCGGCATCGACCGCCACGAGGCTCGTCGCGGTTCCGCCGGTCACCACCAGGCGCTCCGCTCCCGCCTCGCGCAGCCCCATGTCTGCGGCCGCATGCTGGAGGAGCCGCGCGGCAAACGCGTGCGCGGCTGCGACGTCCGTCGGCGACGGAGGGTCCCCAGCGGAGAGGAAGCGCTCGGTCACGCGCCGACAGCCCACGTCGACCGACCTGACGGCACGCACCTCGAGGCCGTCGGGACCCAGGCGCCCGAGGGCCAGCTCGGTCGAGCCGCCACCGTTGTCGGCCACCAGGACGAGACGACCGAGGAAGTCTTGGCAGACGCCCAGCAGCGTGAGGCTTCCCTCGACGTCGCCTGGGATGACCTGTGCGTCCAACCCTCGGCTGGCAAGGTCTGCGAGCAGCTCGTCGGAGTTGGACGCATCGCGCGCGGCGCTCGTGAGCGTGCAGCAGACAGACGGCGCGCCCGCCGCGCGGGCCGCTGCCAGGTACCCGTCCACGCACGCGAGCACGCGGGCGCGAGCGGCCCCGCAGATCCGGCCTGTCTTGGTGAGGTTCTCGCCCAGGTCACAGATCGTCGAGCGCCTCTGGAGGCGCTCGACGCGACCGCCCTGCACGTCGGCGACGGCAAGGCGGCAGGTGACCGTTCCCACGTCGATGCAGGCGACCCGTCCCATCACGGCTCCGGCTCGTAGCCAAACAGCGCGTCAAGCACGTGCACGTACCAGGGACTCGCGTCCTCGACCTCGACGTCCGCGATGACCGTGGCCGCAGAACCCTGGTGCCCGGTCTGCTCGGGAAGGCCCTCCACCACAACCTTGGTCTCCCCCGTGTCGACGAAGCCGCGCGCGCGGGCCTCGTTCTCTATCCCCTCACGCGTCTGCAGGAGCTCGAGCTCGCCGCGAATGGAGTCGTTCTCCTCGAGCAGGGCGTCGTAGGTCGCCTGGAGCGCATCGAGCCGGCGATTGGCCACGTACAGGTTGCGCGCGGGCGCGTAGAGCATGAACACGACGAGCACGACCACGCACAGCAGCAGGGTGCCACGCAGGTGCGCCGTCACGGCCTCGAGGACCGACCCCATGCCCGCCGAGACGTTGCGCATGCCTGAGGAGACGGCCTCGCGGCGGCGCCGAGAGCCAGGGACACCACGGACCGCATAGAGGTCGTCTTCGGTGAAGATCGCCGCGCGTGCCTCCCATGCCGTCTCGCCGTCCTGTGGCCCCCTGGTGCAGCTCGACCCATCGGTGAAGTCGCGCGCGTCGACCGGACGGCGCCGTGACGAGCAACGTGACCCCCTGCCGCGACGGCCGTACGCGGGGTCCTCTCGCCAGGGATCATGCTCCTCTGCAAGGTCATCGGTGACCTGCTGGTACTCGAGCTGCTCGTCGGTCACGAGGGAAAGGCGGCTGGGACGCGCCCACCGTGCCTGACGGCTCCTGCGCTCACCACCACGAGAAGCAGCAGGCGCATGCGACCCATCCGGCTCCTGCGCATGGTTGGTGCTCGGGCGGCTTGGCATGGCATTGCCAAGGCCCGTCATGCCACCCCGCTGGATGAGGGGGACGGAACGAAACTGGATGTCCTTGCCCAGAGAGTCCATGCCACTGCTTTGTCTAAGGTGTATGTTGGCATCGCCAGACGAATCCGGCTCATACAGTTATAGCATGCGCGCCGGCCATCTGGGGCGAGAATCCAAATCCCGGTCGGTGGAGGCCCTCACCGCCGCGTCGGGAGGTGCGAGGGGCAGGCGCGCTACTCGCCTGCCTTGACCTCGTCCCACAGCTCGTTGAGGGCTGCCGTGGAGAGCTCGTCCAGGCTTGTCCGCCGCTCGCGCGCGACCGTCTCCATCGCAGCCCAGCGGCGGCGGAACTTCCGGTTTGACGCCGCAAGCGCCTCCTCGGCATCGATGCCCTCGCGGCGCGCCACGTTGACCAGCGCGAACAGGATGTCGCCGAACTCCTCCGCCGCGGCGGCGCTTCCCCGCTCCTCGGCCTCGAACTCCCTGCGCTCGCGTGCGACCTGATCCCACACGTCGGCGACCGTCTCCCACTCGAAGCCGACCTTCGCGGCACGCGTGCTGATCTTCTGGCACTGCAGCAGGGAGGGCAGGGAGCGGGGCACCGAGTCGAGCAGTCCCGGCTCGACCTCGGCGGCGTCCGCCGCCTCACGCTCGGCCCGCTTCACGTCATCCCAGATGTCGAGCACCTGCCCCGCGGAGTCCACCGCCGTGCGGGCCGCCGCGTCGCCAAACACATGCGGATGACGGCGCACCAGCTTCTCGTTGAGCTCACGGCAGACGTCGTCTATGTCAAACTCGTCGCCGTCGACGGCGATCTGGGCGTGCAGCAGCACCTGCTCGAGCACGTCTCCCAGCTCCTCGCACACATGGGACATATCGCCCTGGGCGATTGCCTCCACCGCCTCGTACGCCTCCTCGATCATGTTCTTGGTGATGCTCTCGTGCGTCTGGACCTTGTCCCACGGGCACCCATCGGGCTGACGCAGGCGCCAGATGGTGCGTACGAGCCGATCGAACTCGGGATGCGTTGCCGGGGCGCCCACACGGGCCGCCGTCTCCTCGTCGACCGCGAGCGCCAGCTCGCGCACTGAGGCACCTGTCATCTCTCATCCCTCCCCACAGGGGCGTAAGCCCTTTGCATGGTCCCCATCCACCTCATGTCGCCAAGACCGAACGCAAGATCCCAAGCACCTCCACGCGAGGGGCGATGGGAGGCGGACGCCCCTCGCGTCACTCGCCTTCGTCGTCGCCTCCGAGCTCCTCAAGCACCCCAAGGGCAGCCGGCATGACCTCCTCGTGTCCCGTGTGGAAGGGATGCTTGAGGACCCTCGACGTGGGGAGCACGAGCGCCCTGCGCCGCTTGAGCGTGGCCACCAGGCGCTTGGGCACCTCCACGCCCTGGTAGACGATGCGTCCGCCCGTGAGCGACACCGACGCGCACCCAAGGCGCTGCGCGCGGATGCGAATGCGCGCCCGGTCAAAGAGGTTCCTGCCCGCAAGCGGAAGGGCCCCATGGCGCTCCTCGAGCTCGGCCTCGAGCGCATCGACCTCGGAGAGCTCGGTGGCAGCTGCGAGACGACGGTACGCCAGCACGCGACCGTCCACGTCGGGGAGGTACTCCTCGGCCAGGTAGAAGTCGGCCTGCAGGCTGACGGTCACCTCCGGCTGCTCGACCTCGCCCGTCTCGCCGCGCGCCTCGGCGACGGCCTGGCCGAGCATCTGCGTGAAGAGGTCGAAGCCGACGCCGGAGAGGTTGCCGTGCTGCTCCGCCCCCAGCAACGAGCCCGCACCGCGGATCTCGAGGTCGCGCATCGCGATGCGCATGCCGCTCCCCAGATCCTGGAACTCCCCCAAGGCCAGCAGGCGGTCGGTCGCCTCGGGCGTCAGCGGGACCTCGCCGGGGAACATGAGGTACGCGTACGCCTGCACCCGCCCGCGTCCCACGCGCCCCTTGAGCTGATAGAGCTGTGCCAGGCCCAGGCGCTGCGAATCCTCGATGATCAGCGTGTTGGTGTGCGGGTTGTCGATGCCGCTCTCGATGATGGTCGTCGCCACCAGCACGTCGATCTCGCGGGCAGAGAACCGCAGCATCACGTCCTCCACCTGACTGGCGCTCATCTGGCCATGGGCAACGCCCACGCGCGCCTCCGGAGCCACCTCGAGCACGCGCTCCATCGCGTCCTCGATGGTGGTGACCCGGTTGCTCACGTAGTACACCTGACCCCTGCGCTCGAGCTCGAGGCGAATGGCCGCACCCACCACGTCCGGGTCGTACTCGCCCACTGTCACCCTCACCGGCAGGCGACCGGGCGGGGGCGTGAGGATG
This sequence comes from Atopobiaceae bacterium UBA1367, assembly GCA_002305995.1. Taxonomy (GTDB): domain Bacteria; phylum Actinomycetota; class Coriobacteriia; order Coriobacteriales; family Atopobiaceae; genus UBA1367. Next base: position 61,813 of record DBRN01000006.1, read on the forward strand.
AGGCTCATGTCGCGCACGCCCGAGACGGCCATCTGCATGGTGCGCGGGATGGGCGTCGCGGAGAGCGTGAGCACGTCCACCTGCTCGCGCATGTTCTTGAGCTGCTCCTTGTGCTGCACGCCAAAGCGCTGCTCCTCGTCGATGATCACCAGGCCGAGGTCGTGGGGGTTGACGTCGGCCGAGAGCAGGCGATGCGTGCCGATGAGCACCTGGGTCGACCCGTCTGCGAAGCCCTCGAGCGCCTGGCGCTGCTGGGCGGGCGTCACGAAGCGCGAGAGCACCCGCACGCTGACGTCGAAGGGGGCTAAGCGCTCGAAGAAGGTCTGGAAGTGCTGCTCGGCCAGGATCGTGGTCGGGCAGAGCACCATGACCTGCTTCGCGTCCTGACAGCACTTGAACGCCGCGCGCAGGGCGACCTCGGTCTTGCCGAAGCCCACGTCACCGCAGAGCAGGCGATCCATGGGGCGTGCCGCCTCCATGTCGGCCTTGATGTCCGCGATGGCGCGGCGCTGGTCGTCGGTCACCTCGTAGAGAAAGCTCGCCTCCATGTCGGCCTGCGCTTGCGTGTCGGGGGAGAACGCGTACCCGGTGACAGACGAGCGTCGCGTGTAAAGGTCGACCAGGTCGAAGGCGAGCCTCTTGGCGGAGGCACGGGCCTTGCCCGTCGCGCGCGACCAGTCGGCCGTGTTGAGCCGCGTGAGGCGCGGGCTGCCGCCGTCGGGACCCACGTAGCGCGTGACGCGATCGACCTGTTCCAGCGGCACGAAGAGCTTGTCGCCACCGGCGTACTCCAGCAGGAAGTAGTCGCGCTCGCGTCCGCCCACCTCCTGACGCACGATCTCGGAGAAGAGCGCGATGCCGTGCGTGGCGTGCACCACGTAGTCGCCAGGCGTGAAGGGGAAGGTCACGGTCGTGGGGTCGACGCGCCTGCCACGACTCTTGCGCGCCGTGCGTGCCGTGAGGTCGCCCACCGAGAGCACCGCCAGGTGAGCCGACGGGATCACGACTCCCGCGGGGACCGGGAGGTCGGTGAAGGTCACGGCCCCACGCGCCAGCGGGGTAGCCGCAGCGGAAAGGTCAGCTCCTCCCGCCGGCACGCGGTTCTCGGGGGCGGTGCCCAGTGACTCCACGAAGGGGATGTGCTCGTCGGAGAAGGAGAGCTCCAGGTGCTCGCGGGCGCTGCGGTCGGGCACGGCAAAGACGACGGCACAGCGAGCGCCCAGCAGCTGGCGCACGCGGCCCAGCAGCTTGGCGTCGCTGCCGGCGATGGCGGGCTGACGTATCTCGAGCTCGGCCGTCACCGAGGAGCCCTGGCGCAGCATCGAGGACAGGGACAGGCGCTGCTGTCGGCCGAAGTCCATCTCACGTGGCGGGGTGAACAGCCCGTCGAGGGACACGCGCGCCGCGCCGGCCGCCGCCGCGATCTCGTCGGTCGCGCGCTGGCAGTCATCGAAGAGGGCGCGAGGCTCGGAGAGCACCACGAGGGTGTCCGACGAGAGGTGCTCAATGGGCGTGGCGCTGCCGCCATAGAGCTGTGGCAGGTACCTGTCGAGCGTGGGGTCATCGGCGCGCGCCCGGAGGAGCTCCAGGTCGGAGGCCACCCGCGAGTTGTCCTGCGCCGCCTTGTGGAGCGCGCGAACGGCGTTCGCCACCGTGGCATCGGTCAGGGAGATCTCGCGACACGGCGAGACGGTCACCTCCCGCAGCTCGCCGATCGTCTGCCCCGTCGATGCGACCATGCGACGCATGCGATCGATCTCGTCGCCGAAGAACTCCAGGCGAGCCGGCGAGCTCGCCTGGGCGGGGTACACGTCCACGGTGTCCCCGTGCACATGGAAGGTGCCTGGCTCGCGCACGTCGGCGGAGGATCCCGCCTCGGCGTAGCCCATGCCGACCAACAGCGGCCCGACGTCGGCGAGCGCCACCTCGTCGCCCACCGTGAAGGTGCTCGAGGCGTGGTAGCCCGATCCCACGGGCGGCACGCGGCGCAGGAGGGAGCGTGCGCTTGCGACCACCACGCAGGCGTCGCCGGCAGCGAGGCGTGCCACCGCGGCGCAGCGGGCGCCGACCACCGCGTCATCAGCGCGCCTCTCCGACCACGGCCAGTCGCGTCGCTCCGGATAGCGGGCGACATGCTCCCTCCCCAGCCACAACGCCAGCGCGCGCCCGGCCCTGTCGGCCACCTCCTCCCCCGAGACGACCAGCAGGCATGGACGCGGGCTCTCGGCCCACAGCGCCGCCACCACCAGCGATCGCGCGGATTGCGCGACCGCGAGCGTCGCATCGGATCCTGCGCGGAGCTCGCGCAGCAAAGGCGTCAGCCCTGGGGCATCCAGCAGCTGCCGAGAGACGCGGTCTATGAACATGCGTGATCCTCACTTCTGTGGCTGCTGGGGCATGCGGACGGACGGGAGGGTCATCAGGCCCGCAGCGTGCGGTAGGGACTCCTGGGGTCCACGTTCGGGCCGACCGTGGGATCGGTGGCACCGCTCCCATACGGCCAATCCTCCCACAGGCGTCCGATGGCGCGCATCTCGCCCGCCGTCACCCGAGGGCGCTCGTCCGCCACGAGCGGACGGTGGTGAACGACGCTCACCTTGGGATCGAGCACCACCCGCTGGCCCCGCTTGCGCAGCCTGAGGCACAGGTCGGTGCAGGCATGGTGGCCGGGGAGCGCCTCGGGCATGCCCCCCACCTCCCGATACGCCTCCGCATCGACCATGAGGCACGCGCCGGACGCAGCCGTGACGCCGTGCAGCAGGGTGGCCTGAGGCTCGACCACCTCGGATGGGGGCAGGTAGCGGTCGAGCTCCACGGGTCCTTGCGGCGAGAGGGACAACCCTGAGCTCGAGATGGTGCCGTCTGGCCTCACGAGGCGCACGCCAACCGCGCCGGTGCCCTGGCGGGAGCACAGCGATGCCATTCGCCCCATCCACGAGCCCTCCGTCACCTCGGCCCTCGGGGAGAGGAGCAGCAGGAGGCTGCCCCTCGCGCGCGAGACGCCGAAGCCCACGAGGCGTGCGAGGTCGGCGTCCGCGTCCCCCTGGAAGTAGATCGTCCTCACGCGAGGGTCCTCCGCCTCCGCCCGACGGTAGAACTCGAAGGTCTCGGTCTTCACGCTTCCGTGCTCGACCACGATGACCTCGTAGTTCTCGTAGGCCGTGTGATCCCGCACGGAGGCCAGGCACCGCTCGAGCGAGGGCGCGTCATCGCGGCTGATGACGATGACCGACACCAGGGGCGGGTCGTCCCCCAGCGCATAGGAGACCTCGAGCCCACCCGCGGCGCGCACGGACGCGCGCACGGTGGCGTCGAGGCCCGCATGATCAAGGTGCGCACCCAGCGCCACGAGCTCCGGGGCAACGGAGGACGCGCCACCTGCGGGAGCCGCGGGGTTCCCGCAGGCATGGTACAGGACGCGCGGCACATGGCACACGCACCGGGCCCGCTGGGTCGCATAGAGGGCGAGGCTGTGGGCCTCTGCGCCATCGAGAGCGCGATCCATGGTCCCCAGGTCGCGCAGCAGGCTCGAGCGCATCGCCAGCAGCCCTCCGATGTAGTTGGTGCCGAGCAGCAGGTCGGGATCCCAGTCGGGCTTGAAGCACGGCCGCACGTGGCGCCCCCGCTCGATACGATCCTCGTCGGTGTACAGCACGTCGGCGCGCGGCTCGTCGGCCATGGCCGACGAGAGGTGCCACAGCGCGTCCGGCGCCAGAAGGTCCCCCTCGCCCAGCAGGCACACGAAGTCTCCCGTCGCCGCGTCGACGCCCTCGCTCGTCGCGGCCGCACTGCCAAAGTCGGCCGCCAGGGGCACGCTGCGCACGCGGGCGTCGGCTAGCTCGAGGCCGCGCACCGCGGAGGCGAGGCGACGGTTGTCGGGAGCTGCGTTGACCAGCACGAGCTCGAGGTGCCCATAGCTCTGCGCAAGCACCGAGTCGACCATGGCGCGCAGCCGCTCGAAGGACGCGTCGCGCAGCACCGAGACGATCGAGAACGACACGCCGTGGTCAAAGGAGCCGTCCTGCTGCATCGCGAGCTCGGCGCTGGTGGCAGCATGCGTCGCCGAGAACCACGCGTCATAGTCGTCGCTGGCGAAGGCGCTGGTTGCATGGTCCTTCCAGACCGCGCGCAGGCCCGACGTCGTGCGAGGGCCAAGCGACGCGAATCCCATGGGCAGGGCCTCGAGCTCGGGACGGACCCACGCCACGAGCGTCGTCGCGGCGGAGGGGACGCGCAGCGAGAACTCGACGCGGCGCTCGAAGAACCCGGGGTGCGCGGCAAGCTGGCGCACCTCGTCGGACAGGCAGACCCAGGGGGTGCCCGAGGCGTCACGTCCGGACGCGTCGAGGACGCGCACGCTCACGTCCCCTTCGACGGCCTGCCGGCCGGCGTCGCGGAGGACGGCGTGGCCCTGGCACACGTCCCAGCCGTCGCGCGTCGAGACCAGACGGTCGACCGACACGTCCCACCCCCCAAGCAGGCCCGCCCAGTCGGCGACCCGAACCCTCATGCCCGCGCCCTTGCGCCGCACGGCATCGACGGGAGACGCAAGCCGCGCCGCGAGGGGATGCAGCCTGTGCGTCAGCTCCTCGACCACCGTGCCGTCATCCCATGAGACGGCGGACAGGCTCAGCACCTGGGTGACCGAGAGGGCGGGGAGCGCCACGGTCCAATCGCCCTCGTTCGCGCCCTGGAGCGCACGCACCGGAAGCTCGTCGCCCTCGCCTGTCGCGGCACGGGCCACCAGCATGCAGTCGGTTGCCTCGTCGCCCAGGCGCACCTGCGCATACAGGCCGTCCCTCAGGTGCCTTGCCGCGGTTATCGCTATAGTCATCGGGCGATGCTCCTCATGGGGTCGCGTGATACGAGTGAGGCAATGGTACTGCATGCGTGTGGTGGTTTCACGGGCGACGCCCGCCGCATCGACGCAGGCACGGACGGCCCCGCACGAGACGAGGCCGTCCGCAGCGGGTCCGTCATCGTCCGCTATGCCAGGCGACCGCTGCCCTCGGCGAGCTCGCGCAGGCGACCCTGCGACGCCTCGAGCTGCGCGCTCGTGGCGCGCCACGACCAGTTGCCCTCGGAGACGCCCGGCACGTTCATGCGCGCGGCGTCATCCAGGCCGAGCACGTCCTGCAGGGGCACCATCGCCACGTTCGCGTCGCTGGCGAGCGTCACGCGCAGCAGGTCGTCGGCAAGGGAGACCGCCCGCCCGTCACCGCGGGCATCGGAGGGGTTGCCCCCAAAGAAGCGCTGCTCGCACCAGCCGAGCAGGGTCTGCGTGTCGTGGGTCCCCGTGTACGCCATCTTGCCGGGAGCCGGCTTGTATCCCTCGCGTACGTCTCCGTCGAAGAACTGCACCACGTCCATGCCCGGGAACCCCGTGCTTGCCACGAGGGCGCGCACGGCGGGCGTGATGACGCCCAGGTCCTCGGCAATCACCGGAAGCGGGCCAAAGCGCTCGTATGCCCTGCGGAACAAGGCGATGCCCGGGCCAAAGTTCCAGGTCCCCTCCTTGGCGGACTTGCCCTGCGCGATGGCGTAGTACGACGAGAACCCCAGGAAGTGGTCGAGGCGTACGTAGTCGTACAGCTCGAACATGCGACCCAGGCGACGCATCCACCAGTCGTATCCCGTATCCTGCATGTGGGACCAGTCGTAGGTGGGGTTGCCCCACAGCTGGCCGTCCGCCGCAAACTGGTCTGGCGGGGCGCCAGCCTGCCGGAAGGGCCTGCCCGCCTCGTCGAGGCAGAACAGCTCGCGCTCGCACCAGACGTCCGAGGAGTCGGCGCTCACGTACATGGGCAGGTCCCCGACGAGCTTGACCCCGCGAGCGGCGGCATAGGCATGCAGCTCGTCCCATTGGCGCTGGAACTCCCACTGCACGCGGCACTCCAGGCGGACGCGCTCGGCGAGCTCGGGGCGCTCGGCGAGCTCGGGGGCGTACGTGCGCAGCTCCTCGGGCCACAGCTGCCACGGCTGCTCCTCGGTGTGGGCCTTGATGGCCCGGAAGATGGCGTACGGCATGAGCCAGGGGCGGTTCTTCTCGACGAACGCCAGGTACTCAGGGGTGTCTGGCGCCGCCGCAAGCTCGGCGAGCGCCGTCCCGTCCACGCCCCCGTCGGCATCGCCCAGCCCCTCGACGAGCGCGGCGTTGCCCGCGAAGGCCGAGAGGCCCGCATAGGGGGAGCCGAACTCGTCAGTCGGATTGACCGGCAGCACCTGCCAGTAGCGCTGCCCGCCGGCGGCAAGGTAGTCGACGAAGCGCCTGGCCGGCTCACCAAGGGTCCCCGGGCGGAGGACCGGGTCGCCCGCTGTCGCGGTGGGCTCGTCGCCCACCTCGTTGGGCACGCTCGTGATGTGCGCGATGACGCCCATGCCCCGCTCCATGGGAGCCTGCAGGCGCACCCTGTCGTGGAAGTAGATGACGGCGGTGCCCAGCGGCCAGAGGAAGACCTCGGCATCCCTCTCGGCGCTGCTCGCACACGAGTGCGGCGCCTTCGCGCGGTCGTGTGCGCCGCCGTCGGCAGCGACCAGCCTGACCTCTCGGCCAGAGACGACGTCATCGGCGGCCTCGCCGCACACCGGCACGCGCACGGTGTGCGATGCGGACAGGCTGCGGTTGACGAGGACGCAGCACACGGTGTCGTCGCCCTCCGTCATGCCCACCCGCCAGAACCCCAGCACGTCGTCACCTATGGCAAGCGGCTCGAAGTTGCCGTCCACGAGAGGGGCTGCCGCCTTGCGTATGGCGATGGCATTGCGGTAGATTGTGCGGCAGTTGATGTCCACGTCATCCCACGGGTAGGGCGCACGGCAGTACGGGTCGGCATAGCCCTCCACACCGGCCTCGTCACCGTAGTAGACGCAGGGAACGCCAGGAAGCGTCATCTGGAGCAGCGTGGCGGCCCACAGGCGGCTGACGGCCAGGCTCCTCTTGTCCTCGGGCAGACGGTAGCGCCAGCACTCCTCCTCGGAGAGCATCGAGCGGTGCGGGGAGTCGCCCAGGATGGTGAGCAGGCGGATGCGGTCATGGCTTCCCAGCAGGTTGAGACACGACAGGAACGGCTCGCGCGGATAGTTCTCGCACAGCTGCTGCATCAGGTTCGCCGCGTCGCCAGCCGTGATGCGCAGCGTCAGGAAGTCGAGGATCGCGTGGCGCAGGGGATAGTTCATCGTGCCGTCGAGCTCGTCGCCCTGGAAGTACTTGCGCAGGCGACCGTAGGCGTGCTTGTTGGTGGCGTCCTCCCAGACCTCGCCTATCAGCAGGGCGTCGGGCTTCTCGGCGAGTGCCGCGGCCTTGATGTCGCGGATGAAGTCGTCGGGGAGCTCGTCGGCCACGTCGAGGCGCCACCCGCGCGCGCCGGCGCGCAGCCAGGAGCGCACGACGCCGTCCTCGCCACAGATGAACTCCCGGTATCCGGGGTCGTCCTCGTTGACCTCGGGAAGGTCGGGGTTTCCCCACCAGCCCGCATAGGTCTCGTCCTCGTTGAAGGTGAACCAGCTGCGGTAGGGCGAGTCCTCGCCCTGGCAGGCGCCCCTCTCGGGGTAGTTGCCAAAGTAGTTGAAGTACCGGGAGTCGCGCCCCGTGTGGTTGAACACCCCGTCCAGGATGATGGACATGCCATGCTCCGTCGCGCTGGCGCACAGGCGCCCGAAGTCCTCCTTGGTGCCCAGCATCGGGTCCACCTGCAGGTAGTCTGCCGTGTCGTAGCGATGGTTGGACTGCGCCAGGAAGATGGGGTTGAGGTAGAGCGCCGTGACGCCCATGGACTCGAGGTAGTCGAGCTTGCCCCTGATGCCCTCAAGGGAGCCGCCATACATGTCCCAGCTGGCGATGTCGCCGTTGGGAAGGCGGTCGTAGCGCGGGTGGGTGTTCCAGTCGTCGACGATCCGGCGTGGGATCCCCCGATGGTCGGGGGAGATTGCCGCCTCGGTGCGCTCGCGCCAGGCATCGTCACGGGCAAAGCGGTCGGGAAAGATCTGGTACACGACGGCGTCCTTGTACCATGTGGGCAGCACGGAGCGCTTCTGGTCGTACACCGTGATCTGGAACGAGGGCGGCACGCCGTAGGCAAAGGCCCCCTCTCCCACCTGGCTGCCCTCGCGAGCGCCGTAGCGCCACACGTCCCCGTTTGCGGCGATGACGTTGAACGAGTACCAGAGGATGTCGGGCTCGTCCGGGACGACGGTGGCCGAGAAGCGTATGCCGCCGTCCGGGGCGCCGTCGGTGCGCTCCATGGGCACGAGGCGCTCGTGACCGCCGCTCTCCTCCGCCTCGTCCTCTATCCAAAGGTGCAGCTCGGCTGCCGCACCGGGCTCGTCCCACACGTCGATGGCGAGGGTCACTCCCTCCCCCATCGGCAGTGCGCCGAAAGGTGTCCGGTACGACTGGTCTGATGTGATGTGTCGGGCTCTCACGGTACGCGCACCCCCCAATAGGAACTAAGCCCCCATATGGTAGCGTACCCGCACCGATAAAGCACGCCTTGGCTCACGGGCGCTTCGGGGGTGCGCTGTGGGGTCCCACCTCACGACGAGACCCCTCCTTGGAGGGGTCTCGCGGACGATCTCGTGGTGGGCGTGGGCAGGTGCTACGCCTTCTTCTTCCAGCGGATGATCTCGGGATGGAGGTCGTGATAGACGTCCAGGTACTCCTCGGCACGCACGGCCCAGCCAAAGTCGGCGGTCATGGCTTGGCGCTGCAGCTGCCTCCAGGCATCCTGGTCCGTCCAGAAGACCTCGCAGGCGTCCAGCAGCGACGCGGCCATCTCGTCGGCGTTCATGTTGGCAAAGCTGAAGCCTGTGCCCTCGCCGGTGAACTTGTTGTACGGAGTGACGGAGTCCTGCAGGCCGCCGGTCTCGCGCACCACGGGAAGCGTGCCGTAGCGCATGGCGATCATCTGGGAGAGGCCGCAGGGCTCGAACTCGGACGGCATGAGCAGCAGGTCGCCACCGGCATACATGCGATGGCTCAGCGCGTTGTCAAATGCGATGATGGCACGCATCTGATCGCCGTAGGTGTAGTCGAAGTACTGGAACGCCTCCTCCTGGTCGCGGTCGCCGGTGCCGAGAATGGCAACCTGCACGCCGCGCTCCATGAGGTAGTTCATGGCGTAGCGCACGAGACCGAGACCCTTCTGGTTGGTCAGGCGCCCGATCATGACCACGAGCGGACGCGTGGGATCCTGGACAAGGCCCAGCTCCTCCTGGAGCAGGCGCTTGTTCTCGGCCTTCCGCTCCAAGGTGTCGACGCTGTAGTTGACGGGCACCAGTGGGTCGGTGTCGGGGTTCCAGGTGTCGACGTCGATGCCGTTGAGGATGCCGCGCAGCACCGACGAGCGGCGGCGGAAGATGTCATCCATGCCCTCGCCGTAGAACGGCATCTGCAGCTCGTTGGCATAGCTCGGGCTCACGGTGGTGATGATGTCGCTGTAGCAGAGCGCGCCCTTCATGTAGTTGATGGAGTCGCGGTCGCAGTACAGCTGGCCGGCGGCGGTGGGATTGTCGGCAAGGCCGAGGATGTCCTCGAGGACCTTGTCGGAGTACTGTCCCTGGAACCTGACGTTATGGACGGTGAAGACGGTCCGCACGTTGCGGCACGCCTCGACCTCCTGGTAGAACTCGCGCAGGAAGACGCAGGCCATGGCGGACTGCCAGTCGTTGCAGTGCAGGATGTCGCACTGGAGCTCGGGCAGCCACTGTATGGCCGCGCAGATGGCCTTCGAGAAGAACGCGTAGCGCTCCCCGTCGTCGAAGTAGCCATAGAGGCTGTCGCGCTTGAAGTATGCCTCGTTGTCGACGAAGTAGAAGTCGATGCCGTCGTGGGTGAGCCTGTCGATGCCGCAGTACACGCTGCGCCACGCCAGGGGCACATAGAACTCGGCGACATGCTCCATCTTCGAGGTGAACTCCTCGGAAATGGTGCCGTACTTGGGCATGATCACGACGACCTTGGCACCCGCGGACTTGAGGGCCTTGGGCAGCGAGCCTGCCACGTCGGCAAGACCACCGGTCTTGACGAACGGTACGGCCTCGGAGGCCGCAAAGAGAACCTTGATCTTCCTTCTGGTCTTGTCAGCCATTGTTGTCACTCCCCCTTACGAGTGCCTCGCACATCGGCCGCGCGCGTGCCTCACCCACAGAGCGGGCCACAGGCCCAAAGGAGCGGCGCCGGCACGAGGCGTGCTCGCGCCGGCGCCGCTCGGCAACCCTCACTCAGGCCTTGCCCTTGATGAGAATCGCGGACTCGGTGCCACAGAGCTCGGTGCCCTCAGGCACGACGTTGTTGCGGTCCACGACCGCGTGCTGGACATGGGCGCCACTCTTGATGACGCAGCCCTGCATGATGATGGCGTCCTCGACGACGGCACCCTTCTCGATGGTGACGCCGCGTCCGAGGATGGAATTGATGACCGTGCCCCTGATGCGGCAGCTGCCAGAGACGCGGGAGTTGGTCACCTTGCAGCCGGCCTCGAACTTTGCCGGCTGGTTGTCGTGAGCCTTCGTCTTGATCGGGCGAATCGAGAACAGCTCGCGGGTGATCTTGGGATCGAGCATGTCCATGTTGGCCTTGAAGTAGGCGTCCTTGTTGAAGATCGGCGCCGCATAGCCCTCGAACTCGTAGGCCTGGACGTTGACGCGGTCGTACTCGCCGGCAAGGGCCTCGAAGAGATCGAGGTAGTCGTTGGCGGCATACCAGTCGAGGATCTCAAGGAGCCGCTCGCGACCGACCACGAAGCAGTCGAGGAAGGCGGTATCACCGAAGACGATGCCGTGCTTGATGCCCTTGACGCGGCCGTCGACGACGTCGAGCCCGCAGACGTCGACGTCCTTGTCGTGCGCGGCCTGGGTGACGGCCGTGATGTCGGCGCCGGAGGCGACATGGGCGTCGACGAGCTCCTTGTAGTCCATGTTGTAGACCCAGCTGGCAGATGACACGATCACGTGCTCGGCCTTGTCACGCTCGAGGAAGATCTTGTTGTGGATCAGGTCGCGCAGCAGGAAGCGCGAGCCGGTGCGGGAGGTGCCGAACGCGGAGCCCGGCAGGATGAACAGGCCGCCGCTCTTGCGGGTGAGCTCCCACTCGCGACCGGAGCCGACGTGGTCGATCAGGGAGCGATAGTTGTACGGCATGACCATGCCGACCGTGCGAATGCCGCAGTTCACCATGTTGGAGAGCGCGAAGTCGACGGCACGATAGCGGCCGAGGAACGGCATCGAGGCAGCCGGGCGACTGTCGGAGAGCGCGCTCGGGAACTTGGTGGAGTAGTTTGCGGTGATGAGTCCGATGATCTTGGGCATCTCTACTCCTCCTTTCCGATAACGACGTTGTTGCCGCAGAAGGTGTAGTCCTTGCCGCTGTCGGCGCTGCCGAAGGTCACGCCCTCCTCGATGATGGCGTTCTCGCCGACGATGGCGTTGACGACCGTGGCGCCGTCCTTGACGATGGCGCCCGGCAGAAGGACGGAGTCCTTGACGACGGCGCCCTTGCCGATGACGGAGTCGATGGAGACGATGGAGTGCTGCGCCTCACCATAGACCTTGGACCCGTTGCCGACGATGCAGTCGTCCACGGACGCCTCGGGGCCGAAGTAGGCCGGCGGGAACGAGAGCGTGTTGGACATGATCGGGAAGTCCTTCTGGAACAGGTCGAACTCGGGATCGTCGCCCAGCAGCTCCATCGAGGTCTCGTGGAAGGAGGCGATGGTGCCCACGTCGCGCCAGAAGCCCTCGAACTTGTAGGTGAACAGGCGACGGCCGTCGGCCAGCAGCTTCGGGATGATGTTCCCGCCGAAGTCGTGCTCGGACTCCGGGTCTGCGGTGTCGAGCTTCAGCTCGTCGACCAAAAGGTCGGCGTTGAAGATGTAGATGCCCATGGAGGCGAGGTTGCTCTTGGGCTCGGCGGGCTTCTCCTGGAACTCCAGGATGCGGCCCGTCTCGTCGGCATTCATGATGCCGAAGCGCGAGGCATCCTCCCAAGGCACCGGCATGACGGCGATGGTGAGGTCGGCGTTGTTCTTCTTGTGCGTGGCCAGCATGTCCGCGTAGTCCATGCGATAGAGCTGGTCGCCCGAGAGGATGAGGACGTACTCGGGGTCGTTCAGCTCGATGTAGCCCAAGTTCTGCGCGACGGCGTCAGCCGTGCCGGCATACCAGGCACCGCCCGACTGGGTCGCGTACGGAGGGAGGATGGCGACACCCTCTGCCAGGTCCCAGGCGGAGCCGGTGCCCAGGTAGGCGTGGAGCAGATATGGCCGGTACTGTGTCAGGACACCAACGTTGTTGATGCCCGAGTTGGCGCAGTTCGAGAGAGGGAAGTCGATGATGCGGTACTTTGCACCAAACGACACCGCTGGCTTGGCTACGTCCTTCGTCAGGTCGTAGAGTCGGCTGCCCTGCCCGCCGGCAAGAAGCATTGCTATGCATTCCTTCTTGCTCATAGAACTCTCCTTTCATTCGAACCAGCAAGTCACTTTCCAATATGCCAAACATCGTCCGCATACTCAGCAATGGTTCGGTCACTGGAGAAATAACCCGACCGAGCAGTGTTGTGAATGGCAGACTTGTTCCACGCCCGGCGATCGGCGTAACCGCTTGTCAGATCGCTCCATGCCTCGACATACGAGTAGAAGTCCTTCAGGACGAGGTCATGGTCGTTGTTGAGCATGAGCTCGTCGCGAATCGACTCGAAGTTGCCCGAGAGGTGCGCCAGGGTGCCGTCGGTGAGCTCGTCGACGATGCGGCCAACGCGGCTGCGGTCGGCGTTGTAGACATCCCAGGCGTAGTAGCTGCCGCTGGCGCGCAGGGCGTCGACCTCATCGGTGCGCAGGCCGAAGATCTTGATGTTGTCCTCGCCGACCAGCTCGCAGATCTCGACGTTGGCGCCGTCGTAGGTGCCAAGCGTGATGGCGCCGTTCATCATGAGCTTCATGTTGGAGGTGCCAGAGGCCTCGGAGCCGGCCCAGCTGATCTGCTCGGAGATCTCGGTGGCCGGGTAGATGATCTCGGCGTTGGAGACGGCGAAGTTGGGCACGAAGGCGACCTGGATCTTGCTGTTGACCCGCGCATCGCTGTTGACGACCTCGGCGATGGAGTTGATCAGGCGTATGACCTCCTTGGCGAAGGTGTAGCTCTGCGCGGCCTTGCCGGCGAAGATGAATGCCGTGGGCGCCGGATCGAAGCTCGGGTCGGACAGGATCCTGTTGTAGATGTCCAGGATCTTGAAGGCGTTGAGCAGCTGGCGCTTGTAGGCGTGGAAGCGCTTCACCTGGACGTCGAAGATCATGTTGGTGTCGAGCACGACGCCGGTGGTCGCCTTGACGTAGTCGGCCAGGCGCTGCTTGTCCCACTGCTTGGCCTTGTCGAACTCGTCGAGGAAGCTGGGATCATCCTCGAACCTGACCAGTCGCTCGAGCTCGGTGGCGTCGTCGAGCCACCCGTCACCGATGGCATCGGTGATGAGGCGCGCGTATGGCGGGTTGGAGTTGCCCAGGAAGCGGCGATGGCTCACGCCGTTGGTCTTGCTGCTGAACTTTTCCGGCGTGATGTCGTAGAAGCCCTTGAGGACGGTCTCCTTGATGATGCCGGTGTGCAGCTCGGAGACGCCGTTGACCGCGTGGGAGAAGATGACCGAGAGGTTGGCCATGCGGACCACGCCGTCCCACAGGATGGCGTTCTGCGAGAGGATCTCGGGCCAGTTCTCCTTGTCGTGCGGGAAGTTGTCGCGATAGCGACGATCGATCTCCTCGATGAACATGTAGGTGCGCGGGACGAGCGTGCGCAGGGTGTTGATGGGCCACCTCTCCAGGGCCTCGGGCATGACCGTGTGGTTGGTGTAGGAGATGGCCTCGCAGCAGATCTTGAAGGCGAGGTCGAAGTCGACGCCCTTCTCGTCAACCAGCAGGCGCATCAGCTCGGGCCCGCAGAGGGCGGGATGGGTGTCGTTGGTGTGGATGCTGACGTGCTGACCGAACTCGCTCCACCGCTCCTTGCCATAGTCGCGCTCGTAGGTGCGCAGGATGGTCTGCAGGCCCGCGGAGGTGAACAGGTACTCCTGCTTGAGGCGCAGCAGCCTGCCGTGCTCGCCCGCGTCCGCCGGGTAGAGGATCGTCGAGATGGCCTCGACGTCGGAGCGGAACTTCATGGCGCCGGCGTAGTCGCCGGCGTTGAAGGCGTCGAGGTCGAAGTCCTCCGCATAGGGCTCGGCGGCCCAGAGGCGCAGCAGGTTGATGGTCTTCCCGCCGTAGCCGACGACGGGCACGTCATAGGGAACCGCGAGGACCTTCTCGCCACCCTCCTGGGTGAACCAGAAGCGGCCGTTCTCCTCATGGCGCTCCACGCGACCGCCAAACTGCACCACCACGGCGCTGTCGGTCTTCTTGGTCTCCCAGGGATAGCCGTGCGAGAGCCAGTTGTCGGACCGCTCGACCTGGCGCCCGCCCTCGATGCTCTGCCTGAACAGGCCGTAGCGGTAGCGCATGCCGTTGCCGTATCCGATGATGCCGTTGTGGGCCATGGAGTCGAGGAAGCATGCGGCGAGGCGGCCGAGGCCACCGTTGCCCAGGCCGGGGTCGCCCTCGCGACGAAGGATCTCGTCGAGGTCGGCGCCCATCTCCTGGATGGCATCCGCGACACCGTCGCGGATGCCGAAGTTGAGCAGGTAGTTGTCAAGCAAGGGGCCGATCAGGAACTCGAGGGAGAAGTAGTAGACCTTCTTCTTGCCCGAGACGTCCAGATCGCCCTTGAGCTCGTTGGCCTTCTCGGCAATGAGCTCCGCGAGCACGAAGAAGCGCTCGCGATCGCGGCAATTGTCGAATGACTTGCCGTACTTGGCTCGGCAAGCCCTCCGGTACTGCTTGATGAAGTCGTCCTTGTCGGCGAAGAGTTGCGGCTGCATTGCAATCCTTTGTTCGCGGTTCGCGCCGCCAGTCGCGACGCGAACCGGCGGCATTGCCTACTGCTGCGTGGCTTGGGTGGCCTTCTTGGCACCCTTGCCCGATGCGGACCTCTTCGAGGTCGTGGTGCCCGCCTTTGCCTTGTCGGCAGCCTTGGCAGCTGTCGTCTTGGCCTTGGCGGAACCCTTGGCAGCCGACGCGCCCGCCGCCTTGGCGGTGCGCTTGGCAGGAAGAGGTCGCACATACCGCAGAATCGTACCACCAAGTGGCGGGACGCGCAGCACGATAGACTGATCCTGGTTGTTCCAGGGCTCGTCCTCGCTCTTGATCTTTTCTCCCGCGTTCGTGACGCCGGACCCACCGAACTCCTCGGCGTCAGAGGTGAAGACCTCTTCCCACACACCCGGGCGCGGAACACCAAGGCGGAACTCCTCATAGGGGTTTACCTCGAAGTTCAGCAGGATGACAAGATCATCCTTCGGATCATCGGAGTGGCGGACGTAGCTGATCACGCACTGCTCGGCGTCATCGGCCTCGATCCAGTCGAAGCCCTCGCTGGTGTAGGAGCACTGCCACAGGGCCGGATGGTTGTTGTAGAACTTGTTGAGAGCCTTAACGAACTCGCGGTGCTTTCCGTGGGTCTCGTACTGATCGGCGAGGAAGTACTGGATGCCCTCGTAGTAGCGCCACTCAATGAACTGCCCGATCTCGTTGCCCATGAAGTTGAGGCTGCCGCCGGAGTGCGTAAGCTGGTACAGGGCGAGGGCGCGCAGGCCGGCGAACTGGCGCCAGTAGTCACCCGGCATGCGGGTCACCAGGGAGCACTTGCCATGGACGACCTCGTCATGCGACAGCGGCAGGATGAAGTTCTCGTTGAACTGGTACATCGTGGAGAAGGTCAGCAGCTTGTGGTTGCCCGGACGGAACGGGAAGTCGGTCTGGCAGTAGTGCAGGGTGTCGTTCATCCAGCCCATGTCCCACTTGTAGTTGAAGCCCAGGCCACCGTCCTTGGACGGGTAGGTGACCAACGGCCAAGCGGTGGACTCCTCGGCGATCATCATGACGTCGGGATAGTACTTGCCCACCGTGTCGTTGAGCTGCTGGACGAAGGCGATGGCGGTCAGGTCCTCCTCGGTGCCCTTCTCGTTGAACTTCTTCATGCGTGGGTCATCGATGCCAAAGTTGAGGTAGAGGATGGACGTGACACCGTCCATGCGGATGCCGTCGGCGTGGTACTCGCCGATCCAGTAGAGCAGGTTGGAGATCAGGAACGACTGGACCTCCTTGCGACCCAGGTCGAACTTGAAGGTGCCCCAGTTGGGGTGCTCCTCGATCTCGTAGAGCTTGTCGCCGTTGAAGTGCACCAGCCCATGCTCGTCACGGCAGAAGCCCCCGGGGACCCAGTCGAGGATGACGCCGATGCCGGCACGATGGCACATGTCGACGAAGCGCTTGAACTGCTTGGGCGTGCCGTAGCGGCTGGTGGGCGCGTAGTACCCGGTGACCTGATAGCCCCAGGAGCCATCGAAGGGGTGCTCCATGACGGGCAGCAGCTCGATGTGGCTGTAGCCCATCTCCTTGACATAGCCCACCAGGTCCTCGGAGAGCTCGTCGTAGGAGAGGAACGACCCGCCATGATCGTCGGTATCGGGATCCCCGTTGCCCGCCAGGCCATCATCATGGCGCTTCCAGCTGCCCAGGTGCACCTCGAAGATGTTGAGGCGGTTCTTCATGTGGGGCACCTCTGAGCGCTTGTTCAGCCAGCGCTTGTCGCCCCACCGGTAGCCGGTGATGTCGGCCGTGCGCGAGGCAGTCCCGGGGATGACCTCGGCGCTGAAGGCATAGGGGTCCGCCTTGTAGAGCAGGTCGCCCTTGTTGGTCTCGATGACGTACTTGTAGAGCTGGCCCTCCTCGACGCCCTCGACGAAGCCCTCCCAGACGCCGCCCGTGGCTGTGCACTCGAGCGGGTTTGCCCAGGTGTCCCAATCGTTGAAGTCGCCGATGACGTGCACGCTCTTGACGTCGGGCGCCCAGACGGCGAAGTGATAGCCCTTCCTTCGGCCTATCGTCGCGGGGTGCGCGCCCATCTTCTCGTAGCTGCGATACCAGACGCCCTTTGCCATCATGTAGAGGTCGTCCCTTGTCAGAGCAAGCTCTGCGTCCTTTACTGCACCCATGTCTCCTCCAACAATGTCGTGGTCATAAACCATCGGCCGCGAACGCACCGCCACGGCATGCGTCCGCTGCGGTGCGATGTATGCACCGTCTATTGTCGGCCAGGTACAGGCCGTTGCCACTCACGCGTCGGCGACCCGTGTACCCGGAGGGCATAAACGGCGCCCCATGCCGATTTGTCACGGACGCCGTCGGTGCGGGACAGACAGGTGGGACCTACCCGATGCCATGCGCCCCACAGAAGCGGACGAAACCGGCGTAGGTGAAGTCGTCCCAACCCTCGACGGTGCCGCCCACCTCGTTGAAGAAGCAGGATGGTATCTCGCCTAAGGCGAGGCACTTCCTGATGCAGGCGTCGCAGCCCCTGCCGCGCTCCCGGTTCCTGGGGTTGTTGGGGTTGAGCGGGCAGGCCGTGTCGCGACACGAGCAGAAGTGCGCGCGGTCGGTCGCCAGGCACTCGTCTGCCTCGCGCTGGTAGAGCTCGTCACCGGATGTGCTCATGCCCGTCTCTCCTTCGGGGTGGGTTCCTGCGCGCCCGTGCCTTGGGGTTGCCGGACGCCTTGCCAAAGCTGGGACATATGTCTGCGAGGGGACACCCCTCGCAGAGCGGTCGCTGAGCGCGACAGGTGTCACGACCAAAGTGGATCCATTGCTCGTTGACCGGCCCCCACAGCTCCCGTGGGATGACGTCAAGCAGGTCCTGCTCAGCCTGGAGGGGGGTCGGCTTGCTCGTGAGGCGCCAGCGCGTTGCCAGGCGGAACACGTGCGTGTCGACCGCGATGCCCTCCACCAGGCCAAATGCCTTGTTGAGCACGATGTTTGCCGTCTTGCGCCCGACGCCCGGCAGGCGGGTCAGCTCCTCCATCGTGCGGGGGACCTCGCCGCCAAAGTCGGCCATGATCATCTGCGACGCCTCGACGCAGTGGGCCGACTTGGTTCGATAGAAGCCGATCGGGCGGATGATCTCGGCGACCTCCGCAGGATCGGCCTGGGCCATGGCCTGCGCATCGGGCCAGCGCCCGAACAGCTCGGGAGTCACCTTGTTGACCGCCGCGTCGGTGGTCTGGGCGGAAAGCAGCACGCAGATGACCATCGTGAACGGGGTCGTGAAGTCGAGCGCGCTCTCCACATCAGGATAGAGCTCCCCCATGCGCTCGCATATCTCCACGGCACGCTCTCGCTTGGCTCTCTTCGACTCGCGCGGCATGACCACTCCTCTCTGCGAACCCTCCAGCATCATACGTGATGCCGGACCCCTTGTGACAGCGGCCGAATGTCCCGTCGCGCCGGCGTGTGTGGCACAGATTTCGACTTGTGCGCTGTCAGAACCCAGCGAGCGGAGTATCAAGGCACATTTCCGCAGGATCGGTGAGGCCACTAGGTGCATCACCCCGTTTCTACAACGCATAAGTCGAAATCTGTGCCACCGGCTCCCGAGGAACGGCTCGACGGACGTCCGGCAGCCCTACAAAAGAGACCGCCCGCCCCAGCGTGTGGGACGGGCGGATGAGAGCCACGTGACGCTGGGGGGCAGGCCCAGCGCTGGGAATCGGCCTAGTAGTTGATCGACTGCTCCTCGAAGTAGCTCTGCGGATGATCACAGGCGGGGCAGACCTTGGGGGCCTTGGCACCAACGTGCAGGTGGCCGCAGTTCAGGCACTTCCAGACCTTGACGCCCTCGCGCTCGAAGACCTCGCCCTTCTCGACACGCGCGGCAAGCGTGAGATAGCGCTCCTCGTGAGCCTTCTCGATGGCGCCAACCAGCTTGAACTTTGCGGCGATCTCGGTGAAGCCCTCCTCCTCGGCGGTGGCGGCGAACTCGGCATACATCTCGGTCCACTCGTAGTTCTCGCCGGCAGCGGCGTCCCTGAGGTTGTCCAGGGTGCCGGGCACCTCGCCGCCGTGCAGGTACTTGAACCAGAGCTTGGCGTGCTCGCGCTCGTTGCCCGAGGTCTCGGCAAAGATCTGGGAGATCTGGACGAAGCCCTCCTTCTTGGCCTTGCTCGAGTAATAGGCGTACTTGTTGGTTGCCTGAGACTCGCCGGCGAAGGCGGCCTCAAGGTTCTTCTTGGTCTGTGAGCTCTCAAAATCGACTGCCATTCGACACTCCTCTCCTTCGTGTGTGCCCACGTGCCCGCGCCGACACAAGCGCACGACGTGTGCACGCGGATGTGCTGGCCCTCTTTGCCAGCACGGCATATATCGTACCTTACGGGATGACCACAGGACCAGAGCCATTTCGACAACTGGGAGCGTCGCATGCGCATCCCAGGTCAATGGGGTGGAATGCTCCCGAAGGCGAGTAGAGAAGGCGACGTCGAAGGTGCCACCGCTGCCCTCAAGCTCCAACACCCCCGAGGGCGTCGAGGGCTCGGCGGCGGTGTGTCCGTGATATGCAGCCGGAAGGAAATGCTCCCGAGGGCGTCGAGGCCCGCTAGGCGAGCCAGCCGTCCCCCTGCTGGCGGCAGAACCCCTCCGCGGAGAGCTCGTCAAGCAGCTCCACCACCGTGGGCTCGTCGACCGGATCCCTCCCCGCCCCGACCTCCTGCGCCGTCAGCTCGCGGGCAAGCGCCTCGGCATCGAGGGCCGTCCCGCGATGCGCAAGCAGCAGGCGCACCACCATCGCGCGCTTCTGGCGATGCGACCCCTCGAAGCGCGACTGACGCACGTGCGTGCTCGACCTGCGCGAGGGGTTGGGGACCGTCCTCTTGAGGTGCGCGCCGTAGTCAAGCAGGGCATAGTACCAGGTGCGGGGATCGTCGCGGGGATCGGAGTCGTCCTTGGGACAGGTCGCCTCGACGAGGGGGACCAGCTCCCTGTCGGGCACCATGGTTGCGTCGGGATACAGCTCGTGCAGAATCACCGTGCGCACGTTCGTCTCGAGGTAGACACCGGGGAGGTTGTGGGCGAACGCCCTGATGCCTGCCGCCGTGGCAGGGCCGATGCCCGGCAGGGCAACCAGGGCGGCCGTCTCGCGCGGCATGGTGCCGCCTGCGTCGGCAATCTCCCGCGCGGCACGAAGCAGGGCGAGGGCGCGGCGGTTGTATCCCAGCCCTTGCCACTCGTCGAGCACGTCCGCCGAAGAGGACGATGCCAGGGCGTCTATCGTGGGGAACCGCTCGAGCCACCGCTGCCATCGCCCGTCGACACGGCTCACCTGCGTCTGCTGGAGCATGACCTCGCTGAGCCAGACGGCATAGGGATCCCTCGTGCGCCGCCACGGCAGATCGCGGTACAGCTCGCGACCCCGGTCAAGCACCAGGGCCCGAAACGGCACGAGCGCCGCCTCATCCACCCCGGGAGCGACTGCGGACCCTGTCATGTGCGCACTACCCCTCTGCTGAAGGCACGAGCCGCGTCGCCTCGACCGGCTCGAACCGGTATGACCCGCATATGACAGGCACCTTCCTCTCGACGGCTAGCTGGCGGAGCGTGACCGACCCGAGATAGGCATGGACCAGCCTGTCCATCCCACTCAGGACCAGGTCGAGCTCAGACATGTCACGAACGTCACCATTGGGGGGCGCGCCCTCCACGTTCCCCATGCGAAGCGGCCCTTCGATCGCCTCGATGATGTCGAGCAGGGTCACGCTTGCCGCGTCGACGGCGAGCGTCATGCCGCCACGCGGGCCACGCATCGTGGCGAGCAGGCCGGCCTTCACCATCTCGTGCTGGATGGTGCGCGCAAACGAGTAGGGGATGCCGTGTGCCTCGGCGACCTGGCGTACCGAGACGATCCCTCCCCCATCCGAACGCGAGACCGCGCACAGCATGCGCAGCGCATAGTCGAGCTTTCTTGAGATCTCCACGATGTTCCCTCCCACACCGAAAGACCCGTATTCGGACCAAACCTCATGGAGGTGCGCGCGGCATCGCCCACCGTGCCGCACACCACGCACAGAGCATGCCCGCACATCCGAGGAGGCGGAGATCTCACTGCGCGCCGTTCCGAGAGTCGCAATAAGAAAAAGCCTCCGAGAGGGAGGCTTGGGATGCGATGGCGGGATGTAAGGGACTTGAACCCTCGACCTCCGACGTGACAGGCCGGCGCTCTAACCAACTGAGCTAACACCCCGTTCTCTGGTGCAAGGGTTATTCTACACAGATGTCCCTCTCCTTGTCCAGAGCCAATTTGAGATTTCCTTGGCGCATGATCGGCCTGACCGGCCGCCTGACCATCCCTGGCCAGGTGGCTCCCGGCCAACCGGGACGCGTCCTACACCAGCGAGATGGTCACGCGCCCCCCGATGTCGGTCACGATCTGGATGCTGTCGCCCTGGAGCGTCGCCTCCACGATCTTGCCCGTGCCCACGATCGCCTTTCCGTCGGCATCGGTCACCTGCTGGGTCACCGACCCACCGCCGAACGGGTACGCGATGAGGTCCCAGGTCCCGTCATCCAGGTTCTCGGGGATGACGAACACCGTGTTGTACAGGATGAGCGACACGGGCACCCCCTGCAGCTCGCAGAGGACCGCCTTTCCCTCCGAGCCCTCGGACGAGCTGGTGAGGGCGTATGCTCCCGTCTCCTGCTCGGACAGCGTGTAGGTTGATCCCCGATACTCGATGCCCTCGTCCCCGGAGGCCTGCACCTGCTCGGAGACCGTCTCCTCGGGCACCCGGTCGACCGACACGAGCGCCCTCGTCACAAGCCAGCCCATCATGAGCACGACGACCAGCGCGCAGGCGCCCAGGACCGCAAGCACGCGCGTGTTTGCCTTGACCTCGGTCTCGCGCCTCCTGACCGTAGGACGACCGACCCTGCTCATGCGCACGACTTCCATGGGGCGGGAGTTTCCAAGCGTGAACGACGCTGTCTCGCTCGCGTTGGCACGCGTCGTGAGACGAGCCCCCTCGCTGGCGTCAATCCTCGTGAACGATCCCGTCTCGCTCGGGTCGACGCCAATGGGACGAGGGGCGTCGCCCATGCTCGTCTCCTGATCGCCGTCTGCGATGGGAACCACCTCGGGCACGGCCTGAGAGCTGCCGGCTACGACGTCCGTGTCGCGAGACAGGTTGTCTCCGACGGAAACCGCCTCGGGCACGGCCGGAGCGGGCGCGTGCTGGGGCTTGGGCTCGCTTGAGCCGTCACTCGGGTCATCGGTCAGGGGCTCCTCGTGCCCCACCTCGGGCACCGGCCGGGAAGCCGCATGCCTCGCTGCGGCGGAGTGCCTCCCATGGCGCGGGGCACCGCTCTCGTCTGCTGCCATTGTTACCCCTTTCGGCTCTGCTGAACCTCCATGCTACACTGTTCGGCGCGCCTCGATGGCGCGTCCGAGCGTGACTTCGTCAGCGTACTCGAGGTCGCCCCCTACAGGCAAACCGCTTGCCAGGCGCGACACCGTCACCCCCAGCTGATTGATCGTGCGCGCGAGATAGGTCGCGGTCGTCTCCCCCTCGACGTCCGGATTGGTCGCGAGGATGACCTCTTGTGCCTCCCCCGACGCCAGCCGCTGCAGCAGCTCGCGCACGTGCAGCTGCTCGGGGCCGATCTTGTCCATGGGGGAGATCACGCCCCCCAGCACATGATACAGGCCATGGTAGACGCCCGTCCGCTCGATCGCCGCAACGTCGCGCGGCTCGGACACCACGCAGATCGACGTGCGGTCGCGATGGGAGTCAGCGCAGATGTCGCAAGTCTCGCGCGTGGCATACGAGAAGCACACGGGACAGAAGTGCACCTGTCGCTTGACCTCGACGATGGCGTCCGACAGGCGGCGGGCCTCCTCGGGGTCGGCCTCGAGGAGGTGGTAGGCGATGCGCTGGGCAGACTTCGGGCCGATGCCGGGCAGCCGCCCCAGCTCGTCGAGCAGACGTTGGAGCGCGCGGCCATCGCTCGTGGAGGGATCGAAGCTCGCCATGTCCTAGAGCATCCCCGGCATGCCAGGCACGCCCATGCCGCCCGTGAGGGCGCCGAGGCGCTGGTTGGTGACCTCCTGCGCCCGCGCAAGCGTCTCGTTGATGGCGGCAAGAACGGTGTCCTGCAGCATCTCGGAGTCCTCCTCGTCGAGACCAAGGGAGGAGCCATCTATCTGGATGCCGGTGATGTCCCCGGCAGCCGTGCCGGTCACCTTGACCATGCCTCCGTTAGCGGTGGCGGAGACCTCCACGTCGGCGAGCTGGTCCTGCGCCTCGGCCAGCTGTCGCTGCATCCTCTGTGCCTGCTTCATCATCTGCTGCATGTTCATGGGTGGATCCTCCCGTCATGGTCCCCGTCGAGGGGTCAGTTGTCTGGCTCGTCTCCGTACTCGAAGTCCGCGTCGTCCACGGGCTCGTCGGTGAACCCGTCGTCGAGGGCGGGGTCGTCCGCGAGGGCGGGGTCCGCCCCGACGTCAGGATCGAGGTCGAGGTCATCCGTCGGCGACTTAGCCGAATACGACACCCCCTCGCCGAAGACCTCGGTCATCATGCTCACGATGTCCGCGGGGATGCCCGCTGCCGTGCGTGAGGCGCGCTTGGCCTTGGGAGCCGCCGGGGCCTTGGCCGGGGCGGGCGCAGGCACGGGATCGGGAGTCGGAGCGGGCACGGGGCCTGCGGCCGGCACGGATGGCGCAGCCTCTGCGGGCGTGGGGCCTGCGGGCGGCACGGGCGACGGCACCGGCTCCCAGTCCCCCACCGGGACATCGAGCCCGAGGTCCTCCTCGTACGGCGAGGTGTCGAGGTCGTCATGCGACACCAGATCAATGCCATGGTCATCTGCACCCGCCGCGGACTCCGGCTCCCAGGGTGCCGAGAACGCAGGCGCAGAGGGTGTCGACGGCTCGATCGCCAACGGTCCGTCCTCCCGCGCAGGGGCCTCGCGGGACGCTGGGACAGGGGCGGCAGCGGGCGCGGCAGGCTCGGTCGGCGTGGCTCCGGCCCTCTCGCGTCGCGTCACCGCCGGCCCGGCGGCAGGGGACGCAGACGTCGCCACCGGGTCGGCGGGCGCCCCGTCCTCGGCAAAGAGGGTCGTCCGCTGCCCGAACACCGAGTTGACCGCAGGGTCGATGCTGGCACGCACATCTGTGCGCTCGAGCATGCGACAGGCAAACGAGGACCCCTTGGGAAGCGAGACGAGAAGCCGATGCCCGTCGTCGGAGACGAGGGTCGAGCTCATCAGGAGCGATCCGTGCTGAGGCCGCGAGGCGAGCAGGCCATCGACGACCTGCCTCCACAGGCGCTGCAGCTCTCCTGGATCGCCGGTGCTGGTCGGCACGGGAGCGGGGTCGGGCTCCGTGGCCGTCGGCGTGGGCGCCGGGGCGGTCTGGGGCGCCTGTCGCGCGACCTGGCGCTCCGAGGGCCGTTCCCGAGGCGCGGAGGGCTGCGAGGGAGCCGTTGCGCGAGAGGGTGTCACACGGGACTCACAGGGCTCCTCCACGGGAGCCGCGGGCTGGGGCGTCGGCTCCGCCGCAGGCGTCTCAGGCCGGGACTTCTGTCTCTGCTGCTGTTTCTGCTTCTGTTGCCGCGAGACGGGAGATGAGACGCCCGTCCTCTCGGCGGGGGCGTCCCCCCTCCCCTCCGGGACCGTCGGGGCAGACGTGCCCTCGGGCCCTTGCGAGGCAGGCGCGACGCCTGGCACGGATGGCTGCACATGGCGTGTGCCCGGAGCCGACAGCGCCACGACCTGGCGCTCGAGGGAGGCGATGCGATCTGCCAGCGCCTCGAGCGTCAGCTCGGACTCCGGCCGCGCAACCTTGGTGAGCGCCACCTCCAGCACCAGGCGCTGGTTGGTAGCCACGCGCATCTCGGTGGAGGCGTCGGAGAGCAGCCCGAGCGCCCGTGCGACGCGATCGACCGAGCCGAAGGCC
This sequence comes from Atopobiaceae bacterium UBA1367, assembly GCA_002305995.1. Classification (GTDB taxonomy): domain Bacteria; phylum Actinomycetota; class Coriobacteriia; order Coriobacteriales; family Atopobiaceae; genus UBA1367. The sequence goes on from DBRN01000006.1 coordinate 86,671, forward strand.
GCCGCCTCGCGCGAGATGGCGGGAAGCTCGTCGTCGGCAGACTGCAGGGCCCCCGACTTGGCGCCGACGGCGGCAACCACGTACACGTCGCGCAGACGGGCCGCCAGCGCCCTCGTGAACTGCAGCAGGTCGCGGCCGACCTCGACCAGCGACTCCACCTGTGCGAAGAGCGTCGGCACGTCACGATTGGCCATGGCAAGCGACGTCCGCTCGAGGGTGGATGCCGCCACCTCTCCCAGAACATCCCGGGCGACATCGACCGTGATCGAGCCACCACCCGACACGGACAGCTGCTCCAGCTCGGAGATGGCGTCGCGCATGCCGCCGCGCGCGTGACGCACCACCAGCTCGAGGGCCTCGGGATCGTAGCCAAAGCCCTCGCGGTCGCAGATGTGGGTCAGGCGCGCCTGGATGTCGGCATTGCCTATGGCATGGAAGTCAAAGCGCTGCACGCGGCTGAGGATGGTCTCGGGAATCTTCTGGGGATCGGTCGTGCAGAGCACGAAGACCACGTGCGACGGGGGCTCCTCCAGCGTCTTGAGCAGCGCGTTGAACGCCGCCGTGGTGAGCATGTGGACCTCGTCGATGATGTACATCTTGTACGGCGCGCGCACGGGGGCGAAGCTCACGCGGCTGATGATCTCGTCGCGCACGTTGTCGACGCCGGTCCGACTCGCCGCATCCAGCTCATAGACGTCGGGGTGCTCTCCCGCCGCGATCAGCCGGCACTGCTCGCACGTGCCGTCGGGCAGATGGCCGACGCCCTGCTCGCACATGAGCGCCTTGGCGAGCAGCCTCGCCATGGTCGTCTTGCCCGTGCCGCGCGGCCCGCAGAACAGGTACGCATGGCTCGTGCGCTCGCCCATGACGGCGTGCTCGAGCGTCGTGACCACATGGCTCTGCCCGACGACATCGGCAAAGGTCTGCGGGCGATACTTCGTGTACAGCGATTCCATGGCGGGCCTCCATGCCGGTGCGCGTGAGCCTCAAGTATACGGCACGCGTCGGATGGAGCGAGTGGAGGCACGATGGGGACGGTTCCTACAGGCCGGCATCCTCCATGCGCGCGACGATCTCGCGCATGACCGATCGGTTTGCCAGGAGCTGCCGGTAGGTCGCGCTCTTGGCGCGTCCGGCCGTGCGGAGCTCGGCCATGGTGCCCTCCGTCCGCTCAAGCTCGGAGCGCACCCCCGCGGCGAACAGGTCATAGCGCTCGAGCCTGCGCTCGTCGGCCCCCGTCATCGCTAGGCGCTTTTCTTGCCGAGGCGTCCCCTGACGATGCCCACGGCGGTGGGGATCACGCTCACGCCGATGATTCCCACGATGAGCAGCTCGAAATGGGCCTGCACGAAGGGGATGCCGCCAAAGAAGTAGCCGAGCAGGATGAACGCCGTCGACCAGGTGATGCCGCCCACCACGTTGAACATGAAGAAGTTGTGCCACTTCATGCCGCCCATGCCCGCGAGAAACGGCACGAAGGTGCGGATGAACGGGAAGAACCGGCCGAAGAAGATCGCGACGTTGCCCCACTTGTCGAGGAAGGCCTCGCTCTTCTCGATGCGCTCGGGGGTCATGGCCTTGACCTTGCCGGAGCGGATGATGCGCTGTCCAAAGAAGTGCCCGATGAAGAAGTTGCACTGGTCACCCAGAATGGCAGCCGCCCAGGCAACGCCGAGCAGCGCGATGATGTTGAACCCGCCGCCCTGGGCAAAGAAGCCCGCGGCGAACAGCAGCGAGTCACCGGGAAGGAACGGGAAGAACACCACGCCCGTCTCGATGAAGATGATGAGGGACACAAAGCCATATGCGGCGAGCGGACCAGCCGCGATCCAGGCGGCGATGGAGGCACGAGGATCGCGCAGCAGGTCGATGATGAGATTGACGAAGCCCATGGCAGCTGTCGGCCTTTCTGACTCGAGGCATACAAAAAGCGCGCTGGATGGGAACGGGTGCCCGCCAGAGGCTCCTTATGGCTGCTGCCTCCCGGCCCTGACCAGGTTCGGAACATGACGTCACCCGAACCCATCCAACGCGCTCGGGGGAACACTATATCAGAGCGGGGTTCGCGTCACCAAATACGCATGGATCGCAGGCGGGGCATGCCACGTGCCGGAGGGGCGAGGGTATCCCCTGTGAGACGATGGACTGGGTACCGCCGAAGCGGACGCGTGCCGGAGGGGGCAAGGATGTCCCGGCCGGGCGGTAGGGGCGCTGGTGCTGGCGGCACGATTGCGAAGGAGGGCTGCGAGGAAAGATTGTCTGTACTTTTTTCCGTATGCAGTTGGAGGGTTGACCGACAAACACGTTTGTCGGCGCATTTCAGTGGCCGCCAGACGTGCGGGAGCGGCCTCGTGTGAGAAAAGTGCAGACAAACGTGCAATGAAGCCCGTTTGGCGGGAAAAGACCACCGACAAATGACTTTGGTTCCCAACGGCGCCAGGGGAGGCGGAAGGACACCCCCCTGTCGTACGTACGTGGGGAGGATCCCCCCATCATCATCGCCGCCGTGGTGAGCGCCGACAACCCCGGTCGCACGTGGGGAGGATGCCGTGGGCGCCGACGCTACCAGCCGAGGGCCTGGAACACGAACATGACGGCGGTCAGCACGGTGACTGCGACGATGGTGAACCAGGTGAGGGCGTTCCAGGCTCGCCCGTTGGCGTGGCGACCCATCACGTGGTGATCGTCCGCGATGATCACCATGAAGACGAGCAGCACCGGAAGCAGCACCCCATTGATGACCTGTGCCGCCATCATGATGCCAAACAGGTTGGCGTCGGGCAGCAGCACGACGACCGCCGAGACCACGATGATGGCCGTGATGAAGCCACGATAGACGGGAGCCTCCTGCCAGTCGTGGTCGGACCCATGCTCCCAGCCAAACGCCTCGCAGATGGCGCTGGAGGTGATCCCGGGCAGGACGCATGCCGCAAGGAACGAGGCCCCCACAAGCCCCATGCCAAAGAGTGCCTCCGCATGGGGCCCGGCCAGTGGCGCGAGGGCGCTCGCGGCATCCTCGGCGCTCTCGACCACGACGCCCGCCGGATGCAGCACGGCCCCCGTCGCGAGGATGATGAACCACGAGATGCCACTTGCCACCACGGCGCCCGTGACGGTGTCGATGCGCTGATAGGGAAGGTCGTCGGCGTTGGCGTCCTTCTCCACGACGTTGCTCTGGGCGAGAAAGACCATCCAGGGCGCAATGGTCGTGCCGACGTTGGCCACGAGCAGCGACACGTAGCGCGGGCTGGCGGTGATCTGCGGCACGACCGTGTCGAACAGAGCCTCGCCCCAATCGGGGCCAACCATCACGCCGGCCACGACATAGGTCACGAAGACGCAGCTGATCGCCAGCAGCACCTTCTCGATGCGTCGGTAGGAGCCGCTCATCGTCAGGATCCAGATCGCGATCGCGGCAAGGGGGACGCTCACGAAGACCGGCACGCCAAACAGCCCCAACCCCGAGGCGACGCCCGCGAACTCCGAGAAGGTGACGGTCGTGTTGGACACGAGCAGCGCAAGCATCGCCAGCGCGGAGAGACGCACGCCAAACCGCTCGCGGATGAGCGAGGCGAAGCCCTTGCCCGTGACGCAGCCCATGCGAGCCGCCGTCTCCTGCACCACGATGAGCAGGAAGCACATGACCGGCACGGTCCACAGCTGCCCAAAGCCAAAGAGCGCGCCGGCGTTGGAGTAGGTCGCCACGCCACCGGCATCGGCGCCGGCAAGGGCCGCCACCATGCCCGGCCCCATGGCTGCCAGCACGCGATGGGGATCGAGGCGCACGCGCCCGGGACGCCCCGCCTGGCGCCCTCCTCCACGGCAAGCCACGGTCAGCCCACCCATCCGGCAAGGATGAGCCCTGTGCAGGCAACGAACAGTGCCGTCGCCACCAGTAGCGCCATCGCGCGCAGCGCCATGCCGCTCGTCTCGTGGCCGGCACGGTCGCGGCGGCGCAGCGTGACGAGGTAGGCGGGCGCGGTGGCAAACGAGACCACGATCGTCGCGGCAGCCGCACGGAAGCCCACGGACACCTGGCCGAGCATGTCGGCAACCGCATCAATCTGCCTAACCGCATCGGCCTGCCCGAGGGCGCCCGCCATGCCATCGGGGGGCGTCGAGGCCGTCACCACGCTGATGATGCCCGTGACCAGCAGCAGCGACATCGCGGAGAACACCACGGCCACCACGATGCCCTTGAGCGCGAAGCCCGGCAGCGTGGGTGCGCCGTCATCGTGCTCGCCGTACTCGAGGTGGCTGTTGATCGCGTAGCGCGCCATGGCATCGGCCACCGTGAGCGCGAGGGGGAGCGCCATCGCGGCCACCAGGCCCGCCACATGACCTCCCTGCGCGACGCCCGACACGATCCCGCACAGCACGAGGCCCGCGGCCCAGAAGAAGAACCACATCTCGCTGGCCAGCAGCGTGACGAGCAGGCCACCTCGCTCGTCAGGCGACGCGCCCGTCGCGGAGCCGGCAATGTGCAAGTCCTCCTCGTGCTCCTCCTGCAGGACCTCGAGCGCATCGTCGACCGTCACGATGCCCAGCAGGCGCCCCTCGTCGTCGACGACGGGCATGGCCAGCAGATTGTACTTGGCGATGTTCTCGGCAACCTGCTCCTGGTCGTCCTCTGGGCTCGCGGTAAGCGGCTCGGTGGTCGCCAACGACTTGAGCACCGTGTCGGGATCGCTGGTGAGCAGCTCGAGCAGCGTGACCACGCCAGCGATGCGGCTCTCGTCGTCGACCAGGTACACGTAGCGCACGCTCTCGAAGCCCTCCTCGAGCTGGCGCAGGGTCGCCACGGCGTCGGCGACCGTCGCCGTCTGCGCCAGTGACACGAACTCCTGGGTCATGATCCTGCCCGCAGTGTCCTCGGGATACCCCAGCAGCTGCGTGATCGCCTTGCGATCGCTCACTCCCATGAGCGAGAGGAGCTTCTCGGCGCGCTCGTAGTCAAGCTCGGAGACCAGGTCGGCCGCGTCGTCGGGATCCATCTCCGAGAGCACGCGCGACGCCGTCGCGTCCTCCATGCCGCTGACCAGCGTGGCCGCCATCTCGTCATCGTCGAGCTCGGCCATGGCCTCTGCCGCCATCTCCTCGTCGAGCTGGGCGAACACCTGGCCGCGCAGTCGTGGGTCCAGCCGCTCGATGATGTCGGCGATGTCGGCGGGATGCAGCTCGTCGAGCGTCTTGTGGGAGACCGAGAGCTTCACGTTGGACAGGTCGCGCTCGAGAAGGTCCATGTAGTTCCAGGCGATGATCTTCTCGTGGATGGGGTGGCCGAACGAGAGGGCAACGCGGCAGACAAGCGACTCGAGTGCCGGGGAGAGCGAGCGCAGTATGCCGCGCATGCCGACCTCGGCCCCCAGGAGGCGGAGCTGCGAGGAGCCGGTGTCGGAGAGCTTGAGGTCGTTCACGCGCACGACGCGCATGCCGCGCGTGTCGACGATCTGCTTGTTGAGCAGGTCGCGTGCGACGAGCACCTCGTCGGGCTGCAGGTAGGAGAAGCGGATGTCGGTGGAGATCACCTTGAGGGTGATCTCGTCCTCGTCGAAGGCCTCGACGTACTTGCGCCAGCTGATCATGAGCGGCGTGTGGCCGGGACCCTCGACCGCCAGCGCCGTCACGCGCGGAAACACCTCGCCGGTGGCGATGCCCAGGTCGCTCACGCGACCAACGCGCTCCCCCGCGAGGTCATAGACGGGATTGCCCAGCATCTGGGACAGGTAGATCATGCGAGCTCCTCCGTTGGTGGGGCAAACGACGTCGCATGAGCGCCGTCTGCAGGCTGTGGGGCTACCCCACGGCACCGCCAACAGAGCACCGAGGGGTCATCGACTGTGAGGTCGAGGTTTCATCAAGAACCCTTCTCATAGGCTGTCCGACCAGCGCGTCGGCTGCACAAGTGCTCATTGTACACGGAATCGGAACAGGGGACGCCCCACATTTGCGCCCTCCGCCGGATCGTGTCGCCAAGGCACCTGAGCAGCGGATGGCCCGATCCGAGGAGCCTACTCTTGGGCCTTCTTGAACTCGTCGACAAACGACGAGAACATGCCCTTGGTCCTGCCGAGCTGCCTGCCCAGCGCCCTCGAGCCCTTGTCCAGCGCCTCGCCGGTAGCCCTGCCGGCCGTCGCGACAGCCCTCTTGCCCCCCTGCCTTGCCCTGGCGTACCCCTCGCCCGCCTTGGCGGCAACGCCGCCGGAGAGCACCAGGTTCGCCGCAGCGGGATCGACTAGCATGAAGCCCTGATCATAGCCCCTCAGCATGTGCGCCGGGACGCTCACCGACCCCACGAGCGAGCGGGCGACCCCGCCGTCGCCGACCATGAACGAGTCGACCTCACCTGTCCGACTGTTGAACAGGGCGTCGTTCACGTATCCCAGGACCTTCCCGTCGGTGGTCTTGGCGTCCATGCCCGACCAGATGAGGCAGCTGTCCCATTCGAGCCCCAGCCGGTCCCGGGCGGCCTCGTCGAAGCTCTCGCTCCCGCGCGTCGCGCGCACGCCCCCGTCGCAGGGAGCGACGGCGTCAAGCGCGAGGAACGTGTCCTCGCGCTTGACCATGCCTGCCAGGTCGGGACGGGTGACGAGAAAGCCCACCACGCGCCGCCCGTCGGGCGAGAACACCGTCATGTGCACCTTGCCCACACGGGCATAGGTGCCGGCGGCCTTGCCGCGCGATCCCCTCGGCGCGTAGACGGCCACGCCTGTCATCTGGCTGAGCTTGAGCATGTGACCCTCCGATGCGCATGCGGGACGCCGCCCGCAGGCAGCGTCCCGCACCAATCTCGTCTGCGTTGGAGCTACTCGGCCTCGACGACCTCGACGTAAACGCTCCCGGCCTCGGTCTCGGAGGCCGCATCCATCTCGGAGGCGACCTCGGTGACCTTCTCGGTGACCGAGGTCACGGCATCCTGCACCTGGACGGAGGTGGCGGTAACGGTCTCGGAAAGGGAGTCGCGCAGCTGATCCATGCGCTCGCGGGCAAGGTCGACCTTGGCACGCAGCTCGTCGCTGGTCGCATCGACGCTTGGACGGACGGCACCGACCTTGTCGCCCATCACGCGCGAGCCGCGCTCGTAGGCGTCGACGGCAGAGTCCCACGCATCGTTCATGGCGTCGGCAGCCATGGCGCGGCTCTCGGCACCGGAGCGCGGGGCGAGAAGCAGGCCTGCAGTGACACCGGCAGCGACACCGGCGATGCTGCCAACAACGAATCCAAGTGCACCTCTAACGGACATGACATTCCTCCTGTCAGATTGTCGAAGCGCCTCGCCGGCACTCCTCTCACGCGCCTGCATGGCCTGCGAACTGCTCTCGGGTTACCGTATCATAGCGCATCGCCCACAGGAGCGAAACGCCGCGCGAGCCAGACTCGCCACGCACCACAGGTGTCTACCGCCCCTCCTCGCCCTCCGAAACCTCAGGAGAGCCGTCTGCCGTGATGACCGGAAGCTCGAGGGTCGCCATGATCTGGTCGACCTCCGCCTCCACCTCTGAGACGCGTCGCTCCTCGCGAGGGCGCGAGGAGACGGGAATCTCCGGGGCGGGCGTCCACAGGGAGCGCCGCTCCTCGAGCTTGGCGGCAGGGACGTCCTCTTCGGGCGCGTCGTCCGCCTCGCCCTGCCGTTCGGGCGTCTCGCCAAGCCCCTCGGACCCTTCCTCGTCACGCGCCTCCCCGCCGTCTTCCCAATCGATGCCCTCGTCCTCAAGGGCTGCGGGTCCGCGGTCTATGACGAGGTCCTCCCCCTCGTCGCCAACGCTCTCGATGAGCTCGACCAAGCTCGACACGATGGCGTCCACGTCAGGCTCGGGCTCGGCGCCGTCCGCATAGGCCCAGTCGAGAATCCATGCGGCCGTGGAGAGGGACGCGGCAACCAGCACGTCATCGGGACATGCGAGCTCGATCTCGAAGGTGCGGTCGTCCACCTCGTCGACCCAGGTTCGACCGGTCGGCATGTCGCCCGCGAGGTCGGTCTGGGCGAGCAGCTCGACCGTCACGTGCTCGAGCAGGTGGGCGATCTCAGTGTCTCCCATGGCGTCGCGAAAGGCCTCCCCCGCATCGCCCAGGCACGCATGGTCGACGATATGGGGCAACAGGCGATACACGCGCGCCGTGCCCTCCAGATCCTCGCTCGTCATGAGAGGGCCGTCGTCCGCGATGCGCACGCGCGCCATCATGTTCTCGGGACCGATCTCAACCCTCAGGATGTCTATGAGCTCCGCCATGGGATCGCCTTCCTGTCAGAGAGCCGTACGGCACCTATTGTAGTGAATTGGGCCTTCGGCAGGCTCTGTTGGGTGAGATTGTGCAACCGTCGACCTCACCGCTGGGGCGAGAAAGGCCAACCCGTAAGGGACACGTCCCCCTGCGAGGCGCCGGCTCGTGCGAGGCTGAGTGCACCCCGGAACGGGGATCGCCGGCTCGTGCGGAATGCGACGGGCGCCGAGCGGGAGGTCACCAACCTCGCGCAGGAGTTGGCGACTTGTGCGGGGTGCGGCCCTCCGCTGGAAAGGCGAGCCTCGACCTGTGCGTGCTGTTCTCCCCCACTGGAAAGGAAAAACGCGAGTTGTGCGGCACCGGAGCCCATGGCGGAAAGGAAAAGCCCGAGTTGTGAGAGGGGGCCTTCCCTGCCGGAAAGGAAAAGCCCGAGTTGTGCGTGCTCGACCTCGGTTCCGGAAAGAAAAAGCGCGAGTTGTGCGTGCTCGACCTCGGTTCCGGAAAGGAAAAGCCCGAGTTGTGCAAGACGATGGGGTCAGAAGTCGAGAAAAACCTTTCCGTCACCGATCCAAGCTCCGCACAAGTCGGCCATTTTCTTTCCACCATCGGCCCAATCCCCGCACAACTCGGCGATTTCCTTTCCGGGATGCGGTCCAGCCCTTCACAGGTCGAGAAAACCCCTCCGACGCGACGTCGTCCGTCGCCCGCCGGGTGCTCCCGCTTCCCACACGGCGTCCGCACAGCCCTGACGGGGTCTCCTATCTGCCCTGCTCCCCGGCAGCCTCGTCGCGCTCGGGCTCTGGTGCTGTCACGCGCAGCATAGAGAGGCGCCTGCCCCGCATCGACTGAACGCGAAAGCGGTAGCCCTCCACCTCGAACACGTCGCCCGGATGCGGGACGGAGTCGGCCAGCTCGAGCACGTATCCTGCGATGGTCTCGAACTCGTCAGTGTCCTCGACAGGCCATCCCAGCTCGATGGCATCATCGATCGAGAAGCGCCCGTCGACCAGCCACTCCCGCTCGGAGAGCTGGGTGAGGTACTTGTTGTCGGGATCGAACTCGTCGGCGATCTCGCCCACGACCTCCTCGACGATGTCCTCGATCGTGATGATGCCCGCCGTACCGCCGTACTCGTCGACCACGATGACCATCTGATCGTGGCTCGATTGCATCTCGGAGAGCAGCGGGATGATGTCCTTGGTGTCGGGCACGAAGGATGCCTGGCGCAGGTAGCGCCCGATGCTCTTGTTGCCCGCCCCCTCGTCGACGATGGGGCTGATGATGTCCTTGATGTGGGCGATGCCCACGATGCGATCGACGTCCTCGTGGTAGACCGGCAGACGCGAGAGGCCCGTGCGGCGCATGACCTCGAGCACCTCGGAGCAGGTCTGGGTGTCCTCGATGGCACACATGTCGACGCGGGGAACCATGACCTCGCGGGCGACGGTGTCGCCGAGGTCGATGACGTCGTGGATCATCGACTTCTCCTGCTCGGTGAGCTCCCCCGAGTCGGTGACCATGTAGCGGATCTCGTCCTCGGAGACCTCCTGGCGATCGTCGGCGCTCTTGATGTGCAGCAACGTCGCCAGGCCGTTGGCGCTGGCGGCAGTCAGCAGCACCACGGGCCTGGCAAGCATGGAGAACGTGGCGATTGGCCCGGCGACCCTCTTTGCCATGCCCTCGGAGTCAGCCATGGCCATGCGCTTGGGGACCAGCTCCCCAACCACAATGGAAAAGTACGACACCACAAGCGTGATGAGCACGGTGGAAAGCGGACGTGCCAGCTGTCCGCCCACACCAACCCCCATCATCCAGGCGGCAAGGGGCTCGGAGAGGTTCGTCGCGGCAAAGGCAGACGAGAAGAAGCCGACGAGCGTGATGGCGACCTGGATGGCGGCAAGGAAGCCGCCAGAGTCGCCGGACACCTCCGCAGCCTTCTGGGCCCTCCTGTCGCCCTCCTCGGCCTCATGTTCGAGCACGACCTTCTTTGCGGTGGAGAGTGCCATCTCCGACATGGAGAAGAATCCGTTGACAAGCGTAAGCAAGAGCGTGACGACAACAGAGAGCGCTATGTCCATACGTTCGTGCACGACCTCCTCGGATGCATGGTCTAATCTCTGCATGATAGCAGGATGAGCGAGGTGCGTCGCAAGCGTTGCCGCACGCCTACACGCCACGCACAACCATGCCCGTGTGGAGCGGGACGCCAAAGGCCTCCACGTACAGCTCGCACTTGCAGAGGAACAAAAAGTAGGTGTTGCTGCCCCTCCCCGAGAGTGTCTCGTAGTTGGCAAGCCCCTTCGAGATGACCAGATCCGCCGTCCCGATGGCGAGGCGCGCCTCCTCGCTGATGCGGCCAGGGCAGGTGCCTGCCACGTCGCTCCCGTTGGGAAGCACGCGTGCCAGACGGTCAAGACCCACCTGCACCGCATCCTCCATCGTGGCGTCATTCGAGACCGGGGCACCTCGCACCACGGCCGTGACCAGCACCCTCGGATTCACGCGCGCGATCTCGCGCATGAGGAGCTTGTCGAGGACCACCTCCCCGCAGTTGTCGGTGAGGTAGGCGATGGTGCGCGCGGACATGATGCGTCGCTTGAGGTCGGCGAGAGCCTCGGCGTCCAAGCTCATTGCGGGGGCCTCCCCCATCAGCTCGAGCAACCTGGACTCGCTCACGTCGCCCGTCGGGCCAAAATCGATGAAGTTTCCCACCATCGCATAGCGAATCGCCAGGTCGAGGGGGTCGTCGCTCTCGTCTATCCTGGCCTGCAGCCCGTGTTCCATCCCCAACATCAGCTCGTTGAAATGGCGCTTCTCTGCGGAGAGGTCGCCATCGATGCCGAACATCTCCCGCAGGATGCCCTTGAGCTCATGGCTGACCTCAGGTGCCGTCATCGTCTCGGAGCCGTCGGCCACCGTGCGCAGAACCCGTCGCATGTACTCGGCACGCGTGCGCCACGGCACCTCGTCCGGAGCCTTGTCGAGGTAGCCGCTGACCATGCAGCGCAGGCAGCGCGGGCTGAGCGACTGGCTGGTTATCTCATCTGTGGGCATGGGGCCCTCCCCTCATGCGCGCCACATGGCAAACGGCTGTGACACGGCAACGGCACGCGCTCGATGCCGACAAGACTACCCGACTTGCCTCGCGGCTCGCGACGGGGAGGTCCCCGGCCGCGCGATCTGCCGCCATGACCCTCGCGTCCCAAGGGCCTGCATGGGCGTTCTGTGAAGGCCCTCGAGAACCGGCCTCCCGTACGGGTGGGGCGCAGGGCCGTGGGCTGGGACGTGATACCCGGCTGCGACCCCGCTGCGACCGCAGCGGGAGCCTCGTGCGACATCCCCCTGCTAGCCTGCAAGGCCCACCGACGTGAGCAGGGAGGAAGACATGGCTCTGTACTGGCCGGACAAGAAGATCGTGCTCGACATCGCCGACAGCCCGGGACAACGGCCCCATGACAGCATCGAGGGGGAGTGGACCGTGGTCCACGTGAGCCACGACCAGATGGAGGACCGCGGTACCTACCGATGCGTCATGGGACACATCGCCGAGCTGCTGTGCGATGACGATGCCCGGGAGCCAGGACGAGAGGAGAAGGGCCGCGCCCCGCGCGAGTCGCTCGTCACGCGAGATGCCCGGGCGTAACCCGCGCAAGACGCGATCGGCCCGAGGGCTCGAGCCTTCGCATGGAGCGGCGGCGTAGCGAAGGGCTCCCGGCGTGGCCGGGAGCCCTTCCCGAGTCATCGTGCTGTGGGGCCTGGCCCACGCGACAGCTAGCGCTCGCCAGCCGCGCGCCTCTCCTGATACTCGGTGGCAAGGCGCTGCTGGACGTCATGCGGAACCTGCTCGTATCCGTTGATCTCGAGCTCGAACTCGCCCGTGCCGCGCGACAGCGAGCGCAGGCGGGTGGCGTAGTCGGTGACCTCGGCGTACGGGACGGTGGCCTCGACGGTGGTCTCGCCGGCACCGGCTGCGTCCATGCCCTCCACGCGCCCGCGCGAGGCGGAGATGTCACCCATGACCGAGCCGGCATAGCTCTCGGGGACAGTGATCCTGAGATGGGCCATGGGCTCGAGCAGCACCGCCTCTGCCTGCGAGACGGCATCCTGGAAGCCCAGGCGAGCGGCCGTCTTGAAGGCCATCTCGTTGGAGTCGACCGGGTGGAACTGGCCGTCGTACACGGCGACCTTGACGTCGATGACCGGATAGCCGGCGAGCACACCGCCCCTCATGGTCTCCTGGACGCCCTTGTCGATGGCGGGGATGAAGCCGCGCGGGATGGCACCGCCCACGACCTCGTCCATGAACTCATAGCCTTGGTCGGGGTTTGGCTCGATGCGCAGGCGGCAGTCGGCAAACTGGCCGGAGCCACCGGTCTGCTTCTTGTGACGTCCGTGGCCCGTCGCGGTGCGACGGATGGTCTCGCGGTACGGGATGCGCAGCTTGACGGTGTGGGCCGTGACGTTGGCGCGATCCTCCAGGCGCTCGAGCAACACGGAGACCTGCGCCTCGCCGATGGCGGAGATGACCGTCTGGCCCGTCTCCTCGTCGCGCTCGACCCTGAGGGTGGGGTCGGCGTCGGCGGACCTCTGCAGGAAGTCGAAGACCTTGCCCTCGGTGCCGCGCTTGTCGGGCTCGACCGCGATGCGGTACAGGGAGTTGGGGAAGCGGAATGCGGCGGCCTCGACCTTGCCGGTCACCGACAGGGTGTCACCGGTGAGGGCGTCGAGCTTGGGAACCACGCAGATGTCGCCCGCAACGACCCGCTTGACGTCGGTGGTCTCGCGGCCGGTCATGAGGTAGAGGTGACCCAGGCGCTCCGACTTGCGGGTGCGGGCGTTGGTCAGCTCAAGGCCGGGGGTGACGGTGCCCGCCAGGACCTTGATGAACGACAGCTTGCCGTTCTGCGGGTCGTTGAGGCTCTTGAAGACGAAGGCGACCGGGCGGTCATCGTCGGGCGAGATGTCGAGCTGCTCGCCGTTGACCAGCGGGATGCGACCGAAGTCGGCCATCGTGGGGAACCAGTCGACGATGGCAGTCATCAGCGAGGTGATGCCCTCCTCCCTCACGGCGACGCCCGCGAAGACGGGGACGAACACGCGATCGCGGATGGCGATGCCGAGCAGGCCCTCGAGCTCCTCTTGGGTGATCTCCTCGCCCTCGAGGTACTTCATCATGATCTCGTCATCGGCCTCGGCGACGAGGTCCACGAGCTCGTCATGGGCAGCCTGGGCCGCGTCGGCGTACTCGGCGGGAACGTCCTGCTCGACGACCTTGCCGCCCTCGAGGTGGCGTGCCTTGAGGTGCAGGACGTCGATGACGCCGGAGAAGGCGTCGCCGGTGCCCATGGGGATGGTGACGGCGCCGAGGCGGTTGCCAAAGCGCTCGCGCAGGGCGTCGAGGGCGACGTCGAAGTCGGCCTCGGGCTTGTCGAGGCGGTTGACAAAGACCGCGCGGGCGATGGAGAGGTCCTCCGCCGCGTACCACAGGCGCGTGGTGGTGGTCTGCGGGCCGTCGATGGCGTCGACCACGAACAAGGCCGTCTCGCCGGCGCTCATGGCCGCGTAGGCGTCGCCAACGAAGTCGGGGTAGCAGGGGGCGTCGAGCATGTTGATGCGCGTGCCATCCCACTGGACGGGAGCGATGGTGGTGGAGATGGAGAAGCCGCGAGCGCCCTCCTGGCCGTCGTAGTCAAGCGTGGGCTTCGTACCGGCATGGCCTCCCAGACGGCTGGTCTTGCCCGTCAGGTGCAGCATGGCCTCTGCCACCATGGTCTTGCCCACGCCCGCTTGGCCGACAAGCACAACGTTCTTGACCTTCTCTTCTCTTGTCATGGTTCCTCCTCAGACCACATGCGGCGGCTTTCGGCGACGCCTCGCGCCGTCCGCCCCCACGCCTCTATGACCCAGGTGCTCGATGCACGCGTCTTTTACCATACCCATAGCCACGGCTCACGACAAACGCCTTATCGGGAGGCGGCAGGGATGCGCGGTAGGTGCGCGGTGGGAGGCGCCCCCTGACAGCAAGGCTCCCTCTGCGTACAACGTCACGACTGGCATGCTCAGCGGAGGCACTCCCTGACGGCAAGGCCCCCGCTCGCGGATGCCGGCTGCGCTACACTGGGCGCATGGGACACAGGACACGCACATGCCCTACGGCCAAGCGCTGCGGAGGCTGCGAGACGCTCGCGGTGCCGTATCCGCTACAGCTCGCGCGCAAGCAGGCGCAGGTGGCCGAACTCTTCTCCGACATCCTCGCCGGCTGTGACGAGGGCACGCTCGCACCCATCAGGGGCATGGAAGACCCTTTTGCCTATCGCAACAAGGCCGCCACCCCCCTTGCGCCGGGACCCCACGGATCCATCCAGTGCGGCCTCTACGCCAAGGGGACGCACCGCATCGTGAGGTGTCCCTCGTGCCTGGTCGAGGACGTCCGCTGCCGACGCGTGCTCAACTCGCTTGCGCGAACGGCAGAGCTCTGCAAGGTTGCGGCGTACGACGAGGACAGGGGTCGTGGCCTGCTGCGTCATGCCGTGGCGCGCGCAGGATGGAAGACCGACGAGCTGCTGCTGACCATCGTGGCCAACGGCGAGCGCCTCCCCCGCGAGCGCGAGCTGGTGCGGCGCGTGCTGAGGCACGCGCCCGACGTCACCGCCATCGCGCTGAACACCAACACGAGGCGCACCAACGCGATCCTCGGGACCAGGACGCGCGCGCTCCACGGCGGCGGCCTCATGCGCGACGAGCTGTTGGGGGTCACCTTCGAGATCGGCCCGACCAGCTTCTATCAGACCAATCCCGCCCAGACCGAGGTCCTCTACGGCCTGGCGATCGACGGGGCACGCCTCGAGCCGGGGATGCGCGTGCTGGACGCATACTGCGGCATCGGCACCATAGGCCTCTGCGCCGCCTCGCGCATACCAGGGCTGCGGGTCACAGGCGTCGAGGTGGGAAGCGATGCCGTGAGCGACGCGCGGCGCAACGCGCGGGCCAACGGGCTGGCGAGCGGCTGCCGCTTCGTCTGCGCGGATGCGACGTCATACATGCGCGAGGCAGCCGCACGCAGGGAGCGCTTCGACGCCGTGATCATGGACCCACCGCGCGCGGGCTCGACCCCCGAGTTCCTGGGGAGCGTGATCGCACTCGCTCCCGAGAGGGTGGTGTACGTCTCATGCAACGTGGTGACGCAGCGTCGCGACATGGAGCGACTCCTGGCCGGCGGGTATCGCCTCGACCGTCTCACGCCTGTCGACATGTTCCCTCACACCAGGCATGTGGAGACGGTGGCGCTCCTGTCGAGGGCGAGGGGGTAGGACGGCGCCCCCGGTGTGACCGACGACTCGGCACCCATGCGGCATGAGCTCGCCAGGGAGTCCCCGCCCTCATCGCGAGGTGGCTGCCATGCCACCGTCGCGCGCACCCGCATGCGGTCGACGTGGGCACCGCCTGACACGTGGTTCGATGCCAGGTGGTGCCGCATCATCCCCTTCCCCACCGCGCGCGGCACGGCCTCACCCGCATGGCAGATGGGGCCGTGCCGCGCGACGCAGGACGGGAGGGCCCTCGTCACAGGAAACTATGTCAAGGGCCCGGTTCCCAACCGGTCAGTCCATGTTCCCTATCGTCGTCTCTGCGAGCAGCTCGTCCGCGACATCCGCGTCAAACCGCCCGGTCTGTGGCGAGAGGCAGTTGGCCGTGGCCCTGCTCATGGCAAAGCGCAGCCGCTCGGCTGCGTCCATGCCCCGGGCGATCGCGACGGCGAACGCCCCCACCATGGTGTCGCCCGAGCCGACGGGGTTCACCGCCTTGACGACCGGCGCCCTTCCCAGGAAGGTGCCCTCGTCGCAGGCAAGGATGGCCCCGCCCGCCCCGAGGGAGACGATGACGTTGGGGATGCCCCTCTCGTGCAGGCCGCGCGCCGCAGCGCACACATCCTCGGTTGACCGTATGTGGTGTCCGACGACCTGTGCGATTTCGTCCGTGTTCGGCTTGATCGCGCAGGGCAGGGCATCGATGCCGTGCAGCAGGCCGTCCCCGGAGGTGTCGAGGACCACGGGAACGCCCCGCGCCCCCACCCGCTCGGCCAGCCTGCGCCAGGTGTCCGTGTCGAGGCCTGCGGGGATGCTCCCGCTCATGGTGACCACGTCGGCCTCGGCGGCCAGCCCGTCGACAAGCTCCAACAGCTCGTCGAGCTCCTGCGCCGTGACCGGCCGACCGGGCTCCAGGAACTCCGTCGAGCGACCGTCGGGCTCCAGGACGTTCACGCAGCAGCGGGTCTCGGAGGCCACGCGCACGAACCTCTCGGGAATGCCGTCCTGCGCAAGCAGCTCACAGAGGAGCGCCCCGTTGTGACCTCCCACGAAGCCGGTGGCGCACACCTCCTCCCCGCAGGCGGCGACGGCACGCGAGGCATTGAGCCCCTTGCCCCCGGCGCTGTCGGAACATGCGGCGACACGCATCACCGTGCCACCTGCGAGCGGCCCCAACAGGCGATATGCCTTGTCGATGGACGTGTTGAGCGTGATGGTGAGAATCACTTCGACCTCCTAGCCTTGATATGCGCCGCGGTCCCACGCCTCGAGGAACTCGTCGAAGAAGTGAGGGTCCGCCTGGTCGGGGTCGGCGTGCTCCACGGCGTCCACCTTGGCGACGAGCTCGTCGGATGCTGCCGTGGGCTCGTAGGCGGCCCCTATGAAGGCCTCCGCGATGTCCTGTATGAGGAAGAGGCCGGTGATGCGCCCGCCGAAGCCGATGACGTTGGCGTTGAGGTGACGGCGTGCGTAGAGCGCGGTCGTCATGTCGCGCACGAGCGCGCAGCGGGCCCCGGGGACCTTGTTCACGGCGTTGGCGATGCCGATCCCCGTTCCGCACAGGACGACCCCCAGGTCGGCCTCCCCGCTGGCCACGAGCTCGCCAACCCGCTTGCCATAGATGGGGTAGTGCGTGCGCGTGAAGTCATGGGTGCCCACGTCTATCACGTTGTGCCCGCGCGCCTTGAGGAAGTCGCACAGGGCGATCTTCGTGTCGGTGACGATGTGGTCGTTTCCAAGGGCGATGTTCATAGAACGCTCCTATCTGGTGAGTGGTGGTGAGGAGGTGGCCCTGCAGCATGCGGTGCGGGCCGCCGCCTCGCGTGCCTGGGTCGGGATCCGAGGGCCAGGGCCCTAGGCCATCTTCCCGAGCATGTCGACACGGATCTGATGGCGTCCGCCCTCGTAGCGTGCGGAGAGGAACTCCCGCACGATGCTGAGGGCGAGCTCCTCGCCCACGATCTTCGACCCCAAGCAGATCATGCGGGCGTCGTTGTGCTGTCGGGTCATGTAGGCCGAGCGCTCGTCGGAGACCTCCGCCGCGACCATGCCCTTCACCTTGCAGGCGGCCATGTAGCTCCCGGCGCCATAGGCGTCGACGACCACGCCCAGGCTCTCGGGGTGCCCGCCGAGGTCGTGCGCCACCGCGAGAGCGGCGTCGACGCAGTCTGCCTGCTCCCCCTTGTCCACCACCTCGTGTCCCTGTGACACGAGATACGTTCCCATGTGCGTCCTGAGGGCTGTGCCCTCGGCATCAGAAGCGAGTACGACTCTCATCGTGAGCTTCCTTTCTGTGTTCGGTTTTCATATGCGTGTCGCGCATGTCCGGGATGCGCTGCGAAGGGTCCTGGGGCCCAGCGTGGCGTTGGGTTAGGCCGTGATCACCGTGGTGTGCTGCCCAAGCGCGTGGCGCTGGTCATCGGTTATGAGTCGGTCGGTTATGAGGGCATCCACGTCATCGAGGTCGTAGAAGCCGAAGAAGTCGCGACGGCCGAGCTTGCTGGAGTCGGCC
Organism: Atopobiaceae bacterium UBA1367; assembly: GCA_002305995.1. Classification (GTDB taxonomy): domain Bacteria; phylum Actinomycetota; class Coriobacteriia; order Coriobacteriales; family Atopobiaceae; genus UBA1367. The sequence goes on from DBRN01000006.1 coordinate 104,713, forward strand.
AGGAGGTAGCGGCGGTCCGCCCGGTCGAGGACGAGCTGCTGCAGCACGCCCTCCGGGGTGTTGGAGGTCGACACCCGCTGCTCGTAGATGCCGTTCAGGCCGATGAAGGCGGCATCGATGCCAAGCATGCCCACGATCTGCTCCGCGAGAGGGCCGACGAACGCGCCCGTGCTGGCCCGGTAGCCGCCGCCGACCACCCACAGGTCGATGCCCTCGCGATCCTGTATGAGCTCGATCACAGGCAGGCTGTTGGTGATGATGCGCAGGGGCATGGCGGGGATGAGCCGCGCGAGCGCCTCGACGGTCGTGCCCGGCCCGAGGAAGATCGTGGCGCCCTCGTCGACGTAGGGAAGGGCGGCCTTCGCGATCTGGGCCTTCTCTGGCGCATGGACGGCCCGCTTCTCGGCGTGGGTGAGCTCCCGGGGAATGGTGATCCCCCTCATCCCGGCCACGCTGCGCGCCCCGCCGTGCACCCGCACGACCTTTCCCAGGTCGGCGAGCTCTGTGAGGTCGCGCCGCACCGTCATCTCGGAGACCGAGAGGCGCGCTGCGATCTCGCTCACGGTGACCGTGTTGCGCTCGTCCACCAGGTTGGTGATGGCGTCGTGCCGCTCGGATTTCAACATGCCTTCCTCCTTTGCTTGATATGAACAATAACGAAAGATTACAAACACATCAAGCGCTCCAATGAAGAAATGTGTGAACTATGTGGAGACGTCTCCAAAGTCTGTGAGTCCTTCGAACAAGATGACGCAAACAACGCAGGTATCTGCTGTTTTATCGAGACGGTCACTGAGAGGCCGCTGTTCGTCTCCCCAGCAGCGCGAACAGGGGGCCTGCCGGTTGACGTGTCCACTCGATATGTTTAAAAGTGTTTATAACGAACACTTAAGAACACTTTCGAGCGACACGGAACATGCAGGACACCCCAGGGAAGGAGGAGCGCACCGACGTCGGTATCCACGGGAGACCCGACCGGGCGGGCCACCCGTTGTCTATATAGCACGGAGTACGTTGGCACACGGACGAAAGGGGTTTCATGAACAAGGAAGAGGTATCAAACATCGGGTTCGAGATCGTGGCGTACTCGGGCGACGCACGCTCCAAGCTGCTCCTCGCCCTCAAGGAGGCGCAGTCGGGCAGCTTCAGCGAGTGTGACAAGCTCGTGGAGCAGTCCAAGGACCTCCTCGCCGACGCTCACAAGTCCCAGTTCGACCTGCTCAGCCGCGAGGCGAGGGGGGAGACTGCGGAGCTGGGCTTCATCATGGTCCATGCCCAGGACCACCTCATGACGACGTTGCTCCTTGCCGACACCATCGGCACGCTCATCGACGTCTATCGGTAGCATCCGTCTGCCCCGTGCCGCCCTCCCCGGCGGCGGGCGGCACGGGGCAAGGTCCCAAGGAGGGGGACACACATGGAACAACTCATCGCATTGGTCGAGAGGGGCAAACCCTTCTTCGACGCCGTCGCACGCAACAGGTACCTGAAGGCGATCCGCGATGGCTTCATATCGGTCATGCCAATCATCATCTTCTCGTCGCTGTTCCTGCTCGTCGCAGACATCCCGATACTGTGGGGCTACGAGTGGCCGCAGGACGTGGGCACCTTCCTCATGAGGCCGTACAACTACTCCATGGGAGTGGTCGGCCTGCTCGTGGCAGCCACCACGGCGAAGCACTTCACCGACGCCCTCAACCGCGACATGCCCAAGACCAACCAGATCAACGCGGTCTCCACGATGCTCGCGGCGGTGGTCGGGTTCATCATCCTGGCCTCCGGCGACGTCGTGAGCCAGCTGGCCGACGGCACGTCGCTCACAGGCCTCGACACATCCTACCTCGGCTCCAAGGGCTTGCTCACCGCCTTCCTGACGGCGTTTGCCGTCGGCGGCATCTACAAGTTCCTGATTGCTCACAACGTGACGCTCAAGATGCCCGAGCAGGTGCCGCCCAACATCTCCCAGACGTTCAAGGACATCATCCCGTTTGCGGCGACCACCATCGTGTTCTGGCTGTTCGACCACTTCTTCCGCCTGGCGTTCGGATTCTGCTTCGCCGAGGGCGTCATCCGTGTCTTCCAGCCGCTCTTCTCGGCTGCTGACACCTATCCCGGTCTCGCGCTCGTCTACGGTGCGATCGGGCTGTTCTGGTTCGTCGGCGTCCACGGCCCCTCGATCGTCGAGCCGGCCATTGGCGCCATCGCCTTCTACAACGTGGCCAACAACCTCACGCTGGTCCAGGCTGGCGAGCATGCCGCGAGCGTCATCACGCCCGGCACCCAGTACTTCGTCGTCACCATGGGCGGCACCGGCGCGACCCTCGTGATCACGCTGATGATCGCCTTCCTGTCAAAGTCAAAGCAGATGAAGGCCATAGGGCGCGCGTCGATGGTGCCCGTGCTCTTCGGCGTCAACGAGCCCATCCTCTTTGGCGCGCCGTTCGTGCTCAACCCCGTGTTCTTCATTCCCTTCGTCCTGACCCCGATCCTCAACGTCTGGGTCTTCAAGCTCTTCGTGGACGTGCTGGGCATGAACAGCTTCACCTACGTGCTCCCCTGGGTCACGCCTGCCCCGCTCGGCATCATCTTGGGCTGTGGCGCACAGGTGCTTGCGGTGCTGTACGTCGTGGCGGCGCTCGGGATCGACTTCCTGGTCTACTACCCGTTCTTCAGGGTGTACGACCGCCAGCTCTGCGAGCAGGAGGCCGGTGAGGGCGCGCAGACCGACGAGACCCTCGAGGAGGCCGTCCCGCAGGCGGTGCCTACGAGGTCGGAGGCCGCAGCCACGACCAAGCCCGAGGAGCAGGCGGCGCCTGACACCCGTCAGCCCGACACCTCGTTCGCGGCGCTCGACGGCAAGCGTGTGCTCGTCCTGTGTGCGGGTGGCGGGACCTCAGGGCTCCTCGCGACCGCGCTCGACAAGGCCGCGCAGGATCACGGCGTGGCACTTGAGGCCGCAGCCGGGGCGTATGGCGCCCATCTCGACATCATGGGCGACTTCGACCTGGTGATCCTGGCCCCACAAGTGGCCTCCTACCTGCCCGACCTGCAGAAGGACGCGGATCGCATGGGCGTCGCCACGGCAGCCTGCGCCGGCAAGGAGTACATTGATCTCACGCGCGACGGCGAGAAGTCGCTGCGCTTCGTGGCCGAGTCGATCGGAAGGGGTGAGTAGCATGGCGAATGGGAACGGGAGCCCGACGTTTCCTGCGGACTTCGTCTTTGGTGCCGCCACCGCGGCCTACCAGTGCGAGGGGGAGACCCGCACGCACGGCAAGGGCAAGGTCGCATGGGACGACTACCTGGCGCAGAAGGGTCTCTTCTCCGCCGATCCCGCAAGCGACTTCTATCACCGCTATCCCGATGACCTGCGTCTCTGCCGCGAGTACGGCATCAACGGCATCCGCATCTCCATCGCATGGTCACGCATCTTTCCCAACGGTGATGACGACCAGCCCAACCCCGAGGGCGTGGCCTTCTACCATCGCCTGTTCGCGGAGTGCCAGGCCCAAGGCGTCGAGCCATACGTGACGCTGCACCACTTCGACACGCCAGCCGCGCTCTATGACAGGGGCGACTTCCTCAACCGCGAGGCCATCGACGCCTACGAGCGCTACGCCCGCTTCTGCTTTGCGGAGTACCCCGAGGTCACGCGCTGGTTCACCTTCAACGAGATCTGGGCCATCGTGTCCAACATGTACATAGAGGGCACCTGGCCCCGCGGCCAGCGCTACCGACTCGACCTGGCCTTCCAGGCCATGCACAACATGATGGTGGCCCACGCGCGCGCCGTGCTCGCCTTCGAGGAGATGGGACACCCCGGGAAGATCGGCGTGGTGCACGCGCTTTCCACCAAGTATCCCGACGATCCCGAAAGCCCAGGTGACGTCGAGGCAGCCAAGGCCGCGGACGTGCTCAACAACCAGTTCCTGTTGGACGTGACGTTCGATGGCGTCTATTCGGACTCGTCGCTGACCTACGCTCACAGGCTCGCCTCCCTTGCCGGTGGCGCGCTCGAGATGACGGACACCGACCTGGAGCAGCTTGCCGCTGCCGCGCCGCACAACGACTGCCTGGGCATCAACTACTACCAGAGCAACTTCCTGCGCGCCTACGACGGCCCTAACGACACGAGGCACAATGCCACGGGCGAGAAGGGCACGGAGCGCTATGCCCTGGCGGGTGTGGGAGAGCATGCGGATCGCCCTGAGATCCCGCGCACGGACTGGGACTGGATGATCTACCCCAAGGGACTCTACGACCTGGTCATGCGCATCTGTCGCCAATGGCCTCGGTACGGGGAGATCTACATCACCGAGAACGGCATGGCAGCCAAGGACCAGCTGGTTGACGGCAAGGTGCACGACGCTGAGCGCGTCGACTACATCCGCCTGCACCTCGAATGGGTGCAGCGGGCCCTCGCCGAGGGCGCCGACGTGCGTGGCTACTTCGTGTGGTCGCTCATGGACGTCTTCTCCTGGAACAACGGCTATAACAAGCGCTACGGCCTCTTCTACGTGGATTTCGACACGCAGGAGCGCATACCGAAGGACTCTGCCCTGTGGTATGCGGGCGTCGCACAAAGGCGGTGCCTAGGCGCCTAGGAAGGGATCGCACCAAAGGTCCCTGAGCAGTGGGCCCGTTCCCCCGGTCATGGCCTCGGGAACGGGCCCTGGCCCTTTGGGGGCGAGGGCGCTGGGCCACCGTCAGAGGTCACAGGACGCTGCCGGAAAGGAAAACCTCGAGTTGTGCGGCCGGCACACGCTGCTGGAAAGAAATTCTGGGAGTTGTGCGGGCCGTGGGGAGCTGCCGGAAAGGAAAATGCCGACTTGTGCGGCCCAGTGGAGGTCAGAAGTCGAGAAAAATCTTTCCGTCTCTCTCGGCAACCGCGCACAACTCGGGCTTTTCCTTTCCGCCCCTGGCCCCGGCCGCGCACAACTCGAGGTTTTCCTTTCCGGGGTCGGGTATCATCCCGCACAAGTCGGGCCTTTCCTTTCCGGGGTCGGACGCTGGTCCGCACAACTTCCGGATTTCCTTTCCAGGTGGACAGCCTCCTCGCGCGAGTCGGCCATTCCCTTTCCGGCGCGCGTCCCACCCTGCGCCGCACCCCCTTCGCAGGTCGGATCCTCACTCCCCGGCCGTGCCGCACGCAGCCTGCGTCAACGCGAGCCCTGCCTCTGCGACCCCCCTCGGCAGCAGCCTCGTCGGAGGCAACACACAGCGTCTCTGGCTGCACGAGAGCCCGCCGCCAGGACCACACGGTCTGGCGGCGGGCTCTCGTGCCGACGGCGAACCCCTCCGTACCGCAGGCACGCACATGGGCCTCATGCCGAGGTGGCTGGCCAGCAGGGCCGCATTGGAAGCGACAAGGGACGGGACGAGGCCCTCGTGGGCTCCGTCCCGTCCCTTCGACACCCTTTGGCGCGGCCCTCCGACGCGAGGGCGCCCCTCACTCGCGCTCGACGCCGCAGCCTGTGCCGCAGTGCGACCCTCCGACGCGAGGGCGCTCCTCTCGCTACGCCCTGCCGGTAGAGTGGAGGTTATCCATGTGACTCTCGACAATGGCCTGGATCTCGGCCATGCCGGGCACCGCAGGCTTCTTGGGGTCAAAGCAGCCGGGGTTCTCGGCCAAGTAGCCCATGAAGCCGCGCATGTATACCTGGCGCAGCTCGGTGGCATAGTTCACCTTGCAGATGCCATTGGCGATGGCCTCCGCCACCTGGTCATCGGGCACGCCGGAGGTGCCGTGCAGCACCAGCGGAACGTCCAGACGGCTGCGGATGGCCTTGAGCACGTCCTGCTCGATGTGGGGCGTGCCCTGGTAGACGCCGTGCGCGGTGCCAACACCCACGGCAAGCGAGCTGCAGTGTGTGCGGGCCACGAACTCAACGGCCTCATCGGGGTCGGTGTAGGGAGTCTCGCCCTCCGTGGCGGGGCCGTCGTCCTCCTTGCCGCCCACGCGGCCGAGCTCCGCCTCGACGGGGAGGTCGAGGGGCAGTGCCACCTTTGTCACGGAGGCGGTCAGCGCAACGTTGTCCTCGAAGGGAACATGGCTGCCATCGATCATGACGGAGGTGTAGCCGGCATGCATGGCCTGGACGCAGCGGTCGAAGCCGTCGCCGTGATCGAGGTGCAGCGCCACCGGGACGCTCGCCTCCTCGGCTGCCGCACGGACCATGGCGGCAAAGTAGCCGAGGGAGGCGTACTTGACGGTGCCCGGGGTCGTCTGCATGATCACGGGCGACCTCTTGGCCTCCGCAGCGCGGACGACCGCCATCACGAACTCGAGGCTCTCGACGTTGAAGGCGCCGACGGCGTATCGGCCCTCCTGTGCGCGAAGCAGCATGTTCTGGGTGGTCACGAGCATGGAACTCTCCTTTCTCCTTCCCGCCGGACGGCGGGTTTCCTACGGGCAATTCGCAGTCTATAGGGAGAGGCCCATGGCCTTCGTAGAGCAAAAGGTGCAAACAGGTGCTTTCTGTCTTCGAAAGTAAAGAAAAAAGAAGTGCAATGCTATGCGTTTTCTTAAACCCCTGATAAAAGGTAATCTTTGGCGATTTTCTCAAAAAGTGGGACGATGTTCTTCCTCGCCTGCGCAAGAAAAGAAAATGAATATACTTATTTTTACGGAAAGTAAAAGAAACACAATTCCATCACATGTGGAAGGAAGGAGACATCCCATGATCCACGACCCCGACCTCAGCCTGGAAGAGCGGCGTGCGGCGATCCTGACCCTGCTCGAGGGGGAGTCATCCGTCCGGGTGTCCCAGCTCGCGCAGACCTTCGGCGTCTCCCTGGTGACGGCCCGCACCGACCTCGATGCCCTGGAGCGTGACGGCAAGCTCAGGCGCACGCACGGCGGCGCCGTCTCGCTCTCGCGCCAGCTGACCGTCTCGGTGCAGGAGCAGCGCGTCAACGTGAACGTGGCTGCCAAGAGGGCCATCGCGACCCTCGCGGCACGGCTCGTGGACGACGGCGACTCCCTGCTGCTCGACTCGGGCACCACGGCGCTCGAGTTCGCCCGGGCGCTCTCCACGCGGAGCTCCCTCACCATCGTCACGGCCGACCTCACCATCGCCGAGTACGTGGACCGCTCCATGCCAGGAAGCGACGTGGTGCTGCTGGGAGGGCTGCTCCGCAAGGCACACCGCTACACAAGCGGCCCTCTGGCGCTGTCCGCACTGTCCGCGCTCCATGGCGACAAGGCATTCCTGTGCCCCGGCGCCTACGTGCTCGGCAGGGGCTTCATGACGGACTACCAGAGCATGGCCCAGCTCAAGCGTGGGCTGCTCGACGCGGCGGGGAAGCGATACTGCCTCATCGACGCGAGCAAGGTGGGCGCGGGAGGCCTCCTGCACTTCGCCGACACGACCGACTTCGACGCCATCGTGATGGACGAGGATCCGGATGGCGTGGTTGCCGCAGCCCTCGAGGGGACGGCGACGCGCCTGCTGTGCGCGGGGGACGGCGACGCCGGGGAAGGGAGCTGATACCCTGGGAGCCGCACCAAGGGCCCTCGGCGTATCGGCACGACAGCGCTGATGTCACCCTTGTCGACGGGTCGAGCCTCTCCCAGGCCCCAAGGCGGCCTGACGGCGTCGCGTCAGGGGCGGGGCAGGCTCGTCACGAGATGGCCACCGTGCCGTTGTCGCGCACGCGCACGCGACCCTCCGCGAGCAGCTGGATCACGTCCGGATACAGCTCGTGCTCGATCTCGTGAATATGGGTCTCGAGCTCCTCGACGCTCCAGCCCTCCTCCACGGCCAGCGCACGCTGGGCGATGATGGGGCCGCAGTCGTACCTGTCGTCGGCGAAGTGCACGGTGACGCCCGTGACCTTGACGCCGTACTCGTAGGCGTCGCGGATGGCGTGTGCGCCCTTGAAGCTGGGCAGGAGCGCCGGATGCAGGTTGACCACACGGTTGGGGAAGCTCGCCAGGATGGGCGCGTGCACCATGCGCATGTAGCCCGCCATGATGACGTAGTCGACGCCAGCCCTCCCCAGCATGGCGGCAATGACCTCGTCTGCGGCAATCGGGTCGGCATAGACCTCCTTGGAGAGGGTCATCGTCCGGATCCCCGCCTCCTCCGCTCGCTTGAGCCCATAGGCGCTCGGACGCGAGCTGACGACCAGCGTGACCGTGGCATCGAGCGTGCCCCCGGCGATGCGGTCGAGGATCGCCTGCAGGTTGGTGCCGCTGCCCGACAGAAGGACTCCCAGCTTGATGGCCATGTTGCCACTCCTCGTGTTGGTGGCGCGGCCAACCTCCCCTCGCGAGACGCAGGCGCAGGGAAGGCGGCCTTGCCTGCTATCGGTAGACGACCTTGCCCTCGCCGGCCACGCACTCGCCCATGACAAACGGCGCCAACCCCTCGGCACCAAGCAATTCGCGCACGCGGTCGACGTCTTCGGGGGCGCAGAGCACGCTCATGCCCACGCCCATGTTGAAGGTCTTGTACGCCTCGTCGGGCGTCAGGCCGGCCTCGCGGACCACATAGCCGATGACTGGCGGAACATCCCATGCGGGACCGTCGCCAAAGCCATCGGGGCTGGCCGCGTCGGTGGCGCGGCGATCGACCACGGCATCCACGTCAGGTGGCAGGCAGCGGTTGAGGTTCTCGGTGATGCCCCCACCGGTGATGTGCGCCATCGCGTGGATGGGCGCGCCGGCCCTGAGGGCGCGCACGAGCGCGCCGGCGTAGATGGTCGTGGGGGCCAGCACGGCGTCCCCCAGGCTCTGGCCGCCAAGCTCGTCAAGGGGCACGGTGAGCTCCTCCGCCGCCTTGCCCTCGATCACCACCTTGCGGACCAGCGAGTACCCGTTGGAGTGAATGCCCGAGCTCGGCAGTCCGATGATGACGTCACCCTCGCGCACGAGATGCGCACCGAGCATCTTGGGACGGTCGGCCACGCCCACCACGAAGCCGGCGAGGTCGTAGTCGTCGGGATCCATGACGCCCGGATGCTCGGCCATCTCGCCGCCCACCAGGGCGCAGCCGCTCTTGGCACAGCCGTTGGCGATGCCCTCGACGATCTCTGCCACATGCCCTGCGCGCAGCTTCCCGATGGCGAGGTAGTCGAGGAAGAACAGCGGCTCAGCACCGGCGACCACGATGTCATCGACGCACATGGCCACGAGATCCTCCCCCACCGTGTCATGGCGGTCGAGCAGCTGGGCGATCGCGAGCTTGGTGCCCACGCCATCGGTTCCCGAGACCAGGACCGGCTCCTCCATGGCCTTGAGCGCCGAGGCGGAGAACAGCGACCCGAAGCCACCCAGGCCACCTATGACCTCAGGACGGCTGGTGGCGGCCACGGCCTCCTTGATCGCGTCGACCGCACGCGCGCCCTCGTCAACATCGACGCCCGCGTCGGCGTAGGTGATGTGCTTCTTTTCCTTGTCCATGGATCCCCCTTGAGGCAGACGCAGTGGTGCCGCATGCGCTCGCACGTGGCAGGCACCATGATACATGGCGTGCCGACCTAGAAGGGCTTCAGGTGGGCGTTGATGCGAGCCTCCAGCGAGGCATCCTCGACCTCGGCATACTCGTACTCGGTCACCAGCGAGAAGCTCTCGCCCTCGACGACCTTGCGCACGATGTTGCCGTTGTCATCGTACTCGATGGCCGCCCTCTCCTCGAACACGCTCCCCACGATGGGCTCCCCGTCATCGTCCGTGCTCCACACGCGACGCGTCACCGAGACGACCCTGCCGGCATCGTCGCGCTCGTACGCGTGCTCGCTCTTCTGGGCCTGTCCCCCATCGGGCGACGACTCGCTGGCCATCAGCAGGCCGTCGGCGTCGTAGGTCTCGGTGGTCTGGTAGGTGCCGTCCGCACCCCTGTCGCCCTCCTCGTCATAGGAGGGATACGTTCCCTGGTAGACGCGTTCCACCAGGTTGCCGTCATCGTCGTAGGAGCGCGTCTCTACCGAGCCGTCGGTGCCGACGATCTTGACCGCACGGCCGGACTCGTCCCTCTCGACACGGTACTCGACCACTTCCTGATCGTCGCCATATGACGTCGTCTTGGACGTGACGATGCCGTCCGCGTCCCGCTCGAAGCTCTCGACATAGCCGTCGCTCGTGACCTTGGTCACGTTGCCATGCCCGTCGAGCTCGTACTCGACGACCGCGGACGACGAGTCCTCGCCTACCGTGTAGGTCTGGGTGTCCTTGGTCACGACCCAGACGGCCTCCTGCGCCTCGGGCTCGGGCTCGGGCTCCACGTCATCCGTGGGCTCCGCCTCCCTCTCGACAGGGGCAGGATCATCCGCCGGCGCGTCCTCGGGCGCACAGGCGGACAGCAGGACCGTCCCAAACGCCAAGACGAGCGCCAGACACCACATCGGAAGCACGGCAAGTCCCCTACAGATCCGTTTCATATGCCTCGTCTCCTCGTTCGGTCGACACGCCACGCTCGTAGCCGCGCCGCAGGTGATCGCCTGCGGCCATTGTATCCGTCCGACATGGCCAGCGTGGCCGCAAGCCATCGCTATGGCAGGAAAGACCCCGCCAGCGCGGCGGCCGCCTCCGCCTTGGGCACGCAGACCAGGATGGTGCGACCGTGGCCCTCATACTCCTCGTAGTAGTTGTAGGTGATCAGGCACAGCGCATGCGAGACGCCCGGGATGATCTGGGCCGCATCGTCTCGCATGGTGACGGCACGCCCAAGGCGCTCCTTCAGGTACGCACGGAACTCGCCGTCAGTCTGGAACCTGAAGAGGCGCGCATCCATGTCATCCGCATGCACGTAATACAGGAAGAGGGGCTCGCACTCATAGGCGGTCTGCTCGGTGACGTACCACACGGTCTTGATCTCGTCGAAGCGGGACTGGTCATCCATGGCGGCAATCTGCTCGAACATCGACCCGTCGAGCAGATGGTGCCCATAGACGAGCGTCAGGTTGTCGACCATGCCCGGGCTCGTGCACTCGTAGTCGATGAAGAGCTGGCCACCGAGCGTCCACTCGCCCGTCGCGCTGTGCCGGAGGTAGTGCTGGTTGTCCTTTCCCTGGTAGACGGGATAGTTGATGGTCGTTCCAGGCACCTGGAGCCAGCCCACCACGTCAGCATTGATGGCCTTGAGGCCTGCCCAGTCGACCTCGGGTGGCCTCGACGCCTCGCTGTCCAGCTCGTTGTCACGAACCGTCGCGTACGCAGCCAGCATGCGGTTGACCTGGTCCTGCTCGTGGTAGCGCCATTGGGCGGCGGCCCACATGCCGCCTGCCACCAGCAGCAGCGCGACTCCGACGATGATGAGCAGGTTGGACAGCCAGCCGCCCCTCCTGCGCGTGTCCGCTCTGTGACGTGCCATGCGTGCCCCCGCCTATGCCTCAGCCATCGCGCGCTTGAGGGCGACGACCCTCTCCCGGTACTCGGGCATGGTGGCGCCGAGGACCTGCGTCGCGTAGATGGCGGCGTTCCGGGCGCCGTTGATGGCCACACAGGCAACCGGCACGCCCGAGGGCATCTGCACCATGGAGAGCAGGGAGTCCATGCCGCCGAGGTCGCTGGTCTTCATGGGCACGCCAATGATGGGGAGCGGGGTGCATGAGGCGACCACGCCGCCGAGATGCGCCGCCTTGCCCGCGGCCGCGACGATCACCCTGAGACCGCGATCGGCGGCGGTCGACGCCCACTCATGCACCTTGGCAGGCGCACGGTGCGCGGAGGCGATGACCAGCTCGTAGGGAACGCCAAGCTCCTCGAGCTGTGCCGTGCAGGCCTCCATGGCGGGAAGGTCCGACTCCGAACCCATGATGACGCCAACGAGCGGTGCTTGGGTCATGACTGCCTCCAAACCGGTTGTGGTGCCCCTCGCGCACGGGCATGGATTCGTCCAGTATAGCCGCTGGCGCGGGGCGTCGCCCCGGATCCGCGCGTGGGCCAGAGGCCCGCGACGAGGCCTTCCCCACGACCATGGGGCCGCAGGGCCGTCCGCTGATGGGCGGCGGCGCCCACAGGTGCGAGGGCGCCGCCGCCGTGCGTGGACTTGGATGGGTGCCTACGTGCGGTTCCTGCGATAGAAGTCGATCAGCGCCTGGGTGGAGGCGTCCTGCGCGGCGAGGGCCTCGTCGTCATGAAGGGCCGGCGTGATCTGCTTGGCCAGCTGCTTGCCCAGCTCGACCCCCCACTGGTCGAAGGAGTCGATGCCCCACACGACGCCCTCGACAAAGGTGATGTGCTCGTACAGCGCGATGAGCTCGCCGAGGGTGTGGGGGTTGAGCTCGGTGCCAAAGATGCTGGTCGTGGGCCTGTTGCCCTCGAAGCAGCGTGCCGGCACGATCCACTCGGGCGTGCCCTCGGCGCGCACCTCGTCGGCCGTCTTGCCAAAGGCCAGGGCCTTGGTCTGCGCCAGGAAGTTGCCCAGGAACAGCTCGTGCACGTCCTGGCCCTCGACCTCTATGGCATTGGCCGTGTTGGCAAAGGCGATGAAGTCGGCCGGCACGGGCTTGGTGCCCTGATGGATGAGCTGGTAGAAGGCGTGCTGGCCGTTGGTGCCCGGCTCGCCCCAGAAGATCTCTCCGGTGCCGCAGGTCACAGGGCTTCCGTCCCAGCGGACGCTCTTGCCGTTCGACTCCATCGTGAGCTGCTGCAGGTAGGCCGCGAAGCGATGCAGGTACTGGTTGTAGGGCAGCACGGCATGGGTCTCGTACTCGAAGAAGTTATTGTACCAGACGTTGATCATGGCCATCAGGGCGACCACGTTCTGCTCGAGCGGGGTGTCCTGGAAGTAGAGGTCCATGTCATGGAAGCCGGCGAGCAGCTCCTCGAAGCGCTCCTGGCCATAGGCCAGGATGAGCGCGAGGCCCACGGCGGAATCGGTCGAGTAGCGGCCGCCGACCCAGCTCCAGAAGCCAAACGCGTTCTCGGGGTCGATGCCAAAGTCGGCCACGAGGTCGAGGTTGGTGGAGACGGCCACAAAGTGCTTGGCGATGGCCTCGGCCTCCCTCTCGGCAGAGTCGTCGAGGGCGCCGGACGCGCGCAGCTCGCGAAGCAGCCACCAGCGCGCCATCTTGGCGTTGGTGATGGTCTCGAGCGTGGTGAACGTCTTGGAGACGACGATGACCAGCGTGGTCTCGGGATCGAGGCCCTTGACCTTCTCGGCGATGTCGTTGGGGTCTATGTTGGAGACGAAGCGGCAGGCAGGGCCGGTGCGGAACGGCTTGAGCGCCTCGTAGATCATGACCGGCCCGAGGTCTGAGCCACCGATGCCGATGGAGACGACGTTCTCGATGGCCTTGCCCGTGACGCCCTTCCACTCGCCGGAGCGCACGCGGTCGGCGAAGGCGAACATCTTGTCGAGAACCTCGTGCACGTCTGCCACGGCGTCGCTGCCATCGACGATGTACGTGCCGATGTCAGACTTGGGGCGGCGCAGGCCGGTGTGGAACACGGCGCGATCCTCCGTGGTGTTGATGTGCTCGCCCGCGTACATGGCATCACGACGCTCCTCCACGCCTGCGGCGCGGCAGAGGTCGAGCAGGAGCTTGACGGTCTCGTCGGTCACGAGGTTCTTCGAGAGGTCGAAGTGCAGGTCTGGGGTCTTGAAGGTCAGCTTGGGCACGCGCTCGGGATCGGCCGCAAACCAGTCCTTGAGACTGATTCCCCCTGCCATGAGGGCGTCGTGGTGATCCTGAAGGGCCTTCCATTCGGGCGTTGCGGTGACATCGATCGGTGCGGCAATCTTGGCCATGGCGGGCTCCTTGTCCTTCGCTACGTACGTACATAGTCAGGTTGAGGATAGCGCACCGCCAGGGCGGCCGCGCCCAATGCGCGGCGAGTTGACGCCTGCCAACGGCTAAGGGCAGCAGGGCTAGTAGGGCTCGCCCAGAGGGGGAAGCTGCTTGAGACGTCGCCACATGACCTGCTTCTCGTCAGCATCCCGCAGCGCTGCGGCAAAGCCCCCGAGGCTGAGCAGGCGCATGCCCGCGACCTGCGCCACCGTGCCATCCCCAAGCATGGCCTCCTCGAAGCGCTCGAGCGATGCCAGCTCGTCCGCATACGCCTCCCGGACCAGCGCCGCGGCACCACCGTCGCACGCGACGATCGTCGCGGGATCAAGCGCACAGACCGTCTCGCGCAGCAAGGCGGGCGAGAGGGGCTCGCCCTCGTCGACCCACGTGGCCAGTCCCGCCCAGTCCTCCGGCGCATAGCCCAGCGCCCGCAGGGCGGCACGCAACGCCGACCCGTCCTCGCCGGAGAGCAAGGGCGCGCCCGCGCGCTCCGCGGCAGACGGCTCGCCCTTGAGCAGCAGCACCGAGGAGAAGGCGTTGCCCGCCATGATCACGCCCTGCCCCGCCAGGCCCTCCAGCTCGGCGCGGGCCTTGTCAACGTAGCACGCACGCCGCTGCAGCCTGCCCAGACCCATGGCACCTCCCCCTTCGCCGTCATCTCACCAGCCAAGCATAGGCAAGCTTCCGTGCAAGCGCCACCCGCAACGGCCGGCGAGACCGGATCTCACAAGGCGACGGCCAGACCCCGGCCCCGATGTATCCCGCCAATGGCATATGGGTATAAGCTCACCTAAGGAAAGCCCGCGTGGCACCGTCGTCGCGCACGAACAGGGAGAATCTCATGGCAAGCGCAATCACCTCAGCTGACTTCGACACCATCATCGCCGAGTCCGACAAGCCCGTCCTGGTTGACTTCTGGGCAACCTGGTGCGGTCCCTGCCGTGCCCTCGGCCCTGTCATCGAGCAGGTCAGCACCGAGATGTCCGATCGTCTGGCCGTCTATAAGTGCGATGTCGACGCGGAGGGCGCGCTGGCCCAGCGCTTTGGCATCATGTCCATCCCCACGCTGATCCTGTTCAAGGGGGGCAAGCCCGCGCACACCATGGTGGGGAGCATGCCCAAGGCCGAGCTCGTCGCCGAGCTCGAGGCTCACCTGTAGGACGTGGGCATCCCGCGCCACACCAGGTCCACGGGATCGCTGCAGGACCTCACGCATGCGTCACGCGACATCCAGCGCAACCTCCTGTCAAACAGGAAGGTTGTGCTGTTTGTCGTTGCCATGGTTCTGTTTCTCATAGTGCTGCAGAACATGCTGGCCGGAGACATCCTGCGCCTCGATTACTATGCGTACCGCCTCATCGTGGTGCGCATGCGCCGGGCATGGCTGACCCCCATCATGCAGTCGATCTCGGAGCTCGCCTTGCCTGCGGTCCTGGTGGTGATGCTGCTTGCCGTGCAGGCGTTCGCCCCAGGAAGGCGCCCTGGTCTCTGCGCGGCGGGGAACCTCGTGGGCATCGTGCTGCTCAACCAGGTGTTCAAGTTCCTGGTGCAGCGACCAAGGCCGGAGGGCTTCCGCCTCATCGCCGAGAGCGGCTACAGCTTTCCCTCCGGACATTCGATGGTGGCCATGGGGTTCTATGGGCTGCTTGCCTGGATGGCGTGGCGCTACGAGAAGGATCCGACCGTCAGGCGCCTGAGCGTGGCGGGCTTCGCGCTGATAGTCGCCCTGGTGGGCATCAGCCGCGTGTACTTGGGCGTGCACTACGCGTCGGACGTCATAGCCGGATTCTGTCTCGCGCTTGCCTGGCTGGCGCTGTACATCACCGTGGTGGCGCCGCTTCTGCTCCCCGAGGCGAAGACCGACCTCGGCGCCGACGAGACGGCGCTCATGGGCAAGGCTGACACGTAGGGGCGTCCCCAAAGGCTCGCGTCGCACGTTTGTCGGTACTTTTTACTGCCAGTGCCTAGGAGTGCCACCGACAAATCGAATCGTCTGCAGTTCTGACGCACCGACAAATCGAGGCTGACTGCCAGCCCCTCCAAAAGTACCGACAAACGAAAAAAGCAGGCTGTTACTCGGTCACACTGCACCGACAAATCGATTTGGTGAGCCGCACTGCCCTACCTTCCGGGGCCCTGATCCCAAGCTGCCGTCGCCGTCGAACACCCGTCGCGCTGCCCTACCTTCCGGGGAGCCCTATGATCCGAACCTCGCTCACATGCCCGTTCTCGGCGATGATCCGCCCGATCGTCGGACCCTGTCCCGTGCGCGGGAAGGTGGGGCTTCCCGGGTTCACGACCAGCGTCCGGGTGCGGGCGTCGCGCTCGACAAGGGGGCGATGCGTGTGCCCGCAGACGGCGACGTCACAAGTGAGCAGGTCAAGCCGTTCCTGATAGTGGCACACCTGCCAGCGCAGCCCGCCCGCAAAGAACTTCGTCACCCGCTTGACCTCTGGCCCGTAGTCGCTTCCCCAGTCATTGTTGCCCAGGCACATGCGCAGGGGCGCCATGCGGGCCAGGCGGCGATAGTCGGACTCCGAGCACATGTCGCCGGCATGGACGATGTAGTCTGCCCCCCTAAGCTCCCTGAGCAGCTCGTCCGAGAGGCGCCCATGCGTGTCGGAGACGATGTCAAACCTCATGTGCGGCGCCTAGAGCCCAAGGGCGCGCTTCAGTGCGACCACGCGGCGACGCGACACGGGAATCCTCTTCTCGTCGATGCCCTTGAGCCCCAGCTGGAGAATGCCGCTGGATATGGTGTCCACCGATTCCACATTATCGAGGTTGACGATGTAGCCGCGATGCACGCGGAAGAAGTTGTGCGGGGCAAGCTTCTGCTCGAGCTTGGCGAGGCTGATGGTGGAGAGGTAGCGATCGCCCTCGGTATAGATGCAGGAATAGTCGTCCTTCGCCTCTATGTAGCGAATCTGGTCGATGGGCACGAGGACCTTGCGGCCGCCCTTCTCGACCGGGATGCGCTCGACGCCGGAGTGGGACGAGGGCGCAGGCTTGACGCGGGCCTCGACCTTGTCGATGGCGCGCGCGAGGCGGCTCGTCTCCACGGGCTTGAGCAGGTAGTCGACGGCGTCAACGCTGAAGGCGTCGACCGCGTACTCGCTGTAGGCGGTCACGAAGACCACGGCGGGAGGGTTCTTGAGCTTGTGCAGGGCCTCGGCGAGCTGCATGCCCGAGGTCTTGGGCATCGAGATGTCCATGAACAGCACATCCGTGCGCTCGTCGGTCCCCTCCTTGCTACGCACGAGCTTCTCGACGGCCTCGCGGGCATTGGACGCCTCGGAGATCGAGCTGATGCGACCGGTCTCCTCGAGAAGGAAGCGCAACTCGGAGCGGGCAGGCGCCTCGTCATCGATAATCAGTGCGTTAAGCATCTCTCACCACTTCCAACATGGGCCTTTGGTGCCTGGCCCTTTTATACTACCCTTGCTCGTCCCATTCGTCAGACGTCCTTGGCAACACCACGGGAGCTACCCCGACGAGACGCAGGGTCACGCAGGTTCCCGCATCCGCCTTTGACATGATCTCGACGCCCGACCCCTCGCCGTAGAACAGCTCGATGCGATCGGCCACGTTGCGCAGCGCGATGCCCGTGCCTTGGGATGCGGACGACGGCCCACCGGGCGACCCGGCACCCAGCAGGCGTTCGGCGACCTCCTCGTCCATGCCCACACCGTCGTCGGCAACGGCCACGAGCAGGTCGTCGCCGTCGGTGGCCACCTGCACGTCGATGTGCAGCGGACCCTCCTCGCGCATGGCATGGCGCACGGCGTTCTCGACGATGGGCTGCACGATGAACGCCGGGACCTTGACCTCCCCACAGCCCCCCTCGACGTCCTCGGTCAGGATGATGCGGTCGTCACCAAAGCGCGCCCGCTCGATGGTGAGGTAGCGCCTCGTCTGCTCGAGCTCGGCGGAGAGCGGAATGGGCGCCTCGGTGCCCTCGAGCGTCCGACGGTAGAAGACCGAGAACTCGCGCAGCAGGTCACGGGCACGTGTGGGGTCGATGCGCGTGAAGGCGGCGATGGTGTTGAGCGTGTTGAACAGGAAGTGCGGGTTGATCTGGGCCTGGAGGGCCTTCACCTCGGCGCGGGCCGTCATCTCCGCCTGACGGTCCAGCTCGTTCACCGAGAGCTGCGACGAGAGCAGCTCCGCGAGCCCGCGGGCGATCGCAAGCTGCGTGCGATTGATCTCGCCTCCCACGCGATAGTACAGCTCGATGGTGCCGACCGTGCGCTCGGAGACCGTCAGGGGCACGATGATGCCAACCGGATGGGGATTGGGGGTGCCGCGGGAGGAATTGGCAGAGGCGTGGTCATCCTGGCGCCCGTGATCCTCACGGAGGCGCGAGAAGGTCTGGACGCGCCCGCTCCTGAGCACCCCTCTGGTGAGACCGCTGGTGGGGCTCCCCTCCTCCGTCCCGTAGGATCCCTCGCCCACATACGCGAGCGTCACGCGGGTGTCGGTCATGGCGATGGCCACGGCCCCGGTCTCGGACAGCAGAAGCTGGCAGACCGAGCGGCAGCCCTCTGCGGTCAGCCCGCCGCGCATGTGATACTGCGTCGCCGACGCCACGCGGAGGATGCGCTCGGTCGACTGGGAGCGCTGGTCGTCGGACGCCAGGAGGGTGGAGCTCGCCATGGTGATGACGGTGGCGATCCCCACGCCCGCAACCGTGGTCGCGGCGAGGTTCCCCCTGATGAGGCCCCACGAGAGAATCCCCAGCAGCGAGAGGGCCAGCATGCTGAGAAGAACGAGGAAGCCCTTTGCGAGGCGACCCTCACCCGTGCCCGCCATCAGGCATCGTCTCCCGCCATGGGCAGGGCATCGTCGAGGCTGCCGATGTCGGCACCCCGCTTACCCCTGACGGCCATCTTGGGGGCCCCCATGCCCACGAGCGTGCGCGCCAGCGCCCTGTCGTCCCACAGCGACGCCATGATGCGAGGCCAGTAGGTCTGGAAGGCAAAGTAGTCGCGCGCCACCGAGGTGGCCCAGCGCTCCGCCTCCCTGCGACCACGCAGGAGGATGTCGAGGTAGAACCCGCGCTCCGGACCAGCTATGGTGCGCGCGAGCGAGGTCAGCAGGATGCGCCGGCGCAGCTCTCGCTCATCGATCCAGGGCGCGGGGTACGGACGCAACGACTCGGGCGTCACATGGTGGAGGCTGATGATCTCCCTCGATGCCTCGAGCTTCTTGACCTCGTAGTTCCAGCGATAGACGTTCTGCAGGAAGCGCGCGGCATGCGAGGGCACCTTGGGCGGCAGGTGCCGCACGAACCACCTGTTGTCAAACCAGACGTCGAAGCCGTACATGCGCAGATTGAGCAGGTAGTCGAGATCTTCCCCGCGCGTGATCAGCGGGTCGAAGGCAACGCTGCAGAAGGCCTCGGCACCGATGGCGAAGCAGCCTCCGCACACGTGGTTCGAGCGGGAGATGCGCGTCCCGGCGAGGGCGCCGCGCATCCACTCGTTGAATTCCTCGCGCTTCGTCCACCAGCGGTCGCGCCAGCGCGGCTCCGACGTGTTGGCAAGCGGGGAGCCCTCCCTGTCGAGGAAGTAGCCGCTCTTGGCCTGGATGGGCAGGCCCTGGCGCGTCTCGAGGCCGATGCCGTAGACGGCGTCGATCAGGAAGCTCTCGCTCAGCGCGACCTCGTCGTCGTCGAGGAACACGACCACGTCGTGCCCGAGCGCGGCGGCCACCGCGAGGCCCATGTTGCGAATGGCACCGTAGCCGCGCAGCGAGCAGGGCTCGCCCTCGAGACCGGGGGCGATGCGCTCCACCAGGCGGATGACCTCCTGCGCCTCGCGCCTGCCGACCACAAGCGGGTTGAGGTCGGGATGCATGCGACAGATGCCGTCGACGCGGGCGCGGGCGGAGTCGGCATACGCGGGGGGTGCGACCACCAGCACGATCACACGCAGCACGCCACGCACCTGCTCGAGCGACTGCAGGCAGGTCTCCAGCTCGGGCAACGGCTTGGAGATGGGGGTGGAGTGGTCGTAGATGCCCACGTCACCCCTGGCGACGGGGCCATCGGTGCGCGACCAGTACGACGGTATGACGATGACGGGATTCACGCGTCAGGCCCTCTTTGCCGCAGCGGACGGAGGCGCGGCCTCGCGCAGCCGCCCCGCAAGCGGGGTCGCCTCGAGCGCACGCGCAAGGGGAAGGCCGAGGGCATAGAGGACCACGGCCTCTCCGAGGCCGGTGGAGACCAGGCCGAAGAGGTACATGGGCACGTAGGCCCCCTCGAGGGAGATGGACGTGAGGGGGATGGTGTAGAAGCCCAGGCCATGCAGCAGGAGCGGCAGGTAGGCGGGGACGATCAGCGCGTTGGCGATCACCGGGCCAAGCACGGCAAGGGCGGGTCGGCTGCGCAGACGCCAGCAGATCCACGCGCCCGCAGCGGAGGCCGCCGAGCCAAAGACCACGTCGAGCAGACCGAGGGTGCCCACGCCCGACAGGCCGATGTTGGCGAGGTTCGCGATGGCACAGCCCAACGCAAGGCCGGGGATGGCGTCAGCGGTGAAGATACCCAGCACGCAGAGGGCCTCGGAGAGGCGGAACTGCACGGGACCCCACGCGAGCCCGCCCATGAACAGCAGGCACGCCAGCGTGGTGGCCGCGTACAGGGCAGCGATGACGGCGATGTGCGTAATGCGCTCGGTGCGCGAGAGCGCCCTGTCGGCATTCAAGGGCAAGGCCTTTCGGTTAGCTCGTCGGTGGTAAAGCACATTCTATCGTACCGCGCAAGAGCGCGCAGTGCCAGCGGACGTTTGTCGCACGCCTATGGAAGGGCGTGTGCTCATGCCCTCCGCACCGTAGTACCATGAGCTGTTGAGATGATGTCGGCAGATGGGGAGCCTCCCAACCGACCAAGGCATCCCATCCACACGCCCAAGGAGGAGTTCATGGACATCCAGCAGACGGCCACGCAGCTCGTTAGCTTTCTCGGCAAGGACCCGGAGCTCATCACCCGGTTCGTCGAGCATCCATACTCCACCACCGCACGGGCCACGGGCTCGGACGAGCGCATCTCCAAGCAGGACATGAGCCAGGTCGTCACCGCCGCTGCCGCCCTCTCCAACGACCAGCAGCTTGACATGGGCGACATCGCCGCCATCGCCTCCGCCCTCCTCGGCCAGAACGACAACAGCGTGCATTCCCTCACCAGCATGATGTTTGGCGGCGGGGACACGGCTCAGTCGACGGCAGCGGGCCAGGCCACCGCCGGCACGCTCGATCTGGGAAGCCTCGTGAACATGGCGGGCCTGGCGGCCACCCTGATGGGCGCGGCGGGCGGTGGGCAGTCCCCCACGCAGGCGGCCAAGCCCGGCATCGACCTCTCCGACGGCCTCGACATGGCCGAGATCGCCTCGCTGGCTGGCCAGTTCCTTGGCAGCAGCTCCCCCACTTCGCAGAAGAGGTCCTCGCAGAGCACCGGCGGCATCGACTTCGGCACGATCGCACAGCTTGCCCAGGCCTTCCTGCGGCGGTAGCGGCTGATCTCGCGCACCGTCAGGGTCCGAGGGTCAGACCTACTCGAAACCGTTGCCAAGCGCACCATCGTCGCCCGCTTCCACCATGTCGACGGAGGAGGGTCCCTCGTCAGACGCGTCTTGTGCGAAGATAGGGGACGGCAGGCTGTGGGAGGGGCGGCAACATGACAGACGAGCTTGAGAGAACCCAGGAGCGGGCGTCCCTGGCCCCTGCCGAGCAGGGTGTCACCGAGCAGTCGGAGGGCGAGCAGTCGGAAGACCTCAGCACGGCTGCGGGATCGGCCGACGAGCCCTCCTCCGCGACAGAGGCCGAGCGTCCGACGGACCGCGAGGACCCCGCGAGCCTCGCAGACGAGCGAGTGGGCGAGGGGCTCGCCGCGGAAGAGGCCCCCGACCTCCCGACCGAGTCTCTGCCGGAGCCCACGAAACCCCTTCCCGAGACGGTGGAGGCCCCCGAGCCCGCACACGTCCACAACGGGGTGGCGCCGGCGATCTCGTCCGCGCGCACGACCCTCTCTGCCTGGGCTTCGGGCGCCCTTGGGCGAGGGCGGTCGCTCCTCTCGGCCCACAGGCCTGCCGTCGCGCTCGTTGCCCTCGCCTGCATCGGCGCCGTGGCAGGAATCGTGCTTCTGTGCATGGGCGCCTCGCGCCTGCCCGCCGACAGCCTCGTCAAGGATGACGCGCGGGCCCGACTCGCCGCCCCTTCCTACACGCCAGGCGACTACGTCGACGGCGACCCCCTGGTGCTGCAGTCCGTCGAGGTCGTCCGCAAGCGGATGAGCGACACGCGTCGCGACGGATGCATCGTCGACGTGGTCGCCGTCTTCGCGAACAAGGGCATGGAGACGCGCGCGGACGCCCAGCTGAGCTATGTGCGCACGGGGGAGGACAGCTGGGGGTGCACGGCAGCCAGCGTCGGCAACGCCGCCCACAGGGCAATCGCCGGGGTCAGCCACGAGCAGGTCATCGCCCATCTCGAGACCCTGCTGCAGGAGGCCGAGGGGGCCGATGACGGGCAGGAGACGCTCGCCACCCTCTATCGGTCGGCATCATGCGAGGTCACAGGCGAGGGCTTTGACGAGGAGGCCCAGGTCGACCATCTCACCTTGCACTGCTCGCGCGCCGAGGCGTTTGTCAGCTACGAGTGCGAGCTGTCGGCAAGCTTCAGGTTCGTCCCGGCAAGCGGCACATGGGAGCTGACCGGGGCAGAGGTGGCGCCGGGCGCGAAGGAGCTGGGCTTCAAGCCGCTGATGGGCACCTGGAGGGGCACGTTCCGGAGCCAGGAGTCCACGTCGGCCAAGTGCCTGGGGGCGCATGAGGCTGGGCTCACGGTAGAGGTCACCTCTGCCGCGATGACCGATGAGGGGGCTCGCATCGAGGGAACCGTCTCGGGCGTGGCGCATCTGCATCCCGACCTCGACGAGGACGTCGAGGCGTCCGAGGGCGACCTTGACCTCCATGCCGTCCCCTTTGTCGGGGAGATGCCTTCCGACGGAACGGAAGACGACCTCCTCGCCCTGCTCATGGGCAGCTCGACGGAAGAGGAGGCCGGGATCGTCTTCAGGTGCGCGGCGCAGGACGTGGCAGGCGGCTCGGTGACGCTCACCCTCGTCTTTGGCTCGGCGAGCGCCCCGGAGAGCGCGACCGCGACGCTCGTCAGCACCCATGCCTACGAGGACACGTTCCTGCTGCTGGTGCCCTATCAGCGCGATGCCCGCTTCTCAGACACCTTCTCCCTGGAGAGGGTCGGCTAGGCAATCGCAGAGCCCTGGCGCCCGGCCGACGCTATCCCAGCCACTCCCCCATCAGCAGGCCCATCACGCTCGCCATCATGAGGCCCCGCGTCCACCCGGAGGAGTCCCCCAGGCAGTGGAGGTGCGCGACGCTCGTCTGCATTCGCTCGTCCATGCGCACGCGATTGCTGTAGAACTTGAGCTCCGGCGCATAGAGCAGCGTCTCCTCGGACGCGAATCCCGGCACCACCTGGTCGACCGCCTTGATGAACTCCACGATGTCGGTCATCGCACGGTACGGCATCGCAGAGGTGATGTCGCCAGGCTCCGCGTCGGGCAGGGTCGGGCGCACGTTCGAGCGGGTGAGCTCCTTCCTCCAGGTGCGCTTGCCATCGAGGACGTCGCCGAATCGCTGCACGAGGATGCGTCCGCCGCCGAGCATGTTCATGAGCGAGCCCACGCGCTGCGCATAGGCGATGGGCCTGTCGAAGGGCTCGCGGAAGTGCTGGGTGCACAGCACCGCCAGGTTGGTGTTGTCGCTCTTGCGGTCCTTGTAGCTGTGGCCGTTGACCACCGCCAGGTCGTCGTCGTAGTTCTCCTGGCTCACGAAGCCGCCGGGGTTCTGGCAGAACGTGCGCACCTTGTCGCGGAAGGGGTTGGGGTATCCCACGAGCTTGCTCTCATAGAGGACGTTGTTCACGTCCTCCATGACCTCGTTGCGCACCTCGACGCGCACGCCCATGTCCATCGGGCCAGGCTCGTGGGAGATCCCGTGCGCCTCGCAGACGTCCGTCAGCCAGCTGGCGCCACGGCGCCCCGTGGCGACCACGACCTCGGACGCCCTCATCACCTGTGGCGTCGCGCCCTTCCCACGCGCATCCCGCACGACCGCTCCCGTGCAGGCCCTCCCGCCCGCCACGCCCTCCTCGACCACGAGGTCGAGACACTCGTGCTCGAAGAGGATGGTGACGCCCTCGTCCAGCAGGTGCCGCTGGATGCGACCATAGATCCGCTGGGCACGCTCGGTGCCCAGGTGTCGGATGGGACAGTCGACCAGCTTGAGACCGGCCTTGATGGCGCGGCGGCGGATCGCGGCGATCTTGTTGGGGCTCTCGAGGCCCTCGACGTGAGAGTCGGCACCAAAGTCGAGGTACACCCGGTCGGCCCGCTCGATCGTCGCCTGGACCAGATCGACGCCGATGAGCTCTGGGAGGTCCCCTCCCACCTCGTGGGAGAGGGAGAGCTTGCCATCGGAGAATGCGCCGGCACCGCTGAAGCCCGTGGTGATGCGGCACGGCTGGCAGCCCACGCAGTGCCCGAGGCGCTCCTTCGGGCAGCTGCGACGCTCGATGGGCAAGCCCTTCTCCACGATGGTGATCCGGCGACCCTCGCCGCGTCGCAACAGCGACAGCGCACAGAAAATGCCGGCAGGCCCAGCACCCACGATGAGCACGTCGGTGGCAACAGGAACGGCAGCCTCATGAGTACCCACGTCACACACCTTCCCGCACGGCCCGCCGGCGCTCCGACGGGCTTGGCTTGCGTTGGCCTTCCCCATGATTGTAAGGCACGCGCGCGGGAACAAAGGTAGTATCGAACGCAGCACCCCATGCACGATCATGCCACACAGAGGAGAGCCCATGGCAATCGACAAGCCCCTACCGCTCATGGTGGGAGACAAGGCGTACTACTCGCTCACGTCCTACGGTCCGGTGGAGATCACCGTCGACGTGCCCCACGCCACCGACGAAGACATAGACCTCGGCCTTGAGATGACCGTCGCCGATCTGGGCGGCAGCCCTGCCGACCTCGACGATCCCGCATGGGTCGCCGAGCACTTCGAAGGGCTCGGCACGCGCGAGCAGGTGCGCGAGAGCGTGAGGCAGCAGGTGCTCGCCATGAACGAGCGGATTGCCGAGGACCAGAAGCTGGGCAAGTGCGTGGAGGCGCTCGCCGCCCGCCTCGGGCAATCGGTTCCGCCACGGCACCTGGAGGAGGCTCGCCAGGTCATCCGCATGCGCTTCACCCAGCAGCTCCAGGCCGACGGCATAACCCTCGACCAGTTCCTCGCGAGCACGGGCACCACCACGGCACAGCTCGAAGAGCTGTTCGACCAGCAGGCCCGCCAGATGGCGGAGGGAGACGCCGCCCTCTCGGCCTATGCGCACGAGAGGCAGCTCAAGGTCGACGAGCACGAGATCGGCCGCCTGCTGGGCCTTCCTTCCACCGAGGCGCGAGCCGTCATCGAGCAGGCGCGCGCGGCCGGGCGCTACGACGAGCTGCAGGAGGCCGCGCTGCGCAGCAAGGCGGCACAGATCGCAGCTGCCGAATGCTCATGCACGTACCATCACGAGACGCCCGAGCAGGCACGCAGGCGCGTCGCCCAGTACCGCCAGCTGCGCCGGGAGTTTGACCGGCAGCTTGGTGATGACGGGCAGCGGCACGAGCCCGGGGAGGATGAGGCTGGCTTCAAGCTCGTCTAGGGCCAAGGGCCACACGGCGCCTCGTCATCCGCTTCTCCGCTCCCGGCCCTGGGCACGCTCCCCTGGGCCGGGAGCCCTTTGTGCGCGGGTTGGATCGTGGCGCCTGCAGGCATCGGTCAGGGCGCCAGCAGCCAGCCGCTGACGGTGACATCGCTCGTCTCGCCGTCCTCGGTCCCAACGGACACGGAGCGAAGGACGAGCGTGCGCCCATCGTCCAGCGTCATCGTGAGGTCGGAGCTGGGCACCGTCCGCGTGGCCGCATACTCACCCGGCTCCATGGTGGGCGGCCTCTCCATGAGCCGTCTCACCAGGTCCTTCAGGTTCGTGTCGAGCTGGGTCCCATCGTCCCATGAGAGGCTCAGCGCAAAGCCGTCGCTCGCGGACAGGAGGGTCAGCTCGTTGTCGTCGGCCAAGTCGAGGTCGTACACGCGCGAGACGCCTGCCACCTCGAGCGCGGACGTCTCGGCGACAAAGTCGTAGGAGTGCCAGGTCGGCTCGGCATCGAGGCGCTCGTCACCTTCCGCACCCTCGAGCGGCGAGAACCCGAACAGCTCGTCGAAGCCCTCATCGCCGCTCCTCTTCCGCAGGTCCTCGACGAGCGGGTCGCTGAGGTAGCCACGATCGGCAGCGCGCAGATATTCCCACGCGCTGGTTATGCGCTCGCGCTGCTCCTCGGTCGCAGCCACCCCACGGACGTCGCGCCTCGCCAGCCCATCGGGTCCGATGCTGCCGATCTCGTCGAGCGTGGCACGCAGGCGCATCGTCTGGCTGAGGTTGGCGACGTCGATGACGTTTGCCGGAGTCACCGCCACCACAAGGCACGTGACGGCGGCCACCGCAAAGAGCCGACGTGGGGAACGGCCGAGCGCGGCTCGGACGAGCGCATAGACGCCAAGCCCCGTGCACACGAGCGAGGCGAGGCGGAGCTGCGTCAGCCCATAGGCACGCAGGCGGATGAACACGCCCACGAGCTGCACCGCCACGACGGACACGAGCAGCGCCCAGCCCCAGCGCACGAACCAGCGGGCAGGTCGCTCGTCCAGGTCGCGCAGCCCAAGCCACAGGCAGACCCACACCAGCAGGGCAAACGAGCCAAACCAGTTCATCTCGCCGGATGGCATGACACGGGTGATGGCGACCTCGCCGACATAGGCATACAGCACCGACAGGAGCACCAGGCAGAGCGGGAAGATGGCATGCCCCACCACACCGTGGTACGCAGAAGGGACCCTCAGCCCGTCGTCGTGGCGCGGCAGCTGGGAGCAGAGCAGGTTCGGGCCAAGAAACGCCAGGCAGAGCAAGGCGGAGGCCTTGTAGAGCCTGTCCGACAGGAAGTATCCGCCGAGGATGAGCACGTCGAACGCGAGGATGCAGACGCACAGGCCCACCAGCAGCACCATCGCAAGCGCGCCGGTGTAGACCACGATGCCCGCAAGGCGCGGCACGAGCGTCCGCTCGTTCCCCTCGGTCATGAGGAGCCAGGGGATGAGGGCGAGGCAGGCGAGCGAGACGCCTCCCTGCATGAGCGAGCAGAGCATCACGCGATCGAGGAGCCGCCCCGCGATGGCAACCAGCACGAACGCGGCCACCGAGCAGCATGCCGCGACGCCTTGGGCCATCTGCGAGCGACGCGCGTCGCAGCCGTACCGTTCGCATGCGAGCTGGGCGGCCACCGCGACCGTGATCGCAAGCAGGCAGGCGGACGCGAGGTCGGCCGCAAGGGAGCCGACGGTGACAGACCCCCCGGCGGACGGCGCCCACAGCTCGAGGACTCCGTAGATGGACAGCAGATGGATGAGGGACGCGATGCCCGACAGCACCACGACCGCAGGAAAGCGAAGCGCGCCCCGGCCCAACCGGCGGACAAGGCCGCGCGCCCGCGCGCCTGCTGGCGCAGGCGCGGCCTGGGCTGCGGGGACGGCCGGCACCTCCACCTGCCGGTTGGGCGTTGCCGCCTGCGAGGCGTCTTGCGAGCCGTTGCCCTGCGTGCTCGGGTTGCCCCTGTCATCAAGAGCGTCTTGTCCCCTAGACGGTTCCGTGCTGCCAGGCATGGCGTCTCCCTCCAGCTGAAGTTGGCGGTATGCGCACTTGTGCGTAGTCTAGCCGACCCCAGGTGCATCCCCATCCTTGTGATTCCGTAAGAAACGAGGGGCCGCAGCCCATGGCGGGTGCGGCCCCTCGAACTCCCCCTGTGCAAGACGCTACTCGGCGGCGGCCTCCTCGGTGGCGGCCTCCTTGGCAGCCGGCTCCTCGGCAGGAGCCTCGACGGTCTCGGCCTTCTTGGCAAACTCGGCAGCACGCTTTGCCTTGGCAGCGGCCTTGGCCTCCTGGGCAGCCTTGCGCTCGGCGGCAAGCTGGGCGGCGCGTGCGGCCCTCTCGGCCTTTGCCTTGTTGGCTGCCTCGAGACGGCTCGCTGCGGCAGCGCCAAACTTGTCGGAGAAGCGCTGGACGCGACCACCGGTGTCAACGAGCTTCTGGGTGCCGGTGTAGAACGGATGGCACTTGTCGCACAGGTCGACGACGATCTCTCTCTTGGTGGAGCGCGTCTTCCACGTGTTGCCACAGGTGCAGCGCACCGTGCACTCGACGTAGTTGGGATGGATGCCTTGCTTCATGCTGGTCTCCTTCGCTGT
This sequence comes from Atopobiaceae bacterium UBA1367, assembly GCA_002305995.1. GTDB lineage: Bacteria > Actinomycetota > Coriobacteriia > Coriobacteriales > Atopobiaceae > UBA1367. The sequence goes on from DBRN01000006.1 coordinate 132,813, forward strand.
GTCCTGGTTTCCGACCAGGACGAGGGATCGTACCCGTCCCGAGGAGCGGCAGGATGCTCCCCCAAGACAGTCAAGCTTTGGTAGTGTAGCAAATTCGCTCGCCGTGCGCTGTGGAGAGCCTGTGGATGGCTCGTCGTCCACCGTGCACCCGGTGCCTGCGAGCATCCGTGCGTCCGGCACGGAGCTGCTACCATGGCAGAAGCCATGACGCGGCCTGAGGAGGCGGCATGTTTCTCTCCGTTGACGTTGGCAACACCCAGACCACCCTCGGCCTCTTCGACGAGGGGGGCGACGTCGTGCGCCAATGGCGCATGGCCACCGATCGCACCGACACCTCCGACCAGCTCCACGAGACCCTTTACGGGTACTTCCAGATGCTCGGCCTCAGCCTCTCGGGGGTGGAGCACGTTGCCATTGCCAGCGTGGTGCCCATCCTCGCCCAGTCGTGGCAGCGCATGGTGCGCGTCGCGTTTGGCATGGAGCCCCTCATGATCGATGCCACCCGCGACTGCGGCATCCCCGTCACCATGCCCGACCCTCGCCAGGTCGGTGCCGACCGCATCGCCAACGCGTTGGCAGCGCTCACCACCTATGGGGCCCCCGTCATCGTGGTCGACTTCGGCACCGCGACGAACATCGATGTGGTCGATGCAACGGGTGCCTTTCGTGGGGGCGCCATCATGCCCGGGCTGCTGCTGTCGGCCGACTCGCTGTTCTCGCGCGCCGCCAAGCTGTCGAGCGTGCCGCTTGTCGTGCCGCCCCGCGCGCTGGGCGACTCCACCGAGACGGCCGTGCAGTCGGGCATCGTCATCGGCGCTGCCGCACAGATAGAGGGGCTGGTGGAGCGCATCCAGCAGGAGCTGGCCGCGGAAGGCAGCGACGTGCCACGCGCAACGGTGGTGGGAACGGGCGGCTACGCCGAGACCATAGCGCAGGCCACCGACCTCTTCGACGCCCTTGACCATGACATCACCATCCGCGGCATCTACGAGATCTGGGCCCATGCCGTGGAGAAGCGCGCCGCTCGCGCGGAGTGAGCGCACGCCTGCGCGCCTCACGCAGGGACAGCCCGGGGCCGACCCCTACGCAGGCCTGATGCCTGCCTGCTCGGGAGGGAACTCCAGCTCCCGGCCGTCATCGGCCACCAGCGTCGCACGCCCCCAGACGTCCACCCCCGCAAAGCGCCCGCGCGCCATCTCGTTGCCGTTGGGATACGTCACCACGACGGGACTGCCCAGCAGCGAGACCAGGTCGACGTACTCGGCGAGGACCGGGGCCAGAGGGCCGCCAGCCCCGTCGCCAGCGACGATCCGCCCCTCCCAGGCCGACACGCGCCGCTCGATGCCGGCCACGAGCACGTCGGCCAGCAGCTCGTCGGGAAGATCGCGCAGCAGGCCAACCTGCCGCGCGGCGACCACCGCGCAGGTCGCGAACATGCCCTTGTCATACCCGGCGCGCATGCGCAGCGTGCAGAGCGACCTGTGCGTGCGTGCGTCGACCACGTCCTGTGGCCAACCGATGCCCGCGAAGGCGATGCCCGCCTCACGCAGGCCCTCGGCGACACCCATGGCGCACACGTACCCCACGGCTTGAAACGCGCCCATGGGAACCTGCGGTCGCAGGGTCACCTCGACCAGGGTGTCGCCTGCGGCCCTCACTCCCAATCGAGGACTCCCAGCTCGCTGGTCACATGGCCCACACGCATCTCGGGAGGCAGCACGTCGACGCCGCCATGGCTCAGGAAGCGCACCGGGTCGTGCATGAGGTCCTCCATGGGCACCAGCACGTAGTCGCGTTCGCCCAGGCGCGGGTGGGGCAACGTGAGCCTTGGCCCCGCATGCCGCTCGTCCTCGACCCACACCAGGTCGCAGTCGATGGTGCGCGGACCGTGGCCCGCCGTCGCGGCACTGCGCACGCGGTCCAGCTGATCCTCGACCTCGAGCAGCTTCCCCATGAGCACCAGCGGGTGAAGCTCGGTCTTGATCTCGGCCACCGCGTTTGCCACGGGCGTCGCGATGCCGTACGCGGGGGCAGTCTCGTAGGCGTGGCTCACCGCGACCACGCAGGTCAGGGGAATCTGGTTGATGAGGTCGCAGGCGCGGGCAAGGTAGCCGAGGCGGTCTCCCACGTTCGAGCCCAGCGAGACGAACCCCTGCCGCGGGTCCTTCCGGGCGACGGCCCAGTAGCCGTTGATGGCGTCGGCCACGTTGGCCACGTCATGCACGCGGAACACGCGCGCACCGGCCTCAATGGCGGCAATGGTCATGCCGATGGTCGCGGCATCGCGGTCGGCCGCCTCGGCAACGCCGGTGGCCGCCCCCACGAAGCGCTTGCGCGAAACCGCCTGCATGAGCACGTAGCCCATGGAGTCGAGCTTGCGCATGGCGCGCTGGATGACCACGTCCTCGTCGGTGGACTTGTTGAACCCCGGGCCCGGGTCGATGCAGATACGGTCGTGGGAGACGCCGGAGCGTTGCAGCGTGCGCGCCTGGTCGCCCAAGAATCCCATGATGGAGCGCATGACGGGCGCCTCCTCGGGCAGGGTGAAGCGGCGGCGCACCTGCGGGGCCTGACGCGGCTCCGGCACCCGGCGTCGTGGGTTGCTCGACTCGAGCACCACCGACTTGCGCGACTCGTTGCCACGGAACTCGCTGTCGCACATGATGACGCACCCGCAGTTGGACTTGGCCACCGCGGCCGCCATGTCGGGATCGGTGAATCCCGAGACGTCGTTGATGATCGAGGCGCCAAGCCTGAGGCAGACGGACGCCAGCTGCGCATGGCGCGTGTCGACGCTCACGATGGCGCCGGCGTCTACCAGCGCACGCACCACGGGGATGACGCGCTCGCCCTCCTCGTCGACCGAGACGGGCGTGGCGCCCGGGCGCGTGGACTCGCCACCCACGTCGATGATGTCGGCGCCCTCGTCAAGCATCTGCAGGCCACGGGTGATGGCTGCCTGGGCATCGAGGTTCTCCCCGCCGTCAGAGAAGGAGTCTGGGGTCACGTTGAGGATGCCCATGATCCGCGGGCGGGACAACGAGAGCTCGTGCCTTCCGCAGCGCCAGGTTGAGTAGTCTGATCTGAGCATGGGTCCATACCCTTCCGTGGTCGTCTCGTCCGCGACGGTGCCCCTCGAGAAGCAGATGGGTCTATTCTAGCGAGGTTTGCCTCCGGTCGAAACCCACACGACAGGCCGCACACACCGGCCGGGGACACGGGCCGCCCGTCATGGCCCGAGGCTTTGCCTGGAGCGCGGTCGAGGTTGATACAATTGTCACAGCGTTTCTACCAGCGTCAACGCACCAAGGGATGGGGGTCTCATGGCTTACCTGGGAGAGGGAACGACCAAGCTGGGCTTTGGCCTCATGCGCCTGCCCCGGCTGGAGGACGGGAGCATCGACATACCACAGGTCTCGCAGATGGTCGATGAGTTCCTGGCGGCGGGCGGCACCTACTTTGATACCGCCTGGGCATACGGCGGGTCGGAGGAGGCCATTCGCCAGGCGCTCGTGGAGCGCCACCCGCGCGACGGCTACACCCTGGCCACGAAGAACGCCGCCTGGCTGGGACCCAAGGACGCCGACGAGGCAAAGGCGCAGCTCGAGGTGTCCCTCGAGCGTTCGGGGGCAGGCTACTTCGACTACTACCTGCTGCACAACCTGGGCGCCGGTCGCACCGCCTTCTTTGACCGGTGGGGCCTGTGGGACTGGGCGCTCGAGATGAGGCGCCAGGGCAAGATCCGCCACCTCGGCTTCTCGTTCCACGACAACGCCGAGACTCTCGATCGGATCCTCGCGGCCCATGCGGACGACACCGAGTTCGTGCAGCTGCAGATCAACTACGCCGATTGGGAGGACGGCTCGGTGCAGAGCCGCAGGTGCTGGGAGGTGGCTCGCAGCTACGACAAGCCCATCGTCATCATGGAGCCCGTCAAGGGCGGCATGCTGGCCGCCCCACCCGCGCCGGTCGAGCAGATCCTGCGCGCGGAGGAGCCCGACCGGAGTCCCGTGGAGTGGGCGCTGCGCTTTGCCATGAACACCGAAGGGCTCATCGCCTGCCTCTCGGGCATGAGCAGCATCGAGCAGATGCGCGACAACCTTGCCACGCTGAGGCGCCTGAGCCCGCTATCCGAGGCCGAGCTGGCCACGCTGGCCGCGGCGCGCGAGAGGCTGGCCGAGCTCATTGCCGTGCCATGCACCGGCTGCCACTACTGCATGGAGGACTGCCCGGTGGACATGCCCATCTCCGGCATCATGGAGAGCCTCAACCGGGCCGCGCTGTACGGCGACGAGAAGGGCAAGGGCAACTACGGCTTTGCCACGCGCGAGGGCACCAAGGCCAGCGACTGCATCCAGTGCGGACAGTGCGAGGCTGCCTGCCCCCAGCACATCGACATCATCAACCAGCTCGAGGTGGCGGCGGGGAAGTTCGAGTAGCCGCCCCTCACCACCCCCCAGGACGCGAGACGCGCGGGGTCGTCATGCACGTGGCGACCCCGCCCGTGTCTGGTGGCCCGCCCCATCCGGCTCGTCGGTGACCGTGGGCCCGCCCGCCGCCTCGCGGCTCGCCATCCAGCGGTCCAGCTGGGTCTTGAGGAAGGCCGCCGTGGGCACCGCCACCAGCATGCCCGCGATGCCGCCGACCGCGCCTCCCGCGATGAGCGCCGCCACGACCAGGATGGGGTGCACTTCCACGTTGTCGGAGAGCAGCCTGGGGTTGATGACGTTGGCGTCCACGAACATCACCACGGCCATGCCCACAAAGCCCCAGAGCATCTTGTCCCAGGCGGCGTCGGCCAGACACATGAGCGCGATGGAGCCAAAGCCCACCGGTCCGCCCACGTATGGAATGAGGTTGCCAAGCCCTGCCAGCAGGCCCACCACCGGCGCGTAGGGCACGCCGATGACCGTGAGCACGATGCCCGAGAGCACGCCCACGACAAGCGCGTCGATGCCCTGTCCGCGGAAGTAGCCGGAGAACACGCGATCGGCATCGGCGGCGACGCGCGTGAGATCCAGGGCATGGCCGCCCAGCACGGTGCGCACCACACGGCCGAGGTAGCCGGCCACGCGCGGCGCGTCAATGAGAAAGTACACGGCAAAGATCACAGCAAAGACCATCGTGGTCGCCACGTTCTTCGCCCCGGTGAGGGCAGCGAGCAGGCTGCTCTCGCTCGCGATCGAGACGAGGCCCCACTCCTCGAGACTCGACTCTGCAACGGCCATGAACTTCATGAAGTCTCCCTGGGCATCGCCCAGCAGCGCCTGGACCGTCTCCCAGCTGAGGCCGGAGAGGCTGTGCGTGACCATGAGGACGAAGACGGTCGTGATGGCCAGCACCAGCAGCGCCATGAGCACCATGCTGACAAGCACGGCCGCGCTCCTGCGCCTCGCCGCGTGGTGGGGCCCCTCGTAGTGCCGGTACCGACGCAGGCCATACGATACGCGCGTGACCAGCGGGTTGAGCACGTAGCTCAACGCCGCGCCATACACCAGCGGCTCCACCACCGCGCAGACGAGCTCCCAGAGCTTGGCAAAGACCGGCAGGGCCGTGTGGAGCAGCAGGCATGCGGCAAGCGTGAGCACCACCGTCACCCCCGCATACACGCAGACCTTTGCGTAACGGCGATCGATGCGATCAGTGAGCCTGCTCATGGGATGCCTCCTGCGAGATGGTGCCTACCCGCCCATTGTACGCATCATGCGGTCGTGTCGCCGTGTCGGGACGGCCTTTGCCTGCGCCACCGGTGCGCGCCGTGCCGATCCTGGTCACCACGGGGCGCGCAGCCGCAGGGACGTCGGACAGGATGCCGAGCAGCATGGGCTCCCAGGACGTCTGATGCCCCTCAGATTCTCGTAGTGCTCGATCTCCTCATCCACGGTGGGCTCCCAGGACGTCTGATGCCCCTCCTGCTCGCCCTCCCGTCTCCCGTGTGCTATCGGCGTGCCGCATCTGCGGCCCTGAGGGCCTTCTGGCTCGCACCGTTTCTCACACAGTTGGCCACCAGGGCGATCAGCATCGGGGCGAGCACCCATAGCAGGCAAAGCAGGATGCCCGCACCCACGCCCCAGCCGGCCAGGATCGCCAGCATAAGCAGCGCGATGCCCCCGAGGCCCCACCCCTTGGCCTCACGCACGATGGCGCGCACCAGGCCGCTGTCGGTGAGGCCGCCGGTCATCTGGCCGATGGCACGCAGCGGCATGTTGTAGACGAACTCCACGTTGAGATTGGGCGTGCCCGAGGCGAGGGCCCTGCGCTCCATCACGCCGAGTGCCTTGCCCGCCAGCATGAGCAAGGGGCTTCGGCTGTGCGTGAGGTCACGGAAGGCCATGCGCTCATCGATGGTCACCACGCCGTCGGGAATCGGGTGGCCGAGCAGGGCCTCGAACTGCGCGTCACTCACACATGCCCCAGCGACCCGACCGGTCCTGTAGGGACCGAGGTCCTTGTCCGCGTAGGGATTGGGGGCGCCGGTGCCCGCGAGCTCGAGCGCACCCGTCAGGCGCACGTCGTCGCTCGCTGCCGCCACGCGCAGCTCGTAGACGCCGGCCTCGACCTCCCAGCCACCCGTGCCCACGTTCCAGTAGCGGAAGGCCATCGGCCCGAGGCTGAAGGTCAGCCTGCACGACTCGCCGGGCTCGAGACGCACCTTGGCAAAGGCCTTGAGCTCCTGCTCAGGGCGAAACACGTCGCGCACAGCCTTGGAGACGTAGAGCTGTACGACCTCCGCGCCGGCCATGGCGCCGACGTTGGTCACGGAGACGGAGACCTTGGTGCCCTCGCCACAGGCGGTGTCACCGGGATCGACCTGCAGGTCGGAGTAGGCGAACGTGGTGTACGACAAGCCGAAGCCGAAGGGGAAGGCCGGGCGCACGCCTGCCGTCTGGCAGTAGCGATAGCCCACGTAGAGGCCCTCACGATACTCGGCGATCCTCTCCTGGCTGGGGAAGGTGCCCGACGTGGGGCTGTCGGAGAGACGACGGTACCAAGTCTCGGCCGTCTTGCCACTGGGGTTGACGCGGCCCATGACCACGTCGAGCGCCGCGCCGGCACCCGCCTGGCCGCCCAGGGCCAGATGCAGCAGGGCGCGCGCATCGGTCGCCCACTCGGTCTCCACCGAGACACCAGCGGACAGCAGCACCACCGTGTTGGGGTTGGCGGCCGCGACCGCCTTGAGGAAGGCCAGCTGCGCGTCGAGGATCCGCATGTCCATGCGATCGATGCCCTCGGACTCCGCAGCCTCGCCGAGGCCCAGGCTGACGATGGCCACGTCGGCCTGCCGTGCCAGGGCCACACCCGCCTGCTGCAGGGCCTCATCCACCGCTCTCCCACGCGTGAAGCCGCGCTCTATGCCCACAACCTCGAGGTCCTCCTGCCCGATGAGGTCGGCCAGCGCGTCGAGGCGCGTGCAGTTGACGAATGACGAGCCGGCTCCCTGGTAGCGCGGGGTGACGGCAAAGTCGCCAAGAAGGGCGACCTTGGTGCCCAGTGCGAGCGGCAGCAGGGGCGCATCCCCGTCCAGGACGCCGCGCGCCTCGGCCTTGGCGTTCTTGAGCAGTACGATGGACTGCGCGGCGATCTCGCGCGCCAGCTGATGGTGGGCCTCCTCGTCGAAGGGCGTGCCAGAGGCTGCCTCCACTGCCGGCCGGGTGCGCAGCACCAGATGCAACGCCTCCTCCACGCGCTGGTCCAGCACGGCCTCGGAGAGCCGGCCCGCACGCACCGCCGCAGCCAACGTACGGGCTTCGTCAAGCCCTGGCGCCGGCATCTCGAAGTTAGAGCCGGCGGCGACGCCGGCCACATGGTCGTTCGAGCCTCCCCAGTCGGTGACCACGGCGCCGCCGAAGCCCCAGTCGCCGCGCAGAATCTCCTGCAGCAGGTGTACGGACTCGTTGGCGTAGGTGCCGTTAACCAGGTTGTAGCTCGTCATGATCGACCATGGGTCGCTCTCACGCACCACGATCTCGAAGCCGGTGAGGTAGAGCTCGCGCAGGGTGCGCTCGTCGAGGACGGAGTCGGATGCCTGGCGGCGCGTCTCCTGGCTGTTGGCGGCATAGTGCTTGGGACAGGCGGCCACGCCCCGGCTTTGGATGCCTCGCACATAGGCGGCGGCCATCTTGCCGGCATGCACCGGATCCTCGGAGAAGTACTCGAAGTTGCGTCCGGTCAGCGGGCTGCGCTTGATGTTGAGGCCGGGTCCCAGCACGCAGCCCACACCCTGACGGGCGGCCTCCTCGCCCAAGGCCGCACCCAGCCGCTTGCCGAGGGCCGGGTCCCAGGACTGCGCCACCGCAGCCGCCGTCGGGAAGCACGTGGCCGGAAGCGACCCGCCGATGCCCAGGTGATTGGACGTCTTAGGGTCCTGGTGGCGCATGCCGTGAGGGCCGTCGGAAAACTGCAGCTCGGGGATGTCGAGACTTGGGATGGCAAAGCTGCCGAAGGCGGACGCGCCCTGCAGCAGCGCGCACTTCTCCTCCAGCGTCAGCCGTGCGATGACGTCTTCGTATGCCATGCCTCATCCCTTCGCGAGCATGTCCGGCCCTTACGGTACGACATGGCGCACGCGCGAGGCCACCCCTGTCGCACTTGGTCACTCCGGCGTCACGTTTGGGGGGAGGCAAGGGGACATGGCACAGCACGTGGCCTTGTCCGCATGGCCCTCGCGTCAGGGTGCGGGTTCTCACAAGCCCAGACGTGCGTACCGCATATGCACCGACGTCGACGATCCATGGGCATGGAGCCCTCGAAACTACGCGCTCCCCCCAGCAAGGCTCATGCAGAACGTGTAGCCACCGCCCTCGTCGTACTCGGAGAGCTTCGAGAAGCCCATGTGCTCATAGAAGCCGATGGCGCGCCTGTTGCTGGCCGACACGCCAAACACCACGCCCCGCACGCCGTCGGCACGCAAGCGCGCAAGCAGGGCCTCCATGAGCTTGCGTCCATTGCCACCACCGGTAAAGGGCTCCTCGATGTCGATGTGCAGATGGGCGGGGTACCTGTCCCTCACCGAATCGTAGAACGCAGCCTCGGCTGCGTAGCGCATCCGGTACTCAGGACCCAAAGCCTCGATCTTCTCTCGATAGGCCGCGGTGCTCACGCTCCAGTGGCCCCAGTCCTCACAGGCCAGCGCGTAGCCATGCGCCACGCCACCATCATCAACCAGCATGTACGCCACGCCGTGCTCCAGATAGGGGTCGCAGTACATGGCGAGCGTGAAGGCACCGTGCGTCTCGTCGGCACGCGCTCGCTCGGAGGCTGAGGCCAGGCACACGGATCGCAGCTCGTCAACGTGCTTGGAGGAGTAGGGCACTACGTGCATGGCAGATTCCTCTCTGGTTGCATGGGCGTGCTGACGATTCTACCTTTCCGCATGCCTGGCTCCCAGGTCACGAGCCGTCACCTGATGGTGCTGCATCACTCGATAAGTGCGAAAAAATCTTGATGCTATAGAGCTCTTATCGTCTTCTCCGCATCATCTACCTGCGACGATATGATGGTTGAGAACGTAATCATCAAGATTTTTTCGCACTTATCGTGATCTGTTACGCACATGCCAAGCCCGCCGAGACGCGACGGCCTTGTCCGAGAACCCCAGCAGCGCCTCCGGCTGCTCGGCAAGCGTGCGCATGCGCAGCTGGAATGCCACGCGACGGCCCCACTCGTCCTCATCGCAGGGGGGAAGCTCGCAGCCCAGCTGCCTCGCGACGATGCCGGCGATGCGCCCAAGCTCCCTGGGCGTGCGCATGTGCTCCGCCGTCACCGAGATCACGCGGAGCCCGAGCTCTGCGAGCACGTTGCGCCGGCTTGAGTCATGCGCGATGCGATGCGACGAGCTGTGATGCAGGTCGCTGTCGTACTCGATGGCCAGGTGACCCTGCTCCCAATACAGATCGGGCGTGATGAAGTCGTCATCCCACAGATCCCGCGCGCGGCCGGTCACCGGAAGGGCACGATTGAGCTCGGGAGGCGCCATGCCAAACCCACCCGTCTCCGGCGAGGAGCACAGGATGAGGGCGAGGGCCGACTCCATGGGCGATGCCGCTCCCGCCCAGACGAGCGGCGCGACGGCGAGCGCCCTCTTGCGACCCCGCGTGCCCCTCAGCCTCTCGGCACACGTGCGCAGCGCATCGGGCATGCAGCACTGAGGGCGAAGGAACAGCCTGCCGTTGGCATCGATGCCGTAGCGCCCGCACAGCTCCATGCCCAGAAAGCGGAGCGCCTCCTCGTCCAGCTCGTTGGCCATCTGCACGAAGGCAAAGTCTGGCGCAGAGCAAAAGAGGCCGCGTTTCACGCGTATGGCGGGGTATGTGCCATCGGGAGTAGTCAGCAGGTGACAAACTGCCTCCGCAGAGGGTCGGCGACTCTCGCGCAGGGAGACGATGATGCGCAGAGGCCTGGTGAGATCGGCCGTGTGACTCGCATGGCGCTGAAGCCTTCGGCGGCTGGCCTCAAGCGAGAGCATGGGCAGTGCGTAACGCGTTGCAAAAAGACCTGCGTCCTGGTTGTGCCGCAGCCACTCGACGGCAGTTCCTCGACCTAAGAGGTATGCCATGGGCGCGTCTCCCTTCGATGCGGTGGGACTCTACCATAGCATGAACCGCTCGGACAATAAGTGCGAAAAAATCTTGATGATCATTTTCTCAATCATTACGTTATCGCAGGTAAATGACGTGGAGAAGAGGACAGGGGCCATATAATATCAAAACTTTTTCGCACTTATCGAGACTCTTCGCGCTTGGACGGGCCTGGAGCCGCACACCTCCGGGCTCGCCGCAGTCCGCCAGACGCCTGACGCACCACGGGCTACCAGGCAAACGCCCGCGCAATGTCACAGGCGCACACCAGGTCCGCGCTCGCATCCTGTGGCGTGGGCTGGAGGTTGCATATGACCAGCTGGTCACCCCGGAAGGAGCGGATCAGCCCTGCGGCGGGGTATACCACCAGGCTCGTCCCTCCAACGATCAGCAGGTCACAGCTGGCGATCGCGCGCAGCGCCCCGTCGATGACACGTTCGTCCAGCGCCTCATCGTAGAGCACCACGTCGGGCTTGACAGGCCCGCCACAGCTCTCGCAGGCGGGGACGCCCGTGGTGCCCAGCACCCACTCCGCCGAGTGCACGTGCCCGCAGCGCTGGCAGATGGTGCGATGCACCGATCCGTGCAGCTCCCACACGCGCCGCGAGCCCGCCGCCTGGTGCAGGCCGTCGATGTTCTGGGTCACCACGCAGTCGAGCTTGCCCTCCCGCTCCAGTTGCGCCAGCTTGACGTGTGCCTGGTTGGGCTTCGCGTCGAGGCAGATCATGCGCTCGCGGTAGAAATCGTAGAACTCCGCCGTGTGCGTCTCATAGAAGCCGTGGGAGAGCATCGTCTCGGGCGGATACGCAAAGCGCTGGTGATACAGGCCGTCCTCGCTGCGAAAGTCGGGAATCCCGCTCGCGGTGGAGACACCCGCCCCACCAAAGAACACCGCATGCGTGGCGTTGTCCACACGCAGGCGCAGCTCTTCCGCAGCCCTGACAGGATCCGTGACCACATGAGCCATGAGCCCTCCCCATCGCCTCCCCATGCGGGAAGGCTCGACCAAGAACACCCGACAAGCCCTGATCTCGTCCCAGCCCGTCCGTATGTCGGTACCCTCGCCTTCGCGGCACATCCTGAGGAGTACCATGCTGCTTTGATGCTAGCACCGAAAGGAGGCATCGGATCGTGGAGACCACCACGAGGGCCATTGGTCCTGGAAACCGTCCGCTCACCAGCAACGTGCATGGCTGCGCGCTCGTCCTCGAGGGAGGGGGCTATCGCGGCGCCTACACCGCCGGCATGGTCAACCTGCTGCTGGAACGAGGCATCTACTTTGACTACGCCTGTGGCGTCTCGGCCGGGTCGAGCCATGCCATCAACTACATCTCCCGCGACCAGACGCGCGTGCACATGGCCTTTCTTGGCATCGGGGATGAGGAGCCCGTGGGAGGGGTGCGCAGCTTCCTTCGCGGCAAGGGCTACTTCAACGCCGACTACCTCTACGAGGGATGCATTCGTGATGGGTTCTGCGGCTTCGAGTGGGAGACCTTCTGTGCGAATCCCGCGCGCCTGCGCATCCAGGCCTTCGAGGCCGTCACGGGCGACACCGTCAGCTTCACCAAGGACGACATGCCCGACGTCTGGCGCATGATCAACTGCGTGCGCGCCAGCTCCACCGTTCCCGTGGCCATGCACCCGCTGCCGCTGGACGGGCGCACCTTCTACGACGGGGGCCTGGGCGAGGGGGCCGGCCTGCCACTCCGCCTGGCGGAGCAGGACGGGTACGATCGCTTCGTGATGTTCGCCACCCGTCCGGCCGGGTATCGCAAGAAGCCCGTGTCGGCCATGGGCAGGGCCGTGTTCAGGCGACTGCTGGGAGGCCAGCCGCATGTGCTCGAGGCGACGCTCACCAGGCCGGAGCGCTACAACGCAGAGCTCGATCGCATCGCAGGGCTGGAGCGGGAGGGCCAGGCCCTGATCATCCGTCCCGACATCATGCCCATACACAACGGCACGCTCGACAGCGGAAAGCTGCAGCGCGCCTACGCCATGGGCCACGCGCAACTGCTTCGCGAGCTGCCACGGCTGCTTGACTTCGTGGGGCTGTAGGGATCGGCGCAGCCCCACGCGCGCCCACACGGGCAGGCGCGGGGGCATCCGGCCGCACGTCCTGCGCCCGGCCTGGCAGTGCGTGAGCGCCGAAGCAGCGATGTCTCCCCCACCGGTATACTAAGGCTCGTCAACGACCACCCAAGGAGCCCTCCATGCCCGACCCCACCCCGCGCGAGCTGCGCCTCGTCTCCTGGAACGTCAACGGCCTGCGCGCCACCATGCGGAAGGACCCGCCCTTTCCCGAGATCTTCTCCACCCTCGACGCCGACGTCTTCGCCATCCAGGAGACCAAGCTCCAAGAGGGGCAGATCACGCTCGACCTGCCTGGCTATCACCAGACCTGGAACTACGCCGAGCGCAAGGGCTACTCGGGCACGGCCGTCTTCAGCCGCGAGGAGCCGCTGCAGGTCATCCGCCAGATCGACTCCGAGGTAGCCGACGACGAGGGCCGCGTCTGCGCCCTCGAGTTCCCCGCGTTCTGGTTCGTGGGCGTGTACACCCCCAACGCACAGGACGGCCTCAGGCGCATCGACACGCGTCTGAGCTGGGACGATGCGTACCGGGAGTTTCTCGTACGGCTATCCGAGGACAAGCCGGTGATCACCTGCGGCGACTTCAACGTCGCCCACGAGGAGATCGACCTCAAGAATCCCGGTCCCAACCGCGGCAACGCGGGCTTCTCCGACGAGGAGCGCGAGAGCTTTGGCAAGCTGCTCGACGCCGGCTTCACCGACACCTTCCGGGCGAGGCACCCCGACCTCGCAGGCGCCTACAGCTGGTGGAGCTACCGGGGCAGGGCACGCCAGAACAACACCGGATGGCGCATCGACTACTTCCTGGTGAGCGACCGCATCGCCGACCGGGTGACCAGCGCCAGCATCTACAACGAGATCTACGGCAGCGACCACTGCCCGGTGGGGCTCACCATCGCGCTCTAGCCCGCGCAAGCCTTCCCCTGCATCACTCGGGGCTGCCCAAGGGGCAGTCGACGGCTCGCGTCTCGTGGGTGGCAGGTGACGCACGCGGGGTCCGCGCCGCCGCGCACCGACCGTCGCCCTGTCCCGCATGACGAGGATGACGCGCGCGGTCCGCCCTACTCGTATTGCGCCTTGAGCGTGGCCCAGGCGGGCATCGAGTTCACGATGGTCTCGTGGCTCACGCAATAGCCGATGCGCACCCAGCCGGGACAACCGAACGAGTCGGACGGCACGGGCAGCAGGTCGAGCGCCTTGCACCGCTCGAAGAACGCCTCCGCGTCGGGCTCGAGCGCCCTCACCCACAGGTAGAAGGCGCCTTGCGGCTCGATGTACTCGTAGCCCAGCCTGCCCAGGCCCTCGGTGAGCGCCGTGCGGTTGCGCGCGTACGCCTCCACGTCGGACGGCTCGTCGACGCAGTCCATGATCACGCGCTGGAAGAGGGCGGGAGCGCAGACGAAGCCCAGCTTGCGACCAGCGCCGGCGATCGCCAGCACCAGGCGGTCGTGATCGGGGTTGGTGTCGGGCACCAGCGCCCAGCCGATGCGCTCGCCCGGCAGACTGAGGCTCTTGGAGTATGAGTAGCAGACCAGCGTACGGTCGTAGAGGGCGGGGATCCAGGGGACCTCGGCGCCATAGGTGATCTCGCGATAGGGCTCATCGGCAATGAGATGGATCTGGGTTCCCAGCGCGGCCTCGCGCTCGCGCAGCACCTCCGCGAGCGCCCGCAGGTTGTCCGCCGAGTAGACCGAGCCCACCGGGTTGTTGGGCGAGTTGATGACGATGGCCTTGGTGCGCGGCGTGATGGCAGCGGCAACGGCCTCGGCGTCGACCTGGAAGGTGGCAGCATCCGCCATGACCTCTACGCAGGTGGCACCGGAGGTCTCGATCCAGACGCGGTACTCGGGGAAGTACGGGGCGATGACGATGACCTCGTCTCCCGCATTCACCAACGCGTGGAAGCAGATGGAGAGCGATGCGGCGGCCCCACAGGTGAGATAGAGGTCATCTGGCCCGTAGTTCGTACCAAACCTGCGGTTGAGCGACTTGGCCACCGCCTCGCGTGCCGACGGCAGGCCAGCGGCGGGCGTATAGCCGTGGAGCTGCGTGGGCGCAAGCTCGAGGCTGCGGGCGATCGAGGCGCGCACGGCGTCGGGCGCCGGGATCGACGGGTTGCCCAGGCTGAAGTCATAGACGCTCTCGGCACCAACCTGCGCCTTTCGTGCGGCGCCATAGGCGGCGATCTCGCGGATCGACGATCTTGCGGCACCGTATGCGTAGCTCTTCTCGTTGATGGGCACGGAGGTCTCCTCTCATGTTGCTGTGACGGACGGAAGGCTACTCTGCCGAGGAGCTTCCCGCCATCGGCGAGTTGGGAAGCGGCGCGGGCACGACGACAGGCTCCTCGACGGGCACCGGGCGGCAGGCACCTAGGCCCCCATCCTTCCCGGCATCGTCGCCAGGGCCGCCGTGCTCGTCGCGCGGGCTCTCCCGTGGCGCCTCGACCTGGTTGCCATCCGTGTGGTCGGCGGCATGGCCGTCATAGGTCCCCTCGAGCAGGGCCAGCATCTCGTCGCCCTCGACCGTCTCACGGTCAAGCAGCACCGCAGCCATCTGATGCATGCGGTCGGCATGCTCCAGCAGGATCTCCCGCGCACGCCCATGGGCCTCGCGCATGAGGCGCTCGACCTCGTCGTCGATGCGCTTGGCAGTCTCGGCAGAGAGGTCCTGGTGGTTGGCGCAGTCGCGCCCAAGGAACACCTCGTGCTGCGCCTCGCCATACACCTGGGTGCCCAGAGCCTCGCTCATGCCGTAGCGGGTGACCATCTCGCGCGCCATCTTGGTGGCGCGCTCGAGGTCGTTGGAGGCGCCCGTGGTGATGTCGTCGCAGAACAGCTCCTCCGCGGTACGCCCGCCAAGAAACACCGCGAGGTCGTCGAGCATGGCCCCACGCGTCTCGAGGAAGTGGTCCTCCTCGGGCAGCGACAGCGTGTAGCCGAGCGCCTGGCCCCGGCTGATGATGCTGATCTTGTGCACAGGGTCGGCATGCTCCAGCAGGTGGCCCACCAGGGCATGGCCGCTCTCGTGATAGGCGATGGACCGACGCTCGGACTCGGTCATCACGCGCCCCTTCTTCTCGGGACCCGCGATGACGCGCTCCATCGCCTCCTCGACCTCCCCCATGCCGACGGCCTCCCGACGACGTCGTGCGGCGAGCAGGGCAGCCTCGTTCATGAGGTTGGCCAGGTCGGCGCCCGTGAATCCGGGAGTGAGCTTGGCCAGGCGGCCAAAGTCGACCTCTCCCGCGAGCGGCTTGTTCGCCGCATGCACGCGCAGGATCTGCTCGCGCCCCTTGACGTCGGGACGATCGACCGTCACCTGACGGTCGAAGCGACCCGGGCGCAGCAGCGCGGGGTCGAGGATGTCGGGACGGTTGGTCGCCGCGATCAGGATGATGGCGGAGTTGTCCTCGAAGCCGTCCATCTCCACGAGCATCTGGTTGAGGGTCTGCTCGCGCTCGTCGTGGCTGCCGCCCACGCCAGCGCCGCGCTGGCGACCCACGGCATCTATCTCGTCGATGAAGATGATGGCCGGTGCCGCCTCCTTCGCCTGCTTGAACAGGTCTCGCACGCGGCTGGCGCCCACACCCACGAACATCTCCACGAAGTCGGATCCGGAGATCGAGAAGAACGGCACGCCCGCCTCACCGGCGACGGCCTTGGCCAGCAGCGTCTTGCCCGTTCCCGGAGGGCCCACGAGCAGCACGCCACGAGGGATCTTGGCGCCCATCCTGTGGTAGCGCTCAGGCTCGGCAAGGAAGTCGCGCACCTCCTGCAGCTCCTCCACGGCCTCGTCGATGCCTGCGACGTCGCTGAACTTGACCTTGGGACGCGTCTCCTCGTTGGTCTGCGCCTTGGCGCGCCCAAAGCTCATGGCCCTCCCGTTCTGGCTCTGGACCTGGTTCATGAAATACAGGAGCGCCCCAACCAGGATGACCGTCGGCAAGGCCGTGGTGAGCAGCGTCTCCCAGATCGACCCGTTGCTGGTGTCGATCGTGAAGGTCACGTCGGGATGCTGTGCCATCAGCTCCTGCAGGCTGTCGGATCCCACGTAGTAGCTCTCGAACCTCTCGACGGCCTTCTTGTCGCCCACCCGCTCGGCACTCTTCCAGTAGCCGCCCGTCACCTTGCCGTTCGAGGTCTTGTAGGAGACCTCGCCCACGCGATCCTCCTTGACCGCCGTCACGAACTCGTTGGTCGAGAGCGTCACGGCCGGGACCCTTCCCGCGAATCCCCGCGAGAAGCTGTGGACCAGGTAGGCAACCATCGAGAGCGTGATGAGCGCATAGATGATGCCGGTGCGCATGCTGCCGGGGTCGCCGGGACCGCCAGGGCGGTTGTTGCGACGCTCGTCGTTGTCTGGCACGGGACCTCCCCTTGCTGATTGGACATGCGACGCCTGCCACGGGCCCAGGCGGGCGGCGATGGGCCCGTGGCAGGCGTCGCACCCTTGAGACTAGCTGTACACCTCGGGCTTGAGCACGCCCACATACGGCAGGTTCCGGTAGCGCTCCGCGAAGTCGAGGCCGTAACCCACGATGAACGAGTCGGGCACGTGCGTCCCCACGTACGTCGCCGCCACCGCCGGCTTCTTGCCGGGCACGTCCTTGACCGAGAAGGCGCAGATGCGAATCGAGGCGGGGTGGCGAGCCCTCAGCAGCCGCATGAGGTACGACAGCGTGAGGCCCGAGTCGAGGATGTCCTCGGCGATGATCACGTGCCTGCCCTCGATCTGGGTGTCGAGATCCTTGACGATGCGCACCACGCCCGAGCTCTTGGTTCCATCGCCATAGCTCGAGACGGCCATGAAGTCCACCGTGCACGGCACCGTGATGGCGCGCATGAGATCCGCCGTGAACACGAAGGCGCCACGAAGGACGGTCACGATGAGCGGGTTCTTGCCCTCGTAGTCGACCGAGATCTCGGCGCCCAGGCGCCTGACGATCTCACGGATGTCCTGCTCGCTCAGAATGATGCGTTCGATGTCAGGATGCAGCTGATCAGACATGGCCCTCCCGGTGTTCGCGCAGCGACCGTCACGTATCCATAGCTCTTCGATTCTAGCAGGTGCCGACTCGTGGCGCGACACGACCGGAGCCTGGCACCCCCATGGCGCCCCCGACCGTCAGGCTCCCCGGAGCCCCACGCAGAGGGTGGGTGCCCCTCAGGCGAGGGTGAGCTCGAGCATGACGTGCGTCTCCGCCGTCACGCGCGCGCGCTCGTCGGCGCGGATGCCCGCCACCCATACCACATGTCCGGTGGGAGACGTGCGCACGATGGGCACCGTCCGCCTGTCGGCAACGGGAACGTGTGCCTCCGCCAGCAGGTCGGAGAGCTTCTTGGACTGCCCGTGCATGCCAAGCGGGCACATCACGTCACCGGGCTGGACACCATCGACCCACAGCCTGCCGCCCAACACCGCATCCACTCCGGAGGCCGCGGCATCGAGCAGCACCGAGCGCCCCTCCCACTCGCGACCATGCGCTCGGGCCACCTCGGGCGCACGAGAGCCCTGCGGCACGCTCGCCAGCTGGGCCAGCAGCCTCTCCCCGCTCGGCAGCTCGATGGCACCAGGCACCTCGAGCCACGCGGAGACCCCCTCGCACGCCGTCGGCGCCCTCACGATGAGCAGGCCGAACTCCACGCGCACGTCGACGTCGACGGGCACCGTGCACGACCCCCGCCCGGCCGCCACCAACCGGAGCACCTGGGCGACGTGGCGCGCCTCGAGCCGTGCGCCCGGGCACGCCCTCAGCAGCGCCCGCCGCACCACCCTTCGCGCGAGGGCGACCTCCGAGGCCGCAAGTCGGGCGGCATCGAGGGCCACCACCCCCTCGCCCTCACGTCGCACCAGGTCGCGATAGGCGCGCGCGGAGAGCTGGCTGAGAAACGCGTCCTCGTCGGAGAGCAGGTCGCACGTGGTCGCGAGGCTCGCCGCCACCTTGGGGTTTCGTCCGCGCGCGACCGGCATCAGCTCGTGGCGCACGAAGGCGCGCAGGTGGCGCGTATCGCGGTTGGTGTCGTCCTCGCGCCACACGATGCCGCGCATCCGCAGGAGGTCGCACAGCTCGTCGTGCGTCATGTCGATCAGCGGGCGCACGATGCGGTTGCGCCGACGCGGGATGGAGGACAGCCCGGCGGGACCCGCCCCCCTGATCGCGTTCATGAAGAAGGTCTCCGCGCGATCGTCTGCCGTGTGGGCCGTGAGGATGCGTGCCGCCGACCTGGGCACGCCACACTCGTGCGCCAGCTGGTTCGCCAGGTCGGTGGCTGCGGCGTAGCGGGCCTCGCGTCCGGCGTTCTCCACGTTGCCGCCGATCGTGTCGCCCATCTCACGTGCCTGACGGGTGCGCGAGGCGATGTCGACGCGCCTGATTGTGCACGGGATGCCATAGCGCGCCGACAGCTCGCAGACGAACTCCTCGTCCTCCTCGGCATCGAGGCCGCGCAGGCAGTGGTTCACGTGCAGGACGTGCAGCCGCTCGCGCGCTATGCGGGCGGGACCGCGCCCGTCGTCGATGTCGAGCGTCGAGGTGGCGGCCAGCACCAGCAGGGCCGTGGAGTCTGCGCCACCGGAGACCATCAGGACGACAGGGGCCTCCAGGTCGGGGTCATCGTGGCCCGACGGCCGGCCAAAGCGACCCTCACCGCCCGCATATCTTCGCATGACGCTTGGCACGTGCCCCCCCTGTCCTCACCGATTCCCGCCCCAGGATGGTACCAGCTTACACGCTCGACGAACCTGGGGGAGCATCCCTCGCCCCGCTCGGAGCTTCTCGAGGACTTCCGACGTCCCATCCCGACCCTCGGATGGATCCGCTACGCTATGTGTCGCACACGGCAAGGAGGACCCATGCGCGCGACCATGCGCCTGTACATACTGGCAAGCGGCTCAAGGGGAAACGCGGCCGTGGTCGAAGGCCCGACCGGGTCGGTGCTCGTCGACTGCGGCCTGTCCCGCCGCGAGCTGCACCGCCGCGCCGCCCTGGTGGGCTGCGACCTCGATCGCGTCTGTGCCATCCTCGTCACGCACGAGCACGGGGACCACACCAGCGGGCTTTCGGTCATCTGCAACCACTTTGACGGCCCCGTGTATGCCACGGCAGGCACGGCCATGGCGCGGGCACACCTCACGCGCCTGCCCCTCTCGGCCGTCAGCAACGACTGTCGGCTCGAGCTTGGAGGCATGATCGTGCAGGGCTTTCCCCTCTCGCACGACGTCAGCGACCCGATGTGCTTCCGCTTCGAGGTCGTCGAGTCGCATCGGGTGGTGGACGCCATCGCATGGGCCACCGACACGGGCTATCTCACCGCCTCGGCGATGCACGCCCTGCACGGCTGCCGCATCCTTGGCATCGAGGCAAACCACGACCCGCAGGCGCTCGCCGACGGTCCCTACCCGCGGTTTCTCAAGAACCGCATCGCCGGCGACACGGGACACCTCTCCAACGCGCAGGCTGCGGAGGCCCTTCCCGACCTCATCACCAGCGACACGCAGACCGTCGTCGCCATGCATGTCTCACAGGAGAACAACCGCGCCGATCTCGCGGCGCAGGCGCTGGCGCAGGCGGTGAACGCCCGGCTTGACCCGCCAGGTGGCTCCGTGGCGCATGCGGCGGGCGGCAGGCTCACCGTATGCGTGAGCAGCCAGACCGAGCCAATGGCCTTCCGTTGACGGCAGGCGGGGCCGTGCCAGGCACGGCCCCGCCTCACGCGCATGGGATCCGGCGCCTTAGTCGATGGAGACCTTGGTGACGGTGTCCTTGGCGTCCTGCTTGGGCACATTGATGCTCAGCACGCCCTCGTCAAGCTTTGCCGAGAGACCCTCGGCAGCCGCATCCTTGAGGTAGACGCCGCGCGAGGCGCTCCAGGAACGGGTCTCCTTGTGCAGGTAGTTCTTGCCGCGATCCTCCTCGGTCTCCGTCTTCTCGACCGAGATCGAGAGGCGACCCTCGTTGAGCTCGACGTCGATCTCGTCGCGATTGACGCCGGCGAGGTATGCCGTCACGACATAGGTGTCGCCCGCGTCCTCGACATCCATCTTGAAGGCATCGTTTGCGTTGATGATCGAGAGCGGGGAGCCGAAGAAGTCA
Source organism: Atopobiaceae bacterium UBA1367 (assembly GCA_002305995.1). Taxonomy (GTDB): domain Bacteria; phylum Actinomycetota; class Coriobacteriia; order Coriobacteriales; family Atopobiaceae; genus UBA1367. Next base: position 153,575 of record DBRN01000006.1, read on the forward strand.
TCGAACATGTCGAAGGGGAACTGCCTGCGAAGCGCACGCTCGTAGTTGCTGTACGGGATCATGTTTGCCATGGTGCTCACTCCTATCGCTTGTGATGGGCGCCTCCTGGGGCACCCTGGGTGTCATAGCTAAGTGTTCCCCGATCGACGTGATGCTATACGGAAGGCACACACTTTCTTAGCTTTGCTCACTCACTAAATCTAAGTCCTTTCATATCATATTTTTCCTATTCGTACGGAACCTGCGAAATGCTCGTTACCCGCAAGGGCACTGGACTAAAATGAGACGTCTAACGCACACTCCTCATGTCATGGAGCATCTATGGACAAACGCGAGAGCACAGGCAGAACCCCCTCGCACGACACCCCGAGAGCGACATCGGCCGCCTCGGACGTGCCCGTGGTTCCTTCCGAGGGCGGGGAAGCGCGCGTTGGCTCGAACGAGGACCTGCTCTCGGGGACTGGTGCCGTTACCCCTGCCGCCTCCCCTGCGGAGCCGGTCACGCGCCCAGCCCCAGGCAGAGACCCGTCTGGCGACGCCGACCTCGGGACGTCGACACAGGCCGCGCCCCGTTACGTGCGTCGACACTCCCCGCATCGCAGCCAGGGCACGGTCGATGACCTCAACGATCAGAGCCTGCCCTCCGTGAGCTACACGCATGACTCGAACATCAGCGTGGGTGGATCGACGCCCCTCTCTGGGATGGCGTATCGCAGGGCGCGCAGCAACATGTCACGCGTTACCAACTCACGTTACGGGCAGTATCTCGAGATCCCCAAGGGAAGGCGCAGCATCTTCGCCTCCCGTGAGCGCGCCCGCAGACGGCGCTCAGTCCTCTCGCTGCTTGCGGTGGTCGCGCTCCTGGTGCTCGCCGCCATGTTCCTGTGGGGCATGATGCAAAACCTCTTGGGCTAGCCCTCCGCGCGTCGTGGGAGGATGGCCCCGGGCCATCCTCGGCAGCCGTCCTCGCCTAGGCCCACGGGTCCCGCTCGAAGAGCGGCTCCGGCGATGCCGGCCTGTCGGAATACGGGTCATACCCGTCATCATCCTCGCCCTCCGCACGACAGAAGGGCTCACGGCCGATGTCGGCGACCTCGCGTTCCCGCACCTCCCCGGCAGGGACAGCGCCCTCCGCCGTGTGCGTCACCCTCTCGTCGCTCGTCATCCGACCCTCCCTCACGTGTCGCTTGAGTTCGACGGGGCGCTCGGCGAGGCGGCCTTCCTGACCTCGTACATCTCCTGATACGCGACAAAGTCGCTGATGCTGCCACCAAACGACGAGAGGCTCGACGAGGGGTACAGCCCTTCCCGGCCACACGTCGCCACCGCACGCCAGCTCTTGTCGCTCCTCGCGACGAGCAGTGTCCAGACGAGGTCGCCCTCCCTTCCGCTCGCGCAGCCAAAGGAAGTGTTCGACCTGCTCACGCCGGATGGCAGGGCGATGTTCCTCTCGTCGCAGAAGTCGCTCATCCCCTCGAACCCACAGGATGCGGCAAGCTCCTCCAGGGCGCCCTTGTCGCTCCTGTCCGGGACCATCGACGCCGGAAGCTCGAGCCTGACGCCTGCGATGGGCGCACCCGTGGCCAGCACGTTCGAGGATCCCTCCTTGGGCAGGACGAGCGAGGCGGTGTAGGGCTGCGACGAGAACGTGATGGCACCCTTGTCCTGGGACGAGTAGGTCTGCAGGGCGTTGCCGTGGCTGTCGAGGAAGCCCTTGCCAAACGAGAAGCCCTCCTTGAGGAGGTAGGCATCGACGTCCTGGGACGAGTGTCCGAAGTACTCCACGAGATGGCTGAAGTCGCTCGGGTACGGGGACGAAACCTTGAGCTCGATCGCGTCGTCGCCGTGGATGGGCTCGCCGGCCGCCGGCGAGGTCTCGATGACCGTCCTCGCCGTCTCGCCCGACTGCACGTAGGTCACGTGCGACGTGAGGCCCATCTCGTCGATGGCCCGCACGGCATCGCCCTCCCTCTTGCCCACCACGTCGGGGACATGGTGGGCTCCCGCGATCGTGAGCACGAACTCGTCACGAGAGACAAAGCCCTGCCCCTCTTCGGGGCTTACCGCCACGACCGTGCCGTCGGCGGCGCTCGAGGGAGCCTCGACCGTCGTGATGTTGGCGGCTCCCGCACCTTCGAGCGCGGCGCGGGCCTCGTCCTCCGTCAGGCCCACCACGTTGGGGACCACGCGCGCCGAGGCGACGCGGATCGTCACCTCGCTGCCCTCCGGAACGCGCGCGCCCGCATCGGGCTCCTGCGCGAGCACCTTGCCGATGGCGTCGTCTGCGGGCTCGCCCTCCACACGGGCCACCAGCCCCTTGTCACGCAGGCGTGCCTCGGCCCTGTCCTGCGACTCGCCCACCAGCACCGGCACCTCTTTGCCGCCCCACAGCTCCATGCCATAGGCGAGGATCGCCCCGCCACCGCCGACCAACGCCACCACGAGCAGCACGGCCAGCAGCGGCCGCCACCTTCCGCGACTGTTGCCCTCACCCAGCACGTCGCCCGTGCGCATGCTGCGTGCGTACGGATCGCGTCGCGTGTCGCGCGACGTCTCACCATCGGTGATGGTCTCGAAGTTTTCGGCCGGACCCACGCGATTGGCCGACTGGGCATCGTGATCGTAGTCGCGCGTGGCGCGCACCACAAGGTGCCCCCCCTCGTCGGTGCCTGCGCTCGGGCGCAGCAGGGTCTCGTCAACCGAGGCGGCGGCGTGGCGGGAGAGACGCTCGAACTCGTCACTCGTCGCTCCGCCATCAGGCTCCCCGGAAGGTGCCTCCACCGATGCCGAGGCCGGGCGGCCTTCCTCCCCCTCGTGCAGCCCTGTCTCCCCGGGCTCCGAGGCGTCGTTGGTGAGCACCTGCCTCATGAGCTCCTCGACAGTCGCCTCGGTCTCGTCGACAGCCATCGAAGCGCCGCATGCGCTGCAGAGCGGCGCATTGTCAGCATTGTCGGATCCGCAGTGGGGGCACCTCATGTTCGATTCCCTCGTTTCAGCTACAGGTACCGAACAGTATAGTGCAAGCCCGAAACGGGGAGCCCGCACCGCAGTCGCGGTGCGGGCTCCCCGCCCTGTCCGCCCGACATCGTGGTCGTGCTCGCACCTACGCCGAGACGCACCCCTAGTCGACGATGTACTCCGGCTCCGCTGGCTCGTCGGCCTCTCCCTGCCCCGACGCAACCGGCTCTGTGGGCTCGGCCACCAAGGTCGCCCCATCGGCGCCGACGTCGATGCGGACCGCCTCGCCCTCGCGCAGCCTCCCGTCGATGATGAGCCCGGCGATGTTGTCGACCACCTGGCGCTGGATGAGGCGCTTGAGCGGGCGGGCACCGTAGACCGGGTCAAGTCCGTCGAGGGCGAGCAGGCCCACGGCCGCCTCGGTGAGCTCGAGCGAGATGCGCTCGCGTGCCAGCCTGCCGCGCACGTCGCGCAGCTGGATGTCCACGATCCTCTCGATGTCATCGAGCCCGAGGGGATGGAACACCACCACGTCGTCGATGCGATTGAGGAACTCCGGCTTGAAGGTGGCGCGCAGGGCGTCGTTGACCTGCCGCTGCACGGCATCCGGGTCGCTTGCGGCATGCGCCGCGGCAATGAACTGGCTGCCCACGTTGGAGGTCATGATGATGATCGTGTTCTTGAAGCTCACCACACGACCCTGTCCGTCGGTCAGGCGACCATCGTCAAGCACCTGCAGGAGCACGTTGAAGACGTCGGGATGCGCCTTCTCCATCTCGTCGAGCAGGATGACCGAGTACGGCTTGCGCCGCACGGCCTCGGTCAGCTGACCGCCCTCGTCGTAGCCCACGTATCCCGGAGGCGCACCGATCAGGCGCTGCACCGAGAACTTCTCCATGTACTCGCTCATGTCGATGCGCACCAGCGCACGCTCGTCATCGAACAGGCACTCCGCCAGCGCCTTTGCCAGCTCGGTCTTGCCGACGCCCGTGGGCCCGAGGAAGAAGAAGCTGCCAATGGGGCGGTCTGGGTCGGAGAGGCCCGCGCGACTGCGGCGCACGGCGGCAGCCACAGCGGAGACGGCCTCGTTCTGGCCGACGACGCGCTCGTGAAGCTCGTCCTCGAGACCCTTGAGCTTGTCCATCTCGCCCTGCATCATCTTGGAGACGGGCACGCCCGTCCAGGCGCTCACGACCTCGGCGATCTCCTCGGTCGTGACCTCCTCCTTGAGCACGCCGCCTGCCTGCTGCTTGGCATCGAGCTGGGCCTGTGCCTGCGAGAGCTGTCCCTCGAGCGAGGGGATGGTGCCGTAGCGCAGCTCGCCGGCACGGCCGAGGTTGCCGTCGCGCACCGCGCGGTCGGCCTCGCCCCTGGCGTCCTCTATCTGCGCCTTCAGGCCCTGCACGCGATCGATGGCGCCCTTCTCGTTCTCCCAGTCGGCCTTCATGCCGTCGAGCCTCTCGCGTGTGACGGCGATGTCCTTGCGCAGGCTCTCGAGGCGCTCCTTGGAGGCGGCGTCCTCCTCGCGCATCAGCGCCTGCTCCTCGATCTGCATCTGGGTGAGCTGACGGTCGACGGCATCGATCTCGGCCGGCATGGAGTCAAGCTCCATGCGCAGGCGGCTGGCGGCTTCGTCCACCAGGTCGATGGCCTTGTCGGGCAGGAAGCGATCGGAGATGTAGCGATTGGAGAGATCGGCGGCGGCGACCAGCGCGGCGTCAGCGATGCGCACGCGATGGTGCGCCTCGTAACGCTCGGCCAGCCCGCGCAGGATGGAGATGGTCTCCTCCACCGAGGGCTCGCTCACCATGACGGTCTGGAAGCGCCGGGCCAGGGCGGCGTCCTTCTCCACGTACTTGCGGTACTCGTCGAGCGTGGTGGCCCCGATGGCGTGCAGCTCGCCGCGGGCGAGCGCGGGCTTGAGGATGTTGCCCGCGTCCATGGAACCCTCGGAGGCGCCGGCGCCCACGATGGTGTGCAGCTCGTCGATGAACAGGATCACCCGGCCGTCGGACTTCTGGACCTCCTTGAGCACGCTCTTGAGGCGATCCTCAAACTCCCCGCGATACTTGGCCCCTGCCACCAGCGCGCTCATGTCGAGCTCGATGATGTCGCGATCCTTGAGCGTCGAGGGCACGTCGCCGCTCACGATGCGCTCGGCAAGGCCCTCCACGATGGCGGTCTTGCCCACGCCTGGCTCGCCGATGAGCACCGGGTTGTTCTTGGTGCGGCGCGAGAGCACCTGTATGGTGCGCCGGATCTCCTCGACGCGACCGATCACGGGGTCGAGCTTGCCCTGACGGGCGAGGTCGCACACGTTGCGACCATACTGCTCGAGGGCCTCGAACTGCGTCTTCGCGTCCTGTGAGGTCACCCGCTCGTCGCCGCGCAGGGTGTTGAAGGCCTCCTGCACGCGCTTTCCCGTGATGCCAGCGTCACGCAACGCCGTGCCTGCGGCACCGCGCTCGTCGGCCAGCGCGCACAGCAGGTGCTCGGTGGTCACATACGAGTCGCCCAGCTTGCCCGCCAGCTTCTCGGCGGCATCCCCCACGCGCGTGAGCTCGTTGGAGATGCCCATCTGGCTCAGATCCCCCGAGACGCGCGGTGCGGCTGCGATGGCGTCGTCGACGGCAGCCTCCACCTTGGCGGGGTCGGCCCCCACGCGCTCGATGATCGCGCTGAGGTTGCGCTCGCCAGAAGACAGCATGGCCTTCAGCAGATGGACGGGCATGACCTGCCCGGCCTCGGCGTCGGCCGCTATGGTCACGGAGCCCTGCAGGGCCTCTTGGGCCGTGACCGCCCACTTGTCAAACCTCATGTGCTCCTCCTTGGCCGTGTTGCCGCGTCAGTGTTTGAGCACATTGTTCCCCCGCGGCGCGGCTGGTATGCATATCTAAGTCTGTTAATGTGAGGTTTTCTCAGTTGGCATACGCAGGCCATGGCTCGCCGGACCATCGATCCCGTCAGGTCGGCCCTCTGGCCCATGCGGCCTCGCCGCCCGCCCTGGCGCCAGGGACCATCGTCAGGGGCCATCGCCCGGCTTCCCCACCAAGGCCCATGGGCATGACGCGCGGGCATTGGTTCATAATGGGGGCACCATCAACGCGAGGGGAACGAGATGGCACGGCAGAGGAAGCTCTCTTGGCGGCACGGGGCGGTCTTGGCGCTCGCTGCCGTCATGCTGTGCGGTCGCATCGTCATCGAGGCCCTTGACTCCCTCTCGGGCCGGCAGGACCTGCTCGACCTGGTGGGCACCACCATCGTGGTGGCACTCCTCGTCGTTGCCTTCATATACATCCGCAAGTTCTTCCGGAGCTTTGACGGCGAGGTGGACGACCCTCCCTTCGGCTGGGCGCCCACCATGAGCGAGGAAGCCATACGGTCGTATCGCGGCTATCAGATGACCGTCAACGACCGCGGCGAGCTGGTGCCCGTCAAGTCGAGGTCTGGCGTCCAGGCACGGGCCCAGGCGTCGCGGACAGCGGCAATGGCGACGCGTGCCAGCGACCCGCATGGGCATGCGGACAAGGGCGAAGGCGGCAGAGGCGAGGCGACGGCAGGCTCTGACGAGCGCACGGCCGGCCGGCCCAACCGCCACGACCCTCACCCGGCGCCCCTTCCCTACCAGGCCAGCGCGGGCGGCGGTGAGGGCGTCTCCTCCGAGCCCCTCGCTGCCAAGCGCGTCATCAGCAGGCGCGGAGGGGGCAAGAAGCGCAGGGTGCGTGCGGGCATCAAGGTGGGGCGGCGCGTGGACGCAGAGGTCGAGGTGGGACCATCGCTCGATGCCGATGGCACGCTTCCCACTCCCCAGCAGATCTACGACGCGCTGGGCGCGTACGTGATAGGGCAGCAGGAGGCTCGTCGCACGCTCGCGGTGGCCGTGTACAACCACTACAAGCGCATCACCCCTGACTGGCGTGGCGACGAGGAGGACCCCGTCGAGATCGCCAAGTCAAACATCCTGCTGCTCGGCCCCACGGGCACCGGCAAGACCCTCATGGTGCAGACGCTAGCCAAGATCCTGGACGTGCCGCTGGCCATAGCCGATGCCACCACCCTCACCGACGCCGGCTACGTTGGGGAGGATGTGGAGTCCATCCTCGCACGCCTGATCGCCGCGGCGGGCAGCGAGGAGAACGCCTCCATGGGCATCGTCTACATCGACGAGATCGACAAGATCGCCCGCGCCTCCGGAGGCGCGGGACAGCTCGCCGCCAGCAACGACCCCTCGGGCGAGGGTGTGCAGCAGGCCCTGCTCAAGCTGCTGGAAGGCTCCATGACCAGCGTTCCGCCCCTGGGAGGGCGCACCAACCTGCTGCAACGCAGCAGCCAGCTCGACACCACCAACATCCTGTTCATCTGCGGCGGGGCCTTCGTGGGGCTGTCGGGCATCGTGCGCAGGCGCACATCCAACCGCAGCGTCGGCTTTGGCGTCGACAGCGCCGAGCAGGCAAGGCTCACCGAGGACGAGCTGCTTGCCATGGTCGAGCCGCAGGACCTGCACCGCTTTGGCCTCATTCCCGAGCTGGTGGGTCGCATCCCCGTGATCACGCACACCAACGAGCTGACGGTGGGATCCATGGTGCGCATCCTCACCGAGCCAAAGAACGCCCTCGTCCGCCAGTACCAGCGGCTCATGGCCTATGACGGGGTCGAGCTGCTGTTCGACGACGATGCGCTGGAGGCCATCGCCCAGCTCGCGCTTGAGCGGGGCACCGGGGCGCGCGGCCTGCGATCCATCTGCGAGAGGGTGCTACGCGACGTGATGTTCGAGGTTCCCGGGCGCACGGACGTGGCCAAGGTGGTCGTGCATGCCGCCTGCGTGACCGAGGGTGACAGGCCCGAGTATGTGTCGCGGGAACCCTCGGCATGACTGAGGGCGAGGGCTCCCGTATGTCACCGGCGCAGGCTAGCCCTCAAAGGGCATGTAACGTCTGAGGCGCTCGGCTGCGGCGACCCGGTCATCGGCGTCGAAGATAGCACGGCCCACCATGATGATCGCAGGCTCGAGCCCAAGCACCTCACGTATGTTCGACTCGTTGATGCCCGTGTTCAGGGCCAGCCCGGCGCGGCGCAGGTTGCGCTTTGCCGCATGGGCGAGGTCGAGGGGGCGCACCTTCGGCACAAAGCGGAAGATGCGGTGCGTCTCGAGGTCGTAGTCGTATTCGGGCAGGTAGCCCGTATGCACGGCCACATAGTCGACGCCCAGCTCGTCCACCTCAGCCGTGCGCTGCGCCACCGCGCGTGCCGGTGCCGAGAGGTCGCACATGATCTTGCCCCCGTACGCTGACGCCTTCTCGACCATCTTGGAGATCACGGGGTCGGGCGCCGCAGAGAGCACCGTCACGATGTTGGCGCCCGCGTCAAAGCAGCGCGTCGTCACGCCCGTGCCCCCGTGGAACACCTTGGCATCCACGCAGATGCAGAGGTCGGGATGCCTCTCGCGAATCTCCCTCACGAGCGTGAGGCCAAAGGTCACCACCTGCGGATAGCCGATCTCGATGATGTCCACGTGATCGGCGAGGAGGTCGACCGAGTTCAGGACCTCATGGTACTTGCCGTGGTCGATCGTCAGCTGAAGCTTCATGGAGAACCCCTTTCGCGCCTCAGAGCATCTGCAACGCGGCGGTGAGCACCGCCGGCATGGTCACCATCGAAAGCAGGGTCGTCATGACCACAAGGCCCGTGCCATACTGATAGTCCCCGCCATACAGCTGCGCAAGCATCGACGTCGCCGCACCGCAGGGACAGGCCATGATGATGAACAGGGTCGTGCGCATCTCGGATGACGTGGGCATGAGCAGGCAGAGGGCGGCAACGGCGACCGGCACCACCAGCAGGCGGAAGGCGCTCGCCTTGTACAGGCGCCGGTCGGCGAACATGAGGCCGAGGTTCGAGCTCCCCAGGTTGGCCCCTAGCACGATCATGGCGAGGCCGGTGTTGAGGTTGGCCATGCCCGTGAGGAACTGGCTCGCCATGCCCGGCAGCGTCACGGGGGCAAAGAACAGGGCGATGCCGATGGCCAGCGCGATCACGGCGGGGTTGGTGACGATCTTCCTGAGCGAGACCTGGCTCGGGTCTCCGCTGATGAGCCAGATGCCGTACGTCCACATGACGAACGTGCCCACCGCCATGGTGATGGTCACGTAGAAGACGTACTCGGCACCGAGCAGGCCCGTGATGATGGGGATTCCCACAAAGCCCGAGTTGGAGAAGATCACCGCGAACTGTCCTACGCGGTCCGCCCTGCCGCATGCCACGCGGGCAAGGGCGATCGAGAGCGCGAGCGCGAGCGAGAAGAACAGGGCCATCCAGCCGGCGTTGACCAGCTGCTCCATGGTGAACTCGATGGCAAACGCCTGTATGATGACCGCAGGCGTGGCGACGTACATGGCGATGCTCGAGAGCTGCCTCACGCCACGCTCGTCGATCATCCCGACCCGTACCAGCACCACACCCACCGCCATCATGGCGAGCATCACCAGTATCTGCTGAATGAGTGTCACGACCATATGCGGCCCCTTCGCACGGCCTGCCAGACTCACTCATACTACGACCGCAGGGCCAGGACGCGGCGGTCCCCTCTCCAAAAGGCAGGTTTTGCGCGTGGCGTGGTGGCGTGCCAAAGGCACTCTCGCTCTGTCCCTGGAGACGCGCCGGCGAGGGCGACAGCGTGGTCAGGGGCGTCCCCTGCCCTCCACCGATGGAGAGTCAGGGAGCCCTCGGGCACCCGTCTGCCCCGGGCCGAGGCGAACGAGACGCTTTCGGACCCCTTGGGGCGGAGCTACTCGCCGCTGCCCAGGCCGCTCTCGAGCAGGCCGCGCATCACCTGCTCGGGGCCTGTGCCGTCATAGCGGGCGAGGGCGTTGATGCGCTGCTCCATGCGCAGCTCGTGTATGTCATCCTCGAGCTGGCGCACGCGCGCCCTCAGCTCGTCGATCTCACGCTCCCGCTCGAGCTGGCGATCGCGCGTGTCGAGGATGCGCACCACGCCGGCCAGGTTGATCCCCTCGTCGGTCAGCTTGCTGATGAGGTTGAGCCGATCGATGTCGTGCTGCGAATAGAGTCGCGTGTTGCCTCGCGAGCGGCCCGGCGTCACCAGGCCCTTCTGCTCGTACACGCGCAGCGTCTGCGGGTGCATGCCCGTAAGCTCGGCCGCCACGCTGATCATGTACAGCGGCTTGTCCCTGCTCTCGTCGCTATGCGCCATGGCTCTCGACGTCCTTCCTGTACTCGCGCACGTCGGCGTCGCGCAGGGTCTCGAGCGCCTCGCGCTCCTTCGCCGAGAGACGCGTGGGCACCTTCACGCGAACCTTCACGTACAGCGCGCCCTTGCTCCCCTTCCGCTTGACGTTGGGTGCGCCACGGTCACGGAACCGGAAGGTCTTGCCGTCCTGCGTGCCGGCGGGAACCTTGAGCCTGCAGGTGGCGCCATCGGGGGTCGGCACGTCTATCGTCGCGCCCAGCGCCGCCTCGTACGCGCTCACCGGAAGCTCCATGCGCACGTCGGCGCCATCGCGCTTGAAGAGGGGGTGCTCCTCGACCCGCGTGGTGATGACGAGGTCGCCGCGCGCACCGCCGTTCGTGCCATGCTCGCCGCGGCCGCGATAGCGCAGCTTGCCGCCATCGATCGCCCCGGCAGGCACCTTGACCGTCAGCGTCTGCTTCTCCCCCGTGGAGGGGATGGTGTAGGTGACCTTGCGCTGTGTGCCCTTGAACGCCTCGTCCGCCGTGACCTCAACGGTCATGGTCAGATCACCGCCCTTGGTGGGACGGCTGGAGCGCGCGCCCCCACCAGGCTGGCCACCAAAGATGGTCGAGAAGTCAAAGCCCCCGAAGGCGCCGTCGCCGCCACGGATGTTCTCGAAGATGTCAGACCAGTCGGCACCGTTGCTGGTGTAGGTGTACCCGCCGCGATTGCGACCGCCCGACCCGCCGAAGTCGGCGCCGGGAATGCCGCCGAACATGAGCAGCTGGTCGTACTCCTTGCGCTTCTGGGCATCGGAGAGCGTCGTGTACGCCTCGCTGACCTCCTTGAACTTGGTCTCGTCGCCGCCCGTGTCGGGATGGTACTTGGCCGCAAGCTTACGAAAGGCCTTCTTGATGTCATCCTGAGTGGCGTCGCGCTTCACGCCCAGGATGTCGTAGTAGTTCTGCTTCTCGGCCATGCGAACAACGCCTCCTTTCGTTCCGCCTGCCGCACGTGAGCCGTCAGGGGCCCTCCCCCGACGGTCGCATGCGGTACGTCGCCCTACTCGACGCCGGCTCCCGTCCCCTCGACCGGACGCTTCGGCCCACCGAAGGTCACCGTGACCATGGCAGAGCGAATCACCTTGCCGCCCATGCGGTAGCCCTTCTGATACACCTGGGCCACCGTCTCGTCGTAGACGCCCGCGTTCTCCTCGCGTCCCACCGCCTGATGGACCAGCGGGTCAAACGGCTCGTTGGCGGGGTCGATCACCTCAACGCCCTCCTTGCCCAGGATGTCGAGCATCTTGGCGTGAACCGCCATGACACCCTCGACGAACTGGACGACCTTCTCGTCGCCCTCCGCGTTCTGGGCCGCATGATCGGAGGCTCGTTCCATGTCGTCGAGGACGGGCAGCAGGTTGACCACCAGCCGCTCGGCCGCACGCTCGCGCTCGGCAAGGCGCTCGGCCGCCGTGCGACGACGGTAGTTCTCCCAATCGGCCTGGAGGCGCGCAAGTCTGTCGGAGGCATCGGATGCCTCCCCCCTCGCCACCTCAAGCTCCTGCTCCGCAGCCTCGAGCTGCGCCTGCAGGTCGTTGCGGGCCCGCTCTGCCTCGGCGGCGATCTCCGCCTCCGCCGCCTCGGCCCCGGCGCGCTTGGCAGCCTCCACCATGGCCTCCTCCTCATCGAGAGTCAGCGCTCCCGCATCCTGTGCAGCCTCAGGCCCAGCAGCCCTGGCAGCCGCATCCATGATGTCATCGTTCGATATGTCGATAGGCACCTTCACGTCACCCTCCTACCGTTGCCAGCATGGCGGGAGCGGTACAAGACCCGCCCCCGCCATGGTCGTCTCAACTATGCCACACGTAGGACCTTACTCGTCGACGACCTCATAGTCGGCATCGACCACGTCGTCGCCGCCGGGCTGTGCATCGCCGCCAGGAGCGGTCTGGTCCTGCTGGTCGGAGTAGACGATCTCGGCAAGCTTGTAGCCAGCCTGCTGCAGCTGCTCGCCCGCAGCCTTGATGGCCTCGATGTCGGTGCCGTCAAGGGCCTTCTTGGCCCCCTCGATGGCAGACTCGACATCGGCCTTGGTGTCGGCGGGAACCTTGTCGCCCAGCTCGCTCAGCGTCTGCTCGGTGGAGTAGGCGAGGCTGTCGGTCTGGTTGCGGATCTCGATCTCGTCCTTCTTTGCCTTATCCTCCTCGGCGTGAGCCTCGGCGTCCTTGACCATGCGGTCGACTTCGTCGTCAGACAGGGCGGTGGATCCGGAGATGGTGATCTGCTGCTGCTTGCCGGTGCCCTTGTCCTTGGCCGTGACCTTCACGATGCCGTTGGCGTCTATGTCAAAGGTGACCTCGATCTGGGGGGTGCCGCGACGGGCGGCGGGGATGCCCGTCAGGTTGAACTTGCCGAGCGACTTGTTGTCGCGCGCCATCTCGCGCTCGCCCTGCAGGACGTTGATCTCGACGGAGGTCTGGTTGTCAGCCGCCGTCGAGTAGATCTCGGCCTTGGAAGTCGGAATCGTGGTGTTGCGGTCGATCATCTTGGTCATGATGCCGCCCATGGTCTCGACGCCAAGCGAGAGCGGTGTCACGTCGAGCAGCAGGATCCCCTCCACGTCGCCTGTGAGCACGCCACCCTGGACGGCGGCGCCGTCGGCGACGACCTCGTCGGGGTTCACGGACATGTTGGGCTGCTTGCCGGTCATGGTCTTGACCAGCTCCTGCACGGCGGGCATACGGGTGGAGCCGCCGACGAGGATGACCTCGTTGACCTGCGAGATCTGCAGGTTGGCGTCTCTCAGGGCCTTGGTGACGGGGGCCTTGCAGCGGTCGAGGAGATCGCGCGTGATGCGCTCGAACTCGGCACGGGTGAGCGTGTAGTCGAGGTGCTTGGGGCCGCTGGCGTCCGCCGTGATGAAGGGCAGGTTGACCTGGGCCTGCTGGGCGCTGGAGAGCTCCTTCTTGGCGTTCTCGGCCGCCTCCTTCAGGCGCTGCAGGGCCATGGGGTCCTGGCGCAGGTCGATGCCGTTGTCGGCCTTGAACTTGTCAGCCAGCCAGTCGATGACGCGCTGGTCCCAGTCATCGCCGCCCAGGTGATTGTCGCCATTGGTGGCGAGGACCTCGACCACGCCATCGGCGAGGTCGAGCAGGGAGACGTCGAAGGTGCCACCCCCCAGGTCAAAGACGAGGACCTTCTGGTCGATGCCCTTCTTGTCGAGGCCGTATGCCAAGGCGGCAGCCGTCGGCTCGTTGACGATGCGCTGCACGTTGAGGCCGGCGATCTTGCCGGCGTCCTTGGTGGCCTGGCGCTGGGAGTCGTTGAAGTAGGCCGGCACGGTGATAACGGCATCGGTGACGGTCTCCCCCAGGTACTTCTCGGCGTCGGCCTTCATCTTGGAGAGGATCATGGCGCTGATCTGCTCGGGCGTGAAGTCCTCGCCCTCGATCTCCACCACGGCACGACTGCCGGTACCAGACTTGACCTTGTACGGAACCGTCTTGAGCTCGGAAGAGACCTCGTCGTAGCGACGTCCCATGAAGCGCTTGATGGAGAAGACGGTGTTGATGGGGTTGGTGACCGCCTGGTTCTTGGCGGCCTTGCCCACGATGCGGTCGCCGTCGGTGCGGAAGCCAACGACGGACGGGGTGGTGCGATCGCCCTCGGCGTTCACGATGATCGTGGGCTCGCCGCCTTCGAGAACCGCCATTGCGGAGTTGGTCGTACCCAAGTCGATACCAAGAATCTTAGCCATTACGATTCCTTTCGTTGTGGCTCTGGGCCTCACGACCCCTGAGCTGGTTCCTTGGTTGTCGAAGGAAGTTGTTCCCCGTAGGCTCAAATCCTATACGTAATCTAAGTGCGTTTGTATGAGGTTTTTTCACTCTCTACACAGCAGGCATGGAGTCGCGCGCCATTTGGACGCCTCCTCCGGCGTATTGCACGCCCACAAGCTCTCTTCCTCATAGTGAGGTGTAAATTTTTGCACATATGCGGTAGCCTCTCGTGCTCAGAGTCATTGAGCTCAGCTTGGTCACGAAAAAGCAGAGGTACGCGGGCCGTCCCCATGTGCCGATCGACCTTCGCGAGGATGCGTCCGCGCACAAGTACCGCATTTCAGACAAAAATTGCACTCTGCATTATCAGGAGGCCGGACCGTCAATCTGTTGGTGGTAGACAAGCTGTCCCCCTATCTCGCAGACCTCGTACTCTTGTGAGGGATCACCGAACTCATACCAACAATCGTCATCCCAGCCGATCCCGGCCGATCCGTCGTCCGGCTCCGACCACGTAGCCTGATCCTCGTACAGGACGTCTTCGTCTCGAAGATGCCTCATGCCGGTCACAGTCTTTTCCCTCTTGGCATGCTCATGGGTTCTTTCGCTTCTGTAAAGAACCTCTTCGCGGAGGCGCTCGCGCGCCTCCGCGAAGTTCCCCTCGTTCTCTGGGCGAACCTTCTTCCCCAGCTTTCGCGCAATCCTCAGCGCTGTCGCGTGAAACAAGCTTGTTGACATGACCTCCTGGTACGTAAGCCCTATGACCTCGACACCCATCCGCTCGAGCGCCTTTCGGCGCATGGACTCGCCTGCCCTGGTCGAGGCGTCATGGAACTCGTCGCTGTCGTACTCGAGATCCAGCTTTGCCGCATGCCAGTACAGGTCGGGAGAGAACGACCGGCGTAACGTGAACCTCCTTCCCTCCTTCGAGAGCTGTATGATCGGGTTGAGGGTGGGCTGCGCAAGACCGTATCCGCCGAGACGTCTTGGCAAGCATAGCAGCAGGTAGATACTGGTCTCCATGGGAGAGGCCGAGTCGTCGAGCACATACCGCAACGCCGCACGCGCTCGCCTGACGCCTCGCACCGCGCCCATCGACTCGACAAACGCCCTCAGGTCATGGGCCGTCGTAAGGCTGGGAAGCTGGTACTGCGTCCCAAGGCTACCGTCCAAGGGATCCCGCACGTTCCGCCGGTAGTGGCCGCAGAGCTCCATCCCGAAGGCTATCAGTGGCACGAGGTCGAGTGACGTCGCCATCTGGAGAAACAGGAACTCCGGCGAAGAGACGTACAGGCGACGTCCAAGCCTGCAAAGTCCGCCCATTGCGATGGGAGAGCTCCACACATGGGGCTTGATGCCGTCAACCGAGCTTCTTCGCCCTGCCCTTGGTACAAGCACCTCCAACGGCGTGTCCTTGTCAACCTCCCCAAGCCCTAACCCTTTGAGGTTGATGCCGTCCAGGTCGTTTTTGTATGACGCGGCATCCTTCAGGCGGAGCGCTTCTGCAGGAATGTCGTCCTTTGTGGTGGGATCACACCCCGCGCGATAGCACGCCAAAGCCGATGAGCCGCACAGATACACGTTCATGTCGCACGCCCTCCCTGTCCTTCATTGTGGGGTGCATTATTGTACGGTTATGCGGTATCTCATGTGAAGCTCCCGTAAACTGCTTCAATACAAGCCCAGGTAGATGACTTACGCTGTCTCCGGTTGACGTCCCTTTTCTTCAAACGCGAGAAGACCTACCGCACAACCGCAAATACTTGCATTTTGCCCACGCATGACCGCCCGAGAGCCTGCGCGTCCCCTTGTGGAGTACAATCCGGACAGCCATCTCTGCCCGACACGCCATGGGGAGACACCCGCATGAAGCTGCTCATTGCATCCGACATCCACGGGGCCGCCACGTGGTGCGCCCGATTGATGAGCGCCATCGAGACGCATCGCCCCGAAAGGGTGCTTCTGCTCGGAGACCTCCTGTATCATGGACCGCGCAACGACCTCCCCGAAGACTACGCCCCCAAGCAGGTCATTTCGATGCTCAACGGAATGGCCGACAGGGTGCTGGCCGTGCGGGGCAATTGCGAGGCCGAGGTTGATCAGATGGTGCTCGACTTTCCCTGCATGGCCGACTACGCCCTCGTCGCCGACCCCGAAACGGGCCATGACCTCTTTCTCACCCACGGGCACATCTATGGCGCCGGCATCCACAACAGCGTGAACAACCTCCCCAGGCTGCGCGCGGGCGATTCGCTGGTGTATGGGCACACCCACATCAAGGTAGACCAGCAGGGTCCTGACGGCATCCGGCTCTTCAATCCGGGCAGCATCGGGATACCAAAGGACGGATCTCACAGCTTCGGCCTGTATGAGGGTGGGAGCTTCTCTCACGTCGTGCTGGCGTGATGCGCGTGTCACACCTGCTTGATGCCATCGAGGCGAGCGAGGACGACGTTCGTTGCGACACCTTTTCTGATGAGGACCTGCGCGGCGTCTCGCTTGGCCGGGTCGAGTTCGAGGACTGCACCTTCGAGCGCTGCGCCTTTGCAGAGTCGCGGGCGGCGCGCATCTCCTTTGAGCGGTGCGTGTTCACAGAGTGCGACCTCTCAAACGCGCGGCTCGCGACAAGCTTCTGGCGGGACTGCCGCCTCAAGGCGTCGCGGGCCGTGGGCTGCGACCTGCATCACAGCTATCTTGTGCGTGTCGTCTTCGAGGATTGCATCTGCTCGTATGCCAACCTCGCCGAGAGCAAGCTCGAGCAGGTGAGCCTCCAAGGCTGCGATCTGCGTGAGGCCTCTCTCTCGCAGCTGCGGCTCAAACGCCTGCGACTCGAGGCATGCGACCTCACGCGCGCCGAGTTCTTCCAGACGCGCCTGCGGGGCGTCGACCTCTCAAGCTGTTCGATCCAAGCCCTGCGCATATCCGACAGCCTCTCAGAGCTGAGGGGCGCCACGGTCGGGATCGATCAGGCACCCGATCTGCTTGGCCTTCTGGGTGTCAGGCTGGCATAGCCGGGTCGCTCCCTGTCGGCCTCCTCGGCCTCCTCAGCCTCCTCAGCCCTGGGCAGCCTCGCGGCCGCGGGCAAAGGCCTGCAGGTTGGCCTCCACCGTCTTGGGCGGGACGCGCCTGCGGATGGCATCCTCCCACTCGGCAACCCCAAACGGCAGCGCCGTGGAAAGCGCACCGACCAGCACCACGTTGGTGGAGCGAGGGCTTCCCACCGCTCGTGCGATGCCACCCGCGTCGATGATGGAGGCCCCGATGGCAGCGAGGCGGCCGCTCACGTTGTCAGGCATCCTGAAGGCACCGATGTTCACCGGCACGGGCGTGATCTGCTCGTCGTTGACGAAGAGACTTCCGTCCTCGCGCAGAAAGTGCTGGGCACGCAGGGCCTCGACCAGCTCGAAGGCGACCACGATGTCGGCGCAGCCAGGGTCGGCGACCATCGACTCGACCTTCTCGCCCACGCGGACGATGGTCGAGACCGAGCCGCCGCGCTGGCTCATGCCATGGACCTCAGAGACCTTGACGTCGAGCCCGGCATCGGCGGCCACCATGGCGAGCAGCTGGCCGGCCAGGATGGTCCCTTGGCCGCCAACACCCACCAACAGGATGGTCTTGGTGCCATCTAGCTGGACCTTCTCGTCACCGGCTGCGACGCCGTAATTGGTGGAGGTGTCATGTGGCATGGCTAGCGCTCCTTCTCGATGCAGCCGAATGGGCACGACTGGACGCACTGGTCGCAGCCCACGCACTGATTGGGGTCGATGACGGCATGGCCGGTCTCGTCGCGTCCCAGCGCGGGACAGCCTATCTGGATGCAACGCCCGCAGCGGCGGCAGTCGCGAATGACGGGCACCTTGCCGCGCGAGCGGTCGAGCAGACGGCACGGGCCCTCGAAGATGAGAACCGAGAGTTTGTCGGTGTGGCTCGTGGCCTCCTTGAGCGCCTGGCGGATGGCGGCGGCGTCCTGCGCGTCGATCACGCTGACCTCGTCCACGCCGATGGCCTCGCAGAGCCTGACCAGGTCGAGCTGGGCGCCGGCGGGAACGTCGAGCGGGCTGACGCGCGCCGCCTGATCGGAGAGCGTGACACCGTTGACGGGGTTTCCCTGTGCGCCGGTCATGGCCGTGGTGCGATTGTCCAGGATGCAGAGCGTGCCCGTGCCGCCATTGTAGACGGTGCCCAGCAGGCTCGTGATGCCTGAGTGGGCAAAGGTCGAGTCGCCGATGACGCCCACCACGGGGCGACTGGTGCGCCCGGGGGCACCGGCCAGCTCCATGCCGTGCGCCATGGAGAGCGAAGCGCCCATGTCGATGACCGAGTCGACCGAGCGGAAGGGCGCCACCGCACCAAGGGTGTAGCAGCCGATGTCGCCGGTGACGATGGCCTTGAGACGGCGGAGCTCCACATAGACCAGGCGGTGCGGACAGCCGGCGCAGAACGCGGGCGGGCGTGGGGGCAGATCCTCAGCCGCATCAAGATGGGCGGGACCTGCGACGCCAAAGGACGCGCGGATGTGGGCCGGCGTGACCTCGCCGGAGCGCGGCAGACGGCCGCCGGGAAGCTCGCCCAACTCGACACCCATGGCGCGCACGCGTGTCTCGAGGTAGGGGCAGGCCTCCTCGACCACATAGCAGCTGTCCACGGATGAGGCGAAGTCGGCGATCTTCTGTGGGGGCAGGGGCCAGGTGACGCCGAGCTTGAGCACGGAGGCGTCGGGCATGGCCTCGCGCACGTGCACGTACGGAGCGCCGGCGCAGATGATGCCCACCGTGGTGTCACGCATCTCGATGCGGTTGAGCTCGGTCTCCTCCGCCCAGGCGATCAGCTCGTCCTCGCGGTCGTTCACGACGAGCGTGCGGCGCACGGCGTTGGCCGGCATCATGACAAACTTCTCGGGACGGCTCTCGTAGGCACGAGGTTCCACCTCGCTGCGTTGGCCGGCCACCTCCACGAGGGTCTTGGTGTGGGCGATGCGCATGCTCTCGCGCAGCATGACCAGCGTGTCGAAGCGCTCGGAGATCTCGAAGGCCGCCTGGGCCATCTCGTATGCCTCCTGGCTGTCTGCCGGGTCAAGGCACGGGATGCGACCGAACGCCGCATAGTGACGGCTGTCCTGCTCGTTCTGCGAGGAGTAGCAGGAGGGGTCATCGGCTGCAAGCAGCACCAGACCCGCGTTGACGCCGGTGTTCGCGGCGCTCATGAGGGGATCGGCGGCCACGTTGACACCCACGTGCTTCATGGTGACGAGCGTGCGCACGCCACCCATGGCAGCGCCCAGGCCGACCTCGAGGGCGACCTTCTCGTTGGGCGCCCACTCGCAGTAGACGTCGGGCTTTTTCACCAGGTTCTCGAGCGTCTCGGTGGAGGGGGTTCCCGGATACGCGGAACCCACGACGACGCCGGCCTCCCACGCCCCCTGCGCAATGGCCTCGTTACCCGATAGCAGTTGTGTGCTCATGCGAGATCCCCCCTCGGGGCGGACGGAAACGACGATCCCTCCGCCCGCCTGCACCTGTTCTCCCTAGCCCTGGTTCACCCTGTCCACCAGGTTGGCGGCGCCATAGCGCTCGCGCAGCAGCGGCTTCTCGATCTTGCCCGTGGCATTGCGCGGCACGTCGGCGAAGATGATCTTGCGCGGGCGCTTGTAGCGCGGCAGGTCCATGCAGAACCGGTTGATGTCGTCCTCGCTGGCGCCGGTGTGGTCGGGCTTGAGCTGCACGATGGCCGCAGCGATCTCGCCCAGGCGCTCGTCGGGCAAGCCGATGACCGCCACGTCCTGGATGGCCGGGCAGCCGCTCATGAAGTCCTCGATCTGCACCGGATAGAGGTTCTCGCCACCCGTGATGATGACATCCTTCTTGCGGTCGACGAGCCAGATGAAGCCCTCCTCGTCCTGACGAGCCATGTCACCCGTGCGCAACCAGCCGTTGATGAGGGCCTCCTGCGTTGCCTCCGGGTCATTGTAGTAGCAGGTCATGAGGCCGGGACCCTTGACGCAGAGCTCTCCCACCTCACCCTGCGCGACGCGATGCCCATCCTCGCCCACGATCTTGGCACGCCAGCGGTACCCAGGCACGCCGATGGCGCCGACGTGGTCGATGTTCTCGACACCCAGGTGCACGCAGCCCGGACCGGTCGACTCCGACAGGCCGTAGTTGGTGTCGTAGTCATGGTTCGGGAACACCCGCTTCCAGCGCTTGATGAGGCTCCGCGGCACAGGCTGGGCACCCACGTGCATCAGGCGCCATTGGTTGAGCTCATAGTCGTCGAGCCTGAGCTCGCCGCGCTCGATGGCCGCCAGGATGTCCTGCACCCACGGCACCAGCAGCCAGACGATGGTGCAGCGCTCGCGGCTCACGGCGTCAAAGACGTACTGCGGGGACACGCCGCGCAGCAGCACGGCCTTGGCGCCACAGGTCAGGCAGCCCATCCAGTGGAACTTCGCGCCCGTGTGGTACAGCGGCGGAATGCAGAGGAACACGTCGTCGTGACCGATGGAGTGGTGAACCGCCTCCATCTCGGCAGCCTGCGTCAGGCTCTCGTGGTTGTGCAGGATCGCCTTGGGAAAGCCGGTGGTTCCCGAGCTGAAGTAGATGGCCGCATCGTCGTACTCAAACAGCGGGATCTGGGGGTCGTGGCTGGAGCACAGCGCCTCGAGCTCGCGCATGCTCTCTGCCCATGTGGGGCAATCGTCGCCCACGTAGAACAGCAGGCGTCCCGCATGCAGCTTGGGAACGATCGACTCGAGTCGGCCGATGAACTCCGGGCCAAAGACCACCACGTCGGAGTCGGACTTCTCCACGCAGTAGAGGATCTCGTCGGCCGCGTAGCGGAAGTTCAGCGGCACCGCGGTGGCGCCGGTCTTGAGGATGCCAAAGTAGATGGGCAGCCACTCGATGCAGTTGTAGAGCAGGATGGCCACCTTATCGCTTTTGCCCACACCGCGCGAGAGCAGGAGGTTGGCGATGCGGTTGGCCTTCTCGTCAAACACCGACCACGTGATCTCGCGACGGTACGGCTCGTCGTCGGTCGTCTCGACGAGGTCGTACTCGCGCCACGTGATGTGGCGGTCTTCTGGCATGGCCGGGTTGATCTCGATGAGGGCGGTCTCATCGGGATACTTCGCGGCGTTGAGCCTGAGCATGTCTGTGACAATCACGTCTGTCCCTTTTCTCGTGTGGTTCGCTGCGCATCGTGCGATGCGGCTATCGCTCGAACTTGTTCGCCAGGCTCCACGTGTCCTCGCGAAGCTGGACGATGGCGTCTGGTATCTCGTCGATCTCGTAGGGCGTCATCTGGTATACCCAGTTGAGCCAATTTCGATAGAGCAGGTTGGCGTGACTGCGCCAGGTGAAGAAGGGCTGGTTCTCCGGGTCGTCGTCGGGGAAGTAGTTCTCCGGCAGACGGATGGGCAGGCCCCTCTTGAAGTCACGCCAGTACTCATCGGCCAGCGTGTCGCGATCGTACTCGAAGTGCCCCGTGACATAGATCTCGTGGAAGTCGTGCGTGGCAATGAGGGCCGGGCCGCTGGAGAAGCCCTCGGAGAGGACCTTGAGCTCGGGATGCTTGGCAAGCTCAGCGGCGTCGAGGGAGGCATGGCGGGAGTGGGGCATGTTGTGCATCTCGTCGAAGCCGTTGGTGAGGAAGCTGTACTCGTCGCACAGGCGCTGCGGGAACACGCCGAAGAGCTTGGCGGGCAGCTGACGCTTGGGGATCCCGTAGAAGTGGTACAGGCCCGCCATGGCGCCCCAGCACAGGCTCATGGTGGAGAACACGTGCGCGCGGCTCCATTCCATGACCTGACAGAGCTCGTCCCAGTAGTCAACGTCGGTGAAGGCGAGATGCTCGACCGGCGCGCCCGTCACGATCAGGCCGTCGTAGCTCTGGTCGCGGTACGCATCGAAGGTGTCGTAGAACTTGACCAGATGGTCCGCCGAGGTGTTCTTTGACTCATGGCTGCTCATGCGCATGAAGTCGCAGCTCACCTGCAGGGGGGACTTCGAGATGAGACGCAGGATCTGGGTCTCGGTCTCGATCTTTGTGGGCATGAGGTTGAGGATGGCCAGGCGAAGCGGCCTGATGCGCTGGTGGCTGGCCACCTCCTCCTCAAGGGCGAAGATGCGTTCCTGCTGGAGGATGGTCTTTGCGGGCAGGCCGTCGGGAATGTTGATGGGCATGGTGGGCTCCTGTCGAGGCATGCGGGGGGAACATGGGCAGTGCGGCTATCCGCACCTGCGCATTCGCACCGACAGCGTCTCTGGTGTCCTCATCATGCAAGCTCCCAGCCTCGTCCTGCTGACCGCCTAAGCATAGCAGCTTGCGACGAGAAGCCGACCAATGTACCCCAAGCCGAAACGAAGGCACCCCCATAGCGCACCACAGCTTGAACACATTTGCTAGAAATACCTGCTCACTTGCACCATACTTGTTCACATGACTACCTCATTTGCCGAGCTCGGGCTCAACGAGCAGATACTCGCCGGGGTCGAAGCCCTCGGTTTCACCCAGCCGACTCCCGTTCAGGCCCAGGCCATCCCACTGGTGCTGGAGGGACGCGACATCGTAGCCTCCGCCCAGACGGGCACGGGCAAGACAGCCGCCTTCGCCCTCCCCGCGCTGCAGCTCATCATGGGGCTGGCCGAGGGACCCTCTGCCGCGGCCGACGGTATCCTCACAGCAGAGGGAGAGCCGCAGGCCGCTGAGGCGGATGCCCCCAAGCGCCGCAGGCGCAGACGGAGACGCAAGGGTACCGCCAGTCCCAGCCCTGACGCCACGACCATGGCGAGCGGCCCTGCACGGCCCCGCGCCCTCGTGGTCACACCGACGCGCGAGCTGGCTCAGCAGATCGAGCGCGTGGTGACCGCCGTCTGCGAGCACACCGGCCAGCGCTCCGTCATCGTCATGGGCGGCGCACGGTTTGACCGGCAGCTCAAGGCCCTCTCACAGGGCTGCGACCTGCTCGTGGCCACGCCCGGTCGCCTCATCGACCTGATGGAGCGCCGCCACGTGGGGCTGGACGCCGTGCGCGTGCTGGTGCTCGACGAGGCCGACCGCATGCTTGACATGGGCTTCTGGCCCAGCGTGCGCCGCATCGTGCAGGCGCTTCCCGCACAGCGCCAGAACCTGCTCTTCTCGGCGACCATACCGGCTAGCATCAAGGGCACCATCGACGCCATGCTCACCGATCCCGCGACCGTCGAGATCGCCCGCACGGGTGAGACGGCCGACACTGTCGAGGAGCATCTGTGCCCCGTCACGCAAGGCCAGAAGACCCAGCTGCTGCGGGCCATCGTCAAGAGCGGCGGCGCGGAGACGGGCTCCTCGCTCGAGCGCGTGCTGGTCTTCTGCCGCACCAAGCATCGCGTGGACGACGTCTCGAAGACCCTCAAGTCTGCCGGCCTCAAGGTGGAGGTCACGCATGCCGACCGTCCGCAGAAGGCGCGTGACAAGGCGCTCGAGCGCTTCCGCGAGGGATCCGTGCAGCTTCTGGTGGCAACCGACGTCATGAGTCGCGGCATCGACGTCAGCGGGATCGACGCCGTCATCAACTTCGACGTCCCCATGGATCCGGAGGACTACGTGCATCGCATCGGGCGCACGGGACGCGCAGGTGCCACGGGCCATGCCTACACCTTTGTCGCGCCCGACGAGATCACCCCGCTGCGCGAGATCGAGTACTTCACCAAGAAGCTGGTGCCCGTTTGGGACCTAGAGGGCTTTTCCTACGACAGCGGGCGCATCGTGCCCAATCCCGCTCGCGCCACCACGCGCACCACGCGCACGATGTTCAGCGGGAGCAAGTCGCGCCGAGGCTTTGGCGGCCCTGGCAGCGGACGCTTTGGCAGGCACTACTAGACGCGCCCCTTCCTTGATCATGTCGCGATCGAGCGGGTACCTCCCCACCAGAACGGAGTATCACGAGCGTCTCGTGACCGACATCCTCCTGATCAGGCCTTCTATACCTCCCGCAGCAGCAAGTCGGCAAGCACGAGGGAGAGCAGGCGGACCAAGCTATAGTAGACGTACCACGACAAAAGGCTCCGACCAAGCAAGGTTGGCGCATTGTCCGGCGCTGCAGCGAAGCAACATGCGAGGAGCAGGGCAACGTCGACATATGCAAAGACGATGTAGAGCATCCTCAAAACGGGACGTTTCCTTGGTATGGGACAGCGCGAGGCCAAGAACCTCTTGTTCCATCTGATGAGGGCGGCTTGTGTCTGTCGTATCTCAACAGGCATCTGCATCAGTAGTCCTCTTCTACGACAAGAGGGCTTGTGGAGGAATATGGACCATACTCACTGTAGTAAATCTGCCCCGTATAATTTGAGTTTCTATATGCACGAATAACTTGGTAATATAGTTTTTTTGTCTTATTATAATAAGATCTAATTTCTAAATAGACAGGGTTTTCTGCACCAATTGCTGCAAACACAGCGGATGCTATAGCACCAGCCCTACCTGCAGACAGACCTATAGCAATTAGAGTTGCTACGAGAACGGCCCACGTGGTGATATTCCCGTAGCGTCGTTGTGTAAGAAAGACATAACCAGAAGGAACCGACGCGGTCGTTGCATCGTGGTTTCCTGTTGCAGCAACAGCAGCATCCACATCGGTCTGTATTGTAGAAAGAGAATGGTTTGCGCTGATGACGGGCTCACCATTTGACCAGACGGTGAATCCGCACTCGGAAAATACCACCTCTGCCGAAGAGGAGTCAACGGGTGCGTCGATAACAAACTCGTCTTCTGTTTCAGACATCGTGAAATCATCAGCAATCTCTTGTCCGACAGCTATTATGGGCGACAGGAGAGAGGAGGACATCAAGGAGACCGACATAAGGAAGCCTCAACGGGAAAGTGTCAAGACAGGCACACCAGTTAGTTTGTTCATGATAAGCCCTCTCTTTCCGTGATTTATTTCTCTTGTCTCATTCAATGCCTCCACTGTCATAAAAGACAACTATCCATCGTCCGGCGGTGTCTAGAGCACACCAAGCGGGGAATGTGACAGGCCGCACCGAGGGAGCGTTCGTGCGTTTCCTGCTCGGCTGCCATGTGGGAGGCGAGCTGGCACCTGTCCCCTATGACCGGGCGACCTGACCTTCCTGCAGCTTCATCACCCATGCAAGCGTGATCCACTCGCACGGCATCCCGGAACCCAAGCCCACGTTCAGCCCACGCACGAACAGCCGATCGACATCGCCGCTACTCGTCCCGCTCGTTGAGCACGCGCGCCAGCATGGGACCATCAACATTGCCGCCGCTGATGACCAGCGCAACGTTCGTGCCACCCACAAGCTCAGGATGCTCGCGTACCGCAGCGACCACCATCGCGCTGCCGCCCTCGATGACGCACTGCTCGTGCTCGACCATGAAGCGCAGGGCGCTGCGGATGGCCGGCTCCTCGACCACCACCCACTCGTCGATCAGGGTGGGCAACATCTCGAAGGCGATCGGTCCGGCACCGCCAACCACCGCGTCACAGATGGTGTCTCCCGTGATGGGGTACGTCGAGTAGCACACGCCGTCCTTGAGCGACTGGTACAGGGACGGGCACGCAGCCGTCTGCACGCCCACGATGCGCATGTCCGGCCTGACGGCACGCGCTCCCACCGCAATGCCCGTGACGAGACCGCCGCTGCCCACCGGGGCCACGATCGTGTCGACCTTTGGGTGCTGGAGGGCGATCTCGTACCCAATGGTGCCCTGACCCGCACAGACCAAAGGATCACATCCCCCTGGATCGACATAGAAGAGCTCGTGGCGATCGATGTAGTTGAGCCCAAGCGTCAGGGCCTCATCGTAGCTGTCGCCCATGGTCATCACGCGCGCACCATAGAAGCGGATGCGGTCCAGCTTGCTGCGGGAGATGCCAAAGGGAACGATGACCATGCAGTTCTCGATGCCCAGCTCCCGTGCGGCGTAGGCGACGGCGACGGCGTGGTTGCCCGTGGAGACCGTTCCCACGCCACGGGAGACCTGGTCGGGCGTCAGCTGTGCGATGGTGTTGAGCGCGCCGCGAATCTTGAAGCTCTTGCCCAGCTGCTGGCTCTCGAGCTTGAAGCGATACGTGCGCTCGTCATCGCTGAGATGAATGGAGTCCTCCAGCGGCGTCCGTCGAACGCGATTCTTGATACGCTCGTATGCCGCGCGCACGTCATCCCCAGTAAAGTGGCGAGCCATCGTCCCCTCCGTCAGACAGCCATCGTTTTGCCTAACGATACCCATCGTGACACGGACCGCGGACCCAGGGCGGCATCTGTATCAAAAGCGCAACAGGAGGGCCTGCGGCTCAGCGGTCAGGCGCCATGACCAGCGACGCTAGCTGCCCGTGCCAGGTTGGGACGTCGCCTTCCAGCCCTTCCTCCGCGCACGGAAGAACGCCCTCAGCACCTCCGCGCACGCCTCCTCGCGCACGCCGGAGGTGACCTCAAACCCATGGTTGAGCCTCACGTCATGGCTCACGTCGTAGAGCGTGCCCAGCGCGCCGCCCTTTGGGTCGGCCGCCCCGTACACGCAGCGATCGATGCGCGCGTTGACCATGAGCCCCGCGCACATGAGGCAGGGCTCCAGCGTGACATAGACCGTGCATCCCGTCAGTCGCCAGCGATCGAGCGCGCGTGATGCCGCGACCAGTGCGGCAAACTCGGCGTGGGCCGAAGGGTCGCGATCGAGCTCGCGGCGGTTGTGCGCCCGGGCGATGACCTGGCCATCGTGCACCACCACGGCACCTATGGGAACCTCGCCCTCGGCAGCCGCGGCCGCAGCCTCCTCGAGCGCAAGGGCCATGTATGTCTCGTCAGGCGTCTGCATGCGACCATGGTAGCAGCATGGGGCGCCTCGCCGCAGGCATGCCAGGCCCGTCGGGTGGCCCGACGCCATGGGGACGAGGCGCAGGGCTTGTGGGCGCGAGCATGAAAGGCACGCCTGTCCAACTCTTTTGCGCGTCTCGCTGATTGGCCGGGCACAATTGCTCCCTTGCTGACGCATACTGGAGTCGCATCTCCGAGACACGTCGACGAAGGGACACCGATGATTCGAACCGTCTGCCTCAACCCCGCGATCGACAAGACCATCCAAGTTCCCGGATTCACGCTCGATGCCGTCAACCGCGTGACCGAGCTGCGCGCCGATGCGGGAGGCAAGGGCATCAACGTCTCCAAGGTGGTCAAGGAGCTGGGTGGTTGCTCGAGGGCCTATGCCATCCTTGCCGGCGATGCCGGCAAGGCCATCAGGAGCATGGTGGAGGCGATGGGGATCGAGGTCACCTCCGTCGACGTCGCAGGCGAGACGCGCACCAACACCAAGATCGTCGACCAGAGGCTGCACACCAACACCGACGTCAACGAGCCTGGCCCCGTCACCACCGCCGACGACCTCACCGCACTTCTCGACATGCTCGTGGCCGACATCGACGAGGGCGACACCGTCATCCTCGCCGGCTCCATCCCTGCTGGCGCGCCCGTCGACACCTACGCCACCTGGGTCGCGGCCTGCAAGGCAGCCGGCGCCAAGGTCTTCCTCGATGCCGACGGCGAGGTCCTCGACCAGGGCATCAGCGCCGGTCCCACGATGATCAAGCCCAACGACCACGAACTCTCCGGCATGGTCGGTCGAGACCTCGACACCCTCGAGAAGATCGACGCGGCCGCGCGCGAGATCATGGGCCGTGGCGTCGAGTGGGTCACGGTCTCCATGGGTGGCGAGGGGGCCCTGTTCGTGACTCCCGAGAAGACCTACAAGGCCAGCTCGCCCAAGGTCAAGGTGGGCTCGACCGTCGGTGCCGGCGACTCCGTCGTCGCCGCAATCGCCTTTGCCCAGGAAGAGGGCCTCGACATCATCGAGACCATCAGGCTGGCCGTTGCCACCGGCGCCGCCAACGTGAGCATGGAAGGGACCCAGGCCGCACCGCGAGCGCTCGTCGACTCCCTTGTCGACCAGGTGGGCATCCGGGAGCTGTAGCGCAGCCTCGCGCTGCCAAGCGGGATCACCTCGCCTGTGCGCGAACACCGCCTCCCCGACTGGGGTATCATGGACACGAATGCGGAGGGGTGGCAGAGTGGTTGAATGCAGCGGTCTTGAAAACCGCCGGGCCGAGAGGTCTCGAGGGTTCGAATCCCTCCCCCTCCGCCAGCGTCATCAGGGAGGCGCTGGCGCATCGCGTTCCCCGTCAGGTCGTTCCTCGGTTCTAAGGAGTCATCATGCTTTTCTTTGCCCTCATCGCCGTCGTCGCCGCGCTTGTGGCTGCTTACATCAGCATCCACAACGGCATTGTCATGAAGGACAACCGCTGTGACAACGCCTGGCAGACCATCGACGCACAGCTTCAGCGTCGAAACGACCTCATCCCCAACCTGGTAGAGACCGTCAAGGGATACATGAAGCACGAGGCCGACACCCTCCAGGCCGTCACTGCCGCCCGTGCCGCAGTTGCCGGCGCCGGCACACCCGAGGCCAAGATGGAGGCCTCTGGTGCGCTCACCAATGCCCTCGGTCGTCTCTTCGCCGTTGCCGAGGCCTACCCCGACCTCAAGGCCAACAGCAGCTTCATGCAGCTCCAGGCCGACCTCACCGACACCGAGAACAAGATCAGCTATGCCCGCATGAGCTTCAACGACTGCGTTCTCGAGTACAACAACGCCATCGAGACCTTCCCGGGCAACCTCGTGGCTGGCTCCAAGTTCCGTGAGCGCCAGGGCTTCACGGTCGAGGACGCGGGCGTTCGCCAGGCGCCCAACGTGCAGTTCTAGGGCCCGTTCGCACCTCGCCCGACCTGCATCCCGGCATCCCAGTGGGGCACCTTCTCGCGAGGTGCCCCATCTCTTCTCTGCGTGTGCGACAGAGGCCCATGGGGCATGTGCGCGGACCTGAGGCCAGGCCCCTTCCCTGCGCGTACGGCGGAGCCCGACGGGCCGTGCCGCGGCTGCCGGGCTCGCAACCCCTTCCCCGCGCGTACGGTGGGGGCACACCAGCGCCCGCGCGTCTGCGCATGCGCTGGTGGTTTCACGCGCATTACCATCTAGGCAAGGCCCCACCAAAGCGATAGACTCTACCGAAGCATTGGTCCATCAGTCCGTGCAGGGGATCGCGCCGGGGTCCCTGTCCGCACAAGCTGCCCTCGCAGCGTGCGGGCACCGCTGCCGTCGCGCCCCAAGAGAGGAGTCTCCCCCATGAACAATGCCAGAGATCTGCACCTGTACCATCGGGATGGGGCGTACATCCCGCGCATCGCAGCCGTCCACGACCTCTGCGGGTACGGCAAGTGCTCGCTGGGAGTGGCCATTCCCGTGCTCTCGGCGGCCGGGTGCGACGTCTGCCCCGTCCCGACGTCACTCTTTTCGGCCCACACGCGCTTTCCCGTCTTCCACATGCATGACACCACCGACATGCTCAGCCCCTATCTGGACGCCTGGGTGTCCGAGGGCATCGAGCTCGACGCCATCTACTCTGGGTTCCTCGGCGCCGCAGAGCAGGTGGGCGCCATCCAGCGCCTGTACCGCGAGCACCCCAACGCGCTGCGCATCGTCGACCCCGTGATGGGCGATGGCGGCGTGCAGTATCCCACCTACACCGACGAGCTGTGCGCCGCCATGGGCGACCTTGTCGATGGGGCAGACGTGCTCACCCCCAACCTCACCGAAGCATCCATCCTCACGGGCATCCCCTACGAGGGGCAGGACGTCGACGAGCCCTACGTCCGCGCGATCATCGACGCGCTGCTGGCCCGCGGCGCCAAGATCGTCGTGCTCAAGGGCATCGTCCACGAGGGCGAGGACATCATCCGCAACTACGTCGCCGGCCACGGGCTCGAGTTCGAGGAGGTCAGTAGCGAGCTCCTGCCGTTCATGCTGCACGGCACGGGAGACCTGTACGCAAGCAGCCTCCTCGCTGCGATCATGGCCGACAGGTCGCTCCACGACTCGGTGGAGTTCGCCGGATCGTTCGTGCGCGACGCCATGAGGATCACGTGCGCGCAGCCGGACTACGAGGTGCGCGGCGTCAGCTTTGAGTCTGAGCTGGGCAAGGTGACGGCGCTTCTCGACTAGAAGGCCCTCTGGCACCGCACGCCCTCACGCCTGGGAAGGCCCTCGCGTGAGGACGCGCCCGCCTGCCACCCCTGCCGTGGAGGCAGGTCACTCTCCGGAAAGATCAGGGCCGGCGGTGTCGGCAGATCCCTGCCTGGCCCTTGACCGCGCGTCCTCGATCAGCTCGTCTGCGGCAGCCCCAAGGGCCTCGTCGTCCTGCGCGGCGCCCAGCACGTTCTCGGCGACCACGTCACCGTTGTCGCCAATGACATAGTTGATGATGACGGCCGGGGTCGACTTCGACGTGATGGCGTCGTGGAGCCGCTCCTGGGTCGCATTGTCCATGCCCGTGATCGCGCAGTCGAATCGCACCCCGTCCTCATCGGTGCTCTTCTTCCAGACGAAGGTCACGAAGGGGGACGTGGCCCCGGTGGGTCTCAGGTAGCCAAAGAAGGTCGTCCTCTGGAAGTGCCCGTCCTGCGCCCGACGCACCTTCACGTGGTACACGACGGTGTCGATATTGGGGTTGAGCAGCGCGTTCACCGACAGGGCGGACGCCTGCACCTGCGCCGTGGCAAAGGCGTCAAGCTCGCTTGACGAGGACGTGTCGGTGACCGTGACCTCGATGCGGTGCGTGTGCTCGTCGGCCTCCTGCACCGTGAACTCGGAGGGGAACTGCGTGAAGCCGCCACCCCACTCCACGCCCATGTTGAGCGCCGACACGACCGATCGGATGCTCGTGTCCTCGGCGAGAGTGGAGGTGGTCACGCGGCGCACATAGCC
Source organism: Atopobiaceae bacterium UBA1367 (assembly GCA_002305995.1). Lineage (GTDB taxonomy): Bacteria > Actinomycetota > Coriobacteriia > Coriobacteriales > Atopobiaceae > UBA1367. The sequence continues at coordinate 184,317 of DBRN01000006.1, forward strand.
CCACCCGACCTGGAGCAGGACCACGGCGACCAGGAAGACCGACACGAACAGGATCGCCGAGCGCGTGATGACGCGATCCGTGTCCGCGCCAGAGGGGTCCTCGCCCGCCAGGGGGTCGACCTCGACGCTGGCGCCCTTCTCCTTGCGTCGCGAGTGCTGCCGTCGTGCCGTCTCCTCGTTCGTGTGGCCCGTCTCGTCCACCACAGAGAAGAGCTCCTTGGCCTCGTCACCCGAGAGCGCACCACGCGTGGTACGTGTGACCTTGACGCTTCTGGCCATGCGCTCTCTTTCTCCGTGGGAACCATTCTCGTGCCGTCCGGGCACATGTGGGTCTAAGTATAGGCAGTATCCCGCCATGCGGTCGCAGCGTCTGGGCACTCCATGCACCGGCCATGACCCTCTGCGCCGCCCGCAGGCTCGACGGGCCGGGCGTCACCCATCGTGCCCAAACTGCATGCGGTAGTAGCGCGCGTAGGTGCCCCCGCGCGCCAGCAGGTCGGCATGGGTTCCCCGCTCGACCACACGACCGCCCTCCATCGTCACGATCTCGTCGGCATCGCGAATGGTGCTCAGGCGATGGGCGATGACCATGGTCGTGCGCCCGTGCGCAAGCTCCGCGAGCGACTCCTGCACCGCCTGCTCGCTCTCGTTGTCAAGCGCGCTCGTCGCCTCGTCCAAGATGAGGATCGCCGGGTTCTTCAGGAACACCCGCGCGATGGCGATGCGCTGCTTCTGCCCTCCCGAGAGGCGCGTGCCCCGCTCCCCCACCTGCGTGTCGTACCCGTCGGGCATGGCCAGGGCAAACTCGTCCACACGTGCGCGCCGCCCAGCAGCCGCAATCTCGACTTGCGTCGCCCCTGGCCTGCCGTAGGCGATGTTCTCCGCGATGGTGCCGTCAAAGAGGTAGACGTCCTGCTGCACCAGCCCGATGGCCTCGCGCAGGCTCCTCTGCGTCACGCTGCGCACGTCCTGGCCGTCGATGAGGATGGCGCCCCCATCCACGTCATAGAAGCGCGGCAGCAGGGCACAGGTGGTGGACTTCCCCCCGCCGGACGGCCCGACCAGGGCCACCGTCCTGCCTGGGGCGACGTCGAGCGTGAGGTCCCTGATCACGGGTGCGTCGGGCTCGTCGGGGTAGGAGAAGCAGACGTCGCGATAGCTGATGCTCCCCTTGCTCACGCGCAGGTCGGGCGCGCCCGGCGCATCGCGCACGTCTGGGACGGTTCCCACGACCTCGGCAAAGCGGGCAAAGCCGGCAAGCGCCTTCTGAAAGGTCTCGGTGAAGTTGAGGATGTTCTCGATAGGGCTCGTGAAGAGTGAGATGTACAGGGCGAAGGTCGCAAGGTCGGCCGCCTGGAGGCGCCCCTCGGCAACGAGCCAGCCGCCTCCCACCACGATCACGGTGCAGAGCGCCCCCATCAGCGCCGCGATGGCGGCCTGGTAGCGACCCATCGCGCGGTACATGCGCGTCTTCGAGTCGAGATACGCCCCGTTGCTCTCCGCGAACTTTGACCGCTCCAGATCCTCGGCGGCAAAGCCCTTGGTGACCCGTACGCCTGCAAGGGCGTCCTCCAGACGGGCGTTCACGCCTGCGATGCGCATGCGGCTCTCCGCGTAGACGGCACGCATGCGCCAGTTGGCGTACGCGTTGTACGCGACCACCACCGCCAGCATCACGCCCATCACTGCCGTAAGCTGCGGGCTGATGTGCCCGAGGATCACGAACGACCCGACGATCTCGACAATGCCGATCAGGACGAACTCAGGTCCGTGATGGGCGACTTCGGAGATGTCAAAGAGATCGTTGACCAGACGGCTCATGAGGTCACCCGTCTTGTTGCGGTCGAAGTATGAGAGGCTCATGCGCTCGTATGCGTCAAACAGGTCCTGGCGCATGCGGCTCTCCATGCGCGCGCCCATCACGTGGCCCCAGAAGATCACGAAGTACCGGCACGCGAACCGCAGCGCATACATGCCCGCCAGGCCAGCAAGCAGATAGACGAGCACGGGCTTGATCGCGGATGCGTCGCCCGCAAAGAGCCCATGCGTGAGAGAGCGCAGGATCTGGGGGAACGCGAGGTCGACGCCCGCGATGGTGAGGGCGCAGAGCAGGTCGGCCACAAACAGGTGCGTCTGTCCTGCGTAGTACGACAGGAAGCGCATGAGCAGCGAGCGCGTGCCTTGTCGTGCGCCCATCATGGTGAACCCACCTCCCGCGGGACTCGTGTGTGAGACGTGCGACGCATGAGGGCCCGCCATGACGGCCGTGCGGCACGGTTCCTCCGCCCGCACGGCCTCGCGAGATCGACGGTGCCCCTCACGACCATGTGCCGCGTCCCGCTAGTCCTCGGGCTGGAGGCGATGGCTTGCGGCATCGCAGATCAGGGCGCCCACCACCGTCTTTGCGTCCTCGATGCGCCCGTCGAGCACCGCGTCGATCAGCTCGGGCAGGGGCACGAGGTCGACGTTGATGAACTCGTCGGCATCAGGGCTCGAGACGACGAAGCGCAACCCCGTCGCCATGTACACGTGAATGAGCTCGTCGCAGAAGCCGTCGCTCGTGGCGATCGTGGTCAGAAACGCCATGCGGCCCGCCTGCATGCCCGTCTCCTCACGCAGCTCGCGGTGGGCGCATCCGAGCGGATCCTCACCGGGATCGAGCTTCCCGGCGGGAATCTCCACCGTCACGCGACCGAGTGCCGTGCGGTACTGCCGCACCAGGCAGATGCGTCCGTCGTCGGTCAGGGCCACGACGGCCACCGCGCCGGGATGGCGCACCACGTCACGCAGGGCGGCACGGCCGTCGGGCAGCTCGACGCCCAGGCGGTTGACGTCGAAGATACGGCCCTGCCACACCACGTCCTCCGTCCGCACGCGCTCGCGCAGGCGCGCGTCACGAGGATCATCGTCCCCCAACACCAGGCTTCGGCGAAGCGGCTCACCGGACGCGTGGCCAGGGTCGGCGCCATCGCGGTCTCCGTCGAAGGTGTACGCCTGGGCCGCCTCGCTCATACCGTCGATGGCGTCTACGAGGTGCTCGCCCAGGTCGCGTGGCTCGTCGCCGCGTGAGGGGGCAGCCCCAAACTCGCTCATGCGCGCCCCCTAGAGGCCCTCGCGGCCAAGGATGGCCTTGAGGCCAATGTCGGTACGAAACTGCTTGCCGTCAAAGTCGATGAGGTCACAGGCCGCGTAGGCGTTGGCACGCGCCTCCTCGAACGTGGGGGCGACCGCCGTCACGTCGAGCACGCGGCCGCCGGCCGTCACGGCCCTGCCGTACGCGTCGAGGGCCGTGCCGGCATGGTACACCGTGACGCCCGCACGCGCCTCGGCCTCGTCGATGCCGTGGATGACCTTGCCCTTCTCGTATGGGCCGGGGTACCCGGCGCTTGCCAGCACCACCGATACCGCCCAATCGTCGTCCCACGAGACCATGTCCTCGCTCAGCGTGCCGTCGTCACAGGCAAGGAAGGTCTCCACGAGGTCCGCTCCCATGCGTGGCAGCACGACCTGCGTCTCGGGATCCCCCAGACGCGCGTTGAACTCGAGCACCTTGGGGCCGTCCCTGGTCAGCATGAAGCCGCCGTACAGGCAGCCGCTGTAGGTGATGCCATCGGCACGCAGCTGGTCGACGACCCGCTGCTCGATCTCGACCATGCGCTCAAGCTCGCCGTCGAGCAGGATGGGCACGGGCGAGTAGACGCCCATGCCGCCGGTGTTGGGCCCCTTGTCGCCGTCGTAGGCGCGCTTGTGGTCCTGCGAGGTGGCCAGCGGCACCAGCGTCGTGCCGTCGGTGAGGGCCAGCAGCGAGCACTCGGGGCCGTCGAGCATCTCCTCGACCACCACGGTCGCGCCAGCGTCACCAAAGGCACCGGAGAAGCACTCGTCGACGCCCGCCAGCGCCTCGTCGGTGGTTTGGGCGACGATGACGCCCTTGCCGGCGGCCAGCCCATCGGCCTTCACGACCACAGGACCGCCGACCTCGCGTACGTACGCCTCGCACGCCTCGCGGTCGGTGAAGCAGCGATAGGAGGCGGTGGGGACGCCGGCGCGCTCCATGACCTCCTTGGCGAACCGCTTGGACCCCTCCATCCGCGCCGCGTCGGCGTTGGGGCCAAAGCAGGAGATGCCCGCGGCACGCACGGCGTCGGCAACGCCTGCGACCAAGGGAGCCTCGGGGCCGATGACCACCAAGCCGATGCCGTGTGCCTTGGCCCACGCGGCAACCTCGGCCGGACTCTCCTGGTCGACGGGGGCGGCGTCGGCGATCTGCAGCATCCCGCCATTGCCCGGAGCCACGAAGAGCCGGCCCGCGCGCGGAGACTCCGCGAGCTTCATGAGCAGCGCATGCTCGCGCCCACCAGCGCCAAGCAGCAGGATGTCGATCTTATCGGATGCCATTGCTCCTCCAGTCATGCGTGACCGCCTCGGCGCCCTAGTGCCAGTAGCGGTCTATGGTCTGCTCGCGATCGGGACCGACGGTGATGACGCTCACGCGCACGCCCGCCAGCTGCTCAAGGAAGTCGATGTAGTCCTTCGCCTCGCGTGGCAGCTGGTAGAAGTTGCGGACGTCGGAGATGTCGCAGCCCCAGCCGGGCAGCGTCTCGTAGACCGGCTTGGCGTGATAGAACACGCTCTGATGCTCGGGAACGGTGCGATAGACCATGCCCTCGCACTCGTAGGCCACACAGACCTTGATCTCGTCGAGACATCCCAAGACGTCGAGCTTGGTGATGGCAAGGTCGGTGAGGCCGTTGACGCGAGCGGCGTAGTTGACGACCACGGCATCGTACCAGCCACAGCGGCGCTTGCGCCCGGTGGTCACGCCATACTCGTGTCCGGCCTCGCCCAGCCTGTCGCCCACCTCGTCAAAGAGCTCCGTGGGGAAGGGGCCGCTGCCCACGCGCGTGAGGTATGCCTTGGCGACGCCCAGCACGCGCTTGATGTGCACGGGGCCCACACCGCTGCCGGTAACCGCACCGCCTGCGGTGCAGTTCGAGCTGGTCACGAAGGGATAGGTGCCGTGGTCGATGTCGAGCATGGTCGCCTGGGCCCCTTCGAGCAGCACGCTCCTGCCGCGCTCGATCTGCTCGTTGAGGAACAGCGAGCTCTCGACGATGTAGGGGCGGATGCGCCCTGCCATGGGAAGGTACGTCTCGCAGACCTGCCCGACGGTGTAGGTCGGCATCTCGTAGACCTTCTCGAGGATGGGGTTGGTGTAGGCGAGCGCCGCCTCGAGCTTCTCGCGGAAGATCTTCTCGTCGAGCATGTCCTGGATGCGCAGGCCCGTGCGGTTCATCTTGTCCATGTAGGTGGGGCCGACACCGCGCCTGGTGGTGCCGATGAGGTTCTTGCCGAGCTTCTTCTCATGGGCGCCGTCGAGGTCCTTGTGATAGGGCATGACGATGTGCGCGTTGCCACTGATCTTGAGGTTGTCACAGGAGACGCCCTGTCCCTCAAGCGTGTCGATCTCGTCGAGGAGGATCCCGGGATCCACGATGCAGCCGTTGCCGATGACCGGGAAGGTCCCCTCGTACATGACACCGGACGGGACCTGGTGGAGGGCGAGCCTCTTGTCGCCGACAATGACGGTGTGGCCTGCGTTCGCACCGCCCGCGAATCGGCAGACCACATCAAAGTCAGCCGAGATGAGGTCGGTCACCTTGCCCTTGCCCTCGTCCCCCCATTGCGTACCAACGAGCACTGTAGCAGGCATCATGTCTCCTTTGTCTGGTGTGCGCGACGACCTCACGTCACGGCAGGTACGAGTATACGGTACGCGCCTTCGCAAGCGCATGACCACCAGGCCACATACACGGACTCGTTACGGATGGGTACGAGCGCCGGACACCACGCCCGGCGAGCGCCACCAGGCTGCGAGGTGACGCCCCCGCCATGATGGCGGAACGGCACGCCTACTCCTCGCGATGCATGTCCACCTCGACGAACTTGGTCGACCCCGGCAGGAACATCAGTCTCACGGTGCCCAGCGGGCCGGAGCGGTTCTTGGCGATGATGAACTCCGTCATGCCCATCTCAGGCCGCTCCTCCCGACTGGCCTCCTCTTCCGTCATCGAACGGTCGAGCAGGATGACGATGTCGGCATCCTGCTCGATGGAGCCGGACTCTCGCAGGTCGGAGAGCTGCGGACGCTTGCCGTACCTGCCGGTGCGCGACTCCACCCCTCGGTTGAGCTGTGACAGGGCGATGACGGGCACACCGAGGTCCTTGGCCATGATCTTGATGCCGCGACTCATCTCAGAGACCTCGGTGGCGCGGCTGTCGGCGCGTCGGCCGCCAGGCGGTGGCGAGAGCAGCTGCAGGTAGTCGACGATGACCACGCCGCTGTCCTTGTCGCGCAGCATGCGGCGCGCCTTTGCCCTGATCTCGGTGACGGTCGTCCCCGGCGTGTCGTCGACCTGGATGTCGAGCTGTGAGAGGTCGCGCGTGGCCTCCATGATGGTCGGCCACTGGTTGTCCTGGATGCGGGCGCCGCGGATGGCGGACAGGGGAATCCGCGCCTGTGCCGACAGCAGGCGCTGGGCGATCTCCACCTTGCTCATCTCCAGCGAGAACAGGGCGACTGACGCACCGTTGGCTGCCGCGTTGGTCGCCAGGTTGAGCGCGAAGGAGGTCTTTCCCACACCCGGGCGCGCCCCGATGACCACCATCTGGCCTGGCCGCAGGCCCAGCAGGTGATTGTCGATCCCCGGGTAGCCCGTGCGCACGCCCATCGACCCGTCTGGGTCGGCGCACATCTCCCCCAACTCGTTGTAGAGGTCCCCCATGATCTGCTCGAGGGACTGGAAGGAGCTGTCGATGTCGCGCGTGGTCACCTCGAGCAGCATCGACTCGGCGCGGTCAACCACCTCCTTGGTGTCCTCTGGCGCATCGAAGGCGAGGGAGGTGATGCGCGCGGACGCGGCGATGATCTGCCGCAGCGTGGCGTGGCGACGGAGGATGTCGAGATGGTGGCGCCAGCTGGCCAGGGCGAACGAGTTGCCGTTGAGCTCCAGCAGATACGGCATGCCGCCCACGCGCTCGAGCGTCCCCTCGCTCTTGAGATGGTCCGCGAGGGAGATGGGCTCGACGGGCATACCGCGATCGAACATCGTGCACATCGCCTGGTACAGCGTGCGATGCGAGTAGAGGTAAAAGTCATCGCCCCTCACCGCCGATATGCACTCGTTGAGCACATCTTGCGAGAGCAGCATCGCAGCGAGCACGGAGCGCTCGGCCTCGAGGTCGTGCGGCATCACCGCATCGGATGCCGACGACGTGATGGGACTCCCGTCATCACGTGTGGCATGGGGCGTGTTGCCGCGTCGCGCATAGTCCTGAGGCATGGCCGCTCGCTTCTGTCGCCGTGGTGCCAGGGCAGGACCCGATAGGTCACAGGGGCGCTGGCTATGGTAGGTCTAAAGAACTACCACATTTTGGTTGCCCGTAGGGCGCACGGTGCGTGCGTGCGACCCTATCAACAGCTGATTGTTGACAGGGATTCCGTCTGAGCGGCGAAAACGTCGCTTTTCGACGTTTTCAACAACTTTTGGAGGTTTTCCGCTAACGGGTTTCAACAAAAAGTCTTGAGTAAAGGTTGAATCTTTATAATACGAGGTAGATGGCCTGCCTCGCGTATAAGAATTGATAAAATCGCAGGTAGATGGCCTTGTCTAGAAACAAGGCGAGGGAGCCCTGCAGGTGCGAACGCCTGTCCGCAGAGGGCTCCCTCGCCGGATGCGCTGGGATGCATCGTCTTTCTACCATCTCTGACCTGCAGATCTTGTTAAAAACACCTGCTAGTCGCCGTGAGTGTTGCGGTGCTCCGGACTACTCTTCGCCCTCGGCCTCGCCGGCCACGGCGACCTCCTCGGTCTCCTCGGTCTCCTCGGTCTCGGACTCGACGTCCTTGCCCACCTGAACGTTGACGGTGGCACCGATCTCGCGGTAGATGTTGACCTCGACCTGATGCGTGCCAGCGGTCTTGATGGCCTGGCCCTTGCCCACGCGCTTGCGATCAACCTCGGCGCCAAGCTGCCTCTCGATGGCATCGGCGATCATCATCGTGGTGACGGACCCAAAGAGCTGGCCCTCCTCGCCGATCTTCGCGTCGACGACGACGCGCTTGCCGTCGATCTGCGCCTTCAGCGCCTCGGCGTCGGCAACGCGCTTCTCCTCACGCTTGGCGATGCTGTGACGACGCTCCTCCAGCTGCTTCATGTTGCCAGGGGTGGCAGGCTGGGCGATGCCGTTGGGGAACAGGTAGTTCTCCGCAAAGCCCTGGGCGACCTCAACGACGTCGCCCTCTCCGCCCTTGCCCCTGAGCTCACCCAGAAGGATGACTTTCATTGGGACACTCCTCACTTCTGTCGGCCACGGCCGACTGCTAACGTTCTCCACCGGATCCTCTGACGAGATCCGGCCTCCTCCGCTCCATGTGGCGGAAGTTGAGCCCTACGTCAAGAAGACCCACGACACTCGTCAGAGCGAATGACATCTCGAGCCACAGCGCCGCAAGCACGGCCATCGCACGTGCGACGGAGGGGGCCCGGCGCTCGGCCATCCACCACAGCAGGACCGACAGGCCCTGCTGGGCGAGGGCCAGACGCGCGCACATGACCACGTTCGCCCCCACCATGGCGACCCCATCCTGCCACGACGGCAGATGGAGGCCCACCAGCTGGATGGCAACGCCGAGCGCGAAGACCACGGCGACCCACAGAGGCACGTCGTAGCGGACAAGCATGCCCGCACGAACCCCCGCCCCGCTCGCTCGTGCCCCCATCAGGGAGCCAAGCAGCGAGAAGAGCGCCAGCGCCACCCCCACGACGAAGTACAGGGTGGGCCAGTAGACCACCATCGCGTCCCTCGCCTCGATGAGCGCCGCCGTGCTGCTCAGGTCGAGCGAGCCCTCGCTCGCCTCCACCACCGGGTTCACCACGTTCGTGACAAGCTCGCCGATGGACGTGCCCTGTAGGGACGTGGACACCATGTCGGTGCCCATCATCGCCCATGTGACCGCCGTGACCAGCAGCAACAGGCTCCCGGTGCGCAGTCGGTCCCTCACGACACCATCCGCCACCGCGCATGCGCACAGCACGGAGGTCACCGTCATGGGGAGGTCGTACGCACCCACGAGCAGGCCTGTGGAGGCACACCCCATCGCAATCCCACCGAGATATGCCGCCGCCCGCTCGCGGCGACCCCCACCGCTCATGGCGATCGCTGCCCCAAACGCAACCATGACGTTCGCGAGCACCGGCACCACGGCGACAAGAGCGCTGCCGATCAGGCACCAGATCATGCCACGCACAAAGCGCGACCTGACGTCTCTGCCCGACGAGGACCCATCCCGAGTCGCAGCGAGCTGCCGCGACTCCGCCGAGGACCTCTCGGGCACCGCTGGGCGCTTGTCGTTCATGCCGTCGCCCAAAAGTCAGACACTCCCCTGCCTAGCCACGACCGCGGCCACCGCGGCTGGAGACCACGGAAACGGTGTAGGGCACGAGTGCCATCTCGCGGGCGCGCTTGATGGCGACCGCGATGTCGTGCTGATGCTGCGTGCAGGCGCCAGTGACGCGACGCGGCTTGATCTTGCCACGATCGGTCATGTACTTGCGAAGGAGCTGGGTATCCTTGTAGTCGATGAAGTCGACGTTCTCCTTGCAGAACTGGCAGTACTTGCGACGCGGCTGGCGCTGCTCAACTTGCCTTTGCTGTCTAGCCATGTCTGTTCGTACCTTTCATCTGGCGGACGATGCCGCCACTGCTCTAGAACGGGATGTCCTCGTCGTACACCTCTGCCGGAGGCGGAGTCTGCGCGGCGGGTTGGGGGGCATAGGAGTTGGGCTGAGGCGCGGCATAGCTGGGGGCCTGCTGTTGCGGGACCTGCTGCTGCGGGGTCTGTGGCTGGTACCCGCCCTGGGGTTGGTACCCACCCTGGCCCTGCTGTCCGCCCTGACGCGGGGAGAGAAACTCCACCTCGTCGACGATGACCTCGATCTTGCTGCGCCTCTGGCCGTCGCGCTCCCACTGCGACCAGCGCAGCTTGCCCTCCACGGCGACCTTCGTGCCCTTGCTGAGGAAGCGGCTGAGCGGTTCGGCGCGATTTCCGAAGACCACGCAGTCGATGTAGTTGGGAACGTCCTCCCACTCGCCCGTCTGGGGGTTGCGGCGACGGTCGTTGACCGCGACGCCGAACGTCAGGATGGACGTGCCCGCCTGCGTGGCGCGCATCTCGGGGTCGCGCGTGAGATTTCCGGAGATGTGTACCCTGTTGATGCTCATAGCGCTCACTACCTCTCATCCGCAGGCAAGGCCTGCGGCTCCATGACTAGTCCTGCTGTGGACGAACGACGACCATGTGACGCTTGACAGCGTCGTTGATGCGCAGAACTCGATCGAGCTCCGTGATGTCGTTGGGGTCTGCATGGAAGTTGATGAGGGTATAGTCGCCCTCGTTGAGCTTGTCGACCTCAAACGCAAGCTTGCGCTTGCCCCAATCCTCGACGGAATCAATCGTGCCACCATGGGCAGTGACAGCAACCTCAATGCGCTTCATGGCGCCGGCGCGCATCTCCTCGGTGGCTGCGGGATCGACAAAGTACAGCAGTTCGTAGGCCTTCATATAGTCACCTCCTCTGGGCTGACGGCTCCGGGCGGTGATATGCCGGAGCAGGAAATCGCGACTTAGCATCATAGCATATCTGCCGGTTAATCGGCCAGCTTTCCGGACGATGCCTCACGCCCTCCCGTACAGTCCGCACACAAGTGTAGCCCGCATGCGTCGCAGGAAGCCAGGCAGGCGGTCGCAGGGATGTCGCGCCGCGCTCGCACGGGCATGGCCTCATCCCAGGTCGACCATGCGTGCGAGCGTGCTGCGACAGGGCCGACACGCCGTCAGGCGACCATGTGCATCACGCATTCTTCACACGGCAACGTTGTCAGTGGGTTCCCTCGCGAGGGGCGGGGACGCAGCTGAACTGCGCCCCGCCCCCTTTCACGTATCCCATCAGTGCGCGACGCCCTGCCGGCGCACGCCTATGCGACCGGCTCGTCGTCCCCCCGTGCCAGCGAATCGATGTCCTCTGCCAGGCGCAGCCCGTCATCCCATCCGATCTCGGCGTCATCCCCTGCGGTCTCGCCTGCTGCATCCTCCGCCTGGACGCGTGACGTCGCATATGCGGCAGCTGCGCTCGCCAGGCTGTCATCGAGCCGATCGGGAGTGCTCGCCACCTGCCCGTCATCGTGCGCGATCGCGGTCGAGCTGCGGTCTTCATCATCTGCACGCTGCTCGGAGGAGGCGGTGGGCTGGTGGCCATCCTCCAGGTCGTCTGTCGCCAGCGCATCGTCGCAGGGGCCCTCCCCTCCGTCGGTCACCTGCGACGCGTCGTTCGCCGCAGCCGGAAGCCCTGTCCCCGACACAGGTCGCTGATCGGCCCGCCCCTCCGATGCGGGAGAGGCGGTGGTCTCGGGCAGCGGGTCGGCAGACTCCCCCCAGCTCCTCACGTCAAACTGGCGCATCCAGAGGCCAACGGCCGTGGTCACCATGAGGTTCGTGAAGGTGGCGCCAATCCCGATCAGGTATCCGATCACGAGGAGCATCGGCATGGCCTTGCCGATGCCCGAGATCACAAGCGAGAGCACATACATGTCGTTGGCGGGCAGCAGGCCCTCGGTGGCGATGATCCCGCCGACCACGCTGCCCACCACGGAAAGGAGCACCCCGCCCATGAGGATGCCACCCGCAACGGAGACGGCCAGCACGAGCAGCGCAGCCATGCCGGCGATGCGCAGCAGCCCCCTGTGGTCGCGCTTGACCATGTCCGCGATGCGCCCCACCTGATAGCCCGCGCCAATGCCCTGATAGATGGTCGCGCGCAGCTTTGCCACGGTCACGACCACCATGAACATGATGCCGAGCACCGCTGACAGCGCCTCGCTCGCCGCGTCGGCGAGAAGGGACCCGAGCACCAGCCCGATCAGGCACAACGCGAGGCCATAGCCGAGGGAGACCACGAAGGCACGCGCACCGGTCTTGACGCACGCCCACACGTCCACGTCTCTCTGCTTGGGCGAGGAGTCGACCCCCCATGCGGTCAGGCGAGCCCACTCGAGCGCGTAGCCATCTGCCCCAAAGGGGCCAATGACGGGAACCATGTGCGCGGCAGCAAGCACAAGGAGGGGTTTGACCCAGCCCGTATCCCTGGTAAGCAACGCCTTGGAGCGTTCCCAGTAGCGTTCGTTGCTGGAAGCCATGATGAGTCCTTCCGCCTGTGCCCAACAGGGTCGCGTCGTTCGCATACTGCACAAGGATACCCATTTGTGGGCTAGCGGGAGCCGGGCTTGCCCATAGGGTCCGCCATAGGGGGCGCAGCGGCCGACGCGCCTCGCAGGACAAGTCGGCGCCCCAAGAAAAAGGCGCCCCGTCGCCGGGGCGCCCGCGATCACATGGCGGAGGGGGAGGGATTCGAACCCTCGTACCCCGCGAAGGGGTAAACGGTTTTCGAGACCGCCGCATTCAACCGCTCTGCCACCCCTCCGTAAGGGTGACGCGGCGTCCCCTCCAAGGGACGCCGCGGAAGGCTCTGGCGGAGAGTCTGGGATTTGAACCCAGGATACGCTTTCGGCGTATACACGATTTCCAATCGTGCTCCTTCGACCACTCGGACAACTCTCCCCAAATCGCATAGGCCAGTATACAGGACTTCCGAGAGGAATGCACCTGTCACTGCTCACGCGCTTCGGCTCACATCCCCTGCGCCATGGCTCGGCACGCACCCCTCACTTCTTGACCAGGCCATGGCGCACGCTCCACTTGCGACGCCCGATCTCAGAGAGGATGCGCTTGCGCAGCCGGATGCTCTTTGGCGTGATCTCCACCAGCTCGTCGTCCGCGATGTACTCGAGCGCCTCCTCGAGTGTGAAGGTGCGCGGGGGCGTGAGCTGCACGGCGATGTCGGCCGTGCTCGAGCGCTGGTTGCCCAACTGCTTGGTGCGGGCGATGTTGACCACCATGTCGCCAGGCTTGCTCCGCTCGCCCACCAGCATGCCCTCGTAGCACTCGGTGCCGGGCCCGACGAACAGCGCGCCGCGCTCCTGCAGGGTGCCCAGGGCATAGGCGACGGCCTTCTCGGTGGACATGCTGATCATGGCGCCGTTCTGGCGGCTGCCGACGTCTCCGGCAAAGGGGCCGTACTCGAGGAAGGTGTGATAGAACACGGCCTCTCCGTGCGTGACGTTGAGGATGCGGTTCTTGAGGCCCATGATGCCACGGGTCGGGATCCTGAACTCGAGGTGGGTGCTTGCCACGCCGGTCTCCATGTTGGCCATGGTCCCGCCGGAGGTGCCGAACACCTCGATGACCTTGCCGGCGTACGTGCTGGGACACTCTACCACGGCCTGTTCGACCGGCTCGAGCCGCTCGCCGCCCCTCCCCCTCTTGAACAGGACGCGCGGGCGGCCCACCTGGAACTCATAGCCCTCGCGGCGCATCTGCTCCATCAGCACCGACAGGTGGAGAATGCCGCGGCCGGCGACCTCCACCCCCGTCTTGTCGGCAAGCTCCTCGATGCGCATGGTCACGTTGTTCTCGGCCTCCTGCTCGAGGCGCTCCTTGAGCTGACGTCCGCCCACGATGTCACCGTCGCGCCCGACGAGTGGGCTGGTGGAGGCCTCGAAGACGACGGAGAGGGTCGGGGGGTCGATCTCGATGGGATCGAGCTCGACGGGATTGTCGGGATCGGTGTAGACGTCCCCGATATCCGTCCCGTCGATGCCCACCACTGCGCCGATGTCTCCGGCCGTGATCTCGTCGCACTCCTGGCGCCCCAGGTAGTCGAACGTGAAGAGCTGCTTGACCTGACCCATGGCACGGCTTCCGTCGTTCTTCACCACCAGGATGCGGTCGCCCTGACGGATCCTGCCAGAGAACACGCGGCCGATGCCTATGCGGCCGACGTAGCTCGAATGGTCGACCGTCATGCACTGCATCGCCAACGGGCCATCGAGGTCGACTTCGGGCGCAGGCAGGGCTCCCACGATCGTGTCGAGCAAAGGCAGCATGTCCTGCCCGCCGTCATTGGGGTCCAGGCGCGCGAGGCCGTTGACCGCAGAGGCGTACACCACGTGCTCCATGGCAAACTCGAGCTGCTCGTCGTCCGCGCCAAGGTCCATCATGAGATCGAGCGCGTCGTCGAGCGCCTTCTCGGGATGTGCGCCGTCACGGTCTATCTTGTTGACGACCACCATGATGCGCAGGCCTCCCGCGATAGCGTGGGAGAGAACGAAGCGGGTCTGGGGCATCGGGCCCTCCGCCGCATCCACCAGCAGCAGGGCGCCGTCGGCCATCTTGAGCACGCGCTCGACCTCCCCGCCAAAGTCGGCATGGCCTGGGGTGTCGATGACGTTGATCTTGACCCCCTGGTAGCTGACGGAGATGTTCTTGGCCAGGATGGTGATGCCGCGCTCCCGCTCCTGGTCGTTGGAGTCAAGCACGCGCTCCTGGACCTGCTGGTTCTCACGGAAGGCCCCCGACGCGCGCAGCATCTGGTCGACCAGCGTGGTCTTGCCGTGGTCGACATGCGCGATGATGGCGATGTTGCGGATGGCGTCCTGGCGCATGATGGTGCCTCTCTTGCGGTATGCATATCCTTTGACCGATCAAAACCTTGCAACTATAGCAGCACTTGTGCATCCGTTGCCAGCGCGGCGCCCACTTCACGCAGCTGTCATCGACCACGGGACCGAAGCGGAGCGCTTGCGTGCAAGGGACAGTCGTCGTCAACACCGAGCGCTGGCACCAGGCGTATGCGCTACCATATTGTGCTATCTACACGCAGTTTTCCTGGAGCGTCCCATGATTCCCTTCAACGTGCCCCCCTACCTTGGCTACGAGATGGACTACGTGCGCGAGGCCGCCGCAACCAACCACATCATCTGCGGCGATGGACCCTTCTCGCGCAAGTGCCACGCATGGATGGAGCAGCGTTTCAACGCCGAGAAGGCCATGCTCACGACAAGCGGTACCGCAGCGCTTGAGATGGCCGCCATACTCTGCGACCTACAGCCGGGCGACGAGGTCATCCTGCCCAGCTTCACCTTCTCGTCTACCGCGACGGCATTCCAGATGGTCGGTGCCACGCTCGTGTTCGTGGACATCCGCCCCGACACGATGAACCTCGACGAGCAGAAGATAGAGGACGCCATCACCGACCGCACGCGCGTGATCGTGCCAGTGCACTACGCCGGCGCAGCCTGCGAGATGAACGCCATCATCCGCATTGCCCGCAAGCACAACCTGAAGGTCGTCGAGGACGCGGCGCAGGGAGTCATGAGCACCTATCACCAGCGTGCGCTGGGCACCATCGGCATCTTTGGCTGCTACAGCTTCCACGAGACGAAGAACTACTCCATGGGCGAGGGCGGGGCCATCCTCGTCAACGACCCCACCTACATCGAACGCGCCGAAATCATCCGCGAGAAGGGCACCAACCGCCAGCGCTTCTTCCGGGGGCAGGTGGACAAGTACACCTGGGTCGATCGCGGGGGCTCCTATCTGCAGAGCGACCTCAACGCAGCGTACCTCTACGCCCAGTTCGAGCACGCCGACGAGGTCAACGACAACCGCCTGGCAACCTGGCAGGCCTATTGGGACGGCCTGGTCGACCTTGCCCAGGACGGGCACATCGAGCTGCCCACAATTCCCGAGCGCTGCGAGCACAATGCCCACATGTTCTACATCAAGTGCGCCGACCTCGCCGAGCGCTCCGAGTTCATCGACTTCCTCAAGTGGCGCGGCATCGGTGCCGTGTTCCACTACGTCCCGCTCCACAGCTCGCCAGCGGGGCAAAGGTTCGGCCGCTTCCACGGCGATGACGAGTACACCACGCGCGAGAGCGACCGCCTTGTGCGCCTGCCGATGTACTATGGATTGAGTGGGGAGGACACGCAAGCGGTGGTTGACGCCGTGTGCGCATTCTACCGTCGCTGACGCCGCCAGCACAGAACCTACGTGTCATGCCTTGACTGCTCTTTGGACCATCCTCGCCAAGCACTCCGCCTCGGAGCCGCCGCAGCCCGCGATGGTGCCTGCTGTGCCCGGTCCGACATGCCCTGCCTCGCAGCGTATGCTCACACCCGCTACAACAAAGACTCGACCTCACCGGCTGGGGCGGGGTCGGTCCAAGCGAAGCCCTCACCCGCGCCACGGCCGTCAAAGAGCGAGTAGGCGGAGTACGCGGGATGGCCCCTCTCGCCAAACTCCGTGATGAGCGCGTCGGCAAACACTCCGGCGTCATCCTCGATGGCGCCCTCGTAACAGAGCGCGTAGCACCTTGGGGCGCCTAGCTCCAGCGAGCCATCGCCCTTCGCGCGCACGAGCGAGCGCACCTTGTCGCGCGCACCAGACAGGCACGTCTCTTTCCCGTCATCGGAGAACTCGAAGTTGACGACAGTGCCTCCGATATCAGCCACTACGAGCAGCACATTGACATCTGAGCCTTCGGCGAGGCGGTCGAGCGCCGCTCCCATCAGGTCACACGACAGCTCGTCGAGCTCGGACGAGATGCGGTGCTCGACCGCCTCATGTGCCGACACGTCCTCCCCTTGAGACGTCTTCACATCCATTGGGCTAGACCTTCTTGTGCACCGAGTCGTCGGTCCCGTACGAGGCCATGCCAATCTCTCCGTCTGCCCAGCCGCGTTTGCCATCCATGGTCACGGAACAGTACTGGTGGCTGAGGGAGGGATCCTTGTCCTGGTAGTTCATGTGGGTTGCCGAGTATCCCATGTCATCGAGAATGAGCTTGAGGGCCTCCGTGCAGCCCGCACAGGAAAAGCGACCAAACGAAAGCGGGCCATATGCGTAGGCAAACTGCTTGTCCACATTCCAGTTGTTGGTATACCTGCTCATGTCCTTGTTGCCAATGAAGGCGTAGACGTACTGGGCGGCACTCCTGACACGTGCGAGATCGCTGCCGGCCTCGCTGTAGGGAGCGACGCAATCGGCCACGATCCGCGCAACCTTTGCAGCATAGGCCGTTGTGCTCTCGGACGTGCGTGCGGGTATCTCGTGCAACACGCCATCCCACGCAACGACATACTTGCTTCCATCCAGCGGCAGGCCTGTCACAACATTACCCGTATCGGGATTGACGTACACCGTCCTGCTTGCCCCACGCAGCAGGATGCCCTTGGTGGCCAGTGCGCCACCCTGCTTGGAATCGAAGTAGAACTTCTGACCATTGACCTCATGGATGCCAACGAGCTTGTTGCCGGCCCCATCCAGCAGATACTTCTTCCCGTTGATGGTGGTGAAGCCATTGTCCCGCTCGAGGTTCCATAGCTGGCTGGTTGCCCCTGTCGGCTGACCGATGACGACCTTTGCACCGTTGGCAGTGGATTGATCGCTCACGTCAAGCACCTTGCCGGTACCGTCATACGCAATGGTGTACATACCGTTGCCCGCAGCCTTCACTATCCAGCGAGACGACGTTTCCGTCTCCACGGTACGACCCCCCGCATATCCAAGCTCAAGACCGTCACGCATGTTGGTAAAGTGCACGTACCCTTGTTTGTCATGCGTGAGACTCCACAGTTGATTCTTTGTGCGCTTGGCCTCCCACAGATTGACATGCTTGGTCCTTGCCGAGGCATCGAGTGTCTTGTTCACTCCCTTCGTCTCGTTCAGACCCGTCTTGATGAGATACATCCCATCCTCCACGGCATGGTAGTTGGCCAGCTGCTCGGGTGCCTTCTCGAAGGTCCACGAGCTGCCAGATGTGCTCCGTAGCTGCTCCTCACGCAGCACGGCCACCGATTCGCTCACGTCGAGCACGTAGCGCCATCCCGTGAGTGCCGATGTCAGGGTGTAGCTTCCGTCATCGCGCCGGGCGATAATCCACTGCTGGTTTCGTGCACCCGTCTTCTCAGTCCACTGGATGATGGAAGTGCCGTCTGCGGCCTTGCCTCTCCGCACGTCGAGCACCTTGCCTGACCATGCGCTGGCGATGATCGCATACCCTTTCTTGTCATGACGAACCTGCCATGTCTGATTGATGGCGGGCGTCTTGGCATAGGTCAGGATCGTGGCACCGTCGCTGCGTGAGGCACGCCGCACGTCGAGCACCTTCGAGGTGTCAGACGCCTTGGAGATGAGGTACAGGCCGTCACGCAAGTCTGCCGCATGCTTCGCGGCCTCTTCGTCCAAACTGTCCTGCGTCACCTGCAGGTTCCACAGCTCGTTTCTCGCCAGTGCGGAGCCGCGCCTATAGACTATGGTCTCGATGGGATTGTCGTTGACGAGCGCCTTGGCCCCGTGGCGCACGTTAAACACGTAGTCTTTGTTGAGAGCCGAGGCTATGGAAAACGAGCCGCCATCCTCGCGCGCAATGATCCAACGCTGGTTGAGCTCTCCGGTATCCTGATCGCTGCCCTGCACCAGCTTGATGCCGTTCTTGGCAGCATCGACCTGGAGATATCGGCCGCTTCCCACACTTTTGATGAGCACGTAGCCCCCACCAACGTTGCGTATCTCCCAACGCTGGTTGTACGAGACCTTCGCCCGATAGAGGATGACCTGCGCCCCAGGCCTTGTCGAGCCCCCTCGTACGTCAAGCGAGTATGTGGTATCGAGCGCCGTGGTGATGCAATAGACGCCGTCGGGAACCGTCCCCTCATGAGCTTGGGCATAGGCGTCAGCATCAGCGGCGACACTCTTGCGGGCCAGAGTTTGTTCTTCTCCCTCAGGTGCAGGCTCATCGCGCACGCCTTGTGAGGCTGCCGAGCTGATCGCCTTTTCCTGGACGCCCGTGTCGTCAGAGGGCGCAGGGCCTTCCTCTCTGTCTGCCTGCTCATCTCCCAGCGACCTCTCCAGCGCCGGCTCCTGATATGACGTCTCCGCACGGGCGACGCATGGTGGCAAAACCCACATTCCAAGCAAGAGCGCCTCAGCGCAGGCAAGCGCGATAGACATCCTTCGTCTCATAGGTTCCTCCCATCGTCCCGCATGGCAGGGCACGGGCCACATTCTTTTCCTTCACGCTGCGTTATTATTCTTCATTATGGCCGACTGGCGCCCTCAGATGTTGTGTCTCGCCCCTTTTTCGAACAGAACCCATCTTTCCGGTCGTCTTCTCCATCAGCCCTCGTTTGCGTCATAGTTTCACTCTTTTTCTTGCGAGCTGAAACCCAATGAATCAGTCCTTGGCGCTCATGTATACTCTCAGTGCCTATGAAAGGATGTCAGATGATTCCCAAGCTAAACTCCATCGTCGAGTCGATTCCTGAGGCCCTTTCCATCTTCGTCAATCAGATCGTCTACGACAAGAAGAGTCGTGGTGAGCGTGTCTACACCTTCTCCCTCGGCGAGGCTTTCTTTGACATCCCCCATTTTGAGATAAGTGACGAGGCCTTTCGGCGCGGCTGTCACTACTCGAGCAGCATGGGTCAGCCCAAGCTTCGCGAGCGCCTGTCCGAGATGTATCAACGCAGTTACGGCGTCAGGGCCGATCCCTCCACCGAGATCCTTGTGAGCTGTGGGTCGAAGCCCATCTTGTTCATGGCCATGCAGGCGGTGCTTAACCCTGGTGACGAGGTGCTCGTGCATGAGCCAGGCTGGCTCTCCTACAAGGAGCAGGTCAAGCTCGCGGGAGGGGTGCACGTGCCCATTCCCTACTACGATGGTGTGTACGAGTGGGAGAGGCACCTCACCGACAAGACCAAGCTCATCGTTATCAACAGCCCTAACAACCCTTCTGGTCAGCTCTACAGTCCCAAGGAGCTTGAGTATCTGCTGAAGCTCGCGCAGGAGCACGGCCTCTTCATCCTCTCCGATGAGGCTTACAGCGACTTCCTTATGCCGGGCGACACCTTTGTCTCCATGGCGGGTGTGGACACCTCGAAAGAGAACACCATCGTGGTCAACTCGCTTTCCAAGAACATGGGGATGTCGGGCTGGCGTGTGGGGTACGCCATCGCACATCAGCAGGTCATCGAGCAGCTGCTCAAGCTCAACCAACACCTTCTCACCTGTGCTGCCACTGTCTTGCAAGACTACATGGCCGATCACTTCGATGAGATTCTCTCGGCCACCCTGCCCCAGGCGGTCGAGACGGCCCACAAGCGCCGTGCCGTGCAGGACATCCTCGACGACGTGGGCATTGGCTACCTCAAGGGCGTGGGCACGTTCTACTTTCTCATCGACGTCTCCTCGTACGAAGGTGAGACGGAGGAGCTGGTGCGCACGCTGCTCATGGAGCATAACATCGCCACAGTGCCCGGCAGGGCCTACGGGGACTCCACTGCCGACTTCGTGCGCTTCGGCATTGGCGTCGAGTCATTGGAAGACATCGAGAAGTGCCTCAGGGTCATCAAGTCGCTGATCTAGGTTCCCTCCCCGCACGAGCCACGGGCAGAGCCTGTGTCAGGACGTGCCCGCCATCAGGCGGCACTTCAATGGAGCGGCTGCCATGCTGGCTTTCTGCCGCCATCCTACTCCGTCACAACCTTCACGGTATCCTTGAGCAGCTGCTCGCGCACAGAGAGCTCCTCCAGGTCATCTGCGTACACGATGTAGTATCCGCATCGTGACCGGTCATCCTGAGCCCGCAGAAGCTGGTCGCCGACGGACACATCAAGCCTTGCCAGCTGCACGCCTGGTAGCTGCTCGACCTGATCAAGTCCTCGGATGTCAACGATTCTGCCGGGCTCGATGTCAAAGAACCCCAGAACGGCATAGGTGTAATGGGGGCCTACGACAGGCTTGTCAGGCTTCCCGAGCAAGGTGTTGATGAACACCTTGTTGCTGTCGATACCAGACACCAGGGGCACGACATCGGAAGAGATCATGGTGCCGCCGCCACGTGCCGCTATCTCGATGAGGTAGAACTGTCCATTACGCCACTTGTACTCTGCATGGGTCAATCCGAAGGGCAAGCCCATGGCCCTTACGATCTCAGTGTTGACCTCTCGGAGGGCATCGTAGTCATAGAGGTCGCTTGTCTGTGAAAAGAGCAGCCTGCTCGCAATGCTCGCATTATGTGAGAAATGCTCCTTCTCAGAGATGGCCGTCACCACATAGTCACTTGTCGTCTTTAGTCCATCAACCGTGAATTCGGTGCCGTCTATGTACTCCTCTGCGAGAACGGCCTCCTCAGCATTTGAGTACTGTATGCAGTCAGCAAAGAACCGGTCGACGTCACGGGAGGTGCGTATGATATGGACGCCTCTGCTCGACTGACTGTCAAGCGGCTTGATGATGGCAGAAGGCACCTCCCGCAAGAAATCCTTTGCCTCCTCGACCGTGTGACAACGCCGATAGCGTGGCGATGCAAAGCCGCTGAGACTAGTAAATTCTCGCATTATAAATTTGTTGTGAAAGCGCTCTGCAACCTCAATTCCTATGCCCCTGAGACCAAGCTCTTGCGCAAGGTATGCAACTGTGGGAACGGCGATGTCCGTCTGGTCCGTCAGCACCGCATCAGGTTGATACCTGCGCGCAATAGACAGGTTCCTCCCCCTGTCGAGGACATCGGCAACCTCACAGGCATCCGCAAACTCAAACGCAGGAGAGTTTTCGTAGAGGTTCGAGCAGATGACATAGTGTCCCATGCTGCTTGCCGTCTTGATGATCGGACATTGGAAGGTGCCACCAGCAATGACCATTATGCTTGCCATAACGACGCTTGTCCTCTCCCCGCTCCCCCTCAAATCGGACGATCGACAGTCCAGTGGGTGCCATCTGACGTCAGCGTTTGGGCACCTCTGTGACCGAGTCGCCCCCCTGTGGGTGTCGCTCCTTCACAATATACTGCGGCTCCTTGTTTATATGCATGTACGTACGTCCTACATATTCGCCAATCAGTCCAATGAAGGTGAGCTGCACCCCCAGAGAGAAGAAGATGCCGACCATGATGGATGACCAACCCGCCTCGACAGTCGGATGAATCAGCTTGTGTATGAAGATATACAGGGCGGCAAGTATGGACGCCGTCGACACTGCCGACCCAAACTTCAAAGCGATTCTCAGGGGCTTTACGGTGAAGCCGATCATGTTGCTCCACAGTCGCAGCAAAGCACGCAGGGTGTATCCCGATGTCCCGCTCTCTCGTTCGAAGTGCTGCACCTCAACCTGCGTGATATTGGACGTGGAGCGAAGGATGAGTCCGAGCATGTACGTATGGGCCCCCTCATACGAAACGATGGCGTCCCTGACGTATTTCCTGACAATCCAAAAGCTCGAGGTGCGGAGGTCCTTGGGCCTGCCGAGAAACACAACCGAGCACATCTTGTTGAACCAGCTGCCGAACCGTCTGAAGAGGTTCTCCTTCTTTATGGGGTATGCGCCATACACCACGTCGTACCCGGAATCGAAGGCCACAAACATCTTATGCAGTTCCGATGGCCTCGTCTGACCGTCGTCATCCATGCTGATGAACACGTCTCCGGACGCCTCTCTCAGGCCAGCCATGATCGCGTTGTGCTGACCAGAGTTCTTTGCTAGGCCCACGACCTTGACATAGGGCAGTCGCGCCGCAAGCTCCCTGAGACTTGCGAGGGTGGCGCCCTGGTCCGGAGAGCAGTCGTCCACAAGAACAAACTCAAAATCACGCCGCCCAAGCCGCTCCATCTCTGCAGCCGTGGTCTCGACAACGGTCTCGATGGTCTCCGCAGATCGGTAGCAGGGAATGATAATCGAATACATTTCTCACCGTCCATAGCAGGTATGCCTTGCGTCAACAGCTCTCGGACATTGAGCCCATTGTCAGACGTCCATTATAGACATCTCCTCGTCCCTCAAGAATTGCCCTGGATGGAGTAGGTAGCTTTTCCGTATCCTAACCATACGCCGCAAACGCAATCCTCTCATGTGCTACGGTACGGTAACAAGCCGGCATTCGCCCGCCGAAAGGCGCCTACAAAGCCCTTCTCGCCACCACTGACGCATCGAATCCCCGTAAGGAGTTCGACATGGCAAACGTGCTTGTTCTTCCAGGTAGCAGATGGCAGCTGGCGCTTGCGCAACGCGTAAGGGACCTTGGTCATTGGCTGTGCGTGGTGAGTCCTGAACAGGATCCGCCGTGCGCGGCGATCGCCGACGACTTCTATCGCAGTGACATATTTGCCGTTGACGCCATCGAGCAGCATGCCAGCCAGCTGGGCATAGAGGCCATCCTGTCCGACGAGTGTGACATTGCCATGCCGGTTGTGGCGGAGCTCGGCAGGCGTCTCGGCTTGGCAACCCTTTCCCCACAAGCGGCCGCCCTCTATACCGACAAGTCGCTCATGAGGGCATTTTGTGTCAGAAATGGCATAGGGTCGGCAGCGTATGCGCTCTGTCGAACGGTCGACGAGGCAGTTGCCTTTCTCAACGACTTGGGCAAGACAGCTATCATCAAGCCTTTGGACAGCAATGCCAGCCATGGTGTCTTCATGGTTCGTACCAGCGACGACATCCTCCGCCACTTCGACGAGGCTCTCTCCTTCTCGAGGTCTCGTAGGGAAATCCTCGTCGAGGAGTATATCGGTGGCGTCGAGTTCACGGTCGATGGCATCAAGACGCCCAACGCTCACTACACGCTGGCAATCAGCAAGAAGCGTCACTTTGCACATAACCCAAACATCGCAAGCGACCTGTACTTCACCCACAGCGACCCCCAGTTCGATTACGACTTGCTGCGTCAGACCAACGACGCCTTCGTCATGGCCTCTCCTCTGGTGTACGGCCTCACGCACGCGGAGTATAAGTTCGAGGACGGCGCATTTAAGCTGATCGAGATTGGGGCCCGCGGTGGCGGCAACCTGATATCGTCGATCATCGCACAGACCATGTCAGGACATGACACATACCGCTATCTGATAGATGCCGCGCTTGGCAATGCCGCCGATCAGGATTTCTCTATCCTCCCGGCATATCAGGAGCGGGCTACCATCCTCAAGTTCTTCCATACTCCCCAAGGCGGAGGCAAGGTCATGCGCATCGAGGGTCTCGAGCACCTGCAGAGTGAGCCTGCGATACTAGACTATCAAATCAATTTTGCGATCGGAGACCATATCGAAGCCGCTGAGAGCGACTCCGCTCGCATTGGATTCTATATTGCCTGCGCAGACAATGCCAGAGAGCTCGATGATGTCGTGCGCGCCGTAGACGAACGCTTCCATATCGGTCTCGCATAGCAAGGGGACGGAATCATGAACAGTGAGCGCCTAGAAGATCTTCTCGAGGATGGTGTCTCTAGAAAGTTTGCCTCATACTACCTTGATCTTGCCATGAGGGAATACGACAATCCCGCCTACGATCAGACCTATGTCATGTGGGCCCACAACCACGGCTTTCTTGCCGACAGCGCCTACGCCTATGGTCTCGATGAGGGCAACGTCTCTCGTTATCTCTCTGACTATGACTATTACAAGGTCTGGCCAGTAAACAACTGGACGCGCATGTGGATCAACGACAAGCTCACGCTCAAGTACATGCTTGCCAACACTGAGTTTTCCAGCTTCATGCCACAGTATTACTTCTACACGGCACCGGAAGGACTAAGGCGGCTGATCGATTCCCCCCAGTCAGTCAGCCTTACCTCTGCTCGTGAGTTCCGTCATGTCCTCGAATCTGTTGGCGAGTTTGCCTGCAAGCCCTGCAATGGCACGACATCACTCGGATTCATCCACATCGCCTGCCGGGATGGACAGTACCTGGTCAATGGCAGGGAGATCGATCCCGGTGACTTTGACGGCTTTCTTGCACAACATCCCAACTACATCTTTACCGAGTATTTGCGCCCAAGTCGTCAGTTTGCTCCGTACAGCTCCCATATACACACGTTGCGCATCGTCACCGTCAACGAGGATGGGGTCTCTCCTCGCATTGTAGGGGGGTACCTGCGCATTCCCAACAAGTTCTCTGGCGAGGCAAACTACGTCGTCATCGACAAGGACAACATGGAGAAGTACAACGTCTTCCTTGGCTTTGACGGAGAGACGGGCGCCTTTGGCCCCGGCAAACTCACCTGTGTCGACAAGGCCCTCCCTGCCAGTGAGCACCCCGACAATGGTCTCCCCTTGCTCGGCACGATAGGGCGCTACGATGAGCTCAGACAGACCGTGCTCGGCGTTGCCCAGAGGTTCTGTACTGTTGAGTACATGGGCTTTGACATCGGCATCACCGAAGCTGGCTTCAAATGCATGGAGATCAACTCTCATCCAGGCATCAAGTACCTGCAGATATTCAAGCCCATCTATGATGACGGATACCTAGGGGACTACTTCAGCAGAAAGATTCAAGTTATCGATGCCCTCAGCCAAGAGGCTAAGCGCGCACGAAATGGCATCTTGAGGTAGTCCCAATGCCAACCTATGCGTATATCACTCAGGCACATGAGATACGGGACATCCTTACTGCGTGTGCCCCCTCGTTTCATGACACGGCAATTGCTGGCGAGTCACAGATCGCCTCCCTCTCGGCGAAGTTCTCGAAAGCAGCACGTGTTCTTGTGGTGAGGGAGCAGGACACGGTTCTCGGGTTTTGCGCATACTATGCCAACGATCTGACCAACCTCACCGCCTACATCTCTATGATTGTCATCACTGCTGAGGCTCAAGGTAGGGGTATTGGTTCGCAGCTGCTTTCCAGGGTCATCGAAGACAGCAGACGTCGTGGTATGACTACGCTGCGCTTGGAAGTGGCGCTCGACAACGAAAGGGCCCTTGGTTTCTATGCCAAGCACGGGTTCTCATTCGAACATGGCACCGGTGACCATCTGTATCTCATACGAGCACTGTAGTTCTCCCAATATGCCTTCTGTCTCGAGGGGGCAGGTGCAACGTTATGCACCTGCCCCCTCGACACGTGTCTAGCGATGTGCCCTTATCGATACAAATCGTTGGTTCCTGCTCCAAGGAGCGAGAGCCTGAAGGCGATATCGGAAGGTACGACGCGTGGTACCGACCACACGCGTGTGTAGCGAGGCATGTTGTAGTAGACCCACTTCGCGTTCTCGAGCCTAAGTCTGATGCAACCGTGGGATACGAGCCTGTTCACCTGCTGTGACTCTGGAACACCAGGCATGGTGGAGTGGATGGCCCACTTACCATTGATGAAGTACCCATAGGTGCATCCCGAGTAGCCAGGTAAATTGATGCTCTTGCCATACTTGCCTGCCTCAGCGGTAAGGGGTCTGCCGCCATCATATTCTTCGCCGCGACCTTCGCCAAGCTTCCATGCGCCACGCAAGCTTCTGCTCTTGCCATCCGCCTCGGCGGCACCTGTGCCACATTCCCAGTCCTTGATGGGAACCCAGTTTCCCTTTGAGCCCTGGAAGATGACGAACCTCGGGTTGTCAGGGTATATGGCAATGAGATACTTGGTCATGCTCGCCATGTTCTTGATCATGTTGTAGAGCGTCCATGCCTGTGGGCTGACGGTGATACGGGTGCCGGAGTTGAAGTAGGTCATGATGCCCTTGTAACTTGCCCAACCACTGGCGCCTGCCATCTTCCAGCTCTGACGTGCCTCGCGTTCGGCAGAGTCTGTAGCCATCTGCGTCGCCATGCTCACATTGCTTGCTATCGCGGAATCGCCTGAGATGTCGAGTGCCTTTCCGCTCGCTTTGTTGATCAGCTTGAAGTAGCCGCCATCGGCAATGCCGACCAACCAAACCTGCGCGTCATTGCTGCTCGAATATGCCTGTTGCACGACCGTCGAACCCTCTGCCGTGGATGTGGCCGTCAGCACCAAGCCAGAGACCAAGTTGGCAATCTTGTACCCGGTGCCCGCCTTCTCGATGACGAACTTCTGGTTCTCCCCCTTCTTATCGGTATAGACGTTGACCTTGGTACCGGAAGTCTTCGAGCTCTTTGGAATGTCGAGCACCGCGTTACCAAGCTTTGTCTTGACCTCAAACAGGCCTTCTTGGAGCAAGATGCTCGCCAGTGTGAAGGTGACCGATCTCTGCTTGCCTCCGACAAGCATCTGGTTGCCATTGACGCTCGAGATCGTGTAGCCACCGTTTCGGAAGCGCACTTGCCACGTGTTGTTTGCATCGGCAGCGGTGGCATGGTTGCCTTGCTGGATCACGTCGCTGCCAGCTATGTAGGTAATCCAGCCGCCTGATGAGGCGGTACGGATGCGCCAGAGATCGGTGCCACCAGCAGAGACTAGCTCAAAGCGCTGGTTCTGGCTGTTCTTGTCTGTATAGAAGCAGAGCTTGGCACCATCTTCGGTTGACGCCTTCGACACGTCGAGCACCTTTGTCGAGCCTGTCTCCACAATCTTGTAGATGCCAGCTGAGATGAGACTCATCCGTTTGAGGGTAAACAGATTGTTGGTCCTGCCGTTGTCCTGAGCGCCCGCAAGATTGGTGCCGCTTGATCCAGCAGCCTCAGAGGCAGCGCCCAGTACCAGACCGGTCGCCTTGTTCACCAGGGAGTAGGTGCCGTCGGCGTTCTTGCGCATGGCCCACAGCTGTTTGTCAGTGCCGTCATATGACCATTGGACGATATTGGCTCCAGGAAGAATTGAGCCGCCACGAAGCTCGAGCACCTTCCCGGTACCCATAATCCAGACGGAGTAGAAGCCCTTGCCCTCGTGCTGTAGATAGACATCCTGGTGCGTCTTGCCGTTGGAGGCATAGAGCCACACATTAGCACCATTGGCAGCACTAGCCCGGCGAACCTCGACCACAGCGGTCGTGCCAGGAACCCCGATGCGATACCTGCCCTCCATGTCGGTGGGACCGCCACTGACCGTTGGGGACGTAGGGTTCACGAGATAGAAGGACTGGTTGCCTTTGACCGTGGAGCTCCGGGTGTATGTGATTATCTCAGCACCTCTCTCGGAGCTGTTCTTTCGCACGTCCGCTGCCTTGTTGTCTCCCATGGAGACAATCTCGGTGTTGGTGGCGGAACGCTGAATGCCCTGCGGCACGATCTGATATCCCGTACCATAGCTAGTGCCAGAGAGCAAAAACGCCCAAAGCTGGGAAGCAAGACCAGAGACATATTTGGTGAGATAGATCTTACCCTTGTCGTTTGTGGCAGTCAGCACCAAGGAGCCATCGCCGTGAGAGGCAATGGTATACCAACCACTTGGATCTTTGATTACGGACCACTTCTGGTTATCATTGCCCGAATAGGTCCACGTGATCATGTACGTGCCTTCCTTGACACCACCACGTGCATCGAGTACGAGACCAGCAAGTCCGGTCTGGTCAGAAGCCGCTATGCCAGCCTCGATGACATAGGTGCCCTCTGCCACATTCTGGCTGTTCGCGGGAAGTGCGGGGGAGCCACGGAGGGCGCTGCTGCGCATCGTGTTCCCGTCTTCTCCTGTCGCGGTACCGTCAACGGCCTCTTGCGTGCCCCCACTGTTGTCTTGCTCGACCGTGATGATCTCATCAGCAGGGACATCGTCCTGTGTGACAGGGGTATCTGCCGAAGCGTGATCCTGTGCCTGAACAACGATGTCTTCCTCATTGCTCAGCTGCGTATTGCTGCTCGAACCCTGCTCGGCTGCCTCCGCGTCAGAGCCCGTCGGCTCCTCGGTATCAGCAACTGCTTCATGGTCATCAACAGTCCTGTCGACCAGCACCAGCTGAACATCATCCGCTGTCGCGGCATCTTCGCCGAGGGCGCACACAGGCGTCATGCCAAGGAACGTTGCCAGCGAGCAGGCTATGATGGCCACAAGGGCACCTGTCCGGTAGCTGTTAAACTGTTTGCGCATGCGAAACCACCAATCGCATAGTCCTACTCACCATACTTGGGCTAAATCATAGCATGACATGTACGCTGTGGCGGCGAGCGACACCACACAGGCCGCAAAGTCACAATCGTGCGTACATGCCTGAGCACCATCGCGGCTGTTGTTCGGTCTTTTCGCGCCACCTAAAGGGTCAAAAACACAAGGGCATGTCCAAGGTTTCTCAACAGTCCATGCTTCCAGGCATCGCATCGGCCCAACCCCACCATACGTGCCAGTGGCAGCGCATCCTGCAGGGAGAGGTACGTATCAACCTGATCCCTCTGTCCCAGGTCCAGGCGACCGTCGAAAACCCTCTTGAATTCCCGGGCCTGGGCGAAAGTCTGTCGTGCCGTCTGTCGCTTCTGATCGAGCGAGGCCAAGGCACGCACAACCGTGAACCTGTCGGCACCGACCGAGTTGCTCGCATGCTGACGATAGGAGAGCGTTGCCCGATCCAAGTGTATCACTGTGCCAAAGGCTGCCACCACCAGCGAAGCCCACCAGTCATGCATGATGAGGGCCCCTTCGTTCACCGGTACCTTGCATAGGTCCGTAGCAGAGGCATTGAGCATCATCGTGCAGCCCGTCACCACACACGAAGCAAGAAAGAAGCCCATCGTCAGCTTCGAGGCATCCATGCCCGAATAGGTCAGAAACGATGGGGAGAGCAGCGTCAGCTGCTCGTCCACCACGCGTAGGTCCGTACATACCAGCAGAGGCTTGCCCTGCTCGACACGCTCATGGTCGCGCATTGCGCGCAGGGTGAACTCGATCTTGTCCTCGTCCCATATGTCATCCTGATCGCAAGTCATCACATAGGGTGCGTCAGCCATCCTGAGAAGTGCCATGAAGTGACCCTTCGCGCTGCCATGACGCTCACCATCGAGCACGACGCGAATCCTCTGATCGTACCTTTCGTACTCGCGCAGGATGGCAAGCGACCCATCTGTCGAGCAGTCATCCGATACCAACAGCTCCCAATCCTGGTGGGTCTGCCTCCGTATGGAATCTATCTGTTCGTGCAGGTACTCCTCGCCGTTGTAGACTGCCATCAATATCTGAACGAAGGCCGGCCTAGCCATGCGACTTCACCATCCCGTACAGGTCGAGTGCGAGGGCAAACACGTTCGGGTGTCGGGCAAACAGCCACACCGCCAGGCGATTTTGCAAAGCATCGCCTGTGGGCTTGTTTGGACGCGCATACGGCTCCTCGCGCCACCCCTCAAACGAACGATCAAGCCATGCGGTGTAGTGGGCAAGGTTCTCGCGTGCCAAAGAGCGTCCGTCTGCCGCACAGGTATGCAGCAGAAACCATGTGACGAGACGCACGAAGTAATGGCACACGATCTCAGGTGGCCTCATGTGACGTCTGCCAAGCTCGGCAAGAATGTCGTTCATGGTCTGCTCAAAGCGCAGGCCCTTCGAGCTACGCTGACTGGTGTTCGAGACGCTCTCGGTATTATAGAACCAGTTGTACCCCGCCGTTGGCACGATGGCCAGACGCTTGGCCGAGAGAATCGATGGGAGTGTGAAGAAGAGATCCTCGTCGATGTTGGTGGGCAGGAAGCGAAACCCCTCGCGCCTCACGAATGCGCTGTCATAGAGCTTCGCCCAAGCAGCTCCCACCGCATACGGTGCCCACTGTTCTCCTTCATGTGGGATGACTTCGAAGAGTGTCCTGCCATCCTCCGTGGAACGCCGATAGCCGCCGCAGACCACCTCGGCGCCTGTGGAGCGCGCCATGCTCACGAAAGCCTGCAGCAGGTCTGCATCAAACCAGTCATCATTGTCCAAGAAGCAGAGGTATTCGCCCCGCGCAAGCTCAATTGCACGGTTACGCGCCGCAGCCGCCCCCGCGTTCGCCTGGTGCTCGACTGTCATTACCTCAGGATATGCGGCCGCATAGGCATCGAGCAGATCCTTTGAGCCATCCTGCGACCCATCGTCAATTGCCACTATCTGCACATGCTTATAGGTCTGTCCAAGCACGCTGTCCAAACAGCGCTTGAGGTAGCGCTCCGCATTGTAGACGGGAATGAGAACCGAGACCAGAGGACCCTCTGTCGATGTTCGCCTCGTTGCCCCCATCGTGGTTATCGCCATGGTCCTCCAGAGAGTATGCCGCCCAGATGCTCGGGCACGATCCAATTCATCGCGACAAACCCAAAGAGGGCGACATATGAGACAAGGAAGAGCGCGAGTGCAAACAGCCCTGCCATCCTGAGACCTCGGGCAGCCCTTCCCGTGACGTACAGGCCACTGCCGACCGTGTCCATGCCAGATGCCACGCCAAGCGCAAGGGGCATCAGGGCCCCCATGACATAGCGTCCCTGGGGTTGATAGTCCACAGCCCACGAATAGTATGCCGCAAGCCCGAAGACCACGATGGCGCAGACGATGAGCGCGACACGTATCGCCGCACGACCCTCATAGGCAGTTCCCCGTACCAAATGCACCGGTAGCAACAGAAACGGCACCCCTATGACGACCTTATAGGCGAGATACACCTTGGGAGAGAGCCAGGTGGTCATGTAGCCGAAGCATCCGATGAAGCTCTTGACGGTATGATCCAGCCAGCCACCATCATCAGTGCTGCTCACCATGTCGATGAGGGCCATGCCCTTGTCCCGGACGCTCGTGTTGGCACTGGGCTTCAACCACGCGATGGCGTATTTCTCAGACATGGCCGTCGACGTGGCACGACCAAGGAGGTCGCCGTCATACAGAAGATAGTTTCTTGCAAAGAACCATCCGCCCACCGCAAGGGCAACCAGCGTGATGAGCAAGGCGCGTCGCCACATACGTCCTGTGGTCAGCCGATCCGACACGACCGCATGACGAGCTGTGGCAAAGTACACTGCCACCGAGGCAAGCAGATATATGTAGGCAAAGTAGTAGCTAAGGGCACAGACGCCAAGGGCAACGGCCAGAAGCAGGCACCTTGGTATGTCCCAAGCGTGCTCAGCGCCCAGGAGCCACGCATAGACTATGAGTGCCGTGGCAAACACCTCCATGGCGTCTTGATTGAGATACGAACCCAAGAACACCATCTGGGGCAACAACCCCACAAAGAGCGCCATGCAATACGGACTCAGGGGCGAGCTGAACACGCGCTTCCCGATCTTCTCGCAGAGCAGTACCGTTGCCGCCACGAACAGGGCACTCGGCAGGCGTGCCGCGACTATGAGCATCCCCTCTGATGTGGTGATGAAGCTCACGATGCGCATGAACGCAAACGAGAGCAGCGAGGCACCATATGGCGTGAAGGCATACGACGTGCCCCACCAAGGGTTTCTGACCTCCAGGTCAGTCCCAAGGGGAAGCTTGCCGTGCTCGAGGATATAGAAGGGGATGGGAAGGCGCATATATTCGTCAGGCGCCTGCTCCACTGGCAGTCTGCAAGACCAGAGCACGCACACAAGGAGGCAGACGAGGGGAAGGATGTAATCGATCGACGGATGGCTAGTCAGAAACCTGCTGACCCTGGCTGCGGGATCAGCCGTCCGTCGATCATCTCTGGAGTGAGCCCTATACGCTGCTGTGCTACTCATGACCGAGCCTCCCCAAGCACGATGTCACAGATACGGTCCACGTCCTCAAGCGCAAGATCGGCATACATGGGCAGCGTGAGCACCCTAGATGCTATGTTGGCGGCGATCGGTGTGGCAGAAGGGTCAAATCGGCCGGCATAACAGGCAAGATCGGTGGTAAGGGGGTAGAAGTACTTGCGTGCATGTATGTCATGGGCCATCAGGGTGTCATAGACTTGGTCACGCGTGACGGCAAAGGCATCGTCGAAGACCACTGGCATGTAGGCATGATTGGGCCGTGTGCCTGCCGCAGGCTTGCTGAGGCATACGCCCCTCACGCCGTCAAGGTGTTCCCAGTAGCGCTCGGCCACCGCCTTGCGCTTCGCCAGCTCCTCGTCCAGGTGACGCAGGTTGCAGATGCCCATGGCTGCCACAAACTCGTTCATCTTGGCATTCCCACCAATGTACTCGCAGGTCTCCACCCCCGTGATGCCAAAGTTCTTCCATTGGTCGAGGCGTTCGCGCACGCTTGGATCAGCAAAGCACACTGCACCGCCCTCGATGCTGTTGAACGCCTTGGTGGCATGAAACGAGAACATCGAGGCGTCGCCGAACAGGGCTGCCGAGACCCCATTGCGCCACACACCAAAGGCATGGGCCGCGTCGTAGATCACCTTGAGGCCGTAGCGTGCTGCTATCGCTTCGATCGCATCAGTGTCACACAGGTTGCCGTACACGTGCACGGGCACGATGGCACAGGTGTCCTCGTCAATCAGACCTTCGATACGCTCGGGGTCCATGGTGTAGTCGTCGGGACGGATATCACAGAACACCGGCTCGAGGCCCTTGCGCACGATGGCATGGGTGGTCGAGGCGAAGGTGTAGGGCGTGGTGATGACCT
The DNA here is from genome assembly GCA_002305995.1 of Atopobiaceae bacterium UBA1367. Taxonomy (GTDB): domain Bacteria; phylum Actinomycetota; class Coriobacteriia; order Coriobacteriales; family Atopobiaceae; genus UBA1367. The sequence continues at coordinate 217,483 of DBRN01000006.1, forward strand.
TACCTTCGAGCTCCATCGCCTCGAGCACACACTCCAATGCCTGATGCCCATTCACGAAAAGGGCTATATCATCGACGCCCAGGTACCGCTCAAGCTCCTTTTCGAAGGCTTGATGCTTCTCGCCCATATTGGACAGCCAATGGGAGTCCCACAGGCCACGAATCTCGTCCACGTATTCCTCAAACGGCGGCATCGACGATCGCGTCACCGGAATTGCCTTGCTTGCCATGCGCGCACCACCCCCTATACCCGTCCTAGTGTACTTGCACGCAGGGTGTTGAGCAGATAGGACAGCTCCTCGACATGGAAGAGCCATGCCAGCGCCACGTACGTCACAGACATCACAAGCACCTGCGCGATCGCCAACGGAAGGCCAGCAAGCGGCGTGTAGGAGAGCGTCGAGGCAATCGCTGCAGCACATGCAGCCAGAAGGAAGGCAGGTAGAATGTCGCGCACCTGCTCGAGATACGAGTAGCCTATGACGCGCTTGTTCGGATAGACGTTAATGAAGGTCGCTATCACGCTCACCCCAATGTAGCTTGCCACAATGGCCCTCAGATCACCTATCACGAAGGTCACGGCAAGCATCACGACAAGGCCAACGAACTTCTTGATGACCTCAAGGCGCAGGAAGAGGTCACTGCGTCCCACGCCATTGAGCACCTGCAGGTTGGTGGTGTGAATGGGCAACATCATGTACGTGATGCAGTACATCTGCAGGAAGGGCACGCTCGGCAACCACTTCTCGCCCAGCAGCGCGATCACCAAGGGGCGAGCGACGAGTGCAAAGGCGCCCATGGCCGGCACGATGAAGAACGTCGAGGTCTTGAGGCCACGTCTGGCAAGGCTCTTCACACGCACGAGGTCATCCTGCACGCGTGATACTGCGGAGAGCATGACCGGCTGGATGGAGCCATCCAACATGAGTCCTAGCGCCTGGGGATACCGCTTGCCTTGATTGACATAGCCAAGATCAGCCTTCGTGAACACCCTACCGATGATAAGGTCTGACAGGCTCTGGTAGCCTTGGTCGAGCAGTCCCGATGCGAGCAGCTTCCACCCAAAGCCGAGCAGTACCACCGCACGACGCGCATCGAACTCACGATGCGGCTTCCACGGCACTTGCACGGCAAGCACGAGCGACTTGCATCCCTGGAACAGCAACTGCTGGAACACGAGCGCCCAGATGCCTGCTCCCTGGTATGCCGCCCAGATGCCCGCAATGCCCGATACCACCCCGGCTGCCACAGTGGAGCGGAAGGTCTTCTCGAATTCGAGATTTCGGGCTACGATGGCCTCCTGAATGGCGTTGTAGGCATTGACAATGAGCACCAGCGCAAGTGCTCGAAGAGGCCATATGATGTCAGGCGCCCTATAGAACGACGCGATGAGCGTCGAGGATGCGAATGTCACCAGATAAAGCACCAGCGATATGCCGAGACTCATCCAAAAGACGGTGGAGTAATCACGCTCGGTGGCATCGGAAGCCTGCACGATGGCTGTGTTGAGGCCGGACTGCACGACCACGTTGCCCAGGTTGACGAACACTGCCATGATGGCAAGCAGGCCGAACTGCTCCGGAGAGAGAATCCTTGCCATCACCACCTGTACGATCAGCTGTATGACCGAGGAGCCTCCCTGCTCGAAGAGCCTCCAGAAGAAGGAGCGCACCGTCCTCGCTCTCATGCCTGTGTCACTCACGCACCATACCCCTTTCTACCTCTGGACATCCTGCAGTATCACTCTGGACATCCTTGCAGTATCACAGTCTGCAGTAGAGGGCATAGGCAAGCTTGTGGAGGGGTCTGGCATACGTATAGAGCAGCGAGTCCATACGTGCGGGAAGACTCTCTGCGGCAAAGCGCCGAGACCAGCGCGTCTTGAGCACACGATAGTCGCGCAAGTCCTTGTGATACTCATAGTCCATGCGGTCGATGCCCTTGAGCACCGCCTCGTGGTACACGCCTTCCGTCGACTCGTCTATCGACCGCAATAGTTCCGTACGCGCATCGTAGAGCCTGGTGGCCAGCGCCTCGCGGTCGCCGTCCATCAGCTGGGTTCGGTTGATGGAGTTCTTTGCCAGGAAGCGATAGGCGCTCATGATGCGGTCGATGTACCACATGCCGCCGTCGTGGGTGGCAAAGTAGGTCATCAGCTTGTGGTCGCCATGAGCGGGAAGCGCCTTCTGCGGCGAGGCGAAGTAGGCTTGGAGGGCATCCGTGCGCATGAACAGGCTGTTGGTGGAGAAGCACTGCACATGTGCCAGTACGTCGGCAGGATCGACCGCGCGATCGCACTCATAGAACCGCAATACCGACAGACGCCGCTCGTCACGGGCACGCACGTTCTCGTTGGCATGTACGCAGGCCGTGAGCGTATGGTTCATCTCCATGACGTCGAACTGTCGCTGAAGCTTGGTGGGATCGGTATAGTAGTCATCTCCCTCACAAAGGGCGACGTAGCGTCCGCGAGCTCGAGGCATGAGAAAATTCTCAACCGGCATGATTCCCCGTGAATACTGGTTCTCCTCATGCGTGACCACCTGCACCTTGTCAGGATAGCGACGCTGATAGGAGAGTGCGAGCTCGGTCGTCCCATCGGTGGAGCAATCGTCATTGACAAGAATCTCAAAGGGAAAGCTCGTCTGTTGGTCGAGGAAGCCATCCATGGCCCGTGCCAGATACTTGACCTGGTTGAAGGTGACGCACAGAACGCTAACCAGTGGTTCTCCCTCCATCACCGACTCACCTGCCTGTCCCTCGCGCTACACACATGCCATAATCCCATCCCCCATGCGTCAGGCCACAGCATCTATCCTGTACAGTCGCATGTCACCCTCAGAAAGCACCACCATAAAGCCGGGCGTGTCATCCCGGACCGCATTGATGCCCTCCCACTCCTCCTTGAGATACCCAAGGTCAGCAAACGATCCTTTGGGGTTGACGCCATGCTTCCCGTTGCCCTGGTCAAGCTGCATGAGGTACCTGATGCCCAACTCGCCTGTCCGCTGCTGCAGGTCCTTGTCCCGCATGATGTCGTCTACCTGTTCGCGCAGTTCCTTATCGCCCTCCTGGAGACCCATGCCATACTGTCGGTAATACACGTCTATGCCATAGATCGAATAGGCGAATACACTTCCGTCGAAGGGCTGATTGAGGATCACCTCCCCCTCAGGGACCGTCTTGCTCACCTTCTCGAGGAAGGCCATCTCGTCAGAGGTGAGTGATGCCCACTCATACTGCTCGACGTCATAGCTGGTCACGAAGTTGTGTCGCACGGTGTCGAACGCGTAGACCCGATATGCCCATACCACGAAGTCGAAGGGATAGTAGTTATAGGCAAGCATTATGGCAACCAACACCACAGTGACCGCATGTGCCAGCGGACCTGCGATGCGACCTGCCTTGGCAGCACCATCTCCCTCTCCTTCCGCGCGCCGCTGCCGACGGCAGAGTGGCCAGGTGACGAGCCATAGGACAAGATCCGCTCCCGTTGCGATGAGCGGCACCGCGAACACGCACACCATGCACGCCAGGCGCCAGCGATCTGCGTACCAGAAGCCGGCGATGATGTTCTTCATCGTGCCTGGCACACCATCCGCCACCACGAAGAGCGTCGCCGCGAGCAGATAGGACAAGGTAAGCCAGCGCCGCTCGTCATCCCAAAGCAGCGCTATCGCCGCGATGATCACGAACGTGCCAATGAGGTAGTGCAGGCGTCTTATGACGAAGCTGAGTGCCAGAGTCCATTTGATGGACCCTATGACATTGTCCCCTGCGCCCCTCTCGTACCAGACAACAGCCTGCAGATGAGGGCTGTACACCAGAAGCAGCCATACGGCCACGAACAGGACGAGCAGCAGCAGCTCCGCAATGATCCCCGCCTTCGCGCCACGTGCCTTCGACACGCGTCGACGGCACTCGCTCAGGCAGAAGGGGGCGAGAAAGACTCCGCACGAGAAGATGGCATTCGGCTGCAGAAGGATCAAGGCCAGACCACCCATCACAAACAGCAGGGAAGGCAGGAGCCGCTGAACGAGACCGCTCGCGTTGCGCGCCATCCGCACGAAGAGTGCCACCACGCTTGGCATCACAACAAATGCTGCCATATTGGGAAACATGGGTCCGTACAGCATGATGCGCCAAGGAAAGTATGCTATGGACATGCAGAATGCCGCCCCAATGAGCACGCGACGCCGGGACTCGGGAAAGAGTGTGGCAAGCAGCATCACGCAGCTCAGCGGATACACGACAGCCGTAAAGGCGGCATTGGTGGCATTCTCTGCAATGGGTACCGACGCATGAGCCGCGCTGCCTGCCATGGCAGCAATCCCATGCCATGCTGACGGATAGAACCCACCCTCAAATGACGAGTAGTTGCCTGTGCCCATGAAATCGGCAATGTGTGTGAGGTGCCAGGCGTTGTCATAGGTTTGCACAAAGGCATCTGGCGTCACCAGGCTGTTCACGAAGACGAAGAAAGTCAGGCCTGCTCCTGTGAGCAAGGCGATCACGAGCGCGGCGGCGATCGTCGAGAGTCGGGCGCCATGCGGTCCGATGCGCTCGCGGAGCTCGTCGGAGACCGAAAGGGCAGCAGCAGGTCCACGCGCTCCCATGCGTCCCACGGCACACAGCAGCGCACCGCCTAGAGCGACGGGAAGTGCCAGCGTCTGCCAGCTGCACGTCATCCCTTTCATGCCAAGGATGATCGAGAGAACCCCATACAGGGAGACGCCCACCATAGGTGAGACCATGAGGCTGACGTAGCGGTCGGCACGCAGTCCGCGCGTGACGAGATAACCCGGAACGACCAGGAACAACACGGCACACGCCATACAGGCACAGAAGCTCAACCACATGTCACGCACTGCCTAACTTCTCGACGAGGGCATCATCCGTCCAGAGGCCCATCAAAGCCGCACGGCTCCTTCACCGCTTCATTATGGCCTAATTGACTTGTGGACTGAGACGACAGACCCTATCCGTTGCTCTTCTGTCCCCGCGAATACAGCGCATTGATAAGACGGGCCACAGGAAGCGGCCAGAACCTCGACAGCATCTCCAGGTCCTCCTTCGTCCTCGTGTTGTCCCTGATGAGGTTCGAGGTCTCTGATTCCTCATGAATTCTATGGTGCATGAGAATCTCGCTGCTATACACGAACGAGCCGTCCAGTCGTGAGAATCGTTCCCAGGCATCCCAATCGAGGTTGCTCTTCATGGAACTGGTGAAGGGAGGGTTGGGAAGCAGCCCCATGTTGAGTGTCACTGAGGGACAGCAAATGGGCGAGCCGAGGGAAAGGATCTGACGCTTGATGCGCCTTGAGGAGGTCATTCCCACCCTCGCCACAGGGTGCAGCAGCATGCGTTTGACACGCAGCAAGCGGTTGTCATCCACCGCGACCCCATCGCGCAGCTCTCCATAGTTGCTGAAGAAGATCAAAGGGTCCGACACCTTGTTCATGCATGTCAACGCCTGCTCGGCATAGCGCGGCTCATACGTATCATCCTGGTGCGCAATGGTGACGAGGCGAGTTTGCGCGCGGCGCACCGCATGGTTCCAATCACGGGCGATGCCAGCCGGCTCGTCGCTCACGTACAGGTCGATGCCGTAGGCCCGGGCCACACTGCCTATCATCTCATTTGGCGTCGATGTCACCATGATGACAGTGGTCTTGAGCGTCTGTTCCATGAGGGAGGTGACGCACTCCTCAAGAAAGGGGCTCTCGCCATAGGCACAAACGGCAAAGGTATGGTCGTGAGCGGCAAACAAGGCGACCTCTAGTGGCCTTGAGGCATGTCGCTCTCACAGGAGCCCTTGTGGGATCCTGTGTCATCCCTGAGGGCCAGCTCCTGGGTCAGCTCGTCCACGCGGTTCTTGAGCAGAGATATCGATGTGGAGTCACCAAACACCTTAGCAAAGAGGAGTGCCACGACGCAGAGGAACACGAAGTTGCTCGGGGACTGAAACCCAAGCACTCTCGAGGAGAGAAACGCAAGCTCTGGTATGACGGCAACCAGCGTCATGATGACGGAGAACACCACCCAGAATATGGCGTCTGACATGAGGATTTTCTCCCTCTTGATCTTGTTTACCACCATGAGCAGGGCAAACAATGCTCCGAGCAGTAAGAGAACCCGTTGCTGGACAGGCATGGCAGCTCCTATCTGAACCACTGGAAAAGAAGTATGGAAAGGCAGGTCCGGCTCATATAGGTGATGATGCTCGCAAGGTTGAAGTAGCTCTCGCCCCCTTGTCGATCCTCCATCCTCGCCGGTATCTCGACCACCTTGCCACCTTTGCGCAGGACGAGCGCGACGGTGTCGGGCTCGGGAGCGATGTCGAAATTCTTGGCAAACCATCCAATCATGTCACGATCATACATGCGCATGCCACTCGTGGGATCAGTGATCTTCGTGCCCGTCGTGATCCTTATGAGCCAGGATATGATCCGTGAGCCAACGCCGCGCAGGCCCTCCGGCTGACGACTACCATCGAGATAGCGAGAGGCGATGACGATGGACGCCCGCTCTTCGCGCAGCGCACGTGCCATGGGGGGAATGTACTCGGGAAGGTGCTGACCATCGGCATCGAATTGCACCACCGCATCGTAGTCGTGCCTCCACGCATACTTCATCCCCGTTCTGAAGGCGGAGGCAAGACCCGTGTTGACGGCAAGGTTGATGCCAGAAGTTCCGAGCGAGGAGACGATGGCACCCGTCTCATCATGAGATCCGTCGTTGACCACGAGATAGTCGATGTCGGGACACGTGGCGGTAAGCATGGCCAAGGTGCCTTCCAGGCACGCCTCCTCGTTATAGGCAGGGATGACAGCCAATACCCTCATCACGACATCCTAAATATTGGCCCGATACTCGATGAAGCTTGGATGATTGAGGTCCTTTTCTGAAAGCGTGGGAGCAACACCATCCACGAGCGGCCAGGAGATTCCGATGGTGGGATCATTCCACATGATGCCGCCCTCATCGTTTGGCCTGTACACATCATCGCATTTGTATGCGAATGTCGCGTAGTCGCTCATGACATAGAAGCCGTGGGCGAATCCCCTGGGAATGTAAAACTGAGTCCCCCCCTCACCGGAGAGCTCGACACCCTCCCAGCACCCGAAGGTGGAACTCCCCCTGCGCAGATCGACCGCCACGTCAAAGACGCGGCCCTCGATGACGCGAACCAGCTTTGCCTGGGGATAGTCGATCTGAAAGTGCAGTCCCCGCAACACGCCCTTCGTCGACGACGATTGGTTATCCTGTACGAACTCGCAGTCGATGCCACCGACCAAGAAGTCGCTTCGCTTGTAGGTTTCCATGAACGAGCCCCTGTGGTCGCCGTAGATGCGCGTGGAAACCAGCATGACACCATCGATGCCTGTAGTGGTAAAGGTAAAGTTTCCAGAAGTGAGTGTGCTCAAGGCATTCCTCATACGACAGGTTCGGATACAGGTCCTGCCTCATACTATCAGGATTCACGAACGGACAAAGGGGCAATTCATTCCCATACCCAAATGATCACCACTCGTTGCACTTTCTCTCTTCGCCCCCCCGCATGGGCAATCCCAGCTGAGCAGACGTCTTGGGCATCACTGGCACCCTGTGATGGCGCAAGTCTAGATGCCGAACGAGTAGATGACGATGCCGGCCAGAATGAGGGAGAGGGCGACCTTCTTTCGGGTGCCAACCCGCTCGTGAAAGATGGTCACGCCGAAGAAGGTCACATAGAGGTAGCTCATGGCGTCCAAAATGGGTCCCATGGAGAGCGGTATGCCCCTATAGGCAAACACCGACAGCAGCGCGGCGGCAAAAAACATCAGATAGGCCATGATGACGCGCACGTTGAGATACTCAGCCACCACACTGTCATGATGCCTCTGCGCGCTCTTCTTGAGGAGCACCTGTGATATGGCACTGATGAAGCCACCGAGCAGGCAGAGGGACGCATATGCAAAGGTCCTCATGGGCGGGCGCCTTCACCGCGCGCATCGTCATCCTCATCATGTGCCATGGAAAACATCACAACACCCGCAAGGACGACCGCTGCCCCCAGAAGCTTGATGGGAGACAGCTCCTCCTCGAATATCACCCTACCCCATACGAGGCCCCACACGAGCGTCACGGCCTTGTTGGCATAGGCTGTCGTGAGGGGCATGCGCTTGATCACCTGTTGCCATACGATGGCATAGACGGCCAAAAGGGCAATGGAGGCACCGTAGATGAGCATGAACCCTGCGCTCATGAAAGGCTGCCCTGCCGCAAGCTTGCTGCAGACGCTGCTCAGGGAATATACCGCGAGCATGGCGTGTAACACGAGGTAGACGGGGATGGTGACGGCGGTCTTTGCTCTCACGCTAGTCTCCAGATGAAGAAGGCACCCGTCGCCGAGTGCCCTTTGGTGTGTGGTGGAGATGAAGGGGCTCGAACCCTCGGCCTCAGGCTTGCAAAGCCCGCGCTCTCCCAGCTGAGCTACATCCCCCTTTGGTTTCTCGTAATAACCGCCCCAGCGGCGACTCGGCTAGCGCTGGGGCGGTTATTCACAAGAAGGTGGTGGGCCTGACAAGGTTCGAACTTGTGACCTCCCGGTTATCAGCCGGACGCTCTGACCAACTGAGCTACAGGCCCAACGCAGAACGATATAGTACACGTATCCATATGGTGGGTCAAGCGTCTTTTTGGGTCAAGCGTCTTTTCAAGCAGATGATGGTTCGGGAACGCCCGAATTGGCACGTGACTTTTTGCCTCGTGTGGGTATCATGCCCACATACACCAAACCGAAAGGCGGATGTCCTTGGTTCGCATGCAGATACAGACCGTCGTGGTTGGCGGGCTTCAGACTCCCTCGTTTGTCGTGCTCAGGAAGTATGACGAGGAGGGCGCACAGGTGCACCTGCCCATTCGAATCGGTCCCGTCGAGGCCGCAGCCATCACGGCGGGCATCGATGACCACAAGCGCAAGAGACCGCTCACGCACGACCTCCTTGCAAGCGTCATCGATTCCCTGGGTGGACGTGCCATCTCCGTCTCGATCATAGACGTCAGCGGAACGACCTTCTTTGCGTCCTTGCAGCTCGCGCGCCCCGATGGCTCCAGGACCGAGGTGGACTGTCGTCCCTCCGATGGCATTGCCCTTGCGATACGGGAGGGCATTCCCATCTATGTACGCGAGCAGGTGCTCGAAACCGCCACGATGCCTGACTTCCAGAAGGTCAAGAAGGACACGGAAGAGCAGGAGCTGCTGGCCTTCCACAATTTCGTGGAAGGTCTCACACCCGAGGACTTCTCCCAGAACCCTCTCTAGGTGCAGCATGGCGGTTTGCAGAAGGCTCTCCGACCAGGGAGAGGCCGGGCCTGGGAGAAGCGTCTCCCCCCAGGCCCGGCCTCCCGTCTTGTGCGAAAGCCTCTACTCGTCGATCAGCGACTCGTCCAAGGCCTCGTCCCCACCGATGTCGATGGAGTCGTCCTCTCCCGCGGCACCCAGCTCAAGCGTACCCTGCATCGGGTCGACGCGGGCTGCCTTCTTCTTGTGGGCCACCATGCGGGCAACAGCGCCCACGCGGTCGGACTCGTTGATGTTCATGACCTTGACGCCTTGCGTCGAGCGGCCGAGCTTGGAGATGTCGTTCGACTTGACACGGATGACCACGCCCTCCTCGGACACGATCATCAGCTCGTGTTGCGGACCGACGACGCGACATGCCACCAGGTTACCCTTGCGCCGCGTCATGGCGATGGTGAGCACGCCTTGGCCCCCTCGCTTGTGCTCGGGATACTCGGAGACGGGCGTGCGCTTGCCATAGCCCTTCTCGGTGATGACGAAGAGGTCACCATTGCCGTTGCTGATCTCCATCCCCAGCATCGTCGCACCGTCCTTGAGCGTGATGCCACGCACGCCCGAGGTGTCACGTCCGGTCGAACGCACCTGAGACTCGTCGAAGAGAATGGCCTTGCCGTGACTCGAGCAGAGGATGACCTTCTCGCCCCTCTTCACACGACGCACGTTGATCAGCTCGTCGCCCCGTTTGAGGTTGATGGCGATGATGCCGTCACGCCTGCTCCTGTCGTAGGCACTCATGGACGTCTTCTTGACCATGCCGTTCTTGGTGGCAAAGAGCAAGTGCTCGTCCTCAGGGAAGCTGCGACAGGTGATGACGGCCGCAGGGCGCTCGTCATCGGCAAGGGGCAGGACATTGACCAGCGCCGACCCTCGTGAGTAGCGGGTGCCGGTTGGCAGCTCATGCACCTTGACGCGGTAGACCTTCCCCTTGTTGGTGAAAAACAGCACGTAGTCATGCGTGGAGGCGACGAAAAGCTCCTCGACGAAGTCGTTGTCCTTGAGCGAGAGACCCTGGATCCCCTTGCCACCGCGCCTCTGGGAGCGATAGGTGGCCACCGGAAGGCGCTTGACGTAGCCCGCATGGGTGCAGGTCACGACCATGTCCTCCTCGGCGATGAGGTCCTCGACGTCGAGGTCCTCCGCCGCGACGCCCGTGATCTGGGTGCGTCGCTTGTTGCCGAAGCGCTCGCCGATGGCGGCAAGCTCGTCGGTGATGACACCGAGGATCTTCTCGGGATGCGCCAGGAGGTCGCGGAAGTAGGCGATGCGCTCGTGCAGCTCGGCTATCTGCGCGACGAGCTCGTCGCGGGCGAGACCGGTCAGGCGCCGCAGACGCATCTGCAGGATGGCCTCCCCCTGCACGGCATCGATGCCAAAGCGCTCGTGCATGCGCGCCTTCGCCTCGACGTCATCGCGAGACGACCGTATGATGTGCACCACCTCGTCGATGTTGTCGACGGCAATGAGCAGTCCCTCGAGGATGTGCACGCGCTTGAGCGCCTTGTCGAGGTCGAACTGCGTCCGACGGGTGACCACGTCGACCTGGTGATCGATGTAGTGGCGCAGCATCTCGGGAAGGGAGAGGGTGCGGGGCACGCCGTCGACGAGCGCGAGGTCGATGACACCGAAGTTGGCCTGCAGCTGGGTGCGCTTGTAGAGGTTGTTGAGCACGACCTGTGGCACGGCACCACTCTTGAGGTCGATGACGATGCGCATGCCCTTGCGGTTGGACTCGTCGCGCATGTCGGAGATGCCCTCGATATGCTTCTCGTTGACCTGCTGCGCGATGCGCTCCTGAAGGGTGCCCTTGTTGACCTGATAGGGGATCTCGGTTATCACGAGCCGCTGGCGGCTTCCCTTGCCGATGTTCTCGACATGGACCTTGGCGCGCACGGTGATGGTGCCGCGCCCGGTCTCGTAGGCCTCGCGGATGCCGTCGGTTCCCATGATGATGCCGCCGGTGGGAAAGTCCGGGCCGGGCAGGACCGCCATGAGGTCGTCGACCGTCGCATCGGGATTGTCGATCATGACGTTGACCGCTGCAATGACCTCGTTGAGGTTGTGGGGCGCGATGTTGGTGGCCATGCCGACGGCGATACCGGACGAGCCGTTCACCAGCAGGTTGGGGAAGCGTGCCGGCAAGACGGATGGCTCGGAGAGGGACTCGTCGTAGTTGGGCTGCACGTCGACGGTCTCCTTGTCGAGATCGCGCAACATCTCCATAGCAGCGTAGGTCAGGCGGCTCTCGGTGTAGCGCATCGCGGCCGGTGGGTCCCCGTCGATGGAGCCGAAGTTGCCATGACCGTCGACCAAGGGGACCCGCATCGAGAAGTCCTGGGCCATGCGCACCATGGAGTCGTAGATGGCGGAGTCACCGTGGGGGTGATACTTACCCATGACCTCGCCGACCGTCCACGCGCTCTTCTTATGCGGGCGCGAGGGCACGATGTGCGCCTCGTTCATGGCATAGAGGATGCGGCGGTGCACCGGCTTGAGGCCATCGCGCACGTCGGGCAGGGCGCGGGCGACGATGACCGACATCGAGTACTCGAGGAACGAGGTCTTCATCTCCTGGGACATCTCTATGGGCTTGAGGGTGCCGCCATGGATGTCGGTCAAATCGAGTCGGGTGCCCGCCTCGTCGGTGATGGTGTGGGGAAGGCCGACGTCAGCATGGTCGCCCTCATCGGTGCTCACGAGGTCGCCGTACTCGTCGTATTCCGGCTCTCCCTCCGCCTCATCCTCCCCTTCGGCACCGTCATCCCTGCCATCGAGGATCTCGTCGAGCTCGTCGGCGCCGGCGGCCTCCATCTCCTGGTCGAGTCCTGTGCGGTCGTCCTCGTCGAGCAGGTCATTGTCGTGTTCAGCCATGTCAATCCTTTGCTAGCCGATAGGGCTTCGTTCATGGGGTCGTCAGCTGCCGGGTGACGCCCGCTGGTGGCCTAGATGTCAAGGAAGCGGACGTCCTTGGCGTGGGTCTGGATGAAGGTCCTGCGCTTCTCCACCTGATTTCCCATGAGGTTCGCCACCGCGCGATCGGCGGCCATCGCGTCGTCTATGGTCACACGAAGCATGATGCGGTTCTTTGGCTCCATGGTGGTCGCCCAGAGCTGCTCGGGATCCATCTCGCCCAGACCCTTGTACCGTTGGATCGTGTACTTGCTGGAGTCCTCGAACTTTGCCACCTCGAGCGCGAGCTCCTCGTCGGTGTACAGGTACTTGCCGTTCTTCTTGCCCTTGGGCTTGAGCTGGTAGAGGGGCGGCTGGGCCACGTAGATGTAGCCCGCGTCGATCATCGGCTTCATGTAGCGGTAGAAGAAGGTGAGCAGCAGGATGCGGATGTGCGCGCCGTCGACGTCGGCATCGGTCATGATCACGATCTTGTGGTAGCGGGCCTTCTCTATGTCGAAGTCGGGCCCGATGCCCGTGCCAATGGCCGTGATGAGCGAGGTGATGGTGTCGGAGGAGAGGGCGCGATGCTCCTGGACGCGCTCCACATTGAGTATCTTGCCGCGCAGCGGCAGGACGGCCTGGATGGAGCGGTCGCGCGCCATCTTGGCGGAACCGCCTGCGGAGTCGCCCTCCACGATGAAGAGCTCGGTCATCTCGGCGTCGCGCACAGAGCAGTCGGCGAGCTTTCCCGGCAGGGCGGCGCTCTCCAGAAGACCCTTGCGGCGCGTCGCCTGGCGCGCCTTCTGGGCGGCCATGCGGCCCTTTGCCGCCTGGTTGGCCTTCTTGAAGATCTCCTTGGCCTGGTTGGGATGCTCCTCGAGGTACTCGGCCATGCCCTGCGCGACCACCTTGTTGGTGAGGGTGCGCATGTACGAGTTGCCCAGCTTTGCCTTGGTCTGCCCCTCGAACTGCGGGTCCGACAGCTTGACCGAGATGACGGCCGTCATGCCCTCGCGGATGTCGTCTCCGGTGAGGTTGGCCTCCTTCTCCTTGAGCAGCTTGTGGGAACGGGCATAGTCGTTGATGGTCTTGGTGATCGCCGAGCGGAAGCCCTCCAGGTGCATGCCGCCCTCATCGGTGTAGATGTCGTTGGCGAAGCTCATGACCGTGCCGGAGAAGCTCGTGTTCCACTGCAGGGCGACCTCGACCTCGCCCTTCTGGTCTGGGGGGGCATCAGGCGCCGAGGAGCCGCTGATGTAGACGGGGTTGCGATCCATGCCAGGCAGGATGGTCTTCTCCTCGTTGAGGAACCTCACGAAGTCGACGATGCCGCCCGAATAGCAGAACTCGACGACGCGCGGCTCCAGCTCCCGCTCGTCGACCAGCGTGATCTTGAGGTTCTTGTTGAGGAAGGCAGTCTCCTGCAGATGGTCGTGGAGGGTGTCGAAGTCGTAGATGGTGCTCTCGAAGATCGTGTCGTCGGGCCAGAAGGTGATCGAGGTACCGGTGGCCTTGCTCTTGCCCACCCGTTCCATCTTGCGCACCGTCTTGCCGCGCGCGAACTCCATCTCATAGATGCCGCCGTCGCGCTTGACGCGCGCGACGAGCCTCTTCGAGAGGGCGTTGACCACCGACACGCCAACCCCGTGCAGGCCGCCGGACACCTTGTACGCGTCGTTGTCGAACTTGCCACCGGCATGCAGCACGGTGAGGACGACCTCCAACGTGGGGATGCGCTTCTGAGGATGGCGCGCCACCGGGATGCCGCGACCGTTGTCCTCGACGCAGATGGAGTTGTCGGGACGCACGGTCACCTTGATCCTCGTGCAATAGCCCGCCATCGCCTCGTCGACCGAGTTGTCGACGACCTCCCACACCAGGTGGTGGAGGCCGGACGCACTGGTCGACCCAACGTACATGCCAGGGCGCTTGCGCACGGGATCGAGACCCTCGAGCACCTTGATGCTTGAGGCCTCGTATGATGAGTTGTTGTTCTTCGCCACGTTCTTCCTAACCTTCTGTATGAGGAGTCGCTCGGGCAGCAAGGTCCGCCGGCTCACGGCAGCCGAATCCGTCTTATTTTACCTCATGGGTCTGATATCTGCCCGGCCCATGTGAAACGTGATGTAGATAACATGTTGAAAGTTTATCTAAAGGCCTCTGAGGCCCCAATTCGGGCACTTGATCAATCTTGAGTACTCCTTTTCTTTTCTCGCCTCATGGACAACTCAATGGCCTTAGAAACGCTCTCTCTCATGCTGGTCGGTACGGTGGCGGCGAGGGTCGAAACCTCCTGGCGCTCCTGTTCCGACAGATCGGGAAGCCCTGCTGTCGCAGGGGAGGCCTCCGTTCTGGCGATCCGTGCCATACGGGATCCCTCGCGTGACGGCAGGAACTCTATGCCTGAGACCTCAAGGCCCACGTTGGCGAGACGGGCGAGGTATATGTCCTTGTTCACGCCGAAGTCGGTTGCCATGGCATGCGAGTCGACGTACACCCCGAGGATGGGCGCCGCGTCGGGCCTGCGGGGCCGCTTGAGGAAGACGCCGGTCGTGTGCGTGCGCTCACGGTCTCCGTTGGCTCGATACCAGGCTGCAGCGGCGCGCTGGGCGGCTGTCATCTTGGCCGCCATCTGGGTGTCGACCACCGTCCTCATGAGATGGTCGAGACCCATAGGCCGCTCGGTGCCAAACTCGAGCTCCCACTCAGTTGCCAAAGCCCACCACCTTAGACGCAGCCAGCAGGTCGGGTGAGAAGTATCCGAGGTTGGTGGTGGTGACCACCGTCTGGATGTCCTCCTGCACGAACTCGACGACCGCCGCGCGCCGGCGTTCGTCGAGCTCGCTCATCACGTCATCGAGAAGAAGCAGCGGCCTCTCGCCGAGAATCTCTGCGGAGAGATCGACCTCGGCCATCTTCCACGCAAGCACCACCGACCGCTGCTGGCCCTGCGATCCGAAGCTTCGGGCGTCGCGCCCGTCTATCGTGAAGGAGAGGTCGTCCCGGTGAGGGCCGACGAGCGTCTGCTGGCGACGCAGGTCGTCGGAGCGGCCCTCGGCAAGGCGCTGGAGCATGCGTGCCGTGAGGTCGTCGCGAGACATGCCCATGACGTCATCCCCCAGCGAGCACTCATAGGCGCAGCGGAGCGCCTCGCCATCGCAGATGCGCCCATAGATCTCGCTCACCTTGGGCATGAGCCGCTCGAAGAGACGCAGGCGCGCCAGGAGGAGCGTCGCGCCGCCGAGGGCCACGGAGGCGTCCCACGCGTCGAGCAGCGCGAGGTCGGGGGCGCCGTCCCTCAGCAGGCGGTTGCGCTGCTCGATCGCACGCTGGTAGGTCCTCAGCACCTTCGCGAAGCCGCGATGCACCTGCCGCCCGAAGTCGTCGACCTCGTCCCTCCTTTGGGAGGCACCCCGCTTCACGAAGGCAAGGTCATCGGGATTGAACAACACGGACATGAGCGTCCCTGGCACCTCGACGGGCGGGCAGGGCTTGCCGTTGCGCCTGAACTTGCGGCGCCCACCCTCGACGAGGCACGCAAGGTCGATGGCGCGGCCGTCGCCGGTGAGGTGTGCGGTCGCCCTGGCGGCCGTGCAACCCTCCCTGACCAGCTGGGAGGGACGCGGCCTCCTGAACGACACGCCGGCAGTCAGGAGCTGCAGCGCCTCGACGGCGTTGGTCTTGCCCACGGCGTTGGGACCGTGGAGCACCGTCACGCCCGGTGAGAGGGCTATGTCACATGACTCGAAGTTGCGCCAATCGCGCAGCTCGAGCAGGTCGACAGTGAGGCCCAAGGCTTACATCCGCACCGGCATCAGCAGGTAGAGATAGTTGATCGTGCCGTACGACTTGAAGATCGCCGGTTGCATGGGCCCCTGGAGCTCGAGCGTCAGGCCCTCGGCGCCACTGGTCGCGTTGACGCAGTCGAAGACATAGTGGAAGTTGAGCGCGATGGCCATGCTGGAACCGTCTATCTCCGCGTCCAGCACCTCGAGTGACTCCCCTTGGTCGGGCGACGAGGCGGAGAGCCTCACGAGCCCTTCGCCGCGGTCGGCATCGAGGCGCACCGACGGGTTCGACGAGGCGATGACCGACACGCGCTTGAGCGCGGCTCCGAATTGGTCGATGTCGAGCTTGACCGCCGTCGTGCAGTCCGTCGGCAGGAGCTGGCGGTAGTTGGGGAAGTTGCCCTCTATCCTGCGGGACACATACGTGGTGTTGCCAAAGGAGAAGACCACCTGGCTCTCGGTCAGTCCCACCGTGAGGCGCTCGCTCATGGAAGGCGAGACCAGCACGTCGTGGAAGACGGCCCCCGGGACGATGGCCAGGAAGGCCTCCTCGGTCGTAGACGTCTCGACGTTCGAGTCGCAGACGGCGAGGCGGTAGGAATCGGTCGCGACGAGGCGGATGGTGTTCTCTTCCACCGACAGCAGCACGCCCTGCAGGATGGGCCGGCTGGTGTCGCGCGAGGTGATCCGATAGACCTTGTCGACCATGTCGGAGAGCAGCGCGCTGGGGAGTTCGATCGACCGTTCGAGGGCGAGCGTGGGAAACTCGGGGAAGTCTGCGGGCTCGAGGGTGTTGAGGCGAAAGCTCGACTTGCGGCATGAGATCTCGACCATGCTGGAGGCCGCTCCCATGGCAAAGGTGACCGCCTCGTCGGGAAGGGCCTTGACGATGCCGGTCAGGACCTTGCCCGAGACGACCGTCTCGCCAGCCTCCTCCACATTGGCCGCGATGCGATGGCGGATCGAGATGGACAGGTTCGCCGTCTGGAACTCGAGGGTGCCATCCTCCGCCCTGATGTAGATGCCGGAGAGGTAGGGAAGCGTCGAGTTGGTGGCCATGCCCTTCGCGACCACGAGGAGGGCCTTCGCTAATGCTGGCTGGCTGACGGTGAACTTCATGTGCTCCCCTTTTCCCTCATATATAGAGATATAAGAACTAATAAGAACGATAGGGCCTGTAGAAATGTCGAAAGACGGACATCATGGCTGGTGAGACCATGCGACTCCCCACTCCTCAAGGCAACAATCACTCGTGAGGCGTCGACATGTGACAACCTGTTGAGAAGATTTTCGACGACCTACCCTCATTTCTCATCATCATTCACCAATGCGTTGACAGGGTTCTGAACATCAGGTGCCGTCCGCGATGGAGTCCTTGAGGGTCTCCATGCGGTCGTGGAAGATGCGGTCGCGTCTGCTGTAGTCATCGACCCAGGCGATGCTGTGCTTGACCGTGGCATGCGTGCGCCCGCCGAACTTCTTGCCGATCTCTGCCAGGGTGTTGTCGGTGAGCGCGCGGGTGAGCCAGATGCCCACGTGCCTCGCCTCCATGAGCTCCTTGTTGCGCTTGGATCCTATGAGGTCCTCGTGCGCGACGTCGTAGAACTTCTCCACGTGGCGCTGGATGTGGTCGACCGTGATGATGCGCTGTCCGGTGGGCCACTTCTGGTTTGCCACCTCGATGATGTCCGCCCGTGTGATGGAGAGCCCTGCGCGCTCACGGCGATTGGCCTGCATGAGGCAGGACTGGACGAATCCCTCGATCACCCGGATGTTGGTGCCCGCCCGCTCCGCCATCAGGCGCCTCATCTCCTCAGAGATGGTTCCCACCACCCCGTCGATGTGCTCGTCGATGGCATCCTGGCGCATCCGCTCGTAGAAGGCGTTGATCAGGTTGAGCTTCAGCTCGTAGTCGGGAACCTGGATGGACACCGAGAGGCCGGAGTCCATGCGCGAGGTGTCGCGCTCGTCAAACTTGCTGTCGCCCATGCCGAGCTGCGAGGGGGAGCGGTCGGCCGCCAGCACGATCTGCTTGTTATGGCTCATGAGCGAGTTGAAGGTCTTGAAGAAGAAGCGAATGGTGCCGCCGGCGGTCATCATGTTCTGGATGTCATCGATGATGAGGACGTCGACGTTCTGATACCGCGCGGCCATCGCCGACGATGCCGAGGTGCTCGTGCGATCGGTGGCGGCCATGACGTATTCGTCCACGAACTCCGCGGCGGCGCGGTAGATGCACCTCCTCGAGGGGTCGTTCTTGGCGATGTAGTTTTGGATGGCCCGCAGCAGGTGCGTCTTGCCAAGCCCGCTCTTTCCGTAGATGAACAGCGGGTTGTAGCTCTTGTTGTCGCCGTTGGCCACCTGCTTGGCGGCCTCGAGGGCATATCGGTTCTCCTCGCCCATCACGAAGCGCTCGAACGTGAGCCGCGAGTCGGTCTCGGTGATCTCCTCCGAGACGCGCTTGACGTATTCGAGGAGCTTGCGCTCGCCGCCCTCGACGGGTGTCTGGACGGGTGGCGACGCCACTGCGGAGAGGCGCGACAGCTCGTCGGGCGTCACCTCGTTGGAGACGCGCACGGCGCGGGTGTCCTTGACGAGGTCGACCACGAGGGTGAGGTGCTGGAACGACGCCTGCGCGAGACACTCCTCGATGATGGGGGCATGTTGGCTGATCTTGCGCTGTGCGAACCCGAGGGTCGTCGAGACGTGGAAGGTCTCATCGTCCATCGAGGTGGGAACACAGCTGTTGATCATGGCGATCGTCGACTGGTTGAGGTCCTGCCGCTCCGACAGCAGCACCATGACATCCTCCCAGAGGATTGCGACATCTGAGTCAAGACCCTGTTGCATCCGGCACCACTGTTCGCCTCGAATGTTGAAAAAGAGATTCCATTATATGTTGAAAACTCGTCTTGGCAAGGGGGTGGGCGAAGAATCCCGTCGTCCTGCGAATGGGGCCAGGGGACGGAGCGGCCCCACAGACTAGGGCCACATCCCGAGGAACTGTCGTCCCATCGCGGTCAGCCGGCGCTTCTGGCCACCCTGCTTCGAGACGAGCCCTTGCTTCTCCAGGCTCGTCAGCTCGCGGGACCAGGTGGACTCCGACAGCGGCCGCCAGGCGTTGAGGTCGCGCGGCCCCACCTCCTCGTGGCTTCTGAGGTATTCGAGGACGAGCCTGCCCCGCTCTGACACGTCTGGTGCCGCCTGTGGGACCGGGGTCGCCTGCCAGCCCACAGCCTGACCGCCTGGCGCATGTGGGGGCTGGTACGGGCTTGGATAGGTCTGCATGACCGGACCCTGCTGGCCCCACGGTTGTTGGTAGGCGGATGAATGTGGCTGGGAGGTCAGCATGCCCGTGTGAGCGAGCTCTCCCCACGCGTGCGACGCGGCCCTCGGGGGCCCATGGACGAGCGAGACGGTGACAACCGTGCCGCTGTGGATGTTGTCCTCGACGGTGAGCGACCCGCCCTTCTCCTCGAGCCATTGCTGGGCGTACGGGAGGCCGGAGCCCACGCCCCTGATGTAGCGCTTCATCTCCGTTGTTGCCGAGGTGGTGCCATATTCGAGCGCGAGGCCCTTGTCATGGATGCCCGGCCCTTGGTCGGAGAAGCGAATGGTGTTTCCCTCGTCGAGGATCGAGACGGTGGGCTCGATGAAGTAAGCGTGTATGAGGTTCTCGACGACCTCGCGCACGACGGTGAAGGGGATTCTGCCCCCCTGCTGCTGGGCGAGGCGCGTCACGGTGGCCGTGATCTCCTCGAGGTAGGAGCGAATGTCGGTGGGCTCCACCACCACGACGCGTGGGGCGGCCGCCGCGTCGTCAAAGATGGCGATGCGTGCCGGGTGTCGGACCTCGAGCGTCGTCGCGTCGGGGCCCTCGTCCCCTCCTCCGTTCTCGACGAAAGGGTAAAACGCCTCTGCCACCATTACGCCTTTCAACAACATCTCAACGTCTGTTGAAAGCTTTCCAAGTTTTCTTGCAACAGGAGAAAGCTTGCAACAGAAGAAGAAAACCAGTCTATATCTGCGGTGTCCTTCTTGTCATGTGATTCTAAGCATAGCACGGTGGGACTTCTTGCCAGAAAGCTTGCATACTTTCTTGCACGTGACGACACGGGAGGCTGCCATGTGGTCCCCTCTGGCCACATGGCAGCCTCCCCTCCGCATGCCATGGCACGATGCGCGGGTTGGTATGGTGCAATTCTGCATTCCACCCAAGTAATTGACAGGTGCCGGTCGCGACCCCTACAATCTTATGGCTTAAATCTGTTTGAATGACGCAGGCATCTCTCAGGAGGTTGACAGCATGAAGCGCACCTATCAGCCCAACAAGCGCAAGCGCGCCAAGACTCACGGCTTTCGCGCGCGCATGGCCACCAAGGGTGGTCGTGCCGTTCTCGCCCGTCGCCGCGCCAAGGGCCGCAAGAGGCTGACCGTCTAGCCACGCATGGAGACCATCAAGTCCAAGCGGGACTTTGGGCGGGTCTTCTCTGATGGCAAGCGAGTCAACCATAAGCTCGTCCGCATGACAGCCCTGAGACGTGACGAAGGCGGCCCTGCGCGAGTCGCCTTCGTTGCCTCCAAGCGATTGGGCAATGCGGTCTTCAGGAACCGGTGCAAGCGCGTGTTGCGCGCGGCCGCGCGCGAGGCAGGACTTCCCCGCGATGGGTATGACGTGATTCTCTTTGCCACGAAGGCAACGCACGACTCCCAGAGCGGTGAGGTGGCGCGTTCCCTCTCGTCTTTGATGAGTAGTTTGACTCATAGGTCGCGTGATGGGGTGGGGTTGTCATGAAGCAGGCACTCGTGATGCTGATCGAGGGTTACAGGAGGTACGTGTCGCCTCTGGTCGGCCCTCACTGCATCTATACGCCCAGCTGCTCTGCCTACGCGCTCGAGGCCATCAAGCGACACGGAGCCATCAGGGGCATGTGGCTCGCGACCAAGCGCATTGTCCGATGCCATCCCTTTCATGAGGGTGGGTACGATCCTGTGCCTTGACACATAACGCCACGGAGGAGCCATGTGGGATTGGTTTGTATCATTTCTGACCGACGTTCTTGCCGCCATCGCAGGGGTTACCGATGACTGGGGCATCGCCGTCATAGTTCTCACCTTCATCATACGTCTGATCATCACGCCGTTGATGACCAAGTCGACGGTGGCTACCGCACGCATGCAGGTATTGCAGCCCAAGATGAAGGAGATACAGGATCGCTATGCCGACGATCCTGATCGTCAGATGCAGGAGATGCGCAAGTTTCAAGCAGAGAACAACTTCAATCCGCTGGGTGGGTGCCTGCCCATGATCGTCCAGATGCCTGTCTTCTTCGCGTTGTTCACGGTTGCGCGCAACGTTCCCTCCGACGCGAGCTTCCTGAACATCATGCCCTCGATCTCCATGTCGGTGAGTCAGGCCGTGGGAACCCTCGGCTTCGCCGGTGCCTGGGTGTATCTGCTGTTTGACGTTGGATTCGGCGTCATGACCCTCGTTCAGATGTTGGTCAACATACAGAATGTCCCCGAGGAGCAACGTCAGCAGAACCTCATGATGGGTGTCATGATGGGTGTCATGATGGTTTGGTTCGGCTGGTCTGTGCCTGCTGCCGTGCTTCTCTATTACGTCACCTCCACGCTATGGCAGGTCATCCAGCAGCAGCTGGTCACCAAGCGCGTCATAGCGAAGGTCAAGAGTGAGACCGAGGCACAGCTCGCAAGCCAGCCTGTTGAGATCAACGTGGTTCGCAGGGAACACAAGCCACGCCCAAAGAAGAAGTCCTAAGAGCGTTCGGACGCACATCTGAGGAGGTTATCATGGAAGACGAGCCTATGCTCACTCCTGGGGGAAACGTCCATACCGTGGATGCCGATGCCGGTGATGAGTTTGCCCAGATTCGCAAGCATTATGAGAGTGCCGACGGCCTGAACGAGGAGGATCTCGACAAGGTCGCCGACCTTGCGATCACCTACGTGCGAGACCTCATCGCCCTCTTTGGTGAGAAGCATGTCACGATCGACGAGTATGAGGGCGATGAGGGCGAGCTCATCCTCGACATCTCCGGCGGCGACCTCGCGGTGCTCATCGGGCGCCATGGGCGAACCCTTGACGCCTTCCAGGTAATAGTTACAACTTTTATGAGCAATAAGATGAAGTTCCATTACCCGATCGTCATCGACATAGAGGGATACAAGAGTCGTCGCAAGGACAAGCTCATCAACTTGGCACACAGCGCTGCCGCCCGCGCGAAGCGTCAGCGGGGACGTGTGTCCCTTCCGCCGATGAATGCCTATGAGCGGCGCATCGTGCATCTCGCGTTGCTTGATGACACGCTTGTTACCACACATTCCGAGGGCGAGGATCCTGAGCGTCGCGTGGTCATTACCTGTGTCAGGTCTTGATCCACCATATGTTTGATATGACCTGCTATGTCGGGGGGAGAGGCGACTCTCCCCCCCTTTCTCATCCTATAATCCCATCTCACACAGAGGAATGGAATGGCAGATGATCTGCTCAGAGAAGAACGTGGATGCTCTCGAGGTGTATCTGAGTCGATATGGCATAGGGAGTAGTCCGTCTCAGCGCAAGCTCCTCCTGAGACACCTCGATCTTGTGCGTGAGAAGAATCAGGAAGTCAACCTCACGCGGATCGTCGATGAGAGAGACATGATTATCCGCCACGTGGTTGACTCACTCCTGTTCCTGCCTTCTCTTGATGATCTTGACCTTGCAGAGGATGCTACATTTGTTGATATCGGTACGGGAGCCGGTTTTCCTGGTATGCCCATAGGGATCATGAGACCCTACCGAGGGGTGCTCATAGATTCTGTGAGAAAGAAAAGCAACGCGGTGGACGAGTTCATCTGCAATCTCGATCTCGGCCTACAGCTTTCTACACGTGCGATCCGGGCGGAGGATCTCGCACGTGAGCAGGCGAGCAGATTCAATCTTGTGCTTGCTCGTGCTGTTGCAGATCTTGGCATACTCATGGAGTATGCATCACCCCTGCTGGTAAGAGAAGGATACCTTGTGGTATCAAAGGCCCGTATGACCGATGAAGAACTTGAACGTGGTAATCAGACCGCTCAGATGGTGGGGATGAAACTCGTTTCACGTGAAACATACGAGCTTCCGGATGATGCTGGGTATAGGGAGATACTTTCCTACCAAAAAACAAAGCATAGTGATGTGAAACTACCACGAGCGACAGGACACGCAAAGAGCAAACCACTTGTGAGATGAAAAGCAAACTTCAGCATCCCACAGGGAAATCTACAGCGGGACAGTTCCCTTCTTATCATGTGGCGAATACCTGAAGGTTCACATGTTTTGCTGCATATACACTGGGAATGTTTCACGTGAAACATTCCCAGTGTTCCATCACGTCACAGACCGATCTTCGATTGAGAAATCATGAGATGTTTCACGTGGAACATGCTCTATCATAAGAACACCAAACACATAGAGTGAGAAATGAAGGTAGTTTGGAGGCAACGTGAGCTATCTGAACGTAAAGCGGGCAAATCCACTCAAGAAGACAAAGGTACTCGCCGTAATAAACCAAAAAGGTGGCGTGGGAAAGTCTACGACAGTGGTGAACCTGTCTGCGGTGCTCGGAGAGTCAAAGAAAAAGGTTCTGATCATTGATCTCGACCCGCAAGGAAACACAACAAGTGGATATGGAATCGAGAAAGAGTCGTTGGAGCACGATGTGTACGATGCGCTGCTCGATAACTACCCTATCGAAGACCTTGTGATGGAGACCTGCGAACCACGGGTGTTTGCGGTTCCTGCGACCATACAGCTCGCAGGAGCAGAAATTGAGCTCGTCTCAGTCGATGGTCGCGAAGGAACCCTCAAGAAACGAATTGCACGGATCCTAGAGCACTTTGACTATGTCCTCATTGATTGTCCTCCATCATTAGGGCTGTTGACACTTAATGCACTTGTCGCAGCGGACGAATTGCTCATCCCCATCCAGTGTGAGTTCTATGCGCTCGAAGGGGTGACGAAGCTTCTTGAGTCAATGCGCATGGTCAAAGGGAGACTCAATCCGGAGCTGGAGATATTTGGTGTGCTCCTGACCATGTATGACAGCAGGACAACCTTGTCGAAGCAAGTTGCCGAGGAGGTGAGAAAATACTTTGGCAAGAAGGTCTTCAAGACGATCATTCCGCGTAACGTGAAACTCTCGGAAGCCCCAAGTCATGGAATCCCCGTCACACAGTACGCTCGTATGAGCAAGGGGGCACAGACATACATGAAGCTAGCGAAGGAAGTGATTCGTCGTGGCTAAGCGATCAGGACTCGGCAAGGGTCTCGAGTCACTCATGGGTGGAGCAGATGCTGAGGTTGCGGGAGCTGTGACAGCAAACTCCATGCTTTCCCTTGACAAGATCAAGCCGAACAAGAACCAACCACGTCAACACTTTGATGCCGATGCGTTGAACGAGCTGTCAGAGTCAATACAAAGGAACGGCGTACTCCAACCCATACTGGTCAGAAGGATTGGCAAGGAGTACGAGATCGTTGCTGGTGAACGTCGTTATCAAGCAGCGAAACGTGCAGGACTCACGGAAATTCCTGCTGTGGTCCGGGACATCTCTGATGAGGACGTATTCAAACTGGCTCTCATCGAAAATTTGCAACGGACAGATCTTGATCCCATTGAAGAGGCACAGGGATTCAGGACCCTCATAGATAAGACGGGCATGACGCAGGCAGAGCTTGGAGAGGCGGTATCCAAGTCACGTCCGACAATCGCAAACTCACTGCGACTCCTTGACCTACCGGGAGAGGTTCAGGACATGATGGCCAAGCGGTTGCTGACCGCTGGCCATGCACGAGCAATCCTTGCCGTGGCAAGCGAAGAGGGACGCCTTAAGCTGGCACAGAAGATCGTGGATGATGGTTTGACGGTACGACAGACAGAACGTCTTGCCCCACTGTTTTCTGGCACGAGCGGGGAACCACCACGACGCGTACCTACCCCACAGTCGTATAAACGTGCCGCTCGTCAGCTCAGGCTTGCACTTGGAACCAATGTGCGTGTGAAGCGCCTGAGGAACAAGAACAAGATAGAGATCGAGTTTGGAACTGAGGAGGACCTCAGCAGACTGGTCGAACAACTGAGCAAGATAGCCATGGAAGAGGGTGAGTGACATGAGACTCTTGAGACGTCTCAGGAATCAGGCACTGGGAGTAGCAGCAGTCTGTGTCGTTGGCTATGTTGCCTATCACGTGTTGCTAGACGACAAGGCAAAGAGTGAGATGAGGTCACTTGCCCACACCGTGAGCGACTCATGTCACCAGGTTGCGAATATCGTGAACTCACGCATCGGAACCATCATGGACGAGGATGTCGTGGCCCAAAACCGGCAGCAGATCCGGGATGCATGGGATGACCTGGGATTCTGACCATATAGAACATATGTTCTCATCATTAGGACAGGGAGCAGCCGATGCCGGCCACCCATGCTGGGGGATGGCATGAGGAGCAAAAGCAGGGACAAGTGGACCTAGCGCTTGGACGTGCGCTGCCTGAGCTGACCACACGCGGCATCGATGTCTGCCCCCCGCGGCTGACGTATGGTCGCCTCGACGCCCACGTTGGCGAGCCTGCGCACGAACTCACCGGCACGGGCGTCGGATGAGGGCTGAAAGCGCGAGCCCTTGACCTCGTTAAGCCGAATGATGTTGACGTGCGCAAGGTTGTCCTGGCAGAAGGCACAGAGTGCCCCCAGCTCATCCTCGGTGTCATTGACGCCGCGAATGAGCGCATACTCATAGGTCGGACGGCGTCCGGTGCGATCCACATACTCTCCCATGACCTCGTACAGATGTTGCAGCGAGTACTTGCGCACGCCTGGCATGAGGGCGTTGCGCGTTCGCTGGACGGCCGAATGCAGGGAGACTGCCAAGGTGAACTGCTCGGGCTCGTTGGAGAACCTCCTGATCGCAGGAATGATTCCGCAGGTGGATATCGTAATGTGACGAGCGCCTATGCCCAGGCCTTCCGGAGCGTTCAGCTTGCGCATTGCCGCGAGCGAAGCGTCATAGTTCATGAACGGCTCGCCTTGTCCCATGAGCACCACGCTGGTCACACGTGTGCCAAAGTCCTTGCGCACATGCATGACCTGGTCGTATATCTCCACGGCATCCAACGAGCGTGTCAGGCCAAGGGCGCCTGTCGCACAGAACGCGCATCCCATCGCGCAACCAGCCTGTGACGAGACGCACACCGCAAGTTTGCTGCCCGTAGGCATGCCCACACACTCTATGTCGGTGCCATCGGCATAGCGCAGGAGGTACTTGCGAGTTCCGTCCTCGGAGACTTGACGTGCCACCTGTGTGATCCCTCCAAGGCTGAAGAGCTCGGAAAGTCGTGCACGAAGGGGCTTGGGAAGGTTGGTCATGTCGTCAAAGGACGTGGCGCCCTTCTCCCACACCCACTCCTCGATCTGCCTCACCCTGAACGGTGGCTGGCCGAGATCCGCCAGTGCCTCGGAGAGCTGCCCGTGCGTGAGGGCGCGCACATCGGTCGGAGTCGTCCCCTCCGTGGGGAGGTTTCTGGCATCTTGCATGTTTTCCGCCCTCTCCTGTGTCTCAAATCCCACGTGGAGTACCATTTTCCGTATGAGTGCTCATCAGGTGAGTCTAACGCAAGCGTGCGTTCGAAGGAGTCGCCCATGCAGGCAAACGACATCAGCAGCTGCAAGATCGCCGTTCTTGCGGGAGGATGGTCTGACGAGCGGGAGATCTCGCTCTCATCGGGTCGCGCGTGTGAGGGAGCTCTGCGTGAGGCGGGATTCGAGTCGGTTCGGCTGCTTGACGTAGCCGATCCCCACTTCGTGAGGCAGATGGTGGATGGAGACTATGACCTCGCCTTCGTCGCCATGCACGGGCGCTATGGGGAGGACGGGTGCATCCAGGGCATGCTCGAGATTCTCCATGTGCCCTACACCTTCTCGGGAGTCCTGGCATCAGCCATGGGAACAGCCAAGGACATGTCGAAGATGTTGTACCGCGAGGCAGGAATTCCCACGCCCGAGGGGGTGAGCATCACCAGCGACGAGATCCTCGGGCAGCAGGACGTCGATGCCCTCGTCGCCCGCCTCCGTCTTCCCCTGTTCGTCAAGCCCGCCGCCAACGGGTCGAGCTATGGGATCACCCGTGTGAGCGATCCCACCAAGCTGACCGAGGCCATCAGGCTCGCAGGCTCGCAGGGTGACACCGTGCTGGTCGAGTCGTGCATCGAGGGGACCGAGATCACCGTGCCGGTGCTGGGCAACGAGGATCCCCAGGCGCTTCCCATCGTGGAGATCGTGACCAACGCGGAGTTCTACGACCTCAAGGTGAAGTATGAGCCTGCATCCATGCACCATGTGATCCCTGCTCGCTTGAGCGACGAGGCGTATGCCTGTGCGCAAGCATACGCCATCCGTGCCCATCAGGCGCTGGGGTGTCGTGGGGCCTCGCGCAGCGACTTCATCGTCACCGCCGATGGAATCCCATACATCCTGGAGACCAACCTGATTCCCGGCATGACGGAGAGCAGCCTTTTGCCCGACTCGGCGCGTCACGCTGGCATCGAGTTCCCCCAGCTCTGTCGCCGCCTCGTCGAGCTGGCGCTCGAGGGGCACGCATAGAGCACCGCACGCAGAACACCGCACGCCAGACGGGTCGTGCCGGATGTGTCAGGGGAGCGATGGCCTTCCCTGCGCATCTTGCGGTGGGAGCCAGGTGTCGCCACGCGGGATCGACGTCGCACGAGTAAGGAAGCAGTCACAGGGACATGGCAACAACACACGCATCAGACGCGCTCTCACGTCTCCTGCCCCCCTCGGTGCCCGAGACGGTGCGCTCCACCTATCTCACCATCGCATCGCGTGCCGCGCAGGAGGACTTTGGTCCCCTCGAAGAGGACGTCGTGGTGATCGACACCGAGACCACGGGCCTCTCGTTCAAGGACAGCGAGTTGATAGAGATCGCCGCCGCGCGCATGTCGGGCAAACAGGTCGTCGACAGGTTCCAGACCTTCGTCGATCCGGCCCGACCGATCCCTCATGAGATTCAACGACTCACCGGCATCAGGGCTGTGGACGTGGCCGGCGCACCGAAGGCGCAGGAGGCCGTGGGACTCCTCGCCGACTTCGTGGCAGGTTCGCCGGTGCTCGCCCACAACGCCTTGTTCGACCGCACGTTTGTGGAGAAGGTGCCCGGTGGTCGCGCGGTCAGCGACACCTGGATCGACACCCTCTCCCTCTCGCGCATCGCGCTCCCGCTGCTCAGGTCGCACAGGCTGTCCGACATGGCAGCAGCCTTCGGCTGCGATGGCGTGACCCACCGGGCGGTCGATGACGTGAACGCCCTGTGCGGGATGTGGCCCGTGATGCTCGTGGGTCTCTGCGACCTGCCCGATGGTCTCCTCGCCCTGCTTGCGGGCATGCATGACGAGGTCTCGTGGCCCTTCAGGCCAATCCTCTCGTATCTGGCCACACGGGCCGCGTCGGCACCCTTCTCGCTCAAATCCGTCCGCCACGACCTGGTTGCCGCATCGACCTGGCGCGCCAGGGCCGATGCGGCAGAGGTCGCCCATCCGATGAGCGCCCCCACCCCCGAGGAGATCACTGCGGCGTTTGCCGACACGGGCCTGGTCTCCCACATGTACGACGTCTACGAGCGCCGTCCCGAGCAGGAGGCGATGGCGCGGGAGGTGCGCGACGCGCTCGCAAGCTCCACGCACAGGGCCATCGAGGCGGGCACGGGCGTGGGCAAGTCGATGGCCTATCTCGTGCCGGCGGTATCCTTTGCGCAGCGCAACGGGGTGACGGTCGGTGTTGCCACCAAGACCAACGCACTGACCGACCAGCTGGTCTCCCACGAGCTTCCCGCCCTGGACCAAGCGCTTCCCCATGGTGTGACCTTCGCGAGCCTGAAGGGGTACGAACACTATCCCTGCCTCAATCGTCTCCAGCGAGCGGTGAGAGCAGAGCTGCCGCTCGACCAGGTGACGGGCCATGGACCAGCGACATCGGTCGCAGCAGACATGCTCACCGCCATAGCGGTGACCCACGCGAGCGCGTGCCAGGCGGCGGAGGGGGACCTCGACACACTCGGCATCCGCTGGCGCCTCGTCCCCCGCGGCATGCTCTCCACCACCCCCTCGGAGTGCCAGCGCACCCGCTGCCCATTCTTTCCCAACGAGTGCATGGTGCACGGCGCGCGCCGGCGGGCCAGCTGCTCGGACGTGGTGGTGACCAACCA
Organism: Atopobiaceae bacterium UBA1367; assembly: GCA_002305995.1. Taxonomy (GTDB): domain Bacteria; phylum Actinomycetota; class Coriobacteriia; order Coriobacteriales; family Atopobiaceae; genus UBA1367. Next base: position 246,769 of record DBRN01000006.1, read on the forward strand.
CTCGCTGCTGTTCCGCGACGTGATGGCCGAGGGGAGGATCCTTCCGCCCATCAGGCACTGGATCGTGGACGAGGCCCATGGCTTCGAGGCCGAGGCGCGCAGGCAATGGGCCATCGAGGTTCGAGGCGACGACGTGCGTGCGTCGTTCGAGAAGCTCGGCGGTGCCAAGACGGGTGCCATCCACACACTGTTCGGCCAGCTCTCCCAAGCGGAGGCTTCCGAGCTCCCGGCGCGGCTGCTCACCAAGCTTGCGGCGTCGTCTGCCCGCGCCGTCACCTGCATGGGCGACGTCTTCGAGGCTCTGCACGGGCTCGGCGGCATTGCGGGTCCGAGTGGCGGGTACGACAGCCAGACGCTGTGGATAGACGATGGCGTACGCCAGTCGCCCGCATGGGCGGCGCTCTCTGAGGCCATGCTTCGGGCCATGGACCGTCTCGACGAGGCCGCCAAGGATGCTGCCGAGGCCACCGAGGCGCTTGTCGACGTGCGACCACAGCTCGGGGGCGATCTCAGGGAGGCCACAGGGTTCCTGTCGACGCTGGGCGGCGCCCTTTCCCTGATGAGGGCAGGGGAGGACCGCACGTACGTCTACTATGCCCGTCTCTCCCGCAGGAGGCGTGACATCGGCACCGAGGCACTGGTGGCCGAGAAGGTCGACGTGGGGACGGATCTCGCCACGCGCTGGCTCCCCGAGATGATGAGCGTCACCTTCACCTCGGCGACCATGGCGGTGGGATCCTCATTCGAGCACTTCAACCACGCTGTCGGGCTCGACCAGCTCGACAAGGGGGCAGCTCGGAGCCTGCTGCTCCCCTCGAGCTTCGACTTCGACCGCAACATGTCGGTGCTCGTGTGCAAGGACATGCCTGCCCCCAACGAGCGTGACTACCTTGCCTCGCTCGTGGACCTGCTCTTTGACGTGCACAGCGCCATGGGCGGCTCGGTGCTCACGCTGTTCACCAACCGCCGCGAGATGGAGCGCGTCCACGATGCGCTGGCACCCCGCCTCGCGGCCATCGGTCTGGAGGTCGACCGCCAGGACCGCGGGTCGTCCCCCATGAGGCTGCGCGAGAGGTTCATGGCCGACCAGACCCGCTCGCTGATGGCCCTCAGATCGTTCTGGGAGGGCTTCGATGCCGCAGGCGACACCCTGCGCTGTGTGGTGATCCCCAAGCTGCCCTTCGCGAATCCCAACGACCCGCTGGTGCGCGAGCGAGACCTGCGCGAGGATCGCGCCTGGTGGCGCCACTCGCTCCCCGAGGCGGTGCTCTCGGTCAAGCAGGCGGCCGGGAGGCTCATCCGCACGGGAACGGATGCGGGCATCGTGGTGTTCGCCGACTCTCGCGTGGTGACCAAGCGCTACGGGGGGCAGTTCCTGCGCTCGCTGCCCAGCAGCACCTGCATGAGCCTTGAGCGCGACACCGTGGGGCGCTTCATCGAGATGTGGCGCGCCTCTCGCGAGCGCTGAGGGAGAGAACTTCCTGCTCGGAGGCAACGGTGATGGCGGAGGGTCACTCCAAGCGCCGCCGCCCTCCGCCATCGGCCTGCTCCAGAAGGTCGTGCGCATACTGCCACGCCTGTCGCGCCACGTCGGCGTCGTCGACGCGCACCGTCCCCGCACAGGCGGCAAGGTGCCTCGCCAGCCATGGCCCGCCGTACAGGGGGAGGCGCGCGGTCACCCCGGAGTCATCGGACGAGAGCGTCTGCAGCCCGTCCCAGTGGAAGAGGTCAAGGTAACGGGGATCGGAGAACCGAGCTCCCACGAGCCTCTCGGGCTCCCGAGGTGCTGCGGGCATGGGCGCGTCGTCGGCCCTCGTCCTCGTGATCTCGCTCATGCGATCGATGCGGAAGACGCGCTCCGCACCGCGCATGACGTCAAAGCCCTCGAGATACCAACTGTCGTCGCCGCGCCTGACGAGATGGGGGATGACGGACCTGCTGCTGGCGGCATCGCCTGTGACGGGATGATAGACGAATCGCAGTGCGTCCCCGTTGGAGATGGCACGGGAGCAGAGCTTGAGCGCCTCCCCGTCGGATGGGGAGCTGGGGGACGCAAGGGAACGCATGACATCGCGTGCCGAGAAGCCCGGTGACCCATAGGCTGCCGACAACGTCGCGGCAAGCGGGTCATCCCCGTCGATGCCGAGCTCACCGAGCGCCGCAGAGAGGGCGATGGTCTCAGAGCGCGTGAGCCGCACGCGACGGGCGCTCATCATCGCGCCCTCCATGAGGGAGACCTCCTCGTCCCTGTCGCCAAGGACGAGCGGGAGATAGTCCATGGACTCCCCGCTCCCGAGGGAGACCAACGCGATCAGGTGGCGCGCCTGGTCATGCTCGACGCCCAAGGTCTGGGCGATCTCGTGCGCGGTGATGACCTCCCCCTCCTGCGTGAGGCTACTGGCAAGGGCAATGAGCTGGCGTGCGACAAGGGTGCTGCCGGTCCTTCCCGCCTTCCCGCGTGCCGATGCCGGTGTCAGACGACCTCCTCCCGAAGGCAGCGTCCGATCGAGCAGGGACGCATCGACCGTGCGAGACAGGACCTCCTTCCATGCCTCGACCACCTCGGGCGGACCCAAAGGACAGATCCCGCTGCCCACCGCCCACGCCGCAACGGACCGGACGTCACTGTAGGCAACCTCCCACACGGCCTCCGTCCCCACGTGGGCGATGGTGCCATGAGTCGCCATGGCACGGGCGACGTCCCTGCCCGCGCCGCCACCCACGAAAAGTCGTGCCGTGTCGCAGGCATCGCCCATCTGGAAGGGCAGGCGCTCGTAGTCGCTGACGGAGAAGTCGAGGGGGATCTGGTAACGGACGTGCCGCAGCTCGCGGACCTTCTGAAAGCGATCAAGCCGGTAAGTCCTCACGGAGTCTGGAACGAGCGTGCCGTCCCGCTCGACGCGGCTGGCGACGAAGTAGGTTCTGCCGCGCATGCCAAAGGACCCGAGTATGGCCATGGTCCTCGCACTGGTCCCTCCCTGGGCATCCACGTAGGTGACGGCTGCCGCATGACGGGCGCTCATGCACGACACCAGCGCACGCAGCAACCTGTGCTCGCCCGCGCTCATGGCGTCATGGTGCGCCACGGTGGTCCCCCGATACACCCGGGAGATCTTCGCAAGGGCCATCCTCAGCTCGTCGCGATAGGGAAACGCCTGGTCGTAGATCAGGTCGTGGCACAGGACATAGAGCATGCGTGCGTCCGCGGCTCCGAGTCCCTCTCCCGTGACGTATGAGCTGCTCTCGTCGACCTCCCAGAGCGTGTCGGTGCCGGAGGCCCCCGCCTCGCAGACCATGATGCCAAGGGTGGCAAGCAGCTCTCGGTCGCGCAGGTATTGCCGATTGAACGAGTCACCGTCGAGATCGGGGTAGAGGTCGGCGCGAATGGACGATGAGGGGAGCGGGCGCGTCGTGCCAAAGAACTTGACGGCCAGCGTGAGCACACGCGCGGCACGCAGGTCGTCGCTGGTCATCGTGAGGTGGGTGTCGGGTGCGAGCATGTGTCTCTCCGCTGGCAGGTGGTCTGGTGGACGGCAAGCAGATGGTACGTCGAGACACGCGTGCCTGCCAAGCGGGGACGACGAGACAGCCACATGGGCAGGGGTGTCCGCCCCGGCGGATGGGTGAGGGCGACGCATGCGTCGAAGGCATCGCGAACGGACAGGAAAAGAACCTTGGCGTTACCGGCCAGCGGGTGGGCACAAGGGGACTCTCTCGGCGTATACTAGGTGGATGCATGCCCATCAATGCAACCGCTAGGCGAAGGACGCAACATGGCGAGCACGCGCGACTATACCGACTTCCTCAACGATCAAGTCGACATCTCCCCCGCCAACAGCCAAGAGGAGCTGCAGGCAGCAGAGCTGATAGAGGGCCTGTTTGCCCAGCATGGGCTCGAGACGCAGATCCAGGAGTTCGACACCCCTCTCACCTCGGGGCTGAGCACCCGTGTCTACTTCGTCTTCCTATTTGTGGGTGTGCTGCTCTCCGGGTTCTTGGGCACACCCGTGGCAGTGGTGGGCCTGCTGCTGGTCATCGCTGCGTTCGCGCTGATCCTCCTTGCGCGCAACGGCAACGACGTCTTGGGTTCGCTTGGCCCGCAGGCCCGGAGCCAAAACGTGGTAGGCGTGCATCGCGCCACGGGTCCCAACGTCATCAAGGGCAATCGGCCCATTGTGATCGTGGCCCACTACGACACGCCGCACGAAAGCTTTCTCAACAATCGCCAGTTCGCCAAGTGGCAGCCGATCATCAAGCGTCTGAGCTGGTCCTTGTGCGTCACGGTGCTGGTGGTGACCCTCCTGCAGCCAGTGCCGTTCATCCCCGTGCTCGCCCGTCACGTGCTGTGGGTGCTGGGCGTGCTGGCGGCGCTCCCCCTGCTGCTGCTGGGCGCGGCGGCCATCTACGAGCGGTTTGCCCCGTGCAGCACGGGTGCCAGCGACAACAAGTCATCGGTCGCCGCCATGCTCGGCGTGCTGGACATGGTGCGCCCCGGTCCCGATGACGCCAAGCAGTGGGCGGAGAGCAATCCGCTGGGAGTCCGTCGCGAGCTGGCCGACGACCTGGCAGAAGAGGACGACCTCTATGCCGACGACGACTGGGCGGACGAGGTTCAGGCTGATGAGGAGGCGTACGAGGAGGAGTACGAGGGCGAGGGGGACGCCTCCGCCGAGGACGCTCTCCAGCAGGATGATGCCCGGGCGGAGGACGAGGCTTGGGTGCCTGAGGCGCCATACGGGGACGAGGATGCTCCCGACCAGGCCGGGGATGCTGCCGTCGCCACTAGGGCCCTCAAGGACATCAGGTCTGATGACGAGCCCCAAGGACATCCCCGCGACCTTCCCGAAGCCGATGACTACGGCATCGAGGAACCCTCCACGATCCGTCGGGGCGCGGCACTGCTCGAGAGCCTGCAGGTGCTTCCGGAGACCTGCGAGATCGTGTACGAGGGCCTCGCACCGCGCGAGGAGGTCATCGGCCGCATGGAAGGCGCCGACTCGCAGGGCGCTGCCGCCGAGGGCCTGTCCAGGGGTGTCGAGCGCATCAGGGAGGCGGGACGGCATCTGGGCGAGGTGATCGGTCGCCTGCTCGAGACGATCGGTGCTGGCGCGTCGGCCCTTCTCGCCCGCATCCGCGAGCTCCTCGCCGGCCTCGTCTCACGCGTGGGAAGCTTGCGCGGGGGTGGGAGCTCGGACGTCGAGGGGGAGGATGCGGCCGATGACGACGTGCCGCTCTTTGACGCGAGCGCGTGGGCCGACGAGATGAAGGCCGCTGACGAGGCTGCTGATGAGCCGGTGTCGTACGCAGGGCCACATGCCGGTGACGAAGCGGCTGGTGTCGAAGGACCAGAGGCGACCGATGGTGTCACTGCAGAGGCGTCGGGTGTGGGTGAGGATGAGACTCCTGGGCCGCAGCCGGCCGAGAACGACGAGCACGGTCATGCCGAGGTCATGGGGGAGCCGGCCGCTGTCGTTGACGAGGCTGCCGAGCCGCAGGCTGCCGAGACCCCGCGGGCATCGGAGGCGGAGGCGCCTTGCGAGGACGCGAGCCCGAAGGACGTGCTCGCGGACGCCGTTGCGGAGATGGGCGTCCCGAACGGGACTCCGCCGAGCTTTGGCTTCACCGCGGAGATTCTGCCCTCTGCCCAGGCGGAAGCCGTGCATGAGGCGGCGGCCGAGGAGCCCGAGGAGCCGGAGCGTCCCGACACCTCTGCGCGTGAGGATGGTGAGGTCGCCTTCGCAGACGAGGGAACTGACGTCACCAGCCATGACGAGGGTGAGGAAGGCGTCTCTGATCTTGGAGCTGTCGCGCCCCCTGACGAGGAGGACACGACTACCCTTGTCGACGACAAGGTGCCGCTGACGCAGGCAGTTCATGAGGAGGATGCCGTCGAGGAACAGCCCTCCGTAGTCGAGGAGGAAGCCGCCTCCGATGAGCCTCAGGAGGACGAGTGGCATGTTCCGAGCATAGAGGTGGCCGATGCCTTCTATGAGCTGATTGACGATGCCACCGAACGCGGAGGCACAGCCGTTGGCGTTCCCGTTGAGGTGGTCGACGTCCCCTCGTTGGACGTCGAGTCGGATCTGCCCGCTCCCCGCGACGCGGCTGTGACACCTGCGACGGTCATGACGCCCAAACCCGTCGATGATGCCGAGACCGTCGAGGCCGTCCTTGAGCAGGAGCCTCCTGTCGCGGACTCGCTGACGGAGGTTGCCGACGAGGACGAGCATGGCGAGGAGCCGGAGCCCTCTCCCACAGAGACGGCCGGGCACCCGCTCGCCGAGGCGTCCGAATCCGCACGCCTGTGGACGCCACCCATTGACCTCGCCGGAGACATCGAGGAGCCCGAGGACGATCCAGATGCCGCATATGAGGGAGCCGACGACGAGGTTGACGGTGAGGCCGATGCGACCCTGAAGTTCAAGGTGCTGTCCCATGAGGAGGTCGCGGCCTCGCGCGTCGAGATCGAGAGATCCGCGCATTCTGCCGATGATGTGGCGGTTGTCGCAGCGCAGCGGCCCGACGCTGCGGTGGAGGACGAGGGCGTGCGTGTGGAGGCAGCGGCTCAGGCAACGCTGTCCGACGTGCTCCACGAGATGTTCGTCACCCTTCCGAAGATCGAGCCGATGGTCGCCGAACCTGCTCTGCCGACGGTGTCGGGACAGGACGTACCTGGTGCTGGACAGCCGGGGCGGGATACGTCCGAGCCGGTCGATGGTCCGCGTGACTCCAAGACCAGGCCCATCGAGACGGGCACGGGGGACGAGGCCGATCCGGCGTCACATGAGAAGCCCGAGGAGGAGCCCAAGGTCGAGAGGGAGCCGAGTCCACGGCCTGAGGCAGTGACCCCTGAGGACGAGGGGGAGGCCCTCGGCGATGAGGTGCCTGGTGAGGAGGGTGTGGGCGAGACGGCGCCCGCTCCCGAAGGGCGCGTCCAGGAGCCCGCCGCAGATCCCGAGCCCGAGCCTGAGCCCGAGGCGGTGGGGGAGGCGGTGCTCGAAATGGAGCCTGTCCCTGGGCCGGAGCAGGAGCCTGACCTGGAACCAGGTCTCGATTCCGACCATGCCGACCAGCGGGGCGACACCGCCGTGGTGACGTCGCTTGCCGAGGGCATCACCTTCTCGAACGAGCAGGATGCGAGTGAGGAGGAGCTCTCGGACAAGGACCTGACCGGTCTCACGGTCTCCTCGCGCGAGAACCAGGCCGATGTCGAGGACTCCATGCCGGTGGTCCGCGAGCACATTCCAAAGCCGCGCGCCATCGACGATCCCGATTGGGGCAAGAGCGAGTTCAAGCCACCGGTCATGTCTGCCGGGCGACGCACCATGCTGCTCGACCTGCCCGACCCGTCGGTGATAGACGTGGATCCCCTGGCCCCGTCGCATGACGATGACATGGCGAAGCCCACGCCCACCTTGGGAGGGGGCGTGTCACACAGGCTCGAGGTCTTGCGGCGCGTTCCCTCTCCGGCGGGCGACGCTCCCGAGCAACAGCCATCCTCTGCCCCCTCACGAGAGTCGTCACCGGCTGAGGAGCCCCGCCAGGCACCTCAGGAGGAGGGTGCTGCGACACCCATGCGCAAGTACAACCAGGGCACCTCCCTGCGCGCGCCCAAGAAGGGCACAAAGCGCAAGATGCGGTTTGGACGCAAGCGCAGGGACGAGGAGACACAGGTAGAATCCATGGGTGAGTGGCTGGGACTGGACGAGGACTACGATGCCAAGCGCGATGGGCGCCAGATCGGCTCGTGGGACAACTTCGACGACGATGACCGACGCGGTCCATGGAAGGGTGGGGCTACGCTTCGTGCGGGCCTGCGCGACGATCGTGATCGTGCCGAAGAGCCGAGCGATCCCGTGCCGGGCGTGCCCAACTTCGACTCCCTTGACCTCAGGGGCGAGCCTTCCTACGAGGACGACCAGCCTGTTGCCGAGGAGCAAGGGCCTGATCCCGAGGGTGCCGAGGAGTTGCGCGAGGAGGTGCTGCACCTAGGCGATGACGATCTCATTTCCCACGACATCTGGTTCGTGGGCGTGGGCGCCTCGTCCCTCGACCATGCGGGCATGAAGGCGTTTCTGGACGAGCATCGAAGGGACATCAGGGGTGCCTTCCTGGTCAACCTCGACAGCATCGGGGCGGGTGACCTCACGCTGCTGACGCGTGAGGGCACGGGCAACAAGCGTCGTGCGGACAGGCGCATGGGTCGCATGCTCACCAACATAGCCGACGCGCTGCACATCGATCTCCGCCGAGCGGACCACAGCTGGGACGAGACGGACGCGACGCCTGCCATGCAGCGCTCGGTGCGCGTCGCCACGTTGATGGGCATGTCCGAGGATGGTGTCGCGGCCCTCTCGCATACCTCCGACGACGAGCCAGAGTACCTCAACGACCAGCAGATCGCTGACGTGGCCGACATCATTGCCGAGCTGATCAGGCGCTCGTAGCGCCGTCAGGCCGGGGGGCGCCCTTTGCGCCCTCCCCGGCCGGCAATGTCACGGCTGTGGTGATTCCTCGCATGGGTTCCGCCACATGTCGCCTGTGCTAGAATCGAAGGGCATGCGGGCATCGCCAAGTGGTAAGGCCCCAGCTTCCCAAGCTGGTATCCGCGGGTTCGAATCCCGTTGCCCGCTCCAAGCATCGTACGGGCCCTTCGGGGCCCTTTTGCTTGGTGCTCCCTCAGATGAAAGGACTCGAGCATGAGCCTGCACATGAGCCCTGCCGAAGCCGCCGCGGCTATCGACGCGCTGTCATCGCAGATTGACCTGTACGCAGAGCTCCTGGTGAGAAAGGGTGCTGCCATTCGCCCCGGCCAAGAGCTGGTCGTGCAGTCCCCGGTGGAGTGCGCCGACTTCGCCCGTCGCGTGGTGCGGTGCGCCTATGCTGCCCGAGCTGGCCACGTGACGGTCATCTGGAACGATGACGTGATGTCGCGCCTTGAATATGAGAACGTGGGGCTTCCGTACTTCGAGCACACGCCATCGTGGAAGGTGGAGCAGCTCAACAGCCTCGCCGAGAAGGGCGCGAGCTTCCTGTTCCTCGAGGGATCGGACCCGGCAGCCCTGCAGGGCATCGATCCTGCCAAGCCTGCGGCGGCGTCGCGGGCGCGCAATGCCGAGTGCAAGGTGTTTCGTGACGGCATGGACTTCGGGCGAAACGCGTGGTGCATCGCCGGGGCGCCGGTCGAGGCATGGGCGACGAAGGTCTTCCCCGATGTGCCCGGACATGAGGCGATGTATCGCTTGTGGATGGCAATCCTGCAGGTGGCACGTGCTGACGGGGAGGATCCCCCGGCAGCATGGGAGACCCACGACGCCATGTTCGAGAAGAACAAGCGACAGCTCAACGGGAGCGGCTTCGATGCGCTTCGCTACCGATCCTCCAACGGAACCGACCTGCTCATCGGCCTGAACAAGGGCCACATCTGGGAGGGCGGGGCCTCGCGAACGGTCGGAGGTACCACGTTCTTTCCCAACATCCCCACGGAGGAGGTGTTCACCACCCCCGATCGCCTGCGCGCCGAGGGCATCGCGCATTCCGTGATGCCCCTCGTGCACCAGGGTCAGGTCGTTCGTGACTTCTGGATGCGCTTCGAGGGCGGTCGCGTCATCGAATTCGATGCGGCGCTCGGCAGGGACGTCCTTCGCCACATCATCGAAACGGATGAGAGCGCGGGTCGTCTCGGGGAATGCGCGCTCATCTCGAAGAACACACCGATCAGGCAATCAGGGCTGCTGTTCTATGACACGCTGTACGACGAGAACGCAAGCTGCCATCTCGCGTTGGGGATGGGGTTCCCGGAGTGCATCGAGGGGGGCTATGACATGTCGCCCGACGAGCTTGAGTCCCATGGCGTGAACAGAAGCCACACACACGTCGACTTTATGATAGGCGCCGATGACCTTGACATCTGGGGTGTTCGCGCGGATGGAAGCGAGGTGCCGGTGTTCGTCTCGGGGCAGTGGGCCTGGGAAGACGAGTAGGCTGTGCCTCACGTGGTAGAATTTCCCCCACGGGCCGTTAGCTCAGTTGGCAGAGCAGGGGACTTTTAATCCCAAGGTCCAGGGTTCGAGACCCTGACGGCCCACCATACGACACACGAGGTCACGACCACGATCCTGGTCGTGACCTCTTTCAGAGGTCGCGCAGGGGAAACGCTAGGCACCGCTTAGCGTCGGGCTGCACTCCGATCGCCCTCCTTGGCCCCGCGCCGTCCTGTCCGTAGCACATACCTCTAGAGCCCCTCACACCGGATGCGACGGTTCGAGCATGGAGCTCGCTGCCCTTGGGTTGAGGTTTCGGTGGCACAGATTTCGGGTCGTGCGCTGTCAGAACCGGCATCGCGGAGTATCAAGGAGCGTTTGCGCAGGATTCAAGTGTTCGCTACCTTGACTTGCGGGACATGACAGCGCACAACCCGAAATCTGTGCCACTCACAAGGATTCTGGGACCCTCAGGATGAGCCGCTCGATGCGCGCGGTCGGCATCGCGCACGCGCAGGCCAATGTTTCCAGTGCGATTCAATGCACCACAGGGCGTTGCACCAATTTGCATGAGTGAGGTAGGGTACCTTCATGCGCCCATGGCACCATTGCCCAGCACACGTAAAGGAGGGACCATCATGTTCTGCACAGACACTGCCACAGGTTCCCTCCGACGCCAGGGTCGACGTAGCATGCTGCGACGCCGGCGCGCGCTGCCCTAGGTCCACGGGACAAAGCGGGGAGTCCCACACAGCACCTAGACGGATCAGCGCCCGGCATCACCGGGCTTTTCTTTTGCCAATGCATCAGATTGGCAGCACTACCAGCTCGTATTCAGAAAACAAATCCATGGGGCCCAGGGGATGCGAAAACCTGAGAAACACGGACCCCAGCGGCAATCTCGCAGGAAAGGACTGAGAAGTATGGCTAGCGCAGAGAGGGAAAAGGTCGTTCTCGCATATTCTGGTGGTCTCGACACCTCCGTCATGGTCAAGTGGCTGCAAATCGAGAAGGACCTCGACGTCATCGCCATCTGCGGCAACGTGGGGCAGGATGCCGAGGACCTCGAATGGGTCAAGCAAAAGGCGTATGACATGGGCGCCATCTATGCCGATGCCGTCGACCTGCGCGAGTCGTATGCCAACAACGTGTTGACCAAGGCCATCGCTGCCAATGGCATGTACGAGAACACCTACCCCCTGCTCTCAGCCCTGTCTCGACCGATGATCGTTCAGTACCTCGTCAACTGCGCGCACCAGTACGGTGCGCACTACATCGCCCATGGGTGCACCGGCAAGGGCAACGACCAGGTTCGCTTCGAGAGCTGCATCCATGCGCTCGACCCCGAGCTCAAGATCCTGGCCCCGGTGCGCGAGTGGGACCTGCTCACCCGCGAGCAGGAGATGGAGTGGGCTGAGGAGCATGGCGTGCCCGTGCCCACCACCGCAGCCAAGCCCTACTCCATCGACGACAACCTGTGGGGACGTGCCATCGAGTGCGGCGTGCTGGAGAATCCCTGGAACGAGCCGCCCGTTGACATCTGGACGATGACCACCTCGCCAGAGAATGCCCCCGACCAGCCCGAGGAAGTCATCCTGGGCTTCGAGCAGGGTGTGCCCGTGAGCCTGAATGGCGAGCGCATGTCCCTGCTCGACCTCGTCATCAGGATGAACGAGATCTGCGGCGCGCACGGCTATGGCCGCATCGACATGATCGAGGATCGCGTGGTGGGCATCAAGAGCCACGAATGCTACGAGTGTCCCGCCTCGCTGGCCATCCTCGCGATGCACCACGCGCTTGAGACCATGTGTCTCGATCGCGACACCCTGCAGCACAAGCACATGGTCGACCAGCGGTGGGCCGCGCTGGTCTATGACGGCCTCTGGTTCTCGCAGCTCAAGGACGCACTCGATGCCTTCTGTACCAGCACGCAGGAGTTTGTGACCGGTGAGGTTCGCGCCAAGCTCTACAAGGGCAGCCTCACGGTCACCGGTCGCAAGAGCGCCTACTCGCTCTACGACTATGGCCTTGCGACGTATTCCGACGGTGACACCTTCGACCGCACGGCCTCCAAGGGCTTCATCGAGCTGCACAGCCTGCCCAGCAAGACGTGGTCGTCCAAGCAAGGCCCGGCGGCCGAGCGCGCATCTGGCAGCAGGAAGCATGACCTGTCGGCGTAGGTTAGACTAGGGCGGAGCATGGAGCAGGGTGAGGCGTCCGGGATGGCTTGGCGTCTCACCCTGTGGTCAGCGCAAGGAGATTCCCATGGCACTGTGGTCCGGCAGGTTCGAGCAGAGCGTGAGCGAGTTCACCCAGCGGTTCGGCGCCTCGCTCGAGGTCGACAAGCACATGTACCGCCAGGACATTGCGGGATCCATCGCCCACGCCCGGATGCTCGCCCGTCAGGGCATCATCAGCCAGAGCGACTTCGAGCACATCGAAGTGGGCCTTCTGGAGATAGGGCACCAGATCGACCAGGGACGATTCAAGTACGACATCAACGATGAGGACATCCACATGGCCGTGGAGAGCGAGCTCATCGATGACATCGGCGCAGCCGGGCAGCGGCTGCATACCGGACGCTCGCGCAACGATCAGGTGGCGACCGACATCCGCCTGCACGCCAAGAGCATGCTGCTGACGCTGATGGCGGAGAACTACTCGTTGCGCAAGGTCATCACCCGTTCGGCTCGCAAGCACTTCGGTGTGGTCATGCCAGGGTACACGCACCTGCAGCACGCCCAGCCGATACTCTTCTCGCACCATCTGCTGGCCTACTTCTGGATGTTCACGCGCGACTTCAAGCGACTGCACGACGCATACCAGTCTGCGGACGTGAACCCGCTGGGTTCGGCGGCGCTGGCCGGCACCACCTATCCGCTCGACCGCTCCTACACCACCGAGCTCCTGGGATTCGATCGTCCCACGCCCAACTCGATGGACGCGGTGAGCGACCGCGACTACCTGCTTGACCTTGAGTACGCCTGCAGCATGGGCATGATGCACCTCTCACGCCTGTGCGAGGAGATCGTGCTGTGGAGCACCACGGAGTTTGGCTTCGTCACGCTGAGCGACAGCTACGCCACCGGATCGAGCATCATGCCACAGAAGAAGAACCCCGACTTTGCCGAGCTCACGCGCGGCAAGACCGGACGCGTGGTGGGCGATCTCGTGGGCCTGCTCGTGACGATGAAGTCGCTGCCCTTGGCGTACAACAAGGACCTTCAGGAGTGCAAGGAGGGCGCCATCGACGCCTTTGACACGCTGCGCGACTCCATGATCTGCATGGAGGGCATGATCGACACCTGGACCGTGCACAAGCATCGCATGCTGGAGGAGGCGAGCCTGGGCTTCACGGCGGCCACCGATGTGGCGGACTATCTCGCCAAGCGCGGTGTGCCCTTCCGCAAGGCGCACGAGATCGTGGGCGAGCTGGTGCTGTATTGCGAGAAGCACAAGGTGGGTCTCGAGGACCTCACGCTGGCGGAGTTCAAGCAGGCATCGCCCATCTTCAAGGATGACATCGTGGGTGAGCTTGACCCCGAGGCCATCGCACGTGCGCGCACGACGTACGGCGGCACCGGACACGACGCCGTTCGTCAGCAGCTGCTCGAGGCGAGCCGCGTGTTGAAGCGCGACCGTCGCGTGGTCAAGGCGATCCGTGAGAAGGGCGGCGTGATCGAGTAGGCTGTGGCAGCCAGCTGTGCCCGTGGGCCTTGTCGGCAGTCGCGGCGCAGGCATGCGGATACCCGTAGGAGCAGCTAGAATCATGTGAGGCTGCCGCTGCGTGCGAAAGGACTCACATGATAGAGCGCTACACCCGCCCCGAGATGGGGCACATCTTCTCCCTCGAGAACAAGTACGCCATCTGGCAGGAGATCGAGGTGCTTGCCTGTGAGGCGCACGCCGAGATGGGCAAGATCGGCATCACGCGCGAGGAGGCCGCGTGGATTCGCGCCCATGCCTCCTTCGACCGTGCCGAGGTCGACGAGATCGAGGCCGTCACCAACCACGACGTCATTGCCTTTCTCACCAACATGGGGACGTACATAGACGCCGAGGTTCCCGAGGGAGATCCCAAGCCCAGCCGTTGGGTGCACTATGGCATGACCAGCTCCGACTTGGGCGACACCGCCCTGTGCTATCAGCTTGCGCAGGCTACCGACATCATCATCGACGACTGTCGCAAGCTGGGCGAGATCTGCAAGCGTCGTGCGTTCGAGGAGCGTGACACCCTGTGTGTCGGGCGCACGCACGGCATCCACGCCGAACCCATGACCTTCGGCATGAAGTTTGGCAGCTGGGCTTGGGAGCTGCGCCGCGCCCTCGACCGCCTGCTGGACGCGCGTCGCCAGGTGGCCGTGGGCGGCATCTCCGGTGCGGTGGGGACGTACTCCTCCATCGACCCGTTCATCGAGCGCTACGTGTGCGAGCACATGGGGCTCGAGACAGACCCGCTGTCCACACAGGTTATCAGTCGCGATCGCCATGCCTGTCTGGCTAGCGTGCTGGCGACGACGGCTGCCAGCTGCGAGCGCATCGCCCAGGAGGTGCGCGCATACCAGAAGACTGACACCCTCGAGGCCGAGGAGCCGTTCCGCACGGGCCAGAAGGGCTCGAGCGCCATGCCGCACAAGCGCAACCCGATCACCGTTGAGAAGGTCTGCGGGCTCGCTCGCTGCGTGAAGGCAAACGCGCAGGTGGCCTATGACAACGTGGCCCTTTGGCACGAGCGGGACATCAGCCATTCCTCTAACGAGCGGGTCGCGCTGGCCGACAGCTTCATTGCGCTCGATCACATGCTCATCTGCCTCACGCGCATCATCGACGGGCTGGTGCTGTATCCCAAGAGCATGGAGGCCAACCTCAACCGCACGCGCGGCCTGATCTATTCCTCCAAGGTGCTGCTTGCCCTCGTTGACACGGGCATCACGCGCGAGGCTGCCTATGCCATCGTGCAGCGCAGCTCCATGGCGGTCTGGGAGGACGTGCAGCAGGCTCGACCTGGAAAGGATCTGCGTGAGCGACTTGAGGATGACGACGAGTGCACCCTGAGCAGCGAGCAGCTCGACGCCATCTTTGATCCCTGGAGCTTCTTGGGCCGCATCGCGGTGGTCTTTGACCGCCTCGAGGAGCTGAGCTTCTCGTAAGGAACCCTGACAGGTCAGGTGGTCGGTACGGCGACGGCCCGCTCGCACGGTAGCGAGCGGGCCGTCGCCATGGCCTGACCCTGTGTGTCGAGTCGCTGATGGCACAGATTTCGGGCTGTGCGCTGTTAAGGTCAACACTACGGAGCATCAGGCCTCTGAATCCTGCGCAAACGATTGGCGCTACGGAACTTGTTCCGCTTTAACAGCGCACAGCCCGAAATCTGTGCCATCAGCGACTCGATTGGTGCGGAACTTCACCCGATGAGCCCTCCTTATAGGTCCTCGGGGCCGTGCAGGTACGGCATGAGCGTCTGCCATCGTGCGGTCTCTACCAAGTCTGGCTGGTTCCTTGACGCACGTTCGATTGCGAGGAGTCTCGCATGGGTCTTCTGCCGTATGGTCTCGTACGCAGCTCCCCCTCGATCGCGGCGTCCGAGGCTCTTTCTGATTCCCTGACAGACCGAGACGAATGCCGCATAGTCGTTGAACTGTCGAGTTGATAGGGGGATCACGGTCTTGCCCATGCGCTGAAAGGCAGTGATCTTCTCGAAGTCAAACTCTTTCTGCTCTTCGTCATCGTGGTATGTATCGCTGTTGTATTCGAGGAAGAGATCCTTGTCTGACCATGCCACGTCAGCGATGAGAAACGACTTCTGGGTCAGGGGTCGTGTTGCGGCGGTTATGGAGACCTGCATGTTGGCAAGGAAGGGCCCGAGCGACTGTCCACCGACATGGCTGGGCAGCGAGAGGGCAAGGTTGACGCTCGCTTCGCGTGGTGAGGCGGACCGTTCGACGGCCCAGCCCACCGCACGTGACGCCAGTCGTGCCCCACGAACATACGTGCAGTGTGACAGGTACGAACGCATGCCCTCCTTGGTTACCAAGGGCTCCCTCTGCACAAGGTTTCTCCTTTCGAGGGCCGACAGGGAGAAGGCACCCATTAGTCCCGCCGTTGCATGAAGGAGCTCCAGCTCTGGGAGGACCGTTGCGAGACGCACGATGCAGAGCTCGGGGGAGATGACATATAGTCCGTCCCCGATCTCGTATATCGATCGAGGGGGGAGGGAGGCCTTGCCCCAAGAGCTGCAGGAGAGCATTGCGCCTTGCCGACGGTCCACTGCCTCTTTTGTAAGGAGGTGAAGCTTGCCCGGTATCCCGCCCGACCTGCGCATTCTTTGCGCCAGCTCCCGGTAGGCGAAAGTTTCGAACGACGTGAGCTGGGGGTTTGGCACCATGAGGCACCTGGCCCCACCCCCAGAGAGGGTGCTCATCCAGTACTCATATGCGCTCTGCCTGTCCAAGACAAGTCTCATGCGCCCTCCCTCCGTTGCGGGAAGGCTATTGTGGCATAGATTTCAGGTTCTGCGCTGTTAAGGCGAGACGCTCAGAGTAGCACCGATCGTTTGCGCAGGATTCAGGGGTCAGATACTCCGCCGCATCGATCTTGATAACACACAACCTGAAATCTATGCCATCTACTATCGAAAGGATCGAGGAAAGACGCCTGTCTGCCCAGATCGTCCTACGTCACGCGCTGGAAATCCGTTCATGCAGAACTGCCCGACACCGGAGTCCAAGGCGATCGTGCGGGTATACTGGAACGCATGGCAGCAGAGGTGTTGTGCGCATACCCGACTGCGCTCCTGGTGGCGCTCGTTCGCATGACGCTCGCACTGGGACCCCGGGCGACGACGGCGTCATCGAGAATCCGTTTCGATGGCAGTCGCAACAGCGATACCAGGGTTGTGCGAGGTATGTCACGGGAGGGTCGGTGAGCGAGGTCATGGACATGCGCGCAGGCAGCAACCACTGTCGGGTGTGCGACACCTCCTGCGACCAGATGATGATCGCGTCGCGCAAGGCACGAGGTGCGGTGCGCGCGCTACAGATGGAATAGGTGCGTCGTGGCAATCTTTGGAAACAACATTACCAGACGCGGGCTGTTGAGGGCGGGGGCTACCGGTGCGGCGACCGTCGCGACCGTGGGCCTGCTCTCCGGGTGTCGCCATGGGCGAGAGCAGGCATCCGGCCCGGTGGTGGTGGATGACGATGCAGCCCGCAACATCCTGGACGAGGATCGCGGCTACGAGGAGATCGACCTCGCGCTCGAGGAGACGGGCAACTGGTCGCTGCCAACGGGAACCGTCTTCCGCCAGGCGGATGCCACGTGGGTTCCTGGCCTCGCCGCAGGTGCGTCGGCGTTCCCGGTGGTGAAGGGGGTCGCGTTCTCGACCCTCTCGGGCGAGCTCAATGACGTGGTGACCAGCCTCGTCATGGGCGACGAGCCGAACATGGTCATCTACGACGTGCGCTGCTCTGACGAGGTGTACGCCTGGGTCGAGATGGACATGCTCAAGCGATCGTGGGCGCTCTATGCCCAACGCTTCTCCGACGGAGGCGTCTCGGGTGACATATCCACGCTGTGGAAGGGCAACGCGAACTGGGACCCACCCCTGTTCGCGGTCTCGGGAAACGCTGTCATCTGGCAGGTGATGCCTGCCATCTCGGGCGACAAGACCACGGAGCACTCGTTTTGCTACCTGTGGCACCTGGGGGACCGCGACGCGCAGGCGGTGGTGGAGTCGCCCGGGCGCTTTGCGACCCCACCGGCAGTCTCGGGCTCCACGGTCACGCTGGCTCCGCGCGTCCGTGCCGACGAAGGGGTCTACTATGGCATAACCGCCTATGACTTGCGCGATGACCTCGCCACGGAGATCGACCAACTGGTCCTCCCGCAGAGCGTGCATCCCTTCAGGGCGGTCCGCATGGGCGACCGCTTCGCCTTCTCCATCGAGGCCAACTACTCGTCAGGAGGGCTGCTTGGGTCGATGGGCACCTATGTCGGCTCGGGGGATGGCCCGTTCATCACCCTGGCGCGCGAGCCGGCTGCCCAGGTTGCCGGGAAGGCTGACCTGCTCATCATCAAGAGCCGTGCCTCGTACTTCGTGGTCGACACGGACCACGAGACCTACTCCATCCTCACCGCAAGCAACCGCTGTCTGGACTACGGGGAGTATCCGGCCAGCGAGGGCGTCGTCTCGCAGTTCGTGACCTTTGCAACGGTGAAGGATGCGGGCACCGGCTACCCGTCTGCCGTAACGGTAAGGGCCTTTGCCCTCTAGCATTGCGTGGCATGTGCGGGGCCTGAGGTACTATACTGATGCATGTATGCCCCTGTGGGCTATCGGTTGCTATCAAGGGAGGCCACCCATGGCTTCAGACGAGAAGCGAATACTGTTGGTAGAGGACGAAAAGGCCATTCGTGATGCCGTTGCCGCATATCTCGAGCGAGAGAACTACGTGGTCAGGGGCGTGGGCGATGGCCAGAGCGCCCTGGAGGAGTTCGAGAAGCACTCCTTCGATCTGATCATCCTCGACCTCATGCTCCCCAAGCTCTCGGGCGAGCGCGTCTGTCGCGCCGTGCGGGAGACGTCCAACGTGCCCATCATCATGCTCACCGCGAAAGGCGAGGTGGAAGATCGTATCATCGGTCTCGAGCTTGGCGCCGACGACTACCTGATCAAGCCCTTCTCGCCTCGCGAGTTGGTCGCGCGCGTGCGCGCGCTGCTGCGCCGCGCCCACGCCGAGGTCGAGCCCACGCTCGAGGTGCTCGACTTCTCCGACCTGGTGATCGACATCTCCGGTCACAAGGTCACGGTCGAGGAGCAGGAGGTTGATCTCACGGCATCGGAGTTCAAGCTGCTCACCACGCTCGCTCGCTATCCCGGTCGCGTGTACACGCGCATGGAGCTGGTCGAAAAGGTGCTCGGCTACGACTTCGAGGGCTACGAGCGCACCATCGACAGCCACGTCAAGAATCTGCGCGCCAAGCTTGGTGACGACCCACGCAAACCGCGCTGGCTCTATACGGTGCATGGGGTGGGCTATCGGTTTGAGGCCCCGCCCCGTCCTGCGGATGCCGACTGACGCAGGCCCCTGTGTCCAAGAAGTTCGTGACAGGCAGGGGAGGGAGTCCCTCCTCGTCCAGCAGGGCCTCCTACAACACCGTGCGCCCCGAACCCATGGCCCCCCTGACCGGCACATTCCGCATGAAGATGATGCTCTTCTTCGCGCTGGTCGCCATTGTCACCGCCGTGGTCATGACGGTGGTTCTCGCGTATGTGTGGGAGGGGCAGTTTCGCGGATACACGCGTGAGAACATGCAGCGCCTCGCGCAGTCGACCGCCGACACCCTCTCTGCCGAGTACCAGCAGGAAGGTGCGTGGACTGACGAGGTGGTCGAGTACGCGCGCTCTGCCTCGTCGGCATCGGCCGACGTTGGCGTGCAGGTAATCGACTCGCGTGGGCACGTGCTCTACGATGACACCTGGATGCTGACGCGTGACAAGCGCACGAAAGTCGAGACACAGGCCAACGATCCCGCCGTCGTCATGCCGACAGCGGCGGACTCCATCGTGAACGCCGACGTCACC
Organism: Atopobiaceae bacterium UBA1367; assembly: GCA_002305995.1. Taxonomy (GTDB): domain Bacteria; phylum Actinomycetota; class Coriobacteriia; order Coriobacteriales; family Atopobiaceae; genus UBA1367. The sequence goes on from DBRN01000006.1 coordinate 266,335, forward strand.
GACGTGGATGGACAGGTGGTCGGGCAGGTGCGCCTCTGGGCGTTTGGCTCCGAGGCCCTGCTCACCAAGTCCGATGCCGCATTCCGGACGAACTCCTACGTCGCCATCGCCAGCTCGGCCCTGATTGCCGTGGTGCTTGCCTTCGTCATGGGGTCCCTTGCCGCCCGCTCGCTCACGCGTCCCATCAGAATCATCACGTCGACCGCCGCGCAGATTCGCGGCGGGGACCTCACGGCACGAACCAACCTCTCGGGAGATGACGAGATCGGCCGGCTGGGAGAGACCTTCGACAGCATGGCCAACAACCTCGAGCGCGACATCAAGTTCGAGCATCGCCTGACGAGCGACGTGGCGCATGAGCTGCGCACACCACTCATGGCCATGCTGGTCACGATCGAGGCGATGCAGGACGGCGTCCTCCCCGCCGACGACGAGCACTTCGAGACGGCCGCCTCCGAGGTGCGGCGGCTCTCCCGCCTGGTCGACGCCATGCTGCGCCTCTCGCGCATCGAGAACGGCAAGCGAGAGCTCAAGATCGAGGAGACCGATGTGGTGCACATGGCGCGCAGCATCGTGTCGGTGCAGCACCAGCTGTTCCGTGAGCGCGGCCTTCACCTGCGCTTCGACGACAAGACGAGCAAGCACGAATGCTTTGCCGACATCGATCCAGACCTGATTCGCGAGGCCATCACCAACCTCATGTCGAACGCGATGCGCTACACGCCCCCTGGCGGGTGGATCGTGCTCTCGGTTGACACCGACCGCAAGGACGTGCTGATCTCGGTTCGCGACACGGGCATCGGCATCGACGAGGGGGACATTCCCAAGGTGTTCTCGCGCTTCTGGCGTTCCGAGGTCGGGCGCGAGCGCACCTCGGGAGGCCTTGGGGTTGGCCTGGCCATCACCAAGGAGATCATCGACCAGCACAACGGCACGATTGCCGTCGAGTCCGAGCTGGGCAAGGGGACGACCTTCACGCTGCGCGTCCCCATGGCAAGGGCGCACGAGGCCTAGCGTCCGCCCCTGCCCCAGATGGGCCTGCGGGCCATGTCGATCGGATGGCATGTGGTACCCGTCACCTGATGGCTGGGCTACAATACCATACGTATGCGCAACGGGAACGAGAGGAGCTCCCATGGCATCCCCTGACCTGCGCCCAGACTCCCGTGGCAAGGTTCGCGACATCTATGACTGCGGTGACAGCCTGCTCATGGTTGCCAGCGACCGGATCAGCGCGTTCGACTTCGTCCTTCCCGACGAGATCTCCCACAAGGGCGAGATCCTCACGCGCATCTCGGCGTTCTGGTTCGACCGCTTTGCCGATCTGGTGCCCAACCACATGATCTCGATGGACGTGGGCGACTACCCGGAAGGCTACCGCGCCTATGCCGACTACCTTACGGGACGCTCCATGCTGGTCAGGAAGGCCCAGACCATTCCCATCGAGTGCATCGTGCGCGGGTATCTCACCGGCTCGGGCAAAAGGACCTACGACGACGACGGCACGGTCTGCGGCATACGGTTGCCCAGTGGCCTGGTCGAGGCCTCCAGGCTGCCAGAGGCCCTGTTCACACCCTCCACCAAGGCCGAGCTGGGCGATCATGACGAGAACATCTCGTTCGAGCGCTGTGCGAGCATGGTTGGTCTGGAGATGGCCGAACGCCTGCGCGACGCCTCGCTCGCCCTCTATGCGGCGGCGGCAGACTACGCTGCCACGCGCGGCATCATCATCGCGGACACCAAGTTCGAGTTTGGCATCGTTGACGACCAGCTCATCCTGATCGACGAGTGCCTGACCCCCGACTCCAGCCGCTTCTGGCCGCGGGAGGGCTACGAGGAGGGCAAGGTGCAGCCCAGCTACGACAAGCAGTACGTGCGCGACTGGCTCGAGGCCAACTGGGACATGACCGGCGAGCCGCCACGCCTGCCCCCAGCGGTCATCGAGGGCACCTCAGCGCGCTACCAGGAGGCGTTCCAGATCATCACCGGATCCGAGTTCAAGGCAATGAGGTAAGCGATGTCTTTGCTAGACACCATCAAGGCTGCCCGAGAGGAAGCCAAGGAGGCAGGCACACTGCCATCCGCACCGAAGGAGGGGGAGGCTCCCACGAAGGATGACCCTGCCCAGGCCGCAGCCCCCTCGGCGGGGTTCTCACGCAAGTCTGCGGCACGCGCCAAGCCCAAGCGCGCGGCGGCAGGTTCCGTCCGCGTTGGCACCAAGCCATCCTCCGAGATGTCCAAGGACGAGCGGAAGGCAGCCAGGGAGGCAAGGCGCAGCGAGGCAGACCTGGCCTCCGACGCCAAGCGCGCGCTGCTCAGGAGCGACGAGGGCTATCGCCTCACCCAGCGCATCTGGTGGGGCTTGATCGCCGTCGGCATCGTCTGCACGATGATCTCATGGCTCATCATGCGCTACATGCAGAGCACGGGGGTCGAGAGCGGCGCGCTGGCCGCTGCGTCGGTCGCGCTGATGGTCGTGGCCTATGTGCTGATCATCGGTGCCTTCATCTTCGACATGGTGAAGGTGCGGCCCCTGCGCAACCAGGCGGACGCGAGGGTGTCGGGCATGAGCAGGAAGCGCATGAGGCAGCTCGTCGATGAGGAGCAGCGGCGTAAGGCCGCCAAGAAGAAGTAGCGCCCTTGTGGCAGGGCTCTGCCCCTCGCCATATCTCGCGCCCCATTGCCTCGTTAGATGCTAGAATGTGTGGTCGCATGCCCTCGTAGCTCAGGGGATAGAGCACCGCTCTCCTAAAGCGGGTGTCGGCGGTTCGAATCCGTCCGAGGGCACCATGAGACATCAGTGCAGGCTAGCGGCTGTGTTGCCGCTGGCCTGCATGTCTTCGGAAGCCTGTATGGGCTGCGGACGTGCCAGGAGGGGGTCTCCTAGCACGCCCGCATGCAGACGATCCTCGCCCTTAGGGGGTTGAGGCGCCCCCACCGTCCCCTCCGCTGTCCGGGTCATCGGCGGGACGACCGGTCGACACCGTGATCGTCACGGTCCTGTCGGCGTCTGCGGCGATGCTGCCCGTCGGGCTCTGGCTGATGACCTGACCCGCCGGCGTGTCGCTCTCCTGCGTGTTGACCACGACCGCGAAGCCGGCGTTCTGGAGGGTGCTGGTCGCGTTTGCCTGGTCATAGCCCACCACGCTGGGCACCTCGATGGACTCCCGGCCTAGCGACACCACGATACGGATGGTGCTGCCCTTCTCGGCCGTGCCCGTCTTCGACTGCTCCATGACAATGCCCTTGTCGTAGGTGTTGCTGTAGTCGTAGGCGACCTCGACCTCGAAGTCCTTTGCCTCGAGCGCCTCGGTGGCCGCGCTCTCGGACTCGCCCACCACGCTGGGCACCTCGACGGACTCCTTGCCCTTGGAGAGGTGATAGGTGACGGTGTCCCCCTCCTTGGCCTTCTCGTGGGCCTTGGGGCTCTGCGAGGCGATCTTGCCCGCCTCCACCTCGGAGTCATAGACGGAGTCGCCGCTCTCGCCCTTGAGGCCGACTTCGGCCAGCTTGGCCTTCGCCTCGGAGGGCTCCAGGTTTCTGAGGTCCGGCACCTCGACGGTCTCCTTTGGCTCCTCGCCCTTGGAGATGACCAGGTCGATCTTGGTTCCACGCTTGGCCTTCGTGCCAGCGTCGGGATTCTGACTGATGACCTTGCCCTCCTCGACCGTGGGGGAGTATTCGCTGGTCACCTCGCCGCGCTCAAAGAACCCGTTGCTCTCGTCAATCTGCTTGAGGGCCTCGGCCTGTGTGTAGTTGAGCAGGTTGGGAACGCTGCGCATGCTGTTGGCATTGTTCAGGAGCATGGCGACGGCCACCCCGATGGCGGCGAGTGCCGCAACGAAGCCAACGATGGTGAGCGTGCGCCTGCGACGCGCCTTGCGCTCGCGCTCCTCGGCCTGCCGGAGCGCGCGCTCCGTTGCCGTGGCCGGCTTGCTGCGTGACGTGCGCCCGCCCGTGCTGGCAGGGTCGGTGGCCGGGAGGATGGGGGTGGTCTTGCTGCCCCCGATGGATCCGCCGGACGCGACGGGCATGACGCTGGTCACCGCATTGACGGCCTGCAGACGCCCTGCCATGTAGTCACGCAACACGTGATAGAGCTCGTCGGCCGTCTGGAACCGTGCCGCGGGATCCTTCTGCATGCACTTGAGGATGATGGACTCGAGCGACGGGTCGATGTTGGGGTTGATCTGGCTCGGCGGCTTGGGCTGCTCGTTGACCTGCTTGAGGGCGACGGTGATCGCGTCGTCGCCCTCGAAGGGGACCTTTCCCGTCGCCGCCTCGTACATGACGATGCCCAGCGAGTAGATGTCGGTGGTGGGGCCGAGCTCCTTGCCCTGCGTCTGCTCGGGGGAGACGTAGTGCGCGGTTCCCAGCACGGAGTTGTCGGTGGTGAGATGGCTGTTCTTGGCCCGCGCGATGCCAAAGTCCATCACCTTGATGTTGCCGTCGCGCAGGACCATGATGTTTTGCGGCTTGATGTCGCGGTGGATGATCTCGTGGCGATGGGCTACCGAGAGCGCCTGCGCGATCTGCGAGCCGATCTGCGCGACCTTCTTGCTGTCGAGGGCCCCGTGCTTGCGGATGCCGCTCTTGAGGTCGGTGCCGCGCAGGTACTCCATGACGATGTAGTAGGCGTCCTCGTCCTTGCCCCAGTCATACACCGAGACGATATACGGGCTGCTCAGTGCCGCAGCGGCCTGCGCCTCCTGCTTGAAGCGGGCGGCAAAGGAGGGGTCGTTGGCATACTGCGGCAGCATCGTCTTGATGGCAACCGTTCGCCCGAGCACCTCGTCGAGGCCTCGATACACGATGGCCATGCCGCCCGTGCCGATTCTGTCTTGGACCGTGTAGCGTCCGCCAAGAACCTTACCTGCCATCACGCACCCCCATCTTTGCCGCGCTGCCGCGGTCCTTCTTGCTACGAATCGGTGTGGTTCGCATGCTAACCTCCCCAAACCTGGATGTTGAGGCAGGCCGCCAGGACTTGCCCTGCGATGCGCGTTGCCACGCCGTTAACCTCAGTGCCTTCCGAGCCCTCGATGCAGATCGAGATGGCGAGCGTGGGCTGGTCGTAGGGAGCGAACCCCACGAACAGCGAGTTTGCCGTGCTCGAGCTGGTCTCGGCCGTGCCGGTCTTGCCTGCCACGCGCGCCCCCCCGATCTGGGCAGCCTGTCCTGTGCCCTCCTCCACGACGGCCACCATCGCCTCCTTGACGCCGTCGGCGGCCCGTGCTGAGACGGGCTGACCGATGGCGCGCGGCTGTGCCGTGGAGATCGTGGCGCCTTCCGGCGAGAGGATGTGATCCACGACATAGGGGTTCATGGCGATTCCGCCGTTGGCGACGGCGGCGACCATCACGGCGTTCTGCATCACGGTGGCCTGTGGCCCGGCAGGGCTGGCGTGCTCTCCCACGGGCTGCCCGCAGGCCGCCCAGGCGAGCTCCCACTCGCTCATCTCCGCCGGGTCGGGCATGAGCGAGGAGACGGTGGAGAAGTCCTGACCGATGCCATCGGAGCCATAGCCGAAGGCGCGGGCATAGCTGACGAGCGACGAGGCGCCCAGCTGGGTTCCCACCTGCCCGAAGACGGTGTTCGCGGAATAGGCCAGCGCATCGCGCAGACTCAGCGACTCCCATTCCTTGCCGTCGATGTTGGAGACGTCAGCGCTTCCGATGTGCATGGTCCCAGGTGCGGAGTACTGGCTGTCGAGGGATGCGACGCCCGCGTCAAGGGCGGCTGCAAGCGTGAGCACCTTGAAGGTGGAACCCGGATGGTACCGAGCGGAGACCGTGCGGTCGAGCAGCGCGCTGCTGGGCTCGCTCGACTGGATGAGCGAGGCGACGTCGTCGTTGTTGTAGGTAGGCGACGAGGCCTTGGCCAGCACGGCACCAGTGGAGGGGTCGAGTATCACGATGGCACCGGTGAGGCCGCTGAGCGCTTCCTCGCAGGCCAGCTGCATCTGAGAGTTGATGGTGAGGACGACCGAGGAGCCAGGTACCTCGATGCCCGCGAGCGAATAGAGCGCGCTGTTCCAGCTGGAGTAGTCGGCGCGGCCCGTGAGGCGCTCGTTCATGCTTCGCTCGATGCCGCTGGTGCCAAACCGTGTGGAGACGTAGCCCACGGTGTGCGAGGCGAGGCTGCCCTGTGGGTAGGTGCGCGCGTAGGTGCCATCCTCCTGCTGCACCGACTCGGCCAGCGTCACGCCATCATGGGTGATGATGGCGCCGCGCTGCACATGCGCGCTGCGCGCGATGGTGTGGTTGTTGTTGGGCAGCCGCCGATACTCCTCGGCCTTCACCACCTGGATGTAGGTGAGGTTGGCGATGAGCGCGGCAAACATGATGGTGAAGACCGTGACCAGCGCGGTGAGACGCCTGCTCAAGGCAACGCGGCCAAGGATGCCGGACTCGGGCGTGAGCATGCCGTAGCGACCGCGCACATGCGCGCCATGCAGGATCTTCGAGACGCGCGACCCGTCCGCGGGCGGTGCCGCCGTGGCACTGGGGCCGATGATGGCCGCAGGGGCCATCTCCATGAGCGACTCGTGACCCGTGCCCTCGTCGCCCGCGCGCAGCAGCAGGCCCACGATGATGAAGCTGGCGAGCAGCGAGCTGCCGCCCTGGCTCATGAAGGGCAAGGTGACCCCCGTGAGGGGCAGCAGCTTGGTGACGCCGGCGACGATGAGGAATGCCTGCACGGTGATGGAGGCCGTGAGGCCGACGGCCGTGAACGAGGACACGTCTGACTTGGCGCGCGCCGCCGTGGTGAGCCCGCGCACGGCAAGCAGCATGTAGGCGACGAGCACGCCCGAGGCCCCGAGCAGGCCCATCTCCTCGCCTATGGCCGAGAAGATGAAGTCGGACTCGACGACCGGTATCAGGGTGGGCACACCCTTGCCGATGCCCACGCCCGCGAAGCCCCCGTCAGCCAGCGAGTAGAGCGACTGCACGATCTGCAGGCCCTTGTTGGAGGGGTCCTGGAAGGGATCGAGCCAGATCTGCACACGAACCTGCACGTGGGAGAAGAGGCCATAGCAGATGAAGCCTCCCATGACGAGCATGCCCAGGGAGACCACGACATAGCTCACGCGGCCAGTGCAGACGTACAGCATGATGACGAAGAACGTGAAGAACAGCAGGGCGCTCCCCAGGTCGCGCTCGAAGACCACTATCAGCAGGGACAGGCCCCACATGACGAGCATGGGAAGCAGCATGCGCGGGCGGGGGAGCGCGAACGGCCCCACGTGGCGCATCGACGCCGAGAGCATCTCACGGTTCTCGGCCAGATAGGCCGCGAGGAACAGCGTGATGCAGATCTTGGCAAGCTCCCCTGGCTGGAAGGTGAAGGGCCCCAGCCTGAGCCAGAGCTTGGAGCCGCCGATCTCGGTGCCAAAGAGCATGGGCAGGAGCAGCAGCGCGACGCCTGCCACACCGAGGGTGTACTTGTACTCGGCGAGCTCGTCGAGGCTGGGGACGAGGGCGAGGGTGGCGATCATGGCCCCCACCGACACGAAGAGCCAGATGACCTGGTTGACAGCCAGGCTTGGTGCGAGCCTGGTGACAAAGGCGATGCCCATGCCCGAGAGCAGGAAGACAGCCGGCAGGATGGCTGGGTCGGCCCCGGGGGCGAGGCGGCGGATGGCCATGTGCGCCACGGCGAAGGCGCCGAACAGGCCGATGGGCACCGCCAGCGACGAGACCGAGAGCTCGACGTGCATGTTGGTGACGTACATCGCGTACAGCAGCATCACGGGCAGGGCTGCCAGCAACAGGAGCCACAGCTCTGTGCCGCGGCGCGTGTTCCCCTCGCGAGGCTCCATGGCTACTCACCCCCTTGTGGTTCGGTGCCCGATACCGGGACGGCGGGGTTGTCCTGCGAGGTCTCGGTGCCCACGACGGAGCGGCCCGCAACCTGCTGCGCCCGCGCCTTGTCGGTCTCGATCTGGTCGCGATAGCTTTGGACGACCGCACGTGCGTCATCCTCGCCGCTGACCACGACCCCGTCGCGCAGGCTCGCCTGCAAGGCGTCGGGAAGGTCGGAGAGCTGGACGGTCGAGGTCTCGGAGAGCGCGTAGAGGTCGTGTCCGAGCAGCGAGGCGTTGACACCGTGGTAGATGGCCACGGTGTCACCGTTTGCCCCAACGTACCACGAGCCGCGCACGAAGAGCATGGCGGCCACGAAGAGGGCGGCGCACATGCCCGCGAGCACGAGGAACACGGTGCCAAACCTGACGAGGTGATAGCGTCGGTGCTGGTCGATGATGCCGTCGTCGACCACGTCGACCACCACGACGGTGACGTTGTCGTGGCCACCCTCCTGCAGGGCCGCGGCAACCAGGTTGTCCACGGTCGCCTGAGGCGTCGCGGACGACACGGCGATGGCCTCGATCTGGGAGTCCTCGATCATCGACGAGAGCCCGTCCGAGCAGAGGAGCACACGGTCCTCTGCCGACACGTCGATGGTGAAGTGGTCGGCATACATGTCGGGGTCTGATCCCAGCGCGCGGGTGATCACCGAGCGCGAGGGGTGCACGCGCGCCTCGTCGGCCGTGATCTCGCCGGCGTCAACGAGCTCCTCGACGTAGGAGTGGTCGTGGGTCAGGCGGACGAGCGCGCCGTTGTGAAGCAGGTAGACCCGCGAGTCGCCCACATGCGCGACGGCCATTCGGTTGAGCTCTATCGAGACCGCGGATGCGGTGCATCCCATGCCCGGCTTCCCCTTGCCCATCTCGGCCCCCTCGATGACGGCGGCGTTCGCCGACTCGACGGCCGCTCCAAGGAGCAGGTCGTCGGCGTGCGCGGGGGCATGCCGGGCAATGGTGGCGACGGTGATGGCGCTGGCAACCTCGCCCGCGGCATGGCCGCCCATGCCATCGCTCACGGCAAAGGTGGGCGCCTGTGCCAGGAAGGAGTCCTCGTTGTGCCCGCGAACCAGGCCAACGTCGGTGCGGGCGGCCCAGGCAAGGGTCGGCGTGGACCCGCTGTGGGTCTCGGCACCCTTCGAGTCGGGGATGACGGGGTCGTCGTGGCCGGGACTGTTGACGGGATCGGTCTCCTGCTCGTGGACGGTGCCCTTGGGCGGAGAGAGTCTCTGCCAAGGGAGCCTCATCGCCGGCTCGCTCTCATGATGGCGTCGCCCACCTGCACCTCGTCCCCGTCGCGCAGCGTCACGGGCTGACTGATGGGATGCCCGTTGACCAGCGTCCCGTTGGTGGAGCCCAAGTCCTCGAGCACGAGCGCCGGCCCCTGCAGGGTGAAGCGCGCATGGGTTGCCGAGACGAACGGCTCGCCGATGACGATGTCGGATGATGGCGAGCGGCCGATGACCACCGGCCCGAGGATGTCGACGTGCAGGCCGCGCAGCGCCTTGCTGCCCTTCTCCACGTCGATCGACCAGATGGCGGTGTCACGACGCTGCCCGCGGACCAGCCCGATCCCCGTCTTCATCGTGGAGTAGAGGAAGAGGTACAGGAGTGCGACGAGTAGGATGCGGCCCGCGAACAGGACGAGGTCGATCATCTCATGACTCCCTGAACTCGAGGTTCAGCAAGCCCACCGTGATGAGGTCGCCGTCGCGCAGGACGCATGCGTCGATGTCCACGTCGTTGACGAGCGTGCCGTTGGTGGAGTTGAGGTCGTGGATCCGCCAGCTGCGACCGTCGTAGACGAGGTCGGCGTGGCGACGGGAGACGTTGGGGTCGTGCAGCACGATGCCGCTGGGGGTGCGCTCGCGGCCGATGGTGGTCTTGGGGGCCATGCCCACATAGGTGCGCCCGCTCTGGCGATCGATGAGCAGGCAGCTGACCGGCTCGTTCTCGACCACAGGTGCCGGCGCAGCGGTGACGGTGGAGTCCTGCGTGCTGGGCGTCTCACGCCTGACGGTGGCGGGGATCGCGATCGGGGCGGGGGCTCCGGAGGCCTCGTGCACCTGGGCGACCTGTGGCCCGACGACCTCGGGCACCGGGGTCACGATGGGGTTGACGTCGACGTCAACCACCTCGGGAAGGGACTCGGCCAGCGAGCGCGACTCGCTGACCACGGGCTCCGGCGCGTTGGCCTGGCTAAGCGACTCATCGACGAAGTCGGCGGGCAGCACGCCCAGGCCAGCCGAGCTGTCATCGCTGACGGCGTGCTCGACGACGGGCACCCCTTCGATTCCTGCCGGTGCGGCATGTGCCACAGGGGCCTCGGAATCCATGTGCTCGGATGACGCGGCGCCGCCGAAGGCGCCAAAGCCGGCAAGGAACGCCTTCTCCTCCTCGCGCAGCTTCTCGAGGGTGAGGGCGTCCACGTTGTTTGCGAAGACGGCAAAGCGCCCGTGCTTGAGAGAGGGGTCGACCATGAAGCGGGAGACCGGCTTGCCGACGAACACGTACCCCTTGCGCGCGGCCTCCGCCTCGACAAACGACGAGATCTCCTCGGTGAGCTGCCCGTACAGGCCCTTCATTGCGGCATCGTCATCGGATGCGACAAGGATGGTGAAGAGTGCGGGAGCAGTGTCCACGCCGTCGATGACGTAGGTCTCGGACTCCATCTCCCTCGCAGCACGCTTGGCGAGCTTCCTGAAGGAGAAGGGTGCGGCGTAGCCCTGCTGAGAGGACCCGAAGGCCTCGGCCACGCGGCTCTCAAACGCCTTGAACATGTTCATGTCAATCCTCGCTCTCCCGATCCTCGTCACGTGGACCATGCAGGACGCATGCCGTGCACACGAGCACCCCCAAGAGTACCGCAATACCAGTATTGTCCCATGACGGGTCCACCCATATGCCCCCATTCTCCATCCGTGCGGCGAGAAGCTGGGAACTCACCAAGAGGGTGCAGCCAAACGCCTGACCGGCGACCGCATGGGCGCTCGACGTTCCCCATCGCGTGATGACCGCACAGAGGGCCGCCGATGCGCCGCACCCAAGCAGGGCGAGCGACTGCGACGGCTGCGCCATCGGCACGAGCAGCGAGTCGACGAGTCCGTCGAGCGCAAACCCGGCGTCGAGCGCAACGGGCCAGAGCTTGCCGGCAAACCATGAGACGCAGGCGGTGAGGGCGGCCCGCGCGGGCGTGAGGGCGGTGCCGGCGACGAGCGTTCCCGCAATGGGCGAGCGCAGGGATGACGGCAGGAGGAGCGCCGGCGTCGCGAGATGGCTTGTGGTGGCGCAGGTCGCCCACCACAAGGCGAACGCGATGGCCAGCACGATGGCAAGCAGCAGGGGCGCAGCGCTCGTCGCGTGAAGCAGCACCGTCGCGCAGAACCCCGCTCCCACCAGTGCCGACCCAAGGGGCGGCCAGAGGGCCGCCGCAGCCGCGCAGGCGAGCGCGACGGCCGCCGAGGCGGCGGGTGCGACATCTAGCAGCGAAGGCACTATGAACCATGCCGGATACAGCGTGGTCATCGCAGCGACCAGCCGCGCAAAGGCCCCCGGGAGCCAGGGGTGGCTGATGGCAAGCGGCAGTCGCTCCCCCTCCCAGTCCTCGGGATCGCTGGCAGCGTCTTCGGGAGCCTGCGAGAGGAGCCCACGGAGCGACGCCGCCCCACGGGCGGGATCTCCCAAAGCGAACACGAGCTCGCTCGCGAGCGTCTCCACCGAGGGGATGCGTGCCGACGGGGCCGGTGCGAGCGCCCCGAGCAACGCCTCCTCCGCCATGCCGGCAAGCGACGGGTCGATCTTTGCGGGATTTCTCGGGCCCTTGCGCATGAGCGCCAGCGACTGGTCTGCCGTGGGCGCGGCAAAGGGACTCGAGCCCAACAGGGCCTGCCACACGACGACAGCAAGGGAGAAGACGTCGGTGCGCTCATCCACCAGCTGTCCCTCGACCTGCTCGGGGGGCATGTAGCCAACGGTCCCGCCACGCGCCCCGCCGTACCCGGCCGCGGACGCGAGGGTCGCCATGCCGAAGTCGCAGAGCTTCACCATGCCCGAGCGGTCGATCATGATGTTGGTGGGCTTGATGTCCATGTGGAGCACGCCATTCTCGTGGGCATACTCCAGCGCTGCCGCCACGGATTGCGTGACGCATGCCGTCTCGTCGTGGGTGAGGACGCCACCCTCCACGCGGGAGAGCAGCTCGGCGAGGGTGAGCCCGTCGACGTACTCCATGACGAGGTAGGCGTAGGCCCCCTCGACCTCAAAGTCATGGACGGTGACTATGTTGGGATGGGAGAGCATGCTTGACGTGCGCGCCTCGGCAAGGGCCTCGGTGAGGGTCGAGGATGCCCCGGTGCCCGCAAGGGGAAGCCGCTTGATTGCCACGCGCCTTTGGAGCCGCGTGTCCCAGCAGGTGAGGACGGTGCCGAAGCCACCAGTGCCACATGCGTTCATGATGCGGTAGCGGCTGAGCAGGACGTCTGCGTACGGCTGCGACCCGGCAGGCCCTGCCTGGCCGTATGTGAGGGGACGAGAGTCTGGCATGGCCCTTCCTGCGTTTTGAGCTGTGTGTTGTGGGCTGCGCCTAGTGTACCCCTCCTGCGCGTGCCCGTGTGGGGCGTCGGACAGGTTGCGCACGATATCCTTTCTCACACGGCTCAAGATTGTCTCCCACGGCTCCAAATCGATTTGTCTGTGCCCGTTCGCTTGCTTTTGTGAGTACGTTTGCGTTTGTCTGTATGTTTGCGACCCTTCGGTGCGACAACGTGGTTGTAGGGGGTCAAAAAGTGCCGACTAATCGGTTTGTAGGTGGGGATCGGAAAAGCATGCTCGAAAAAGTACAGACAAACTTCCACCTGCCCCTAAAGATGAGTCAAGGGCGCCGCCTTCGTGTCCTGCCCCCCTGTCACAATTGCGACGGGGCGGGGACACTGATAATTGACTTTGC
>DBRN01000019.1 GCA_002305995.1 Atopobiaceae bacterium UBA1367
GCAAAGTCAATTATCAGTGTCCCCTTCGTGCTGGGCGTGCTGCCCGGCGTGCTGCCTGTTCTGGCTTACAGCTCCGCGCGGGCGCGGCTTCGTCCCAGGGCGAGCGCCACGAGGGCGATGGCAACTCCAAAGAGCAGCTCGATGCCAATGTTTCCCAGAAGCGGGGCCACCCGCCCCATGTCCGTGCTCTCCAGGCTGATGGCCTGCTCGAGCGTGAGCGTGCACCAGTACGCTGGCGTGAAGTGCGCCACGGTCAGGATCGAGGGAGGCAGGAGGTCAAGGCCCGTCCATGCCCCGCCCAGAAACGACATCAGCATGGAAAGGATGTTCGCTGCGGCGTTCGCTGCGTTCTCGCCCACGCCAAGCTGGCCCAGAAGGAAGCCGACCGCCACGGCGGCTAGCGCGTAGGCGAGCAGCGCCGCCCCGACGAGCGCCAGCTGGACTCCCGAGCTCGCGAGCGCATCGCGTGCGAAGAGGGTCACGTTCAGCCCGAAGATCCACGCCCAGCTCACGAGGCCAATGATCAGGCAGGTGGCGAGAAGTCCCCAGCTCCGCCTTCGCCCCGTGGTGGGGGAGGAGAGCCTACGGTCTCGCACAGGGCGCGCGTTGACCTTGGACATGAGAATGGCTATGCAGACGGTGGTCACCGCAAAGATGGGGTAGGTCGAGAACTTGCAGGTGATGTCGAACGAGCCAGGCAAGGGCCGCGATGCCTGTGGGACCATGCTCATCCTGGTGGTGTCCAGGAAGGCGTCATGGGCACGGGCGGCGACGTCTGCCTGGTTGCCCCCGAGGGTCGTCGCAAAGCCGTAGAGGCTGCTGGCGTAGCTGGTCGTGGCGACGTCCACGAGGGTTCCCGTGCCCGACTGGTACGAGACGTAGGTCTCGAGCCTGGGAGCCTCCTCGCCCTGTGAGGCAGCCTCCATGAGGGCCTCCCCCCAGCCCTCGGGAATCACGAGGATGTAGGCGCAGGTGTCCCGGGCGACGGCATCCTGGATGGCGCGCCTCTCGTCCGCGACCAGCTGCACGTCCCTGTCCGCGAGCACGTGCTCGCCCAGGGAACGCGAGAGCTCGGACCCGTCGCGGTCGATGACGGCAACGCGAGCGGGGTCCTGCTCGTAGACGGTCGTGTCGGGGCTCCCACCGTAGGTGAGGCCTATCAGGACCCCCATGCAGGAGAGGAGCACGAGGTAGATGATCAGGTAGATCCTGTGACCCCAGAGGATCCTGAGGTGGGTCCTAAAGCTGGTCATGGGAGAGCCTCCTCATGCGAAGTGCCGCCAGGGAGAAGAAGATGGCCGCCATGGCAAGGAGGGTCAGGCAGCTGGTGACAAACGGCTCCAGCGTGTCGTAGTAGAGCAGGGCGTAGAAGCAGTTGCTCATCTGCCAGAGCGGGTTGGCGTGGGCGAGCGCCGGCAGCGTGGCCTCGATGCCGTCCGCCAGGCGCTGCGAGGCCGTGCCATAGAGGCCCGTGAAGAGCGAGAGCAGGCAGGTGGCTCCCGACACCATGCCCGGCTCGACGCTGGTGCCACCCCCAAAGAACGACCCCGCGGCGCAGGACATGAGGGAGGAGACGAGCGTGGCCACCACCACGAGCGCCGGACTGCCCCCAAAGCCCACGCCCACGACCACCCACATGAACGTCAGCGCGACGAGCATGCAGACGAACTGGCAGGCCCATGCGCCTAGGATGGTGCCCAGCAGGACGCGCCAGCGCGGCACGCCGGCGAGCGAGCGCCGAGCCCCGACGGCCGAGCCCTTGGGCTGTGCGTTCCTGATGGCGTACCCCACGAGCATCGAGCCCATGCCGGCGGTCATCGCGAGGAGCGAGAAGTAGTAGCGTGCGCTCGGGTCGGGCGCCGACTTGGTGGCCTGGAGCCGCACGGTCTGGACGGCGTCCGACCGGAAGGCGGCCAGCGCGCTGCCATCCTCGAGCAAGGTGGGCCTCTCGGCGGCGACCGTCACGACGGCTTCGCGGGTGTGCAGGTACGAGTCGAGAACGGCTCGCATGATCTCTGGCGAGAGCCGGCCGTTCATGCGTGCGGCAACATGGAGCTGTGGCGTGCCTGCCGCGTCCACGGTGAGGTAGGCATCGATGTCGCCCGCGTTGGCTGCGGCAATGGCGTCCTCCTCGGAGTCGAGGGGGACGGTCCTTGCCAGCCGCTCCTGTGCCGAGGAGCCGCTGATGGCATCGAGTGTCGCGTCGAGCCCTTGGGCGGCGTCGTAGTTGGCATCCTCGATCACGCCGAGGTTGCAGGTCACGGGCGCATAGGACTCGTCGAGGGTGGAGAACATCGCCATGAAGATGCTGCTCATGATGATGGGGAACAGGAGCGTCCACACGAGGAGGGCCCTGTCGCGCACGAGCGAGAGCACACAGGTCCTGATGCTGGAGAGCATGGCAACCACCTACGCCTCATCGCGGAGCTCGCGCCCCGTGATCTCGAGGAACACGTCATTCAGGGTCGGCGGCTCCGAGAGCACGCGACCGTAGCCGAGGCCCGTCTCGCCCACCACGGTCAGGATGTCCGCGAGGTTGTGCGCGCCGGCGGTGCAGTCCACATGCAGGACGCTGCCCTCGAGCTCGGCTGCCCGTACGTGGGGGAGTGCCGCGACCCTCTCGACGAGGGCCGCATCCGTCTGCGGGAGCTCCACCGAGATCCTCTCTCCCGTGCCGATCAGCCCTTTGAGCTCGTCGGATGTGCCACAGGCCACCTCGCGGCCCCGGTCCATGATCATGATGCGGCTGCAGAGCCGCTCGACCTCCTCCATGTAATGGGAGGTGTAGATGACGGTCGCGCCCTCATGGTTGAGGCGAAGGATGCCGTCGAGGATGGCGTTTCGGCTCTGCGGGTCCACGGCCACGGTGGGCTCGTCGAGGATGATGAGCTCGGGCTTGTGGGCGATGCCGCAGGCGATGTTCAGACGTCGCAGCAGGCCGCCGGAGAGCCTCTTGGGGAAGAAGCGCTCGATCTTTCGCAGACCCACGAACTCGATGGCCTCGTCCACCAGCGTGCGGCGGGACCTGCGGTCGCTCACGTAGAGGGCGCAGAAGCTGTCGATGTTCTCGCGCACCGTGAGCTCGTCGAAGACGGCCACCTCCTGGGGCACCACGCCCACGCGCCGCTTGAGCTCGTAGGAGGTGGGCGACATGGGCTGGCCAAAGAGGTCTATCTCGCCGTGGTCGTACCTCAGCAGCTGGAGGATGCAGTTGATGATCGTGGTCTTTCCCGAGCCGTTGGGCCCGAGGAGCCCAAAGACCTCACCGGGCGCTATCTCGAGGGACAGGTGATCGACGGCGGTCATGCTGCCGTAGCGCTTGACCAGGTTGTCTATGCGGACGATTGCGTCTGCCTCGTGCATGGCGATGCTCCTTTCCGAACGTGGGACCAAGTGTCCGACACCGCTCCCTCGGGCGGAAGTGAGCGGTGTCACCTCCTTGGCGTCATCTCGCATGACAAATGTCATGGTCCGCTGCCGTACAATTGCGACCATGGAGAGAATTGCCGACAAGGGTGTCGTGGTCGCGGCCTGCCTTGCGCTTGCCCTCGTGCTGGGCGAGGTCACGGCGGCGTCCGTGGTCGCCTTGCTCCTGGGCGTCGTCGTGTCCTCGGGCTTTGACCTTGTCCGTCCGCACGCGCCACGCGTTGCCGTCGGGTTGCTGGTCTCGGCGGGAGTGGCCGCCTGCCTGCTGCCCGAGGGTGCCTTCATGCTCCCGCTCCTGAGCTATGACCTCGTGCGGGCAGACCTCCCCCGCGCCTTGTCCGCGCTCCTGGCCGCCTCCATCCTCGTCGTGGCGTCCTCGGTTCTGGGCAGGGCCCCGACCGCTCTGCTCGCGGTGGTGACCACGGGCTCGGCGCTCCTCTCGCTGCGCACCGCGCGCGTGCTCTCCGCCGAGCGCCGCCTGCGCGCCTTGGAGGACGACCTCTCCGACAAGCTGCTGTCCCTCCGCGAGAAGAATCAGGAGCTGGAGGACGCGCGCGCGATCGAGGCGCATGCCGCCACACTCTCCGAGCGCACGCGCATCGCACGGGAGATCCATGACGGCGTGGGACACCTCCTCACGCGCCTCGTGCTCCAGGTGGAGGCGCTCAAGGTCGTCCACACCGGCGATGACGGGGTGGTGGACGAGCTCGACGAGCTCTCATCCGGTCTCGGCGAGGCGCTCGACTCCATGCGCAGGAGCGTGCATGCCCTCGAGGACGAGGGTGTCGACCTCTCCGTCGAGATGCACCGCCTTGCCACAGGCTGCACCGAGGCCGAGGTCCGCGTCTTCCATATGGTCGAGTCTGCCGTTCCCGCCGAGGTCGCGCGCTGCATGGTCGCCGTGATGCGCGAGGCGCTCACCAATGCGGTCAGGCATGCGAGAGCGAAGGTCATCTCCGTGTACCTCACCGAGTATCCCGGCCTGTGGCAGCTGCGCGTGGTGAATGACGGGCGCATGCCGACGTCGGGCACCGAGCTCGACGGGCGCGGCATGGGCCTGCGCTCCATGCGTGAGCGTGTGACCGCCCTCGGTGGGACCGTGCGATTTGGCGTCGACGGGGGGTTCACCGTGTTCGCATCGATTCCAAGGGGTGGGGAATGAGGGTCATTGTCATAGACGACGATGCGATCGTGGTGCGCTCGCTCTCCACGATTCTCTCGGCACAATCCGACATCGAGGTCATGGGAACCGGCGCCAGTGGGGATGACGCGGTGAGGCTCTTCGAGTCCTGCCTTCCCGACATACTGCTCATGGACATCCGGATGCCCATGGGCGACGGACTCTCCGCCGCCGAGCGGATCCTCTCGCGCTTTCCGGAGGCACGCATCGTCCTGCTCACGACCTTCTCGGATGACGAGTACATCGTGCGCGCCCTCAGGCTGGGCGTCTGCGGCTACCTCATCAAGCAGGACGTCGGCGGCATCGCGCCGGCGCTGCGCTCCGTGATGGCGGGGCAGCGCGTGCTCGAGGGGGAGGTGCTCGAGCGCGCGGCGGCCATCGGCATGGGGGCCACCGCCGCGCACGTGCCGGACGAGTCTGCCCTCGCCTGTCTCACCGATCGCGAGCGCGAGGTCGTCCGGGCTGTGGCGGACGGGCTCGACAACGCCCAGGTAGCAGGGCGACTCTTCATGGGCGAGGGGACCGTGCGCAACCACATCTCATCGATCCTGGCCAAGCTTGGCCTCAGGAACCGCACGCAGATCGCCGTCTTCTTCTACCGGCATTGCGCCTAGCCCCATAGGCAAGGGGTGGCGGTTGGTCGGCGGCTGCCGGGGGCGCGGGCGGCCGTACGACCCCTATGTCCAGGTCTTCCAGACGTCGGGCGCATACCCAACGGTGGCCTGGCGCCCGTTGCGCACGATGGGCAGCCGCAACACCTGCTGGTTCTCGAGCAGCTTGTCGAGCAGCATGCCCTCGGGCGTGTGTCGCAGCAGCGCCACGGCATAGCTATCCTTGGCCCTCTCGTCGATGAGCGCGCCCGTTCCGCCCACTGCCTGTGCCACGGAGCGCAGCTCGCCCTTGGAGATCTCCTTCTCCTGCAGGTTGACGTACTGGAACCTGATGCGGCGCTCCTTGAACCAGCGCTCTGCCTTGCGTGCGTCGCTGCTCTTCTTGGTGCCAAAGATCTGGATGTTCATGGGGACTCCCAGGATCGTCTCTCATGCGGCCCGTGCCATGTGCTGCCCGTGCCACATACAGCCTATGCCACCCGTGGCCTGTGCCATACGCAGCCTGTGCCACGTGCAGCCCGTGCTATATACGGCCTATGCTACCCGTGGCCCGTGCCACCCGCAGCCTGTGCCATGGGTTCTCGGCTTCGGTGAGACTGACCACAACCTTTCTCTAGGGCCTTCACAATTCAAACATGCCTGATGAAATTTATTTCAAGTGCCCATTTTAGAAAGGTTGTGGTCAGTCTATCATGTGAGTGACATCACATACACGAGCGAGGGCTGGTCGTGTGTGCGGTGACGGGTGGCGTCGGATGTTGGAGGGCCGTGTGGCATACGCATTCATAAGTCATTGGTCGGCCCTCGAGGCGCTTCGGGTGTTGGAGGGCGAGAGGCCCACGTGGCCAAGGAAGCCGCGCCTGCTGCCGGTTTTTGGCGAGTGCGTGCGCAACCAGCGCATGTTTCGGGAGACCTGTCCTCCGTCCGACCTGATGGCCTGGGGCATCCGGGAGCGTCCGGTCGACCTGCTCGTGCCGCACGAGAACATGCGAAGCAGGGGGAAGAGCGCACGCTTTCACGTGTGGAAGTGGCCCATACCCAGGCAGGCAATGCTCCACCTGTCAGATAACGTGTTGGTGAGCAAGCCGAGCTTCGTTGTGATGCAGATGGCGGGATATCACCACAAGGTGATGCCTCTGGCAGATGAGTTCGGGCATCAGCTGCGTGCGGAGCGTGACGTTCTCGATCGGGCCGGCATCAATGAGCGGCCACTGTTCGACAATCCCATCACGTGGGACCTGACGGTCAGGCTCGTCGAGCTGACCAAGGTGATATGCGAGCTTCTCGGGACCTACCGCCTTGGCACGGGAGGCGCGTCAACTCAGTACGGCATGCAGCCTCTGATGGATCGCTCGGATGTGCGTGAGATGCTCGACGAGCTCCCTGGCCTCTATGGGCTGAACCGTGTGCATCAGGCCCTCGGTTTTGCCTACGACATGTCGGCGTCTCCCATGGAGACCGCCTTGGCGCTCATGCTGACGCTTCCCCCGCAGGTGGGCGGCTTTGGTCTCCCGCGGCCGCGACTCAACGTGGCGCTTGGTGTGAAGGATCCCAAGGTCGTTCACGCAGGGTGTGACGAGGTGTATCCAGATCTGTACTGGCCGTCTGCTCGTCTGGTTCTGGAATACGAGAGCTTTGAGTTCCATGTGGCCATGGGCGGAAGGAAGCTTGCTGACGATGCTGCGCGGGCAAACGCCCTAGCCGCGCAGCAATATGTGGTGCTGCGTGCGACGGACGAGACGATGCGCTCGCTCGGAGAGCTCGACCTGCTCGCTCGCCAGATTGCGACGGTGCTTGAGGTCGAGCTGCCGGAGATCGATGCGGTGGGGAGGCTGCGCAGGGAACGGCTGCATGCGCTCCTCTTGAGATGAGCTTGTCCGAGGGGTCGTCCCAGTTGGCGCTTCTCCGAATGAGGTGGAAGGTGAGACTGACCACAACCTTTCTAAAATGGGCACTTGAGATAGATTTCATCAGGCCCGTTTGAATTGTGAAGGCCCTAGAGAAAGGTTGTGGTCAGTTTTGGGTGGAGATGAGCCTGGCCCACCGCGCCACCTGTGCCGCCTGCGCCGCCTGCTCCGCCTGGCCCACCGCTCCGCCTGCGCCACCCGCGGCATCGCGCCGCCCGTGTCAGATCTCCTTGATCTCGCGCATGCGCCACTCGCGCGGGGTGAGGCCCGTCGCGCCCTTGAAGGCGGTCTGCAGGTGGCTCTGCGACGAGAAGCCCGTGCGATAGGCTATCTGTGCGACGTCGTAGTCGGTGGTGTCGAGGAGGCGCCTCGCGCGCTCCACCCGAAGCCTGCGCACGTAGGCGGCGAAGGTCTCGCCCGTCTCGTTCTTGAAGCGCGTGCAGAGGGTCTTGCGACTCACGCCCAGCTTGCGGGCAACCGACTCGCCGTCGAGCTGATGGGTGAGGTGGCTGCGCACGTAGTCCATGGCCTGGTGGGAGAGGGGGTGCGTGCGCGCCTGCCCCTCCTCGCGCACGGCCTTGGTGAGCTCGAGCATCATGGGCAGCACGAGGTAGTGCGCCACCTCCTCGTTGCTGGTCTCGTTGGCAAACCCCATGTAGTGCTGCGTGATGGCAAACGAGCGCATCACCGGCAGGCCGCCCCTGCGCGCGGCCTCGACGCAGGTGCTTGCCAGGAAGGCGACGGCAGAGCGACCCTGCAGGAGCGGGTCGTCGGAGGTCTTGGGCTCCATGAGGGGCATGTCGGTGCGCATGAAGCCCAGCAGCCCCTCGGTGTCGCCCAAGGCGATGTAGGAGGCAAAGCCCTCGTACTGCTCGGTGATCTCGCGTGCCGAGATGTCGGTGTTCACGGCCATGAACTGCATGTTCTTCGAGTAGGTGACGATCTGCGACATCCCCTCGTCGATGCTGGCCGCGTTGATGTAGCTGATGGCGTCTATGATCTCCTGCTCGGTGAGAAGGGTCGGCATGGTCTGCTCGAAGTCATCGGTGTCCATGAGCCCCTCCTTGTCTCTTGTCGCTGTTGGCCCTTGTTCCGGCTCGTGCGTACGGGTGCCGCGCTCGCATCGCATGCGAGACCCTGCGCATCCCACCCATGCGCATGTTCTCACAAATCAGAAAAAACTGGTTACACTGCTGGTATCTCAAAACTGTAACTGACTTCATACTTTCAACATAGTTTGATTCAGTGTATGGCAGAATCGGAAAGACTGCAGGTAGATAGCCTGATTTTGGCATACAAAAGACGCTTGTTGACCGTTTTTGACTCACGGGAAAGCGGTCGCAGACGAGAAGGGAGACCACCACATGCGTTATCTGCTTCTGGTCAGTCACGGCACGATGGCCCCCGGCGTGCACAGCGTCATCCGCATGCTGCTGGGAGATCGTGACAACGTGCTCAGCTGCTCCATGGAGGACGGCGTCTCCGCCGATGCCTTCGTCGCGGCCCTCCGCGAGGTGATCGTCCCCATCGCTGCCGATGACTCCGTGATCGTCCTTGGTGACATCGTGGGCGGCTCCCCCCTCACCAACACCCTCAACGCCCTCACCGAGGTGGGCCTCCTGCCCAACACCATCGCCTTTGGCGGTCTCAGCCTCCCCATGGCGATCAGTGCCCTCATGGCCATCGAGGACGACCTCGATGACTCCGCCCTTGTCGAGAACGTCACCAACGAGGCGAGGGAGGGGGCACGTCAGGTCGAGCTCATGCTCGATGACGAGGACGAAGAGGACCTGTAGGAAACGAGTTACGCAGAAACAGGAGGTCACATGATTTCGTTCGTACGCATCGATGACCGCATGATCCACGGACAGACGGTCACCCGCTGGAGCCTCGAGTATCCCTGCGACGGCATCATTGCCGTCAACGACGTCGCCGCCAGCAACCCGGTCCTGAAGGCCGCCTACAAGGGCGCCGCTCCCGACAAGAAGATCTTCGTCTGGACGATGGCGCATTTCAAGGAGAGCGCCGACAAGGTGCTCTCGAGCAAGACCCGCTACTTCCTCATCACCAAGAACCCGCTGGACATGAGGGAGATCCTCGTCAACTTTGGCTTCAAGCCGTCTGATGTCAAGCGCGTCATCGTCGGCCCCTGCAACGACCGTCCCGGCACCGTGAAGCTTGGCAACAACCAGTCGATCACGGCCGAGGAGGCCCAGGCCTTCGAGGACATGACCAAGGCTGGCTACACCGTCGAGTTCGCCCTCATAAAGGAGGCGTCGATCGGCGAGTGGCCCAAGTTCCGCGGACAGTTTGACGTCAAGTAGCAAGAAGGAGGAGAAGTTTTTATGGGCATCTCTATGATTCAGGCCATCCTGCTTGGCCTGTTCGCCTGCCTGGCATCGCTCCCAGGCATGGGCGGCACCACCATCGGCAACTACACGCTCGGACGCCCGCTGGTCGGCGGCCTGGTCGTCGGTCTCATCCTGGGTGACATCCAGACCGGCATCATCGTGGGCGCTGCCATCCAGCTCGTCTACATCGCGCTGGTCACCCCTGGCGGAACCGTTTCGGCCGACGTGCGCGCTGTCACCTACATCGGCATCCCGCTGGCCATCCTCGCCATCCGCGCCCAGGGCCTCGACCCCAACTCCGAGGTCGCCGCCGGTCTCGCCCGCTCGCTCGGCGCCGCCGTCGGCACGCTCGGCACGGTCCTGTTCTATGGCACCGCGACCATGAACCTCGTGTGGCAGGGCATCGGCTGGAAGGCCATGGACGGTGGCAACTGGGCAGCCATCAAGAAGACCGTCCCCCTGGTCGACTTCGTCCTGCCCTGGATCAGCCACATTGCGTTCTCCTTCATCCCCACCGTCGTCATCTGCCTCGCCGGCGAGTCGATGGTCGGCATGATGAAGGAGTATCTGCCCATGGACGGCGTTGCCATGAAGACGCTGTTCACGGTGGGCTCGCTGCTTCCTGCCGTCGGTGTCGCCATCCTGTGCAAGCAGGTCGTGCAGAAGTCGCTCGACTGGGTCACCTTTGGCTTTGGCTTCACCCTGGCCGCGGTCATGGGCTGCAACCTCATCGCGTCCGCGCTCATCGCCGTGTTCTTCGCGCTGATCAACTTCAAGGTCGAGCAGATCAAGCTCGGTCGTCCCGCCATTGCCGCCGCTGGCGCCGCACTTGACGATGAGGAAGAGGAGGACATCTAATGGCTGACCTCAAGAAGGTTTCCACCGCCGCGCGCCAGAGCGCGTTCCTTCGCTGGATCTACGGCAACCTGACCTGCTTCTCGCAGGAGCACATGCAGACCTTTGGCTACCTCGCCGCCATGCTCCCCGTGGTGGACGAGCTCTACGACAACGACGACGCAAAGGTCAAGGCCCTGTCAACCTATCGCACGTTCTTCAACACCGAGCCCCAGATCGGCACCATGGTCGTAGGTCTCACCGTCGGCCTTGAGGAGGCGCGCGCCAACGGCGAGCCGCTCGACGACGACACCATCAACGGCATCCGCGCCGGCCTGATGGGCCCGCTCGCCGGTCTCGGCGACTCCATCATCGTTGGCACGTTCATCCCCATCCTCCTAGGCGTTGCCCTGGGCCTGTCCAACGGCGGCAGCATCCTCGGCCCGCTGTTCTACATCATCGCGTGGAACCTGGCCATGTACTTTGGCATGAAGTTCGCCTTCGACCAGGGCTACGAGCTGGGCGGCTCCGCCGTCGAGGCCTTGGTCGGCCCGCAGTCCGCGGCACTTCGCGACTCCATCGTCATGGTCGGCACCATGGTCATCGGCGCCGTCGCGGCCACGTGGATCAACATCACCACGGCCCTCAGCTTCCAGTTCTCCGCCGACAGCGGCCTGGTGCTGCAGGACACCCTCGACTCGATCTATCCCAAGGCCCTCAACTTCTTCTTCGTGTGGCTGTGCTGGTACCTCATGACCAAGCGCAAGATGTCACCGACCGTCGTGATGGGCCTGCTCGTGGTGGTCGCCCTCGTGGGCGTGCTTGTGGGCTTCTTCGACCCAGGCCTGTCCTACTAGCGATTGGTGGCGAGCGGAGTGGGCAGGATGGGACTTCTCGAGGCGTTGCGCGGCAGGAAGGGGGAACCCTCCCTCTACCGCCGTGCCTGGTCACAGACGGATGATCCGCTGGTGGCCGAGGCCCGTGCCCAGACGCTGGCGATCCAGCGACTGCAGCTGTGGCTGCGTCTCGCCTACTCCGCCCTCGCCCTCGCCGCGCTGCTTGGCTACTGGGGCTTCGCCGGAGGTGGGGGCATGGTGGCCGGCACAGGTGGTGTCGTGCTGGGCGTGCTCTCGCTGATCTGCGTGCTCGTCCTGCGGACGGGCATCTCAAACGGACGTCGCAACGTGGGTGCCATGCTCGACGTGATGGAGGCATCACGCGAGGATCACAGGCAGGGTGCGGTGCCCACCCCGTAGCCTATCGCGATCCCTACCTTCCCTTTTCCCTTGCCCCGCGCGGACCCTCCTCCGCGCGGGGCGCCCTTGTGCGCCGATGTCGCCGCGCCGCAGCTCCCTGCCCCTACTCCTCGGCATCCTTGGCAGTGGGGGACTCGTCAGTGTCGGCCATCGCCTCGACGGCCTGCTCGGCAGGTGCTGGAGCCTCGGCCTGCGGCGTCACCCCGGCAGGTGCTGGAGCCTCGGCCTGCGGCTCCTCGGCGGGCACCTCGGCCTGCGGCGTCACCTCGGCGGCCTGCGGCTCCCCGCCATCCTTCCTGCCGCGACGACGCAGGCTCTTGAAGCGCTGCCCCATCTCGGCCTCGAGCAGCCAGCGCTGCACCTTGCCGGTGGCGGTGCGCGGGAGCTCGTGACCCAGCTCGATGACGTCGGCCAGGCGCTGGTCGTTCTGCCACGTCGCCATGACGTCCCTCAGGCGGCTCATGACGGCGTCGCGCGTCTCGTTCTTGAGGTCGTCGAGCACCAGGACCGGCATGCCACGGCGCAGGACCACGGCCATGTCGCTGATGCCAAGCTCCTCGGAGATCTGGCGCTCGTACTCGGGCAGGAAGATCTTGGTGCCACCGGGAAGCACGAGCATCTCCTTCTTGCGACCCTTGATGTGCAGGCAGCCGTTCTCGTCGAAGCTGCCGAGGTCGCCCGTGTGCAGCACGCCGTCGACGAGGACCTCGTCGGTGTCGGCGGGCAGCTTGTAGTAGCCCTGCATCATGGCGTCGGGGGTCTGGATGAGCACCTCGCCGTCGTCGGCGATGGTGATGGTGCTGCCCGGGCAGACCTCGAGGGCGTACGGGTCGTCCCCGCCGGTGCTGATGGCGACGCCAGAGCTGGTCTCGGTGAGGCCATAGCCAAAGGCCAGGCGGATGCCCCGCTCCTTGACCTCGTCCAAGCGCTCCTTGGGGCAGTCTCCCGCGCCCACCAGGATGGCCTCGAGCTCGGGGTTGACCAGGTTGCGACGCATGAGGTGCTCGAGCAGGATGGGCACGACCGAGGTGGCCGTGGGATGGAAGTAGGTCCAATCGTCGAAGACGTGACGGCCTCCCCGCCCGAGGGCGACGGTGGCCCCGCAGAGGAACGGCCACAGCAGGCCGCACACGAAGCCAAAGACGTGGGCGAGGGGCAGCACGCACAGCAGGACGTCGCCGGCCTTCAGGGGGAAGGTGCCGCTGCCGCCAAAGGCGCTGGCCATGAGGCTGGCATCGGTGAGGGTGACCGCCTTGGAGCGGGCGGTGGTGCCGCTGGTGAAGAAGAGGATCCTGCCCGCCCCGTCCGTGGCAGGGCCGGCCAAGAACGAGGAGAGCTCCTGGGCACGGCGCTCGTTGGCGCACCACAGGGCATCGGCGTCGACGTAGGGCAGCAGCTGTGCGAGCATCCGATCGGGGACGGCGATGTCGAGCATGGCGATCTGCAGGCCGGCCGTGTTGGCGGCGAAGATCTCGGTGACGCAGGCGTAGCTGCCGTCCGACAGGATGGCGAGGCAGGTCTTGCCCGTCTCCTTGAGCTGCTCGGCGCGCGCGCTGACGTCGCGTGCAAACTCAGCCCACGTGACGCGGCTGTAGCGATCGTGTGCGCCGTGCAGGAACGCGATGGCGTCTGGACGCTCCTCGGCCATGTGGTCCAGGAAGTCCTTGAATCCGGCATAGCGAACAATCGTGCTGGTCATAATGGGCATCCCCTCGTACGAATCGGCCATACATACGCAAAGTGTGACACAGCCATCGGCCTGCGCACCCGCTGGCGATGCCGCTCTCGGCCATCGGTGCCAGCTTGGCCCGGGTTGGCCGATAGGCCCGAGAGCGGCGGTCGAGCCCTGCCCGTGCCCGGGATGGCCCGCAGCGCGCGGCCCGCCCGGCCGCGCGCTGCGGGAACGTGCTGCGCGTGGCAAGGTCGATGCCGCAAAGGCGCGCCGCCCGGCCGCGCGCTGCGGGAACGTGCCCCCGGCCTGCCCCCGGCCTGCCTCCGGCCCCTTTGTCGACAGGTTCCCCTCACTGCCCGACAGGCAGGCGGCACGACATCTCAGCCACCGGATAATGGGGCCATCGGAACACCTGGGCGAGAGGAGATCGCATGCTGCACGAAATCACGTTTCCCTCTTCTAACGGCCGCGACCACGTGACCGGTTGGGTGTACGTCCCTGCCTGCGAGCCCGTGGGCATCGTCCAGCTCATCCATGGCTTTGGCGAGCACTCCCGCCGCTACTTCCACCTGATCGTCGCGCTGATGGACGCCGGCTACATCGTGGCCGCCGACGACCACGTGGGCCACGGGGCCACGGCCATCGCCAACGACACCTGGGGAGACTGGGGCGATGCCGGCCCGCACACCATGATGGAGGACGAGAAGCTCTTCAAGGACGCCGCCTGCGAGAAGTATCCCGACCTGCCGTACTTCATGTTCGGCCACTCCATGGGCTCCATGATCGCCCGCGACTTCTCGGCGACGTACGGCGACGAGCTTGACGGCGTCATCTACTGCGGGACCACGGGCATCTTCCTCAACACGGCCGAGGTCAGGGAAAAGGTGGACGCGATCATCGCGGACGGCGGCGCACACGATGCCGACCCGTCGCTGGTGAGCGAGCTCATGGGCTGGATGTTCAGCCGCTGCGAGGAGGGCGTCACGCTGGGCAACGAGTGGATCTGCCACGACCCCTGGGTGCAGAGGGACCACGCCGAGGACCCCTTCGACGCCTTCACGCATCCCTGTCACAACATCAGCCTGCGCGACTTCATCGACATGATGCTCTGCATCGAAGGCACTGCCTGGGCGGAGAAGGTGCCCGTCGAGCTGCCCATCCTGCTCATAGCCGGCGACCAGGATCCGGTGGGCAACTTTGGGGAGGGCGTGTACGCATGCGCGAACTGGCTGCAGGACACCGGCCATGACGTGATCACCAAGCTCTACAGCGGCTATCGCCACGAGATCCACAACTACGACGACCTCAAGTTCGAGGTCGAGGCGGACATCATCGACTGGCTGACGCTGCAGGCGTAGCGACAGGTCGGCTGGCTGACGCTGCAGGCGTAGCGGCGGGACGTGTCCCTGGGGGCGGGGCCCAGCGCATGGGGCGGCTGGGCCCCGCCCCCTTGTGCGCCGGCGTTCCGAGGGTGGAGTGGCAGAGGGGAACGCCCAAGCCGCGCGAGGTGAGAGCGTCGCCGGAAAGGAAAAGCCCGACTTGTGCGGGGCGGCGCCCATCCTCGGAAAGGAAATCCGGGAGTTGTGCGAAGTTGGGTTGAGTGTCGGAAAGGAAAAGCCCGAGTTGTGCGCGTTGGTTCTTACCCTCGGAAAGGAAAATGAGGAGTTGTGCGCGTTGGGCCTTACCCTCGGAAAGGAAAATGCGGAGTTGTGCGGGGTGGTAGAGGTCAAAAGTCGAGAAAAACCTTTCCACCAACCGACCAAACCTCGCACAGGTCGGCATTTTCCTTTCCCCGTCGATCCCAATCCCGTGACGCTGCCGCACAACTCCCGGATTTCCTTTCCGAGGTCGAGCGCCGCCCCGCACAACTCCGCATTTTCCTTTCCAGACCCGGTCGCTGCCCCACACAGGTCGGGCATCCCCTCTCCGGCACGTACCCCCAACCCTCCTCACGGGCTCGGTCCGCCATCGCGGTGTTGCATCCCTGTGGCAAGTCCTCGGGGGAAACTTCCGTTGCGCTACGATGAGGTGCAACCAACCGTAGGGAGGAACGTCATGAGCCAGATCAGCCACGTCGCCGCGCGCATGAAGCTCGAGAGTCCCGTCATGGCCGCCACGCCCGTCGAGCAGCGAAACGACGCGCTGGCCTGCATCAAGGAGGCGCTCTGCGCCCATGCCGACGAGATCTTTGCCGCAAACAGGCGCGACCTCGAGATGGCCGAGCGCAACGGCGTGGCTCCAGCGGTTGTCGGGCGCCTGCTCTTCGACGAGCACAAGCTCGCTGACGTGTGCGCCGGCATCGACGGCCTCGTCGACCTGCCCGACCCCGTCGGCCGCACGCTCCTGCGCCGCGAGCTCGACGAGGGCTTGGTGCTCGAGCGCGTGAGCTGTCCCATCGGCGTGATCGGCGTGATCTTCGAGGCCCGTCCCGACGCGCTGGTGCAGATCTCGACCCTCTGCCTCAAGAGTGGCAACTGCGCCATCCTCAAGGGCGGCAGCGAGACCGCACACACCAACAAGGCGATCTTCGAGGTCATCTACCGGGCGGCGGTCGGAGCCGGCCTTCCCGAGACATGCCTGTTCCAGGCCGAGGCCCGCGAGGAGATCGGCGAGCTGCTCGGCTGCTACGGCTTGGTCGACCTGCTCATTCCCCGCGGCTCCAATGAGTTTGTGCGCTACATCATGGACAACACCAAGATCCCGGTGATGGGCCACTCCGACGGCATCTGCCACATCTACGTGGACGGCGCCGCCGACGTCGATCTGGCAGTCCGCGTGTGCGTCGATGCCAAGATCCAGTACACGGCCGCCTGCAATGCCGTCGAGACCCTGCTGGTGGATCGTGCCATCGCCGCCGAGTTCCTCCCCGTTGCCGTGAGGGCGCTCGAAGCGGAGGGCGTCGAGGTGCGCGGCGACGCCGAGACCTGCGCCCTCGTCGACGTGAGGCCGGCGACGGAGGCGGACTGGGACACCGAGTATCTGTCGCTGATCGTGTCCATCAAGGTGGTCGATGGGGCAGATGAGGCCATCGGGCACATCAACCGCCACGGATCGCATCACACCGACGCGATCATGACCGAGGACGTCGCGACCGCCGATCGCTTCATGCGCCTGGTCGACTCTGCGGGCGTGTACCAGAATTGCTCCACGCGCTTTGCCGACGGGTTCCGCTACGGCTTTGGCGCAGAGGTGGGCATCTCCACGAGCAAGCTGCATGCGCGCGGTCCCGTGGGCCTCGACGGTCTGGTCACATACAAGTACAAGCTGCGTGGATCGGGCCAGATCGTGGGCGACTACGCCACCGGCAAGGCGAGCTTCCACTTCCGCGACCTCTGCTAGCGTGTGGGCCGGGCTGCCGTGACGAGCTACCGGCCCGACTTCCACGAATGACCTCTGCGAGCGTGCGGGTCGGGCCCGCTGCCCTGGCGTGCGGGCCGGCCCCTCGCCCTGGCGCGCGGGGAGGGTCGGACCCCTACCCGGCCTCGGTCCAGGTGTGCCCGCACTTGCTGCAGTAGTACACCCGCACGATGCCCCCGAGGCCATCGGAGTACGAGTCGGTGCACTCGACGTCGTCGCTGCCGCATTGGGGGCAGTCGGGCATCGAGAGGTAGGCGTCCAGCTCGGCGTCGTTGATCTCGGTAACGGCCATGTCGCTCTCCTTGTCAGTGGAGCGGGCAGTGCGTCCATTATGTGCCTGGCCGGTCGCCTCGGCAACGTCGCCGTCCGTGGCCGCGCGTGGTGGTCCGTGGCTGTGCGCGTTAGGTGTGCGCATCGTCGACGCCTTTCCGCACGCAGGGGATAAGTGGGTATAATGCCTAAACTGTGATGTCATGTCCGAAGGCATCAGCGTTTGGTACGCACACGAAAGGAACGTCGCCATGGGACTTCGCGCACCCGAGCTCATCGTCATCCTGATCATCGCCCTGGTCATCTTTGGACCCAAGAATCTGCCTAGGCTGGGCAAGAGCCTTGGCCAGACCGTCAAGAACGTTCGCGAGGGCATGGAGGGCGACGAGCAGGCCAAGGCCCCCGTCGACGCCAAGGCTGCCGTTGCCATCGAGGACGTCGCCGAGGCCGACGGGGAGGACGTTCGGTTCTGCACCAAGTGCGGTGCCAAGAACGCGGCCGACGCCACCTTCTGCAGCACCTGCGGCCAAGAGATCGTCTAAGCTCGCCACCGCCACCCACCGCCCCCGAACGTCCACGCCTACAGAAAGCGCAGTATGGATACGAAGGAAGTCATCCTCACCAGAGAGGGCCGCGAAGAGCTCGAGCAGGAGCTTGCCGAGCGTAAGGGCGACCGTCGCGACGAGATCGTCGAGCGCCTGAAGGAGGCCCGTGGCTTTGGCGACCTCTCGGAGAACGCCGAGTACGACGCCGCCCGCGAGGAGCAGTCGCGCAACGAGTCGCGCATCAACGACATCGAGCAGGTCCTCGCGGTCGCCCGCATCGCCAACGCGTCCGACGCCATGTCGGTGTCCATCGGCAGCACGGTCGAGATCGAGGACGAGCGCGGTCGCAGGGTGTCGTTCAAGATCGTGGGCACCACGCAGACCGACTCCCTCCACCACCTCATCTCCAACGAGAGCCCTGCTGGCGCGGCCATGATCGGCCATGTGGTGGGCGACCGCGTGTCGTTTGGCACGCCCAACGGCACGGTGCGCGAGTACACGATTGTCAGCATCAGCATCTAGCGCGTCTGTGGCGGTCGCCGTGTGCGACCGGACACGTGGTGGTCATTGAGCCCTGTGCCCGCGTTCGTCTCGTGGGGCAGGGTCTTTTCACCGTCAGAGCGTGCAGTGCGAGCAAGCTGGGGATGGGCGCCCGTCGCACTGTGCCCGTCTGGAGGCGACTCAAGGCAAGGAGCAAAGAAGCATGTCGAGCCAGAATGCCGAGCAGACAGGGGCCGGGCACGTCGACGAGCGCACCGCGCGGCGCGCCCGTCGCACGGCCCTCATCGATGCCGGCATCAACCCCTATCCCATCACGTCGGAGGTGACTGCGCACGCCGCCGAGCTCGAGGAGCGCTACGCCGCGCTCGAGGCAGGCCAGGACACCGAGGACACCTACTCGATCGCCGGCCGCATCAGGGCCCTGCGCAACCAGGGCAAGGCCGCCTTCGTGGTGCTGGAGGACCGCACGGGTCAGATCCAGCTCTTCTGTCGCATCGACAGCCTCCCCGAAGGGGCGTGGTCGCTGCTCGGCCAGCTCGACCTCGGCGACATCCTGGGCGCCACGGGCACCGTCATGCGCACGCGACGCGGTCAGCTCTCGCTGTCGCCCACCTCGCTCACGCTGCTCTCCAAGTCGTGCCGCCCGCTTCCGGAGAAGTTCCACGGCCTGACCGACAAGGAGGTCCGCTATCGCCAGCGCTATGTCGACCTCATCATGAATCCCGAGGTCAGGGACACCTTCGTCAAGCGCTCGCACCTCATCTCCGCCATGCGTCGCTTCATGGAGTCGCAGGGCTACCTCGAGGTCGAGACCCCCATCCTGCAGGAGACCCTCGGCGGCGCCAACGCGCGACCCTTCACCACGCACTTCAACGCGCTCGACCAGGACTGCTACCTGCGCATCGCCACCGAGCTGCACCTCAAGCGCTGCATCGTGGGCGGCATGGAGCGCGTCTTCGAGCTGGGCCGGCAGTTCCGCAATGAGGGCATGGACCTCACCCACAACCCCGAGTTCACCTCCATGGAGGCATACTGCGCCTACTCCGACCTCGAGGGCATGAAGCGTCTCTCCGAGGGGCTGTTCACCGCCTGCCGCGAGGCCGTGTGCCTGCCCGAGCGCTTCGTGTACCAGGGCACCGAGATCGACATGGCGGCCCCGTTCCGCTCCGCGCCCATGGCCGAGCTCGTCTCCGAGAAGGTCGGCGAGCACATCGACATGGGCACCTCCGTCGAGCACGCGCGCGAGATCCTCGACCGCCTCAAGCTGGAGTACGACGAGTCCTGGGGCATCGGGCGCCTGATCTTCACGATCTACGACGAGCTCTGCGAGGGCGACATCGTCGACCCCACCTTCGTGTGCGACTACCCGGTGGAGGTCAGCCCGCTCGCCAAGCGCAAGGACGACGACCCGCGCCTGACCGACCGCTTCGAGCTGGTCGTGGCCGGTCACGAGTACGCCAACGCCTTCTCCGAGCTCAACGACCCCGTCGACCAGGAGGTCCGCTTCCGGGAGCAGGTCGCGGCCAAGGAGGCGGGCGACGACGAGGCCATGGAGTACGACTATGACTTCGTCCGCGCCCTCGAGTACGGCATGCCCCCCGCAGGGGGCGTCGGCTGGGGCGTCGACCGCATGATCATGCTGTTCACGGACTCCGCATCCATCCGCGACGTGCTGCTGTTCCCGCACATGCGTCCGGAGAGGTGGGACAACGACAGGAAGGAGACCACCATGGTCGAAGACAGGCTGGAGAGCGGACTCACCCGCGACCAGGCGCACGAGCTGCTGGTGCGCTACAACGACGATCCGTTCCATGTCGCCCATGGCGAGACGCTCGAGGGTCTCATGCGCCATTACGCCGCGCAGCACGACCCCGCACACGTCGACTTCTGGGGCCAGGTGGGCCTGCTGCACGACCTCGACTGGGAGAGGTGGCAGGACGAGCAGCTGCACACCGTGAAGACGGCCGAGCTGCTGGCCGAGGCCGGGGCCGACCCCGCGCTCGCGCGTGCCATCCAGACGCACAGCTCCGACGTCAACAAGGACCTCCCGGCCCCTGAGCATGTCATGGAGAAGTGGCTCTTTGCCTGCGACGAGCTGTCGGGCCTGATCCAGGCGTCGGTCAAGATGCGCCCCAGCAGGAGCGTCATGGACTTCGACGTGAGGTCGCTCAAGAAGAAGTACAAGAGCAAGCGGTTTGCCGCCGGCTGCGACCGCCAGGTCATCGCGCGGGGCGCCGAGCTGCTCGGCATGGGGCTCGACGAGCTGTTCGCGAGCGTCATCGAGGCCATGAGGGCCATCGCGCCGGTGGGTGACATCTACGCCCAGCCCGAGGGGGACGAGGGACAGGGGTCCGAGGTCTCGCAGGAGGGCATCCACGTCGAGCCCCTGTCAGGCGAGGAGGTCGACTTCGCCACCTTCAGCAGGTCGGACTTCCGTGTGGTCAGGGTCAAGGAGTGCACGGCCGTCCCCAAGAGCAAGAAGCTCCTGCGCTTCGTGCTCGATGACGGCTCTGGCACCGACCGCGTCATCCTCTCGGGCATCAAGGACTACTACCAGCCTGAGGAGCTGGTGGGCAAGAACCTGGTGGCCATCGTCAACCTGCCTCCACGCACGATGATGGGCATCGACTCCTGTGGCATGATCATCTCGGCCATCCACACCGAGGACGGCAGGGAGGGTCTCGACGTGCTCGTGGTCGACGATCGCATCCCGGCGGGTGCCAAGCTCTACTGACCTCGCAGGACGGGGCAGGTGAGGGCCGTCCCATGACCAACGTGCGCCGAGGGTGCATAGCGGTCGCGCTTTCTGGGTACATTCAGAACAGCTAACCTGGCTGCCAGCGGTGGAGGGTGCTCCACCGCTGGCAGCCGCCGTTTACGAGGGGGTGTCATACCCACATGTTCGAGAAGTTCACAGACAAGGCGCGCAGGGTCATGAGCCTTGCGCAGGAGGAGGCACGCAGCCTCGGCAAGATGTACGTGGGCACCGAGCACCTGCTGCTCGCCCTCATCAAGGAGGGCGAGGGCATCGCCGCCCAGGCGCTCGCCAAGCTCGACGTCACCTACGAGGAGACGATTGCCACCGTGCGCGAGATCTCGTCGGAGATAAGCGAGCCGGTTCCTGGCGGGCACATTCCGTTCACGCCGCGTGCAAAGCGCGTGCTGGAGGACGCCTACCGCGAGACCATGACGCACGGGCAGACCTACATCGCCACCGAGCACCTGCTGCTGGGCATCGTCGCGGAGGGCGACGGTCGGGCCATGACGGCCCTGTCGCGCATGGGGGTCTCGGGTGACGCCATCCGCAACACCGTCGGCGACCTCATCGACGGCAGCTCGGAGCGCGGCTCGCGCGAGCGCCCGGTGGCCGCCGAGATTCCCTTCGACCCGCGTCTCATCGGCGGCGGCGGTGCGGCGGCGGACCGTCCCTCCGATGACGACTCCATGCTCGAGAGCTATGGCAAGAACCTCACCAAGCTTGCGACCGAGGGCGAGCTGGATCCCGTCATCGGGCGCGATCGCGAGGTCGAGCGCGTGATGCAGGTGCTGGCGCGCCGCCAGAAGAACAACCCGCTCATCCTCGGCGACCCGGGCGTGGGCAAGACAGCTGTGGTCGAGGGCCTCGCGCAGCTCATCGCAGGGGGCAACGTGCCCGACATCCTGCGCGGCCGCCAGATCTGGACGCTCGACATGGCGGCGCTGGTCGCCGGCTCCAAGTATCGCGGCGAGTTCGAGGAGCGCCTGAAGAAGGTCATCAACGAGGTCGAGGCGGCCGAGGACGCCATCCTGTTCATCGACGAGATCCACACCATCATCGGTGCGGGCTCGGCCGAGGGCTCCATCGACGCGGCATCCATCCTCAAGCCGCCCCTGTCGCGCGGGGAGATCCAGGTCATCGGCGCGACCACCAGCGAGGAGTACCGCAAGCACATCGAGAAGGACTCCGCCTTCGAGCGCAGGTTCCAGCCCGTCTATGTGGACGAGCCGAGCGTGGCCGACACCATTGAGATCCTCCATGGCCTGCAGGACCGCTACGAGGACCACCACCACGTCCGCTACACCGAGGAGGCCCTGACGGCGGCGGTGAGCCTCTCCAACCGCTACGTGCAGGATCGCTACCTGCCCGACAAGGCGATCGACATCATCGACGAGGCGGGGGCCCGCACGCGCGTCCACAAGATGGCGCTCCCGCCCGAGCTCGCCCAGGTCGACGAGGAGCTCGCCCGCATCCGCGAGAGCAAGGCCCGGGCCGCCGAGGTCCAGGAGTTCGAGGAGGCGGCCCGCCTGCGCGACCAGGAGAAGGAGCTCACCACCCGCCGCACCGAGCTCGAGCGGGCGTGGCGGGAGCGCATGGACGCCAACGTGGTCACGGTGGGCGAGCAGGACATCGCCGACGTCGTCTCCGACATCACGGGCGTGCCCGTCTCCAACCTCACCGAGGCCGAGGCATCCAAGCTGCTGCGCTGCGAGGAGGCGCTCCACCAGCGCGTGGTGGGCCAGGACGAGGCCGTCTCCGCCGTGAGCCGTGCCATCCGTCGCAGCCGCTCGCCGCTCAAGGACCCGCGCCGGCCGGGCGGCTCGTTCATCTTCCTGGGCCCGTCGGGCGTGGGCAAGACCGAGCTGGCCAAGAGCCTCGCGGAGTTCCTCTTTGGCAGCGAGGACGCCCTCATCAGCTTCGACATGAGCGAGTTCATGGAGCGGCACGCCGTCTCCAAGCTCGTCGGTGCCCCCCCTGGGTACGTGGGCTATGACGAGGGCGGCGAGCTGACCAAGGCGGTGCGCCGCAGGCCCTACTCGGTGGTCCTGTTCGACGAGATCGAGAAGGCCCATCCGGACGTGTTCAACATCCTGCTCCAGATCCTGGACGAGGGTCGCCTGACCGACGGCCAGGGACGCACGGTGGACTTCTCCAACACCGTCATCATCATGACCTCCAACGTGGGTGCGCGCGAGATCGCCCAGACCTCGCCGATGGGCTTCACCGCGGCGGGCAGCGGCGGCCTCTCCGACAAGGAGATCAAGAGCCGCGTGGAATCCGAGCTCAAGCACCTCTTCCGCCCGGAGTTCCTCAATCGCGTGGACGAGATCGTGGTGTTCAAGTCGCTGAGCGACGAGCAGCTGCGCCAGGTGGTCGATCTCATGATCGCCGACCTGCGCAACCGTCTCATCGCCCAGGGGATGTCGATCGAGCTCACCGACGCCGCCCGCGACCTGGTGGCGCGGGAGGGCACCGACCCGGTCTACGGGGCGCGTCCGCTGCGCCGCGCGATCCAGACGCTGATCGAGGACCCGCTTGCCGAGGAGCTGCTGGGCAACAGCTGGCATCCCGGTGACATCATCAAGGTCGACGTCGAGGACGGGCGCCTGACCTTCAGCCGCGGCGAGGGCGTCATACCGGCGCCGTCCGAGCGCGTCCACATGGAGCTGCCCAAGGCACGCACGCACTGGGCGCCCGACGCGCGCCCCCCGGCATCGGGGAGTCTCGAGTCGGCAGGGGAGTGACCGTCGGGGTCGGCGGCCGGGGCGCGGGCATGGCCCGTGTGCCTCGGTCGCCGACCATCGTCTCATGGCATCGCTCGCGTATACTGAGATGCGAACAACCTGGCCGACTCGCCTGTCGCGGGTCGGCCTGCACATAGAAGGAGGCTCCATGGACACCACCATCCGCGATTCTCAGCTGTCGGAGCGCCTGAAGGATGCCATCAGGCAGACCGCCCCCGGCACCGCGCTGAGGCACGCGCTCGACATGATCATCGCCGGGCATCTGGGCGCGCTCATCTGCATCGGCGACACCGAGGGCGTGCTCGCGGCTGGCGACGACGGCTTCGTGCTTGACATCTCGTTCACCGCCAACCGGCTCTTCGAGCTCTCGAAGATGGACGGCGCGATCGTCATCGACAAGGACCTCACGCACATACTGCGCGCCAACTACCACCTCAACCCCGACCCGTCCCTGCCCACCTCCGAGACGGGCATGCGCCACCGCACCGCCGCGCGCATGAGCCTGCTCACCCGTGCGATCGTGGTGTCGGTCTCCGAGCGCCGCCAGGTCATCACCCTCTACGTCGACGGACGAGGCCATCAGATTCGCACGGTGCCCGAGCTCATGACCTCTGTCAACCAGCTGCTCGTCTCCATGCAGAACTCCCGTCAGCAGCTCGACCGCAGCCTGCTGCGCCTGACCACCCTCGAGCTCGACAACTACGTGACCTTCGAGGACGTGGCCGACACGCTCTACCTCTTCGAGGTGCTCATGACGCAGGCGGAGGCGCTCGACCGCGTGATCCTCCAGCTTGGCCTCGAGGGCCGCACCATCAAGATGCAGCGCGACGAGTTCATCGGGGACATGGACGACCAGTACACGCTCATGATCCGCGACTACGCGGCCCACTCCTCGCAGGAGAGCGCGACGGCCATTCGCAGGGCGCTGCACGACACCAACAACATCACGCTGCGCTCCGCCGCGCGCATCGCCGAGCTGCTGGGCTACGAGGGCAAGTCGGAGGACTCCACGGTCACGCCGCTGGGCCTGCGCACGCTGTCCACCGTGAACGTGGTGCGACGCGGCATGGCCGACAAGATCGTCGACGAGTACGGGTCCCTCTCCGAGCTGATGGATGACATCGGGCAGAACCCCGCCCGTCTCGACGACCTCGGGGTCGAGAACCCGACCATCCTCGCCGACAGCCTCTATCGCATGTGGGGCAAGCGCGCATGAGCCGCCCCTCCCTCTGCACCTGCGCCACGCGGGAGCGCCTCGGCAGCGCGCCGCAGGGTCCCGACGCCTGCGCCGTCATCGTCGCGGGCGGGTCGGGCGAGCGCTTCGGCGACCCGCGCGGGAAGCAGTTCGTCGAGCTGTGCGGGCTTCCCATCATGGCATGGTCGATCCTCGCGTTCGACCATGCCCCGTCGGTCGGTCACATCGTGGTGGTCTGCCCGCACGGGCGCCTGGATGAGGTGCGACGCGACGTGCTTGCCGACATGCCCCTTCGCTGCGAGCTGACGCTTGCCCTCGCGGGTGCGACGAGGCAGGACTCGGTGTTCTCCGGGCTCGTCGCGATGCCGCCGGACTTCGAGCTGGTCGCCATCCACGACGGCGCCCGCCCCCTCGTCGAGGTGGGCGCCATCGAGCGCTGCATCCAGGTGGTGCGTGGTGACGAGCGCCTGTCGGGAGCCATCCTCGCCTCGCGCGAGACCGACACGCTGAAGCTCACCGATGCCGCAGGGAACATCCTGGCGACGCCTGATCGCAGCAACTACTGGTGCGCGCAGACCCCGCAGGTCTTCAGGGCGCGCGCCATCATCGCCGCGCACAAGGCGGCCGTGTGGGACGACTTCGTGGCCACCGACGACGCCTCGCTCGTCGAGCACAGGGGAGGCCGCGTGCGTGTGGTCGAGTCCACGCGCGACAACATCAAGATCACCCTGCCCGAGGACCTGGCCCTTGCCGAGGCCACGCTCGCGCGCAGGCTCGAGCGGGGAGAGTAGGGAGCGCCCATGCTGCACATAGGACACGGGTACGACGTGCATGCCTTTGCCGACGGACGCCGCCTGGTGCTCGGTGGGGTCGAGATCGCGCATG
Organism: Atopobiaceae bacterium UBA1367; assembly: GCA_002305995.1. GTDB lineage: Bacteria > Actinomycetota > Coriobacteriia > Coriobacteriales > Atopobiaceae > UBA1367. The sequence goes on from DBRN01000019.1 coordinate 25,493, forward strand.
CCCGTGGCCTTGCCGGCCACTCCGACGCCGACGTGCTCGCGCATGCCCTGACCGACGCCCTGCTGGGTGCCCTGCGCGCCGACGACATCGGCCAGCTGTTTCCCGACACCGACCCCGCATACGAGGGGGCCGACTCGCTCGTGCTGCTCTCCCGCGTCGCGAGCATGGCGCGCGAGCGGGGATATCGCATCTGCGACTGCGACTGCACGATCGCCGCGCAGGCGCCCAGGCTGGCACCGTACCGGCAGGCCATGCGCGAGAACCTGAGCGCCGCCATGGGCGTTGACGTAAGCTGTGTGGGTGTGAAGGCCACGACGACGGAGCGCCTGGGGTTCGTCGGGCGCGAAGAGGGCATCGCCGCATGGGCGGTGGCCCTTCTCGACAGGGAGTAGAAGATGACACGGATCAGGTTTGACGGCAGCGACGAGCGCATGATGTTCCACGCCAAGGAGTCGTGGGTCCCCGTCGTGCTCGGCGGCATCCCGGTGGCGGTGGTCTGCGCCGCCCTCTCGTGGGCGCTCGTGCGGTTTGCCTCGGTGAGCGTGAGCGTCTGCGTGCTTGCCAGCATCGTCGTCGTGGGCGTCTCGCGCGTGCCGCACATCGTCGACAACTGGCGCACCGACGTGGCGGTCACCGACCGCCGGCTCTACTATCGCCACGGCATCGTGGACGTGAGCGACCATGTGTGCGACCTGGGCAGCATCACCGACGTCACCATCGACCCCACCATCCTGGGACGCCTGTTTGGGTATGCGGACGTGCGCATCCAGACCCAGGCGGGCGACGACGACTTCGTGCTCAAGGAGATCGCGGACGCGTACGAGATGCGTCGCGTCATCAACATTGGTCGCGACGCGCTCGTTGGTGGGACGTCCGCGCCGGCAGGGCACAGGCGTCGTCGGCGCTCGTGAGTCCCGTCACGGGAGAGGCGCCCTCCGTGCGGCGCCTCGCGTGACGCATGGGCGCAGGTGCCACAGGTTGGAGTCGTTACCCGGAAGCCTCGGGGATTGGCGCAAAGGAGACCCCCAATGCTCGTCTACAACAGCCGGATCCATCGCAAGCAGGAGCTTGAGACCATAGAGCCGGGCAAGATCCGCATGTACGTGTGCGGACCCACGGTGTACGACCAGATCCACATCGGCAACGCGCGCACCTTCCTGAGCTTCGACGTCATCCGGCGCTATCTCATGTACAAGGGCTACGACGTCACGTTCGCGCAGAACCTCACCGACGTCGACGACAAGATCATCAACCGTGCCAACGAGGAGGGACGCAGCGCCGCCGAGGTGGCCGAGGAGTACTCCGCCGCCTTCATCGAGCAGATGCATCGCTTTGGCATCCTCGACCCCGACATCCGACCGCGCGCCACACGGGAGATCGAGGCCATGCAGGAGATGATCGGGCGTCTCGTGGAGAGGGACCATGCCTACGTGGCCGGCAACGGCGACGTGTACTTCTCGGTGCGCAGCGACCGCTCGTACGGCGTGCTCTCCGGTCGCGAGCTCGACCAGCTGCGCGCGGGCGAGCGCGTCGAGGTCAACGATGACAAGCGCGACCCGTTTGACTTCGCCCTCTGGAAGGCGGCAAAGCCCGGCGAGCCCAGCTGGCCGAGCCCGTGGGGCGAGGGACGCCCCGGCTGGCACACCGAGTGTTGCGCCATGATCCACCGCTACCTAGGGACGCCCATCGACATCCACGGCGGCGGGCAGGACCTCATCTTCCCGCACCATGAGAACGAGACGGCGCAGGCCATGTGCGCCTGGGATCACCCGCTTGCCAACCACTGGATGCACGCGGGCATGCTGCGGGTCAATGGTGACAAGATGTCCAAGAGCCTGGGCAACTTCTTCACGCTCAGGGAGATCCTGGACGCCTATCCGGCAGACGCGATCCGCCTGCTCATGCTGCAGACGCACTACCGCTCCTCCCTCGACTTCCAGACCGACCAGCTCGACGGTGCCGTGGGCACCCTGGAGCGCCTGCGCACCTGCGTCAAGAACCTGCGCTGGACGGCCGAGAACTCCCCGGGGGACGGCAACCTCACCGAGGCCGACCGCGGCCTCTCGCAGGCTGCCGTGACGGCGCAGGAGGAGTTCATCCGCCAGATGGACGACGACTTCAACACCGCAGGTGGCCTCGCCGCCATCTTCGAGCTGGTCACCGCCGCCAACAAGTACCTCTTGGCTGCCGGCGGCGCCATTGCTACCGCGCCCACCCTTCGCGCGGCCGACACCATCTGCGAGTTGGCGGAGGTCTTGGGCGTGACGCTCGAGTCCTCCCAGGACGAGCTGCCATCCGAGCTGGTCGACCTCGCGCGCGCGCATGCCGGATATGCGGGGACGGACCCCGAGGAGGCGGCCGAGACGCTGCTTGCCGCGCGTCAGGAGGCGCGCGCCGCCAAGGACTGGGGCACCGCCGACGCCATCCGCGACGGCATCACCGCCCTTGGCCTCGCGCTTGAGGACACTGCGGCCGGTGCGCGCCTGCGCAAGGCGTAACGCATCGGCTGGCGTGCGGCAGGGATGGCTCCCGAGCGCACGTCGGGACGTGCGCACGCTCGAGGGACCGCTGCCACGCGCTGCGAACGGGGAGGTGATCCAAGTGGCAAAGAACCAGTCTCGCACGTCTGGCCGCGACGCGCGCGGCGGCGCGGGACGCGGCGGCACAGGGCCTCGGGGCACCCGTCAGGGTGCTGGCAGCCGGGGCGGAGGTGCCCGCAGGTCTTCGCGCTACGGCGCGTCGCCGGTGGATGGGTCGGGCGCGTGGATCGAGGGCAGGCGCGCCGTCGCGGAGGCGCTTGAGGTGGGAATGCCGCTGAGGCGGGCCCTTGTCGCCGACGCCGACGGCAGCCTGGCCGAGGTCGTGCGGCGGCTCGAGGGGGCGGGGGTCCCCGTCGAGCGCGTGCCACGTCCGCGTCTCGACGCGCTCTCATCGCACGGCGCCCATCAGGGCGTGGTGGCCCAGGCGTCGCCGTTCAGCTACGCGGGGCTCGCCGACGTGATCGAGGCGGCGGGGGACGGTGACGCCCTCGTGGTGCTGCTCGACCACGTGACCGACCAAGGCAACCTCGGTGCCATCGTGCGCTCTGCGGAGGTCGTGGGTGCGGCGGGCGTCATCATCGCCAAGGCGCGTGCGGCCGGTGTTGGCGTCGGCGCGTTCAAGACCTCGGCCGGGGCGGTCTTGCATCTGCCCATCGCGCAGGTGTCCAACCTTGCCTCGGCCATCGAGACGCTCAAGGAGCATGGCTTCTGGGTCTGCGGGGCCACCGAACATGCGCGTGACAGCGTCTGGGATGCCCCCCTGGGCGGCAGGCTGTGTCTGGTCATGGGCTCGGAGGGCTCGGGCATCTCCCGCCTGGTGCGCGATCGCTGCGACTTCGAGTGCCGCCTGCCCCAGCGCGGTCACGTGGAGAGCCTCAACGTTGCCCAGGCTGCCACGGTGATGTGCTACGAGTGGCTGAGGCGCACGACGGCTGTCGAGAGAGCCTAGCATGGCCTCCTCGAGCCTACCCCTCCTGGTGATCGACGGCTACAACGTGATCTATGGTGCCACGCGTTACGAGACGCTGATAGACGAGCATGCGGGCGCCGGCGCGCTGGCCGACGTGGCGCACCTCTCGCGCGACCCGTATGGGCACGACCCCTTCGAGCGGGCGCGTGAGGCGCTGATTGCCGATGTGGCGGCCTACGCGCAGGGCAGCTACGATCCCATCGTCGTGTTCGACGCGGCCGACAACCTCTCCGACGAGCGACCCAATCTCTCTCGCGCGGGCGTGAGGGTGGTCTTCTCGCGTACGGGGGAGTCGGCCGACGCGGTCATCGAGCGGCTTGCCACGCGTGCGCGGAGCACGGGTCGCGACGTGCTGCTGGTGACCTCCGACAACACCATCCGCTTCACGGTGGGTGGGGTGCCCATCACCACGGTCTCGAGCCAGCTCTTGGCGCGCGATCTCGAGACGACCTCGAGGGAGATCGAGACAGAACGCCAGGAGCGCTCGCATGGTCGCATGACGCTCGAGGATCGACTCTCGCCTGCGGCGCGCGAGAAGCTCAGGGAGATGATGGGGCGCTGATCCCCCGGTCCTGCACCAGAGCGTGTCGAAGCACAGGCGCGCCAGGGAGATGTGGGGCGCTGATCCCCCGGTCCTGCACCCGTATGGTCCCCGGTGCCCGTGTGCCGATGAGTTGGTGCCGCGGGGGATTTGCGCTACCATAGGCATCCACGCGCCAGCGTGGCTCAATGGTAGAGCACCGGCCTTGTAATCCGGTGGTTATGGGTTCGATTCCCATCGCTGGCTCCACGGCGCTTACGTGCGGCCGGGGATTGCGAGGGCTAGGGGGTATCCCATGGGGTGCCCACCGGTCCCCACACCCCTCGGCCGCACAAACTTGTTGCAGGGCCGCCCATGTGCGGGCATTGACGGGTGGCAATCCGGTGAGTTGGCGCCATCCGGGCCGAAGTTGTGCCGCGACAGGGGTTGCGGTGGCGTGGCGGAAAGGGAAATGCCGAGCTGTGCGGGCCAGCGCCCGACCCTGGAAAGGAAATCCGGGAGTTGTGCGCACCACCACCCGGCTCTGGAAAGGAAAACCGTGAGTTGTGCGCACCACTGCCCGACCCTGGAAAGGGAAATGCCGAGTTGTGCGCACTTCGCCCTCGACGCGGAAAGGGAAATGCCGAGTTGTGCGGAGTTGGGGCCAGGAGCGGAAAGGTTTTTCTTGACTTCTGACCTCCATCGGGCCTCACAACTCCCAGTTTTCCTTTCCGGCAGGGGCCCGCGCTCCGCACAACTCCCAGTTTTCCTTTCCGCGTGGAGCAGCCTCCACGTACGGGTCGGCCTCACGCCTGCTCGCGGAAGCTAGCGGATCCCTCGCCGCCGGCTTCCTCGCGCGAGTCAGCCATTCCCCATGCCATCAGGCGCTCCGATCGGCGAGACCGCGGTGTCCTCACACAGGTTGGCCATTCCCTTCCAACGTGCGTCCCGCCTCCCTCCGCAGGTTGGATCCCCGCTCTCCGACCATGCTGCGCACAGCCTGCGTCACGGGCCCTTGGCTCCGCTCCTCCGTCACGGGCCCCGGCGTCCCGCCCCTGCGGCACCTCTCGATAACGGCCCTGTATGTAGGTTTAATGGTAGGGATACGCCCGGGTGGGGGGATTACGTTGACAAGTTTCTCGCATGGGCGTATATTCTCCCTCGCTTGCAAGGAACAGCGTTCCGGCGGGCAGCTTGAAAACGGAAAAATGGGGATGTGGCACAGCGGCAACTGCGGCGGACTGTAAATCCGCTCCCTCTGGGTTCCCTGGTTCGAGTCCAGGCATCCCCACCATTCCTTGCCCGTGTAGCTCAGTCGGTAGAGCACCTCGTTGGTAACGAGGAGGCCACCGGTTCAAGTCCGGTCGCGGGCTCCACTTTCAAGCAGGCACCATGCCGGTGTAGCTCAGTTGGTTAGAGCGCACGGTTCATACCCGTGTTGCCACTGGTTCGAATCCAGTCACCGGTACCAGCGTTCAGACGGCGTCCACCCGGGCGCCGTGAACATATTAGTAGGTAGCAGATGGCCTCACAAGGGTTGTTCCAAGAAGGAGGACGGCATGGCCAAGGAGAAGTTCGATCGTTCTAAGCCGCACGTAAACATCGGTACCATTGGTCATGTCGATCACGGCAAGACCACGCTGACCGCAGCCATCACCAAGGTTCTCTCCGAGACCGAGGGCTGCAACGCCGACTTCACCGCGTTCGAGAACATCGACAAGGCTCCCGAGGAGCGTCAGCGCGGCATCACCATCAACGTGTCCCACATCGAGTACGAGACCTGGGAGCGCCACTACGCCCACGTCGACTGCCCGGGCCACGCTGACTACATCAAGAACATGATCTCCGGTGCCGCTCAGATGGACGGTGCCATCCTGGTCATCGCCGCCACCGACGGCCCCATGGCCCAGACCCGCGAGCACATCCTGCTTGCCCGTCAGGTCGGCGTTCCCTACATCATCGTCTTCCTCAACAAGTGCGACATGGTTGACGACGAGGAGCTTCTCGACCTCGTCGAGATGGAGACCCGCGACCTCCTCTCCGAGTACGACTTCCCCGGCGACGACCTGCCCATCATCCGCGGCTCCGCGCTCAAGGCCCTCGAGGGCGACGAGAAGTGGTACCAGGCCATCATCGATCTCATGCACGAGGTCGACTCCTACATCCCGACCCCGGCCCGCGAGGCTGACAAGCCCTTCCTGATGGCCATCGAGGACGTCATGACCATCTCCGGCCGCGGCACCGTCGCCACCGGCCGTGTCGAGCGCGGTCAGCTCAAGCTGAACTCGCCTGTCGAGATCGTCGGCATCAAGGAGACCCAGAGCTCCGTCGCCACCGGCATCGAGATGTTCCGCAAGACCATGGACTACTGCGAGGCTGGCGACAACGTGGGCATCCTGCTGCGCGGCATCAAGCGCGAGGCCATCGAGCGCGGCCAGGTTCTCTGCGCCCCCGGCTCGGTCGACCCGCACGCTGCCTTCACCGGCGAGATCTACGTGCTGACCAAGGAGGAGGGTGGCCGCCACACCCCGTTCTTCTCCGGCTACCGTCCGCAGTTCTACTTCCGCACGACCGACATCACCGGCGACATCCAGGAGCTCACGGATTCCAACGGCAGCAAGGTCGAGATGGCCATGCCTGGTGACCACGTCACCATCAAGGCCGAGCTGATCCACCCGATCGCCATGGAGCAGGGCCTCAAGTTCGCCATCCGCGAGGGCGGCCACACCGTCGGTGACGGCCGCGTCTCCACCATTCTCGACTAGCTCGAAGTTCGACCAGCATCTCCTCGCGAGAGCAGCAAGGACCCGCATCGCACGGTGCGGGTCCTTTTTTGGTGTGCGTGCGGATCATAGCAGGTCAGCGGGTCGCGCGCCGCACAGATGTGCCCCTGGTAGCACATGCGCGCGCCGTGCGGACACGCCCCCGCCGCGCGTGGCTCGTGCGTGAGGGCCACGCGCGGCGGGGGCGTGCCCGCCGGCCAAAACCCTACCAATCTGTAGTTTTCTTGATAGCATGCGCATGCCAGCATGCCCGTTGACACAGACGCTGCTCGGATGGTAACGTATCTCTTCGCGTCACCTTTGGGGCAGTCCCGAAGGTGGCTATCTACAGGAGGATTCACTCATGCGTACTATGGTCACCCTTGCATGTACCGAGTGCAAGCGTCGTAACTACACCACGGACAAGAACAAGGCAAACACTCCCGACCGCATGGAGTTGAAGAAATATTGCCCGTGGTGTCGCAAGCATACCGCGCATCGCGAGACTCGCTAGAATAGGGAATCGCACCTCATACGCCGGTAGTTCAATTGGTAGAGCGGCGGTCTCCAAAACCGTTGGTTGAGGGTTCGAGTCCTTCCCGGCGTGCCAGAAACACCACCGGCCTTCCCCTTGGGGTTGGCCGGTTTCCATGAACAGGGGCCGCAAGCTCCGGAGGGGTCTGAGATGGCTAACAAGGATCGCAACAAGAGGTCTGCCCGCCAGGCGAGGCAGCGCGAGCGCGCCAAGCGCGAGGCCCTTGCTGCCGAGCAGTCGGCCAAGGAGGAGACCAAGCGCGGCAAGAGGAAGGCCGCTGCCCAGGCCCCCAAGAAGACGCCGGCCAAGGTCGCTTCCGGCAAGGGCGCCGGGCTCATCGCACGCACCCGCGCGTACTTCGGCGCGGTTCGTGGCGAGATGCGCCGTGTGACCTGGCCCAGCAGGACCGAGCTCACCGACTATGCCGTGGCGGTCATCGCCGCGCTCGTGATCTCTGGCGTGGCCGTCTGGCTGGTCGACACCGGCATCGTGGCCGCCTTGGTCGGCTTCACGGGTCTGAGGGGATAGGACATGGCAAAGCGCTGGTATGTAGTCCACACCTATTCTGGCTACGAGAACAAGGTCAAGACCGACCTCGAGCACCGCATCGAGACCTATGGCGTCGAGGACAAGATCGTCGACATCAAGATCCCGACCGAGGAGGTCACCGAGATCAAGGACGGCGGCAAGCGCGAGACCAAGGAGACCAAGGTCTTTCCCGGCTACGTGCTCGTCCGCATGGAGTGCATCGGCGGCGTCGTCGACGACAACCTGTGGCAGATCGTCCGCAACACCCCGGGCGTGACGGGCTTCGTGGGCATCGACGGCAAGCCCACCCCCCTGCGTCGCGACGAGTTCAACAAGATCATGCGTCGCACGAGCCCCAGGGGCGGCGCCCCCGTGGCCAAGCACACCACAACCACCCTCGAGCCCGGCATGGCCGTGCGCGTGGTCTCCGGGCCCCTCGCCGACTTCGACGGGCAGGTCTCCGAGGTCAACCCCGAGGCTGGCAAGGTGCGCGTCATGCTCACCATCTTTGGTCGCGACACGCCCGTCGAGCTCACGCTCGATCAGGTCAGCGCGATCGCATAGGCACGGCAACACGGCAGGCGCCCGGTATCGGTGAGGATGGCTTCTCGGGCGCAGGCACGAGATAGGTACGCACCACCGCAACATCAGGAGGCCAAGATGGCTGCTAAGAAGAAGGTCGTCCATTTCATCAAGCTTCAGATTCCTGCCGGCAAGGCCAACCCCGCCCCCCCGGTGGGTCCTGCCCTTGGTGCCGCCCAGGTCAACATCATGCAGTTCTGCCAGCAGTTCAACGCCGCCACGCAGGACAAGGCCGGCGACATCATCCCCGTCGAGATCTCCGTCTACGAGGACCGCTCGTTCGACTTCGTCTGCAAGACCCCGCCTGCGGCCCAGCTCATCAAGAAGGAGCTCGGTCTCTCCGGCGGCTCTGGCGTTCCCCAGCGCGACAAGGTCGGCCAGCTCACGCAGGAGCAGCTCACCAAGATCGCCGAGATCAAGATGCCGGACCTCAATGCCAACGACATCGAGGCCGCCAAGAAGATCGTTGCCGGCACCGCCCGCTCGATGGGCGTGACCATCGCCGAGTAGCGCAGGGTTCAAGGGCGTCGCCCGGCGACGCCTCAGCACAGTGGGAGGGCATCGGCGCCCGCATACCACGCACTTACCACAGGAGGTAGGAACATGCCGAAGCACGGAAAGCGTTACAGGGAGCAGGCGGCCAAGGTCGACAGGACCGTCCTGCACACCCCCATGGCAGCCATGCAGCTCGTCAAGGACATCGCTGCCGCCACGTTCGACGAGACCATCGAGTGCTCCGTCCGCCTGGGCATCGACACCCGCAAGGCCGACCAGAACGTCCGCGGCTCCATCTCCCTGCCCAACGGCATCGGCAAGGACGTCCGCGTGGCCGTCTTCGCCGAGGGCGAGAAGGCCCGCGAGGCCGAGGCCGCCGGTGCCGACATCGTTGGCTCCGATGAGCTCGTGGCCCAGATCCAGGCCGGCGACATCAACTTCGACGCCTGCATCGCCACCCCCAACATGATGAGCAAGGTCGGCCGTCTCGGTCGCATCCTCGGCCCGCGCGGCCTCATGCCCAACCCCAAGCTGGGCACTGTCACCATGGACGTCGAGCGCATGGTCAAGGAGCTCAAGGCCGGCCGCGTCGAGTACCGCGCCGACCGCTACGGCATCTGCCACGTGCCGATGGGCAAGGTCTCCTTCGAGACCGAGAAGCTTGTCGAGAACTACGGGGCTCTTCTCACCGAGCTGCTGCGCGTGAAGCCCTCCACGGCCAAGGGCCGCTACGTCAAGAGCGTCATCCTCTCATCCACGATGGGCCCGGGCGTCAAGGTCGATCCGACCATCACCCGCAACTTCACCGCCGAGTAGGCGCGAGCTCTGGACACGGGAGGGGGGGCGCATCGGAGGCCCCCTGAGAGCGTGGCCCCGCAATTTGTCCTGCCATTGGCCCCGCCACCGAGACGAACGGTCTCGGTGGCGGGGCTGTTTTCGTGTGGGTGTGTGAGGCTTCCCTCGTCCGCTGCCGCCGGGTCGGCAGGGCCTGGCACGTCCGCCTCCGCTGCCGCCGGGTGTCGGCAGGGCCTGGCATGTCCGTTTCCGCTGCCGCCGGGTGTCGGCAGGGCCTGGCACAGCTGTTGTTGCTGCCGCCGGGTGTCGGCAGGGCCTGGCACAGCTGTTGTTGCCAGTCCGGCAAAACTGACCACAACATATTTGCTTTTCTGGCGGAGGAGAATTTTACCTGCCATTTCAGCTTTGTGAAGCTCTTAGAGAAAGGTTGTGATCAGTTATGTGGGGGGCGGAGGGCGGCCTACCCGGGATAACTTGGGGCTGCCTGCCCGGAGTGGCAGGGCCTGGACGTCCGTCGCTGTCAGTCCGGCAGAACTGACCACAACATATTCGCTTTTCCGCGGGCGAGAGATCTTCACCTGCCATTTCAGCTTTGTGAAGCTCCTAGAGAAAGGTTGTGGTCAGTTATGTGGGGGGGGGGGCGGAGGGCGGCCTGCCCGGGATGACCTATCCGGAGCGGCCTACCCGGAGCGGCCTACCCGTGATGGCCTGCCTGGGGCCGCGCGCATGCGGGCGTGGGCGGGCATGCCTGTGGAGGAGTGCTGCCGCCGAACATCCGCTTGACAGGAGAGGGCCAGCCTGCCAGAATAGCTAGCGCTACACACACTGCACGTCCGCTGCCAAAGACAGCCGGTGCCGTAAGGCTCAAAGGGGAAGCCCGCCTGCCGAGGTGGTCTGTAAGATTGCATCTCTCGGACCCCGTTTGGCTGCGCCAGCGGGGTCTTTTGCGTAAAGGCCCACCGCGCGTCGGTGGTCGTGCCCGAGCGCCTGCAAGGGAGGTGTACTACATGCCAGCACAGTCAAAGTACGAGATGCTCGACAAGATCAACGCGTCGCTCGAGGCATCCGAGGGCTTCTATGTCCTGGATTACCGCGGCCTCACCGTCAAGGAGGCCCAGGAGCTGCGTCGCCAGATCCGCGAGGCCAACGGCACCATGAAGGTCTACAAGAACAACATCGTCAAGATCGCCCTCAGGCAGGCCGAGATGCCCGAGCTTGATGGGATCCTCGTGGGCACGTGCTCCTACGTGTTCTTTGGCGACGACCCCGTGAGCGTTGCCAAGGCACTCAAAGAGTTTGCGGCCAAGACCAAGAAGACCGAGGTCCTGGGCGGTATCGCCGACGGCGCCGCTCTCGATGCCGACGAGGCCAGAGCCTACGCCGACCTTCCCACCCGCGAGCAGCTCATTGGTCAGATCGCCGGCCTCATCAGTGGCTTCGCACGCAACATCGCCGTCTGCGTCAACGAGGTTCCCGGTGGGATCGCGCGCTCGATCCAGCAGGTTTCCGACCAAAAGGCGGCCTAGCGCCCTCATGTGGCCCAGCGGCCTCATGTGGCACAGCGCCGCCGCACCAACCGAGACGAGGATCGTCTCACACGACAACAGGTATCCATGCCCAAAGGCATGGGGCAAGAAAGGATCACACACATGGCTAAGCTTTCCACCGAAGAGATCATCGGCGCTCTCAAGGAAATGACCCTTCTCGAGGCCGCTGACCTTGTCAAGGCCATCGAGGAGACTTTCGGCGTCTCCGCAGCCGCCCCCGTGGCCGTCGCCGCCGCCGGCCCTGATACCCCCGCCGATGAGGTGGAGGAGAAGACCAACTTCGACGTCGAGCTCACCGCCTTTGGCTCCAACAAGATCGCCGTCATCAAGGTCGTCCGCTCCCTCACCAGCCTTGGCCTCAAGGAGGCCAAGGAGGCCGTCGAGGCTGCTCCCAAGGTGCTCATCGAGGGCGCCAAGAAGGAGGACGCCGAGGACGCCCAGAAGAAGCTCGAGGAGGCCGGCGCCACCGTCACCCTGAAGTAGCGCAGGCGAGACGACACGTCCTCTGGTGTGTCTTTGGGGTCCGGGCATCGAGCCCGGACCCCTTCGCTTTTGATGCGTGGGCCCATCCCATCCACAACGTGAGATTGCCAAAAAATTAAATCCGGCATTGATGCCACCAGACCCTTTACAAACATGGGTGGTGGGAGTAATCTCAGAGAGCCAGATTGTGAGTCAAGCGCAATCGTGAGACACATCGCACGTGCGGCCGGTTATGAGTCGTGCATGGTGTAAGGATTTCCTGAGAGGTTGCCATGGGTTTCGACAAGACCGAAAGAACCGAGCCTCAACATGGGCCCACGGGCGAGGTGAGGGTGTTGGGCCATGCGCTGCCTCGTTGGGTCGTTGGGTTGCTGACGGCCTTGGTGGTGTTCGAGATGGCCTTTGGTTCGTGGCCGGAAGCGATTGCCAGTAGGTTGGCACTGGCCGATGAGGCGGGTGAGGTTGCGGCCGAGGAGCTAGGCTCGGCTGACAAGGACGTCCCGGCTGATGCGGCACAGGACAAGACCACAGCACCCGACCCCGAGCAAGAGCCAAAGGACGAGGGGCTGCTCGGCATCATCGGCGATATCCTCACCCCGGGCGACGGCGCCAAAGCGCCTGCCGCACAGCGTCTTGCGGCAACGGTTGACGGCGATGACGAGACGATCGTCACTGTCGATGCCGACGCGGGCGTGCTATCCGAGGGGGCCACCGTCAAGGCGAGGTTGGTGGATGACCAGGCGGTCATCGACGCCGTCACCGACGAGGTCGAGGGTGCTGGCGGCGAGGTTGGCGAGGTCAAGGCGTTCGACGTCACTCTCCACGATGCCGAGGGCAACGAGATCCAGCCCGACGGCGCGGTGAAAGTCACGTTCTCAAAGACCGACATGCCGAGCGACGACGTGGCCGTGTACCACGTCTCCGATGACGCGCAGAAGGTCGAAAAGGTCAAGACCAAGACGGCAGATGCCGACAAGCAGGTCTTTGAAACGACGCACTTCTCGATTTACGCGATCCTGCGTTGCTCCGTGCTGAACATGCGGCTTCCTTCCTGCTTTTTTGGTCCAGGATTCCCA
>DBRN01000013.1 GCA_002305995.1 Atopobiaceae bacterium UBA1367
GGAATGATCGCACAGCTGGTCGGCCCCCACCTCGCGTCGTGGGGCATCGAGGTCGCGGCCGTCGCGGGCACGCCCCGCAGCGCGGGCGCGGTGGCGGAGCTCGCCGACCGGCTGGGCGCGGCCGGGCGCCACACGGACTACCGCGACCTCGTCGCCGACCCGGGGGTCGACACCGTCTACGTGGCCGTGCCCAACTCCCTGCACCACGCCGTCTCCGAGGCGGCCCTCCTCGCCGGCAGGGACGTCGTCTGCGAGAAGCCGCTCGCCGCAAACGAGCGCGAGGCGGCACGGCTCGCCGCCCTCGCCAGGGGGCGCGGGCGCTTCCTCTGGGAGGCCGTGGTCACCACCCGCCAGCCCAACTTCGGGCTCGTGCGCGACGAGCTGCTGCCGCGCGTCGGCGCGGTCAAGGCCGTCTCCGTCAACCACAGCCAGTACTCCAGCCGCTACGACGCCTTCCGCGCCGGCGGCACGCCGCCCGCGTTCGACCCGGCCAGGGCGGGCGGCGCCCTCATGGACCTGGGCCTCTACACCCTCACCTACACCATCGGCCTGTTCGGCGAGCCCAGGAGGGCGCGGTACCTGCCCAACGTCGAGCGCGGCATCGACACCTCCGGCCTCGTGGTCATGGAGTACGACGGCTTCGCCGCCACCAACGTGTGCGCCAAGGACAGCTCCGGCGCCCTCGGCGCCACCATCCAGGGCACCGACGGCTACCTCACGACCGACACCGGCCCCAACCTGTGCGGCCCCGTGACCCTGCGCCTCAACGACGGCACCGAGGAGGCCCACGACCGGTCGCTCCCCGTGATGTGGGAGGGCGAGTTCCGCGAGTTCGGGCGCCAGCAGGACGCGGGCGACCTCGGCGAGTGCTACCGCCAGCTCGACCAGAGCCTGCTCGTGAGCCGCGTGCAGAACGCCATCCGCCGCGAGGCGGGCGTGGTGTTCCCCGCCGACGAGCAGTGACCCCGTAGCGTCACCCGCTCGCCAGCGGCCCGCGGCGCGTGCGTGCGCCCCGGCGGGCCCTCCGCTGTCAGGGCGCACGCACGCGTCGTCAAGGATCCGTCAGCCCGGCCATCCCGTGCAGCCCGGCCATCCCGTGCAGCCCGGCCATCCCGTGCAGCCCGGCCATCCCGTGCAGCCCGACAATGGCCCGTGCGCCGGCAGCGAGGGGAAGGCGTCTTTCGCGAACCAGCCTTTCGCAAGTCGACCGATGGTACGACCCATCGCCATCGCACTCCGTCACATGGTCTAGGATAAGCTCATGACGAGAGGAGCCAGCATGAGCGAGCTTGGAAGCACCTTCCGCACGCACGTCCTTGCCGCCGACATCCCCAACTGCACCATCACGCGCGTCGACGACGAGCACATCAGGCTCGTGACCAGCCATGCCACGGGCGAGGTGAACTTCTACGACCTGGGCGATGACCTCCCCGAGATCGTCGAGCTCTCCATCATCGATCCCGACTGTCCCAACGAGCCCAAGTTCTTCCTGCACTTCGAGCTTGAGGACGAGGCCCGTGCCGAGGAGCTCTTCTCGGAGATGACAGACCAGCTCCAGCAGCAGGATCGCTTCGACACCACACGCGTGCTGCTCTGCTGCACGGCGGGGCTGACCACCACCATGTTTGCCGCCAAGCTGCAGGAGGCCGCCAAGACCTTCTCGCTGGACTACTCGTTCGAGGCCATCCCGCTTGAGCAGGCCCAGGCAGGGGGCGGCGACTTCGATGCCGTGCTGCTGGCCCCACAGGTCGGCTACCAGCGCAAGGCCGTGATGGAGTCCTTCCCCGACGCCGTCGTGGTGCAGATTCCCGCCAAGGTCTTCGCGTCCTACGACGTCGGCGCCTGCCTCAAGATGGTCATGCACCTGCTGTCGGACAACACGGTCTTCCCCAGCGCTGACAAGGACAGCCTCAAGTTCGTGCGCGACCTCAAGAACGACAGGCGCATCATGGTCATCACCTGCGTGGGCAGGCCCCGGAACGGATGGACCGGCTGGCGCATCTATGACCACGGGACCATAGTGGCCCACGGGAGCGTCACCAAGGCAAACCCCGACTGGCGCGACATCGAGGACATCCTCTCGACGCTGCACATGAGGGACTGGAAGGTCAGCGACCTCGACGCCATCGGCATCGCGGTGCCCGGTGTGGTCAACCGGGGCTCGGTCGCCTTCAGCGGACAGAGGGGCTACGGGGACTACGAGCTGGGGCGCGTCATCTCGGAGCGCTACGGCGTCAAGGTCTTCGTGGACAACAACGCCAACGCCGCCGCAGTGGGTTGCTACGTGAGTCAGGACACGTACGACTCCGTGGTGCTGCACACGCAGCAGACCGGGTTTCTGGTGGGCGGCCAGGGCATCGTGATCGACGGGCGCCTGGTAAAGGGTCGCACCAACTACGCCGGTGAGCTCATCTCCCTCCACAACGCGTTCTACGGCACCGAACGCGACCACGAGGCGGCTTGGACGCCTGAAGGCATGCGCCAGATCGTGGCACGCATGCTCGTCGCCGACATCGCCCTGGTGGCACCCGACGCCATCTACGTCGCCGTCGACCTCATCTACGACATGGACGCCCTGCGTGCGGAGATCGCGCGCTACTTCGGCGACGAGGCGGGCTTCATCCCCGACCTCGTGCGCGTGAGCGACTACCGCGAGCTCATCTCCCTCGGGGAGCTGGCCCTCTGCCTGCAGAAGCTGCACAGCCCGCGTCCGCACCGCAAGCACTAGACGACATCCCATGACGGACGGTCCCTCATGGCAGCGGTCCCTCATGGCAGCAGGTCGAGAGCCCCTCGCGCGTACCCGAGGCTGGGGTTGTGGCGCCGGCCCCTGCGCGACCGCAGGCGGATGGCAGAGTGGAGGCAAGGTCGTCGGCGATCTCGGTCTCGCCGAAACTACCCATAACCTTTTTCATTATGGGTAGTTTGAGGATCTAACCCTGCAGGATCCTGCGCATATACGGACGCTATGCTCACAATTACCCATAATGAAAATGGTTATGGGTAGTTTCATGAAAAGGTTATGAGTAGTTCTAGAAAGGCACCGAGAAGGTTCGTGTCCGAGAAGACTCCCTCGCGAAAAGAACCATCATGCGAGACATCCCCGGAAAGGCTGCCAGCATCATGGAGGTGAGCTCAGGCTTTGGGCGCGCGGGCCCGAGATGGTGTAGGCGCGTTCCACCACGAGGGGCACAGTCCCACCGGGCGGCCACCGCCGAGTCGCTGCCGTACCACCACCGCAAGGCTTGCCCCCTCTGCTCATCAGGAGACGAGGGTCGGCTTCTCCCGCCCGTCAGAGCGAGGAGTGTCTCATCAACGCCTTGGCGGCATCCTGTGATCGGTCCTCGCCACCCTCAGAGCGAGACCCCCTGTCGTTCTCACTCATCAACCGGCTCAAAGAGGCCCAGCGCCTCACAGGCGCGATAGATGCCGTCGTCCTCGACGTCGCTGGTCACGTAGTCGGCGCGAGCCTTCAGCTCGTCGATGGCATTGCCCATGGCCACCTTGGTCCATCCATCCACAAACATGGACAGGTCGTTCTTGGCATCGCCGAACACCACCGCACGGTCGTAGGACACCTCAAAGTGATCCATGACCCGCCTGATGCCAAAGGCCTTGTCCGAGGGCTCCACGAAGAGATACTCCTTGTGGAAGCGACACCACGGCAGCTCGCGCAGGAGATCCAGCTGCTCCTCGTCGGGCGCAAAGCAGGCGACATAGGCCTTGTAGAGTTCGGGATAGTCCTCGGGGTCGAGCCCCGGCACCACGCGCGTTCGCATGTAGACGTCATGCGTGAAGTCCGCGAAGCGCCCGTCGGGAACCAGCCTCGTGGCGGAGTTGTCCACCTGCAGGCCCCAGGGAAAGCCCTTCTCCTCGCACTCGCGGATGAGGGCGATGACCCTCTCGCGTGAGAGTGGCGTGATGCCCAAGAGGTCCCCGTCCACGGTCACGCCATAGCCGCCGTCGGAGACCATGTGCTCAAAGCCCAGCTCGCGCATGTAGTCCACGGCCATGGCCTGAGCACGTCCGGTGGCGAGGGCCAGCACATGCCCCGCCGCGCGCAGCCTCTGCAGCGCAAGGACGGCCGAGTCGGGGATGTAGGTCCTCCCGTACCCTCCCGCCGCCAGCGTGCCGTCGATATCAAAGAACAGATAGCGCCTCTTGGCCATGATGAAGCCTCCGTGTCCCTTACTCCTCCGATCAAAGGATACGCATTGCAGGGTCACGGCATCCGCGCAACGAGGGAATCGGGAAAAGGTCCATCGGTGGTCCCTGCGGGTGGACGGGAGGGTCGCGCGGATGGCAGCTGGGAGGCGCGACATGTGGGAGCCGTGGTTGACGGAGCCTGCGATGGACCGATACGGCCACGGGCCTTCCCGACTCGTGCGGATCTGACCTGCCGCCGGAAAGGAACGTGCCGAGTTGTGCGGACCTGGCCGGTTGCGCCGGAAAGAAACGTGCCGAGTTGTGCGGACCTGGCCGGTTGCGCTGGAAAGGAACGTGCCGAGTTGTGCAGGAGGCGAGCTTCCTCCGGAAAGAAAAAGCCTGAGTTGTGCGTGACGGCGCCCGACCCTGGAAAGGAAATCCGGGAGTTGTGCGTGACAGCGCCCGGCCCTGGAAAGGAAATCCGGGAGTTGTGCGGAGCAGAGCCTCCTGCCGGAAAGAGTTTTCCCGAGTTGTGCGGGGCTGACCTCCCCACCGGAAAGGTTTTCTTCGAGTTGTGCGGGATCTGCTCCTCCGCTGGAAAGAAAATTCCTGACTTGTGCGAAGCAGCGTGGTCACAAGTCCGGAAAATCCTTTCCACCACAAGCCAGGACCTCGCACAACTCGGGCTTTTCCTTTCCGCCAGCGGCGCACTGTTCGCACAACTCCCGGATTTCCTTTCCACCAGCGGCGCACCGTTCGCACAACTCGGGCTTTTCCTTTCCACCCTTCGTCAGGAGATGCGTGACGGCTCAGCCCAGCTGCTCAGCGGCCCTTTGCGCCCAGAGCGGGTCCTTGGGCTGCGCGCGACCCACGCCCACCAGATCGCACGCGCCGGATGCCAGCAGCTCCTCGGCAGCGACGGGATCATCCACGCCACCCGTCATGATGACCGGCACATCCACCACGGCGCGTAGGGCGCGAGTCACGCGGGCAAAGCGCCCTTGCCCCTCTTCGTAGCCGGAAACCTGGTACATCCTGAGGCCCTCGCTCACATCCAGGGCATCAGCACCAGCTGCAACCAACATCGGCGCTGCGGCAGAGCTGTCTTCCACAGTGGAACCACCCTCGATACCATCCACGGTACCAAAGCGCACGAGCACGGGAAAGTCCTCCCCCACCGTCGCGCGAACGGCAGCGAGCACCTCGCAGGTAATGCGCGCGCGGTTCTCGACCGTGCCGCCATACGTGTCCGTACGCTGGTTGGTGATGGGCGAGAAGAAGGTGTTGAGCAGGTAGGAGTGGGCAGCGTGAATCTCCACCGCATCGAAGCCGGCCCTCTGTGCGCGTCGCGCGGCAGCGGCAAAGCGCCTGACGATCACTGCGATCTCGGCGGATTCCAAGGCACGCGCCTCCTCCTTGGACGCCGGGGCGATCAGGGCAGACGGGCCCACGGGCCGCACGCCCGTCACCTTCGTCGGTGCAAGCATGCCCGCATGGCTGATCTGCAGCACCGCGCGCGCACCAGAGCCCTTAATGGTCTCGGCCAGACGCACAAGCCCAGGGATCGCCTCGTCGGAGGCGCTCGAGAGCTGCTTGGCCCCGGCGCGTCCTGCAGGGTCCACGAACGAGTGCTCGACAATCACCAGCCCCGCCTTCTCGCTCTTGGTGAGCTTCTGATAGTGAGAGAGGGTCCTCTCGGTCACCAGGCCCATAACGTCGGACGAGCCCGACGCCATGGGCGGCGTGACCAGGCGACTCCCGAGCCCAAGGCTTGCGATGCGGCACTCACTGAACAGGCAGGACATAGGGCTTCCTTTCGTGACGTTCGATTGCATGGAAGAGTATGGCGTGTCCGCTCTGGCGAGAATCGTGTCGCGCCTGAATCTGGAAGGCAGGTTCGCCTACAGGCTGCGAATCGACGCCCGCCGGCGATCAGGCTTCTTGGCCCACCTCGCCTCGCTGCGAGGTGGGCCACCTGCTAGAACAGCGGCACCTCATCACGGAGGAACCGCTCGACTGGCGTGTTCACGTCCCCCACCACCAGGGGTCGCGCTTCCGGGTGATGCCTGCGAAACTCCGCCATGCCACCCGCAGGCCTCACGTGACACACCTCCCAAATTTGCTAGATACACATCGCACATTTGCTCAATATACTGAGCAAATGTGCTCAGTGCACGTTCCACTACCTCACTGTCTCGCGGGACAGCCGTGCCAGCAAGGCGGGTCATTGCCGCGTGCGGGGAGGACACCCCAGAACGCTAACCGGTGGTTCTCCCTCCATCACGTCATCGCCGCGCGGGGAGGCATCCCTGCCACGTCGGCACAAGGGCCCTGACAGTGAGCCGCGCTGCACGGCACCCCCATCTCGCTGGAAAAAAGGTCACCGCCGGTCGACGCCACCCTGCCCTCACACGAAAACAACTGCCCATCGGCGTGCCCTCACCCGCGGCCGCGCATCGGCGATGTACGCTGTTCCCAGCACGCACGGCACAGCGCCACAGCGCCCCTCACGCAAAGGAGACCACCATGGCAGACCGCATCGTCAGCATCGGCTTCATCGGCAACGGCAAGGGTACCAACCGCTACCACATGCCCTTCTCGCTGGCCCTGCCCGAGCAGTTTCGCATCAAGACCGTCTACGCCCGTCACGTCGACCACAGCCAGTGGCCCGCGGTGCCTGGCGTCGCGTACACCACCGACCTCGGGGCCATGCTCGCCGACCCCGAGATCGACGTCGTCGAGATCAGCACCCCGCACTCCACGCACTACGCCCTGACCAAGCAGGCCCTCGAGGCCGGCAAGCACGTGGTGTGCGACAAGGCCTTCGTCGGCACCGTGGCCGAGGCCGAGGAGCTCTACGCGCTGGCCGAGTCCCAGGGCGTCACCGTGCAGTGCTACCAGAACCGCCGCTTCGACTCCGACTACCTCACCGCCAGGAAGGTCATGGAGTCCGGCAGGCTGGGCAAGGTCTTCGAGATCGTCACCCACTACGACTACTGGCGCGAGGCCTACCTGGAGTACGCCAGGAACGGCCGGTTCGACCGCCTGACGGGCATCACCTACGGCCACTCCTGCCACTGCGTGGACCAGCTCATCGCCTGGCTGGGCCTGCCCGACCGCTGGCACGCCGAGACGCGCCAGCTCTACGGCGAGGGCCGTCCCGAGACCTACTTCGACTTCGACCTGTACTACGACGAGCTGGGCATCAAGGCCACGGCGGCCTCCAACTATCATGCCGCCATCCAGCGTCCCAGCTTCGAGGTCTATGGCGAGCGCGGCACCTTCATCAAGGTGGAGAAGGACCAGCAGGAGCGCGACCTCAAGCACTTCTACCTGCCCGCCGGCCACGACGACTTCGGCCTGGACACGCCCGAGCAGTGGGGCACCCTGCGCTACTGGGACGAGGACGGGCGCATGCACGAGGAGCGCGTCGAGACCGTGCGCAGCACCTACTCCGGCTTCTACGAGGCCCTCTACGAGACCCTCGTCAACGGCGTGCCGCAGCTGGTGAGGCCCGAGGAGACCATCGCGCAGCTGCGCATCCTCGAGGACGCCACCGCGGACCTGAGGTAGGCAAGCGTCGAGCCTGGATGTCATGAGAGGCAGAGTCCTCTGCCGCACGTGCGCCGGGGCTCCCTTGGCTCCCACGTGGGGTCAAGGGAGCCCCGGCGCACGTGCAGACTTACAGGGGATCGCTTCCCGCCCTGAGGATCGCCAGATAGGGCTCGTAGGAGAACACACGGTATCGCTGACGATTCGTGCCGGCATCGTTGAGGATCCCGATCCTTCGAAACTCCTCGATGAGGTTTGCGGCCGTTGACCTGCTCACTCCGATTCCGTCGCGAACCATTGCCGTGGTCACGATGGGGTGAGCCTCAAGCAGTTCGAGAAAGGCCATGCCATTTGTCACCCCGCGAGAGAGATGCTCCCTGATGCGCCGCTCGCTTTGAGCATGCAGGTTGACGAGACTAAGCAGAGATCGCTCCGCATCGTCGGCGCTCTCCGCCATGCATTCGCAGAAGAAGCTCACCCACCCCTCGTAGTCACCACGCTCCCGCACGCTCGTCAAGCGCTCGTAGTACTCGGATCTCCTGAGCTTAAGCTGGTAGGAGGGGTAGAAGATGGGGCGTGAGAGCACGTGGTCGCTCATCAGGCACAACGTGATGAGCAGCCTCCCCAGGCGCCCGTTCCCGTCAAGGAAGGGATGGATGGTCTCGAACTGGTAGTGAACGAGCGCCGCCTTAACAAAGGGGTCTACGTCATCCCTGTGCACGAACGTCTCAAGATCCGCAAGGGCCGCATGCACGTCCTCGACATTGGGCGGTACGAACGCAGCGTCTTGAATCGAGCATCCTGCGGGCCCTATCCAGTTCTGTGACACACGGATCTCGCCGGGCTGCTTGTCAGAGCCACGCACGCCAGAGAGAAGCTCTCCGTGAACCTTGCGCAGGAGCCGCATGCAGAGCGGCATGCGGCCCATCTCGCTCACCGCAAGCTCTGCCGCACTCACATAGTTCACCACATCCACGACGTCACGAGAGCATGCCACGGAGTCTGATGGATCGAGCACATCATCGAAGGTGCATTGCGTTCCTTCGATCTGAGACGAGAGCAGCGCTTCCTTGCGCACGTACATCATCAGATACATGTCTGCGTTCGGAAGGAAGCGCGACATCCCCTCCACCTCTCCGATCTTTCGGGCACACCGCATGAGATTAGAGATGGCCCCCTCGTCGAGGGAGAGTGGCAGGACGTCGGCTAACGACGATGGGTTGAATGAGTGGTACGCGGCAATGCCGGGCAGGTTAAGGCGCAAGACCCCTTGCCGTGTTCCCTGGATGCGCACGATTCCTCCCCTCGTCACAGGTTGTTGGCATTAGATGGGACACTTGCATTCTAACACCAAGTTAAGGCATCTAACCTGTGATTAGAATCCCTTGGAGCGCGCTAACGCCAACAACCTGTGACGAGGGCGCTCGTCGTCTCGTGTGCCCTGGAGCCCTGCACGGCGGGACGTGTTGAGGCCGCGCCCGCTCGCGCTCGCATCTGCCGTCACGTCCTCGGGGCGACCCCGCCTCACCCGTATGAGGGCCACCCACACCACACATCTACCATCACGTCCTCGGGGCGACTAGACGCGACAGGGCTTGCAGGATGCGCTCGCTGGGCCATCCGCCAGCGCGATGGCAGGAGGCAGGAGAGTCCCCGCCGAAACACGCGATGGCAGGAGGGGCCCCACCGAAGCGAGGCCCCAGAAGAGGAGAGCTTGTCCAAACCCTCTCTGCCTACGCGAGCTCCATGTCCCTCTCGCAGAACATGTACCCGAGCACCGCACCGACGACCGTGGATATGGCCAGGCCGACCATGGCGTTGACGAAGTTCATCAGTTCGCCGTTGACGAAGGCCGGGAAGGTGACCACGGAGCCGAAGACGAAGGCGCTCGTCACGACGCGCATCAGGCCGAGGTAGGCGCCACCCACGGCACCGGCGACGATCTGGGCGGCGAAGAGCCGCTTGTTGTTGACCAGCAGGCCGAAGAGCGTGGGCTCGATGATGGCAGAGAGCACGATGGTGATGACGCCGGTGAGCGAGAAGGACTTGACCTCCTGGCTCCTGGCCTTGAGGAAGACGCCAAGGGCCACGCCGATGACGGCGAAGTTGCAAGCGAAGGTGAGCGGGCAGATGTAGTCGAAGCCGACCTCGGCGATGTTGTTGATCATGATGGGATTGACGGCCCAGTGGATGCCGAAGGAGACGAGCACGGCCCAGCCGCCGCCCACGAGGATGCCGGTGAGGATGCCGGAGGCACTGATGGCCCAGTTGACGACGTTGGCCACGAGCTCGCCACCGTAGACTGCGAGCGGCCCGATGACGATGACGGTGAGCGGGACCATGACCACCAGCGACACCAGCGGCGGAACGACGAGCTTGAGGTTCTCGCTCACGGTCTCATCGAGCTTGCGGTACAGCCAGCTGTACGCGAGGCCGGCCAGGATGGCGGGTACCACGGTGGAGCTGTAGCCCATGAGCACCACGGGGATGCCGAAGAAGTCGGCCATGGCACCGTTGCCCGCATCGCCCATGAGGGCCACGAAGTCGGGGTAGATCAGCGCGCCACCGATGAGCGCGGCAATGTAGGGGTTCGCGTCGAAGCGCTTGGCCGTCGAGATGAGCAGCAGCACCGGCAGCAGGTAGAAGACCGCGCTTGCCGCCGAGAACAGGATGACGTAGGTGGAGCTGCCCTCGGCGAGGACCCCAAGCTGCGTAAGCAGGATGATGAGGCCGCGCAGGACGCCCGAGCCCGCGAGCGGTGCCAAGATGGGCGAGAAGATGCCTGAGATGGTCGCGAACACCATGTTGACGAGGCTTTGGTCCCCTCCCGTCGCAACGCTCGGCTCCACCGTGCCGGTCCCACGCACCAGCGCGTCGAACTTCTCGTAGAGCTTGGGCACCTCGATGCCGATGAGCAGCTGGTACTGCCCCGCTGCCCGGGCGACGTTGGTGACGCCATCGATGGCCTTGACCTCAGCGTCGTCGACGATGGACTCGTCACGCAAGTTGAGACGAAGTCTCGTGGCGCAGTACGTCATGCCGGAGACGTTCTCGGGCCCTCCAATCCTCTCGAGGATCTCCTCGGCGAGTTTGTTCCAATCTCGTGCTGCCATTGGTGTTCCCTCCCGTTTCGCCGTGGCGCGATGCGCCACACCAGTTGATACCGTGCTTGGTCCCGGCCTGTGCCCTTACCTGATGGCATCGAGGAGCAGCTCGCTCACCGCTATGCCATCATTGGCTGCGATCACCTCCCCGATGCTGTCCATGCCGAGCCTGTCGATGATCTCTTCGAGGCGGCCGACCATGGCGACGTTGCACTCGGCCTCGCGGACACCCTGCTCCCGGATAGGAAAGGTGTCGAAGTAGATGGCCTCGTCGTAGCCGTGCACGCGTGCGTAGTAGAGGAGCTCAAGGGTCTTGGCAAAGTTCGACGTGCCGACCATCAGCCCGTCATCCTTGCGCCCGTAGCCGTCGTTGAGGTGGATGCCGAAGAGCTTGCCGCGCGCGCCGAGGATGTCGGCCGCCATAGCGGGGTTGTCGTGCTTCATGAGCATGTGGCAGAAGTCGAGCGTGGCACCGAGGTTGGGGCGGTCCACGTCTTGGATCATGGCGAAGACCGTGCCGAAGCTGTCGATGAAGGCGTAGCTGCGCTCCTCGAAGGGCTTGTACTCGATGGAGACCTTGAGGTCGGGCGCATAGTCGCAGATGGCGCGGAACGCGGCGCGCTGACGCTCCCACACCTTGGCATAGGCGATCTGGAAGGAGTAGTCGAAGCCGTCGAAGCCCAACCAGATGGTCACCACGCGCCCGCCGATGGCGCGGCAGTAGTCGCAGGCGTCCTTGCAGAGCTGCAGGGCCTCGGCCGTGACCTCCTGGTCGGCGTTGCCCAGCTCGCCGTCGAGATAGCGCTCGCCGCGGAAGCGCAGGGCGACGCCGTTGGCCGCGAGACCAGCCTCGTCGAGCGCGGTGCGCATCCTCTCGGCGGGGATGCCCTCGGCATGTTCGGGATAGTTGAGGTCGACGTGGGTGAGGCCGATGCGCGAGAGCTCGGGCAGCACCGCGAGCACATCGTTGCCGAAGTGGGGCAGAAATGAGTTGATGCGTGTGGCGAGCTTCATGATTCTCTCCTCCGATGTCATGATTTTTTACTCGATATCATCTATTTGCATTCTATACTCATCTAGTTTCACTTGCAAGCACTAATTTGCAAGAATTTTCATTCAGAGACGAGTAGTTTCCACTGATTTCCAAATTGAGGTAGAATGGGGCACGGCAGCGGATCCTGTGGGGATCCCGCGCGTGAACGGAGACGGTCATGATTCCCTACGAGCGGCAGCGGAGGATCCTCGAGCTTTTGGAGGGGCGTGACCTCGTGTGGCTCGAGGAGCTGCAGGATGAGATACCCGGGGTCTCGTCCTCGACCCTCAGGCGCGACATCAAGGAGCTCGAGCGGCTGGGCAAGGTCGAGCGCCTGCAGGGCGGCGCCATCAAGGCCTCCTCGCCCACCAACGAGCTCCCGACCTCCGTCAAGACGGCCCTGCATGCCGACGAGAAGGTCGCCATCGCGAGGATCGCCGCGCGGGAGGTCTCCGACGGGGACACCATCTACCTCGACTCCGGCACCACGTGCACGGCCCTCCTCCGGGAGCTCGTGGGCCGCGACGTCAACGTCGTCACGACAAACACCGACGCGCTTGCCCTGGTCACCCCCGGCTCACCCCTGCGCGTCACGCTCCTGGGCGGGGCGTATGACCCCGCGATCGGGTCGATCTCAGGCCCGCTCACCCAGGAGAACATCGGCAGGCACGTGTTCGCCAAGGCGTTCATCGGCGCCAACGGCATCGATGCGCGCTTTGGCATCACCACGCCAAGCCTCGCCGAGGCGGCCAAGAAGCAGGCGGTCGCGGCACGCGCGCAGCGCGTCTACGTCCTCGCGGACAGCAGCAAGTTCCGCCAGGTGACCGCCATCCAGACGCTCGAGCTCGCCGATGTCACGGTCATATCCGAGCTCGGGGACGACGAGCTCTCCAGCCTCACGACACTCATAAGCGAGTAGGTGGGCGCCGGCAGCGATCCCTTTCCCCGGCGCAGGGTCGCCCCCCTCGTACGATGCGTGCGCCTGATACGAGAACGAGACCATCCGTGGCGGTGGGGCGCTGCCCCTAGCGCGCTGCGTGCTCCCCAGACGCCCGGGGTGTGCATCCCCTTCACCGGCGCTGCCCGCGGCGGCACGCGTGCCCCCCTACAGCCTCTCGCCCACGCCGGAGCCGGAGTTGAAGCCGTGCAGCACGCAGTAGCCTAGGTCGCCACAGAAGGCGGCGACCAACGCCGCGGCCACCCCATAGCGCACGCGCTGGGGCCACTCCCCCACCTTGCGGCTGATGGCCGGCGCCGCCACGTACACGCCAAAGAGCCCACCAAGCCCAAAGGCCAGAAGCCCTGCCAGGCAGATACGCCCGTTCACGTTGAAGAGCATGCCGTCGTAGTCCCAGTACGAGGTGTTGAACATGAAGTCAAGCAACCAGCTGCATACGTACTCGAGCACCGCGCAGAGGGCCATCGCCAGGAAGAACAGCCGCTCAGGGCTTTTGCGGTAGCGATCCAGCAGCACGATGATGCCCACACCTCCCACGCCGTAGATAGGAATCCACGGCCCATAGAGGGTGCCGCGGTTCACCCACTCGTGCTCCTGCACAAAATGCAGGGCCACCTCCCACACCCAGCCCGCGCAGCAGAAGGCGAAGAAGCAGTAGACGAGATCGACCACCGGGTACGGCAGCGGCCCGCGCACGGCATGAGGCCGCTCGATGTCGAGGTCGGCCAGCAGATATGCGGGCGCGCTGCCGGCACGCTCGTCCGCCGGGCGCAGCACGTACGGCACCCCGTCGAACGCGGGCTCCACGAAGAGCTCCCGGTCAAGCGCGGGATTGCCGCGCAGCGTGAAGTAGAGCTCCGCGCCCAGCTCCGCCTCCAGGGGCACGACCACCAGAAGGCCCAGCACCGGCACCGCCTGCAGCAGGAAGATGGGCAGGTACGACAGGTGCACGACGAGCATTCTGCGCTTGTAGCCGTCGGTCATGCGCGTCGAGAGCGCCCTGGCCTCACCCCACGTGATGCGGGGGTTCTCGGCCACCAGATAGGGCACCATGGCGTACTGGTACGCCTTGTAGAATCCACCCACGATGGTGAGGGCCCACAGCAGCAGCGTCACGTGGTAGCAGATCATGACCCACGCCACGTTGGGCAGCGTGGACAGGTGGAAGGGGGCCAGCATCCTGCGCCAGGGCACCTTGCGCGCAAAGCGCGTCTCCATCACGTAGCGGTGCTGACCGACCACGATGACGTTCTGCACGAGAAAGCGCAGGGCTATGGTGATGAGCGCCACGATGATCACGTTGGCCCACACCTCACCCGGGTTGGCCGCGAAGTAGCGCGGATTGAGCGCCAGCAGGCGGATGACCCACGTGGCGCTCTTCGAGAGGCTGTCCACGAAGCCCTGGGCCAGCTCCGACGAGCGAAGCGGCAGGTCCCTGACCGCGGCGATGTTGTCAAAGTACGTGTTGAGAATGGCTACGTTGTGGGGCAGCATGATGTCGCTCGTGCCGAGCGCCCGATCCGCCGCATCCACGAAGGAGAGCTGCGAGGCGTTGGACGCGCCGACGAAGGCGAACACGAAGCCCACCGCCACGAGCGCGAGCCATGCCCGCCACCCGCGACGAAAGGTCGTGTCCCAGACGGTCTTGCGGATCAGGGACGGGTTCCACTCCCACTGCATGCATACCTCCGGAGCCGGCGAGCATTGTCACAGGCACCGATTATACGGGGACGCGACAGTCGGTGGGCTCCGCAGACCAGGTGCCCTAACCCAGATCGGCCCCGTTGCTCGCCAGCACGCGCTGGTACCAGAAGAAGCTGTCCTTGCGCACGCGGTGCAGGTCGCCGGTGCCGTCGTCGTTGCGGTCCACGTAGATGAAGCCGTAGCGCTTCCTCATCTGGCCGGTGGTGAATGCCACCAGGTCGATCGGCCCCCAGGTGGTGTAGCCGAAGATGTCCACTCCGTCCTCCTCGATGGCGGCCTTCAGGTTGGCGATGTGGCTGCGCAGGTAGTCGATGCGATAGCCATCGTGCACGCGCTCGAGTCCGTCCTCCACCACGAGCTCGTCCACCGCGCCCAAGCCGTTCTCCACGTCAAAGAGGGGCACGTCGTAGCGGTCGTTGAGGACGTTTAGGAAGTAGCGGTAGCCCACGGGATCCATCTGCCAGCCCCACTCGGACGCCCGCACGTAGGGGTTCCTGACGCCGGTGGAGAGGTTGCCCGCCACCTCATCGGCATCCAGCTCGTGGGTGGTCACCACGCTGGAGCTGTAGTACGAGAAGGCGAGGAAGTCGCTCTTGCCGGCGGCGAGCACGTCAGCGTCGGCCGCGAAGGTGGAGGTGTCCACGCCCTTCCGTGCCCAGAGTCGCTTGGCGAAGGAGGGGTAGGCACCCTTCACCATGGTGTCGCCGCAGTAGGCGAAGCCGTCCTGGAAGGCCTGCTGGGCGGCCAGGACGTCCGCCGGGTCGCAGGTGTAGGGGTAGATGCACATGCCCGCGATCATGCAGCCCACCCTGATGGCGGGGTCGACCTCGTGCGCGGCCACGACGCTGCGCGCGGCGGCGACCATCTGGTTGTGGATCTTGACGTAGTTCTCGGGGGTGTCGCGGAAGTGGGCCAGCACGTTGATCTCGTTGAAGGTGAGCCACTTGTCGACAAGGCCCTGGTACTCGCGGAAGCAGGTGGTGGCGAACTCGACGAACTCATCGATCATGGCGCGGTTGGTCCAGTCGCCGTGGGCCTGCTCGAAGTAGGTGGGCTCGTCGTACTTGTAGAGGGTGATGACCGGGTCCATGCCCAGCTCGCGGGCGTGGGCGAAGACCTGCCGGTAGAACTCCACGCCCTCGGCGTTCACGCCGCCGGCCACGCCGTGCGGGTAGATGCGCGCCCAGCTGACGGTCGTGTTGAAGGTGGAGAAGCCCATCTCCGCGAAGAGCGCCAGGTCCTCGCGCCAGCGGTGGTAGAAGTCGGACGCCTCGTGGTTGGTGTAGGCGATGTCGTCGAAGAGCTCGTAGCGGGCGCCCTCGGGCAGCACGTCGAACTGCTGCATCACGCCGCGCGTGCCGTCGGCGTCGCGGAAGTACACCGGGCGCAGGCCGATGCCGGCGTCGGGGCCCGCGTAGTCTATCTGCACCGGACTCTTGCCGCCCTCGTCCCAGCCCCCTTCGACCTGGGCCGCGCTGATCGAGCCACCCCAGAGGAAGCCTGTCGGAAATGCCATGGTGTCGCCCCTTTCCCTATCGGTTCACGCTGGCCATGCGCCAGTAGGTGTAGTTCTTGCCCTTGAGCGTGATGCTCATCTGATGGACGTTCTCGGGCGTGCTCGCGTAGCCAAAGCCACCGTCGCCGATGCAGTGGATGTCGGCGCCGGTCTGCTTCATGAGCAGCGTGATCTCGCGGATGGTGTCGACGTCCGAGCCCTCCACCGAGCTGTTGAGGAAGCACATCGCGAGCGTGCCGGGCTTGTAGCTGTGCACATAGGTGACCAGTTCGCGGATGCACTCCACGGTGATGCCGCCACGGGAGCCGGGGGCGGGAAGGTCGATGCAGTCGGCGCCGGCGTCGATGAGGCGGGCGATGACGGCCTTGTCATCACGACCCTGCGCCGCGGCGAGCGGATCGCCCAGCACCGGCTCGGTGATGCCGTCCTCCCACTTGCCCGCCCACACAAGGACGTCGTCACCGTACCTCTCCTTGATCCAGGTGGTGGCGCGGAGCACGTCATCGAGCGTGGTGCCGGTGCCGGGATTGCCGCCCAGCACCAGGAAGTCGGCGCCCAGCTCGATGGCCCTCTCCACGTGCTCGGGCGTGGCCGTGGTGGTGTCGAGCGACCAGGTGTCCGCCGTGTTCTCGGAGGTGGTGCCCTGCCTCGGGCAGCCCAGGTAGATGCCGATGGGCCTGCGGCACAGGGCCTTGAGCTCGGGCAGCGTGAGGCCGCACATGCCGGGAATCGACGCCGGGTCCTCGAGGTCGAAGGTGTTGAGCATGACCATGTCGGCGCCAAAGGCGAACATCAGCTCGGTGTTGGTGATGCCCATCACCAAGCCGGTGCCGCCGTGCAGGAAGTGCTGGCCGCACAGCACGCGGCCCTCGCTCTTGTAGATGGACTCCTTAAGCTCCATGGGGCCGTAGCCCTCGATGACGGAGCCGGGAGCTGAGATGAGACGGGTGACGGACATGTCGGGATCCTCTCTGTTGCGTGGCAATGGCCCTAGGACTGGCACATGAGCGCTCCCCTGACACCCATGGTGGACGTGCCTGCGGCAACGGATGCCGGCACGCCAGGGGAGCGTCCTCCCTGTGCCGTCGAACGGGCACGGGGACAGACGGAGGCGGGGCGGCAGGCCCTGGGCCCGTCGCCCCGCCGACAGGGAGCCTACGCGGTAGCCTCGTCCACCACCTCGGCCTCACGAGCCTCGGCCTCGCGGGCCTCGGCCTTCTTCAACTCGTCCGCGACGAAGGCGTTCCAGAACGGATAGAAGATCACCAGGCCCATGGCGCACATCACAAACGGCCAGAGCAGGCCGCCGATGGAGCCACCCCCGCCCACGAAGCCCAGGATGGGTGACGGGGTCGCCCACGGCAGGCTCACGCACAGCTTGCCGACGATGCCGGTGGCGGTCGCGAGGTAGGTGAACACGGCCGCCAGCGTGTGGCTCAGGATGAACGGGATGACGAGGTACGGGTTCAGCATGATGGGCAGGCCAAACATGATCGGCTCGATGATGCAGAAGATCGCAGGCGGAAAGGCGATCGTGGCGAGGGCCTTGAACTGCGGGAGCCGCTTGGAGTCCTTCCACATGAGGATGAGGAGCGGCCAGCACGTGGACACCCACTGGCCCAGGCGGCACAGGTTGGAGGTCCAGACATGCGGCAGGTCGCGCACGACGGTGCCGGCGAGCAGCGCCTCGACGTTCTCGAGATCCCATGCGGCCGTGATCGATCCCATGACGGCACCGGTTATGTTGTCGCCGTGCAGGCCGACCGACCACAGGAGCGCAGAGAGGAACTGCTGGAGCGTGTACATGCCCAGGTTGTCGGCGGCACCGAGGATGGGCATCAGGATCGTGGTGACCCAGGAGGCGATGTCGAAGTCCAGCATGGTGCGGATGGACCAGCACACGATGGCCACGAAGGCATAGGGGATCACGGCCGAGAAGCTGTCGCCGATGGCGGGCGGCACGCTGTCGGGCAGGGTTATCTTGATGTTTCTCTTGTAGCAGAACGAGATGATGTTGATCGCGATGGCGGAGGCCACCATGGCCGTGATGATGCCGCCGGAGCCCCAGTTGTTGATCGGCAGGGCGGCAACCCCATCATCGGTGACGGAGACGGCGTTGAAGTTGAGCAGGATGAAGGCAAACAGCGCGCCAACCGCGCCGGTCGTCTTGGAGAAGCCCTTGATGTCGGCATACTCGGATCCCATGGCCACGACGATGTAGAGGGCCATGATGCCCATGGACAGCGACTGGATGAGCACGATCTGACCGGCGTAGGGCCTCAGGAAGGGCAGCAGCGCGGTCTCCGTGAGGCCACCATCGGAGCAGAGCAGGAACAGGACGAGGGCCAGCGAGCCGATCATGGTGATGCCGATGGAGCCGGCCATGCCGTTGACGACGGCCCGTACGAACGGGAACTGCCCGAACTTGGTGAGCGGGCCGGAAATCGCGTACACGAAGCCCATGAGGTGGTCCATGAAGGACTTTCTCTCGGTGGTTGTTTCTACCATGGTATGCTTCCCTTCCTTTCTTGCGGTGCGAACGTGCGACGTACACAGTCGGCGATGAGACCCTTCTCGTGTCATGTCATGGCAACCGAAGCGGCTCATCGCCTTCCGCTGGTTGCGCACGGTCGAGGCCCCTCCCCTTTGGCCTCCCTCCCACAGTGATTAATTGATTAATCATCAACAGGCGACCGAGGTCGGCGTGTCAGTATGATTAATCTATTAAGCACAAGATAGACCGATTTACTAACCATGGCAAGGACTTTTTTCGCCAATAACAAAATCGGTTCACCAACGGTCGTGAACCTCCTGGTCACCGTCATCGGCAGCCGAAGTCCCGCCTGCGTCTCCCCATGGCGATGACCCCATACCGCCTATGGTCCGGGGATCATCCCGGCGACGGCCACGCCACGTTGCCCACGGCATCCAGGGAAAGCGCTAGCGTTGCCCACGGCATCCGGGGAAAGCGCTAGCGTTGCCCACGGCATCCGGGGAAAGCGCTAGAATGGCTCCTAGAGTCCTCGCCTCGCACTGGTCGACTCGTTGGGAACATCATGTCAGGGCGCAACGTCTCCATCTACGACATCGCACGCATCGCGGGCGTGAGCACCGCGACGGTATCAAACGTGCTCAATGACAAGGGCCGCGTCTCGGAGGAGACGCGCGCGCGGGTCTTGGACATATCCGAGCGCGAGGGATACGTGCCCAACTTCGCGGCAAAGAGCCTGCGCGAGGCGCGCACGCGCATGATCGGCATCATCACGCCCGACGTGAGTAACTACTTCTACTCCTCCATCGCCCTCGAGCTGGAGACCTTCTTCACGGGGCATGGCTACACCTGCTGCATCTGCAACACCTACAACCGGGACGACCTCCTGGAAGGTGCCATCCGCAACCTTGCCCAACGCCAGGTCGACGGCCTCCTGTTCGTCGGGGGCTCGAGCCGCGCGACCCGCCTCGACCTGTCCGACGGCGTGCCCGAGGTCTACATCGACCATCGCTTCGACGTGAGCGACCCGCCGTGCCTGGTGGTGGACAACGACATGGCCGCCATGGTGCGCGACGCCACCTCGTTGCTGCTGGAACGTGGCTGCTCCCATGTGGCCATCCTCACGGTGAGGGCAATGGACCTGCATGCCGCCCGGAACGGCCCGCACGCCGACCAGGCTGCGTCCGTGAGAGGGGGCGCCTACTGCGTCGATGACTACGTCATCCTCGTGGGACCGCACCATCAGCCCTCCCTCGTCGAGTCCGAGCAGCTCGTCGGCGACCATCTCGACGCGGGCAACGAGCTCGATGGCATCGTGGCCATCGGCGACCGTCTCGCCCTCGGCGCGCTCAACGCCCTCAGGGCGCGCGGCATAAAGGTGGGCGATGAGGTGAAGATCGTGAGCATCGACAACTCCCTGCTCGCGCGCATCCCATCCCCCACCCTCACCTCCATAGAGCGCCATGTGGACCAGCTCGGCCTGCGTGGCGCCGAGGCCTTGCTCGAGATGCTCGAGAATGGGACGCGCAGCACCGGCAAGATCGTCATTCCCCACGAAATCATGGAGCGCGAGAGCACGCTCGGCCGACAGCCGTAGGCGGCGGGAACGGCACAGGCGGGATGCCGCGCTCTGGGGGGAGCTTCCCTCGCTCGCACGCCACGTAGGACCTGCCTGAGGTCACCCGCCTTCTCGCCTCCCCCTTCTTGCCTCCGCCTAACTACCCATAAGTACTTTCTTTTGGATAATCTCCCGAGTATCAACAGGGGCGACACATCCAAACTACCCATAATAAAAAGAGTTATGAGTAGTTTACGCTCACCGTTGCCACCGAGCCGACGCAGGGACACCGCCGCGGGTGAGACTAGCGCCAAGAGAGCCCGCCACCGTGTTGGAGCGGTGGCGGGCTGGAATGGGAGCAGGGCTTCCCGTGTCTCTGGCTGCACCTATGCCAGGTGCCGTAACGCCGGCGCCCAAAGCACGTGAGCGATGGTGCTCGACCAAGCGCTCAGCATCCCGTCGGCGGCCGGCACCCAAGGCGCGTGGCGGTGGGCCTAGGCTGCCTGCTCCGCCTCGGCGGCAGCGGCGTTCCTTGCCTCCTCCTCGAGGGCATTCTTCTCGTAGAGCCTCCAGAAGGGCAGGTAGATGATGGTGCCGATGACAAAGGCGACGATGGGTACGAAGACCGTCTTGATGTCGCCGGTGCCCAGCGGCCCCAGGATGAAGGGAGGCGTGGCCCACGGCAGGTTGGCGAAGAACCTTCCGATGATCCCCGCCTGCATGGCCAGGTAGGCGAGGCCGGGAGCCACGAGGGTGTTGATGAGGAACGGGACGGACAGGTAGGGGTTCAGCACCATGGGGACGCCGAAGGTGATGGGCTCAGTGATGGTGAAGATCGCAGGGGCGAGCGCCGTCCAGCCAAGGGTCTTGTGGTAGGCAACCTTGGAGCGGATGAGCAGGAACACGACAGGCCAGATGGCGGCGGGCCACATCACCAGGCGGTCGAGGCCACCGCCGGTGCCAAAGCCGGCTAGGACGTGCGGCAGCTGGTTGGAGGGAGTGCCGGCGGCCAGGGCCGCGGCGTTCTCCTCAAGCCACATAAGGCCGAAGGGCTGGAAGTTGGACAGGAACATGTTGTCGCCGTGCAGGCCAACGCACCACAGCAGGTTGGCGACCAGGCGGCTTCCCAGGTATACGAAGACGTTGTCGGCGCCGGCCACGAAGGGGGCCAGGGCGCCCATCAGGACGGCAACCGGGTCGATGTCGAGCAGCGTGCGGATGACCCAGCAGACGCCGAGCACGGTGGCGTAGGGAAGGATGGCGCCGAAGGAGTTGCCGATCTGGGGCGGCACGCCCTCGGGCATCTTGATGGTGATGCCGCGCTCGATGAAGATCGAGTAGACCTTGGTGGCGACAAGCGAGGTCACGATGGCGACGAACAGGCCGTTTGCCGAGAAGTTGGCCACGTCGATGCCAGCCTCCGGCCCAGAGGTGACGACGATGAAGGCAGCGAGGCTGAGCAGGCCGGTGGTACGGGTGTCCATGCCGAGCTTCGCGCCGTATGCCGATCCGAGGGCACCGGCGAGGTAGAGCGAGAGCAGCGACATCGTGACGCTGTTCATCCAGGCGAACTGGTTGGCGACCGGCTCGAGGAACGGGATCAGCGCGGTGCCGGAGTTGCCGACGGACGGCGACCCCAAGACGTAGACGACCAGGAACAGCGCGCCGACCATGGTGAGCGGCAGCGTGGAGATGAGGCCCTCCTGGATCGACGCGACCGGCTTCAACATGCCGAAGCGCCCAAGAGGAGCCGCGATCTTCATGACAACGTCCATCATCTTGTCCATGAAGGTCGGTTGAGCAGTGGTTTCTTCACTCATGACGTACCTTTCCTTCCTACTTCGTGCTCGAGGAGTCGAGCTTCCCTCCCGTGACGGACGGCCTTCCTCTCGCCAACTACCGCCCGTAGCCGGTGTAGCTTGCACGATACCGGGGAGTTAAACGGATTAGATCCGGAGTAGAATGGATAGGAACGGACTTTCAGACATGGGCGGTTCGGGCGCCGTCGGAGGTAAAAGTTTGTTTATCGCGCTCGGCCCATCGGCCTTGGCGCGCACCGGGGCAATCCTGACCAAACGGGGCGCCCTCGAATCGCTGCGGGGAGGGAGGCCCCAATGGCAGTACTTGACATGCTCAAGCGCAGGCAGGACTTCACCGACACCGAGAACGCACTGGCAGAGTACGTGCTTGACAACGTCGACGAGGTTGCCGACATGAGCATCGCGCAGCTCTCGGCTGCCACGCACACGTCCAACGCCGCCGTGGTGCGCTTCTGCAAGAAGATCGGCATCGACGGGTACCGCGCCTTCCGCATCCAGCTCGCACGCGAGCTGGAGCGTGTGCGCACCCATGCCCTCGACATCAATCCCGACCAGCCCTTCATAGAGGGGGCCAGCACGCGTGACATCATGAGCGCCGTGGCCACGCTCTCCAAGCAGGCGGTGGACCAGACGTACGGCACCGTCTCCACCAGCTCCGTCCGCACGGCGGCGCAGCTGGTGCGCGGGGCACGCCATGTGGTGGTCCACGCCACGGGCGACACGCGCATCTGTGGCATCGGCTTCTCGAACCTGCTGCTCAAGCTGGGCATCATCTGCACCATGGGTGACCAGTACGGCGACTACCTGGTCGTCAGCAACACGTTGGGCCCGCAGGACGTGGCCCTGATCATCACGTACTCGGGCACCTTGCTCAGGGATATCGGCAGCAGCCTCGACGTGCTGCGCGCGCGTGGCTGCAAGGTCATCCTCATCACCGCAAACGAACAGCTGGAGGGGCAGCTGGCCGGTACCGACTGCGTGATCCTGCTGCCCAGGAGCGAGACGCGCGCCGGACGCATCGCCACCTACTATAGCCAGGCGTCCATCCGCTACGTGCTCAACTGCATCTATGGTGAGGTCTTTGCGCGCACCTGGCACGAGAGCATGGAGAAGCGCGACCGCTACGCCAGCTTGGCGTAAGGGGCGGATGGCAGCAGGCGCCGCTGGCGTCACGCGGAGACATGGCGCCCTGCGCCCCGCCTCGTCCAGGGCCTACCCTCCCAGCGTGGTGGCCCGCTCGACGACCTCGTGAGGAACCACGATGTGCGTCTGCGCCGGCTTCTCGCCGCGCAGCATGGCGAGAAGCGCCTCGACGCCGCGCTCGGCCATCTCCACCGTGTTGCGACGCACCGTGGAGATGGCGGGGCTTGAGATGCGCGAGTAGATGGAGTCGTCCATGCCTATCACGCGCACGTCGTGGCCGACGGCCATCCCCCGCTCCTTGAGCGCGTTCACCACGCCCAGGGCCACGCGATCCCCCAGCGCTACCACACCGTCGAAGACGCGGCCCTTGTCAAGGCAGTCGCCCACCAGCTGCGCGGCCTCGATCAGGCTCGTCTGTCGGTGGGGCCCCTCCAGCACAAGATCCTCGTCCAGACGCATGTCGTGTTCCATGAGATAGCGGTGGTAGCCGGCCGCCTGATCGTGCTCGGCCGTGCGGTAGAGCGAGGCCGAGACGCTCACCAGGGCGACGCGCTCGCAGCCGCGCGCAAAGAGGGTGGCTGTCATGTCGTAGCTCACCTGCGACATGTCGTTGCCCACGTACACCTCCCGGCTCATGCCCGTGGAGCCCGTGTGGTCGATGTGCACCACCGGAAGGTCCGCCGCCGCCTGTATGGGCGCACGCGTGGTGCCCCCGATGTAGACGATGCCATCCACCTGCTTGGAGATGAGCCCACGGACGTATTCCTCCTCGCGCTCGTCGTCGTTGGCGGTGTTGCAGATGTAGGAGGCGTAGCCGGCCGCGTGCAGCAGACCCTCCACCTTGAGCACCAGCGTGGCAAAGAAGTCGTTGCTCACGTCGGGGGTGAGCAGTGCGATGGTCTTGGTGGACGCCTCGCGCAGGCTCTTGGCGGCAAAGTTGGCCACGTAGCCCTGCTCGTCCGCAATGCGCAGCACCAGATCGCGCGTCCTCTCGGAGTAGCTGCCCTTCTGGTTGAGCACGTTGGAGACGGTGGCCGTGCTCACCCCCGCCAGCCTGGCGATGTCATAGATGGATACCGCGCGCTTTGCCATGGGTCCTGCCAATCGTCCGAGGTGATACGACCACCCTATCATGTAAGCGATTAAGTGCTTGTGGCATCAAACGGTATGTACGGTAACCCCATCGTTACACGTCTGGGCGGTAGGCCCATCGTCACGCTCACACGTCCCCACGGCAGGTCGTCGTTACGCGTTCCCATGGCACGTCGTCAATGAGCGTCCCCACGGCAGGCTGTCGACGCGCGTCCCCACGGCAGGCTGTCGACGCGCGTCCCCATGGCACGTCGTCGATGCACGTCCCCACGGCAGGCTGTCGTCACACGTCCGGGCGGTAAGCCATCGATGCACTTCATCATCAAAAGCGATAATTAACCGTTTATGTTCCTCCTGTGTAGATGCCCGCAGACGTTTATCACCCCACGTCATGGAGCTATCGTGTTCTCAGTTAAGCGATTAATTATCGATCAGCGGCGAGAGGTCACCACCATGAGCGCCACAAAGGCCACCAACAAGCTCCTCCTCCCCTCCATGATGTGCGCCGATTTCGGCTGCCTGCGCGACGAGGTCGCCGCGCTCGAGGCTGCCGGCGCCGACGGCCTCCACCTCGACCTCATGGACGGTGCTTTCGTGCCCAACTACGGCATGGGCCTGCAGGACATCGCCTGGATCTGCGGAAACGCCACCGTCCCCTGCGACGTGCACATGATGGTCGAGCGGCCCGGACGCTACGTGCACAAGTTCGTGGAGCTGGGCGCCCGCGTGGTCTACGTCCACCCCGAGGCAGACCCGCACGTGGCACGCACGCTCGCCACCATCCGCGAGCTGGGAGCCAAGGCAGGCGTCGCACTCAATCCCGGCACGAGCTTCGCCACCGTGGAGCCGGTGCTGCCGCTCTGCGACTACGTGCTGGCCATGACGGTGAACCCCGGCTTCGCCGGCCAGCGGTGGCTCGACTTCGTGAACCCCAAGCTGGAGCGACTGGTCGAGGCCAGCCACGAGGGCGACAATGCCTACGAGGTCGTCGTGGACGGCAACTGCAGTCCCGAGCGCATCGCGCAGGCGTCGGCGATGGGCGTGAGGAGCTTCGTGCTGGGCACGGCGAGCCTCTTCGGTCACGGGGACTACGCGCAGAGCATGGCAAAGCTGCGCGCGCTGTAGGCGCAGCGGAATACCGACGGGGCGCGTCCCTGTGAGGGGTGTCCCCTTGATCGTCCCACCCAAGACGCATCCCCCATTGACCAACAGGCCCACAGAGAGAAGGAGATCACCATGGCGTTCAAGAGACTGGCGATCGGCAACGACCACACCGCCGTCGCGCTCAAGGACGAGATCAGGGCCCACCTCGAGGAGAGGGGGTACGAGGTCGTCAACGTCGGCACCGACAGCACCGAGCGCTTCGACTACCCCGTCTCCGGCTACCGGGTCGCCCGCATGGTCGCCGACGGCGAGGTGGACGGCGGCATCCTCATCTGCGGCACCGGCGTGGGCATCAGCCTGGCCGCCAACAAGGTTGAGGGCATCCGCGCCGTGGTGTGCTCCGAACCCTATTCCGCGCGCCTCTCCCGCCAGCACAACGACACCAACGTCGTGGCCTTCGGCGCACGCGTGGTGGGCATCGAGACCGCCAAGGACATCGTGGACGCATGGCTCTCCGCCGAGTTCGAGGGTGGTCGCCACCAGAGGCGCGTCGACATGATCGACGAGATCGGCCGCACCCAACACCTCACCGCCACCAACTAGCACAGTAGTAGCACAGTAGGGCTAGCACAGTGGGGACGGGGATTTTTGTGCGGAAGAGCTGGCCCTGGTGGCTAAACTGATCACAACGTTTGTCTAGGGGCTTCATAAACCTGAAACAGCAGGTCGTTTCTTTTTGAACCCCGAAATGAAAAAGGTTGTGGTCAGTCTTGTATCGGCACGACATACAGTCCCTCTTGCAATCCCTCTCGTACCTTCTGCCCGGATCATCTCCGCACAGTGAGAGCTTTGTTCACATCTAGTAGTTCGGAACGTGTGGGCAGAGACGTTCCCGTGCCACGCCCCGAGACCGTGTCAAGCTATCTGGCCTCTTGTCACACCCTTACTGGCGCCCCGCAGCTTTCGCGCGCCCGTAGATGACAAGGAGCAGGGCATAGAGGGCGATCGTCAGGAGCAAGATGCCGCTGAGATAGAATGCGGCATCGTATATCTGACCATATTGCCCTGCGAGAACAGCCAGGATGCTCACGGTGAAGCAAACAGGAAGCAGAGCAGCCTTCAGGACCTTCTCGACATAGCGCTTCTTGCGAAGAAGCAAGCGTGCGGCCAGTCCTGCAGCACTCAGGGCGGCTCCGAGAACGATCCAGTAGTTATACACGAGCCGGGGCAGGGTCATCACGGCACCGTCGGAGGGTGCGCTATCCGGGAACAGCAGCTTGTCCTCACCAGTTCCCGGATAATAGTAGATGCGGTCAATCTGCTCTCCGGGGCCAAGCAGGGCGATGGACTCGCTCCGTGCTCCACACAGCTGGTCCCATAGGGTTTGATAGCAGCTGACGAACAGCCAGGCGCGGGACGGCGCATCGGGATCTGCCACGCGCTCAACCGTGATTCCCGTGGCATCTTCGTGTGCACGTGCGATGAGCTGGTCATCGTCCAGCTCGTCTATCCGAATGAGCCCTTCATCGTAGGCCATGGCATGAGGGCTTGTGAGATGCACGACGACGAGCGTGACGACGACGAGACCGGCGAGAAATCCAAGCAGGATGTTGACCAGGGTTTTCTGCTGCAGAAGTT
Organism: Atopobiaceae bacterium UBA1367; assembly: GCA_002305995.1. GTDB lineage: Bacteria > Actinomycetota > Coriobacteriia > Coriobacteriales > Atopobiaceae > UBA1367. The sequence continues at coordinate 26,860 of DBRN01000013.1, forward strand.
GCCTGGCCAGTGCGAGGCCATCGGTGATGAGCGTGTCCGCATCGGCGGCCCCCATGGGTTTTGCGATCCGCTCGCCGTGCAGGAGTTCGGCCACACTCGTGTCGAGCGCCTGGGCAAGACGTTCGAGATTGCCTATGTCGGGCAGCCCGCGGCCCGTCTCCCATTTCGAAACGGCTTTATCGGAGACGAGCAGCTGCTCGGCAAGCTGCTGCTGCGTGAGACCCTGCTCCCTGCGGAGCGTGCCGATGAACGAACCCGTTTTGATCGCATCCATACCGATACCTCCTGAGCCCGCCTCGGAAGCAGCGTCTCATGACCGAAGTTGCCGGTTGAGGCTGCATCCATGGCACACCTCTTGGCAACAACCCTAGCGTGTATCTGCTCAGCCTGTCACCCTACGCTCCGTAGAATCGCTCCTCTATCACGAGCGTCGGAGTTTGTCACACAGGTACGGTGAGGGATATCGAAAAAGGAGCCCACATGAGGCCGGTTCCTTAAGGACGCTTGGTACGGGTGCGAGAAGTGCTTAGAGCAGGCTGCACAGGGGGTACACGGACAGACACAGGACACAGTACAGGACACAGTAGGGACGGTTCTTTTTGTGCTGCCACAGCACGAAAGTCCCCGTCCCCTCTGTGCTCCCTCGCCCTCTGTGCTCCCTCGAAAGTCCCCGTCCCCTTTGTGCCGACGCGAAAGTCCCCGTCCCCTCTGTGCTCTGGAGGGGACGGTTCTTCCGGACACAGTAGGGACGGTTCTTCTTGTGCTGACAGCAGCACGAAAGTCCCCGTCCCCTCTGTGCTAGAGAGGGAGAAGCTTGGAGACATCGACCCACTCGCAGGGGTCGCAGGCACGCTCGAGCTCTTCGAGCGTGAGGCGGACCGCACTTGCCGCATTGCCGGCGGCGGGGTAAACCGTATCGAAGCGTTTGAGCGAGTCGTCGAGGTAGATATCGCAACCCTCATTCACACCGAAGGGGCACACGCCGCCCACGCCGTAGCCGATGAGCTCTTCAGCCTCCTCGGCTCGAAGCATCTTGGCTTTAACATGGAACCGCAGCTTGAACTTCTGGTTGTCGACACGCGCATCCCCGGCGAAGAGGATGAGGGCAACGCGTCCGTCCATGTGGAACGAGAGGGTCTTGGCAATGCGCGCGGGCTCGCAGCCCACGGCACGGGCGGCGAGCTCGACGGTGGCGCTGGACTGCTCGAACTCCATGATATGATCTTCCAGACCGCACTCGGCCAGATGTGCACGTGCCCGTTCGATCGACATGCCGGTCTCCTATCTTCTCAGCAAGCGCATTGTAGCAGGCATCGGCTGGCAGACGGTCCCTCATTATCTCGCCCTTGCATTGCCTTGCATGAGGCACCCTCAGATGAAGCGGGCGTAGAATGTGGATAAGCCCGTCTCTTGCAATGAAGAGCGCCAAGCGTTAAGCTCACGGATTCCAACTAGGGAGGAAGCATGACTGCCGAAAACCTCGACGGATCCGCACCCGGCATGCGGCGCCGCACGTTCGACACGCCGGGCGGCACCATCGTCTACTGGGTGGGCGGGACGGTGCGCTCCGGGTGTCCGTGGCTTGTCTTCCTGCCCGGCCTCACGGCCGACCACCGCCTCTTCGAGCGCCAACTCGAGTACTTCCGCGACCGTGCGAACTGCCTTGTGTGGGATCCGCCCGCACACGGCGCATCGCGCCCGTTCAGGCTCGACTTCACCATGGACGATATGGCCATCTGGCTCCATAGCATTCTCGAGGCGGAGGGTGTCGCGCGCCCCATCCTCGTGGGGCAGTCGATGGGAGGATACGTCGCACAGGCCTTCATCGACCTCTTTCCGAGCGAGGCCGGCGGGTTCGTCTCGATAGATTCCGCACCGCTCAAACGTCGCTACTATCCAACATGGGAGCTTATCGCCCTCAGGCACACCAAGGGCATGTATCAGGCTATCCCCTGGAAGCTGCTCAAGGCGTGGGGTGCCGCAGGTACTGCCGAGACCGCATACGGCCGCGAGCTCATGCGTTCCTTCATGAACGGATACGACAAGCGCGCATACTGCGATCTGGCTGCTTTCGGCTATAAGCTGCTCGCCGACGCCATCGAGGCGGAACGCTCCTATGGCATCGACTGCCCGGCAGTCCTTGCCTGCGGCGAGAAGGACCATGCGGGCGATGTCAAGTCCTTCAATCGAAAGTGGTCTGCAGGGGAGGGTCTCGAACTTGTCTGGATCGAGGGCGCGGGCCACAACGCGAATACCGACAAGCCCGACGAGGTGAACCGCATCATCGAGGAGTTTATCCGCGCACAAGCGTGAGCAGGGGCAGGGCGCTTGTCGGCTTCTCACAACCCGAAGAGCCCGCCTTGCACGAACATCCCAATACAGACACGAACATCCCCGGGATGTTCATGATCATCCCTGGCATGTTCGCGTTTTGGTTGGGATGTTCGTGGGAGAGGCTCTCCGGGCTGCCCTGTGCCAGTATCCCGTGGACACAGGTCCCCCATGCCACGGACGCTGCAGACGGGTTCGCGCCGTGAATCCACGCAGGTCGCCTATCCCGTGAGTCCTGCGATCACCGTGACCAGCGCGATGACGACCCCCACGATCGACTCGCCGCCCAAAAAGCCCGACGCCACGATGACACCGGTATCATCGTGGCTGAGCTCGGCGTCGCGGTCTTTTCCAGCTTCCTTGTGCAGCTTGTCGTAGGCCAGCTTGGCGAGTGCGCCGAGAGATGCCGAGAGCGACAGGTAAAACGGCAGATAGACACCTAGACCGATCATCATCGAGGGAAGTCCCAGGCAATAGAGGACGATGCCTGCCGCGAGGCCGATGGCAAACGAGGGCACGCTGGGGATGCCCGAGACCATGGTCGCCACGACCGAGGCCTGGGCCGAGACGAACAGCTGGCCGGGGCCGAAGGCACCCGTGCCGTAGGCACCCACGAGGGCGACCATCACCGCAACCGAGACCACCGTGCCGAGAAGCGCGCCGATGGACTGGCCGACCCACATCTTGCGCGGGTCGGTCCCTATGATCTGGCCGGTCTTGAAATCGCTCATGATGTCGCCGCCCAGCCCGCAGGCCACGGCGATGATGCCCGCCACGAAGAAAAGCTTTGCTTGGCCGATATCGCAGGTAGCTGCCACCGCGAGCAGCACGATGAGGCCGAAGATCTCCATGGGATCGATGCCGGTCTGCCCCACCGACTGCGCGCTCATGATGGTGGTCACGAAGCTGAGCGCCACGATGATGACCGTCGCGACAGGACCGAGCCCGAGACCGAGGCCGATGAGAAGCGCCGCGATGGCGACGAACAGGCCGAGGACGCCCGCATCGCCTTTGCGGAGATCTTTGCGGCCGAGCCCCATACCCTCGCGACCGCGCAGGTATCCGGCCAACTGGGGCAGGATGTCGCGTACCACCACACCGAGGCCCGAGCCCATCATGAGGCCCATACCAAGGCTCGAGACGATGCCCTGTGCTGTGGCAACGTCCCAAAGACCGGCTGCGGTGCCGCCCACGGTGATGCCGAAGTTGCCGAGCAGGGCACCGGCAAACCAGAATACGACTGCAACGCCGCCCACGAGGAAACCCACCGAGAGCATCATGGGCGAGTTGTAGATGCCGAAGCTCACGCCTGGGATGGGGAGCGTGCAGAGCATGGCCGGGATGATGCCCAGCACATCGCGGGCCACGCTCCAGAGGCCCGCGAGCGCCATAGAGCCGAAGAGTTTGGCGCCCGTGGCACCTCCCGCGTTGCTCGCGTTGAGGGTCTCGGCTGCTGCGACGCCGATGGGATATTCGAGGTTCGACTCCTCGACGAGGCGTCTGCGGATGAGAGCGGTGCATACGAGACCCAGAAGCGTTCCCGCAAGGGCGACGAGGAGCATATCGACCCAGCTGACCTCATCGGCAAGGCCGAGGATCCAGATGCCCGGGATGGTGAAGGCGAGGCCGCCCGCCACCATGGAGCCGGCAGACATGATGATCTGCGTGACGTTGGCCTCGTTCAGGCTCCTATGGCCGAACGCGCGGAGAAGCACGAGCGAGGTGATGGAGGTGAAGATGGTCGGCCAAGGTAGCGCCCCCATCTTGAGCGCGGTGTAGACCGATGATGCCGTGATGATGATGCAGCCTACGAGGCCGATGATGATGCCCGCCACGCTCAGCTGCCCGCGCCCATGAGGGCGGGCGTTCTCAACGCTCATGTGTGCCCCCTCGCATGTCCGCCTCCCCGCAGGAAGTCGGATCACGTCCTGGAAGGCTCCAGTATAGGCGAGTCGTGCTGTAGGATCGCCCGGCGAGCGGGGGGCAGCGTGGCCGGGCGGGGCACACAGCCGGACGTAGGCGGGCAACACGGGACGAGGGACAGGGAACCGTCCAACCGTCCTCGCGCCCTCACCCCTTCAGACTCTCGCAGCAGCCAGCTACACCGTGACGCAGGGATACGCGGGAACCTGCTTGCCGAGCACCGTAGAGAGCCCGCGCACGAGCAGCTCATGATCCAGGCCCTCGTGCAGGCCGCTCACGCAGAGCGTGGCCACCCACTCGTCACCCACGCGGATGGGAAAGGCGCCGGCGACCGGCATGTCCCCATGGGCAAAGAGCTCCTCCTGCGACGCACCCTCAAGCTGAGCCTTGGTCCAGCCCCATAGGCTGCAGCGACCCATGCGCAGCGCGGCGCGGCGCTTTCCGTCCGCATAGCCGTAGTTGGCCTGACGCTTGCCGTCGGCACCCCAGCAGAAGAGGTCGTACTCGTCGGCCTCGCGCACGATGCGGATCACATAGCCCAGGTCGTAGTCCCCGGCCAGGTCCTTGATGGCGACCCCCAGCTCGAAGGCATCGTCTGCATCGAACGTGTCCGTGTAGCGCAGCACGCGCTCCTGCTCGTCCAGCACCTCCAACGCCTGCGGCGTCACCGTGAAGGCCGACCGGATGGCATCCAGGATGAGCGCGACGTGCACGGAGTCCTCGGGCGACATGATGGACGAGGCCCTCTCCCCCGCCTCGACGAGACCCACGAAGTGGCTGATCTCGCCAAAGAAGTCATCGACCTCGTAGGGCACCTCGAGCACCTGGGGTTCCTCGCCATCCACGAAGACCGTCGCACGCGTGGGACGATGCAGCTCCTCCACCACGATGCGACCGCGCTCTCCCACGATGGTGGCCGTGCGGGGCTTGCCGCGGTCGAAGGCACACTCCAGACGTGCCGCGATGCCGCCGCATTCCAGGCGCGCGTCAACGTAGGTGTCGATGCCGTCCTTCTGTGCGCCGGTGATGGAGACCAGCGTGGGAGTGCCGAGGCAGAGGTCCTCTATCCAGCTGGCGCAGTAGGTGCCGCAGTCCAGCAACGTGCCGGCACCAGGGCCGGCCGTCATGTGGTACGAGCCCGTGCCCTCCACGAAGCCCAGCATGTCGTTGCAGAGCGTCGCCTCCACCGACCGGACGGGGCCGATCCTGTCGATCGCCTCGATCACCTGCGCGTACAGGGGCACGAAGCGCGGCTTCATGGCCTCCATGAAGAGCATGCCCGTCTCACGTGCGACATCCGCGACCTCGGCCATCTCCCGGGCCGTCAGCATAGCGGGCTTCTCGCAGAGGACCGCCTTCCCAGCCCTCAGGGCACGGATGGCCCACTCATGGTGGAAGGCGTGCGGGAGGGCAAGGTAGATGGCATCGACGGCGGGGTCTGCCAGCAGCTCGTCATGACTGCCATAGGCGCGGGCGCCCTCCGCATGGGACACCTCGGCCAGGAACGCCTCCGCCTTCTCCGTGCGCCGACAGCTTGCGGCGACCAGCTGCGCACGATCCTCGCGTGCGAGGCTGGCGGCAAAGCGATGGGCGATGTTGCCGGCACCAAGAATCGCGAACCGTACCATGCGGAGCCTCCTTCGGTCGAGTGTGACAGGTCCAGTCTATGCGAGGGGGCGGGGCGCCATCGCGATGCCCACCCCATCAGGAAGCAAGTTTCAGAGAATCCCTTTTAGACCAGTTTTGACATCGCTCGGCACCTAAAGATGTCCGGGCCCTCCGCTGTGGCTGTTGTCACCAAACATGCCAACCTAGGGAGAACCCGAATGTGCGAGAGTGTGCTGCAAGGGGCGCTTTCGCTGCCCCTGGAGCAGAAGAAGTCGCTGATAGAGACGCTGAGGGGCCGTGCTCGCGCAGATGTCCTCCGTGCCCGCGGGCGACCCGGCCGAGCGCCCGAGGTGCCACCACTCCCACGTCGTCAGGAAGGGCAGGGACGCGCACGGCCAGCAAGCGGCTGCGCGCGGGGCGCGGCAGGACGTTCGGGGCGACCACTGCGGGGCTGCTCGCGCGGTCGAAGCTCCCGCCGAGGGCGTGGGCGGACTGCGTGGAGCACATGGTGGCCGGCGAGACGCTCGGGAGGTGCGCCGGCCTCGTCGGCTCGTCGGTCACGACCGACTCGCTCGCGTCGTACGTCTCGCAGCGGCGAGACGTACGACGCGAGCGCGGGAGACGGGAGAGTCCCGGAGGTCACCGAGGACGACCTCCGGGGACCGGAGGCGATGTCAGATCTGGTCTAAAAAGAGCTTGTGCGTTACCCAGATCAGGTTGGAGGGTCAGAGCAGCGATGGGCCACCTCTCAGCCGACGTGCGCCAGCTCCCCTATCGAGTTGTAATGGTGGCGCAACGCGGCGTTGACATCCATATGAGTCAACCTCACGCGCGCGAGAGCCGCGAAGCGGCTCCGCGTGTGGCACTCATCCTTCCAGCCGATGGCCGCTTCGCATGACGGAAACGATATTGCCATATTCGCACGGCCTGCATCCGCAGCAACTCGCGCCAAGCGGCTCTAAACGGCCCTAAGGAACCGGGTCACAAGTTCTTCACATCAAAGAGCGAGATGCATTGATAGACCGCCTCAGTAGCGAGGGCGTTCGTAAGCACTCAGCACCTGCCCCATCGCAGCTCGGCAGGATTCCAGGCGTCGCACGGGTCGCCCACGAGCACGGGGTCGAACAGGGCTGACGCGATGCCGTGCGCCCCCTCGAACGTGATGTCGACCCCCTGTCGGCGAGCAAAGCGGCCGAACCCCGACCTCCAGAACGCAGGAGCCTCGAAACGAGCAGGCACGGCCATCTTCCTCCTCGCGCACTCAGCGACGACGGCGGCGCTCAGCTCCACCCACGCAACTACCTGCGAGCGCGCGACAAGCACGATGTCCACAAGATCCTTCATCCTGGAAGACGGATACCCGCCCGGCTGGACCTCCATGGTGGCACAGAGCTTGTCCGCGAGCTGGTCGCACACGGGATACAGGACGTACGGAGCCGTCTCCACACCCTCCAGCGGCACGCGACCGACCGGATCCGCGACGGTCGGTTCGCCCGTCGGCACGCAGTCGAGCGACAGGTCGATGAGCACGGGGTCCTTCTCCTCCACGCCGACGAACGTCGCGAAGCGCAGCTTGAGCAGCCGCGAGTATCCGTTCTCGTCCATGCGCTCCTCGCGCCTCGTCAGCTCGAAGCGGCAGAAGTCACCGAGGTCAACCGAAACCCGCTCGACTAGGTCGGCCACGACCGAGTCGGCGTCCAAGGGCACGACGAGCCCGAAGTCGACATCACGCGTGGCCCGCGCATCAGGAATCCTGGCAAGCATCCCGCTGCCGCCCTTGAGCACGAGGTCAGAGCGCCCTCCCCTGAAAACACGGCAGAGGAACCGGTCTCGCAACGCCTGTCGGTATCCCGCGCCTGGGTCACCGCCGGCCTCGTGTACCGCCCTCTTGAGCGCACGGTCGAACTCCGCTGGGCTCGGGTACACCACGCTACCCCCTCTTCAGCATCTCGTAGAGCGACGCCCCGTCTTCAGGCCCACGCTTCTTCCCCAATCCGTCGACATCTCGCCGCAGCGCCACCTCGTCGCCGACGATGCCAGCAGCGAGGGCGTCACGCAGCACCGCTGAAACTAGGCTCAAGTCCTCACCATCGACGACAAGATCGCACACAGTCCGTGCGGCGGTGGTGCAGGGAAGCCCGGCAACGGTGCGCACCTCGTCGGACAAGAGTCTTCCGCGCACGACGCGCAGGCCGTCCCTTTGCACTTGCCTGCGCGCTGCCGAGGTGAAAGTCAGAGGCTCCGGGCTGAGCTCGCCCAGGCCCATGAGCCATGCGGCCGTGTTGTGGGAGACGGCGCACGCGAGTGGGTCCCGCGAGTACGCCAGCGCTGCTGGCTCGAGCGAGAGCCAGGCAGCCCATACCGCCTCCTCGCGTATCGACGGGGCACCGGATGCCCGGTACACGCCGCGGACTACGCGCTCGAGGTGCCCGTTCGCGGCGAGGCGCGAGAGCTCCATCCTCCCCACCCCCGCGGCCAATGCCTGCGCAGATGTGACAAGCCCCCGCTGCGAAGCCGCGATGCCATCCGTTATGTTCAAGGCGTCAAGTGCTCTCATGCTGCAATTATAACAATATACTGTTATAATTGCAGCATCAAACTTCCTACAGAAGGGGCCTTCGCAACGATTTGGACCCCCTGCGCACCCGTATCACAGCTCAAATCTATAGAGCAGGCAGCCCTCCTCAAGCTCCCCCCTAGGGGTTGACCGGGTCCTCGCCCGTCGCCGAAAACCCGCACGACTCGTGGGGCCTCCTCGATGCGGCGTTCGACTCAGAAATGCAACAGGTCACCTCGCGCGCGCCAAGCGAGCGCAGGTGCTCCGCGGCGTACAGCAGCAGGAGCCGCCCGTACCCCTGGCGCCTGGCGCCGGGATCGGTCTCGACCGCCTCGACGAACCAGCGCCCGCCCCCGTCAGCGTCCCCCCTCACAGCATCATCCGCATGGCCTTGTGGGTGGTGCTATCATCGGCAAAGCCCAAGGAGCGGTAGAGCGAGTAGCCCTCCTCCGTGGCATGCAGCTCGACCACGTCGAGGGCAAGGTCGCGCGCCGCGTCCAGCAGAAGTCCCATCACGCGGCGGGCCAGGCCGCGACGCCGGTGCCCGGGGACGGTGTACACGTTGAAGAGGGTGCCCGTCTTGCCGTGCGGAAAGCGAGGACTGGGCGGCTTGTCCACCAGCAGCAACCATGCGCAGCACACGATGGCATCGTCCTCGTCGCGTGCCACGAACGCCAGCAGGTCATAGTCCAGGTGCAGCTCGAAATAGGCAGGCAGGTCCTGCGCGAGCTCCTCCTCCTGCTCGGGCATGAGCGCCCCGAAGTCCGCGGAGAGGTACCCCATGCGAAGCTGCACGAGCTGAGGAACGTCGCGCAGGCTCGCCCGGCCGAGTGTGTACGACATGACAACCGCTCCCCTCGAAGTGTCTGGGACGACATGGAAAGGCCTTGCAGGAGGCTGTGCCTTCGTATGGTACGCCATGGAGGGCCGACGAGGGCAAAGCCATGCGGCCTTCACACCCCACCTTTCGCCAGAGGGCTCACAGCGCACGACATCGTCAGATGACCGGTCCCAGGCAGTGGATGTCGATGGCACTGAAGTAGCCGATGGCCTCGTTCCTGGTCATCTCTCCATCCAACACGCGCACGACCTTGGCAAAGGTCTCCTCGGCCACCTCCTCGACGCTCCTCTCGCCCGTGATGACGAGGCCGGCGTTGACGTCCATGTCCTCCTCCATGCGCCGGTAGGTGCGAGGGTTGCCGCAGATCTTGATGACGGGCATGCTGGGAAACCCCTGCGGCGCACCCAACCCTGTGGAGAAGCACATGAGCTGCGCACCCGTGGCGGCCATGCCCGTGAGGATCTCGGGCTCGCGACCCGGAGTGTCCTTGATCCAGAGGCCCTTCTGACTGGTCACGAAGTCGGGATACCCAAGCACGCCCTGGATGGGACGGGTGCCGCTCTTGACGATGGCGCCGAGGCTCTTCTCCTCGATGCTCGAGAGACCTCCGGCCATGTTGCCGGGCGTGGGCTGGCCGCGGCGCATGTCGCAACCCACGCTCTTGGCTCGCGTCTCCATGGCATCCACGATGTCGTAGATCTGCCGCCCCACCTCGGATGTCACGGCGCGACGCGCCAGCAGGTGCTCTCCCCCGATGAACTCGGTGGTCTCGCCGAAGACCACGGTGGCGCCCAGGTCGACCATGCGGTCGGCCACGGCGCCGATCACGCAGTTCGAGGCCGTGCCGCTCGTGGTGTCGGACGCCCCGCACTTGATGGCCATGACCACCTCCGCGATGTCGGCTCGCTCGCGCTGCAGGCCCGAGACCAGGATGGCGAGGCGGCGGGCGGCGTCCGTGCCCGCGCGGATCGCCTTGGTCACGCCGCCGAGCTCCTGGATGTGGATGACCTCGACCGGCTTGCCCGTGGCGAGCAGCTCCTCGTGCATGCGCGCATGGTCGGTCCCCTCGCAGCCCAGGCTCACGATGAGCACGGCCCCCACGTTGGGACCCCGGCCCAGGCTGATGAGCGTGTTGGTCACGCGCTCGAGGTCGGGTGGCAGCTGGCAGCAGCCCTGGTGGTGCAGATAGGCCACGGTGCCGCCCACCTGGCGGCTGATGGCCTGGGCAACATCGTTCGCGCAGGTCACGCTGGGGATGACGGCCACCAGGTTGCGCGCGCCATGGCGACCATCCGGTCGCCTGTATCCCATGAAGCTCGCCATGTCGCTACGCTCCCTCCTCCAAGTCCCCCCGGCCCCGCATGCTGTCGAGGTTGTGCACGTGCACGTGCCCACCCATGCGGATGCCCTGCGACGCCACGCCGATCTCCTCGCCGTACTTGATGATCCGCTCGCCCACCGAGATGTCACGGAGCGCGACCTTGTGACCATAGGGAATGGTGCCGATCACCGTGAGGGGCGTTCGGGCGCCCATCGCGTCAACGACCACGACCTCCGTGCCGCCGACGACGCCCTCCGCAAAGACGGTCGCCACATTGTCTCGCCCCTGCGCCTGCAGGGCGATCGTCTCCTCCGCCATGCCCGCTCCTCTCTCGCCCGCTACGGTGCCACCGCCAGCACGCTCACGCCGTCGGGTATGACCACCACGCGAGCGTCCCTTCCCCTGATGCCGCGCGCGATGGCAAGCGCCTCGTCGGGCGAGGCGGCGGGGATCATGTTGCAGCGCCGAACCGTCTCGGGGTCCAGCTCGCTCACCAGCACCATCTGGTGCTTGCGCAGGATGCGCGCGTAGATCTGCGGGCACCACTGCTCCGGGATGGTCCGCTTGGCGGGAATGCCCGAGAGGTACGCGTCTATCTCCTCTGGCGTGCCCATCTGGATGAGCTCGGCAAAGTGGCCGCCTCCCATGCCCTCCACACAGCTGCAGCACATGACGATGACGCCGTCCTCGCCCGCGCAGGCCTCGGCCGTGGCCACGGCCTTGGGACTCTGGTACAGGTTCTGGTCGAGCGGGTAGCCCCCGTTGGTGGTGATCACGATGTCACCCGTCACGGGAGCGCACTGCGAGCACCGCCGCACATGGGCCACGCCCGCCGCATGCGCTTGCTCGAGGTCGCCCGCCCAGGCACCGATGACCTGCTTGTGTGCGTTGAGCGCCACGTTGAGGATGAACGCCACGCCCACACGCCGTGCCGCCACCACCATGTCCTCGTGTATGGGGTTGTGCGCAAGCACGCCGGTCAGGGCATGAGGGCTGGCGATCGCCCGGTAGGAGTGGTTCTCCTTCACCGTCTCCTCCGCGCAGATGCCCGGCAGGATGGACTTGCGCCCGCCCGAGAAGCCCGCGAAGAAGTGCGGCTCGACGAGGCCCTCGCAGATGAGCAGGTCGCACTCCGTGACGAGCCGGTTGACCTTGAAACTCGCACCGGAGGGAAGGGTGCCCAGGTCGACGAACTGCGAGGGGTCGAAGGCGTCGTTGCAGACGATGCGCTCCTCGTCAACGATGCGGTCACCAAACATGCGCCGCTGCTCCTCCTCGGTGGTCGCACGGTGGAGGCCCGTGGCGATGAGGATGGTCACCTGCGCGTCGGGGTTGCCCGTGCGGATCTCGGCGAGCTGCGGCGGCAGGGTGACGCGACTCGGAACGGCACGCGTGTGGTCGCTGGTCACCAGCACGACACGCCTCTTTCCCCGGGCCAGATCGGAGAGGCGCGGCGTGCCCAAGGGCGTGGCAAGCGCCTGTCGGACGAGCCACTCCTCGCTCGGGTCGGGCTCGAGCGAGCCCATCTCGGTCTCGACCAGTGCCTCGAGATGCTCCTCGTCAACATGCAGATCGAGTGTCGAGCGCCCGTAGGGCAGCGAGATGGTCCTCACGCCTGCCTCCCCCCAAGAAGTCCGCGACATGGTTCGTCGCCGCCATTCTCGCACGGGAGCGTGGCCGCCCGGCGGACGGGTGTGCGAAGGTACCCCAGCACTCGACGAGCGAGCCGGTCACCCACCGACGGCGTGACCGAGGTCGCGGAGCGCTGGCTCTCGTGATCGTTTGTTACAAGTGGATTTCCCCATCGCGTGGTGCCACGGGACCTGTCGTAGACTGCTCCTCAACCGAATAGCGTCACCAAACCTGAGAAGCGGAAGTAAAGCCAGTCGATGCGCTCACAGAGAGTTCGGGCAGCTGAGATCCGAGCAGTGGCAGGCAGGCATAATGGACCCGCTGAGGGCGCGAGGAAGCGCGCATGCGTGGAAGTCGCGACGGGTGCTCCCGTCACAGGGCAGGAAGATGGTGGTCTTCCGCAGAGAGAGCCGGCAGGCAGTCGGCTAATCGAGGTGGCACCGCAGGCGTACATACGACGCTTGTCCTCGAGACCACAGGTCGAGGACGGGCGTTTTTTCATGGCCGTCCTCAGTGCGCAGCCCGCGCAAGGAAGGAGGCCCCCATGGCCAAGAAGGATCCGTATCGCGTCTATCTCTCCGAGGACCAGATTCCGCGCTCGTGGTACAACCTGCGTGCCGACATGCCCCACAAGCCGGCGCCCATGCGCCTTCCCAACGGCGCCGTGGCCGAGTTCGAGCACATCGCGCCCGTCTTCGCCGACGAGCTCGTCCGCCAGGAGCTCGATGACGACACCGCCTACGTGGAGATTCCCGCAGGCGTCGTGGAGATGTACAAGGTCTATCGACCCTCCCCGCTCTGCCGTGCCTATAACCTGGAGCAGGCGCTGGGAACGCCCGCGAAGATCTACTACAAGTTCGAGGGCAACAACACGAGCGGGTCGCACAAGCTCAACTCGGCGCTCGCGCAGGCCTACTACGCCGCCCAGCAGGGCCTCTCCACCATCACCACCGAGACGGGCGCCGGCCAATGGGGCACCGCGCTCTCCGAGGCGGCCGCCCACTACGGTCTCGACTGCGACGTCTTCATGGTGCGTGCCAGCTACGAGCAGAAGCCCTTCCGACGCTCGGTCATGCAGACCTTCGGCGCTCGCGTGACCCCCTCCCCCAGCCAGGAGACCGAGATCGGGCGCACGATATACGCGGACGAGGCCAATCGCTCCGGCTCGCTGGGCACCGCCATCTCCGAGGCCGTCGAGCGCGCCCTGCACGTGCCCGAGAACCGCGGCCGCTACCAGCTGGGCTCGGTGCTCAACCAGGTGCTGCTGCATCAGTCGATCATCGGGCTGGAGAGCCATGCGGCGCTCGAGCAGCTGGGCGAGTACCCCGACATCGTCATCGGGTGCGCGGGCGGTGGCTCCAACCTCGGAGGGCTCATCTCCCCCTTCATGCGCGACAAGCTGGACGGCACCCATCCCGACACGCGCTTCATCGCCGTCGAGCCCCGGAGCTGCCCCTCGCTCACGCGCGGTCGGTTTGCCTACGACTTCGCCGACACGGGCCAGACCTGCCCGCTCTGCAAGATGTACACCTTGGGCAACGGCTTCATCCCTAGTCCCGACCACGCCGGAGGCCTGCGCTACCACGGCATGAGCCCCATCCTCTCCCAGCTCAGGCACGATGGCCTGCTCGAGGCCGTGGCGGTCGCCCAGACCGACGTCTTCGCGGCGGCCGAGCAGTTTGCCAAGCTGGAGACCATCCTGCCCGCGCCCGAGAGCGCACATGCCATCCGCGTCGCCATCGACGAGGCGCTCAGGTGCAAGGACACCGGCGAGGAGAAGGTCATCCTCTTTGGCCTCACGGGAACCGGCTACTTCGACATGACCGCCTACGAGTCGTTCAACGACGGCACCATGGTCGACCATGAGCCCACCGACGAGGAGCTCGAGGCCGGCTTTGCCACCATCCCCGCCGTTCCCGGCATCCAGGCGCAAGGAGGGCTGCCCCTGGCGTAGGCCCGCAGGCCCCGGATCTGCATGCCTCGGCCCTGCAACGGCGTGGTGATTGCGCGAGCATGGCGGGATGTGCCCCTGTCGCAGTCTCGCGGGCCTCACCTGCCTCGCCCTCCCGACATCTCCCACAGGGCACGACGGGGCCCTGGCAGCCGCGCTGGCCGCCAGGGCCCCGTCGTCGCCGGGCGGGATCAGCCTAGCAGAGCTCCATCTCGGGATGCTCGCGCGTGAGGATCTCCCTGTGCGTGATGGTGGCGCCAAGGATCTCCTCGAGATGCCCCGCAAGCTCCTCGACCGCCTCCCGCAGGTCGGCGAGGCGCTCCGGCTGGATGTTCTCCATGACGAAGACGCAGTGCGGGGTCTCGTCGGTGACCTCGGTGCGCTGGCCATCGCGCCAGTTCCAGCAACGGCAGACGGCACCGGCGTCATCCATGTAGCACAGCTCGCCCGGGAGCGTGGGGTCGTTCTCGTCGGCACCGATGGGCAGGAGGTAGTCGCCGCCCTCGGTCACCCGGAGACGGAAGGTGCCCTCGAGGGCATCGACGTTCTCGGCGCCCATGGGGAGGGCGTAGGTGAGCGAGATGGCGTTGGAGATGTCGACGGACGGGTTGATGTGCCCGACGGGGTTGTCCTTGAGCACGCGCTTGAGCAGGTTCTCCACCGAGCTGCGCACGCCCTTCTTCGTCTTGAACCTGCGGTAGGCCTCGCGCCAGGCGGCAGGCACCTCGTTCTTGGAGATGGTGCCGTTGGGCACCCACTTCCGGGCGATGACGTTGGCGCGGTCGAGCAGCTCGGCCGCCCGCGCCGCGTGCTCCTCGCTGACCTGGCCGGTGGGAAGGATGCCATCGGCCACGACGACGCCGATGGACGCCTCGGGAAAGATCTCCCAGAACGTGTCCTCGCAGATGAACCTCATGATGCCTCCTTGGGGGCAGAACGCGCGCACAGCGCGTCGCAGGGCTGGTCGATGCGACCCATCATAGCATGCGATGGTCTCCGTTTAAGCATTTTCTTGCATCTATTTCCAATAAAACATTCTTGCATCGTGATGTATATCGATGATTATACATCCTGTTCGCGGCGCCTGATGAATAGCCACGACGGTGCCACACGGCGTTCTCGCAGGTTGGGCATGGGCCTGGGATCGTTGCCGCGCATCGATGTGCGGCACATGCCTGCGAGCGTGCATAGAGACTTCGCCGCACATTCCCCCTTGTATGCAGTCCGAGGCGGATACCATTCACCCTGTCAATGTCACGAGTCCATCACGCTTCCATCGACGCGCCCCTCGGCCGCCTCCCAGACTGCTACGCTATGCTCTACCAATTCGACGTCGTTCACCAACTCGACGTCGGCAAGGCCTCTGGGCACAGGAGAGAGGGCGCCATGACACTCATGAGCATTGCGGCACTCCGCAAGGCACCAAAGGCGGCACGGGTCCTTGGGGCGGCCGTGGGGATACCTGCGGTGCTGGCGGCAGGGTACACGCTCGTCTCGCACCTCGTCTACCATCGCTCCAACCTGAGCACCGCCTCGGAGCTCTACCTCAAGGCGACAGGCGGCGGCAAGCGCTTCCTCAAGGACATGATCCTGCTCGACAACACCATCCTGCAGAGCGCCGAGTCCAACGACCGTCGCTACACCATCCCGTCTGCGGTCACGCTCAAGGTCTCCTCGGCCGAGGAGATCGTCGAGGGCCGGCAGGTGTTCCACCTCAACCGCCGTCCCATCAACGACCGCGCCGTCATCTACCTTCACGGGGGCTGCTTCCTCAACCAGCCGGTCGCCGACCACTGGAAGCTTGCCGACACCATCGCCCAGCGCACCAGGGCGGAGCTGATCGTCCCGCTCTATCCCCTGGCCCCCGTCCACGGGGCGCTCGAGGCGCTCGACTTCCTCGAGGAGGTCTACCGCAGGGCCATCGAGAAGTACGGCGCGTCGAACGTCACCATCATGGGCGACTCCTGCGGTGGTGGCATCGCCGCGAGCCTTGCCGAGCATCTGCCCACCCTGGGACTCGAGCAGCCCGCGAGGCTCATCCTCATCTCGCCTTGGGTCGACGTGACGTTGCGCAATCCCAACATCATCGCCTTCGAGCCCTCCGATCCCGTGCTGGGCGTGCAGGGGCTCCAGAAGCTGGGTCTCATCTGGGCGAAGGACCTCGACCCCAACGACTATCGCGTGAGCCCCGTCAACGGGGAGGTGCGCACCCTGCGCAACGTGATGGTCTTCGTCGGCACGCGCGAGATCCTCTACCCCGACGCACGCCTCTTCCACGACCGCGTGAACGCCACGGGCGTGCATGCCGAGCTCTACATCGGGCGTGGACTCAACCACTGCTACCCGTTCTTCTCGACCCCCGAGGCCGCGTGGGCGATCGATCGCATCGTCGACGCCATCTGCACCGACTGACACCCGCACGCCCTCGTGCCGGCCAGTCGCAGGCGCGAGGGCACGGCAGCCACAGGACCCATCCTCCCTCGCGTTGCGCACACCCGTGCGCTACCTCTCAAGCAGCCACCGGGCGACGAGCTCGCAGATCTCGGCATCGGTGCGCATGCGCGCGTCATCGTCGTCCGTCATCCCGAGCGCGTCGTGAAGGAGCTCGCGGTTCTGGCGATGCCTCACGATGAACTCCGCACACCGACAGGCCAGGCCCTGCGGGTCTGCGGGGGAACGCCTCCCGTTGCGGATGCGGGAGAGGTAGGAAGGGTCGACCGCGACATGGCGTGCCATCTCGACGTTGGATACCTGGAACGTGCGCATGAGCGCATCAAGGCGACGGGAGAATCTCTCGGAGCTGTGGTTGAGGCCCTCGAGCAGCTCGGCGGTCACCGTCTCGACGCTGCCTATGGCGTCGACGCCGCGCTCGCGCGCGAGGGCGACGATGCCCGTCGCGAGCTTGCGCACGCTCTCGCCATCGCAGGACGGCGTGCGCCTGCCGCTCCGGTACCTGCTGAGCGTAGACGGTGAGATGCCGCTGCGCTCAGCAAGGTCCTTGCTCGAGCACTCGAGTAACGTGCAGTACTCGTTGAGGGTCGACACGAACGACACGCTTGGTCCTCTCGTCCATGACGCGTGGCACAGGGGCGCGCGGGGTGTACGGCGGCGACTGACCGAGGGCAGAGGTCTGTGGTCAACAGTAGCCTATCAGCAGCCTAGCCTACCAGCAGTCGACGAGCGCAACGTGTGCCAACCTTGGCATTGTCCGCGCCACCGTGCGCTGACCTGGGCGCGCCGACCTGCGCCGCCCGCATGTGTCGCATGCCCACCCCCACGGCATGTGACCACCTGATTGCCTGGCTGGCAGACAAAACGCCGCTTGCTACAATGATTCCCGTTGAACGGGGCACCTTCCTGCGAGGGGGCATGTCATGCGGATCGGCTTTGACAAGGACAAGTACATAGAGATGCAGTCCGCGCGCATCCGGGAGCGCGTCGACCAGTTTGGCGGCAAGCTCTACCTGGAGTTTGGCGGCAAGATCTTCGACGACTACCATGCGTCCCGCGTGCTGCCCGGCTTCGAGCCCGACCTCAAGGCGCGCATGCTCTCGAGCCTCGCCAGCGATGCCGAGGTCCTGGTCGCCCTCAACGCCAACGACATCGAGCAGGACAAGCGCCGCTCCGACCTGGGCATCCCCTATGCCGAGGACGCCCTGCGCCTGCTCGACATCTTCCGGGGCATGGGTATCGGCATCGGGGGCATCGTCATCACCTGCTTCGCCGGCCAGCCCCATGCCGAGGCGTACCAGGCGCGCGTCGAGGCGCTGGGCATCCCGGTGTGTCGCCACTACCCCATCGAGGGCTACCCCACCAACGTCGATCTCATCGTGAGCGACGAGGGCTTTGGCAAAAACGAGTTTGCCAAGACCTCGAAGCCGCTGGTGGTGGTCACCGCGCCGGGTCCTGGGTCGGGCAAGCTCGCCGTCTGCCTGTCGCAGATCTACCATGAGTTCGAGCATGGGGTGCAGGCAGGCTATGCCAAGTTCGAGACCTTCCCCGTCTGGAGCCTGCCGCTCAAGCATCCCGTCAACGTCGCCTACGAGGCGGCGACCGCAGACCTGAACGACCGCAACATCATCGACCCCTTCCACCTGGACGCCTACGACAAGGTCACCGTCAACTACAACCGCGACGTGGAGACCTTCCCGGTGCTCAAGCTAATGATGGAGCGCATCGTGGGCGAGAGCCCCTACCAGTCGCCCACCGACATGGGCGTGAACATGGTCGGCGCGTGCATCAGCGACGACGAGGTGTGTCGCACGGCCTCCAAGGCGGAGATCGTGCGCCGCTACTTCACCACCGCAGAGCGTCTCGCACGCACGGGCGTGGGAGCTGCGGAGCTGCAGACCATTCGTCTCCTCATGAACGACGTAGGGATCGACAAGGACTTCTCGCCCGCACGCGCGGCGGCGCTGGCAAAGGAGGAGGAGACAGGGCTCCCCGCCGCCGCCATGGTGCTGCCCGACGGCAGGATGGTCACCGGGAAGACGTCCACCATTCTCGGCTGCGCGTCGTCGCTGCTGCTCAACGCCCTCAAGCAGGTCGCCGGCGTGGACAAGGACGTCTATGTGGTGAGCAACGACGCGCTTGAGCCCATCTGCAAGCTCAAGATCGCGCACCTGCACAGCAAGAACCCGCGACTGCACTCCGACGAGACGCTCATCGCGCTGTCGATCAGCTCGGCGACCAACCCGCTGGCCGCCGCCGTCATCGAGGCGGCCGACCAGCTCAAGGGCTGCGACGCCTACTTCTCGGTGATCATCTCCCCCACCGACGAGCGGATCTACCGCCAGCTCGGCATCAACGTCTGCTGCGAGCCGAAGTTCGAGAAGCGCAGCTACTACCACCGGTAGATGCGAGCCGCACGCGGCCTTCCGATGGCGTGGGGCGGGAGGGGCTCACCGTGTCGGCCCACGCCAGCGGCCCGACACCGTGAGGTCCGCGAAGCCCAAGCCGCACAAGCCGCCCCCATCCCCTGTCGTCCGGGAGATGGGGGCGGCTCGTTCCCTCAATGGCCTGCCGTGGTCGGCTCTTGGTCGGACTCGCGCCCGCCGTGCCTACAGGCCCTATGCCAGCGTGCCTACAGGCCCTGTGCCAGCGTGCCTACAGGCCCTGTGCCAGCAGCTCCTGCACCACAGGATCGATCGGCGTCACACCGACGGCCTTGAGCTCGGCGATCTTCTCGGCAAACTGCGGCAGGTAGCGCTCGTGGGCAACCAGCAGCTCGTCGATGCATCTCGTGGCCTCGACGCCGCTAGGCGTCTGCGGATTGAGCGCCACGGCCTCGAGCAGGGCGCCATAGCTGCCCGTGACGGCCGCCTCCTCGACCAGGAGCTGCATGTTCCACATGAGCTGCAGGTAACCGCGCGCCGCCGGGGCCATGGGGCCGAAGGCCACGGGCTGGGCGCCCGCACCTCCCACATAGCTCGACACCTGGACCACCGCGTCGTCCGGCAGGTCGGGAACGGCGCCGTTGTTGAGCGTGGAGCACACGATGTGGGTGTTGGCGTTGTTGTGGATGGCCGCGATGGACTCGGTCGCCACGTCGGAGTAATGCGCGCCGCCACGCTTCTTGAGCAGCTCGGGCATCTCGGCAAGCTCGGGGTCGCGATAGAGCTCGAAGAGCTGGTCCTCGACCTCCTTGACCTGCTGGGCGCGGGTGCCCTCGCCGGTGTAATCCTTGAGGCCGTCCTCGAGCATGTCAGACTGCAGGTAGTAGTAGCGATGATAGCCACACGGGATCATCTCGAGATGTTCCAGCTGCTCGCGGGCGAACGGGATGTCGTGGATGTTGGCGGGGATGCCGGCGTCCTTGTCGGGGTCGAGCATCTGGTTGATGATGGCAGCCGTGACCTCGGCGCCCGTCGTGGCATCAAACACGCGATGCCAGTGGAAGTGGTCGATGCCGGCGAAGCGGTACACCAGCTCGTCCAGCGTCTTGCCAATGAGCGCGGGCTCGCTGAGCATGGCCCCGATGGGCACGTTGCACAGGCCGATGCAGCGCTTCCAGCCGCCGTAGCGGATGACCGACTCGGTGACCATGCCGCTCGGGTTGGTGAAGTTGACGAGCCATGCGTTGGGGCAGAGCTCCTTCATCTCCTCGACGACATCGAGGATGACGGGGATGGTGCGCAGCGCCTTGAACATGCCGCCGGCCCCGTTGGTCTCCTGGCCGAGCATGCCGTGGGAGAAGGGGATGCGCTCGTCCTTGACACGCGCCTCGAGCAGGCCCACGCGGAACTGCGTGGTCACGAAGTCGGCGTCACGCAGGGCCTCGCGGCGGTCGAGCGTGAGATGGACCTTTACGTCGTGACCGGAGGCGTCCCACATGCGCTGGGCCATCGCTCCCACGATCTCGAGCTTCTCGCGGCCACGCTCCACGTCCACCAGCCAGATCTCTTTGACCGGCAGGCGGTCGTAGCGCGAGATGAAGCCGTTCATGAGCTCGGGCGTGTAGCTGCTGCCACCGCCGATGGTGCAGATCTTGATTCCGTTTTCCATGCTGTCCCTCCTCGTGTGGTGATAAATGCCCTACGGCAAGTATACGGGAGCCCATGACGCGGACCTGGGGACGGCCCTCCCCACGTCGGCATGCGGGAGCCGGGCACAGGGAGCACATCCCCCGTTGCCCGCCCCAGGGCGCACGCGCGGCCTACAGTGCACGCAGCTCGTCGGCCATACAGAGGGCGACCTCCTCCGACTGCACGACGGTGCCCAGCATGTCAAAGAACCCGTGGTCGCAGCCGCCGTAGGTCACCAGGCGCACCTCCACGCCCAGACTCCTGAGCCGGCGTGCAAAGACTTCGGCGTCATGGCGTAGGTAGTCGAACTCGGCGTTGTTGATCACGATGGGCGGGAAGCGTCGCAGCTGCTCGTCGGTGGCGCACACGACCGACACCAGGGCGTTGTTGGACGACTTCCCCTGCAGGTACAGGCTGCTCGCATCACTCGATCCCTCCACGCCCAGGCGGATCCGGTCGATGCGGCTGCGCACCACGTCGGCCTGTTCGGGCAGACACGGGTAGAGGTCCCAGCTCCAGTCATAGGACGCCCGATCCGCGATGGGCCTCATGTCGATGCCCGGGTACAGCTCGAACGCCTTGGCAACTATGTGTCGGTCGTCGAGCAGAAGACAGGCGTTGGCGAGAGAGCCGCCGGCCGAGTCACCGGCCACCATGATCCTGCCGGCATCCACGCCTAACTCGTCCGCATGGTCGTACACATGGCTCACGGCTGCAAACGCATCCTCCACTGGCCCAGGGAAGGGCGTCTCAGGCGCCAAGCGGTACTCGGGGAAGACCACCAGCGCGTGACCATGCTCGGCAACGTAGGCCATCTGCTTCTCGAAGAGGCGGATGTCACCCGCAGTGAAGGCACCCCCATGCAGGTAGACGAGCGCCGGCAGCGTCGCGTCCATCTCGTCGGCCCGACGGAAGGTGTAGAGGTCGATCATGTGGTCGTCGTTCACGCGAATGAGGAACTCGTCGCGCTCGATGGGATCCTCGACCAGGTCGTAGGTCACCTTGTCAGGGCGGCACCGCTCGTCAGAGAGCTTCCACTTGGCCTGCGCACGCCTGTCGAACAGCGCCTTCTTGCGCACGGCTATGTCATAGACGCGCGGATCCATCGCATGTGCACGATCGCTGTCGGGCACAGGCTTGGAGGTGACCTCCACGCCATCGGCGACTTCGGTATGCTGCTTGGCACGCATTGCGTCCACGAGCGTGCGGTCATACTTCCTCTGATCTTCCATCTGCGCTCTCTCCATCTGACAAAGGGTCCCGCCCGTCATCACGTCGAAACGGGACCCGTCGTGTGCGGACTCACGTACAAGGGCGGACGGCTACCCGCCAATCTCGAAGGGGATGTCTGCATCTGGGTCGGCGCCCTCGTAGATGGTGTCATCCCAGTCGAGCATGAACACTCCGGCAAAGCTGATCACGGCCATCAGGGCGAGGGCGATGAGCGCCATGGTGAAGTTGTGCGTGTCACCGTCAGGTCCCATGAAGAGCAGCACGTTGGTGAGCGAGTACGCACCGAAGCCATAGGACTTGAGACCCACGATGCCACAGAAGATGGAGGTCACGAAGGCACTCGTCACGTACACGCCGAAGAGCTTGGGCACCTTGTAGAGGATGCCGTAGGTGGTGGGCTCGGAGATGCCGAAGAACGCGGACAGCGACGCTGGGCCGGCGATCTGCTTGAGGGCGCCCACCTTGGTCTTGAGGAAGACGGCCAGCGCCAGGAAGGCGGGAGTCAGCGTGCAGCAATAGAACCAGATGTTGATGAGGTCGTCGTAGCCCACGTCGGCAATGGACTGCAGCGCGATGGGGATGAGGGCTAGGTGGAAGCCAGGCATGAACACGCCCACGGTACTGGAGAAGGCAATGATGGCGGGCACGGCCAACCACGGCACGTGCGCACGGATGAAGGTAACACCAGCGTAGATGTAGTTGGTGAGCAGGGCGCCAAGCGGGGCGATGATGGGTAGCGTGACGACCGACATGACGAGCAGCAACAGGAACGGCTTCATGAAGTGGCGGATGCTCTCTGGCAGGACCCTCTTGAGCCAGGTGTCAAGCTTGGACATGACCCACACGACCACGATGATCTGCAACACCGAGCCATTGTAGGTGTTGAGCAGGGTGGGAATGCCAAAGTAGCTGGTAAAGCCACCCTCTGCCGCCATCTCGACCCAGCCAGGGTAGAGCAGCCACGCCGCCAACACCATAGCCAGCACCGGCTCGGTGCCAAACTTCTTGGCCGAGGTGTATGCCACGTACACGGGCAGGTAGTAAAAGACCGTCTGCGCCAGGTTGTTGAGCAGGATGTAGGTGGAGTCGCCCGAGTCGATGCCAAAGAAGAGCGTCATGCAGGTGAGCACGACGGTGATGAGGCCCGCGGCAATGAGCGGCGCGATGACTGGACTCATGATGCCAGCCATCATCATGAGGAAGTTGGAGAAGATCTCGAGCGGGCTCTGATCCCTGAGCGGGACCTCCTCGATGGCACCCGACGCGATGTCGCCCACCTGCTTGGTGGTCGCCTGGTACAGATCTTCGATGACCTGTCCCACAATGATCTGGCACTCGTTGCCGCGCAGCTCCACACCCAGCACGCCCTTGATGCGCGCGAGGGCCACCTTGTCGACCCTCTCGGCATCGATCACGTTGAGGCGTAGGCGCGTCGCGCAGTGGTTGACGTTGGAGAGGTTCTCGTTGCCACCCGCCAGCTCGATGATCTGACTTGCCATGGCGTCAAAGTCACGATTCTTTGCCATTGTCCCTTCCTTTCGCTTTCACTGCCATACCGTGAAAAGTGCAGGTATTTGATGATGCTTGAAGGATAGGGCCTGTATGGGTTTCATGATCTGAGAATCAGAGTGAAAGTTTCTTTCTTTTTCGAAGAACATGAAAGACGCTTTCATGACACGCCGTGGTGCCCTTCGGACGGAATCATGTCAGCTCAGGTACAGGGGCCGCGCTAGTCTCCCATCGCCAGCCCTTTGCCGATCTGATAGGCGCTGTTGTCCCGCAGGCTCCTCGCGCACGCCTCCTCGCTGGCAAGCAGCAGGTAGATCATCTCGATGGCAAAGGAGTACAGGGTGATGGAGAAGCCGAAGGTGCTGTTGAGCGCCCTCTCGCGACTGGTGGTGGCAATAAGGATGTCGGCCAGCTCGGCCATGCGCGAGGTGCAGTTGCCCGTGATGACGATGGTCCCGGCGCCTCGATCCTGCGCTGCCTTGGCCACTCGCAGCAACCGCGGGCAATAGCCAGAGGCTGATATGAACAGGATGGTGTCACGTGGCCCAAGCGTCAGGGCCGAGGCCAGCTGCTTCTCGTAGATCTCACTCGTCTCGGCATGAAAGCCCAGCAATGACAGCTTGTAGGCCGCATCGATGGCACAGGGGATGGTCTTGCCGATGCCCGCGACAAAGATGCGGTCGGACTGCTTGATGGTGCGCACGACCTCGGTCATGAGCTCGGGCGGGAATGCGTTCACGAAGGCCTCGGTCTCGTCGACCTTGGTCCGCAGCATGAGAGCCATGGATCCCTGCACGTCATCCATGCTCACCTCACGACAGTGGCTGCTGATCCCATCGCCATGGTTGATCATGATGTCACTATAGAGCAGGGTTTGGAACTCGCGGAAGTTCTTGGCCCCCACATGCTTGCAGAAGCGCGAGACCGTCGGCGCGGAGGTTTCGGTGGTGGTGGCGAGCTCGGCCTGATTGATGATGACGGCATCCTGGTTTTCCAGCACGAACTCAGCGATGCGCCGCTCTGCGGGGGAGAAGTCGTCCATGTGCGCAATGATGTTTCCCAAGACGTTGGGAGTGACGTCAGACATGAGGTGCCTTCCCTTCTGAGAGGTTCTTGGAAATTGGATGCCGTTCGTGGTCGATGGGCTACCGTTCACAGCGAACGAACGAGTAGAAACCAGCTCATGAAAGTTTCTCACACCTCATTCACTCATTGGTGAAAGTTCTGTGCATGCAGGGTTTGCGCAGTGCAAGCATCGCACAGGCGAGCCTGTCGTTGGCTTCTGTGGGTAGGGCTTGGGATATCACGCGAGACAGGAGGCGGGAGCCTCCATGACATGGCAGGTCAACACACCTCGATGGGTCCCGAAGCATGGCCGGGACGTGGAAGAGAGCTCCCGTAAAAGGCCGAGTCGCATGCCGGAAAGGTCTTTCTTGAGTTGTGCATGGCGGAAGCCAGCCCTGGAAAGGGAATCCGAGAGTTGTGCCGAGCCGGGTCATGCGCTGGAAAGGAAATGGACGAGTTGTGCGGCGTCGGGGCCGGCAGTGGAAAGGAGAATGCCGAGTTGTGCGGTGTCGGGACTGACGGCGGAAAGGAAAAGGGTGAGTTGTGCGAGGTCAGCGCTGGTGCCGGAAAGGAAAAGGGTGAGTTGTGCGGTGTCGGGGCCGGTAGTGGAAAGGATTTTGCCGAGTTGTGATCCCGCCGGCGATCACAACTCGGGCTTTTTCTTTCCAGGATTCGGCGCCGTCGCGCACAACTCCCGGATTTCCTTTCCAGCAGGGGGACACAGCCCGCACAACCCGGGCTTTTCCTTTCCGGGGTCTGCCCGCACCGCGCACAAGTCGGCATTCTCCTTTCCAGGGTCGGCTCCCGCCGCGCACAACTCGGGCTTTTCCTTTCCACCCCACCCACAACGACTGACGGAGGCCCAAGAGCAGGAGAACAGGAGCGCAGGCAGAGGGACTCGCACCACCTCCGCCCACATAGCGCCGGGTCGGACAGCAAGCCCGCATGGCACCCACCCATGCTTGGAATGAACTGCTCACCACAGGCCGGATCTATGGCACACGTCCCCCTGACGAGGCACGGCTCGTCATAGCAGGGCAGCCTCCCACTCGGCCTCGCGGAAGCCCACGAGCACGAAGTCATCGCCTATCACCAGCGGGCGCTTGACCAGCATGCCGTCGGTTGCCAGTAGGGCGAAGGCCTCGTCGTCGCCCATGCCCGCATCCAGGCGTGCCTTGACGCCAAGCTCGCGGTACAGCCTTCCGCTGGTGTTGAAGAAGCGGCGCACGGGAAGCCCGCTCGCGGCCTGCCATGTCGCCAGCTCGTCGGCTGCGGGGCGCTCCTCGACGATGTGTCGATCGATGTAGGCGACCCCATGCTCATCCAGCCACTTCTTCGCCTTGCGACAGGTGGAGCACTTCGGGTATTCCACAAACAGGACGGGTGCCGAAGCCATCGTGGTCTCCTTTCGGGACAGGTGCGGGCATTCTCTGCCGTCCTCTCATGATAGCCAACGTCCGGGCATCCCCCTGACGAGACGACCGCCGTCGCCCGCATGCGGTGTCGCGTACAATCTATGGAGGAGAGTGGGAAGGACCCCTTCTCGCACGCGAGGAGATACCGTACGGTTTGGCGTGGAGAGTGCTGGACGCGCAGGACCCCTCCGCGCACGCGAGGAGATACCCTCGAGGACGCCTTGGCGGCATCCCACGCGGAACCCTCCCCGTGCATGCGGGGAGGCGCCCCATTGCTTGCATGGGGGCAAGTGGTCGCTGACCCACCTCCGCACGTGCGAGGAGACGCCCCGTGGGCTCCCTAAGCTGCTTTCATCGACAACCCGTCTCACGCATGTGAGGAGACGCCCGTGAACAAGACGACCAAGAGCCTGATCACCCTCGGGGTGGCGGCGACCGCAGCACTCCTCTCCCTGGGATCGCTCTGCATCCCCCTGCTTTCCTCCCTGCCAGCTGCGGAGCAGGTACAGGAGGGGAATGCGGCATCAGACGAGAACGGACAGGCATCCAACACCACCGTGCCCGCCACCGAGAAGCCCGACGACGCGTCCGCCGAGCAGGACGAGCGCGAGACGTACGTCTCGACCTGGGCGGAGCGCATCGATGCCTTCAATGCCGGCTATCCGCTGGAGGGTTACGGGCGTGCCTTTGCCGAGGCTGCCTACGCATACGGCGTCGACCCACGCTATTCGCCTGCCATCGCGCGCGTGGAGAGCGGGTCGGGTCGCACCTGCGCGTACGCACACAATGCCTGGGGCTGGGGGGCGGTCGGCTGGTCAGACTGGGAGACCGCCATCGACGCACAGGTGAGCGGACTCGCCTCGGGGTACGGCTACACCCTCACCGCAGCCGCCGCGCAGTCGTACAACGAGGCGAGCCCTGACGAGTGGTACGCGCAGGTCGAGTCGTGCATGTATCAGATCTGGGAGAGCGACAGCCTGTAGCGGTGAGTGAGGACGAGCACCGGGCGGGAGCAGCGCCCCGGCGCATACGCAGGCCCTCTCACACCAGGGGATGCCCATCACGGCGTCCTCGTGGTCGCAGACGGTGCCCGCGGACCCTCTCGCACCAGGGGATGCCACCGGCGCCCCACCAGGGGATGCCGTCGGCACCCTGGCGCCCCGCTCCTGCTCGCCATGCGCCGCCGTCGCGACGAGCCCCAGCCCCGCCCCAGCCCCGCATCAATCCCGCATCAGCCCCGCATTAGTCCCGCGTCAGCTTGCGGTGCAGCCGATGGGGCTTCGACGCCTCGGGACCCAGGCGCCTCTCCCGGTCAGCCTGGTAGCTCTCGAAGTTGCCCTCAAACCAGTGCCAGCGACCGGGACGCTCGTCGTCGCCCTCCCAGGCCAGGATGTGCGTAGCCACGCGGTCGAGGAACCACCGGTCGTGGCTGACCACGACCGAGCAGCCAGGAAAGCGCTCGAGGGCGTCCTCGAGGCTCTCGAGCGTCTCGACGTCCAGGTCGTTGGTCGGCTCGTCGAGCAGCAGCAGGTTGCCACCCTGGCGCAGCGTGAGGGCAAGGTTGAGGCGGTTGCGCTCGCCACCGGAGAGCACGCCGGCGCGCTTCTGCTGGTCTTGTCCCTTGAAGCCGAAGCTTGCCACGTAGGCGCGGCTGGGAATCTCGGTGTCACCCACCTGGATGTAGTCGTTGCCGTCGGAGACGACCTCCCACAACGTCTTGTCGGGATCGATGCCGGCACGCATCTGATCGACGTAGGAGATGCGCACGCTCTCGCCCACCTCCAGCAGGCCCCCGTCGACAGGCTCCAGGCCCACGATGGCCTTGAGCAGCGTGGTCTTGCCCACGCCGTTGGGGCCGATGATGCCCACGATGCCGTTTCGCGGCAGGCTGAAGGTGAGGTCGTCGACGAGCACGCGGTCGCCGAAGCCCTTGGTGAGCCGCTTCGCCTCGAGGACCTTGGCGCCCAGACGCGGGCCGGCGGGAATCTGGATCTCCGAGAAGTCGAGCCTCTTGGAGGCGGCCGCCTCGGCAACCATCTGCTCGTAGCGGGCCAGACGCGCCTTGCCCTTGGCCTGGCGGGCCTTGGCGCCGCTGCGCACCCATGCCAGCTCGCGCTTGAGCCTCTTGGCACGCCGCGCGTCCTGCTGGCCCTGCAGCTCGAGACGGGCGGCCTTCTTCTCCAGGTAGGTGGAGTAGTTGCCCTCGTAGGGGTAGAGCTGGCCACGGTCGACCTCGCAGATCCACTCGGCCACGTCGTCGAGAAAGTAGCGGTCGTGCGTGACAGCCATGACGGCCCCGGGATAGCGGTGCAGAAACTGCTCCAGCCAGAGCACCGACTCGGCGTCGAGGTGGTTGGTCGGCTCGTCCAGGAGCAGCAGGTCGGGCGCCTCGAGCAGCAGGCGGCAGAGCGCCACGCGCCGGCGCTCGCCGCCGGAGAGGAGGCTCACCGGGGCGTCGGGATCAGGGCACTGCAGGGCGTCCATCGCCTGGGAGAGCTGACTGTCCAGGTCCCAGCCGTTGGCGGCGTCGATCTCGTCCTGCAACCGGCCCATCTCGGCCATCAGGGCATCGAAGTCCGCGTCGGGATCGGCCATCTCCTCGCCGATGGCGTTGAAGCGGGCGACCTTGGCGATGACGTCCGCGAAGGCCTGCTCGATGTTCTCGCGAACGGTCTTGTCCTCGTCAAGCGGCGGCTCCTGCTGCAGCAGGCCCACCGTGTAGCCGGGCGTGAGGCGCGCCTCGCCGTTGGAGACCTCCTCGATGCCGGCCATCACCTTGAGCAGGGTCGACTTGCCCATGCCGTTGGGGCCGACCACGCCGATCTTGGCGCCCGGGTAGACGCCCACGGTCACGTCATCGAGGATGACCTTGTCGCCCACGGCCTTGCGTGCCTTGTGCATCTGATAGACGAACTCTGCCATCGAGGCTCCCATCGATCGGTTACCGCTCCAGTGTGGCAGAAGTGGCAGGCGCCGTCAGGGGTCGCGCGCGCCGCACAACAGAGTTCCAGCACCTGCCCTGCCGCACGGGTGCGGCCGCATGTCCTACAGGCCCAGCTTGTCGACCTTCCTGTCGTAGGTGAGCAGGCCGTTGGTCTCCTCCTCCACGTCCGTCAGCTGCGTGTACACAAAGCCCGAGAGCCCCTCGGCCTGCAGCGCGTCCGCGCCGGAGAGCAGCTCGTCGAGACCCTCCCGCCACGCCTCGGGCGACTCGAACTCCGCATATCCGTAGGAGCGGTCGAGGGAGAGGTGCCCCTCGACGGGAAGCGTCAGCCCACCAAACTCGGTCAGCATCCGCGCGCGGTTGCCGCGCCTGCCCTTGCCCGCGAACGGGTCGTCGAACATGTGCATGCCGCGGAAGTAGTTGTGCACCGCATGGACGTCGCCTGAGCCCTGGTCGTACCAGCCGCTGGCGGAGATGACGGGACGCGTGGGGTCGAGGTCCCACGCCATCTGCGTCGCCGCACCAGAGTCGAACTGTCCCCACGACTCGTTGAACAGCACCCATCCCACGATGCACGGGTGCGGGGACAGGCGCTTGATCACGTCCTCGCAGGTCCGTGTCCACTCGTCGCGGTACGCCTCGTCAGCGGCGCCCAGGCGCACATGGCCCCTGTCGGTGTCGTCGCGCTGGGCGTGCCACGAGCGCCGAACGAAGGTGGGCAGGTCCCGCGACCAGCGCTTGGACGGGATCTCGCCGCCGCTGGGCATGTCCTGCAACACCAGAACGCCCATGCGGTCGCACAGCGCGTAGAAGCGCTCCGATTCCACTTTCACATGCTTGCGCACCGCATTGAAGCCCAGGCGCGCCACCGCGCGCAGGTCGGACGCCATGGCCTCCTCGCCCGGCGGGGTGAGCAGGCCGTCGGGCCAGTAGCCCTGGTCGAGCACGCCACGCAGGAAGTAGGGACGGTGGTTGAGGCAGAGGCGCGGCACGCCCTGACCATCGCGCTCGACGCCCGCGCTGCGGAACGCGACGTAGCTCGTCACCACATCGGCGCCATAGGTGACATGCACGTCGTAGAGGGTGGGCGCCTCGGGCGTCCAGAGACGATGGCCGGGAACCGTCAGCGTGAGCGCCATGCGCCCGCCCACGCGCCGCGACTGGATGCCCGACGCGACCGTCTCGCCCGCATGCAGGACCTCCACGTCGAGCACGGCGACACCGCTGGCGCGCACGGACACGGACAGCTCGCCGGTGTCGAGGTTGGGCTCCAGCAGCAGCTCCTCCACGTGCGTGCGCGGCACCAGCTCGAGCCACACCGACTGCCAGATGCCCGCCTGCGCGGTGTACCACATGTTGCCGCGGGCAAGGCGCTGCTTGCCCCGCAGCTGCGTGCCCGTCTCGCTGGGGTCATGCACGCATACCAGAAGCTCGTTCTCCCCCTCGCGCAGCAAGTGGGTGATGTCGGCCGAGAAGGGCAGGTAGGCACCCTCGTGCTCGGCCACCTTGCTGCCGTTGACATGCACCGCGCAGGCGAAGTCGACCCCGTCGAAGTGCAGGACGCATGTGCCCCGCGCGGGAAGCTCCGGCATGACGAACGACCTGCGGTACCACAGCAGCTCGTCGGGCCAGAGCTGGCGGCCCACGCCCGAGAGCGGGGCCTCCGGCGAGAAGGGCACGCGGATGCGCTGGTCAAAGCTCTCGGGGGGCGTGGCCTCGCCCCACTCCCCCGCCGCGTCGTCGCACGCGACGAACGCGCACTCCCACCAGCCGTCGAGCGTCCGCCACGAGTCGCGCGCAAGGAGCGGCCTGGGATGGCTCGTGAAGGCGAGCTCCCCCAGGGTCTCGCCCCATTCGGTGGCCAGCGGCAGCAGGTCCTCGGGCTCATGGTCCTTGGGAACGCTCTTCAAGACGCGAACGATGTCGAGATCCATGGGGGAGGTCCTTTCGATGCGGCATCGGAGCCAGGCGGGCAGCCATCCGCCGGCCGCCACAGGCAGGCCTACAGGAGCTCGTCGAGCGTGCTGCCGTAGGGGGGCAGGAACTCGTCGACGAAGTCGCCGACCTCCGGCAGCTCTCCCCGCAGGTCGTCGACCTTCCTGCGCGTCGTGGCCTCGGCGGTGCGAAACTCCGCGTTGCCTGCCTGGGCCTCGTCGACGCACTTGATGAGCGCGCTGATCCTGTCGGCCGCCTTCACCAGGCGATGGAGGTAGGCGTCTTGGGCGTCGCCCACCTCGAACAGGTCGGCATAGGCGCCCCGCAGGTCATCGGGCAGCTTCTGCAGCAGCGTCATCTCGGCCTCGCGCTCCACCTCCCGATAGGCATCGCGGATGTGCCGGTCGTGGTACTTGACGGGTGTGGGCATGTCGCCGGTGATGATCTCGGAGGCATCATGGTACAGCCCGACGAGCGCCGCCCTGCTCGCGTCGAGCCCTCTGCCGTAGCGCACGTTGCCTATGGTGCACAGCGCGTGGGCGATCATGGCGACCTCAAGCGAGTGCTCGCTGAGGTTCTCCGGCCTCGAGCTGCGCATGAGCGCCCAGCGATCGATGTACTTCATGCGCGAGACTATGGCGAAGAAGGTCGACTGCATGATGCCCCTACCCTCGGTCCGGATACGTCACGCCTGCCCCACGGCGGTGGTGCCGTATCACTCCGCCTTCTCGGTGGGCCATGTCGCATCCTCGGGCATCGGACGATAGGTCGCCGCGCACTCGGAGGGGATGCTGCTGTCGGATGCCATGAGCTCCTCGACCGTCACGAAGCGGTAGCCCGCCGCCTGCCACGCCTCGATGATGCGGGGAAGGGCCTCGAGGTTCTGGTCGCGGTCGCCACCCCCGTCGTGCATGAGGATCACGCTGCCGGGGGCCATGGTGCCCGTGCAGTTGGACACGATGGTGTCGACGCCAGGGAGCTTCCAGTCCTCGGAGTCATGCGTCCAGCACACGCTCAGGCTCATGCGGCCACCCGAGCGGAGCCACACGTCGATGTCGATGATGCCGTAGGGAGCGCGGATGGTGCTGGTGTCATAGTCGGCGGCGCGCTTGATGACGTCGAAGGTGTCGGTGAGCTGAGCGCGGAGGTCGTCCTCGCCGAGCGTGATCAGGTTGGGATGGTTCCATCCGTGCGAGGCGACCTGGTTGTCCGCTGCGCAGGTGGCACGCACGGCCTCCGCATGGTCCTCCACCTGCTCGCCGATGAGGTTGAAGGTCGCCTTGACGTCATAGCGGTCGAGAATCTGCAGGTATTGCTCGGTGTAGGTCGTGGGGCCATCGTCAAAGGTCAGCGCAACCAGCTTCTCGTCGTCGTCGGGACGGATGTCCTGGCACATGATGATGCAGTCCTGGCCCTCCACCACCTCGCCGTCGGCGGTCTCGCCGGAGACCGAGCCCGTGCGCACCTCCTTGCTGCCCTGCTTGCCCCACTGGTATATGTACTGCACGGTACCCGTCTGCATCAAGTCCGACTCGACGGTGCCCTCGCTCACCTGGCGAACCAGCTTGGGCGTGCTGGTCGTCACCGTCTCGCTCGTGTAGTCCTCGGTGATGTCGGCGCCATCGGAGAAGGACAGGGTCGCCCCCTCGGGGACGATCGTGCTCCCCGCCTCCGCGAAGGGCACCTCCCGTCCGTCAAGCACGGCCGCGAAGGCCTCTCCCTTGCCCTCGCCCAACACGCCTCCGCTCACCGACAGCAGGTCACCCGGCGTCACCGCCGGCTGCTGCAGGTCGAACACCTCCTGGACGGTGCTGTCGACCGGGATGCGCACCTCTTCCCCGTCAAGCGCGATGGCGACCGTCCTGCCGCCTATGCCAAGGCGTGACAGGATCTCGGACACGCCTGGCAGCGCCTCGCCGTGACCCAGCACCCTCCATCCCACAAAGCAGCCGCCGGCGGCGAGCAGGACAAGCGCCAGCAAGATGACGAGGATCCTCTTCAGGCGCCTTTTCTTGGGGGGCTCGGGGGCGGGAGTCGGCTGTGGGGCAAAGTGCGCGCCACGGCGCCTGCCCGTCCGCTCGGTCATGTAGGGGTTCTGCTCTGCTGCCATGTCATACACCAATCGGCTTCGTTTGATGCTGCGGGTACGACTATAGTAAACCAAAGCTGACCAAGTCGGTACCGACGGCTTGTGGAGAGTCCCACGTGCGCAGAAGTCGGGCACGACGCACTCCATGGTTCCGCAGCACTTCAGCTGATCAAGAGAATGCTTCTCGTGCTGCAATCTACACCGTATCGAGTTTCTTTCTTGCCACCAACGCCCGCCGCGGGCCCTGCCACGGGGCTCATGCCTGGGCGGCGGCCCCGTTCGGGCCGCGCGGGCAGCCGCGCCGCCGGGGGACACGCGACCGAAGGGGGAGGGAGACGGGGGCGTGTGGCGCAGATTCCGGGTTGTGCGCTGTCAGGGTGGGAACGGTGGAGTGACGGACGGCGTTTCCGCAGGACTCGCCCGCCCGCCACCCCGAGAGCCCCGTCTCGACAGCGCACAACCCGGAATCTGTGCCACGTCGGCGCGGGCGGGCCCACGGCCCGCCGGCACGGGGCCACCCCGGCCGGGGGCGACGTCCTCGCCCCCGGCCGGGGTGGCTGGTGACCCTGTGCGGCCGGCCGCGCCCGGGGCCCTACCTCCCCGGACGGCGGCCGCGGGCGGGCGCGCCATGGCCCGCCGCAGGGCGACGGTCGGGACGGTCCCGTCGCCGGTCTGCGGCAGG
>DBRN01000011.1 GCA_002305995.1 Atopobiaceae bacterium UBA1367
TCCAGGATTCCCACCGCAGCCCCGATTGCCGACACCAACCCCTATGCCCGCCTCAAGATCGTCTTCCACAAGGCCGATGACAGCGAGTCCACCGTCATCTACGCCAATCAGGCTGACTTCACCAACGGCAACGTCGACAACATCGTGTATGACCCTGGCGTGGGAACCTTGGGAGCCAACGAGACCTTCCGGGGCTGGACCACCGATCCAGACTATGACCAGACCGTCGTCCCCATGGACATCGGGGGCGTCCGCACGCTCGTCAAGAACAAGCTTCAAGCCGGCGTGTCGCAGGATGGCGAAACGCTCGACGTCTACCCCGTGGTGTTCAAGGTGCTCCATGTCTCGTATCTCGACGAGAACGAGTCGTCCCTCGGATCCGAGACGCTCCTGTTGCTGAGGAGCGAAAGCTCGACATCCTACACCGTCAACATGGCCTATACCCCGCCCACCGCATACCAGGACTTCGAGGGCTGGAACGTGGATTCCGGTGGTACCAACATTGACGGCCACACGGCAGGCACCGTCTATGAGAACGGGACGGAAATCGCGCTGAGCGGAGACGTCGTGTTCTCCGTGAACGCTCCCGAAGGGCACTGGCTGGTCTTCGACGAGAACGGCAAGGGCGCTACCTACAACGCGCCGCAGTTCGTCAAGTCCGGCCAGACGACGACCCCGCCGTCCCTGGAGATGAATCGCGTGGGCTACGACTTCGGCGGCTGGTATACCGACGAGGCATGCACTCCGGGAAATGAGTTCGCCTTCGACGGCGAGCTGGAGGACAACACGACCGTCTACGCCAAGTGGACGAAAGCCACCAGCGCGTCCTACGCCGTTCTCATTTGGAAGCAGAACGTCGATGGCGCTGGGTACGACTTTGCCGAGTCCATTACGCTGAACGGAACGGTAGACTCTACCGTCAACACGGTCGTCAGCCACGGTTCGGGGGATGGCGCCTACGCAAGCGTCGACGGCGTGAACAAGCAGTACACGGGCTTCCACCTGAAGGAGTTCGACCAGAACGTCACGATCGCGGCCGAGGGCACGACGGTCGTGAACGTGTACTACGACCGGAGCACCGTCACGCTGACGTTTCATGTGTATGACTATGGGTACACGCCTACCACAGGCACTTCTGGTACGCAGTATGGGCTGGTAAACGGGGAATACGTCCAGCTGACTCGTCATGGTAATTGGTGGTCTGGCTATTACTGGACATATGGTAATAACATACCGTACAACGGCACGCGATATGTCTACTCGCAGTCCTGGCAGGTGCGCGAGACCATGACCGGCCTGTATGGATCGAGGCTGGCGTCAAACGGCTACACCTGGCCGACCGACTACTGGTGGTACGAGAATGGATCGGCCAATGGCAACGTGAGTGGCACCAGAACCACCTTTATGGACGCGTTTCTACCGCCGACTGGCCTCACGGAAAATTTCTATGGTCGCGCGGGTCAGGGAACAGTTCCTGTCCGCTTCTACACGCAGAACGCCGACGGGTCCGGCTATACCTTGACAAACACCATGACCTCTTCCAGCAATGCCACCTTCCACATCTCTGACAAGTACAACGGATTCGAGGCCGTTTCCTATAGCACGAATAACGGTTCGAGCTGGACGACCGTGGGAGACAAGGACCCGAGTACCGGATACTATGCTTCGGTATCCAACTACACCAACCTGAGCATCCGTTTCGACCGCTTGCAGTACAACGTGCTGTATCAGGATGGCGTCTACGTGGATAGCGACGGCAATCCGGTGGAAGGCTATTCCAGCCGCGGGCAGCTGCACGTGGTCAACGGCGTCACCTACGGTTCTAACATGTCCTCCTACAACGCGGGCGGCACCAACTACTACGAGCCGACCTACGACGGCTTCGTCTTCAGCGGCTGGTACGCCGATGAGAACTGCACGCATCCCTATACTTTCACCACCATGACGGAGGGCATCACCGTCTACGCCAAGTGGACCCAGATCCAGTATCGCGTCTTTCTGCATCCCAACGCGGGAACGGACACCACGCTCGATTGGGGATCCAGCACCCAGTCGATGAACTTCCGCGTCACGCACGGAGGGAAGGTGAGCACGCCGACCGGCCTGCGCTCGGAGTACGAGTTCGTCGGCTGGTATCTGGACGAGGATTTCACGCAGGTGTTCAACGCCGATGCGTTCGTCCTGAACGAGACGACCGTCACCACGCCCTACGACAAGACCGTCGACATGACCGACCCCATGGACAAGTGGGGCAATGGTGCGACTACCAACGCCGATGTCGACCGCTTCTGGATCACGAAGAAGCTTGACCTCTATGCTAAATGGCGTGCCACCCTGGTTGGCGCCGACGGCATCGGTATCACGTACGACGCAAACGGCGGCAGTAACGCTCCTCATGACACCCTGCTATACCTGGATTCGGCAGATGCCGTCGCTCAAGCCGCATCCACGCCCGCGAACGCGGATACCCACCAGTTCATGTATTGGGTGGTGCAGACCTGGGACGAATCCGAGGGCAAGTACGTGGACACCGACGAGGTGGTCTTCCCAGGCGATACCTTCACGGTGTTGAAGGACAATGCGAAAGTCGTCGAAAAACCGGGAAGCACGCCGGAGAACCCCAACTACACCTATACCGTGCAGCTCCGGGCGGAATACGGGAAAAAGGGAAGCCCGTCCACCACGAAGGTGATCTTCGACGCCAACGGCGGTACGTTTAACGGCGGCGAAACTACAGTCGAGGGTATCCTGAAAGTCAACGAGAAGATTCCCGTTCCCGCCGAACCCACGCGCACCGGCTACACCTTCGAGGGTTGGGGGACCACTGCCGATGCAAGTGCGGCTGCGTTCCCGTCCGATCCCAAGATGTCTGCCTCAACGGGCTATGCCGCAGACGACCTCGACGGTTTGGCATGGGACGAGAGCCAGCAGGCGAACATCCTCTACGCGATGTGGAAACCGGCTGTAGTCAGCGTGGACATCTATAAATTCATAGAGGGCGAGCAGGCGAACCTCAACGAGTCCTTTGCGTTCACCGTGACAAGGGGCGGTACGACGGTCCAGACGGGCAGCCTCTCCAACAACGGGAAGCTTACCGTCGCGGACCTGAATTATGGTGACGAGATAACCATCACCGAGACACCCAAGGTCGGGTACTCGTCCAAGCACTTCGAATCGAATGCCTCCTACGATACCGTCGAGGCGGCAAAGGCGGCTGCGGCAGCGGGTACCTCGACATCCGGCTCAAGCGTGACCATGACCCTGGGCGAGAAGAACTCGGTCGTCTTCACCAACACCAAGGACAACATCGTCATCACGGGCATCAAGCAGGCTGTGAGGTCTCCCATCACTCACATCCTTCTGATGGCGCTCATCACGGCAGCCGGCTCCGTCTCGCTGACCCGCATGCGTCGCGAGCGCAGGACCGAGTGATGCCGACGCACTTGGCCGAGGCCCTGGCTCCCGACCCCGCGGAGCCGGAGGCGCAGGCTGGCGGTGAGCCGTCCCTTCTCGCCGAGCTCGCGCTCCTGGCGCTGAAGATCGCGTTCGTCGCGGGGTTTGCGGCCATGGTCCTCGTGTTCATGTTCGGCCTCACGATCGTGCCGGACGAGAGCATGAGTCCCATGGTGCGCGAGGGGGATCTGATCGTGTACTACCGTCTGCAGAAGCAGTACTCCGCAGGCGATCTGATAATCGTCAACGACGGTGAGCGAAAGGAGGTGCGGCGGGTCATCGCCGTGGCAGGCGACGAGGTGGACTTCTCCGAGAGCGGGTTGATGGTCAACGGATACCCACAGAGCGAGGAGCGCATCTATGTCGAGACCCTGCCGTTCTCGGAGGGCATCACGTATCCCGTGAAGCTCGGCGAGGGCAAGGTGTTCGTTCTGGGTGACAACCGCCCACAGTCGCGGGACAGCCGGCTGTACGGCCTCGTGGACGTGGAGTCGGGAACCGAGGGCGAGGTCATGACGATGATTCGCAGAAGGAACTTCTAGCGTGAACCGTGGTTATAGCAAGCTGTTTGTAGGCGCGGGCGAAAGCCTGCACGAGTGCAGGCAGGAGTCTGCAAGGAGTAAGGAGAGAAATATGAGGACAAGGAGCAAGTTTGCGGCGCTCGCGCTCTCTGTGGCGCTGGCACTGGGCGTCGTGGCGCCGGCGTTTGCAGCGGACGCCCCAATTCCAACCGTGAGCAAGACGCTGCAGGTGAACAACGGCTCGTCGGTGACGGCGACGTTCAGCTATACGGCGACCGCGAAGGCGCTCACCGTTGGCAGCACCACCGAGACGACCTACACGGATGGCCCCGCGGTGGCAATCGCCGACATCAGACTGACGGCTACGAACGCTGAAGCCACCGGCACGGGCGCCATCACCTTCGATGGTCAGGCCGACACCTCCGAGTTCAAGCATGCCGGCACGTATGCGTGGCTGATCAAGGAGACCCCCAATACCTATTCGGGCATCGGCGCGATGCAGTATGATCCCCAGGTGTATACCCTGATCGCCACGGTGGTGAACGGCACCTCCGGCCTCGAGTTCAGTTCGTTCATTATCGTGAAGGGCGAAGCGTCGAGCACCACTAACGATCCGGACAACAAAGCCGGCAGTCTCGCCTTCACCAACAAGTACACCGAGACGACCAGCGAACAGCAAACTCCGACCGACCTCACCATCACCAAGGCGGTCACGGGCGCCCAGGCCGACAGAACCAAGGAGTTCGAGTTCACGGTCACGTTCGACGCATCTGCCTTGACGGTGCTTCCCGCCGGCAAGACCGCGACGCAGGTTCTGGATGACATCACCGTTGACGCCACCGGCGGCGCAACCAACGTTGTTGCTGCAGCTGCCAGCGGTAACACGCGCGTGATCACCTTCAAGGCCGCAGACACCAAGTCCATCAAGTTCACCAAGGTCCTTGCCGGCATTACCTACACGATCGCGGAGACCGATGTCACCGGCTATACCGAGAGCTACGCGGCCGTTGCCAACGGCATGGGCAGCACCTCCACGTCCGGCCTGCTCATCGGCGAGAACACCAACACCGGCGAGATGACCAACGCGTACCAGGACATCACCCCCACGGGCCTCATCCTGAACAACGCCCCGTTCATCCTGCTGGGTGCCGTGGCCGTTGCTGGTGTCGTATTCTACGGCGCCGCCAAGCGCAAGCTCGTGGCATAGCACCATGCCGCATGCACTGTCCCGTCGGCTGGCCAGGGGAGCCATCCGGCTCGCAAACTGGCTGGTCGACGGGACCGTGCTCTCCGCGGTGGTGATGATCATCGCGTTCACCACCTTCGTGGTGCTCGACAACGGGCGCGTCTCGAGCGGCGCCAGCGTCGAGACGTTCGACTCCTACCGCCCCGATGCCGAGGGCGCCTCCTTCGAGGAGCTCCAGGGCATCAACCCAGACGTCATCGGATGGCTCACGATCTATGGAACGGGCGTGGACTATCCGCTGGTGCAGGGCAGGGACAA
Source organism: Atopobiaceae bacterium UBA1367 (assembly GCA_002305995.1). Classification (GTDB taxonomy): domain Bacteria; phylum Actinomycetota; class Coriobacteriia; order Coriobacteriales; family Atopobiaceae; genus UBA1367. Next base: position 5,479 of record DBRN01000011.1, read on the forward strand.
CGACGCGTACGTCAACACCAACCCCGTGGGCGAGTTCGCGCTTTCCGGGTCGCTCTTCCTGGACTGGCGCAACGCGCCCGACTTCTCCGACCGGTCCACGATCGTCTTCGGCCATCACATGGAGGACTCCCTCATGTTTGGTGACCTGGACCAGTACGGTAACCAGGGGTACCTCTCGCAGCATCGCTACGGGAACCTGTACTACGGTGGGCGCGACCACGGCGTGGAGATCTTTGGATACCTGCTCGTGGACGCCCGCGACGAGGTGGTCTATGCCACCTCGGTGGGAGAGGACCCCTCGTCTGAGGACTTCCTCGCCTACCTGGAGGCCCATGCCTCCGTCTGGGAGTCGGGCGTCACGCCCGACGACCGCGTGCTCGTGCTGTCCACGTGCGGCTCGGGCACCAACGACCGTCACGTGGTGGTCGCATGCATCCGCGACCAGACCTTCGAGGACACGTTCCCCGAGAAGGAGGTCAGCCGCACCTTGGCGGGCACCGCCGAGGGTGTGCGACTGGGGATGCAGATCGGCGGGGCGCTCGTCGTGTTCCTGTTGATCGCCTGGGTGGTTGGCGCGCCGTCTGACGGCCGTGGCAAGCGTCGCGGGCGGGAGCGCTGAGCAACCGCCGACAAAGGGTCGGCGCAACGGAAGCAAGGAAGTGTGAGATCTATGACCAACACCGCGAGAGACGTCATGAGGGGCCTTGCCACGATGGCGGCACTCATGGTCGCGTGCGTGCTCGCCTTGGCGCTTGCCGCGCCCTCCCGTGCGCTGGCTGACGACGACGTGCTGGTGGTGAGGCAGGCCTTCACCACGCAGGGCGTCGTCCCGCCAGAGGTGAGCGGCACCTTTGACTACGAGCTTACGAGGCTGTCGGACGAGGCGCCGCTGCCGGCCTCTGCGACGGGGGGCGTGTATCACTTCTCCCTGACGGGCGACGATGTCAGCCTCAGCCTCCCCCTTGTCGTCGACGGCACCACAGGCGACAAGCTCTCGTTCGCGCACGCGGGCGTGTACGAGTACCGCATCACGTGCGCCACCACGCCAAGTGACGACCACATGACGGTCGACACGACCCCCTACGTCATCCGCGTCAGCATCGAGAACGACGACAGTGCCGCCCACGGCCTCAAGGTCGGCTTCATCGAGATCTTTACCCCGGAGGGGACCCTCGTCAAGAAGGCTGCCGACGTGCTGTACAAGCACTCGTACAAGGGCTCTGCGGCGACGATCGCCTTCGTCGACCCACCCGTGCGCAAGCGCATCCTCGGCGGCGTGCCGGCCTCCGATGCCGTGTTCCGCTTCGCGCTTACGGCGGACGACCCGTCGTTCCCCATGCCGGCAGGCTCCAGCGGGGGCGCCAAGACCGTGCAGATCACCGGCGAGGGCGAGGTCGAGCTGGGCACGATGACCTTCACCAACCCCGGCACGTATGCGTACACGCTGAGGGAGCTCGACGACGGCGTCAAGGGCTACACCTATGACACCACCGAGTGGAGGATCGAGATCGTCGTGACCAGCGAGGGCTCCCGCCTCGTGCTGGCGAGCCACGTGTATAAGGACGGCACCGAGGTCACGGCGGACGCGTGCACGTTCGAGAACGCGTACGAGGGCAAGCAGGCACCGCTGCCGCAGCGCATCGCACGCCGCCTGCTGCCCAAGACCGGTGACTCCCTGTGGGGCCTGTTGCAGGTCTGCGGCGCGCTCGTGGTGGCCGGCGGCATCGGGCTTGGCATGGGCATCGCCCGCAAGGTGAGGGAGCGCAAGGCCCGCGTGTAGTGCGCCCACATCTCATCGTGTGCTTCGGGTGTCCCTCGCGAGGGACACCTGTTCTGTGCGTCGGAGAGCGGCGAGACGGGTGGCCGTCACAGTAGCTTCACATCCTACTTTGCGTTTTCGCAGGTAGAATGAATATCGCCGCTTATAGTCGAAAAGAAGAGCGATGTCAAGACTTTTTCGTTGACCACTACTGGTTCCTCCGTTATCTTATTAGGTTGCGACAACTGCCGCTCTTTTGTCTTACCTAAGGAGGAAACGCCCGGTGCCTACCGCAAAGTCTTCCCCAAATGCGCAGCTCAGGCAGCGCGAACGTGTGAGCTTCAGCAAGATCCCGCCCATGATGGAGCTTCCCAACCTCATCTCGGTCCAGAAGGAGTCCTTCGAGCGCTTCATGACCGACGGCCTCGCCGAGTCGTTCGCCGAGTTCTCGCCCATCGAGAACTCGGCCGGCACCATGGAGATCACCTTCGGCGAGCATCAGTTTGGCGACGCCCCGAGCACCATCGCCGAGTGCCGCGCCAAGGACATCTCCTACCAGGCACCCCTCTTCGTCGACGTGCGCTTCGTCAACAAGGAGACGGGTGAGATCAAGGAGCAGCTCGTCTTCATGGGCGACTTCCCGCTCATGACCGAGCGCGGCACCTTCATCATCAACGGCACCGAGCGTGTCGTCGTCTCGCAGCTCGTGCGCTCGCCCGGCGTCTACTTCTCCGCCGAGATGGACAACGGCGTCCAGGTCCATCACGTGCAGTTCATCCCCGCGCGCGGCGCATGGCTCGAGTTCGAGGTCGACAAGCACGGCCATCTGGTCGTCTCCATCGACCGCAAGCGCCGTCAGAGCGCCACGGTGCTGCTGCGCGCCCTTGGCATCGCGGAGTCCGACGACGAGCTCATGAACCTCCTGGGCGACTCCGACGTCGTGCGCTCCACGCTCGAGCGCGACGTCGCCACCACGCGCGAGGACGCCCTCATCGAGATCTATCGCCGCCAGCGTCCGGGCGAGCCCCCCACGGTCGACTCCGCCCGCCTGCTCATCGACGGCCTGTACTTCAACAGCCAGCGCTATGACCTCGCCCGCGTGGGCCGCTACAAGATCAACAAGAAGCTCGGTCTCGACATCGACTCCGACGAGAAGGTGCTCACCGCCGACGACATCATCTGCGCGCTGCGCTACCTCATCGCGCTGCACGAGGGCGATGCCACCAAGAAGCTCGACGACATCGACCACTTTGGCAACCGCCGCGTGCGCACCGTGGGCGAGCTGGTGCAGAACCAGTTCCGCATCGGCATGAGCCGCATGGAGCGCGTCATCCGCGAGCGCATGGCCTCGCAGGACGCCGACGACATCACGCCGCAATCGCTGATCAACATCCGCCCGATCGTGGCCGCCATCAAGGAGTTCTACGGCTCCTCACAGCTGTCGCAGTTCATGGACCAGTCCAACCCGCTGGCCGGCCTCACGCACAAGCGCCGCCTCTCGGCCCTCGGCCCCGGTGGCCTTGCCGGTCACAAGTCGGGCTCCAGCCGCCGCACCAACGTGCCCACGGCCGTGCGCGACGTCCATAACTCGCACTACGCACGCATGTGCCCGATCGAGACCCCCGAGGGCCCCAACATCGGCCTCATCGGTTCGCTGGCGCTCTTTGGCCACGTCAACGACTACGGCTTCATCGAGTCGCCGTATCGCAAGGTCGAAGACGGCCGCGTGAGCAACGAGATCTCGTGGATGACCGCCGACGAGGAGGAGCGGCACGTCATCGCCCCCGCGAACACGCCCATCGACGAGAAGACCGGCGAGTTTCTGGAGCGCGACTCCCAGGGCATGCTGCAGCCCGCGACAACCGTCGTGGCCCGCACGCGCAACTTCGACGGCTCGTTCGGCGCGCCCTCGCAGGTCGACGTCTCGACCGTCGACTACATGGACGTCTCCCCGCGCCAGCTCCTCTCGGTCGCGGCCAACCTCATCCCGTTCCTCGAGCACGACGACGCGAAGCGCACCCTGATGGGCGCCAACATGCAGCGTCAGGCCGTGCCCCTGCTCAAGGCCAACGCCCCCTACGTGGGCACCGGCCTCGAGCGGGCTGCCGCCTACGACTCCGGCGAGCTGATCTGCGCCGAGCATGCGGGCACCGTCGTCGAGGTCGACGCGGCCCACATCGTGGTCGACGCAGACGGCCAGATCGAGCGATACGACCTGCCCAAGTACCAGCGCTCCAACCAGAGCACTTGCATCAACCACCGTCCCGTCGTGCGGGTGGGCGATCGCGTGGAGGCCGGCGACCCCCTCACCGACGGCCCCTCCGTCGACATGGGCGAGCTCGCGCTGGGCACCAACCTCACCGTGGCCTACATGCCGTGGGAGGGCTACAACTACGAGGACGGCATCATCGTCTCCGAGCGCGTGGTGCAGCAGGACCTGCTGACCTCCATCAACATCTCCCGTCACGAGATCGACGCCCGCGACACCAAGCTCGGCCCTGAGGAGATCACCCGCGAGATCCCCAACCAGGGCGAGGACATGCTTGCCAACCTCGACGACGACGGCATCATTCGCATCGGTGCCGAGGTCGGCCCCGGCGACATCCTGGTGGGCAAGGTCACGCCCAAGGGCGAGACGGCACTGACCGCCGAGGAGCGCCTGCTGCGCGCCATCTTTGGCGCCAAGGCCCACGACGTGCGCGACACCTCGCTCAAGATGCCCCACGGCGCCTACGGCCGCGTCGTCGACGTCGTGCGCTTCAGCCGCGAGGCCGGCGACGACCTGCCCCCTGGCGTCAACGAGCTCGTGCGCGTCTTCGTGGCCCAGCGCCGCAAGATCCAGCAGGGCGACAAGATCTCCGGCCGTCATGGCAACAAGGGCGTCGTCTGCAACGTCCTTCCCGTGGAGGACATGCCCTACATGGCCGACGGAACCCCCGTCGACGTCCTGCTCGACCCGCTGGGCGTGCCGTCGCGTATGAACGTCGGCCAGCTGCTCGAGTGCCACCTCGGCTGGGCCGCCGCCCAGGGCTACGACCAGGAGGCCGCCGACTCCGACAAGGTGATCGAGGGCCCGATGCACGTGGCCACTCCGGTGTTCGACGGTGCCACCGACAACGAGGTCGCCGAGTGCATCCGTCGCGCCAACACCAACCTGATGAACAGGGCCAAGCGCGACTATGGCACGCACATGCGCGCCGACGTCGTCCCGCAGCTCAATGAGATGGGCAAGACCACCCTGTACGACGGCCGCACCGGCGAGGCGTTCAGGAGCCCTATCACGGTGGGCACCTCCTACATCCTCAAGCTGGGCCACATGGTCGACGACAAGATCCATGCGCGCTCGACCGGCCCCTACAGCCTGGTCACCCAGCAGCCGCTGGGCGGCAAGGCGCAGTTCGGCGGCCAGCGCTTCGGCGAGATGGAGGTCTGGGCCCTGTACGCCTACGGTGCCTCCAACGTGCTGCAGGAGATCCTCACGGTCAAGTCCGACGACACCAACGGCCGCGTCAAGACCTACGAGTCCATCGTCAAGGGCGAGAACGTCCCCGAGGCGGGCATCCCCGAGTCCTTCAAGGTGCTCGTCAAGGAGATCCGCTCGCTGGCGCTCGACATCGAGCCGATCTCGTACCGCAAGGTCGAGCAGACCCCCGCTCCGGTGGTCGCCAAGGTCGACGACGTCGACCTGCTCATCCAGGCAGACTCGGGCGACGACCTGATCGGTGAGCCCGTCGGCGAGGCCGACCTGGGCCCCGAGGTCCTGATCGGCGACTCTCTCAACGATAAGGAGTAGCGAACGTGGCAGACTTCGACACCACCGACTTCGACGCGATCAAGACCTCGCTGGCCTCTGCCGACCAGATTCGCAGCTGGTCCCACGGCGAGGTCAAGAAGCCCGAGACCATCAACTACCGCACGCTCAAGCCAGAGAAGGACGGCCTGTTCTGCGAGAAGATCTTTGGCCCCGTGAAGGACTGGGAGTGCTCCTGCGGCAAGTACAAGGGCATCCGCTTCAAGGGCATCGTCTGCGAGCGCTGCGGCGTCGAGGTCACGAGCGCCAAGGTGCGCCGTGACCGCATGGGCCACATCGAGCTCGCCGCCCCGGTGAGCCACATCTGGTACTTCAAGAGCCCCACGAGCTTCCCGCTGGCCCGCCTGCTCGACATCAAGAGCAAGGACCTCGAGAAGGTCCTCTACTTTGCCTCCTACATCATCACCGACATCGACACCGAGGCCCGCGAGGCCGACGCCGAGGACCTCAAGGAGGAGCTTGCCGCCGACCTCGAGGAGCTGGACGCCGAGCGCGACGACGAGATCGAGCGCCTCAAGGCCCAGGGAGAGCCCGCCGACGACGAGTTCGACGACGTCGAGCCCCTCTCTGCCGAGGAGATCCGCATCGGCATCGTCGACCTCGAGGAGGAGTACGAGGAGGAGAAGAGGCTTCGTCGCGACGCCTTCGAGAAGTTCATGCAGCTCGAGAGGCGCGAGCTCATCTCCGACGAGAGCCTCTTCACCGAGATGAAGCGCTACTACTCCATCTACTTCAGGGGTGGCATGGGCGCCGAGGCCGTGCGGGACCTGCTGCGCACGGCCGACCTGGGCGCCGAGGCCGAGGAGCTCCGCGCCATCGTGACCTCGGAGGAGTCCCAGAAGCAGAGGCGGGAGAAGGCGGTCAAGCGCCTCGAGGTCGTCGACGCCTTCCTCAAGGGCAAGAACGACCCCGCCAACATGATCCTCGACGTCATCCCGGTCATCCCGCCCGACCTGCGCCCCATGGTGCAGCTCGATGGCGGCCGCTTCGCCGCGTCGGACCTCAACGACCTGTACCGTCGCGTGATCAACCGCAACAACCGCCTCAAGCGCCTGCTCGACCTCGACGCTCCCGCCATCATCGTCAACAACGAGAAGCGCATGCTCCAGGAGTCCGTCGACGCCCTGTTCGACAACGGCCGTCGCGGTCGCCCCGTCACGGGCCGCGGCGGGCGCCCACTCAAGTCGTTGGCCGAGGCGCTCAAGGGCAAGCAGGGCCGCTTCCGCCAGAACCTGCTGGGCAAGCGCGTCGACTACTCCGGCCGCTCGGTCATCGTCGTCGACCCGCAGCTCAAGCTGCACCAGTGCGGGCTGCCCTCCACCATGGCGCTCGAGCTCTTCAAGCCCTTCGTGATGCGCCGCCTCGTCGAGCTCGGCAAGGTCGAGAACATCAAGGGGGCCAAGCGCGCCATCGAGCGCAGCGCGCCGGCCGTGTGGGACGTGCTCGAGGAGGTCATCAAGAACCGCCTCGTGCTGCTCAACCGCGCCCCGACGCTGCACCGCCTGTCCATCCAGGCCTTCGAGCCGGTCTTGGTCGAGGGCAAGGCCATCCACCTGCATCCGCTGGTGTGCGCCCCCTTCAACGCCGACTTCGACGGCGACCAGATGTCGGTGCACGTGCCGCTGTCCACGCAGGCGCAGACCGAGGCCCGCGTGCTCATGCTCTCGAGCAACAACCTGCGCTCGCCCGCCTCGGGCAAGGTGCTGACCGTCCCCTCGCAGGACATGGTCTTCGGCGTCTACTTCCTGACCACCGAGAAGGTCGGTGCCGCCGGCGAGGGCCGCGTGTTCTCGAGCTTCGACGACGCGCTCAACGCCTATGACTGCCGCGATGACCTCGACATCCAGGCACGGATCCAGGTGCGCGTCTCCGCCGCCGACGCCACTGTCGAGGCGGATGGCCGCATGCTGTTCCGCACCAAGGCGTCCAAGGACGAGTTCGTCGACCATGACGTCACCGACGGTCCCGTGCGCATCGAGACCACCATCGGCCGCGTGATCTTCAACCGCCAGTGCCTGCCTGCCGACTACCCCTTCATCAACTACAAGATGTCCAAGGGCGACATCGGCATGCTGGTCAACGACTGCTGCGACCGCTACAGCACCTCCGAGGTCGAGCCGATCCTGGACGCCATCAAGTACACCGGCTTCCACTACGCCACGCGCGCCGGCCTGACGGTCTCGGTGTGGGACGCCATCATCCCAGAGGACAAGCAGCGCCTGCTCGACGAGACCCAGGAGCGCGTCAACGACATCAACGACTACTACGAGCAGGGATTCCTCTCTGAGTCCGAGCGCCACAAGGAGGTCGTCGACGCCTGGAGCGAGTGCACCGACACCCTTGGCTCCGAGATGCTCGAGGGCTTCGACGAGGACAACCCCATCTACATGATGGCCGACTCCGGTGCCCGAGGCTCCAAGACGCAGCTGCGTCAGCTGGCCGGCATGCGCGGCCTGATGGCCGACATGTCCGGCGACACCATCGACCTGCCCATCAAGGCCAACTTCCGTGAGGGCCTCGAGCCGCTGGAGTACTTCATCTCCACCTACGGCGCCCGCAAGGGCCTGGTGGACACTGCCAGCCACACCTCCGACTCCGGCTACCTGACCCGCCGCCTCGTCGACGTGGCGCAGGACGTCATCGTCCGCGAGGAGGACTGCGGCACCGACGAGGGCATCACCTACCCGCTCATCAAGCTGGGGGAGAGGCAGGTCGACACCGACCTCATCGGGCGCTGCGCGCTGCATGACATCATCACGCCCGACGGCGAGGTCGTCATCCCCGCCGGCGGCTACATCGAGTCCCGGGAGGACCTCGAGACCCTGGTCGAGTCGGGTGTCAAGACGGTCGAGCTCCGCGCGCTGCTCACCTGCAAGTCGGCCTATGGCGTGTGCCAGAAGTGCTACGGCTGGGACCTCTCCACGCGTCGCTCGGTCAACATCGGCACGGCGGTGGGCATCATCGCGGCCCAGTCCATCGGCGAGCCGGGCACGCAGCTCACGATGCGCACCATTCACTCCGGTGGCGTCGCGGGCGCCGACGACATCACGCAGGGCCTCCCGACGGTCGCCCGCATGTTCGACGTCGTCGGCAACGTGAACGAGAAGATCCTTGGTCGTGAGGCCGACCTCGCCCCGTACACCGGCAGGCTCACCATCACCAGCGAGCAGTCCACCTACCTGCTGCGCGTCCTTGACCCCGACGACGAGACCCGCATCCTCGAGGAGTGGCGCGTGCCCGCGTCGGTGGTCTTCATGCCCGACATCAAGGAGCGCTTCGAGGCCGGCGAGCAGATCGACGTCCGTGCGGGCGAGCAGATCACCCGCGGCTTCGTCAACTTCCGCAAGCTGCGTCGCCTCACCGACATCGAGTCGACGATGCACACCTTCGTCGAGTCGGTCAAGGATGTCTATACCTCCCAGGGCGTCGAGCTCAACGACAAGCACATCGAGGTCATCGCGCGCCAGATGCTGCGCCGCGTGCAGGTCACCAATCCCGGTGACTCCACCTACCTGCTCGGCCAGTACGTGGACCGCTACGTCTTCGCCGACACGGTGCGCAACATCGCGCTGGCGGGCGGCACGCCTCCCGAGGCGGAGCCGGTGATCCTCGGCACCCTCAAGGTGGCCAGCTCCATCGACTCCTGGCTCTCCAGCGCCTCGTTCATCCGCACCGCCGGCGTCCTGACGGAGTCCGCCATCGAGGGCGAGGTCGACCACCTGCTCGACCTCAAGTCCAACGTCATCGTGGGCAAGAAGATCCCGGCCGGCACCGGCCTCAAGCCCTACGCCGACGTCAGGCTCACCTATCACGGCGAGCCCATCGACGGCCCCACGTCCCCGCAGGCCAAGTCGCTGCCCGAGTGGGCGCCCGACCAGCTCAAGGGCATCGAGGAGCAGCTTCCCAAGCAGCTCGACTGGATTGGCGACGACTACGGCTTTGGCGGCGTGTACTCCAAGAACGGCCGCACGCTCTCCAGCGAGGACGCCAAGCTGTACCTCTTCGACGACCTGGGCGTGTCGCAGCGCTGGACCAACAAGTTTGGCGAGGTCGGCATCGAGACGGTGGGCGACCTGGTCGGCAAGACCGAGGACGACCTGCTGCGCATCGACGGGATCGGATCCAAGGCGATCGAGGAGCTGCGTGACGGCCTCGAGGCCCGCAACCTCCTGTTCATCCTCGAGCCCGACGAGGACGAGGCGGACAGCGAGGACCTGTCGCAGCTGCTGAACATGGTGTTCTCGCCCGATGCCGACAGCGACGTCATGCTGGGCACCGCCGCGCCCCTGAAGCGTCCCTTCGATGACGAGCTCATCGGTGGCGGCGAGGAGGTTGCCAGCGACCCCCAGGTCATCAACGAGGACCTCGGGTCGCTGCACGACCTGCTCTCTCAGGTCAGCGGCATGGACGAGGAGTAGGCTCGGCGGATCGACGAGCAGAGGCCTTGCGGAGGCCCCCGGTCGCGTGACCGGGGGCCTCCATGCGTGCGGGTGGGGCAGAACCTACCCTCAGGCGTGTGACCGCTTACCGATGCTGGGAACAAGTGAGGATTCAAGATGTTGATATTGCGTTACTGCTGGCTGGGGGCGCTCATCGCCTTCCTGTAGTTCAGAATGGATCTGAATGAGTATCCTCAGGCACCCGTCCGGCGGGTGCCTGCTTGTGAGCGGATCCTTGGGAGGTGCCCCTTGGCAACGGCCGGAACGACGGTAGGCGGACGCTACCAGCTCATCCGTGTCATTGGCGCGGGCGGCATGTCGACCGTGTGGCTCGCCATGGACGAGACGCTCGGCAAGCAGTGGGCCGTGAAGGAGATCAGGCTCTCTGACGACCCTGCCGAGCGCGAGATCATCACCTCGAGCCTCGTGGCCGAGGCGAACCTCATCAAGCGCTTCGACCACGTGGCCATCCCGCGCATCGTGGATCTCGTGGATGAGGGCGGCACCCTCTATGTCGTCATGGACTACGTGGAGGGCAGGAGCCTCGAGTCGCTCCTCTCCTCCGAGGGCCCCCAGGCCGAGGAGGATGTCGTCGACTGGGCGATCCAGCTCTGCGACGTGCTCGACTACCTCCACCAGCTCGATCCCCCAATCGTCTACTGCGACCTGAAGCCGTCCAACGTGATGCTCAGGCCCGACGGCACCATGCGCCTCATCGACTTTGGCATCGCCCGTCCCGAGGGCAGCGCCCACGAGGCCGAGCAGGCTGGTCGCCGCCTCGGCACCAAGGGCTACGCCGCTCCCGAGCAGTACGGCGGCAGCGGCATCGACCGCCGCTGCGACGTGTTCAGTCTCGGCGCGACCGCGTACGCCCTCCTCACGGGCACCCGTCCCACGCCCGACGCGGGCGAGCTCGCGCCGCTGCGCCAGGTTCGTCCCGAACTCTCCGTGGGCATCGAGCGGGTCGTCACCCGTGCGATGGCGGCCGATCCAAGCGACCGGTACGCCGGCGCGGCAGAGATGGCCTACGCGCTCGAGCGCTACAAGGTGGACGATGACGTCCATCGTCGCGGACTTGCTCGCAAATGGCATGCCTTCACGGGGGTGCTCGTCGCGGCTGCCACGTGCCTTGTGTTGGGTCTCTCCACGTGGGTCGCGCGCAATATCGTGCTCGAAGGTGACTTCGACCACTGGATGCAGGTGGCAGACCAGTCCGTCGACCAGGGCGAAGCGAGCGCCGCCTATGCGAGGGCCGCGACGATCCTCCCGGCCGACACGCGCCCCTACGACGGCCTCTTCAGGCTGTACCGCGAGGATGGCGTCTTCACGTCCGAGGAGGAGGAGCAGTTCGAGCAGGTCGTGATGCCCAACCTGGCCGCCCTACGCTCTGACGCGAGATCTTGGTCGGCGTTCGCCTTCGAGACGGGCAAGCTCTACTGGTACTACTACGACAACACCGACGGCACGGGCCCCACCGGCAACGCGGGCTACGCGCGCATGCGCGCCGCGTCCCGGTGGATGCACGAGGCGAGCGAGGGCGACTTCGACGAGAGCGACCTCGCGACCGCCTATGCCGACATCGCCGATTTCGCCTGTGACATCGTGCCTCGCATCGACGAGGGCTCGGATGCCGGGCTCTACGCGCCGCACTTCGAACGCCTGCGCGCGCTTGTCGCGCAGATGGAGGGTAGCGGCAACGCGGTCATGCGCCTCGACGCCGCGGGCCTCGCGCTCGACGCGCTGCGTGCCTACCCGCGCAAGTTCAGGGCGGACGGCATCTCGCGGGAGGACATGTTGGAGCTCGTGACCAGGGCCGACGCCCTCGCGGCGTCCGTGGTGCCCACAAGCGACCAGCAGGACGCCGACCAGGCGCGCATAGCCGCGAGCGCCCAGCAGGCATCGACGTCGGTCTCCAACGCATTCATCGACGTGGGAAGGATGGGCGACTGATGGCGAACGTCCTTGGGATCATGTCGACGGTGGGGTTCGTGGGGGGCCTTCTGCTCCTTGCCGCTGCCGGCACGCTCTTCTTCATCCTCGACATCCGCGCCGTGCGAGACGAGATGCTCGGCCGCACCGCCGAGCGCACCATCGCCGAGATGCGCCAGACCACCTGGGCGACGCGTCGCAACCGCGAGCGCTCCGCTCGCAGGCTCACCCAGACCATGTCCGACTCGCCTCTGGGCGAGGTGGGTGGCAACCTGCATCTGCGCACGGTTGCGACCAAGGCCGCCGGGCGCCTGCGGGGCACGGATGCCGTGGGCGCAGCCGCCGACGAGGCGGCGACCACGCTGCTTCCCGACGGCGACGAGACGCCAACCACCTTGCTTGCCGACGATGGTGATGAGGGCATGACCACGCTGCTCCCCGACGCCGACGAGGCGGCGACCACGCTGCTCTCCGACGAGGGGGCCCGCCGATGAGGACCCTGCGCCGCGTCATCACGGTCGCCTCCCTCGCGGTTGCGATCCTTGCCGGTGGCGCCTTCCCGACGTGCGCCCTGGCGGCAACCTACTCGATCGAGGGCGTCAGGGTCATCGATCCCTCGACAGGTGTCGCGCCGGTCGCTGGCTCCACCCTCACCAAGGACAGCGGGCACACGCTCCTTGTCGACGACGCCGCAACGGTCACGCTGGCGTTCGACCTCGTGGATGGCGATGGCGCGACCGTCTCCGGCCCCACCTGCTCCGTTACGGTCGCCGGCGTGAGCGGCCCCCTCGTGGCGACCTACACGTCCCTCTCGGCCGGGGGGTCCCACTACGTCGTGAACGTCACCCCCAACGCCAGGCGCGACATCTCGCTCCTCGACGACCTCGCCTTCAGCGTTGACGACGGCACGGGCGCCGCTGCGCCCTCGGCCGTCAGCCTTGACACGGGCATCGTGGAGAGCCTCGGCTTCGTCGACGGGGACGCTGCCGCCACGGCGGGGATGGGCGACTCCGCGAAGGTCGAGCTGCTCGTCACCGCGGAGGGGGACTCGATCGTCGGTGACCAGGACGTCTATCCCACGGTCGAGAGCGACCTGCTTGCGGTCGTTGACGCGGGCGCCCTCCCCGACACGATGGGCGTCACGGTGACCGATTCCCTGGGGGTCCGGAAGTCATCGATCGTGACCCTCGCACAGGACGGTGCGGGCACGCTCCGTGCCACGACGCCCGTGAGCCTCGGTGGGGTGGGTGCCTTCCGAGTGGACACCTCCTATGCCTACGACTTGAGCACGTACTACGGCTTCTCGACGGCGTCGCCGCAGACCATCTCCTTCAGCCGTACCATCGTTGTGGACGTCTCGGGACCCGAAGCCGCACATATCACGGGCATGCCGGATGCGACCTCGTCGAGCGTGAGCTCAGGCTACCTCTACCATGCAGGTCGCACCCTGCTCCTCACGATCGATGACGACGCCTCGGGCGTCGTCGCGGATGACGTGAGCGTCGACTACATCACCCGTGACTATCTGGGCAACGTCCTCGAGAGGGGAAGCGCTCGGGCCCTCTTCGACGGCTCGTCATACCGCATCACCTTGCCCGCCGACTCCCTCGTCGCACTCGGCGACCTCACCGTCCATGCGCACGACCGTGCGGGCAGGCTCATCAAGTCGGGCACGCCCGAGCCGATCCCCTACGTCACGTCGGCGGGCGAGCGCGTGACCCACCTCATCACCACGAGCCCCGGTCAGGTGCCGTCGGATCTCGTCGACTTCGAGCCCGACACATCGACCAACGAGTGGGTGAAGGCCCCTGACGGCTCGTCGGTGCCGGATGACGTCCTGTTCGTCTCGAATGGCACGGCGACTCCCACCGTCGTGATGAGCGTGCATGACCCGCTGCTGCCCCTTCTCGGGTGGAACCCGTACGATGCCGGTGGCGATGCGGCGAGGATCGGCGACGCCTTTGCCGCGACGCGTGTCACGACGGATCCCGACAACCCGCTTCCCGCTCCCGCCTTCGTGAACACGGACACGCGGTACGTGCCCTCGACGGCCACCTACGTGACTCCCTACAGGCTTCCCGACGAAGGGCTGTACAAGCTGTCCCTGACCTATCGCAGCCCTCAGCCAAATGAGAGGTACTACGTGGTCGACTCCCACGCGCCCACCCCTCGGCAGGCGACGATCGTCGGTGACTCGGCCGATTGGACGGCTGCCTACGAGGACGGGCACACGGAGCTCATCGGCGATGGGCGGGCGATCGACATCGACGTCCCCGACCTCCTCGGCGGCACGGAGGACCGGAAGCTCGATGCTGACGGCCGACCGACCACGGCGGGCACGAAGAGGGTCTGGCTCGTCGTGCCGCACAAGACGGATCCCTCGCAGGACGAGTGGGACTCCACGCCCACGACCCTCGTGGCGCACCAGCGGGGCGTCACGGACACCTGGCGCGTGATGCTAGAGGAACCTGGCGTGTATGACCTCGTGAACGCGAAGGTCCATGCCTCCGATCACCTTGGCAACGAGGCAAGGGAGGAGGATGTCCCGGCCCTTGCGAGCCTGCTCGACCAGGGCATGCCCCAACCGACGATCATTCACGTCATTCCCGACACGCAGGCAGACCCCACCGTGACGATCCATGGCGCGGCCGACGTCGCCGTGACCAATCCGGGCTACTACAAGGGCGGCGTCCGTGCGAGCGTGTCCGTCGCCGACCCCTGGATCGACGTCTATCGTCACGTGAGCGGCTATGCGGACGGAACCGTGAGCTATGACATCACGCGAGGCGGCATCCCCTATGTGGGCGCCAAGCCGACCCTCTCGCTTGCCGACCTCACCGACGATGACGGCGATGGCGTCTGGACGCACGACTACTGGTTCGTCGATCCCGCCTCGCCCCCCGAGGCGCCCCTGCCCATCGAGGGCACGTACACGGTCCATGCCGCGCACGTCTGGTGGCGCGGCGTGACGTCGAGCGCGGCCAGGCCAAGCACCTTCGTGGCCGATCACACTCCGCCCACCATGGGTATGCTGACCTCGTCGAACACCGCGCCTGTGAGGTGGGGGTACATCTTCGTGGATGGTGTTGAGACGCTCTCTGTCACCGTGAGCGACCTCATCTCGGGCATTGATGCCGCCACGGCGACGGCCACCCTCGTCGGTCCCACGAGGGAGCAGGCGCCGGCGTCCTACGACCCGTTCACCTCGAGCCTCTCGGTCACGCTCGCGGGGGACGGCCAGCGCCTCTTCCTCGAGGGCTCGTCGATGGGCATCAGCGACATGGCGAACAACCAGACTCCGATGCCCACCTTCGCAGCCTTGTTGAGGCTGGGTCGCACCAACCTGCCCGAGGGTATCGTCGGCATCGTCATCGACACCGAGGCACCGACGCTCGAGGTCTCCTATGACAACACCGACGTGCGCAACGGTCGCTACTACAACGCCCAGCGTGTTGCGACCTTCACGCTCACGGAGTCGAACTTCGACCTCGTGAGGGCCAATGACGGCTCGCGCGAGATCGTCACCATGACGCATGACGGCGAGACGCGCCCCATCCCGGCGAGCCGGTTCGAGAACCCCTCCGGCGACGGCATCACATGGGTCGCCACAGAGACGATCTCGACCGACGGCGACTGGATCATCGACGGCAGCTTCGTCGATCCGGTCGGCCATCTCTCCGACGGCATCCACGACGAGTTCACCATCGACACGATGGCGCCCATGCTCACCATCGACTTTGACAACAACGACGTGCGCAACGGTCGCTACTACAACCGTGGGCGCACGGCCACGGTCACGCTCGTCGAGCGCAACCCCGCGGAGCCGCCCGCCGAGGTCATCACGCAGGCGACCGACGCCGCAGGCACGGCCGTCGGTGCCCCGGGCATCACGGGCTGGGGGCAGACGGGCGAGCGGTACGGCTGGGCGACCACGGTGGGCTTCTACGACGACCTGCATTACACGATCTCGGCGAGGGCGACCGACCTCGCCGGCAACGAGGCGGTGGAGGTCGAGGTGCCCGAGTTCGTGATCGACACGACGGCACCGGAGGTCTCCATCGACCGCGTGGACGACAAGGCCGCCTATGCGGGCGAGATCGCCCCCGCCGTGGCCATGAGCGACGTCAACTACGACCCCGGTGCCTCCAAGCACTCCCTCACGGGCGCGCATTCGGGCGAGGTGGACTACCTCCCTGGCATGGAGAGATCCTACGAGGAGACGGGCGAGTCTGTCACCTATGCCGACTTCGAGCATGCGCTCGAGCGCGATGACGTCTACACCATAGCGGCGCACGCCGAGGATCTTGCGGGCAACGCCGTCGACCAGAGCAAGGTCTTCTCGGTGAATCGCTTTGGCTCGAACTACCTCTACTCCGACGAGACGGCTGCGCTTCGCGGCACCTATGTGCGATCGGCTCGGGATGTCGTCATCACCGAGGTCAACGTGTCCGGCCTCGTGGACGAGGACACCGTCGTCGAGCTCGTGCGCAACGACGAGGTGCACACCCTCGTGGCCGACGAGGACTACCGCACCGAAAAGGGCGACGATGCCGGCTGGTCGACCACGACCTACACCGTGCCCGCCTCGACCTTCGATGGCGACGCGTACTACCGGTTGCTCCTCACCTCGCGCGACCGGGCGGGCAACCTCTCGCAGAACACGATGGAGGACAAGGACGCCGACCGCACGGGCGTCGCGAGCGTCTCCTTCGCCGTCGATGGCACCAAGCCCACCACGGGCTTCGCAGGCGTGCGCTCGTACGGCCTCTACTTTGGCCCCGACTGGGAGTCCGCACCCCTTGCGGGCGACAACCTCGAGCTCGCGAGCGCCACGGTGCAGCTCGATGGGGGGGACCCCGTCGAGTACACGGCCGAGCAGGTGGCCGCGGGCGACCTCTCGTGCCTCGTGCCCTCCGACGCCCAGTACCACACCGTCACCGTGACCGCGCGCGACCGGGCAGGCAACATCAGCACGGCAGTCGCCACCAACGTCGTCGTGGCGGCCAACTGGTGGGAGTTCCTCAAGGCCCACCCGCGGATCCTCTTCGGCATCGTGGCCTCGGCGCTCGTCGCGCTCGGGGCGCTCGTGGCAGGCATCGTCCTCGGCGTCAGGCACTACAGGAGGACGGAGCCGGCGAGGAACCCCTTCGGCCACTGACCCTCCCCCCGAGACGCCGCCCGTGCGGACGGGAGCGCCTATAGCAAGTCGTCGGACGTGCCACAAGGCACCAGACAGAAAGGAACGTGACATGGCAGGACAGATCAGGATCACCCCAGACCAGATGCGTTCGCGCGCGGGCGAGTACCGCACTGAGGCCGACAACGTGGGCCAGGTCATCTCGCGTATGGATCAGCTGCTGGCCGCCCTCCAGGATGAGTGGGAGGGCAGCGCGGCCACGGCATATGCCGGGCGCTTCGCCGAGCTCCGCCCGAGCTTCGTGAAGGCGCAGGACCTCATCACCGAGATCGCGGCCTCCCTCGACGCGACCGCCCAGTCGCTGGAGGAGACCGACGCCGGCATCGCGTCGCAGTTTGGCGCGTAGGCGCAGGATCGCACTGCCCGCAGGCCGGGACTCGTCCCGGCCTGCGGGCCTTCGAGGCGCGAGGGGAGGAGAAGACATGAGCACCTACCTGCTCCTGACCCTGGTCATTGACGGCAGGACGCACACCTATGCGATCGACACCCTCTCCCGTGCCACCCGCTACCTCACGGATGGCACGGGAGAGGGCCGTGGCCGTTCCGTGGCGAGCGTGTCTGTCGATGCGGGTCGCTGCACGCTGCGTCCCGTGGGAGGCGCCGTCCTCGTCGATGAGCATGGAGAGTCTCGCAACGACATCGAGATCGCCCCCGTCGGCGTCGAGGCCGCGTACACGCTCTCGGGCGGTCGTGCGGGCGCGGGGGCGATGCTCTACCTCCGTCTCGCCGATGCCGGGATCGCGACCTATCGCAAGGTCGGCGTCAAGCGCGACTGCACGCTCCTGATCGGCCGCGATGCCGACTGCGCCCTCTCGTACCCCTCACAGTGGGTCTCGGCCCGCCACGCGGAGCTCGTCTTCGAGGGCGACGCGCTCGTCGTGCGAGACCTCGAGAGCGCGAACGGGACCTTCGTGAACGGTCGGGCGCTCGCCCGGGGCGCCTCCCGCGAGCTCGTCCCCGGCGACGTGGTGCAGGTGATGGACCTCACGATCCTTGCGGGCAGAAGGTTCGTTTCGGTGAACCGGCCCGGCCGCCTCACCATGGACCTCGGCGACGTCGCGCTTCCCATCGAGCATGACGCCTTCGTCAGTCGTGCCCCTGCGGCCACCCCCGACGACCAGCTTCCCGACGAACGGCCCTTCTGGCCCGCCCCGCGCCTCATGCGCACGATCCATAGGCGCGCCTTCAACGTGGAGGAGCCTCCCAAGGCCAAGGAGCCCGATGACACCCCCGCCCTCGTGAAGATGGGGCCGTCATTTCTCATGGGGCTCTCCTCGATCCTCATGGCAGCGAACGCCGTCTCGCGGATGGCCGACGGCGCTGCGGTGCTGCAGACGGCCCCTTCGATCGCCATGTGCGTCTCGATGCTGGGCGGCATGCTCATCTGGCCGCAGATCTCGCGACGCTACGAGCGCAAGAAGCAGCATCGCGACGAGGAGCGTCGTCGCAGCGCCTACTCAGACTACATCGCCGCGACCGAGGCGAGCTTCCGTGCCGAGCGTGACGAGCAGGCCTCGATCCTCGCCGAGAACCGCGTGGGGCCGCACGAGTGCCTGCGCCGCGTGCGCGAGCTCGACCCGCAGCTCATGAGCAGGAGCCCGCTCGAGTCAGACTTCATGCAGCTGCGCGTCGGTATCGGCGAGCTCCCCCTCGAGGCCGACTTCCGTTGGCCCGAGCGCCGCTTCACCATGGACAAGGACGACCTGATCGACATGGCGCGAGGACTTTCGGAGCGCCCGCCGGTTCTTGAGGGGGCCCCCGTCGCCTGCGACCTGCTCTCGTCCTGGGTGTGCGGCATCGCCGGCGTCCATGAGGCACGCTGGGACCTCGTGCGCTCCCTCGTGGCACAGCTCGCGACCTTCTATGGCTTCTCCGACGTGAAGGTGGCGGCTGTCGTCGGCGAGGAGGATCGCGAGGAGTGGTCGTTTCTCATGGGGCTCCCGCACACGTTGGCCGACGATGGGAGAACCCGCCTCGTGGCCTCCGACGAGCGCTCCGTGCGCGAGCTGGGCGGATACCTCGCCCGCGTGCTGGCCCCCCGCGCGGAGGGCCAGGCCAAGAAGATGGTCTCCGACTACGGGGCCTATCACGTGGTGCTCTGTGCCGACCGCGCGCTCGTTGACACCTCCGACGTCATCGCCCGCCTCGAGGAGCTGCAGGACAACCTCGGCTTCTCGCTCGTGTTCCTGGGGGACGGCATCGACGACCTCCCGCGCGAGTGCCAGAGCGTGATCGAGCTTGGTGCCGAGCACGCGCCCAGCAAGCTCTACGATCGCTCCGACGTCGCGGGGACGCTGCAGGAGTTCGTGCCGGACGACCCCGTCACCCCGGAGGAGCTGGAGGAGCTCTCCCAGTCCCTCTCCCGACTCGACCTCGGGG
This sequence comes from Atopobiaceae bacterium UBA1367, assembly GCA_002305995.1. Classification (GTDB taxonomy): domain Bacteria; phylum Actinomycetota; class Coriobacteriia; order Coriobacteriales; family Atopobiaceae; genus UBA1367. The sequence goes on from DBRN01000011.1 coordinate 24,993, forward strand.
GAGAGGAGGCGGTCTTCGAGCTGCCGCCGTCGCTCGGCTTCCTCGAGTCCTACGAGGCGGGCTCCGTGGCCGATCTCGACGTCGAGGGCCGCTGGTCGCGCGCCGACTCGTCGAGAAGCCTCGCCGCCCCCATCGGCCTTGACTCGCGTGGCGCCGTCGCTACGATCGACCCGCAGGAGAGCTTCGACGGCCCGCACGGCCTCGTCGCCGGCACCACCGGCTCGGGCAAGTCCGAGCTGCTCATCACCTGGATCCTCTCGACGGCCGTGTGCTTCCCGCCCGAGCAGGCGGCCTTTGTCCTCATCGACTACAAGGGCGGTGGCCTGGCCGACGCCTTCGACCGCAGCGACCTCAGGCTTCCGCACCTGGCAGGCACCGTCACGAACCTCGACGGGGCCGAGGTCTCGCGCTCGCTCGCATCGCTGCAGGCGGAGCTCGTGCGGCGTCAGGCGATGCTCGCCTCCGCCAAGAGGCTCACGGGCGATGCCACGATGGACGTCTCGTCCTACCAGCGTCACTACGCTGCCGGCGAGCTCGCCGAGCCCATGCCCCACCTCTTCGTGGTCGCCGACGAGTTTGCCGAGCTCAAGGCCCAGGAGCCCGAGTTCATGGACGAGCTCGTCTCGGCCGCGCGCATCGGTCGGTCCCTTGGTGTCCACCTCGTGCTCGCGACGCAGAAGCCCACCGGTGTCGTCTCGGACCAGATCCAGGCCAACTCGCGCTTCCGCGTGTGCCTGCGCGTGGCCGACGCCGCGGACTCCAAGGAGATGATCCGCCGGCCCGACGCCGCGGCCCTCGAGGGGCCGGGCCGCTTCATACTGCTCGTGGGCTACGACGAGCGCCTGGCCCTCGGGCAAGCCGCCTGGGCGGGCGTCCCCTACGTCCCGCGCGAGGAGGCCGAGCCCGCCCGCGACCTCTCCGTCGAGCTCTGCGACATGAGCGGGCGCACCGTCGACTCGATGCGCCCCCCACGCGACGAGCACGAGGAGGGCACCGAGCTCGACGCGGTGCTCGGCGAGCTGCGCCGCGCTGCCGCCGGCAGGGCCGCCCGGCGCCTCTGGCTGCCTCCCCTCGAGAAGCACCCCACGGTCGACGTGCTCGCCACGCGCTACGCCGACGCCCGCGCGGACGACGAGCCCTGGGAGCTGAACCCCATCGTCGGAGAGCTCGACGACCCCGCACGCCAGGAGAAGCGCCTGCTCACGATGCCGCTCTCGCGCGAGGGCAACGCCATCGTGTACGGGGGCATCGGATCGGGTGCCGAGGAGCTCCTGGGCTCCATGGTCTACTCGCTTGCGCGCGACCACGATGCGTCGGAGCTCAACGTCTACATCATAGACCTGGGCTCCGAGCTGCTCAGGCGCTATGCCGGCCTGCCGCAGGTGGGCGATGTCGCCACCACGAGCGACGAGGAGAAGATCCTCAGGCTCTTCGACATGCTCGACGCCGAGACGGAGCGTCGCCGCAAGGAGCTCTCGCGCCTCGGTGTCACCTACACGGCCTTCAGGGGCGATGGGGGCGATGGCGCCATGCCCGCCATCCTGCTCGTCATCAACGGCATGGCGGCCTTCACCGAGCTTTACGAGAAGCTCGAGCCGCGTCTCATCCGCCTCGTGCGCGAGGGCTCGCGCATGGGCATCTCGACGGTGCTCTGCGCCTCGGCCGCCAATGAGGTCAGGCTGCGCCTGAGGCAGGCCTTCAAGCAGTGCGTGGTGTGTGCGCTCGCCAATCCCAGCGACTACCTCTCGATCTTCTCGAGCATGCGGGGCGTCTCGGTCCCCCACGGCGCCCGTCGCGGCCTCGTCGAGGTCGGCAAGGACCGTCTCACCTTCCAGGGGGCGTTCGTCGCAGAGGTTGGCATGGAAGAGGGCGACGTCATAGGCGCCCTCGCCAAGGGTGCGCAGGGACGGCCCGCGGCGGCCCGCGTGCGCCTCATGCCTGCACGGGTGGAGCAGGGGCACCTGGCCCCCTTCGCACGGAAGGGGTGCCTCGCCATCGGCCTGTACGAGGACAACCTCGAGCCGGTGGTGCTCGGCACCTCCGAGACGCCACTTGTGCGCGCCGTCTACTCGCTGCCACGCGCGGGCCGCTCCTTCGTGCTCGCCCTGTGCGCAGCCGCACGCGCACAGGGCGTCGCGATTCGCCTCGCCGACTGCGCCCGTCTCCTCGACGAGTTGCCGGGCGAGGCGTCCGAGGAGACGACGAGCGCCGAGGTGCTCGCGGGATGGCTCTCCCAGGACCCCACGCAGGACGCGTCTCTTGAGGTCGTCATCGTGACGGGCATCTCGGCGGCGCTCGCGTCACTTCCCGACCGCCGGCTCGCCAACGATGCGAGCGAGGCGCTGCGCGCCATGCGCCGCAGCTCGGCGCGCCTCGTCATCCTGGTGGACGGCAACAACGACGTCACGTACGCACGTGAGGGTTGGTACATGGCGCACCAGAGCGCCAATGACGGCATCTGGCTCGGCAACGGGGCCGACTCCCAGACGGCCATCCGCGCGACCTACGGGGCCGGGGACAAGCTGGCCTCGGGCATCCCTGCGGACCAGGGATACGTGATCACGACGGGGAGGCCCCGCAAGGCGCATTATCTCAACGCTGCGCCTGCGGACCCCCTCGCGGAGGCCTCGGCATGAGTGGGACGGGGCCTGGAGGAGGGTATTTCGTGGGCATATGCGATGTGATGTGAGATGATGGCATCATAGTCTACATCCACCCATGACGATTGACGGCATCTTCGAGGAGAGGCAGACGGGCGTCTCCCCACCAAAGGAAAGGAACTGGTGAAGACCTATGGAGAGCACGGGTTTCCTCCCTCTGGGTACGGTGGTCGTGCTCAAGGGAAACCCACGCAAGTTCATGATCATTGCCCGTGGGGTGGTCGTGAAGCAGCCTGATGGCAGCTTCTACTACGACTACGGCAGCTGCCTCTGGCCCGAGGGCCTCCTTGGCGATCGGGTCGCCTACTTCAACCGTGATGCGATCCACAAGGTCGTGAGCCGCGGCTACGCTGACGGTGACGACGAGCTCATGCAGGAGAATCTCGCTGAGAGCCTCAAGAAGGTTCACGTTCCCAAGGGCGACCCCAAGCCCCTCACCGCCGACCAGGCGGGAGGAGAGCGCTCGTGAGCGACATCGACGACGCTCTCGCGTGGGTGCAGGAACAACTTTGGGCAGCGCAGAGGCGCAGTGCCGAGCTCGGCGAGCAGATCGCTCGTCTCCAGGAGGCCAAGAGGGTCGTCGATGGCCTGGTGGCCGAGAATGCCGGACTGTACAACTGGGTCTCCGCCTACGACGTGGGGGAGGGCTGGCAGGGCAACAGACGCGAGGACTTCGAGGAGAAGAGGGCCGACGCGACGACGTCCGCACAGAGCTACGCGAACGCAGTGAGCACCATAGACACGCAGATTGCCAACAAGATCAGCGATCTCAGCATGCGGCGGCTCGACTACTTTGGCATCATCGAGGGGTACCAGCAGCGGCTCTCGTCGTTCTGGAACGGTTTCAGCGTATAGGGGGTGACAGGGCTTGGGCGGACAGATCCATCTCGATCCCGACACGTTCGAGCCGGCACGGTCGGGGTGTCGCCAGGCGGGTACGGCGCTTCTTGGCGGGCTTCAGGAGGCACCGGAACGGACGAGCTCGTCGGAGGCCATGGACGCCTTCGCCGACATGCTCGGTCAGCTTGGCGGCCTCATCGCGAGGTATCAGCGCATCGTAGAGCGTGACTCCGACGCCCTGGCGCAGATCGAGGCCGACTTCAAGGGTGCGGACGAGTCCTCCGCTGCGGCGGCAGAGACGATAGGGGCCGGGGCGGGCGCCCCCGCCGCCGCGCCACGATAGGGGCGAGGCGCATGGGATTCAACATCCTTGTCACTGACGTGGACAACCTCGGCGGCTTCCTCACGAGCTACCAGTCGACCGTTGGCGATCAGCTCGCCGCCGTCAACGATGCCGCGGTCGTCGTCTCGGGCCTCACCGACTTTCAGGGGGACGCCGCCACCGCGGTGAAGGCCTACTGGGGCGAGGCGCACACCATCACGGTCGCGGTCCTCAACGAGGCAATGACCGACCTCGTCGTGAGGTACGCGCTGTACGCCGATGGTTACGGCAGCGACGCCATCGATGGGGCGCGTGACGCCAAGCTCGACCAGGAGACGATTGACGAGAGCTCACAGGACATGGAGTCCGTGCTGCCCGACGTGGAGAGCAGGCGGACGCGCCTCTCGTCGGCTCTGGAGTCCATCAGCGACATCCTGCCCCTGGCCGAGCCCGACACGAACGGCATCACCGACAGCCTGGAGGACGCGTCCCTCATCGCATCCCAGCTGTCGCAGAGGGTCGCCGAACATGAGGCGGCCCACGTCGGTTCCGCCCGCGAGGTGAGCGGCCTCATCAGTGCGGTCGAGGCGGTCCTTGGCGACCTCGAGACGAGGTACTCCTCGGGGAACGGCTACTCCTCGAACGACTTCGCATCGAGCCAGGCGTTTACCGACCTCAGCGCGGCATACATGGCCGTGGCGGGGCACATCAGGGAGAACGCGGATGCGGCCACCGACATCTACCAGCGCATCGGCGAGCGCCAGCAAGAGCGTTACGAGGAGTGGGAGAGGCAACAGGCCGAGGAGCGCGAGAAGCGAGGCTACGCCGAGATGCTCGCGGGAGGGGCGCTCCTCATCGTTGGTGTCGCGGTATGCGTCGGCTCCGGTGGCGCTGCCGCGCCCATTGTCCTCGGGGCCGCCACGGCAGTCTTCGGGGCGTCCGACATGGTCGAAGGGGCGCAGGACGTCTACTACGGCAGCAGGGGCGACATGGCCTCGGTCACCTTCAACCCCCTGCGCGACACCGTGTTCATGGGCAACCAGCAGATCTACTCGCTTGTCGAGATGACAGTCTCCACCCTGGCCTGCCTGTCCGTGCCGGTGACTGCCGCCATCAGCACCGCGCCCCCGGGAGCTTCGGCGTTCGCGGTGGGCGGCCGTGCCCTGGCGATGGGCGGCGCCCGGATGGCGGGAGGCATCGCCGTCACGCAATATGTCATCGATCCCACCATCGCCGCCCTTGCCGGCGGCGGCGAGAACGGGCGCATCGCGGTCGGCCTCGTCAACTTGGGCCTGACCGTATACGCGGCGCGTTCGGGCGCCTTCTCGACCGAGCGGGCGATAGCTGTCGAGCGACAGAGGCTGCAGACCGAGATTCCCGAGATCGAGTCGCAGACAGGGCTTGAGGGAGAGCATGTCCGTGTGGAAGGTTCGGCGGGCAACGAGCCGTCCCCCAACAGCGGAGGCGTCAGGGGAATCGACGATCCCGTGGACATCGAGCTCAAGTTCAAGGACGGTTGGACGGAGGCACAGAGGCAGGAGGCCCTTGCGAAGTGCCAAGCGCTGTCGGAGGCCGACACGCGCTACACGACGGATCTGCCGGAGAGGACCTACACGCGCCAGAGGTACATAAACGAGGGCGGCATCGTAGGCCCTACGCAGGACATGGATCACCTTATCGACCTGCAGCTCGGTGGCTCTGACGAGTTCTCTAACCTGCATGGTCTCGACAGGAGCGTGAACAGGAGCCTTGGGTCCCAGATTCACAACCAGCTTGTCAACATGCAGCCAGGGCAACGCATAGGAGAAGTCACTATCAAGTAAGGACGCTCGCATGCTGGAAAACTTCTTCAGCTTCTTTGGCGTCGAGCCGGTAGGGCTCGACGAGGGCAACCTCGCGGAATCCTTCGTGGACCGCCTGGGCGGCAGCTCCTTCGGCGATGGCATCATGTTCGCCATCCGCCCCTCCGACCTCGCCATGTGGCGGGAGAACCTCTGTGCCGCCTATCCGGGAAGCGATGGTCCGCCTCGCCCGTTCGCATATGACTGGCTAGGCGACTGCCTCGCTGAGGTCGAAGGGCGGCAGGGCCGCGAGGTGGCCATCTTCGAGATAGGGTCGGGCTCCGTGCTTCGCACGGGAGCTTCGGCGGAGAGGTTCCTCAACAGGGAGGTTCCAGACCACCACGACCAGTCGCTCGTGTCCCCGTTCTGGGAGGCGTGGGTGTCATCCGGCGGCGCCCAACCGAAGTACGGCCAGTGCGTCGGGTACAAGGTCCCGCTCTTCCTGGGCGGCAGGGACGAGGTCGGCAACCTCGAGCTTTCCGACGTCGACGTCTACTGGACGATCCTCGCACAGCTGATCGCGCGCAATGCCGGCGGGGGCCCGCGCAGTTGAGCGATGCGGTGACAGATGCCCTGCGGATGGTGCTGGCATCTGCCGAGGCCGCCCATCCCAACTGGTACGTGCGCCAGTGCACGAGGCCGCTCGGCAAGGGGTTCAACCCCTCGTCCGAGAGGGACATGAGGCGCCTGGCGACCCTCGCCGCCCTGCTCTACCTCTACGCGGACCACGACGCCGTGATGAGGTGCGTGGAGGTCGTCTCGGGTGTGGGCCGCCCCAAGAACGAGGCGGTCGCGACGAGCGTCAACACCATCCGGGTCTTTGGCGCTCGCGTGGCGCGGGCGTCGGGCGACACGGGGGCGTCCGACGAGGTGCTGTCGTCGATCGTCGCTCGCGAGGCACGGGGGCTCTGGCCCGCACAACTCGACATGGTGAGGGACTACGAGGCCAAGGCGCTCTCCGCCGAGTGGCGCGACGACCTGAGGGGCGGTTGCGAATGGCGCCTCTCGGCGTACGTGTGGCTCTCGCGGGCCGCCACGCTGCCCGGCTTTCCCGTGGACGCCAGGGCCGCCGAGGCCACGCTGTCGGCGCTCGCCTCGCGCCTGGTGTGCGACATCGACCTCGCCGGCCGCAGGGGGAGGGCGCGTCGTGGCGAGGGGGTTGCCGTCCCCGCCCCGCTCACCCAGTTCGACGCCGCGCGATGGGGGACGGTGGGCGAGTTCGAGGAACTCTACGAGGGCGATCCCAACGCAGCGGACGACCTCCTGGGGTGCACGCTGCTGCTCTGCTCGCTGACGGGGCGTCGCGACGAGGCATCCAGGGCGGAGGTCAGCAGGCGCCTCGTCGCCGCCGGGGCGGACGTGCGGGGAGGCATCGAGGCGTACGGCGGCCTCACTCCGCTGCACGCGCTGTACCGGTCCGGCTCGATACGCTCACCCCGGTTCCTCGAGGGGATGACACGCCTCCTCCTCTCCGCCGGGGCCGACCCCAACCGGCGCGACAGCGGCAGGGGCACGCCCTACCGCGGCGTCACGCCGTTCGGCGACGCCGTCCTGCTCACGAGGATCCCCCTCGAGGACATGTGGCCGACCTTCCAGCTGCTGCTCGAGGCGGGGGCCGACTGGCATGCGAGCTACGGGCCCAAGGCGGACTGCCTCGAGCTCGCGGCGCCGCTCGCGTGGAGGCAGGGCTTCGCCGAGAGGGTCGAGGCCTGGGCGCTGTCCCACGGAAGGCCCTAGCGCGCGCCTGATGCCAGGGGAGGAATGCGTGCGAGGGCCTTGAGGTCGCCTCGTCGACCCCCGATGGCACCGGCCACGTGGCTCGCGGCAGCGAGGGGACCGGCTCCATCCCGAGGGGGTCAGGAATTGGCCATGCGTAGGAGGGATGATGCCTCCAGGTTGAGGGACCGTCTCCCAACAGGAGCGGCCTGTATGAGACAGGGGGAGCGACATGCTGATCACGGACGTGTTCGACGCGGCGCAGCACGGCACCTATGACGAGTTCTGCGCGCGGTACGAAGGGGATCCCAACGTCGCGGACGGCGTGGTCGGCCACCGTCTCCTCACCTACGCCGTTCTGGGCAGGCAGGACGAGTCCGAGCGCGAGCGCGTCATCGCGAGGGTCCTGGCGGACGGGGCCGATGTCAACCTCACCACGAGGAAGGGGGAGAACTGCCTCATGCTCTGCCTCAAGCAGGGGGCGAGGTGGTGGAGCCCCGAAGGGCTGGCGTGGCTGACGCGTATGCTCGTCGCCTCGGGGCTCGACGTGAGCCGCAGGGACGCATGGGGCAACGACGCCCTGATGCTCTCGGTGCGCAACACCAAGGGCGAGAGCGCCGGGCTCGTTCCGGTGTGGCAGGGGCTGCTCGAGGCAGGCGCCGATCCGACGGTCGCGGGCCCCCAGGGCAAGAGTGCGCTGGACTGGGCGGGTGAGTTTGCGTGGAGGCATGAGTTCCTCGACGTCGCGAGAGGGTACGGGTATGGCAGCTAGGGACGAGGCCACGACCGCCGGGGAGATCCTCGGCGGAAGCCCTCGCGGTTGAGCGGGACACCGCCGTCCCCTGTGGCTCAGCGTGGCGGCGCCGCCCCAAGCCATGCTACACTCTGCCTGACATGACGGCGTGGGGGGGGCATATGAAGGAGAAGGTTGAGCTCAGGGTGATCCTCGCCCCGACCCACCGGGAGTACAACTTCTGGGTTCCGCTCGACCTCACGGTGGGGCAGGCGACCTCCCTGATCTCGCGCCTGCTCGAGCGGCGCGAACCCGCGCTCTGGCAAGCCACGGGCGGGGAGGACCTGATGCTTTGCGACGTGGGGTCGCCCTCGCGCGGCGAGCTGCTGAACCCCAACGAGACGGTGCGTGCCCTCAAGGCGTTCGGCGTTCTCGCCGATGGCTCGCGCGTCGCGCTCGCCTGAGGGAGGATCGGTGAAGGAGAAGCTCAAGAAGTCGCTCCGGGGAGAGCTCAGGCTGCTGCGTCTCACCCTCACGCGCCTGGAGCGCTTGGACTATACGTGCTCCGAGTGGCTCGCAAGCGGTCCGGGAGTGCTGTTCCTGCCCTTCAAGTACGAGGGGCAGGCCAGGGGAGCCACACTCAACTACGACGTGGTCGGGACACAGCGGCTGTCCACGTTCCTCAAGGCGGCGGTCACGCTCGCGCAGTACGAGCGGATGCTCAGGGCGGTCAACGACGTCTGCGACGTCTGCGTGGGGAGGAGCATCCCCACCTCAGAGCTGTGGCTCGATCCCGAGGGGGTGTTCGTGACGCCCGAGGGGCAGCTGCGGTTCGTGCTCGTCCCCCTCGCGAGCAACACCTCCTTGCAGCACGGCAACCCCCTTTCCCTGCTCTCGTGGCTTGGCTCCCCCTCAAACGTGCGGATGGTCGTGGAGGATGACCTGCGGCACGTCTCGGCGGTGGGTGATTGGGCACGCCGGCAGAGCGTCTTTGCACCCGAGAAGTTCTCGCGCTTCCTGGCGGGGGAGTTTCCCGCAGCCGCATGGCACAGCGGTGCCGTTGCCCCGGTAGGCGCGACCCACCGTGACGGCCCTCGGCCCACACCGCTCGCCACGCGCGCGACGACGGCTTCGGGATCCCGCTCGGCCGCGTTGGGGGCCGGCGCGCTCGACCCCCTCGAGCTGCTCGGCGACGATCTCGTCCAGTCGAGCCCACCGACCGCGGTTGAGCGCATCTCCCGGACGTCGCATGAGCCTGCCCCCGAGGAGGGCGCAGACCGAGGGAGAGACCTGGGCGACACGCTGAGCCTCAGCTCTGGGTCGGCAGATACCGGCGAGAGCGTGGGACCGCCTGTGGCCCCTGCACTCGACCCCCTCGCGAGTGGCTACCTGTCCGCATGCAATGCCCTTCCGGACTCGGGAGACCTCCTTCGCATAGAGCGCCTGAGCGATGGGCTCGGGTTCGACCTTGCCAAAGGGGAGCAGGTGCTGGGCCGCTCCGCCTCGTGTGGGCTTCACTTTGGGGGCAACTCAAACGTGAGCCGCCGCCATGCGGCCATTGTCGTCGATGGCGATGGGGAGGGCATCACCCTCACCGACCTTGGTGCCACGAACGGCACCGTCGTGCGAGGCCATCGCGTGGCACCGCACGTCCCCTGCCACGTGGGACGCGGCGAGGAGTTCCTTCTCGCCGACGAGCGCTTCCGCGTGGTCTGACCAATACCAGCAGATCATCGACACCATCGGCCACCAAGGTCGAGAGTCACGCCGACACGTCGACGCATCACCCTCGGCCCGGGTTGTTACAACTTGGCTCGCTTGTCGCGGCCAGCCATGTCTCGTGGTATGGTACAAAAAAGCGATCGACGTCCCCAGACGAGAGGGTCTGATCATGAAGTCGGAGCAAGAGAGCCGCAAGGACATCTCCAACCGCATCCGTTCCCTGCGCGAGGACAACGACCTCACCATCGAGGACATGGCCAAGGCCACCGGGCGCTCGCCCCAGGAGTACGCGGCTCGCGAGAGCGGCGAGATGGACCTCACCTTCACCTTCCTCTACAAGTGCGCCAAGACCCTCGGCGTCGACGTCGTCGAGCTGCTGACGGGCGAGAGCCCGCACATCAAGTGGTACTCCGTGGTGGAGGCGGACGAGGGCCTGCTCATCAGCCGCCGCTCCGACTTCCGCTACATCCACAAGGCCCCGTTCTTCAAGAACCGCCTCTGCGACCCGTTCCTCGTCGACATTCCCTATCAGGAGGAGAGCCAGAACGAGCCGATCCACCTCTCCTACCACAAGGGCCAGGAGTTTGACTACGTGCTCAAGGGCCGCCTGCGCTTTGCCTTCGAGAAGCGCACCGTGGAGGTCGGCCCGGGAGACTCGCTGCTCTACGATTCGGGTCGCGGTCACGGCATCATCGCCATCGGTGGCGAGGATGCCCAGATACTGGCCGTCGTCATGCCCGACCGCGAAGAGATTATCTAGGCATCGCCCGCCTTCCTGCGGACGGTGCCGTCACCTCAGACATCCGACCACAGCGTCGCGCTGGCGTGGTGTGCCGCGCCTGAGTGCCGACGAGTCTCTTTGCAAAGGAACTTCCCATGCGCTACATCAACGAGAGCTACATCTCCGAGAGCCGCAATCTCGACGGGGAGATTGCCCACATCTCGCTTCATTACGGCAAGAGCTTCAACTGGGCCTACGACGTGGTGGATGACATCGCCGTCAACGACCCCGACCGTCCCGCCATGGTGTGGTGCAACCCGGAGGGGGAGGAGCACCGCTTCTCGTTCGGCGAGATGAAGTTCTGGTCCGACAAGTGTGCCAACTTCCTCGTCTCGCAGGGCATCCGCAAGGGCGACATGGTGCTGGTCATCCTGCGCCGTCACTATCAGTTCTGGATGGTCGCGCTGGCCTTGCACAAGATCGGTGCGGTGCTGGTGCCTGCCACCTTCATGCTGCGCGAGCACGACCTCGAGTATCGTCTGAAGGGGGCCTCCTGCAAGGCGATCATCTGCACGGATGCCGGCGCGATCGCAGACGTCGTCGACGCGGTCGCGCCCATCTGCCCTGAGCTGCAGAAGAAGATCCTCGTCGCGGCGGGCGGCGCCGGCCTTGCCGTGAGCGAGCCGAGCTTCGAGCCCAGCCGTCATCGGGCGCTGTCGGGCCGCAGGCACATCTGCGAGCTGAGCTGCGACCGCGAGGGCTGGGTCGACTTCAATGCCGGCGTGCGCGCCGCAAGCGACTTCTGGGGGCGCGTCCCCACCACCATCGATGAGCCCATGATCATGTACTTCTCGTCGGGCACGTCGGGCAACCCCAAGATGGTGCTGCACAACGGTGCGTACGCCCTCGCCCACACCATCACCGCCAAACTGTGGCACAACGTCATTGGCGATGGTGGCCTGCACTTCACCATCGCCGACACCGGCTGGGGCAAGGCCGTGTGGGGCAAGTTCTACGGCGCCTGGACCATGGAGTCCTGCGTTCTCACCTACGACTTCGACCGCTTCAGCGGCGACGAGATCCTCAACCTGGTGAGCCGCTATCACGTGAGCACGCTCTGCTGCCCGCCCACGATGTATCGTCTGATGATGCAGAGCGACATCGGCGCGCATGACCTCAGCTCGCTCAAGTACTGCACCACGGCGGGCGAGTCCCTGAACCCCGACCTGTACGACTTCTGGCGCGAGAACACCGGCCTGATCATCTACGAGGGCTTTGGCCAGACGGAGACCCCGCTCACCATCGCCAACCTCAACAACGCCACGCCACGTCCGGGCTCCATGGGCAAGATCGTGCCACTCTACGACATCCGCATCCTGCATGAGGACGGCACCGAGTGCGACTATGGCGAGACGGGCGAGATCTGTGTCGCCTATGACAAGGAGAACCCGCCTGCCGGCGTCATGATGGAGTACTATCGCGACCCGGAGAAGACCGACGAGGCCATCCACGACGGCTGGTATCACACCGGTGACACCGCTTGGCGCGACGAGGACGAGTACCTGTGGTATGTCGGGCGCAACGACGACGTCATCAAGAGCTCGGGCTATCGCATAGGGCCCACCGAGATCGAGAGCGTGCTGCTGCAGCACGAGGCGGTGCGCGAGTGCGCGGTGACGGGCGTGCCCGACCCCATGCGCGGCAAGGCCGTCAAGGCCACCATCGTGCTGCATAAGGGCTTCGAGAGCTCGCCTGAGCTCACCAAGCAGCTGCAGGCCTACGTCAAGCACGAGACGGCCCCGTACAAGTACCCTCGCATCATCGACTACGTGCCTGAGCTGCCCAAAACCGTCAACGGCAAGATTCGTCGCGTCGCCATCCGCAAGCGCGACGAGGAGGCCGCGAGGCTTGCCAGCCAGGAGCAGGACAAGACCGATGGCCTGATCTGACGCCCGCGAGCCGTGCCGAAGCCCTGCCGGGAAGGAAATCCCCAAGTTGTGTGGGGCCAGGCTTGCAGGTGGGAGGGAAAATCAGGACGTGTGACGGGCCGAGCCCGAGGGCGGAAGGGGAAGGCCCGAGCTGCGCGTGACGTGGCTTTCCGCAGAAAAGGTTGTTGCCGGGTTGTGATCCCCCCGGCTGGTCACAACTTGGGGATTTCCTTTCCGACCTGATCACGAGCTCCTCACAACTCGAGCTTTTTCCTTCCAGCGGGGGGCAAACGCGCACAAGTCAGGGATTTCCTTTCCGTCATGGCCTCTCGTGCAACCCCAGCTCTCACCGATGCGGACCCGACCCACCTAATATCGTCAAAATGCGGAGCGTTTTCCCACGTTTTGCAAATGAGATTGACGATATTAGGTGGGTCGGGTCCGCATCGGGCGGGGATTCTTTGATTTCTGTTTCCAGGTCTGGTCCCAGCCCCGCACAACTCGGGCTTTTCCTTTCCGGGATGCGAGCGGCAGGCGCCGTCGCGGCATCATCAGGTGATCGCCCTCTCCCGGCGCCCGCGCATTCGTGCGGAGGCATCCCGGCGCAGAAGACGACAGACCCCACCACAGCGATGTGGCGGGGTCTGTCGGTGTGACAGCGTGTGCGACGGGCGCGCCGCGCTACAGGTCGATGCCCATCTGGAGGGCACGCCGGTTGGGCTCCAACAGGTGGCGCTTCGTGGGCGGCACGCACTTCTCCAGCGCGGCGTCAAGCGTCTCGCGTGCGCAGAAGCGGGTCTCCGCCCAGAGCTTGCCCAGGCAGATGATGTTGGCCAGACCCTTGAGACCCGCCTCCTCGGCCATCTCGGTGGCCTTGAAGGTGATGACGCTCACGCCCTCGGCCATCTCGACCCCCTCGGCACCGTTCATGGCCAGGGTGGAGTCGATGATGATGGTGCCGCCCGGCTGCACGGTGGGGCCAAACTTCTCCACCGAGGGCTGGTTCATGGCAATGACGGCCGTGGGCCTGGTGATGAACGGCGTGCCGATGGCCTCATCGGAAAGCGAGACGCTGCAGTTGGCGGTGCCGCCGCGCATCTCGGGGCCGTAGCTGGGCATCCACGATACGTGGCGCCCGTCGAGCAGGCCCGTGTTGGCCAGCACCTTGCCGGCAAACAGGAGTCCTTGGCCACCAAAGCCGGAGAGCACGCACAGCAGCTCGTGGTTGAAGTCCTCCGCCATGGCTAGTCCTCCTTCTGCTGCTGGGCGATGGGGCAGTCCGTGGCGCGCGCGAGGGCGGCCTCGGCGGCGTTGGCAAAGCCGTCTGCGATGACGTCCTTGTACACGCCGAGCGGGTAGTAGGGCAGCATGTTGTCGCGCAGCCACTGGAAGGAGTCCTGTGGCGTCATGCCCCAGTTGGTCGGACAGGTGGAGACGACCTCAACCAGCGAGTAGCCGATGCCGTCGATCTGGTTCTGGAAGGCCTTCTTGATGGCCCGCTTGGCCTGGACGATGTGCTGGCGGCTGTCGCAGGTGACACGCTCCACGTAGGCCACGCCGTCAAGGGTGGCCAGCAGCTCGGAGATGCGCACCGGATAGCCGGCAGCGCTCACGTCGCGGCCGTAGGGGCTGGTCTGCGTGACCTGGTTGGGCAGGGAGGTGGGTGCCATCTGGCCGCCGGTCATGCCGTAGATGGCGTTGTTGATGAAGATGACGGTGATCTTCTCCCCACGTGTGGCGGCGTGCACGGTCTCGGCGGTGCCGATGGAGGCGAGGTCGCCATCGCCCTGGTAGGAGAAGACGATGTTGTCGGGATGCACGCGCTTGACGCCGGTGGCAACCGCAGGCGCGCGACCGTGCGCGGCCTCGATCATGTCGCAGTTGAAGAAGTCGTAGCACATGACCGAGCAGCCCACGGGGGCGATGCCCACCGTGCGGCCCTCGATGCCCAGCTCGTCGATGCACTCGGCCACGAGGTGGTTGACGATGCCATGCGTGCAGCCCGGACAGTAGTTGAAGACCACGTCGGAGAGGGCGTGCGGACGCGCGCTCTTGATGACCTCGCCCTCGGCGATCTGCGATCCGATGCGCTCCTGCTGGTAGTCGGGGAGCGTGACGGTGCCGGAATCGGGCTGTGCCATGCTACTCACCCCTTTCGTAGCTGCTCTTGCGGTCGGTCGGCTGCGGGAGCACCGAGCCCATGACGGTCGCGCGAGCGCTACCGTTGGACATCTCGCCCGCAGTCAGGCGCTCCTCGCCCGTGGCCAGGCGCTCGATCTGCCCCAGCACCTCCTCGGGCGTGGGCAGCACGCCGCCGGTGCGCCCGTAGAAGCTCACGTCGGCGCGGCCGTTGACGGCGAGGCGCACGTCCTCGACCATCTGCCCCATGTTGAGCTCGACGGACAGGAACCTCTTGGCGCCGGCGCCGACGACCTCGTCGATGGCCTTGGTCGGGAAGGGCCAGAGGGTGATGGGACGCAGCAGGCCGGCCTTGATGCCCTTGGCACGCGCGTCGCGCACGGCGGTGCGGGCGATGCGGGAGGCGGCGCCAAAGGCCACGAGTACGATCTCCGCGTCGTCGCACAGCATGAGCTCCTGGCGCTGGTGCCGGGCCCGCATCTCCTCATAGCGCGCGAAGCGCTCGCGGTTGGTGTCCTCGAGCTTCTCGGGCGAGAGGTAGAGCGAGTTGACCACGTTGTGCGCGCGCTCGCCCCTGTGGCCGGAGGTGGCCCAGGGCTTGGCGGGCAGGCTCTCGGGGTCACGCGCGGGAGGGAGCAGGACGGGCTCCATCATCTGGCCGATCATGCCGTCGGCGAGGATCATCGCCGGGGTGCGATACTCGTCGGCGAGGTCGAAGGCCAGGTAGATCAGGTCTGCCATCTCCTGCACCGTGGAGGGGGCCAGCACGGGCATGTAGAAGTCGCCGTGGCCGAGGGCGCGCGTGGCCTGGAAGTAGTCGGACTGCGACGGCTGGATGCCGCCGAGGCCCGGGCCACCGCGCTCGACGTTGACGATGACGCCGGGGACGTCGGCCCCCGCCATGTACGAGACCCCCTCGCCCTTGAGCGAGACGCCAGGCGAGCTGGAGCTGGTCATGACGCGCGCGCCTGCCGCAGCCGCGCCATAGACCATGTTGATGGCAGCGATCTCGCTCTCGGCCTGCAGGAACGTGCCCCCGATCTGGGGCAGCTTCTTGGCCATGTAGGCGGCAAGCTCGGTCTGGGGCGTGATGGGGTAGCCGAAGAAGAACCGGCACCCGGCGCGCATGGCGGCCTCGGCCAGTACCTCGTTGCCCTTCATGAGCACGCGCCCCTCGGCGGCCTGGGTGTTGTCAGACATCTATCTCACCACCGTGATCGCGACGTCGGGACAGGTGATGAAGCACGAGGAGCAGCCAATGCAGTTGTCGGGGTCCACGAGCTTCGCGGGATGGTATCCCTTGGGGGTGATGCGGTCGCCGTCGAGGGCGAGCACCCCCTTCGGGCAGGCGCTCACGCACAGGCCGCAGCCCTTGCAGTGAACGTCGTCGACGATGATGCGAGCCATTCGCGCTTCCTTCCTCTCCGTTGGAACCGATCGGACACGAGCCCCTCGGAACGGGCCTCCCCGAGGGGAGACGCCCCGCCCTGGGCCTAATCATCCCATGGTGTGCGTACAAATCTAGGCATCACCAGCAGGGGCTCGTGGTCTGAGCCCTCGTCTGTTAACGCCTCGGTAACGGTCGCGCCACCTGCGAGCGCCACCTGTGGAACGATTGTGGCGGCGACGGGAAGCCCAAGCAGGCGGGCGGTCTCGCGGGCAAAGGCGCGGCCGTGGCGCACGTGGGCCATCGTGGTCTCGCTGCCGAGGTTCGTCGCATTGAGGATGGCGTCCGCCCTGAGGTGCGCGTGCCGCTCGATGTCGGGAAGCAGGGCGGCGGCCTCCGCCGGGTCCGTGGTCAGCGAGCGATAGGCGCTCACCACGTAGAGGACACGCGCCGCGGCGGCGTCGAGCAGGGCGGCCCAGCGACCGATGGTGGTGGCGCCGTCGTCGTCCCCGCCCACGTCGATGACGAGCCGCCTCTCGGCCGATCCGGCCGCCTGCCCGATGGCGGCATCCAGCTCGCCCGAGAGGCTGGGGGTGTCGAGCGTGGTGCGGGCGAGCACCGGTGCGATCAGGCGAACGCCGGCCTCGGCCAGCAGCTCCGGGTAGTCGCTCGAGCGAAAGTAGGGGTTCACCACGTCGAGGTCGGCGAGGGTCACCTCGAAGCCCGCGCCAGACAGCTGTCGCGCGAGACCGATCGCCATGTTGGTCTTGCCCACGCCCGCATGCCCCAGCAGCACGGTGATGGGAGACGAGAGCGCCTCGGCGGATGTGGTGGTCATCGGGCCTCCTCAAGGACGTGCGCGCAGGTGTGTGACGGGGCATCCTCCCGGTCGGCGTGAGCCGGGGACACCCCAGCCCACGCAAGCCGGCGACACCCCAGCTCCAGCCCACGCGAGCCGGAGACGGCTCATCCCCCAGCTCACGCGCAGCGGGGGAGCGCCTCCAGTCAGCGTGCGACGAGAGTGCATCCCTGCGTGGCGCCAATGGGGTGCGCCCCCGACCCCTGCAGTATCCCCCAAACAACGTACCATGATTCCGTGCGCGTGTCGGGTTTGTTACGACGCATGGAAGGGCCTGCGACTGCCCTGGTGGCGCATGGTATAACTACACACCATACAGGCAGGCGGATGCCTGCGGATCTCGATGGTGCGGGAGGGGGCCCACGTACGTGACACACGACGTTCGACTTCCGGCATTCCCCCTCCTCGTACCCGGCGTCCTCGTAGGGTGAGGCGCAACCTGTCGCTGCCGGTTGTGCCCGAGACCAGCCCGTGCCGCGCGTAGCTGCGCACCGTCACCCGCACGATCAGAGGACACGAGAGATGCTCAACATACACAAGCGCTACTGCACGGAGACCTTTGACGCCCAGGGGGACCTGACGAGCTTTCGCGTCCACGTCCCGAGCGGCTTCAACTTCGCGTACGACGTGATCGACGAGATCGGCTCCGCCGAGCCCGGGCGCACGGCGATGATCTGGCGCAACCCCGAGGGCGAGGAGCATGACCTCA
Organism: Atopobiaceae bacterium UBA1367; assembly: GCA_002305995.1. Lineage (GTDB taxonomy): Bacteria > Actinomycetota > Coriobacteriia > Coriobacteriales > Atopobiaceae > UBA1367. The sequence goes on from DBRN01000011.1 coordinate 42,570, forward strand.
CCTTCGCCGACCTCTCGCGCCTGTCCAACAAGGCGGCCAACTTCCTCCTCTCGCAGGGCATCGGCAAGGGCGACAGGGTCATGGTCATCCTGCGCCGTCACTACTCCTTCTGGGTCACCGCGCTCGCCCTGCACAAGATCGGTGCCGTTCTCGTCCCCGCCACGTTCATGCTCAAGGAGCACGACGTCATCTACCGCATCAAGGTGGCCGGCGTGAAGGCCATCGTGGCCACCACCGTGGGCCCGATCTCCGACGTCGTCGACAGGGCGTGCGAGCTGCTCGAGCGCCCGCCGCTGCTCATGCTCGTGAACGGCTCGCAATACGACATCCCCAACGCGGAGGGCATCGAGTCGGACAGCGCCCTCTCCGGCGTCGCCCTCTCCGGCGCGAGAGGGCTCTTTGCGGCGCCCTGCGCGCGCCTTGGCTGGATCGACTACAACTCAGGGGTCCATGCGGCCTCCGACCAGCTCGGCCGCATTGCGACCAACGTCGACGACCCGATGCTCATCTACTTCACCAGCGGCACGTCGGGCGAGCCCAAGATGGCCTTGCACGGCCACGACTACGCCGCCGCGCACCTGGCGACGGCCAAATGGTGGCACGGGGTCGATCCCGAGGGCGTGCACATGACCATCGCCGACACCGGCTGGGCAAAGTGCACCTGGGGCAAGTTCTACGGCCAGTGGTTCATGGAGGGCTGCCAGCTGGTCTACGACTTCGACCGCTTCGACGGCGCCGACATCCTCGGCCTCGTCGAGCGCTACCACATCACCACGCTCTGCTGCCCGCCCACCATGTGGCGCATGCTCTCGCGCGAGGATGTGGACACCTATGACTTCTCGTCCATCCAGCGCTTCACGACGGCGGGGGAGGCCCTGCCGCCCGACCAGTTCGACTTCTGGCTCGAGCACACGGGCCATCCCATCTACGAGGGCTTCGGCCAGTCGGAGAGTCCGGTCATCGTGGCAAACATGATCGGCTGCGTGCCGCGCCCCGGCTCCATGGGCAAGCCCATGCCCTTTGGCCGCATAGCGCTGCTGCGCGACGACCTCAGCGAGTGCGAGGCGGGCGAGGAGGGCGAGATCTGCATCAAGTGCGATCCCAGGCCCTCCGGCATCATCCACGAGTACTACCGCGAGCCCCAGAAGACCGCCGAGGTGTTCCGCGGTGGCTGGTACCACACGGGTGACGTCGCCTATGCCGACGAGAGCGGCTACTACTACTACTGCGGGCGCAACGACGACCTCATCAAGTCGAGCGGATATCGCATATCGCCCTTCGAGGTGGAGAGCGCGCTCAACTGTCATGACAAGGTGCACGAGTGCGCCGTCACGGGCGTGCCCGACCCGCTGCGCGGCTTCGTGGTCAAGGCCACCATCGTGCTCGAGCCCGGCGTGGAGGCCGGCCAGGCGCTCACCAGGGAGCTGCAGGTCTGGACCAAGCAGCAGACGGCGCCCTACAAGTACCCGCGCGTCATCGAGTACGTGGACGCCCTGCCCAAGACCTTCTCGGGCAAGATCAGGCGCGCGCGCATCCGCCAGAGGGACGGGGAGCGGTCCGGGCGGTAGGACCAGGCGACCAGGCGTCGCAGAAGGGCCGTCGGACGTGCGCCGGACGTGCGTCGGACGTGGCGCCCATGTTAAGCGCTCGTGTCGAGCTGGCGGACGCCGTGCACGGCAGCCGCCGTGGGATGGTATAACCGCTCCAACGTGCCCCACGGATCGGCACATGACACCCGAGGGAGGGAGGGAAGCATGTACGTCGCAGCGCACACGCACGATCGCGTGTCGGCCGCGGGCCTGCTGTCCCTCCTGCTTCCCTAGGCGCTTCCGCGCGCAAGCGGTTGCGCCCGTAACCCCCCTGTCGCAGGTCGCATGGCGGCCATGATGCCTCGCGGCATCCCTTGTCTCGCATACCGGGCCCCGGCGTCCCAGAGGGCGCCCGCCCCGCAGTGCCTTGGCACACCCATACGAACGGAGAGGACCCGACCATGAAGCTCGCATTCTCCACCCTCGGCTGCCCCTCGTACTCGTGGACCGACATCTACCCCATGGCCAAGGACCTTGGCTTCGACGGCATCGAGATCCGTGGCGTCGCCGGCCGTGCCTTCGCGCCCGAGGCCGCGCCGTTCCAGCAGGCGCGCCGTGCCCGCACGCGCCAGCAGCTCGAGCGGCTCGGCCTCGAGATCCCGTGCTTCTCGTCCAGCTGCGAGCTGGCCGACGACCGCCGGCGCGAGGACAACATCAACGAGGTGACCCGCTACATCGAGCTGGCGAGCGACATGGGCACCCCCTACGTGCGCGTGCTGCTCTCGCGCGACGTGCGCCCGGTGGGTGGGCTGGACGACACCCACGTGGTCGACCTGCTGAGGCAGATGGGCGAGATCGCCGGCATCTACGACGTGACCATCCTGGTGGAGACGAGCTCCGAGTATGCCGACACCGCCCGCCTGGCCCGCGTGCTCGACGCAGTGGGCATGGAGAGCGTCGGCGCGCTGTGGGACCTGCACCATCCCTACCGCCTCAACGGCGAGGATCCGGCCACGAGCGTGGCCAACCTCGGTCGTCACCTGCGCTACTGCCAGGTGAAGGACTCGGTGAGGGTGGGCGACCGCTTCGAGTACCGCATGATGGGCGAGGGCGACCTGCCGCTCACGGACATGTTCGACGCGCTGCTCGCCGCGGGCTACGACGGGTACATGACCTTCGAGTGGGTCACGCGCTGGGCTCGCGACATCGCGGTGGGCGAGGCGGGCATCGTGTTCCCGCAGTTCCTCGGGTACATGCGCGACTACCTGGCCCATGGCGGCGAGCCGGCCGCGGCGGTGTCGGAGGCGCCGGGGCGGCTCGTGCGCCGCGAGCCCGCCGAGGCCTTCGAGCTGCAGCGCTCGCTCACCAACGACGGCACCTACCCCTGGCCCAAGGAGCACCTGATCGACGAGACCTTCCCGCAGGTCCTCGACCGCATCTGCGAGCTCTACCCGACCCAGCACGCCTTCCGCTACACCGAGCCCGACAGCCACTACAACCCCACGCCCGACGTGATGGGCGAGTACTACGTGCGCACCTACCCGCAGTTCCGTGACGACGTGGACGAGTTCGCGCGCTCGCTTGTGGCCATGGGCGTCGAGCCGGGCGACAAGGTGGCCATCTGGGCGTCCAACGTGCCGCAGTGGTACCTCACCTTCTGGGCGGCCGTGAAGATCGGCGCCGTGCTGGTGACCGTCAACACCGGCTACAAGATCCACGAGCTTGAGTACCTGCTCAAGCAGTCCGACACCCACACGCTCGTCATGATCGACGCATACAAGGGCACGAGCTATCTCGACATCGTCGACGAGCTCGTCCCCGAGCTTGCGGACGCCCGGCCGGGGGAGTGGTCGTCACGGAGGTTCCCCCTGCTCAGGAACATCGTCACCATCGATGGTCCGCACCAGGGCTGCTACGGCTGGGGCGAGGCGCTCGCCGCCGGCACCCCCGGCCTGCAGGCCGAGGTCGATCGCCGCTGCGCCAGCATCGACCGGCACGACGTCTGCAACATACAGTACACCTCAGGTACCACGGGATTCCCCAAGGGCGTCATGCTCACGCATTACAACGTGGTCAACAACGGCAAGGCCATCGGCGACTGCATGGACCTCTCCACCGGCGAGCGCATGATGATCCAGGTGCCCATGTTCCACTGCTTTGGCATGGTCCTGGCCATGACGGCGTCTGTGACGCACGGCACCACCATGAGCCCCATCCCCATCTTCTCGCCGCGCAAGGGCCTCGCCTGCATCGCGCACGAGAAGATCACCTGCTTCCACGGCGTGCCCACCATGTTCATCGCCATGATGGACACGCACCCGCAGTTCGAGCAGACCGACTTCAGCCACGTGCGCACCGGCATCATGGCGGGCAGCCCCTGCCCCATCGAGAAGATGCGCGAGGTCGTGGAGAAGATGAACATGCGCGACATCTGCATCACCTACGGCCAGACCGAGGCCAGCCCGGCAACCACGATGTCCAAGACCACCGACTCGCTGGAGCAGCGCGTGACCACCGTGGGCATGCCCATCTTTGGCGTGGAGACCAAGGTCATCGACCCCGAGACGGGCGTGGAGCTGGGCGACAACGAGCCCGGCGAGTTCTGCAGCCGCGGCTACAACACCATGAAGGGCTACTACAAGATGCCCGAGGCGACGGCGACGGCCATCGACGAGGACGGGTGGCTGCACTCCGGAGACATCCTGCTGCGCCAGTCCGACGGCTACTACCGCGTCACGGGCCGCGTGAAGGACATGATCATCCGCGGTGGCGAGAACGTGTACCCCAAGGAGATCGAGGACTTCCTCTACACCTTTCCCAAGACCAAGGACGTGCAGGTCATCGGCGTGCCCGACGAGATGTACGGCGAGGTTGTGCTGGCCGAGATCATCCTGCGCGAGGGGGAGTGCGCCACCGAGGAGGAGGTCAAGGAGTTCTGCCGCGTGCGCGTGGCCAAGGAGAAGGTGCCCGCGTACGTGCGCTTCGTCGAGGGCTTCCCGATGAACGAGGCTGGCAAGATCCAGAAGTACAAGATGCGCGAGGAGGCCGTCGAGCTGCTCGGGCTGCAGGACGCCGCCTCGGTCGAGACGGCGTAGCGCTCGGGCCGGCGCAAGGCAAGGCGGTCCGTGTACGATGTGGTGTCGCGTAGAGAGGAGCTCTCATCCTGTGATATCATTCCGCAAATGGTAAGCATGTCATACCGAACGGAATGAAATGTCTATCTCGGTGGCAGAGGCGGCACAGAAATGGGGCATCTCCGAGCGTCGCGTTCGCGAGCTGTGCGCAAAGGGACGCATCGCAGGCGCACACCGTGACGGACGAGCATGGCGCGTCCCGGCAGAGGCAGTGAAGCCGCTTGACGCGCGGCGCAGCGACCTGCCGAGCCTCATCGACCTTGTGCATCAGAAGAAGGCCCGACTTGACGCATTGCGTCCCCTCACGCCTGGGGAGGCCCGGCGCCTGATGCAGGAGTTCGTGGTGGAGTTCACCTACAACTCAAACGCCATCGAGGGCAACACGCTCACGCTACGCGAGACAGGGCTGGTGCTGCAGGGCATCACGGTCGGCAAGAAGCCGCTCAGGGATCATCTCGAGGCAGTGGGCAACCGCGACGCGTTCGAGTATGTGTGCGAGCTCGTGCGGGACGGGACGCCTCTCACGCAATGGGTCATCCGCGAGGTTCACCAGCTGGTGCTTGCCGACAAGCCACGTGACCGGGGCGTGTATCGCACCATCCCCGTGCGCATCTCCGGGGCGTTGCACGAGCCGGTCGAGCCTGCGCTCATCGAGTCAGGCATGGCTGAGCTGTTGGCATGGTATGAGGCAGATGATGGCGACCTGGTCGCACGACTGGCGCGCTTTCACGTGGAGTTCGAGACGATCCATCCCTTCGTTGACGGCAACGGCCGCACCGGTCGGCTGCTCGTGAACCTTGAGCTCATGAAGGCGGGCTATCCGCCCATCGACATCAAGTATGCAGATCGCGCCGCCTATCTGGAGGCCTTCGACGGGTACCACTCAGGGAGGGACCCACAGGCCATGGAGCGCCTCTTCGCCCGCTACCTGGACGAGCGTCTGACCTACTACCTGGAGGTTCTGGGAGGCGCGGACCAGCCCTGAGCGAGGCTGACAAGAGATGTGTGTGCCTTGTGAGAGATGGATACGCCCGGTACCGTGGCCTTTTGACAAGGTGGTCTCGGGTGCGTAAAGTACAACCTTGCGCCAATCCAGGGCGGCGGTGCTGCGTCGTCCTCCCCCATACGTTGTAGGAGATAGGTCAGAAGGAGAGAGTTTTGCCTACCATCAACCAGCTCGTCCGCCAGGGCCGCAAGTCCGTCGCGGCCAAGTCCAAGAACGCCGCCCTCCAGCACAACCCGCAGAAGCGCGGCGTCTGCACCCGCGTCTTCACCACCACGCCCAAGAAGCCCAACTCGGCCCTGCGCAAGGTGGCCCGCGTTCGTCTCGTCAACGGCATCGAGGTCACGGCCTACATCCCTGGCGAGGGCCACAACCTGCAGGAGCACTCCATCGTGCTGATCCGTGGCGGCCGCGTCCGCGACCTGCCCGGCGTGCGTTACAAGATCGTTCGTGGCGCGTACGACTGCGCGGCGGTCCAGAACCGCAGGCGCGCCCGCTCCCGCTACGGCGCCAAGCGCCCCAAGTAGGAACGCCCGAGCAGCACCAGCCACGCACTTCCGATCCTTAGGAGAAACACATGCCACGTCGTGCAGCAGCAGTCCGTCGTGAGGTCATGCCGGATGCCAAGTACAACAATCGCCTTGTCACCCAGCTGATCAACAAGGTCCTCCTCGATGGCAAGAAGGCCACCGCCGAGCGCATCGTGTACGGTGCCTTCGACCTCGTCGCCGCGAGGAGCGGCGAGGATCCCCTGACCGTCTTCAAGAAGGCCATGGACAACATCCGCCCCACGCTTGAGGTCAAGCCCAAGCGCGTCGGTGGCGCCACCTACCAGGTGCCCATGGAGGTCAACTCCCGCCGTGCCACCACGCTCGCCATCCGCTGGATGGTCAACTTCTCGCGCGCCCGCAAGGAGAAGACCATGGCCGAGCGGCTTGCCAACGAGATCCTCGACGCCTCCAACGGCGTCGGTGCCTCCGTGAAGCGCCGCGAGGACCTCTTCAAGATGGCCGAGTCCAACCGTGCCTTCGCGCACTACCGCTTCTAAGCTGTCCAGGAGTAATCATTTATGGCCAAAGTCAAGTACAAGCTCGAGAACCTTCGCAACATCGGCATCATGGCCCACATCGATGCCGGTAAGACGACGACCACCGAGCGCATCCTTTACTACACCGGCAAGACCCACAAGATCGGTGAGGTCCACGACGGTGCGGCAACCATGGACTGGATGGTGCAGGAGCAGGAGCGCGGCGTGACCATCACCTCCGCTGCCACCACGTGCTTCTGGGGCGATCACGTCATCCAGATCATCGACACCCCGGGCCACGTGGACTTCACGGCCGAGGTCGAGCGCTGCCTGCGCGTCCTTGACGGTGCCGTGGCCGTCTTCGACGCCGTTGCCGGCGTGCAGCCGCAGTCCGAGACCGTGTGGCGTCAGGCGACCAACTACAACGTGCCGCGCATCGCCTTCATCAACAAGTTCGACCGCGTCGGTGCCGACTTCTTCCACGCCATCGACACCATGAAGGAGCGCCTGGGCGCCCGCGCCGTGGCTGCGCAGATCCCGATGGGCGCCGAGTCGCAGTTCTGGGGCCTCGTCGACCTCGTCACCATGGAGGCATGGGACTTCAAGGAGGACGCCAAGGGCATGATCTACCCCGAGGTCCTCGACGAGATCCCCGCCGACTTCGTCGACCTCGCCAACGAGAAGCGCGACGAGCTGCTCGACGCCGCCTCCGACTTCTCCGACGAGCTCACGGAGCTGGTCCTGATGGAGGAGGAGGTCCCTGTCGACCTGCTCAAGGCCGCCATTCGCACGGGTACCCTCGCCGGCGAGCTGAACCCCGTCTTCGTGGGCTCCGCCTACAAGAACAAGGGCATCCAGGAGGTCCTCGACGCCGTCGTCGACTACCTGCCCAGCCCGCTCGACGTCAAGGAGATCGACGGCATCGATCCCAAGACCGGCGAGACCATCACCCGCACCGCCGATCCCAAGGAGCCCTTCAGCGCCCTGGCCTTCAAGATCATGACCGATCCCTACGTGGGCAAGCTCACGTACTTCCGCGTGTACTCCGGCCATGCCGAGTCGGGCTCCCACATCTACAACGTGAACAAGGACAGCCGCGAGCGCCTGGGACGCATCCTCGAGATGAATGCCAACGAGCGCGTCGACCGCGACGCCTGCTCCGCCGGCGACATCGTCGCCTGCGTCGGTTTCAAGAACACCACCACCGGCGACACCCTTTCCGACGAGAGGCACCCCATCATCCTCGAGTCCATCAACTTCGCCGACCCGGTCATCGACGTCGCCGTCGAGCCTAGGTCCAAGGCCGAGCAGGAGAAGATGAGCGTGGGCTTGGCCAAGCTCGCCGAGGAGGACCCGACCTTCCAGGTGCGCACCGACCACGAGACCGGCCAGACCATCATCGCCGGCATGGGCGAGCTACACCTCGAGATCATCGTCGACCGCCTGCGTCGCGAGTTCAAGGTCGAGTGCAACGTGGGCAAGCCCCAGGTCGCCTATCGCGAGACGGCCGGCAAGGAGGTCAAGCACGTCCAGGGCAAGTTCGTCCGCCAGTCCGGTGGACGCGGCCAGTACGGTGACGCCATCATCGACCTGGAGCCCAAGGAGCCGGGCTTTGGCTACGAGTTCGTCGACGCCACCGTGGGCGGCGCGATCCCCAGGGAGTACATCCCCTCGGTCGACAAGGGCATCCGTGAGGCGCTGGAGAGCGGTGTCATTGCCGGCTATCCGGTGCAGGACCTCAAGGTGACCCTGGTCGACGGTTCCTACCACGAGGTCGACTCCTCCGAGGCCGCCTTCAAGATCGCCGGCTCCATGGCCATCAAGGAGGCCCTGCGCAAGTCCGATCCGATCCTGCTCGAGCCGGTGGAGGCCGTCGAGGTCGAGACCCCCGAGCAGTATATGGGCGACGTCATGGGCAACCTGTCCAGTCGTCGCGGCAAGATCGAGGGCATGGAGGACCGCACCAACACCAAGGTCATCAAGGCCAAGGTGCCCCTGGGCGAGATGTTTGGCTATGCCACCGACCTGCGTTCCCAGACGCAGGGTCGCGCGAGCTACACCATGCAGTTCGACTCCTATGAGCCGGTCCCCAAGTCCGTGCGCGACGAGATCGTCTCCAAGCACGGCGGCAACGCATAAGTCACGAGTCAACGAGCCCAAGTCGCTCTTTACGGAGGTACCAACGTGTCAAGCCAGAAGATCAGGATCCGCCTCAAGGGCTACGATCATGAGGTCGTTGACCAGTCGGCCAAGAAGATCGTCGAGACCGCGCAGAACACCGGCGCCCGCGTCTCCGGCCCCATCCCCCTGCCCACCGAGCGCAACCTCTACACGGTCATTCGCTCGCCGCACAAGGACAAGGACTCCCGCGAGGAGTTCGAGATGCGCACCCACAAGCGTCTCATCGACATCCTCGACCCGTCCTCGAGCACGGTCGACAGCCTGATGCGCCTCGACCTGCCCGCCGGCGTCGACATCGAGATCAAGCTCTAGCGAGGCAACTGCCAACAGCGACATCAGGGGCAGCCCCCAGCGTCCGGCCGGACGCTGGGGGCTGCCCCTGATGTCCTGGGGTTCTGGTGAGGACACGTGGGGGAGGACGTCACTCATCGATGCGAGACGCGCGTCAGGCCGCCGTCGCGAGTGCCAGGGTTCGCGAGGACTGCGGGGTAGTGACGCAGTGAGGAGAAGCACGACCTGTGCGGTCACAGTCGGAGCAGAAAGGGAGCATGGCTCTGGAAAGGAGATCCGGGAGTTGTGCACCGCCCGCCCCGACCCCGGAAAGAAAAAGCCCGAGTTATGCGTGGCCCGCTCCCACACCGGAAAGGGAAATGCCGAGTTGTGCGGGACGGCGCCCGACCCCGGAAAGGAAATCCTGAAGTTATGCGAGGTGATGCCCAACCTTGGAAAGGAAAAGCCCGACTTGTGCGGTCCGACTGGGGTCACAAATCAAGAAAAACCTTTCCGCCACCGGCCCTGACTCCGCACAACTCGGCATTTCCCTTTCCGGCGTCGGGGCGGGCGGTGCACAACTCCCGGATTTCCTTTCCAGGGTCGGGCGCCGTCCCTCACAACTCGGGCTTTTCCTTTCCCGAGCTGGTGCATAGTTAGGTTCATGTACTTAGGTTTGGCGAAATATCATGTTCCAATAGTCGTCATTGACTTATGTTGGACAGTGAGCTATTTTCTTAGGAGGGCAAAACCACTGAAAGGTGGTGGCGCAAAGCTATAGGGCCTTAACTGGCAGCCAGCTGCACCCATCCGTTTGTCGGATGGAGGCAGCTGGCTTTTTTTGTGGCGCGAGGGGAGGTGTTCGCAAGAGCGTTGAGCTTACGTCTGTCTCGGTGACGACCGTGTAGGCAGAGTGGTGGCGACGACCCAGGAGGAGAGTACCCGCGCGACCGACGGCCAAAGAGTGGCGTCTCTGCGAGCGACTCCGTTACGCCTGCCCAAAATGATATGAAGAGCGAATAGGAGCGCCTGCGGCAATGGCAGGTGTAGTCTGTTGTACTCTTTATATCAGTGGTAAGTTAATAATTATATACAGCACACGAATTATGTTAGGTAAAGAGTGCAGCAAGAAAGATTCGAGGAAGGGTTTGATGTCTGAAGATGACTCGCAGTCGGCGCCCCGCATGGAGTGCCTGACACGCGGTCATGCTGTCCCACGATGAGGTGGTTTGAAATGGACGAGGTTACCCTGAAACATCACGAGCGCATCTCGGTCTACAAGGTCTCGAAGCGTCTCTTTGACATCGCGTTCTCGCTGTTTGTCATTGTGAGCTTCAGCTGGCTCTTCTTCCTCATTGCCATCGCCATCAAGGTGGACGACCCGAATGGGCCTGTCCTCTTCAAGCAACTGCGCGTCAGAAAAGAGGGGAAGACCTTCAATATGTGGAAGTTCCGCTCCATGTACGCTGACGCAGAGGAGCAGCTCGCGTCCCTCATGAAATTCAACGAGAAGGACGGGCCTGTCTTCAAGATAAGGAACGATCCGCGGGTTACTCGGGTGGGCCGCTTCCTTCGCAAGACATCCTTGGACGAGCTGCCCCAGTTCTTCAACGTGCTCTTTGGGCAGATGTCGATCGTTGGTCCGCGGCCTGCGCTGTCGAGTGAGGTCGCCCAATACACCCCTCACCAAGCGCTGCGCCTCGCCTGCGATGCCGGCATCACGAGCTTCTGGCAGGTTCATCCCAAGCGCGACGACCTCTCCTTCAGCGAATGGATCGAGCTCGACCTCCAGTATGTGAGAGAGCGCTGCTTTCTGACCGACATGAAGCTCATAGCGAAAACGATAGGCGTGGTCCTGACGGCGCAGGGGAGCTAGTCAGGGGAATGGGCCATGTCACGCGATGCGACTGCAACTGAGAGCGAGGCGACTCACATGAACGCGCTTTTGGACGCTCGGGAAGCTTCTGGCAGGAAGGCCTACGGGATAGCCGTCGCAGGCCTTGGATACGTCGGCCTCTCCATAGCGGTTCTGCTGTCCCAGCACAATCACGTTGAGGCTGTGGACGTGGTGGCCGACAAGGTGGAGATCGTGAATTCGGGTGCGTCTCCCATCCGGGACAAGGAGATCGAGGAATACCTCTCATCCCGTGCGCTCGACCTGCACGCCACCACAGATGGTGCCCAGGCGTACGCGCAGGCGGACTTCGTGGTGGTCGCCGCGCCGACCAACTACGACCCACGACGCAACTTCTTTGACACGAGCTACGTCGAGCAGGTGGTCGAACGCGTGCTCTCGGTCAATCCCCGCGCCACCATCGTGATCAAGTCGACAGTTCCCGTGGGCTACACCGAGCACCTCTGCAGCCGATACCCTGAGGGTAGGTTCGTCTTCAGCCCCGAGTTTCTCCGCGAGGGGCACGCGCTGTACGACAATCTTCATCCGTCACGGATCATCGTGGGCATTCCCAGCTACGCACGCGATGCGAATGGCGCACCTGTCGGTGCCACCGTGCCTGCCGGCCTGCCTGAGGATGCCAGGCGATTTGCACGCCTCCTTGCCCAGGCCTCGCTCGATCCCTCGGTCGAGGAGCTTGTCATCGGCTCCTCCGAGGCGGAGGCCATCAAGCTCTTTGCCAACACCTACCTCGCGCTGCGCGTCGCCTACTTCAACGAGCTGGACACCTACGCCTCCATGAAGGGTCTCGAGACATCCTCGATCATCAGGGGCGTAGGCCTCGACCCACGCATCGGGCCCCACTACAACAATCCCTCGTTCGGGTATGGTGGCTATTGCCTGCCCAAGGACACCAAGCAGCTGCTTGCCAACTACAGCAACGTCCCGCAGAACCTCATCCAGGCCATCGTGGACGCCAACCGGACGCGCAAGGACTTCATCGCAGACGAGATCATCGAGCGCGTCATGGACCTTGTCTACTCGGGTGTTTCGTGCCCCATCGTCGGCATATACCGCCTCACCATGAAGGCTGGTTCCGACAACTTCAGGTCGAGCTCCATCCAAGGAATCATGAAGCGCGTCAAGGCGAAGGGCATTCCCATCGTGGTGTACGAGCCCACGCTGGACGACCAACGCTTCTTCGGCAGCGAGGTCCTTCATGACCTCGATGTCTTCAAGGACAGCTGCGATCTGATCGTCGCCAATCGCTGGGATCCCGACTTGAGCGACGTTGGCCACAAGGTCTTCACGCGCGACCTGTTTGGGAGGGACTAGATGGGCACGAAACAGGAGAAACAGGAGATGGGCGGAGTCAAAGATCCCTGCCGCATCACGCTTGATGCGGGCGAGACCGTCATCGTCACAGGGGCGGCGGGGTTTATCGGCGCCTTCCTCTGCAAACGACTTCTTGAGGAGACCGAAGCCACGGTCATCGGCCTCGACAACCTCAATGACTACTATGACGTGCGCCTCAAGGAGGAGCGCCTCCGCATGGTTGCGGCCGCCCCGGGGGCCTCCAGGCGGTTTCGCTTTGTGCGCGGCGACATCGCGGACGACGCTGTGGTGAGCTCGCTCGTGAAGGAGGTGTCGCCGACCGTTTTCGTGAACCTCGCCGCTCAGGCGGGCGTGCGGTACTCCATTGACCACCCGCGATCGTACCTGGACGCCAACCTCATAGGGTTCTTCAACGTCCTTGAGGCCTGTCGTCACAGCGACATCAGGCATCTCGTGTTCGCGTCCTCATCGTCAGTCTATGGCCTTAACAGCAAGGTCCCCTATGCGGTCGAGGACAAGACGGACAGGCCCGTGTCCCTCTATGCGTCCACCAAGAAGGCCAATGAGCTCATGGCCCATGCCTATGCCAACCTGTACCGCCTCCCCTGCACGGGACTGCGCTTCTTTACGGTATATGGTCCCATGGGCAGGCCCGACATGGCCTACTTCACATTCACCAACAAGATTGTGGCCGGGGATCCGATTCAGATCTACAACATGGGAAACATGAAGCGTGACTTCACCTATGTGGATGACATCGTGACGGGCGTGATGGCCATCATGCGTCGCCCCGCGCCGGCAGGCGCCGACGACGTGCCCTGCGCGGTCTATAACATCGGCAACAGCCACCCAGAGGACCTGCTCGGTTTTGTGGAAACGCTCGAGCGCGTTCTCATGGAGGAGGGAGTGGCTGCCGCTCCTACCGCCCACGAGCTCCTCCCCATGCAGCCGGGAGACGTCTACCAGACCTACGCAGACGTCTCTGCCTTGGAGCGGGACTTTGGCCTCAAGCCTCGGACATCGCTCGAGGACGGCCTGCGCTCCTTCGTCCGTTGGTACGGGAGGTACTACCATGTCAAAGCCTAGAGGCACACTCGACCATACGCCCGTGGTCTGTCTGGTCTCCTCGTCGGGGGGCCATTGGGAGCAGCTGCAGAGGCTGCAGGGACTTATCGACAAGTATGACGGCTTCTATGTCACGGAGAAGACGCCCTTCGTCAGCGGTGACCCGTATCTCATGATCCAGACCGACCTCAAGGACATGCTCATGGTCTTCAAGATGGCCGTTAACCTGGTGCGCGCCGCCTTGATCTGGGTGCGCGAGCAACCCGATATCGTCGTGACCACCGGCACGCTCGTGGCGTACCCGTTTTACCTGCTCTCGAGGCTCTTTCATAAGAAGTTCGTCTTCATCGAGACCTTTGGCCGATCCAAGCAGCCCACCGTCGCGGGCAAGATGATGCAGAAGCATGCCGACCTCTTCTTCGTGCAGTGGGAGTCACAGAAGCAGTTCTATAACAATGCGATATATGTGGGGTGTTTATATTGATCTTCGTCTGCGTGGGATCACGCCCATATCCGTTTGATCGGCTCTTCAGGGAGCTTGATCGCATAATCGAGGAGGGGTTGGTACACGAGGAGGTCTTTGCCCAGACCGGCGCCTCGACCTATGTGCCACGACACTTCCCATACCAGGCCTTCCTCAGTCCCGATGAGTTCTCGGAGAAGATGGGTCAGGCAGACATCGTGATCAGCCATGGCGCATCCGGCTCGATCATGGGGGCGCTTAGCCGAGGCAAGAAGGTCATCGCCGTGGCACGCCTGGCCAGACACGGGGAGCACATCAATGACCATCAGGTGGGAATCAACGAGTCGTTTAGCGACGAAGGGCTCGTCCTGAACGTGCCGGACCTGTCGGACCTCGGTCAGGCCGTCGCCGACATGGAGGCGGGCAACGTTAGCCTGCGTCCCTGGCACAACGAGAGCCCACAAGCCATACCGCAAACCATAGACGCCTTCATACAGGAGCAATTGCTTGGTGTGCGGCGACATGGGACCGAGGGTGCAAAAGCAACTGTGGACAGGGAGGTCTTCTCATGAGAGATGCGACGGTAGCCGAATTGCGTCCCAACAGCCTGGAGCACATACAGAGGATGATGAGGGTCAAGTATGCCCTGCGCTTCATTCCGGACGTACCCTACCTGAAGCTCTACTATAGGCGCAACTTTGGCCGGTGGCCCGACCTCAAGCATCCGAAGACGTATAACGAGAAGATACAGTGGCTCAAGCTGCACGATCGCAACCCCCGCTACACGCGCATGGTCGACAAGCTGGAGGCAAAGAAGATCGCCGTGGAGATGTTCGGTGCCGAGCATGTGATTCCCGTGCTTGGCATCTGGGATCGCTTTGACGACATCGACTTTGACGCGCTCCCTGACAGCTTCGTGCTCAAGGTCACCCATGACTCGCTGAGCTTCTGCATCGTCGAAGACAAGGCGAAGCTCGATCTGGCTGCCACGAAGGCCAAGATGGAGGCGACCCTCAGGCGCAACTACTACTACATTGCGCGCGAGTGGGCGTACAAGGACGTCAAGCCGCGCATCTTTGCCGAGAAGCTCGTTGACGATGGTCATGAGGGGGCGCTGTGGGACTATAAGTTCTGGTGCTTCGGCGGCGAGCCGAAGTTCTATGGGATTGTCTCCGACAAGATCGGCGACGGGTTCTGCGGCACCTTCTTCGACATGGATCAGAACCCCATGCCGTGTTGCTCGGTGGCCCCCGGACGCAAGGACGTCCCCCAGCCACCGCACTTCTCGGAGATGGTCGAGGCGGCACGCATAGCGTCGGCGGGCCTCGCTCACCTGCGTGTCGACTTCTATGACACGCCTGACCAGTGGTACTTCGGCGAGTACACCTTCTATCACACCGCAGGCTTCATTCCCTGGGATCCCCCCGAGTACGATCGCACGTTTGGGGATCTCATCGACTTGAGCCTCGTGTCTGGCTAGAGGTGTACAGGCGGAACGCCATCTGGGACGCCCTCACCCTCCTTGGTACGGGTCGGCAGGTGGATGTGCCAAGCATCCGGCCTGTCATGGGACGGGCGGCCGATGGCCCAACGAGACGTGTGCCTCGCACCGTGCGCCAGCTCGTTTCCATCCGACCATCCGAGCGAAGGCAGCGCGGCGTCTGAGGACCTTCCGATATGGGCAGGAGTCAAACGCATGAAGATATTGGTTCTCTCGACAAATGGCATATTTCAAGACGGCATCACCGCATGGCTTGTGCGGTCGTTTGCCAGCATTGACCCAACCGGCCTCACGGTTGATACCGTCGCATGGGAGGGTGTCGATGCGGGCGTGGTCTCACGCGTCGAGTCGGTGGGCGTTCGGGTGCACGTCCTGCCCCCGAGGCGGCAGGACGTTCGCGCCTACCACCGCTCCCTCATCGACCTCATCGTTCGCGAGCGATATGACATCGTCCATGTCTGTGGGAACAGCGCCACGACGGTCATCGAGCTCAGCGCTGCCAAGAAGGGCGGCGTGCCCGTGCGCATGCTGCACTCTCACAACACAAGCTGCGAACACCCTCTCTTTGACGCGTTGCTGAGGCCGTGGATGCACGCCCTTGCCAACAGCAACCTCGCCTGTGGCATCGAGGCGGGGACATGGCTCTTTGGGCGGCGCCCGTTCACGGTGATACGCAACGGCATGGACTTCGAGGACTATCGCTTTGACCGTGCGGCCCGCGTCTCCGCTCGTGCCGGGCTCGGGCTTGGCGACGGGGACTTTGCCATCGGTCACGTTGGTCACTTCATTCGCCAGAAGAACCATCCCTTCCTGCTCGAGATGATCGCCGAGCTGCATGGACGCATGCCGGAGGCACGTCTTTTCATGCTGGGCGACGGGCCGCTGCGCGAGGCGCTCGAGGACAAGGCGCACGCACTTGGCATCGACGGCGTGGTGCGCTTCCTGGGCGTGCGCGATGATGTTGCCACCGTCCTGCAGGCCATGGACTGCATGGTGCTGCCGTCCTTGTTCGAGGGCTTTCCCATCGTCTCCCTCGAATGGCAGGCGGCAGGGCTTCCCTCGCTGCTGTCGGATGCCGTGACGAGCGAGTGCAGGCTCACGCCCTTTGTCTCCGCCCTTCCGCTCTCAGCGGGAGCGAGTGGCTGGGCGGATGCGTTGCAGCGCGTCGCGGCATGGGATCAGGATCGCGATGCGCAGAGCAAGGAGGCCATCAACATCCTCACCGACGCAGGCTATGATGCCCAAGAGAGCGCCCGGCGTCTCCGGGAGACCTATGTCGCGGAATACCAGAGGCTGACCTATGACTAGACAGGTGCTCTTCATCAGCAACTTCGTCGGAAACGGCGGCGCAGGTCGCGTCCTCATGGAGCTCGCGTGCGAGCTTCGGCGGAGGGGAGCGCTCGTCGAGGTGCTCTCCTTCATGCGCTGGCCTGGCGAATATGCCTTCGACGAGGACATTCCCGTGCTGTATGGACCACATGCCGAGTCGAGGCCTGAGCATATTGGGAAGCGGCGTCTCCGGCGCGAGGAGGCGGCCTGGGTGCGGGAGATGGTGTCGCGGCGTCCCGGAGCGGTCGTGGTGAGCTTCGAGTACTTCGTGAACATGGTTGCAGCCCTTGGCTGCCGAGGGCTCCCCAACCGTCTCGTGGGCTCGGAGCGAAACGACCCATCCAGGGAAGGGGGGCGGTTCCCCACGACGCACATACGCAACGTGCTCTATCGAGAGCTTGACGCACTCGTGTGCCAGACGCCGGAGGCGAGGGACTACTTCCGTCCTGCCGTGCGCGCCCGCTCCCTCGTCATAGCCAATCCCGTCAAGGCAGGGCTTCCCGCGCCATGGACGGGGCGGCGAAGCAGGCGCATCGTCAACTTCTGCCGTCTCGAGCCACAGAAGAACCTGCGTCTCTTGGTGGAGGCGTTCTCCACCTTCCTCATGGGGCACCCTGGCTACCAGCTCGAGATCTATGGCGACGGCTCCGAGCGCGACGCCCTCCGGGCCTTTGTGAGCGACTGCGGGTTGGGGGCGTCCGTGTCCATACGGCCCGCTCGGCAGGACATCCATGAGGCTGTGCGCGATGCGGCGATGTTCGTGTCGACATCTGACTACGAGGGCCTCTCGAACTCGATGCTCGAGGCCATGGCCCTGGGCTTGCCCACCATCTGCACCGACTGCCCCTGCGGTGGCGCCCACCTGGTGATCCGCGACGGAGAGAACGGCCTGCTCGTGCCCGTCGGAGATCGGTCGGCGGTGATCGAGGCCATGGGTCGCGTCGCGTCCGACCCAGGGTTTGCCGAGCGGCTTGGCGAAGAGGCCACACGCGTGCGCGGCGACTACTCGCTGGCGGCCATATGCGACCGATGGGAGGAGGTGCTCTGGCCATGAGCGACGTGCTCGCCACCGACGCTGTCGAAGATGACGATCGCCATGAGCTGATGGAGCCAGGTGACAAGCCGCTGCGAGCCGGAAGGCTGGCATGGCTGTGCGACGTCGCTGAGACCGTCCTCGTCAACCTCTCCGTGGTGCTCTACCTTGCCACAACGATCATATTCCAAGAGGGCGAGCTCCCCAATGTCCTTGCCAAGGTGCTCCTTGCCCTCGTACTCATCGCGCATGTCATCATCGGACGCCGTCTCTTCGTCAATGGGCTCCTCGTCGCCTTTGCCGTGTTCTGGGGGCTCTGCGTCGCGTCGCTTGGCTGGACGCTCTTCCCCCTAGCCTCTGCGATGCGCGTCCTCACCCTTTCCTATCTGCTCATCTGCACCATCGCGATCGTGCAGCTCGTGAAGGGGAACCCCGCGCTGATCAGGCTCTGCATCTACACGTTCGTCCTCGCGACCCTCGTCTCCGGCTTCGTGCTGTTTGTCATGCAGGGCGTGACCTTCTCCGACAACAGGTTCAGCGAAGGGTCGATCTCCTCGGGCCAGATCTCCATCTCGAGCGGCTTCGCTGGCCTCATGTCGCTCTACCTCGCCCGGCACCAGCGCGTGAAGTGGCCCTGGCTTGTCTCCTTCGCCCTCTTCCTTGCGTTCATCGTCCTCTCCTCGGGCAGGAGGGGGCTCTTCATCCTGGTGATCGCAACGGTCCTGTACCTGGTGCTCGATGCCCGCTCGCAGACCTCTGCCCTTGGGGCCGTGGCGGGTGCGCTGCTCTTCATGACGACTTTCTACCTCATCTCGATGGACAATGCTGTGCTCTACGACTACATCGGCCATCGTCTCGAGGCCTTCGGCAAGCTTCTTGTGAGCGGCCAGACCGAGACGGAGGCAAGCATCGGGGGGCGCGTGGTCCTCATCGATTACGGCATGATGCTCTTTGAGCGCTCCCCCCTCATCGGCAGCGGCGTCGATGCCTTTACGCAGAGCTTCCAGACGCTGCATGGATCGTGGGCGACGAGCGCCGACAACAACTATGTGGAGCTCCTTGCAGACTTCGGGATCGTGGGACTTCTGGTGTACTACGTCCCGATGTATCTCTTCGTGCTGCGCAAGGCCCTGCTGCTGCGCACCCTTGGTCCCGGCGCCAGGATGGCGCTCTCCGGCCTCATGACCATGTGCATACTCGACTCTACGACCGTGTGGGTCTTCTCCAAGATCGGCATTATCGCGATCACGCTGTTCTACCTGCTTCTCACTGACGACACGGAAGTGACGTCTTCCACCGCGCATGAGGCGACCGCGTCCTCGCCGCCAGCTCCCACATCGCCTGTGATGGCCCTTGTGTCCGCGCCCCCCGCACGCTTCGGTCGTGCGCCGACATGGAACACCTGGCGCGTCCGCCTGTTCAACAAGGTGTGGTTTGCCGTGCGGATGCCCCTTCTCTGCAAGAGCTGGGACGATGAGCGCTACCTCAGGCTTCTCTATTGGGGTCGGTTCGGGCGGCGGCTCGATCTCGAGGCACCCCGCACCTATAGCGAGAAGATCCAGTGGCTCAAGATTCACGATCGCAATCCGCTCTACACGCGCCTTGCGGACAAGCTGGCCGTCAAGCAGTGGGTGGCCGAGCGCATCGGGGAGGAGCATGTCATCCCCACGCTGGGGGCGTGGGACTCCTTCGACGAGATCGACTTCGACGCGTTGCCCCAAAGCTTCGTGCTCAAGGCAACCAATGACTCCGGTGGCATTGTCCTGGTTCCCGACAAGAGCAGCCTCGATCACGAGGCAGCGCGTCGCACCCTCGAGTTCAGCCTTCGCTCGAACTTCTATTACCTCAATCGCGAATGGCCCTACAAGAACGTGCCCCCGCGCATCATGGCCGAGGACTACATGGACTTCGGCATGAACGAGGAGGCTGGGAAGCCTCGTGGGGCACTCGACTACAAGGTCTTCTGCTTCGACGGCGAGACCAAGGCCGTGCTGGTGGTTTCCAACCGTGAGGTGGCCGAGTGCGTGGACGTCTTCGACACCTCGTGGAACCATCTGCCCTTTAGCAACGGCAAGCCGAACGCGGCCACTGTGCCCGAGAGGCCAGAGCACCTCGACGAGATCCTGAGGCTCGCCCGCATCCTCTCCGCAGGCCTGACGCATGTGCGCGTGGACTTCTACGACTATGCGGGAAGGGTGCTCTTCGGCGAGATGACCCTGTATCACTGGGGAGGCCTGGAGGCCTTTGACCCCCCCATCTACGACGAGCTGTTCGGCAGCTGGCTCACGCTGCCCCGCATGGGCGAGCCCATCACGCCCGCTGTGACGGGGGGCGATGCCGCGTGAGAGAGGGCGCAAGCCTCCGGCAACGATCGCGGAGCGCGGCAAAGTGGTCGTTCGCGACGGAGATTCTCGTAAAGCTCGTCTCGCCCATCAGCCAGATGATCCTCGCGCGCCTGCTGGCGCCCGAGGCCTTTGGCATGGTCACGACCGTGCACATGGTCGTGAGCCTTGCCGACATGTTCTCGGACGCGGGCTTTCAAAAGTATCTGGTGCAACATGACTTCCCCACACGAAGCGACCTCTATCGCAGCGCCAACGTCGCATTCTGGTCGAACCTCACGGTCTCAGCCGCGCTTTGGGCCGTCATCGCCCTCAACCGCGAGGCTGTGGCGGCCTTTGTGGGCAACCCGTCTTTGGGCGTGCCCATGACGGTCGCCTGTGCGTCGCTGCCGCTCACGTCGTTCTCGAGCATACAGATCGCGATTCTCCACCGTGACCTCGACTTCAAGTCGCTCATGCCCGCGAGGCTCCTCTCGGCCGTGGCGACCTTCGCCATTACCGTGACCCTCGCGTTGCTCGGCAGGGGCTACTGGTCGCTCATATGGGGAACGCTGGGGGGCAACGTCATGAGCGCCATCCTCCTGACGGCGCTCTCCCCATGGAAGCCCGGCGTGTTCTATTCCTTCGACCGCCTGTACAGGATGTTTTCCTTCAGCGGGTGGACCCTCCTCGAGACCTTTGCCATCTGGCTGACGACATGGTCGGGGAGCTTCGTCGTCGGCAACATCCTCGGCTCAGCCGACCTGGGCCTCTACCGCACACCTGTCACGTTTGTGAACGGCTGCTTCAACATCGTGACGAACGCCACGACTCCCATCCTCTTCTCGAGCCTCTCCAAGCTCCAGTTCAAGAGGGAGGAGTTCATCGACTATCTCCTGAAGTTCCAATTCGTGGTCGGCGTCTTCCTGCTGCCCTTGTCGGCGGGCATCTTCGTGTTTCGCGCGCCGCTCGTGCACTATGTGCTTGGAGACCAGTGGACCAGATCGACCCTCATGTTTGGCCTCTTCGGGCTCCTGCAGGGTCCCATGATCCTCATGTCCAACTACAGCAGCGAGGCGTACCGAGCGCTGGGGCGACCTCGCGTGTCCCTGCTCGTGCAGTGCGTCTACATGTGCTTCATGATCCCGTCGCTGGTGGTCGCCTCGCACCAGGGATATGACACGGTCGTCGTGGTCGACGCGCTCTGTCGCACGGCGTTTCTCGCCCTCAATCAGGTGCTGGCCTGCTACGTCGTAGGGTATCGCCTCCGTCGCGTGGGGGCTAACCTGTGGCAGCCCCTGGCCTGCTCGCTCGGCATGGGCGCCTTCGGCTACCTTGTCCACGAGTTGCTTGGCGATGGGGCACCTGGCGTCGTGGCGAGCGTGCTGGCCTGCGCCACCGCCTACCTCCTTGCCTGCCTGATGGTTCCTCGGATGCGAAACGTCGTCCTTGGCCTGTTGCGCCGCAGCGGGCGCATGCCGCTGGGCATAGGCTCATCGGGAGCCGCGCGAGGTGCGGTGCGAGAGGGCCCACCAGGGTGGTCTCCGGGACCCTGACAGGCATGTCATGGACAGACTGCTCGGCTCTTTTCGGCTCCACCCCCTTTGTCGTTGACCTCACATCGAAAGGAACCACCGTGACCCTTTACGAGCTCCTCCAGCTTATCCGCAGGCACCTCGTCGTCTTTCTCTCGATACCCCTCATGTTTGCCGCCGCGACGTTCGGCGCTGCCCAGCTGATGCCCGAAAGGTGGGGACTGTCGCTCACGGCATACGTGCATCCCACGGCGTCGGCCGACGGCATCTATACGAATGCGGACATATCCGCCAGCCAGATGATCGCGGTCGACGTCGCCACCTTGCTCGACAGCGATATCGTGAAGAGCGACGTGGCATCCAAGGTCGGAGATGACTTCTATGACTACGGGCTGCGGGTGACCAGCTCCTCGACCACACGCGTCATCACCTTGGGCGTGACGGGCACCAACCGCGAGAGGCTCTCCGTGGTGGCCAACGCCGTCTTTGAGAGCGCGGCAGCCTTCGCGTCGCAAGGCATGGGGGTGACGACGCTCGTGAAGGTCGCCGAGACCGTCCCGTATCAGGTAGGTCCCAGCAAGGGCTTGCTCGCGCTTGCCGCCGGTGCCGTAGGCGTCGTGATCGCCGTCGTGGCCATCATCCTGCGTGATCGCACGTCGCGCAGGAACTCTGCCCCTGCGCACGCCGTGGCATCGTAGCAGGCGACCACGCGCGATCGACACACGATGACAGCCCGGAAGGCTCGTGTACAGTCGCCGGAAGCATGAGGAGTGGATACCCATGCAGGACAGGGTGGAGAGGACCGCCAAGGGCGATCCCGCTGCAACATCAAAGGCGAGGGGGCCTGCACCGAGCCCCTCTCGCTCCTCAGACGCGCGCTTTGTCCTCATGTGGCTCGCGGTCGTGACGGTGGGTTCCTCGGTCCTTGGCATCTGGTACCTGACGGGACAGTCGGGATGGGCCACGACTCTGCTCTCAGTTCGGGTCGCCCGCTGGGTCTCTGCCCATGTGAGGCCGCCTGACGACCCAACCATCGACAGCTTCCGCTGGACATGGTTTGGCCTCAGCCTGAGACACTGGGCTCACGTGGTCGAGTTCGGCCTGCTGAGCGTCTTCGCATACCTTGCTGCCGTGGTCTTCTGGTGGCCGAGGTTCCGCCTGAGAAGGCTGGCCCTGGGCACTGTCGTCGCGTGCATGGCGTGCTCGCTCGCCGACCAGCTCCATAAGGTCCTGCTGCCGGACCGCCATCATGACCTATTAGAGCTCGTGCTCGACGCCTGGGGGTACGTCGTGGGCACAGCCATCGCCCTGGCCCTCTGCACGCTCGCCACACACCTTCGACGGCGCCTCCAGCGCAGCGCCGGGCCCATGCGCGGCGCAAGCCTTACGTAGGCGAGACAAGGCCTGGCGGCTGCAGTCATTCACTGCCAGGCGCCTTTCCCGTGCCCCGTTCGTGCAACAGTGATTTGGATGTGATGCACGTGATACCAGCTGAGCGCCCACAAGACTCGTTTCAACGCAAGGCATATCGCTGGGCGACCGCGAAAGGGCTGACCGACCGCATTCCCGACAGGGTGCACCTGAGCCTCTTGTATTGGGCACACCTGGGATACAGGCCCAACTTGGATCAGCCCTGCACCTTCAACGAGAAGCTGCAGTGGCTCAAGATCCATGACCGCAACCCCCTCTACACCACGTTGTGCGACAAGGTGGCGGTGAAGGGGTGGGTGGCCGAACGCATAGGCGCCCGTTATGTGACGCCCACCTATGCCATATGGGACTCGCTCGACAAGATTGACACGGCGCACCTGCCCGATCAGTTCGTGCTGAAGATCAACGGGGACTCGGGAGGGATCGCCATTTGCAGGGACCGGGCGACGTTTGACCTGGAGTCCGCCATGCCCACCCTGGAGAAGAACTTCGGGCGGAACTACTACTACCGCAACCGCGAGTGGCCCTACAAGGACGTCAGGCCCCTTGCCTTTGCGGAGGAATACCTTAATCCGGGGCACATGCGTTCCGCCGCTGGCCAACAGGGAGCCACAGGGGGCGTCATCGACTACAAGCTTTACTGCTTCGATGGAGTTCCGCGCCTGCTGTACGTGTCACAGGGGCTCGAGGACCACGCGACCGCGCGCATCAGCTTCCTTGACCTCGATTGGACCTTCGCGCCGTTCAAGCGTCATGACTATGCGGCCTTCGAGGAGCTGCCCGCTCGGCCAGGCTGCTACGGGGAGATGCTCGACCTTGCCCGCGTGCTGTCGGCAGGCATTCCCTTCGTGCGCGTGGACTTCATCGAATATGAGGGCCAGCCGCGCTTCTCCGAGATGACGTTCTATCCCTGCGCGGGCCTCATGGAGTTTGATCCCCCCGAGTGGGACGCCGCGTTGGGAGAGCTGCTCGACTTGAGCGGCGCATACCGCGCGAGCAGGTAGGCCGCGTCCGCGACGGCCCTACCTCGTCGACATGCCGACGCTGGGGGATATGCCCCGATGCGACCAGGGAGCGTCCAGCCGAACCCCACTCGAGCCCTGCCTCAGTGGAGAGATTGTGAAAACCACGTGGCCGGGCGTATCCCGCCAGCGGGAAACTAAACTGGAAAAGCTGCTGACTTGTGCGATTGCCCCGTCTCGCCCGCATGTCCCCTCCTGTGTAGGGACATCTGCTCGCAGGCAAGGTGCCGGCACGGCCCAGGGCAGCGGCACACACGTCGGATGCGGTCCGCTGGGGACGGGCGCAGGGTGCGCCCGCATGTGCTCCCATGACCGCCGAAGGAAAGGACCAGAGATGGTCAACACGATTCTCGGCCGCAAGATCGGGATGACGCAGGTGTGGGACGAGAACGACAACGTCGTCCCCGTCACGGTCATCCAGGCAGGCCCCTGCACGGTGTCGCAGGTCAAGACCAAGGCCACCGACGGCTACGACGCCGTCCAGATCGGCTTTGGCGACATCAGCCCCAAGCACGTCAACAAGCCGCTTGCCGGCCACTTCGCGGCCCAGGGCGTCGAGCCCATGCGCTACCTCCGCGAGGTCCGCGTGGAGAGCGGCGAGGAGCACGCCACGGGCGACCAGGTCACCGTGGCAGACTTCGCCGAGGTCAAGGCCGTCGACGTCATCGGCACTTCCAAGGGCAAGGGCTTCCAGGGCACCATCAAGCGCTGGAACTTCCACCGTGGGCCCATGAGCCACGGCTCGCGCAACCATCGCAAGCCCGGCTCCATCGGCCAGTGCGCCTACCCCGCGCGCGTCCGCAAGGGCCTTCACATGGCTGGTCACATGGGCGACGAGCGCGTGACGGTGAGGAACCTCAAGCTCGTCCGCATCGATGCCGAGCAGAACCTCATGCTCGTCAAGGGCGCCGTCCCCGGCGCCAAGAACGCCCTCGTCCAGATCCGCATGGCCTAAGGGCCCATCGGTACCGCCTTTAGGCACACAAGGAGGACCAGAGATGTCCAACATCGAAGTCAAGAACGTCGAGGGGCAGGCGGCAGGCACCGTCGAGCTCTCCTCCGACGTGTTCGGCATCGAGCCGAACATCCCGGTGGTGCACCAGGTCGTCGTGGCCTTCGAGGCCTCGCTGCGGCAGGGCACCCATTCTGTCAAGAACCGCCACGAGGTCTCCGGCGGCGGCCGCAAGCCCTACCGTCAGAAGGGCACCGGCCGCGCACGCCAGGGATCCATCCGCTCCCCCCAATGGACCGGCGGCGGCGTTGTCTTCGGACCGACTCCCCGCAGCCATGCCAAGCGCGCCAACAACAAGGAGAAGAAGCTCGCCATGCGCTCCGTCCTCTCCGGCAAGCTGGCCGACAACGAGCTTCTCGTCCTCGACCAGCTCTCCTTCGACGAGCCCAGCACCAAGCGCGCCCAGGCCATCCTCGACGCTTTGGGGATCGCGGGCAAGCGCGTGACCATCGTCGTCAACGACGATGACGTCATCACCTACCTGTCGTTCCGCAACATTCCCAAGGTCGAGGTCATCGCCATCTCCGAGGCCAACACGCGCTTCCTGATCGACAACGCCGTGCTGGTCATGACCACCGACATCGCCAAGCGGCTCGAGGAGGTGCTCGCGTAAATGAACTCCGCATACGAAGTCATCATCCGCCCGATCGTCACCGAGCGATCGTTCGACCTCATGGAACAGGGCAAGTACACCTTCGAGGTCGCCCGCAAGGCCCACAAGGAGGAGATCGCCTCCGCCGTCGAGAAGCTCTTCGGCGTGCGCGTGACCAAGGTCAACACCATGTGGGTGAAGCCCAAGAACAAGCGCGTCCGCTACCAGGTCGGCAAGACGCGCACCTGGAAGAAGGCCCTCGTCACCCTCGCCCCCGGCGAGCAGATCGAGGTCTTCGCCCCTCAGCAGGCGGCTGAGGGCTAAGGGGCATCGCGCCCTGGTCCCACGCGGGGTCAGGGCTCGTCCGCCGCGCGTGATGGATACGCGCGGTACCGTGGTAATCCGGTGTCGTCCCGCCAATCCCTGAGCGGGGCGGCCAGCGGAAGAAGAAGGGAAAGGCAATGGCAGTCAAGCATCTCAAGCCTACGAGCGCAGGTCGTCGCTTCCAGACGGTCTCCGACTTCGCGGAGATCACGACGGACAAGCCCGAGAAGTCGCTTCTCGAGCCCCTGCCCAAGAAGGCCGGCCGCAACAACAACGGTCGCATCACCACCCGCCACCAGGGTGGCGGCAACAAGCGCAGGTATCGCAAGATCGACTTCAAGCGCAACAAGGACGATGTGCCGGCAAAGGTCGCCACGATCGAGTACGACCCCAATCGCTCCGCGCGCATCGCCCTGCTGCACTACGTCGACGGCGCCAAGGCCTACATCCTGGCACCCCAGGGCCTGCAGGTCGGCCACACCGTGGTCTCCGGCACCAAGGACATCGACATCAAGCCGGGCAACTGCATGCCCCTGTCCGAGATCCCCGTCGGCACGCTCGTGCATGCCGTCGAGTTCCAGCCGGGCAAGGGTGCCGCCATGGCGCGCGCCGCCGGCACCTCCATCCAGCTGATGGGCAAGGACAACGGTTACGCGGTCCTGCGCATGCCCTCGTCCGAGCTCCGACGCGTCCTGCTCACCTGCCGCGCCACCGTCGGCGTCGTGGGCAATGCCGACCACTCCAACCTCGTCGTCGGCAAGGCCGGCCGCAAGCGCTGGGCGGGCGTCCGCCCCACCGTCCGCGGCACGGTCATGAATCCCGTCGACCATCCGCACGGCGGTGGCGAGGGCAAGAACCACACCTCGGGACGCCCGTCGGTCACCCCGTGGGGCAAGCCCACGAAGGGCAAGAAGACGCGCAACCCCAAGAAGGGGTCCAACCGCCTGATCATCCGCCGTCGCAAGACCAAGAACAAGTAGTCGGAACACGAGTAGTAGGAGATCGAAAGAATGAGCAGAAGTCTCAAGAAGGGCCCGTTCGTGGAGACTCGCCTCCTTGCGCGTGTCGCCGCTATGAACGAGTCCGGCAAGAAGGAGGTCATCAAGACCTGGTCGCGCTCCTCGACCATCTTCCCCGAGATGGTCGGCCACACGATCGCCGTCCATGATGGCCGCAAGCACGTCCCCGTGTACGTCACCGAGTCCATGGTCGGCCACAAGCTGGGTGAGTTCGCCCCCACGCGTACCTTCCGCGGTCACAAGGCTAAGTAGGGGGGATGGGGAAGCAAATGGCTAACAACACCGACAATCAGGTGCGTGCCACGGCCAAGTACGTCCGCATGGCACCCCGCAAGGTTCGCATGGTCGTGGACCAGATCCGCAACAAGAGCGTGGAGCAGGCCCTCGAGACGCTGCAGTTCTCCACTCGCTCCGCCGCCGAGCCGGTCGCCAAGGTCGTCCGCTCCGCCGTGGCCAACGCCGAGAACAACAACAGCCTGCGCTCCGAGAACCTCGTGATCGCCGCGGCGTATGTGGACGAGGGTCCCACGCTCAAGCGCATCCGTCCCCGCGCGAAGGGCTCCGCGTCGCGCATCAACAAGCGCACCAGCCACATCACCGTCATCGTCGCACCTCGAAAGGAGGCGTAAGGATGGGTCAGAAGGTACATCCTACCGGATTCCGCCTCGGCACCACCGAGGAGTGGCGTTCCCGCTGGTACGCCGACAAGGACTATGCAGAGAAGCTTGGCAACGACCTCGACATCCGCGCGTTCCTCGAGAAGCGCCTCGCCCGTGCCGCCCTCTCCCGCGTCGACATCGAGCGTGCCGGCGACAAGGTGAAGGTCATCATCTACACCGCCCGTCCCGGCATCGTCATCGGCAAGAAGGGCGCCGAGATCGACGCCCTGCGCACCGAGCTCGAGAGGATCGCCAAGGTCGGCAGGGGTCAGATCAGCGTGGACGTCATCGAGATCAAGCGCCCCGAGCTCGACGCGCGCCTGGTCGCCCAGTCCATCGCCGAGCAGCTCGAGGGCCGCATCGCCTTCCGTCGCGCCATGCGCAAGGCGGTCCAGTCCGCCCGCAAGGCCGGCGCCCTGGGCATCCGCATCCAGTGCTCCGGTCGTCTGAACGGCGCCGAGATGGGCCGCCGCGAGTGGTACCGCGAGGGACGCGTGCCCCTGCACACCCTGCGTGCCAAGATCGACTTCGGCGAGGCCACCGCCCGCACCACCATGGGCGCCTGCGGCGTCAAGGTCTGGATCTATCTCGGCGAGAAGCTTCCCGGCCAGCCTGCGCCCAACCCGGCGCTCGAGGGCACGAGCCGTCCTCGCCGCCGTAGCAACGAGAGGAGGGGTCGCTGATGCTCGCTCCCAAGCGTGTCCGCCACCGCAAGGTGCAGCGCGGCTCCATGAAGGGCAAGGCCAAGGGCAACACCATCCTGCACTTTGGCTCCTATGGCATCCGCGCCGAGGAGGCCCACTGGATCACCAACCGCCAGATCGAGGCCGCCCGTGTCGCCATGACCCGCAGGATGCGTCGTGGTGGCAAGGTCTGGATCACCATCTTCCCCGACAAGCCCATCACCAAGAAGCCGGCCGAGACCCGCATGGGCTCCGGCAAGGGCAACCCCGAGGAGTGGGTGGCCGTCGTCAAGCCTGGCCGCATCATGTTCGAGATCGACGGCGTTACCGAGGATGTGGCCCACGAGGCCCTGCGTCTCGCCCAGCACAAGCTGCCGATCAGGACCAAGATCGTCAGCCGTGCCGACCAGGCAGGGGAGGAATAAGCACCATGAAGTACCATGAGATTCGCGAGCTCACCGACGAGGAGCTGGCCAAGCAGCTCGAGGAAGGCCGCGCGGAGCTGTTCAACCTCCGCTTCCAGATGGCCACCAGCCAGCTCGACAACACCGCTCGCGTGACCACCGTCAAGCGTGACATCGCCCGCGTCCAGACCGAGATGCGCGCCCGTCAGATCGCCGCCGACAAGGCTGCGGCCGAGAAGTAGATCGAGAGTGAGACAAGCAATGGCTGATACCGAAATCAGGAACGCGCGCAAGATGCGCACCGGGACCGTCGTCTCCCTCTCCGGCGATAAGACGATCACGGTTCAGATCGAGTACCGCAAGCATCATCCCAAGTACGGCAAGATGATGACCGTCAACAAGAAGCTTCACTGCCATGACGAGGGCAACGAGGCCGGTCTGGGCGACACCGTTCGCGTCATGGAGACCCGCCCCCTGTCCAGGACCAAGCGTTGGCGCCTCGTCGAGATCGTGGAGCGTGCCAAGTAAGTGAGGACCGCTTGCTTTCTGTCATGTGCGTCGCGCGTGCGGGCGCACCTCTCGTCAGGAAGAGTTCGGAGGATGTAAATGATTCAGATGGAGACCATGCTCAACGTCGCTGACAACAGCGGCGCCAGGCGTGTGAAGTGCATCAAGGTCCTTGGTGGCTCCAAGCGTCGCTACGCCGGCCTCGCCGACGTCATCGTCGGCGCCGTGCAGGAGGCGACTCCCGGCGGCCAGGTGAAGAAGGGCGAGATCGTGCGCTGCGTCATCGTGCGCACCGCCAAGGAGACCCGCCGCAAGGATGGCAGCTACATCAAGTTCGACCAGAACGCCTGCGTGCTGGTCAACAAGGACGGCGAGCCGCGTGGCACCCGCATCTTCGGGCCCGTTGCCCGCGAGCTGCGCGACCACAAGTACATGAAGATCGTCTCGCTCGCTCCCGAGACGCTGTAAGGAGTCGTGAGACGAATGGCTAAGATGAACGTGAAGAAGGGCGACAACGTCGTGGTCCTGTCCGGCAAGGACAAGGGCAAGCAGGGCGAGATCCTGCGCGCCCTGCCCTCGGAGGGCAGGGTCATCGTCGAGGGCGTCGCCATCGTCAAGAAGGCCCAGCGCCCCACCCCCACAAACCAGCAGGGCGGCATCATCGAGCAGGAGGCGGCCATCGACGCCTCCAACGTCATGCTCGTCTGCCCCAGCTGCGGCAAGCCGAGCCGCGTCGGGCACGCCAGGGACGCGGAGGGCAAGAAGGTTCGCGTCTGCAAGAAGTGCGGCGCGCAGTTCTAGGCCCATCACGACAGGCATGAGGGTCGACGGTCGTCTCGACCACAGGTGGCCCCCATGCCATGGCCAGCCCTGTCGCTCGGCACGCATCAGAGAAGTGCCCGGCACCACCTTGTCGGGCCACGTCGTTTGGAGAGCCCATGTACAGCAGTCCCTACTATGACAGCTACTATGGCGGTGCCGCCATCGGTGCCGGTGTCACCGGCATCCTCATCCTCATCTCCCTCATCGCGTCGATCGTGCTCACGGTCATCGGCTACAAGAAGTACATCAGCCAGCCAGGCGATGTCAGGTTCAACCTCGCCGACAAGAGCTCATGGGGCCCGTTCCTGCGCTTTGACACCCTGCTCATCGACAAGATCGCGAAGGCGCTCTACCTCTTCAACGCCATCTTCATCGCCCTCATGGCGGCATCGACGATCATCGGCTCGCTCTTCGGCGGCGCCGGGGCCTTCTTCGGCGGCCTCATCGGAGGTCTCGTCATCTTCGTGGCGGGCGAGCTTCTCCTGAGGGTCGCCTACGAGGCGATCATGCTTGCCGTGATCACCGCGCGCAACACCATCGACATCAAGCGCAAGCTCTGTGGTGAGGATGTCGACACCTCCGGCAGCGGGTCCACCCCCATGCCGGCCGCGCCTGCCCCCATGCCGACAACCTCCGTGCCGGTTGCGCCGACCACCGTGCCGACGACCTCCGTGCCGGTTGCGCCGACCACCGTGCCGACGGCCCCCGTCGCCGAGTCGCAGAACAACCTCCCTGCAGACGTCTGCCCCAACTGCGGTGCCACCCTCGAGGAGGGCGTGCGCTTCTGCACCAACTGCGGCCACAAGGTCGATTAGGCTCAGGTCCCACGCACGTGAGGGGCGCCTCAGCTCGGCGCCTCCCGCGAGATGTCATGCGAGTGAGGTCCCACACACGTGAGGGGCGCCCTGCTATCGAGGCAGGGCGCCCCTCCTCGTCGCACCACGCATGGGCGTCAGCCGCCTGGGGCCGCTCGTGTGGACTTACGGCGAACAGGCATTCTCACTGGCAATTTGCGTGGAGAAGGCATACCATTTTACTTCGCGCCTGTAGATGGGGCATCCCTGTCTCCATGCGCACTGGCTCCCGGGTCGCCAGCCCGGGTGGTGCGAGGCGAACCCCGCACGTAAACCACCATGATGCAGAGGAGTGACCATGGCAGAAGAGAAGTACGTGCCGCGTCTCAAGGAGTTCTACGTCTCCACCGTGCGCGATCAGTTGCAGAAGCAGTTTGGCTACGGCAACGTGATGCAGATCCCCAAGGTCGAGAAGATCGTCGTCAACATGGGCGTGGGCGAGGCCGCCCAGGACGCCAAGGCCATCGAGGGTGCTGTTGCCGACCTGCGCACCATCACGGGCCAACAGCCCATGGTGACCCATGCGCGCAAGTCCATCGCCACCTTCAAGCTGCGCGCCGGCATGGCCATCGGTGCGAAGGTCACCCTGCGCGGCGACCGCATGTGGGAGTTCCTGGACCGCCTGATCGCGACCGCCATCCCCCGCATCCGCGACTTCCGTGGCGTCAAGACCACCAGCTTCGACGGCCATGGCAACTTCTCGATGGGCGTCACCGAGCAGCTGATCTTCCCCGAGGTCGACTACGACAAGGTCGACCGCACCCGTGGCATGGACATCACCATCGTCACCACCGCTGCCACCGACGAGGAGGGCAAGGCGCTGCTCGAGGCCTTCCACTTCCCGTTCAAGCGCAACTAGGCGCATCACACATGGTAAGTAGCTCCCGTCATCTGGTGGGAGCCGCACATTGAAGGAGGATTTGTGGCTAAGACATCGATGATCGTCAAGGCTAACCGCGAGCCGAAGTTCTCGACGCGCAAGCAGAACCGCTGCCAGCGGTGTGGGCGTCCCCACTCCGTCTATCGCAAGTTCGGTCTGTGCCGCGTGTGCTTCCGCGAGCTGGCGAGCAGGGGCGAGCTTCCTGGCGTCACCAAGGCAAGCTGGTAGGCCAGGGCACACGTGCCTAGGCGTCGGTGCTACGGGCACCCGCGAACCAGGCACGCAGATTCATCACGAACGAAGGAGAAGCAAGGTATGAAGGTTACCGATCCCATCGCTGACATGCTGACACGCATCCGTAACGCCAACTCGGCAGGCAAGGGCGAGGTTTCCATGCCCTCGAGCAAGGTGCTGGCCGAGATCGCGCGCGTCATCTGCGAGGAGGGCTACATCGCGGGCTACGAGGTCGAGGACACCAAGCCCCAGAAGACCCTTCACATCACCCTCAAGTACGGTCCCAAGCGCTCCAAGGTCATCCGCGGCATCCGTCGCATCTCCAAGCTCGGCCTGCGCGTCTATGCCCCCGCCGACAAGCTCCCCCGCGTGCTGGGTGGCCTCGGCACCGCCGTCATCTCGACCTCAAAGGGCATGATGTGCGCCCGCGATGCCCGTAAGCTCGGCATCGGCGGCGAGGTCATCTGCTATGTCTGGTAAGCCTGCGACTGGAATTAGATAGGAGGAGACCATGTCTCGTATTGGCAAGAAGCCTGTCCAGATTCCCGCCGGGGTGACTGTGACAGTCGACGGTACGCACGTGGCGGTCAAGGGTGGCAAAGGTGAGCTCGAGCGCACCTTCTCCGAGCTGATCGCGATCGAGCATGAGGGCGATGAGATCCTGGTCAGGATCCCGCGCACCCCTGCGACCGAGTCCCTCTCCCACGAGGACTTCAAGCTCACCAAGGAGTACAAGGCGGCCAACGCCATGCAGGGCCTCACGCGCACGCTCATCCACAACATGGTGGTGGGCGTCTCCGAGGGCTTCGAGAAGAGGCTCGAGATGACCGGCGTCGGCTACCGTGCTGCCCTCAAGGGCGCCGACCTCGAGCTCTCGCTCGGCTACTCCCACCCCATCCTCTACGTCTGCCCCGAGAACATCACCTTCGAGGTTCCCGACAACACGCACATCAACGTCAAGGGCATCTCCAAGGAGCAGGTCGGCCAGGTTGCCGCCGAGATTCGCTCAAAGCGCCCGCCCGAGCCGTACAAGGCCAAGGGCGTCCACTACGTGGGCGAGCACATCCGCAGGAAGCTCGGCAAGGCGGCCAAGTAGCGTCCCGCCTGGCAGGCACAAGACCATCACCCTGTCAGGTGATGGCATGGAAAAGGAGAAGCGATGAACAAGTTCAAGGCCAAGAGGAAGCAGCTCGAGCGTCGCAAGCGTCGCGTCCGTGCCAAGATCTTCGGCACTGCCGAGCGGCCTCGCCTCAACGTGCGCCGCAGCAACGCCCACATCTACGCACAGCTCGTCAACGACGTCGAGGGCAGGACCATCTGCTCCGCCTCCACGCTTGACGCATCCTTCCGCGCGACCGGCAAGGTCGGCTCCAACAAGGAGGCCGCCGAGGCCGTGGGCAAGCTCGTGGGGGAGCGCGCCCTGGAGAAGGGCATCACCGAGGTCACCTTCGACCGCGGTGGCCACCTCTATCATGGCCGTGTGAAGGCTCTCGCTGACGGTGCCCGCGCTGCGGGCCTGAAGTTCTAGGAGGAGTAGTTTCATGCCACGTGATCGCAAGCGCCAGAATGAGTCCGACCTCCAGGAGCGCGTGGTGTACATCCACCGCGTCTCCAAGGTCGTCAAGGGTGGCCGTCGTATGAGCCTCGTCGCCCTCGTCGTCGTCGGCGACGGCAAGGGCAACGTCGGCCTCGGCATGGGCAAGTCCACCGAGGTGCCCCTGGCCATCCAGAAGGGCGTCGACGACGCCAAGAAGAACATGTTCCACGTTCCCGTGACCGAGAGCGGCTCGATCCCCCATGAGGTCGAGGGCCACTACGGTGCCGGTCGCGTGCTCATCAAGCCCGCCGTCGAGGGCACCGGCGTCATCGCCGGTGGCCCGGTGCGCCCGCTGTTCGAGCTCGCAGGCATCACCAACGTGCTCTCCAAGTCGCTGGGAACCAGCAACGCCCTCAACATCGTCAAGGCGGCCGCTGCGGGCCTCAAGGAGCTCTCCAGCCCCGAGGAGGCTGCCGAGCGTCGCGGCCTCACCGTCGCCGAGATGTTCTGCGGGAAGGAGGCCTAACGATGGCTGACAAGACCCTCAAGATCACCCTCGTGCGCAGCGCCAGCACCAACACCAAGAAGGACCAGACCGCCACCGCCCACGCCCTCGGCCTGCGCAAGATCGGCACCACCGTCGAGCAGCCCGACAACCCCAGCATTCGCGGCATGATCTTCAAGATCAAGCACCTTGTCGCAGTGGAAGAGAACTAGGAGTCACCCACCATGCAGCTCAACGATCTTCGTCCCGCGAAGGGCTCGACCAAGGCCCGCAAGCGCGTTGGCCGCGGCAACTCGTCCGGCCATGGCACCACGGCCGGCCGCGGCACCAAGGGCCAGCTCTCCCGTTCCGGTGGCGGCAAGGGCGCCGGCTTCGAGGGCGGCCAGCAGCCGCTCGCGATGCGCCTGCCCAAGCTCCCCGGCTTCAAGAATCGCAACCGCGTGGAGTACGCGCCGGTCAACGTCGCCCGTCTCGAGACCCTCTTCGAGGATGGCGACACCGTCGACACCGACGCCCTGGTCGCCAAGGGTGTCATCAAGCACGACTACATTCCCGTCAAGGTCCTCGGCGACGGCGAGCTGGCCAAGAGGCTCACCGTGCGCGTGGACAAGGTCTCCGCCTCTGCCAAGGCCAAGATTGAGGCGGCCGGAGGAAAGGTCGAGTAAGCGTGCTTAAGGGATTCGCAAACGCATTCCGCATTCCCGAGCTGAGGAAGAAGATCCTGATCACCGTCGGGATCCTCCTCCTCTATCGCTTCGGTGCGTACCTGCCTGCCCCGGGCATCCCGTTCTCTGACATGCTCGCCGCATACAAGGACGCCGCCTCGTCGAGCGGTGCGCTCGCGGTGCTGAACCTGTTCTCCGGTGGTGCGCTCTCGCGCGTGTCGGTGTTCAGCCTGGGCATCATGCCCTACATCACCGCACAGATCATCTTCCAGATGATGCAGACGGTCATCCCCACGCTGGGCGAGCTCGCCAAGGAGGGCGAGAGCGGCCAGCGCAGGATCACCCAGTACACGCGCTACCTCACGGTCGCGCTTGCCACCCTCAACGCGATCGGCTACCTCTTCCTCTTCAAGAGCTATGGCATCTCGTTTGCCGACATGGGCTTCCCCGAGCTCCTCGAGCACGTCATCATCGTGTTCGTGCTGGTGGTCGGCGCCCTCATCATCATGTGGCTCGGCGAGGTCATCACGCAGCGTGGCATCGGCAACGGCATGTCGCTGATCATCTTCTGCAACATCATGAGCGGTCTGCCCACGGCCCTCATCTCGTCGGTGACCACGTCCACCAACGGCATGGTCCTGACGGCCGTCACCTTCCTGGTGATCATCGCCATCATCCCGGTGATCGTGTACATCGAGCGCGGCCAGCGCCGCATCCCGGTGCAGTACGCAAAGCGCGTGGTGGGCCGCAGGATGATGGGCGGGCAGTCCACCTACCTGCCCATCAAGGTGAACACGGCTGGCGTGGTGCCCATCATCTTCGCAAGCGCGATCCTCTACCTCCCGGCGCAGCTCTCGGTCTTCTTCCCGAGGGTCGCCTGGATCCAGTCGTTTGCCAACGCCATTTCCACCGGCTGGCTCAACTGGGTCCTCTCGGTGATCTTCATCGTCTTCTTCGCGTACTTCTACACCGCCATGGTGTTCAACCCCGAGGAGACGGCAGATCAGCTCAAGAAGGCCGGCGGCTTCATCCCGGGCATCAGGCCCGGCCACGCGACCGCCGACTACATCCAGAGCGTGCTCAACCACATCACGCTCCCGGGCGCCATCTTCATGGCGGCCTTGGCCGTGGTCCCCTCCATCATCTTCACCTTCACGTCCAATCAGCTCATCCAGGCGTTTGGGGGAACCTCGGTGCTGATCATGGTGGGCGTTGCGATGGACACGATCTCGTCGCTCGAGAGTCAGCTCAAGATGCACAACTATGAGGGCTTCTTCAGATAGGGGCCGTCGCACAGACGCAGTGTGTCGCGGGGGCCCTGTGGCCCCCGCGCTGCGCTTTGCGGCACGGCTGCGCATTCGCGAGCGATTTTCGCGGCGGCGTTCCACAGGCTCCCGCACTGCGAGTAGACTGGATGTGTCACGTTGCAAGCGAAGCAGTCGAAAGGCGGTATCATTATGAATCTCGTACTCCTCGGCGCCCCAGGCGCCGGCAAGGGCACCCAGGCCCAGAGGCTCGTCGCCGACTACGGCGTCGCCCACATCTCCACCGGCGACCTGCTGCGTGCGGCCGTCAAGGCCCAGAGCAAGCTGGGCAGGCAGGCAAAGGCCTACATGGACGAGGGCAAGCTCGTCCCCGACCAGCTCGTGATCGATCTCGTCAAGGAGCGCCTGCAGGCAGATGATGCCAGGAGGGGCTTCATCCTCGATGGCTTCCCGCGCAACACCGCACAGGCGGTGACACTCGACTCCGAGCTCGAGGGCCTGGGCGTCAAGCTCGACGGCGCGCTGCTTGTCGACGTCGCGTTTCCCGTGATCGTCGAGCGCCTGAGCTCTCGTCGCACCTGCCGCAGCTGCGGCTACACCGCCCCCGCCGGCACCGAGGCCTGCCCGCGCTGCGAGGGCGAGATGTACCAGCGCGACGACGACAAGCCCGAGACCATCCAGAAGCGTCTCGACACCTACCAGGCCCAGACCGCCCCGCTGGTCGAGTACTATGGCGGCAAGGGCATCCTCATCAAGGTCGACGGCGACCGCCCGGTTGACGAGGTCTATGCGGACGTCAAGCGGGAACTTGGCCTGTGAGGTAGGCTTCGCCCCGGTGTTGCCGTGCGCCCCGACCGACTGTCAGGGGCGCACGACCTTTGGAACGATGGGGGTCGTTCCGCCTGACCACAGCCAACAGGAGAGAGAAAGCGTCACGGCACCATGATTCACATCAAGACACCAGCCGAGATAGAGGAGTACGGGCAGGCGGGCTCGCTGTCAAAGGCGGCGCTGCGCCTGGCCGGCTCCCTCGTGCGTCCCGGCATCTCGACGCGTGAGATCGACTCCGCCGTCGAGGGCTTCATCCGCCTCCATGGCGGCACCCCCGCCTTCAAGGGGTACGGCGGGTTTCCCGGATCCGTCTGCTCCTCCATCAACGAGGAGATCGTGCACGGCATTCCCTCCCCGACGATCTTTCTCAACGAGGGCGACATCATCACCTTCGACACGGGCGCCACGGTTGCCGGCTGGGTGGGCGACAACGCCTGGACGTTCTATGTGGGGGAGGTGTCCGCCGAGGTGAGAGGCCTGTGCGAGGTGACCAGGGACTGCCTCGAGGCCGGCATCGAGCAGGCCGTCCCCGGCAACCACCTCGGTGACAT
This sequence comes from Atopobiaceae bacterium UBA1367, assembly GCA_002305995.1. Classification (GTDB taxonomy): domain Bacteria; phylum Actinomycetota; class Coriobacteriia; order Coriobacteriales; family Atopobiaceae; genus UBA1367. The sequence continues at coordinate 79,987 of DBRN01000011.1, forward strand.
CGGCCACGCCGTGCAGCATCTGGCCGAGTCGCATGGCTACGGCGTGGTGCGCGAGTACGTGGGGCACGGCGTGGGCCGCACCATGCACGAGGATCCCAACGTGCCCAACTTCGGCAAGCGCGGCCGAGGCGTCAAGCTGCAGGTCGGCATGATCATCGCCATCGAGCCCATGATCACGCTCGGCACCTACAAGAACCACGTGCTTCCCAACGGCTGGACGGTCGTGACCGATGACGGCCTGCAGTCGGCCCACTACGAAAACACCATCGCCATCACGGAGGACGGCCCACAGATCCTGACCCAGGATGACGAGGGCCCTTGGTGTCCCATGCAGGGCGGGGAGTAGCGCCTGTCTTGGGCCTCAGCGTCCTTTGGGACAGCGCCATGCAAGCGAGCGGCCTCGCGGGGATGCGTGACCCCGCGAGGCCCACATGTGGGGATACCATGCAATGTGGACTTCCGGTGTTGTCTTGGATAAGATTATTAGCTGCTGTGAAATGCGCGTAGAAGGCAGGTCTGTGTGAGCAAACAGGATGCAATCGAGCTTGAGGGCACGGTCGTCGAGCCCCTGCCCAATGCCATGTTCAACGTCGAGCTCGAGAATGGCAAGACCATCCTCTGCACCATCTCGGGCAAGATCAGGATGAACTACATCCGCATTCTCCCCGGTGACCGCGTGGTGGTCGAGATCTCCCCGTACGACCTCACGCGCGGGCGCATCACCTACCGCTACAAGTAGGAACGGCACGGCATCGTCCGTCCGCACGCGCGTGTGGCGGATGTGGGTCGGATATTCACGCCTGCGGCTGGGCGAAGAGATAGCGCGAGCCAGCTCCACCTGGTTCGCCACCCGTGTTACCAGTACGTAGAGGTACTACCGGAAGGAAGACAGATGAAGGTACGTCCTTCGGTCAAGAAGATGTGCGACAAGTGCAAGATCATCCGTCGCCATGGCAAGGTTTACGTCATCTGCGAGAACCCGCGCCACAAGCAGCGTCAGGGCTAAGGAAGGAGACCAAAGTTGGCCCGTATCAACGGCGTCGATCTGCCGCGCGAGAAGCGCACGGAGATCGCACTCACCTACCTGTACGGCATCGGTCGCACCAGCGCGAAGCAGATCTGCGAGGCGTGTGGCATCGACCCTGCCATCAAGTCCAAGGATCTCTCCGAGGATGATGTCACGCGCCTTCGTGACTACATCCACGAGCACCACATCACCGAGGGCGACCTCCGCCGCGAGGTTCGCCAGAACACCGCCCGCCTGATGGAGATCGGCTGCTACCGTGGCCTGCGCCATCGCAAGGGCCTCCCCGTCCACGGCCAGCGCACCCACACCAACGCCCGCACCCGCAAGGGCAAGCGTCGCCAGATCGGTGCAAGGAAGAGGGGCTAGGAGCAGACCATGGCACAGAAGAAGAGCCAGCGCGTCCAGCGCGTGCGTCGCAGCGAGCGCAAGAACATCGCCGTGGGCCAGGCCCACATCAAGTCCACGTTCAACAACACGATCGTGTCGATTACCGACCTGCAGGGCAACGTCATCTCCTGGCAGTCGGGTGGCACCGTCGGCTTCAAGGGCTCCCGCAAGTCCACGCCGTTTGCCGCCCAGCTGGCCGCCGAGGCCGCCGCGAAGGCCGCCATGGACCACGGCCTGAAGAAGGTCTCCGTCTTCGTGAAGGGCCCTGGCTCCGGGCGCGAGACGGCCATCCGCTCCCTCCAGGCCGCCGGCCTCGAGGTCTCCGGAATCCAGGACAAGACCCCCATCCCGCACAACGGCTGCCGCCCCAAGAAGCGCCGTCGCGTGTAGCACGAGGAAGGAATCATTACCATGGCAGTTGATAGGACCCCTGTCCTCAAGCGGTGCAGGTCCCTTGACATCGACCCGATCGTCCTGGGCATCAACAAGAAGTCGAACCGCCAGCCCAGGCGTCGCCGCCGCCAGGAGAGCGAGTATGGCGCACAGCTTCGCGAGAAGCAGAAGGCCAAGTTCATCTACGGCGTCCTCGAGCGCCAGTTCCGCGGCTACTACGAGGCCGCGAAGAAGATGAGCGGCATCACCGGCACCAACCTGATGGTCATCCTCGAGAGCCGCCTCGACAACGTCGTCTTCCGCCTGGGCTTTGCCCGCACCCGCAAGGAGGCCCGCCAGACCGTCCGCCACGGCCACATCACCGTCAACGGCGCGCGCGTCGACATCCCCTCCTATCGCGTGAAGGCCGGCGACGTCGTGGCCGTGTCCGAGAAGGCCAGGGACCTGCTTCCCATCAAGGAGGCCCTCATCTCCTCCGAGCACATGGCCGTTCCCGCCTGGCTTGAGGTCGACATCGAGAAGCTGCGCGGCACCGTCCTGCAGCTCCCCGTCCGTGACCAGATCGACCTGATCTCCGACGGCACCATCGAACCCCAGCTCATCATCGAGCTCTACTCCAAGTAAGCCCGGACCGGTAGGAGGTATTCATGTCCGAATTCATCCGACCGCAGGTGTCGGTAGAGGAGGTCAACGAGAACCTCGCCCGCGTGAGCGCGGAGCCGCTGGAGCGCGGCTACGGCGACACGCTCGGCAACTCGCTGCGCCGTGTGCTGCTCTCGTCGCTCGAGGGCGCTGCGGTGGAGGCCATCCAGATCGATGGCGTCCAGCACGAGTTCACGACCGTCCCTGGCGTCTTCGAGGACGTCACCGACATCGTGCTCAACGTGAAGGGCCTGGTGTTTGGCTCAAACGGCACGGCCGACGAGGGCGTTGCCACCATCAGTGCCGACGGGCCCTGCAGCGTGACCGGCGGGGACTTCAACATCCCGTCCGACTTCGAGCTGGTCAATGCCGACCACGTCGTCTGCACCCTGGGCGAGGGCGCCCACCTCACCATGCAGATGCGCATCGGCACCGGTCGCGGCTATGTCTCCGGTGATGGCAACGAGCGCGACGGAGACCCCATCGGTCTCATTCACGTCGACTCGCTCTACTCGCCGGTGCGTCGCTGCGCCAAGATCGTCGAGCCGTGCCGCGTCGGCCAGCACACCGACTACGATCGCCTGATCCTCGAGGTCGAGACCGACGGCTCCGTGTCGCCGCGCGACGCGGTCGTCGAGGCGGCCAACATCGTCAACCAGCACATGACCGCGTTCATGGGCCTGGCCGACGAGGAGGAGGCTCAGGAGGAGCCCTCGATCTTCGCCATGGGCGTCGAGGAGGACAACACCGAGCTTGACAAGCAGATCGAGGACCTGGACCTCTCCGTCCGCTCCTACAACTGCCTCAAGCGCGCGGGCATCCACTCGGTGCGCCAGCTCGTCGAGTTCTCCGAGAACGACCTGCTCAACATCCGCAACTTTGGCGTGAAGTCCATCGAGGAAGTCAAGGACAAGCTCGAGGCCATGGGCCTTGGGCTCAAGGCCTAGGCACTCGCGCGTAACTTAGGAGTAGACAGACCATGAGGCACAACAAGAAGAGGGGCACGAAGCTTGGCACTGACGCCTCTCACACCAAGGCAATGAAGAAGAGTCTCATCCAGGCCCTTCTCGCCAACGACCGCATCAAGACCCTCGACGCGCGCGCCAAGGCCATCCGTCCCGACGTCGACCGGGTCATCACCTGGGCCAAGCGGGGCGACCTCGCCTCCCGTCGCCTGGCGCTCGCCAAGGTCGGCGACAAGGACCTCGTCCGCGAGGTCTTCGAGAAGGCCGCGCAGGGCATGTGGGCCGATCGCAACGGCGGCTACACCCGCATCATGAAGCTCGGCCCGCGCAAGGGCGACGCCGCCGAGGTCGTCATCATCGAGCTCGTCACCGAGCCCTGCGCGCCCAAGGGCGCTGGCGTGACCAAGGTGGAGGCGGTTGGGGAGTAGTCCCCGCGCCAAACGCCGATTCGCAGACGCTGGAGGGGAGGCCATGGCTTTGCCAGGCCTCCCCTTCGCATGGGGGAGGGGGGGGACATGCTCGAGCTGCGCGATGTGCGCTATCGCTACGGTGGCACCGACACGCCTGCGGTCTCGGGCGTGTCGCTGCGTGTCGCCGCAGGGGAGCGCGTGTGCCTTCTGGGGGCCAACGGCTCGGGGAAGTCGACCGTGGCACGCCTTGCCTGCGGCGACCTGTCGCCCGACCGCGGCAGCGTCCTGCTGGACGGCCGCCCGCTCGCGATGGAGGGCGACGCGGGCGCCATCGCCCTCGTGGGGCAGGACCCACGCGAGTGCCTCACGAGCAGCCGGGTGTCCGACGAGGTCTCCTTTGCGCCGCGCTGCCTCCTGCTCGACGAGGCTGAGGTCGTCAGGCGCCGTGACGAGGCGCTGCGCCTCTGTGGCATCGAGTCGCTGCGCGCGCGGCGGGCGAGCGAGCTCTCGGGAGGACAGCTGCAGCTTGTGGCGATCGCGGCGGCGATCGCGGCGCACCCTCGGTTCCTCGTGCTCGACGAGGCGTGGGCGCACCTCGACGCACCCTCGCGCGAGCGCGTCCACGAGGTGGTCGGGCGCCTGATGTCCTTGGGCGTCGGTGTGCTCCAGGTGACCCATGACGCACGCGACCTGCGGGGCGCGGACCGGGTGCTCGTCATGTCCGACGGCTCGCTCGTGTGGGAGGGCACGGAGGCGGCGTGGCGCTCCGACGCCCACGCGCAGGCCGTGGCGGGCGGCGTCGATCGGGCGTCGATCGGGGTCGTGATGCCGGAGCCCTCGCAGGAGGCCGCGCCGCTTGCGTTGGATGCCGTCTCGGTCTCCTATGGGGACCGCCTCGTCCTGGACTCCCTGAGCCTGACCGCGAGACCGGGCGAGCTCGTGCTCCTGTGCGGGCCGTCGGGCTCGGGCAAGACGACGGCCGCGCTGGTCTTGGCAGGGCTGACGAGGCCGCGCGCGGGCAGGGCGCTCCTCGGCCCTGCGGAGGTGCGGCCCGGTGCCGTCGGCCTGGCGTTCCAGCGTCCCGAGGACCAGCTCTTCGCGGCGAGCGCATGGGATGACGTCGCCTATGGCCCGCGCAACTTGGGCCTGCCCGAGGCTGAGGTGCGAGAGCGGGTGTCGTCGTCGCTGACGGCCCTCGGTGTGCCCGAGGACAGCTGGCACCAGCATGCGCAGGCGCTCTCGGGTGGCATGCGGCACCGGGTGGCCCTTGCGGCGATCGTGGCGATGCGTCCGGGCGCCTACGTGCTCGACGAGCCGACGGCCGGCCTCGACGGGCAGGGACGTGCCCTGCTGCACGACCTCGTCCGCGGGCTGGTGAGGGCTGGCAGCCCCGTTTTGGTCATCACGCATGATCCCGCGGAGTGGGCGGATGGGGCGGATGACATCGTCGAGCTGTGCGGCGACGGTGGGGATGCGTCTCCCAACGCCCTCGTGGCGACCCTGACGGCGCAGGGGAGGACCCAAGACGACGATCCCGGCATGGGTGCCATCGACGTGCGCGTGCGCCTCGTGGGCCTCCTAGCGCTTACTGTCGCCCTGCTCGCGTGCCATGGCCCCGTTGGGATGGGCATGGCCATCGCGGCGGTCGCGCTGCTCGTCACATGCGCGCGCGTCTCCCCTGCGGGTGTGGTGCGCGCCGTGCTGCCCGTCGTTCCCCTGCTCGTGGCGGTGACCCTGGCCAACCTCCTGCGCGTCGACGGCACGGGGGATGTCCGGATCCTCGGCGCCATCGGGATCAGCGCCATGGGGGCATGGCTCGCGGCCCGTGCGGCGCTGCGCATCGTGCTGCTCGTGAGCCTTGGCCTCGTGGCGTCCGCGGAGCTCTCGTCGGCCGACGTGGGTGACGCGGTGGGCCGCCTCGTGCGGCCGTTCGCGCGGTGGGGCGTCCCGGTGGCCGACGTCACCATGGCCGTCTCGGTGGCGGTCTGCCTAATCCCGCAGGCGTATGATGAGGTCAGGCGCATCGAGCGCGCGCAGCGTGCGCGTGCGGCACACCTCGATGGCGGCTCCCCTCCCAGGAGGCTCCGCTCGTGGGTGGCCGTGCTGGCGCCTGCGGTGGTCGTGCTCTTCGACCGGGCGGACGCGCTGGCGCGCAGCATGCGCCTGCGTGGGTATCGGGGATCGATGACCACGCGACAGGGCAGGATGGGCGTGCGAGACTGGCTTGTGCTGGGTGTGACACTCTGCCTGGCGGCCGTCGTGGCCGCATGCTAGCCGGGAAGGCGGGTCGCCGCGCGACGCGGGCGACCGTGGGGAGAGGTGAGGCGATGGGTGAGGGGGTGCGCGAGGCGAGCCTGGTGCTCGTTCTGGGCTATCGTGGGGGCGCGTTCTCGGGCTACGCGGAGCAGGAGGGCCGCCGCACCGTCGCGGGCGAGCTGAGGCGCGCGCTCGAGACCGTGCTTCACCGGCCGGTCGAGCTGACCTGCGCCGGACGGACCGATGCCGGGGTGCATGCCGTGGCACAGCACGTGAGCGTCCCGGTGCATGGCGACGAGCTCGAGCTGTCGGGGAGGCGCCTCCTTGCCTCGCTGACGGCGCTCGTTCCCAATGACATGTCGGTGCGTGCGGTGCTGCGCGCCGATGCCGGCTTCTCCGCCCGCTTTGACGCGACCGCCCGAAGCTATCGCTATCGCATCTCCTGTGGGCGCCCCCGCCCGATGCTGCTCTGGGGTCACACCTGGTGGCTGCGGCCCGCCTGCGACCTCGATGTCGACGCCATGGGCGAGGCCGCCTCGCTGCTGGTAGGGGAGCATGACTTCCGGAGCTTCTGCAAGGTGTCGTCGGCACTCATGCTGGAGGGGGAGGGGCGCTCCACGAGCCGCCTGCTGAGCGACGTTCGCGTCACGCGCGCGCATGAGGTGGGTGAGCCTGTCATCGCGATCGATGTTGCGGGCAACGCCTTTCTCCACAACATGGTGCGCATCATGGTGGGAACGCTGGTGGAGGTCGGACGAGGCCTCCGTGACCCCGCATGGGTGGGGGAGGTGCTCGCGGCACGCGACCGCAGGGCCGCAGGCATGACGGCGCCGCCCGAGGGCCTGACGCTCTCGGGAGTCGGCTATCCCGAAGGGCTCCTCGTCCCCTGGGAATAGCCCGCATGGCGCGTGGGCGTCCCCGGCGGGGCAGTCGCCCCGACCCCGAAATCCCGTCGGCGCGTGGAGTTTTGTGGAGACGCGGGCACGGGCCGTCTGATTGGGTACGCTACAACAACCCGTGTCCCCATCATGCCTGGAGGTCGTTCGCTTGGAGCTGCTAGCCGACGTCCTGCTCGACAGTGCGCTCGACACCGCCGAGCTCGTTCCCTTCCTGTTGCTCACCTACGTCGCCATGGAGGTGATCGAGCACGGGACGGCCGACCGTGCCGAGCGGCTGATCGCCCGTGCCGACAAGGGCGGCCCGGTGCTCGGCGCCTTGCTCGGGGCCCTGCCGCAGTGCGGGTTCTCGGCCATGGCCGCCACCCTGCACTCTGGTCGCGTCATCACGGTGGGCACCCTCGTGGCGGTCATCCTCTCCACCTCCGACGAGCTGATTCCCGTCTTTGTGGCAAACGGGGCAGCGGCGGGACGGCTTGGTGCGATCGTGGGGGCAAAGGTGGTCATCGGCATGGTGGTCGGCCTTCTGGTGGATGTCGCGCTCAGGGCGCTGCATCGTGCGGGCGACGGGCGCCCGCACATCGCGGAGCTTTGCGAGCGGACCCACTGCCGCTGCACCGAGGCCGATGCCGCGCAGGGCGAGGCGGGGTCCCGTGGGCGATCCCAGGCCGACGCATGCGGCTGCCACCACCATGGCCACGACCATGGCGCCCGCGGGCACGGGCGCTGGTGGCATATCGTGCGCAGCGCCCTGGTGCACACGGTCGAGGTCACGCTCTTCATCTTCCTGGTCACGCTGGCGTTCGGCCTGGCGATCGAGCTCGTGGGACAGGAGGCCCTGGCACAGGCCCTGAGCAGCCATCCGATACGGGCCACCTTCCTGGCGGCGCTGATCGGGCTGATACCCAACTGCGGCGCGTCGGTTGCGATATCCCAGCTCTTCCTGGACGGCGCCCTCTCCACCGGCGCCATGCTCGCGGGGCTGCTCGTGTCGGGGGGCATGGGCCTTCTGGTGCTGTTCCGCACTAACGCGGACGTGCGCCAGAACGTCGGGATCGTGGCCTTCGTGTACGCCGTGGGCGTGGCGTGCGGTCTTGTGGCTGGTGCGATGGGCATCGTGCTGTAGGGCGTCCCGTGTCAGTGGCTGCCATCCGTCGCCACGGGCCATGTCTGTGAATCTGCTGAATTCCTGTGGCACACATCAACCGTTCACAAGCGCATAGGGGGCCAAGGGCATAATCGGAGGGAATGGGTCGTTCTTTGGTACCGGCACCCCTCTCTCGGTAGCGACGCCGCGGTCTGGAGCCCACAGGTATGATGCCCGTGCAGCCATTGGTTTCGATTGTCATGCCCGCCTACAACGTGGACGGGTACGTGCGGCGTGCCGTCGAGAGCATGCAGAACCAGACGCTGCGAAACTTCGAGCTGCTGGTGGTCAACGACGGCTCCACGGATCGCACGGGGCAGATCCTCGACAGCCTCGCCGGGCGCGACTATCGCATCTCCGTGTTCCACACCGAGAACGGTGGGGCCCCCGCGGCGCGCAACCATGCGCTCGACCGCGCCTGCGGGACCTACGTGTACTTCATGGACGCGGACGACTGGGCCGAGCCGCGCATGCTCGAGGACATGGTCTCGCTTGCCAGCCGCAGCATGCTCGACCTGGTGGTCGCCGGCTTCTACATCGACACCTACTATGGCGACGAGGGAGAGCACTCCTCGGAGGTCAAGAGTCGCCCCAACGCCCTCTATCCCACCCAGCAGGAGTTTCGCGCCGCTGCTTGGCAGCTGTTCGACCAGAACCTGCTCTACACGCCCTGGAACAAGCTCTTCCGGCGCGAGCGCATCGAGGCGCTGGGCCTTCGCTTCCGCACCACCTTCTGGGACGACTTCCCCTTCGTGCTCGACTACATCCGCGACGTCGAGCGCGTGGGGGTCATCGAGCGGCCCTACTACCACTTCATCAGGCAGCGCGCGGAGTCGGAGACGGCACGCTGGCGTCCCGAGATGTACGAGAAGCGCGAGGAGGAGCATGGCTGGATGCTCGACCTCTATCGCCACTGGGGCCTCGACGGGGATGCCGCCAGCATGGAGGTCGTGCAGCGCCGCTACATCGAGCGCCTCATAGGCTGCATCGAGAACGTGTGCAACCCCTCGTGCCAGCTGTCGCCCAAGGAGCGCATCGCGCAGATCGAGCGGATGATCACCAGCGAGCGCGCACAGCTCGCCGTGACGATGGCACGCCCTCGCAGCAAGATGATGAAGGCGATGCTCGTGCCCGTGAGGACCAAGAACGCCGCGTTGGCGTATCGGGAGGGACAGGTCATCTCCTTCGTCAAGCGGCACAACACCAGGGTCTTTGCCTTCCTCAAGGCAAATCGCTGAGCCCTCTGTCACGCCGATCGGACGAGCGGTGCGCGGGACGCCCTCGTCCCCGCGCCGCCTCCCGTATCCCGTTAGCAGGGACTACGCGCTGACCCCATACTGCTTGTAGTAGGCCTCGATGGCCACCGCGAGCTCGGGCGTGATGACGGTGCCCCCAAGCGCCTCGACGACCTCGGACATGCTCACGATGGCGGCCGTGGGAAAGCCGTAGCGCTCCGACACCTCGTCGATGGCCGCCTTGGTGCCGCCCTTGCCCACCTCCTGGCGGTCGAGCGAGACCATCAGGCCCACGACCCGTACGTCCGCGGCGGCCATCAGCTTGGGATAGGTCTCGTCGATCGACTTGCCCGAGGTGGTCACGTCCTCGACGATGACCACGCGCTCCCCGTCGTGAGGCTCGGCCCCCAGCAGCTGGCCCTTGTCGGCGCCATGGTCCTTGGCCTCCTTGCGGTCGGAGCAGTAGCGCACCTCCTTGCCGTAGAGGTCGTGATACGCGATGGCTGTGACGACGGCCAGGGGGATGCCCTTGTAGGCGGGGCCGAAGACCACGTCGAAGTCGTCACCAAAGCGGTCATGGATGGCCTGCGCGTAGTAGCGCCCCAGCCGCTTCAGCTGCCCGCCGCTCACATAGGCCCCCGCGTTCATGAAGAAGGGCGACCTGCGGCCGCTCTTGAGGGTGAAGTCGCCGAACGTGAGCACGTCGCTCTCCACCATGAACTCGATGAACTCCCTCTTGTAGGTCTCCATGGGTCTCCTCTCGCTGGCGTGCGCCATCGAACACGTGTCTGAGCAGCGGGCGGTGTCACGGGATTGGGGGCGCGTGTGTTACCGTCGCGGTCGGGCCACCGTCGCGCCCGCCTCTCACAGCTGGCTCGCCACGCCGCCCTCCAGGCAGGCCTCCACCACATCTGCCGCCTGCCCCGCCATCACCAGGAACTCCTCGGCGAAGGCGCCCTTGAGCGTGCGCAGTGCGTAGTCGGCCACGCTCATCTTCCCGGGCGGGCGACCGATGCCGCAGCGCACCCGGCAGAAGTCGCGCGTGCCCAGCTTGTCGGCGATGGAGCGCAGGCCGTTGTGGGCGTTGAGGCCACCGCCGAACCTCACCTGGATGCGCCCTTGGGGCAGGTCGACCTCGTCGTGCACCACCAGGATCTCGGCTGGGCTCACCCTGCGTGCGCGCGCCAGCTTGGAGAGCGGCCCTCCGCTGGTGTTCATGTAGCCTTGAGGCTTGGCAAGAATCACCTCGCGCGTCTCGAGGCCGTAGTGCGTCTTGACCACGGCAACCGCGCAGCCCGCCTCGCTCTTCCAGTACCGCACGCCGAAGCGATCGGCAAGGGCGTCCACCGTGGCGAAGCCCGCGTTGTGGCGGGTGAGCGCATACGCCGCGCCAGGGTTGCCCAGCCCGCAGACGATGCGCACCTCCTTGGGCGTAGGGGCCATCGCTCCTCCTCACACGCTCGAACGGCACCGCCTGCCATCACCGATGCGGACAGGCCGACGACCGCCATTGTCGCACAGTCCCCCTGTCCGTGTCGGCCCCGCGCCCCGAGCGTGGGCATGCCGTGACTGAGCGCTCGACTTTGCGCATGTTTGCCACTGCTCGGGTGACAGGACCGGCAGAACCGATAGAATAAGTGATGTTGGGCATCCGTGCGGGGGCGCACGGGCCAACGGGGCATCGGCATCGTGCCACATGTGCGCCGTGTCGTGAACAGGAATGCTCGGAGAGGAGTTAGTTGATGTTCAAAATCCTCCAGAAGACGCAGTTCTCGGAGAAGGTGTTCAAGTTTCGCATAGAGGCGCCTGAGATGGCCAAGCACGCTCATGCGGGCCAGTTCCTCATGGTGCGCGCGAACGAGCGCGGCGAGCGCGTGCCGTTCACCTTTGCCGACTGGAACGCCGAGGAAGGTTGGGTCGAGTTCATCTTCATGGTGATCGGCAAGACCACCACCATGCTCAGCACCTATGAGGAGGGTGACAGCCTGCAGGACGTCGTGGGCCCGCTGGGCGTGCCCACCGAGATGGGCGAGGGCACGTGGGTCGTCATCGGCGGCGGCGTCGGCCTGGCCATCGCCTTCCCCGTGGCACGCCAGCTCGTGGCCACCGGCCATGAGGTGCATGTCATCATGGGAGCCCGCACCAAGGACCTGCTCCTGCTTGAGGATCAGTTCAGGTCCATCCTCCCCGACGATCACCTCCACATCACCACCGACGACGGTTCGTATGGGGAGCAGGGCGTCGTCACCGCCCCGCTCGAGCGCCTGCTCGAGGGCGGCGATGCCGACCGCGTCTTCTGCGTCGGCCCTGTTCCCATGATGAAGTTCTCCACGCTCACGGCCCAGAAGTTCGGCACGCCGATCATCGCCAGCCTCAACCCCATCATGGTCGACGGCACGGGCATGTGCGGCTGCTGCCGCGTCGAGATCGACGGCCAGACCAAGTTTGCCTGCGTCGATGGTCCCGACTTCGACGCCACCAAGGTCGATTGGAACGACCTGCGCGCCCGTCAGGCCGCGTACCGCACCGAGGAGGGCCAGTCCCTCAAGGCCTATGAGGAGGCGAACTGCGCATGCCAGAGGTAAATGGTCGCTGGATAGCCGACATGAAGCTGCCGCGCACTCCCGACAACGAGGAGCCGGCAGCCGAGCGAGCCTGTGACTTCCGTCCTGTGGACAAGGGCTTCACCGAGGAGATGGCCATCGCCGAGGCCTCGCGCTGCATGAGGTGCAAGAGGCCCCTGTGCGTGGACGGCTGCCCCGTCAACATCGACATCCCCCTGTTCATCACCCACATCTACAATCGCGAGTTCGGCCACGCCCTCGACACCATCCGCGAGAGCTCGATGCTGCCTGCCATCTGCGGACGCGTGTGCCCGCAGGAGAACCAGTGCGAGGGCAAGTGCATCCGTGGCCGCAAGGGCGAGCCGGTGGCCATCGGGCAGCTGGAGCGCTTCCTGGGCGACAGGCCCGAGCTTGCCTCGACGCCGCACATGCTGCCCAAGAGCGGCAAGCGGGTCGCCGTCATCGGCTCCGGCCCCTCAGGCATCGCCTGCGCCGGCGAGCTGGCCCGCAACGGCTTCGACGTCACCATCTTCGAGGCCTTCATGACCGGTGGCGGCGTGCTCGTCTACGGCATCCCCGAGTTCCGCCTGCCCAAGGCGGTCGTCAAGCGCGAGATCGACGGCCTCAAGGAGCTGGGCGTCAAGTTCGAGTACAACTCGGTCATGGGTCGTCTGGCCGATGCCGAGGAGCTGCTGGGCGAGAAGGGCTTCGATGCCATCTACGTGGCAACGGGCGCTGGACTGCCCAAGTTCCTCAACATCCCGGGCGAGAACCTTCCCAACGTGTTCTTTGCCAACGAGTACCTCACCCGGGTGAACCTCATGAAGGCAAACAGCTTCCCCGAGTTCGACACGCCCACCAAGCGTGGCAAGAGCGTCGTCGTCTTTGGCGGGGGCAACGTGGCCATGGATGCCGTGCGCACCGCCAAGCGCCTGGGTGCCGATCGCGCCATCATCGCGTATCGTCGCACCGAGGAGGAGATGCCCTGCCGCAAGGCCGAGCTGCATCACGCCAAGGCCGAGGGCGTCGAGGTCATGCCGCTCGTCTCGCCGCTCGAGTTCCTCGCGGGTGAGGACGGCAACGTGTGCGCCATCCGCGTGCAGAGGATGGAGCTGGGCGAGCCCGACACCTCCGGTCGGCGCCGTCCCGTGCCCATCGAAGGCGCCATCGAGGAGATTCCCTGCGACGTCGCCATCTCGGCGATCGGCACCAACGCCAATCCGTTCGCCAAGCTGATCGGTGGCATGGAACTCAACAAGTGGGGCTACATCGTCGCCGACGAGGAGACGGGGCAGACCACCAACCCCAAGATATGGGCCGGCGGCGACATCGTCACCGGTGCCGCGACGGTCATCCTGGCCATGGGTGCCGGCAAGAAGGCCGCTGCGGACATCACCGAGAAGCTGGCCGGATAGCGCGAGGCTCGAGGCTCCAAGACCCTCCGAACGCTGCGGGCGCGCAGGGCCACGCCCCAAGCCCTAGATGGCTCGGCCCCGCCGCGAGACTGCTGTCTTGCGGCGGGGCCTTCGCGTGCGAGCCCAGGGGCGCCACCACCCGTCAGGGCCTATGGGTTTGGGGTTCAGGGAACCTGGGGTTTGGGGATCAGCCCGTCGTCCCGTGCGGCTGGACCCTCCTGTCCGCCACGCGAGACGACGAGCTGACACAAGCTTTCCCTGCTGAGCGGTCGATCGGAGAAGCCCGACCGACCTGTCATCTCAGCGTTGCGAAGCTCTCAGAGGTGCTGTGGTCAGTCCTGCGGGGCCGCTCAGGGCGGCGTCTCATCCTAGTAGTTGTGCTCGCGAATCTCGCCAAGCTGACGCTGGGCCGCGTCCTCCTCGGGGGTGACGTAGTCGATCAGGTCGCCCGGCTTGCAGTTGAGCACCTGGCACAGCGCTTCGAGCGTAGAGAAGCGCACACCACGGATCTTACCATTCTTGATGTTGGACAGGTTGACGGTCGAGGTGCCCACACGAGCCGCGAGTTCGGTCGAGGTGATCTTCCTCGCTGCCATGACGCTGTCAAGTCGCATTACGATCGGCATGTTCTACTTCCTCATCTGCCATAGTTCCAGATACACATTCTACAGGAAAGATCATGAAGCTTCTGTAAAGAAGATTCAGTATCACATGAAAATGACCTCCGCTTGGTAAAGCTGCGGCGCCCATGATCAGGCGATTGGCCACATGCGCCCCATCTCCGTCCCCTCACCGCACCGATGCAGGTGAGAAGCTGGTTGCCCGTGTGAGACGACGGATCGTGGCCCTCTACTCCCGTAGGTGTCAATGATTGCACAACAGGGTGCCGATGTGCAAGAAGATGTATACCCGGAACGTCATACCTTGTCTGTATCGACGATGGGGCGCGAAGGCGGGTGACAGCGTGCCCCCCACGTGGGGACGGCCTGCCGGGCGTCGTGCGCCGCAGGTGGGATCCACCTACAGGTTGAGGTCGGCTCCGAAGATCGCGGTGGTGGGCTCGTTCACGTACACGTGGTGGATGGCCTCGGCCAGCTCGTCGGCCACCGAGATCGTCTTGATCTTGGAGCCGGGACGGTCCGCGATGTAGCAGGGGATGGCATCGGTGACCACGCACTCCTCGATGGGGGCCTCCCGGAGGCGGGTGAGGGCTGGGCCCGAGAAGATGCCGTGGGTGGCGCACACGTAGATGTCCCCCGCGCCCTGCCGCTTGAGCTCGTTGATGGAGCCGCAGAGCGTGCCGGCGGTGTCGATCATGTCATCGTTGATGATGCAGGTCTTGCCCTTGATGTCGCCGATGAGCGACATGACCTCGGCCACGTTGTGCCGGGGGCGGCCCTTGTGGGCGATGGCCAGGTTGCAGCCCAGGTAGTCGGAGAGCTTCTTGGCATGCTTGGCACGACCGGCGTCGGGGGATACCACCACGGTGTCCTCCCAGTCGAACTGCTTGCCCTTGAAGTAGTCGCCAAAGAGGTAAAGCGCCGTGAGATGCGTCACGGGGATGTCAAAGAAGCCCTGGATCTGGCCCTGGTGCAGGTCGAGCGTGATGACGCGGTCGATGCCGGCGCACTCGAGCAGGCTGGCCACCAGGCGTGCGGTGATGGGCTCGCGCGAGGCGGCCTTGCGATCCTGGCGCGCATAGGCGTAGTGGGGGATGACGGCGGTGATGCTCGCGGCGCTCGCGCGCTTGGCGGCATCGGTGGCGATGAGCAGCTCCATCAGCAGGTCGTTGACGTTCTCGCCCGCGATCGACTGGATGATGAAGACCTCGTCGCCCCGCACCGACTCGTCGAAGCGGGCGTAGATCTCGCCGTTGGCGAACTTGCTCAGCTCGAGGCCGCTGATCTCGAGGCCGAGGTTGGTGGCGATCTTCTTGGCGAGGGCGTGGCTGCCCGTACCGGTGTAGAGCTTGATTTCCTTCTCGACGTTGAGTGGCTTGCTCAGATCTCTGTACATCTACCCCTGCTCCTTCTCGCCTCGTGCCCGCTGCCCCTTGAGCCGCTCCATCCTCTTGGCCGCGTATCCCTCGACCATGACCTGTTCGCTGCGCTCCACGGCGAGCGCACCTGCGGGCACGTCGCGCGTGATGCAGCTCGAGGCCCCCACCAGGGCACCGGCGCCGATGGAGAGCGGGGCCACCATCATGGTGTCGGATCCGACGAAGGCATTGTCCCCGATGGAGGTGCGATGCTTGAGGACGCCGTCGTAGTTGCAGGTGATGGAGCCTGCGCCGATGTTGACGCCCTCGCCCATGGTGGTGTCACCGATGTAGGAGAGGTGGGGCACCTTGGAACCCCGGCCGATGGTGGAGTTCTTGATCTCGACATGGGTGCCCACGTGCGCGCCCTCGAGCAGGTGGGCACCGGGACGCAGGTAGGCGCGCGGACCGACCGTGACCCCGGCGTCAATGGTGGCCTGGATGGCGACGGTCTCCTCGATGCGGGCGGAGTCGGCTACGACGGTGTCGGTCAGCCGGGTGTTGGGGCCGATCACGCAGTCACGGCCGACGCGGGTGTCGCCCCAGAGCATGGTCTGGGGAAGGAGCTCGCTGTCGGCTCCCACGCTGACCTGCGCACCGACCCACACCTGATCGGGGTCGAGCATGGTCACGCCGCCGTCCATGAGTCTCTCGTTGATGCGGCGCTGCATGATCTTGGTGACCTGTGCGAGCTGCACGCGGGAGTTGACGCCGAGCAGCTCGGAGTCGTCGCTGGCGAGGAGCGCGGAGACCGGCTCGCCGACCTCGCGGTAGATGCCCACCATGTCGGTGAGGTAATACTCCCCCTGGGCGTTGTCGTTGCCGATCCTGTCGATGTGCTGGCTGAGGCGGCGTCCGCAGAAGCAGTAGATGCCCGAGTTGCATTCGGTGAGGTTCGCCTGCTCCTGGGGCGTGCAGTCCTTGTGCTCGACGATGGCGAGCACATTGCCGTCGGCGTCACGCCTGATGCGACCGTATCCCGTGGGATCGTCGGGGCACATGGTGAGCACGGTGCAGGCGTGGTGACCGGCCTTGGTGTGCTCGACGAGGTTGCCGATGGTCTCGGCGCGCATGAGCGGGGTGTCGCCGTAGAGGACCACGGTGGGGCCGTGGAAGTCGCCCAGGGCGTCGCGCACGCACATCAGGGCGTGTCCGGTGCCCAGGCGCTCGGTCTGATCGACGCACTCGACGTCGGGATCGTTGGCAAAGATGGCACGAACCTCGTGCGCCCCGTGCCCGACGACTACCACGATGCGGTCGGCGCCGGCCTCGCGGGCGGCGTTGACGGGCCACCAGACGAGTGGCTTGTCGAGTAGCTTGTGGGTGACCTTGGGGTGACGGGACTTCATGCGCGTTCCCTCGCCAGCGGCGAGGACGATCGCGGTCATTGGCATACTGATCCTCCAGATGGATCGACTATCCCGTAGTGTGGTGCCTTGCTCGGCACGGCCCCTATAGTATCGCAACCGTTGGGCGGTGATCACCTACCACTCGCGTGTGCAACGGAAGCCCATAGCTTGTGCGCGCATCTTTTGCGGCGTGCGATTCGAGGGGATGGCGGCACCCAACCGCCACGTCAGGCGGCCGGGTGGTGTACACTGAACGCGCCTTGTTGCTGGGATCCCAGCGCAGCGACTGCACTGGAGCATCGTCCAGTGGTGAGGACTGCGGTTTTTGGTGCCGCCAACCTAGGTTCGAATCCTAGTGCTCCAGCCAACAAGGGCACAGGCCAGGCGCAGCCATGCGTCTGGCCTTTCGCGTGGGGGTGTTCGGGCGGTCGCCCGCCGTGAGGCATGCGGGGGGTGGCGGGGAGGAGAGGCGCCCCCGCACTGGCCGTCTCCTATGCGAAGGCCGCGCAGATCGCGTCCAGCAGCATCACGGCGAAGGTCTGCGCGTCGCCCGTGGTGAAGGTGCCGTCGTAGCCGAGGCCAAAGGGCAGCTCCAGGCGTACCAGCGGCGGCGTGCGGCGCGAGCTCTCCACGGCCGTGCGGATGCGTCGGGGGAGCGTGTCGATGTCGTCGGTGGTGAGGTTGGGCGTCTTGGACCTGCCCTCGAGCGGCGTGGTGGCGAGCACGAGCACCAGCTGGTCGCCCTCGCGCGACTGCTCGGTCTCGCTCACCAGGTCGAGCCCGTTCTTGTCGGTGGTCGCCGACGCGAGGTTCCAGATGCGCCCAGCTATGTTGCGCGAGATGGGATCCTCGGCGGTCATCGAGATCTGCATGTGCTCGAGTACCCCGGCGGCGCGGGCGAAGCCCATGCCGCCCATGGGATGGGGGCCGGCGGCGGGCTTGCCGTCCCACACATGGTGCAGGCGTTCGATGGCGTCGAAGGTGTCGGGGAAGGCCATGCCGTCGGCCAGCTGGCCCTGGCTCTCCTGGAACTGCTTGACGGCTGCCTCGGTGTACACGCCATAGTAGCCATCCGGCTCGCCGCACGAGAAGCCCAGGATGTTCAGGCACTTCTGCAGCTGTCGCACATCGGCTCCGTGGAAGTTGGGAAGGCGCAGGTAGAGGGTGCGATCACCCATGCGATACCCCTCGTCGACCAGGATCGACCACGTGGCGGTGTCCACCTCGGCACCCAGTGGGAGCCCGTGGTCGAGCCGGAAGCGCGCGACGGCCGTCGCCGTCGACGGGCCAAAGGTCTGCGCGAGGTGCTCCGCCTCGTCCGTCTCGTAGCCAAGCGTGGCAAGCCGCGCCTGGATGTCCTCGACTGCGGCGCCGGTCGCGCCTTCCTTGATAGGCCTCATGTCCCTCTCCTCGTTCGCGTGCGCCGGGCTAGCCCGTGCGCTCCACAAAGAAGTCTGCCATAGAATCAAGCACGGCGGCGGCACGATCCTCGAAGTCCATGCCGGCGAGCTCTCCCTTCGCGTGACATGCGAGGCTGTGGGCATAGCCGCGCACGGCGTCGATGGCGCCACAGCCCCGCATGAGGTCGACCGCATGGGCGATCTGCCCCTGGTCGGTGGCGTGCGCCGAGAGGATGGAGACAAGCTCGTCGTGCTCGCGGCCCTCGAGATGCTCGAGGGACCACGTCACGACCATCGTGCGCTTGCCCTCGGTGATGTCGGTCCTGAAGTCCTTGCCCTGCGCCTCGGCATCGCCCACGAGGTTGAGCAGGTCGTCTTGGAGCTGGAACGCGAGCCCGGCGTCGATGCCAAAGGATCCGAGCGCCTCGACCTGCCCGTCCGAGCCGCCGCCGCAGATGGCACCGATCGAGAGTGGGGAGGACGCGGAGTAGAACGCGGTCTTGTGGCTTGCCATGCAGAGGTAGTCAGCCGTGCTCACGTCCCAGCGTCCGTCACGCACCCAGCCAAGGTCGAGCGCCTGTCCCTCCACGGTGCGCTGCTCCATCTGCGCGAGCTCGTCGAGCACGCGCAGCTTGGTGGCGTCGTCGAGGGCATCGTCGCCGAGCACCCCGGCAAAGGTGCGCACGATGCCGAGGTCGCCTATGTTGATGGCCACGCCGACCCCCTCTGTGAGGTAGGTGCAGGGTTCGCCGCGGCGGAGCTCCCCCTTGTCGGCGATGTCATCATGGATGAGGGCGGCAGACTGGAAGTCCTCGATGGCCACGGCGCTCGAGAGCGCCCTGTCGGCATCTGCGCCCACGGCCTCGCAGCCGAGGAGCGCGAGCGTCGGTCGGGTGCGCTTGCCGCCACTTGCGGTGAAGCGGCGGAAGGGGGCGTAGGCATAGCGCTCGAGGTCGGCATAGGCCATCTCGTCGGCGAGGGGCCTTGGCGCGTGCTCGGCGAGATAGGCCTCGATCACAGGGCGCTTCTCGGCGAGGTACGCGACGAACAGGCGCCCGTGGTCGCTGGTGGTGCTCACGGCTAGCCCTCGTAGCCGTTGGGATTGTGCGACTGCCACGTCCAGGAGTCGCGGCACATGTCGGCGATGCCAAACTGGGCCTCCCAGCCCATCTCGCGCCGTGCCTTGGCGCAGTCGGCGTAGTTGGCGGTGACGTCGCCCGGCCGGCGCGGCTCGATCACGTAGGGCAGCTCCCTGCCGCAGGCGGCGGAGAAGGCCTCGATGATCTCGAGCACCGAGGTGCCGTTGCCGGTGCCCAGGTTGAAGACCTCCACGCCCGTGCGCCCATCCATCCAGGCGAGTGCGGCCACATGGCCGGCGGCGAGGTCCATCACGTGGATGTAGTCGCGCACGCCCGTGCCGTCGGGGGTGTCGTAGTCGTCGCCGAAGACGTGCACGCGGTCGCGCCTGCCCACGGCCACCTGTGCCACGTAGGGCAGCAGGTTGTTGG
This sequence comes from Atopobiaceae bacterium UBA1367, assembly GCA_002305995.1. Taxonomy (GTDB): domain Bacteria; phylum Actinomycetota; class Coriobacteriia; order Coriobacteriales; family Atopobiaceae; genus UBA1367. Next base: position 99,619 of record DBRN01000011.1, read on the forward strand.
GGATGCCCTTGGGATCCTCGCCCATGAGTCCCGACGGGTGGGCGCCGATGGGGTTGAAGTAGCGCAGCAGCACGACGTTCCACGCGGGATCGGCCGTGTGCAGGCTGCCCAGGATCTCCTCGATCATCCACTTGGTCCAGCCATAGGGGTTGGTGGCCGGCTTCTTGGGGCTCTGCTCGGTGAGGGGCAGCGCGTCGGGATCGCCGTACACGGTGGCTGAGCTGGAGAAGACGATGCTCTTGCAGCCGTGGTCGCGCATGACATCGACCAGCGTGAGCGTGCTGCCGATGTTGTTGGAGTAGTACTCGATGGGCTTGGACACGCTCTCGCCCACGGCCTTGAAGCCGGCGAAGTGGATCACGCGGTCGATGGGGTTCTCGTCGAAGATGACGTCGAGCGCCTCGCGGTCGTTGACGTCGGCACGGTAGAACGAGAGGCGGCTTGAGGCATCCTCCCCCACGATCCGGTCGATGCGGTCGAGCACCCTCTCGGAGGCGTTGGACAGGTCGTCGACGATGACCACCTGGTAGCCGCCCTCGAGCAGCTTGACGACCGTGTGGCTGCCGATGAAGCCGGCGCCGCCGGTGACGAGGACGCAGGTGTCCTGGGGTGCCTTCTGGTTGCTCATGCAATGCCCTCCTCGGATGGGTTCGAGCCGGAGAACGCCAGCCACGTATGCCCAGAAGTATACGTGTGCGGTATGTGGGCGATGTGTGGCGGCCCGGGGAGCGCCCTCATGGGCTCGTGGGCCGGGGGCGGACCCGGGGACAGGCCGTCGGCGTCAGCCGTGAGTGTACGTGGTCGCCGCATGGAGCATGTTGATCTCAGCCAGCTCGAGCGTGCCGTCGATGTAGGGCTGGTACATCTTCTCGATAGCCCCCACGCCCAGGCTGCAGCCGCTGCACTGGTCACAGCTCGAATCCCCGCACCAGTCGAGTCCCTGCGCGACGATGCGGATGCGCTCCTCGCGCGTGGTGTCCTTGATGAGCACGCTTCGCATCATGCGGCATCACGCCCCCTCGGGCCAGCGTATGGTGCCGATGGTGACCGAGAGCTGCGGGTTCTCGCGCGCGGCACGCAGCAGCACCATGCACAGGCGATCCATCTGCTCGGCGTATTCGCTGTCGGGGGCCATGGCGGCGTCGCGCATCACGTAGAGACGCGTGGGCTCGCTGATGGCGCCCAAGCAGTCGTGCAGCGCGGAGAGGTCCTTGCCGTAGTGCGCGGGAAATCCTAGCGTCATGCGGAGGTAGTCGTGCACGGTGCCTATGTCGAGCAGGTCGCGCTCGTCGACAGGGATCTCATAGACGTCGCTCATGCGCAGGTGATTGGCCATGGTTGCTCCCGTCTCGCACAGCTGCTCAAAGGTCTGACAGTGGTCGTCGGTGTGGGAGATCAGACCGTCGTTGGGGAAGACGATGCGCTCCGCACCTCGGTGACTTCCAGTGTAGTCGATGTCACGCTTGATCCATCGACGTCCGTCCTTGTCGGGAAGAGAGTTCTCGTCGTTGTGGAGTCAGCTGCCACCGATGCCCATGTCCGGGCAGGGTGCTCAGCCTGCCACGTCTGGCATCCCTTGCCCCTGCCGAAGTCCCGATTGGCACAGATGTGCGTGGCGAGCTCTCGGCTCATATGCCCCAGACAGGCCATGTGTTTTCCCTACCCACCTACTATCGTCAATATGCGAGGCATCTTCCCACGTTTTGCAAACAAGATTGACGATATTAGGTGGGTAGGGAACAGAGAAGCTCGTCTACGAGGCGTTGGTTGGCCACGAGGAACGTCCTGCCAGCCGGAATCTGCGCGCCGAGCCTGCAGGCGATCTTGCGAGCGATGGCCAGACGCTGCCCCTGGTCGCGAATTTGCTCTATGGTCAGCATCTGCAGCTCGATACCCATCTGCTCCGCCGCGAGCTGTCGTGCGATGTCGGCAGCGATGCTGGTATGGGAGCTGTGGGCGAACTTGCCCTGGTATTCGAGGCCAAACTGATGGTCGCTCCAGTAGACGTCGATACGGATGCAGTCCTTTCCGACGAGGCGTTGGGCGCTTGGGCGAAGGGTCTGCTCATAGTTCAGCTGAGGTACGGGGAACCCAAACCCCCCGTGTCTCGGTGGAAGGCAATACACCAGTGCCGTGATGGCCTCCATTGGAGAGGCGGCGTTTGGCAGGATGAGGGGCAGTGCACGACGGGCTCGCTTGATGCCGCTGACATGCTGGCAGTGATTGACGTACAGCTGCAGGTCGTCGGGCGTGGCGAGGGGAGCCCTCTCCCTCACGCCGCTGCCGCTATCCCTGTCGAGCGCGAACGTGCCGCACAGCCGCGCGCCCAAGGCTACGGTCTGTGCCAGCGACAGCTTGGCTGCGCGCTGCACGAAGGTGAGGGCGGGAGAGGCCACAAACAGCTCGGGAGAGATCTCGAGGAAGGATCCCAGCGGCAGAGGCGCCCTGCACAGATGGCATCGAACGCCGCCCCACGTGCGCGCTTCCTGTGGCGAGGAGACGAGGACGTCATAGGGAAGGGGGGTGCCCTCGAGCGGCTGGAGGTCAAGACGAGACAGCTCGATGCGGCTCGCCGCACAGTGCTCCAGCATCTGGTCGGCTGCGGGAGACAGAGACTCGACCCACGGCTTGTCCAGCACGAGCTCGGCGGTGGCATGTCCAAGAAACAGAGGCATGCGCCCATTGTCCCGATGCCAAGTTGCACGAAGCTACGCTCGAGGTCGCAGAGTGCAGGAAATTTTCAACAAAGCGCAGGACACGGCGTATGGCGCAATGGGATGGGCGGCGCTAGCCCAGGGTGCCTTCACATGAAGAACAGAAAATGCCGTGCGCGCGGCCGCGTACTGACCCGACCTACCTACTATCGTCAATGTGCGAGGCGTCTTCCCACGTTTTGCAAACGAGATTGACGATAGTAGGTGGGTCGGGTTTATCCCAGCACCTCGCCAGCGATCCGAGCGCTCTCGCTGGCGTCCTTCGCGTAGAAGTCGGCGCCGACCATCTGAGCGTACTCGGGGTTGAGCACCGCGCCGCCCACGATGACCTTGCACCAGGGCGCCTGCTCATGCAGCAGCTCGATGGTCTCGGCCATGGCGGGCACGGTGGTGGTCATGAGCGCCGACAGTCCGGCGAGCTCGATGTGGTGCTCCACCACGCAGCTCGCAAACGTCTGCGGGTCGACGTCGCGCCCGAGGTCGATGACCTCATAGCCATAGTTCTCCAGCAGCATGCGCACGATGTTCTTGCCGATGTCGTGGATGTCCCCCCTGACGGTGGCCAGCGCGACCGTTCCCTTGCTGGGCACCCCAGACGAGCCAGCACCTTCCCTGAGCACGGAGAACCCCGCCTTTGCCGCCTCGGCCGAGGCCATGAGCTGCGGCAGGAAGAACGTGCCCCGCTCGAAGCGCGCCCCCACCTCGTCGAGGGCGGGGACGAGCACCTCGTTGATCACGTACAGGGCGTCGTGGCCCGCCTCGGCGTCGGCGAGAATGACGCGCACGGCATCGGGCACGGGATCCTTGCGGCCAGCGAGCACCAGGTCGCGCACCTGGCCTTCGGGCGTGGTGTCAGCCGGTGCCTGCTCCCCGAGGTCGGAGGTTGCGTTCGCCGTCGGGCTGGCACTCGCGGGGGAGTCGGAGCGGCCTGCGTAGGAGGAGAGGTAGGCCCGCGCGCCCATGTCCTCCCCCGAGAGCACGCGCCACGAGTTGATGACGTCCATGAGGCGGTCGCTCATGGGGTTCACGATGGCCAGGTCGAGTCCGGCGGAGAGGGCGGCTGCCAGGAAGGTGGCGTTGACCAGCGGGCGGAAGGGCAGGCCGAAGCTGATGTTGGAGACGCCCAGCACGCAGCGCACGCCGGGCAGCTCCCTCTTGACCAGGCTGATGCCATCGAGGATGGCTCGGGGTGCGCGTTGGTCGGTCGAGGCCGCCATGGCCAGGCAGTCGATGATCACGTCGCGACGTGGGATGCCCAGCTCGTCGCAGGCGGCCACGATGCGGCGCGCCACCGACAGGCGGCCCTCCGCCGTCGTGGGGATGCCCCCCTCGTCGAGCGTGAGGCCCACGACGGCGCACCCGTAGTGCCTGGCGATGGGCAGCACCGCGTCGAGCGCCTCCTGCGTGCCGTTGGTGGAGTTGATGACGGGCTTGCCGGGATACAGGCGGACGGCGGCCTCCACGGCAAGCGGGTCCGACGAGTCGATCTGCAGCGGCAGGGTGGTCACACCCTGCAGCTCGGACACCAGCCGCACGAGGGTGGCACGCTCGTCGATCTCGGGCAGCCCGGCGTTGACGTCCAGGATCTGGGCGCCCGCACTCGTCTGGCTGATGGCCTCGCCCATCACGTAGTCGTGATTGCCCGAGCGCAGCGCCTCCCTGAGGAGCCTCTTGCCGGTGGGGTTGATGCGTTCGCCGATGACCCCCACATAACCGGTGGGGATGGCAGTGAGCTGCTGCGCGCTGGTGACGGCGAAGTCGTCGCGTGGCCTGCGCCTCGCGACGCGACGCCCCTCGAGCAGCGCCCTCTCGCCGGCGATGAACGCGGGCGAGGTGCCGCAGCAGCCACCGATCACGGTGACGCCGGCGTCGAGCATGCGTGCCACGGCCTCGCAGTACTCGTCCGGTCCGATGGAGTAGAGCGTGCGGCCGTCCTCCACGTGCGGCAGGCCGGCGTTGGCCTGCACCATCACAGGACAGCCCACCCAGGGGAGCATGCGCTCCACGAGCGGGGTCACGTCGGAGGGACCCAGCGAGCAGTTGATGCCCACCACGTCGGCGCCCAGCGCGTCGAGCGTGACGGCTGCGACCTCGGGCGTGGTGCCCAGAAAGGTGCGTCCGTCCTCGTCGAAGGTCATCGTCACGAAGGCGGGGAGGTCCGAGTTCTCCTTCGCGGCAAGCAGGGCGGCCTTCGCCTCGGCCAGGTCGGCCATCGTCTCGATGACGAGGAGGTCGGCACCCGCGGCGTCGGCGGCGCGCACCTGCTCGGCGAAGAGCTCGTAGGCCTCGTCGAAGGAGAGCGTGCCCATGGGCTGCAACAGCGCGCCGGTGGGGCCGATGTCCGCGGCGACGTAGCGGGCCCCCGCTGCGCGCGCGCAGGCCGTGGCCGCGGCAAAGACCTCCTCGACGCCCGCCGTCCCGCCGAGCTTGCCTCGGTTGGCCCCGAACGTGTTGGTGGTCACGACATCCGATCCGGCAGCCACATAGGCCGCGTGGATCGCGGTGATCTCCTCGGGGTTGGTGAGGCAGAGCAGCTCGGGGATCTCGCCGGCGGCGAGCCCGCGCTCCTGCAGCTGCGTGCCCATGGCGCCGTCAAGGAGCAGGAAGTCCTTGCCTGCGAGGACCCGCGCGAGGCGCTCGTCACGCACGCGCGGCGAGCGGGTCGCCCGATGGCCCTGAGGGGTGACGGTCGCAACCGATGCGCTAGCCACGGCAGGTCCTTCCTGTTCGTCTGATGCTGCAGAAGTCGGAGAGCGGGCAGGTGGTGCACGACGACTCGAGCCCCGGCTGGGGCGTGGGATGTATCCCCACGATGGCGGTGACGCTCTTGGTGGGCACCATCAGGTGCGAGGGCGTGAGGGTGATGCCCAGCTGGCGGGTGGCGTCAAGCGTGGCGAGGAAGGCTGGCTGCACCGAGAGCGGCAGGTCCCCGTAGCCGGGGGAGAAGCGCCGGCTAGCGAAGCTGCCCTGGTCGGCGGCGTAGGCGCGAGCATGCGCCTCTGCCGCGTCGGCGGCCCGCTCGGCGAGCGCGGTGGCCGCCGAGTCGAGGATGACCTGCCCCAGGGCATCGGTCAGGGAGAGGCGCCGCAGCTCGCGGTCGACATCGGCGCCGAGGGTCGCAGCGAGGAGCACCACCTCGGTGGCGTCGGCGAGGTGAGTCGCGATGTCGTGCCCTGTGAGGGACAACGCGCACCCATCGAGCACGACGGCGTCGGGGCGCGTCTCCCTGACGGGGAAGGCGGCGATGGCGGCGCGCGGCCGGGCACAGGCGAGGCAGCGCCCCACCAGGGCGTCGATGCGCGCGTCGAGCTCGCCGGTGAGCTCCTGCCCGTGGTAGCCGAGGTAGCGAAGGACCTCGGCGCGGTCGATGTCACGTATGTCGTAGGTCTCGCGCGCGACGCGCAGCCTGGCGGTCATCGGGGCCTCGCGTCACGCACGCAGGTAGCCGCAGTCGGCAAGCGCGTCGTGCACCGCGCGGCCGATCTCGGGCCGGTTCATGCTGTAGATGTGGATGCCGTCCACGCCGTTCGCCGCGAGGTCGCGCACCTGCTCGCAGGCATAGCGCACCCCCGCGTCAAACTGCGCGCGCACGTCGTCGCCAGCGGCCACGAGGCGCTTGACCACGCGCGCCGGAATCGAGGCGCCGCAGTTGAAGGCCATGCGCTGCAGCTGTCTGGTGCTGGTGAAGGGCATGATGCCGCAGACGATGGGCACCTTGATGCGCTTGCGGTCGCACCGCTCGCGAAAGCGGTAGAAGTCCTCGTTGTCGAAGAAGAGCTGGGTCACCAGGAAGTCGGTGCCGGCGTCCACCTTCAGCTTGAGGTGCTCGAGGTCGGCCTCGAGGCTCTCGCACTCCACGTGGCCCTCGGGGTAGCAGGCACCGCCCACGCACAGGCCCGCGTCCTTGAGGTAGGGGATCAGGTCGGACGCGTAGGTGAAGTCGATGGCCTCGCGGCCAGGGGCGTGGTCCCCGCGCAGCGCCAGCACGTTCTCGATGCCTGCCGAGTGCAGGCGCCGCACGTAGGCGTCGATGTCGGAGCGAGACGAGCCCAGGCAGGTGAGGTGCGCGAGGGCCGTGGTGCCCACCCCCCGCTCGATGCGGCGGCCGATGTCGGCGGTGCGCTCGGAGTTTCCCGACCCGCCGGCGGAGAAGGTCACGCTGATCCAGTCGGGGTGGTTCTCGCAGAGCTCGGTGGACACCTGCGCGGCCTGGTCGACCGACATGTCGCCTTTGGGCGGGAAGATCTCGAACGAGAAGGACTGGCGGCGTGCCAGGATGTCGCTGATCCTCATGTCAACCCCCTTCGGACTGCCCGTGTGCCCCTGATGGTACCCGTCCGATGTTTCGCCTGCGTGAAGGATGACCTCGGGCGCGACGGGACGCGCCCGTGACAGGACACGTACGCCAACGGTGCCCCGCGTGGGACCGGGCCGGCAGGCGGTCAGTACAGGGGCAGCTCGCCGGTGAGCGGATCTATCTGGTCGGCACGCAGCGGCTCGAAGGCCAGGCAGGTGTAGGTGGGCTCCCCGTGAAACTCCGTGAGCCCGGCGTCGTGCACGAGCGCGTAGGCAAACCCGAGCTCGCGACCACGCGCCGCGAGGTCGAGCAGCGCCTCCTCGGAGTCGACGTACACGCAGACCTTTGCCACACCTGCGCTGAACCAGTCGGACAGGGGAGTGGGGGGCGTGGTCCCCTCGTCGAGGTAGACCCATCCGCCGCCCTGTGCGAGACGCACCTGGTCGAGCCGCCCCTCGCGCGCCAGGGCCACGAGCACCGCCTCGACGCAGGCATGACCCGCCTGGGCGGCGATCTTGCCCTTGCGCATCCTCAGGTCACGGCGCATGACGATCATCTGCTTTGCCTTGTACGACGAGACGGCCACGGACCCTCCTCGGTGGTAGTGGTGGTCCGTCCAGCATAGCAGCCCTGCCCACAGGGCGACCATCCGCATCGACGTGGACGCGCTGGGGCACGTGACCATAGCAGCCCCCCTGCCCAACAGGGCGGCCATGCGGGCGCTCCGCTCGCACGTGTCGCTCTCGCGGCGCAGGGCATGGGCTGCTACCCTAGGGTGGTAGCTTGGCGCGGCTTTGTGGGAGGTGCGGCATGGCAGAGGGTGCGGGAGGTCCGTGCGCGAGGTTCACCGGGGTCTTCGACTCCGGCGTCGGGGGCATCAGCGTGCTCAGGCATCTTGTGAGGGAGCTGCCCTCCGAGGACTTTCGGTTCTTTGGCGACTCGGCCCATGCGCCCTATGGGGCGAAGGCCCCTTCCGAGATATACGAGCTTTCGTGCGCGATAGCCGACCGCATGATCGCCGATGGGGCGAAGGCGTTGGTCATCGCCTGTAACACCGCCACGAGCGCGGCTGCGCCACAGCTGCGCGCCACCTATCCCGACCTGCCGATCGTGGGGGTCGAGCCGGCCCTGAAGCCTGCCGTGCTCGCGTCCGGCACGGGCAGGATCCTGGTCATGGCGACCGAGGTGACCCTCGCGCTCGACAAGTTCCACCGCCTGAGCGACCGCTGGGCAGAGGGGACGGAGGTCGAGACGGTCGCCTGCAACGGGCTCGTGGAACGCGTGGAGCGGGGGAACCTGGACGCCCCCGACGTGATCGAGCTGCTGGAGAGCCTGATCGGCCCGTATCGCGGCAAGGTCGACCGCGTGGTGCTGGGCTGCACGCACTATCCCTTCGTGCGCAGGCAGATCGCGCAGGTGCTGGGCGACGTGCGCCTCTTTGACGGGGGAGCGGGAACCGCCCGTCAGCTGAGGCGCCTCCTCGGGCAGGGAGGACTGCTGTGCGACGAGGACAGGCAGGGGAGCGTCTCGTTCGCGTCCAGCATCGACACGCCCGGGGAGCTGGAGCTCTATCGCCGCCTGTTCTCGCAGCCCTGCTAGGGCGGGCTGGGCATGGCGCCACGCTGGCACGGTGGCGTGCGAGCCCCTGCCCCCGACCGTCCCGAGACCCACACGCCTTCCGATCCCTCTCCGATGGGACCCTGCTTGGTCGCTATCCCCACCGGCCCGCATGAGAAGGCCCGCTGCCGGCAAGGGCAGCGGGCCAGGGTACCACAGGAGGAACAGCTACCTTACTTGGCGAGCGCCTCCTCGACGGCGACGGCGCACGCGACGGTGCAGCCGACCATCGGGTTGTTGCCCATGCCGATGAGGCCCATCATGTCAACGTGGGCGGGCACGGAGGAGGAGCCGGCGAACTGGGCGCTGGAGTGCATGCGGCCCATGGTGTCGGTCATGCCATAGGAGGCGGGACCGGCATGCATGTTGTCCGGATGCAGGGTGCGGCCGGTGCCGCCGCCGGAGGCGACGGAGAAGTACTTCTTGCCGTCCAGCACGCGCTCCTTGAAGTAGGTGCCGGCCACGGGGTGCTGGAAGCGGGTCGGGTTGGTCGAGTTGCCGGTGATGGAGATGTCGGCGTTCTCGTGCCACATGATGGCGACGCCCTCGCGTACGTCGTCGGCACCGTAGCAGTTGACCTTGGCGCGCGGGCTGTCGGAGTACGGGGTGGTCCGTACGACCTCGAGCTCGCCGGTGAAGTAGTCGAACTTGGTCTGGACGTAGGTGAAGCCGTTGATGCGGGCGATGATCTGGGCGGCGTCCTTGCCCAGCCCGTTCAGGATGACGCGCAGCGGCTTCTTGCGGGCCTTGTTGGCGTTGTTGGCGATGCCGATGGCGCCCTCGGCGGCCGCGAAGGACTCGTGGCCAGCGAGGAAGGCGAAGCACTCGGTGTCCTCGCCGAGCAGCATGGCGCCCAGGTTGCCGTGGCCCAGGCCGACCTTGCGATCCTCCGCGACGGAGCCGGGGACGCAGAAGGCCTGCAGGCCGATGCCGATGGCGGCGGCGGCCTCAGAGGCGTTCTTGGCGCCCTTCTTGACGGCGATGGCGCAGCCGAGAATGTAGGCCCACTTGGCGTTCTCGAACGCGATGGACTGGATGTCCTCGGTGATGTCATAGGGGTTGAATCCCAGGTCGGTGCAGATCTTGAGGGCTTCCTCGAGGTCAGCGATACCATACTCAGCGAGCGTCTTGTTGATCTTGTCGATGCGGCGCTCGTAGCCTTCGAACGTGACTGCCATTAAGCTCAGCTCCTTTCTCTATTCCTTGCGGGGGTCGATGGTCTTGGCGGGGGCATCCCACTGGCCGTAGCGGCCGGTGGACGCCTTGATGGCCTCGTTGGCGTCGACGCCCTTCTTGACGTCGTCCATGAACTTGCCGAGGTTGAGGAACTCGAACCCGATGATCTCGTTGTCCTCGTTGAGGGCGAGCTGGGTGATGTAGCCCTGGGCGAGCTCGAGGTAGCGGGCCCCCTTGGCAGCGGTGCCATAGGTGGTGCCGAGCATGGAGCGCAGGCCCTTGCCGAGGTCGTCGAGGCCGGCGCCGATGGGCAGGCCGTCCTCGGAGAAGGCGGTCTGGGTGCGGCCGTAGACGATCTGCAGGAACAGCTCGCGCATGGCGACGTTGATGGCGTCGCAGACGAGGTCGGTGTTGAGGGCCTCGAGGATGGTCTTCTTGGGCAGGATCTCGGCGGCCATGGCGGCGGAGTGGGTCATGCCCGAGCAGCCTAGGGTCTCGACGAGGGCCTCCTCGATGATGCCCTTCTTGACGTTGAGGCTGAGCTTGCAGGCGCCCTGCTGCGGCGCGCACCAGCCGACACCGTGGGTGTAGCCGGAGATGTCCTCAAGCTGCTTGGCCTGAATCCACTGACCCTCCTCGGGAATGGGCGCGGGCCCGTGGTATGCGCCCTTGGTCACGGGGCACATCTTCTCCACATCTGACGAATACTGCATGAATGCTCCTCTCCATCACATCACGCGCACCCCCTCTTGTGGGGGCGTGCTGAAATCCGGTGTGCGGCGGCGAGGAGCACTGCCCGCGGACGCCCTGCGCCCGCGGCCCCTCCTCGGCGACATGCGCCTGCCGTCCCCACGACAGGCCACGCGCCTAGTGTACGGCACCGAGGCCGTGAAGCGACCAGCGGAGGCGCGGGCGTTCAAAGATGTTCGGGAAACGTTCTCACATGGCCGCAAATGGCCTTGCGCCTGGCCGGGCCCTGCCGTGGAAGGCTTTTTGCGGCGCTTTGTTTCGGTTCCGCGAATGAGCGGCATCCATCCGCCGCCCTGCAGCGCCCTTGTGTCATAGTCGGCCCATCGCGACCATGAGGGTCGCGACGATGCGAGGGGGCTCACCATGGCAGGGAAGGGCAGTGCGGACACGAGGGTCGTCGGGCGTATGGTCTCGCGCGCCCTCCTCGGCGATGCCCGCATGCCCCTCCTGCGACTTACGAGCCTTCCCTTGCGACTTACGAGCCTCCCCCTGGCACCCTAGGTCGCCGACGCGCCGCGAGCGCCGCGCCACGAGCGCGGCTGCGCCCGAGAGGCATGCCACTGCGACCAGCGAGCGCCGCCATTCCCGCCAGCACGGTCCGCGAACGCCGCCCCCCTCGCGCACGACATCATGCGATGTGAGGGAGCCTAACGAGAGGAACGGACATGACTAGGAAGATCGACATCTTTGACACCACCCTGCGCGATGGCGAGCAGTCTCCCGGCTGCTCGATGAACACCCAGGAGAAGGTCATCGTCGCACGCGAGCTCGTCCGCATGGGCGTGGACGTGATCGAGGCGGGCTTCCCCGTCTCCAGTCCCGGCGACTTTCGCTCCGTGTCCGAGATCGGCACCGTGGTGGGTGACGCCGCCATCGTCTGCGCCTTCTCCCGTGCCCTCGAGAGGGACATCGAGAGCGCCGCGGAGGCGCTCAAGACCGCCTCGCGCCCGCGCATCCTCACGGGCATCGGCGTCTCCCCCATGCACATGCGCGATAAGCTGCGGTTGAGCGAGGACGAGGTCATCGAGCGTGCGGCCGCTGCGGTCGCCCATGCCAGGCGGCTTGTGGATGACGTCGAGTTCTATGCCGAGGACGCCGGTCGCTCTGACCCGCAGTTCCTGCTGCGGGTGGTGCAGGCGGCCGTCGACGCGGGGGCAACGGTGGTCGACATCCCCGACACCACGGGCTTCTGCCTCCCTGATGAGTACGGGGCGCTGGTCAGGCTGGTCGCCGACAACGTCCGTGGCATCGAGGGCGTCACGATCTCGGTGCATGCCCACAACGACCTCGGTCTCGCGACCGCGCTGGCCCTGGCGGGCGTGCGCAACGGCGCCACACAGGTCGAGTGCACCATCAATGGCCTGGGCGAGCGCGCTGGCAACACGGCCCTCGAGGAGATCGTGATGGCCATCCGCCTGCATGGCGAGGAGCTGGACGCCCACACCGACATCGTCACCCCGGAGCTCACGCGCGCAAGTCGCCTGGTCAGCCGCATCACCGGCATGGACGTGCAGGCCAACAAGGCCATCGTGGGCGCCAACGCCTTCGCGCACAGCTCGGGCATCCACCAGGATGGCGTGCTCAAGGCGCGCAGCACCTACGAGATCATCGAGCCTGCCGAGGTGGGTGCCTCCGGTCCCGACATCATCCTCTCGGCCCGTTCGGGCCACGCCGCCCTGCGCCACCGCCTGCAGGAGCTGGGCTACTCCTTTGACGACGCCTCCTTCGAGGAGGTCTACGAGCGCTTCCTCGAGATCGCCGACCAGAAGAGGGAGGTCTACGACGAGGATCTCGAGTCCATCGTCCAGGAGCGCCAGCGCGACATCACGGCCATCTACACCCTCAACGCCCTGCAGATCCAGTGCGGCGACCCGCTGGTGCCCACGGCGGTGGCGACCATCACCAGCGAGAGCGGGGAGAGGTCCGTGGTGAGCGCCATAGGCACCGGTCCCGTCGACGCCGCCTACAAGGCCATCAACAAGGTGGTGGGCATCGAGAGCGACCTGCAGGAGTTTGCCGTGAAGGCCATCACGCGCGGCATCGATGCCATCGGCGAGGTCACGGTGCGCATCGCCGCACAGGACGGGCGCATCTACAATGGCAGGGGCGCCGACAACGACATCGTCGTCTCGAGCGCCAAGGCCTACGTCAACGCCATCAACCGCATGATCCAGGCCACGCGCTCACGCGCGTAGGCGGCAGGTGCGGGTGCGAAAAGTCTGCCGGGCCGGTCGACCTATGGAGAGGCCGACCGGCCCGGTCCTTTGGCCCGCCAGCTGCGTAGACGCCAGCTGCGCTCGTGCCTATTGTGCTTGACCGACAAATCAACTTGTCGGTGATCCCCTTAGCGGCAGGGAGATGAATTCTCAGTTTGTCTGTACTTGCCAATGTAGTCACAGGCAGAAAGTACAGACGATTCGTTTTGTAGGTCTTCCTACGCACCGATGAATCGCTTTGTAGGTGGCTCTCCCATGAGACCATCCTCAGATGTACAGACAAATTCCTCTGCGGGAAAGGCGGGCGTTACTAACCCTGATTTTGCCATCAGTAGCATCAACAAATTCCCCTGTGGGAGAGGAGGGCGTGAAGCTGCAGGTGTTCTTCGGGTAGGAGCGATGGAAAGCTCCCCTGCGGGAAGTGAGGGCGTCGAGGGTCCAGGCACGTCTCCGCCTCCCGGTGGGAGAGGGCTCCTCCGGGCGCCCACGTTACCAGTTGAATAACAGTTGGTGCCAGGATGCCGCGTGGCAGGTAGAGTACCTGCCAACAGAAGAGCACGTCCAAACCGATGATGCGGAAGGTAGATGCCGCACGCGCGATGAGCGAGCCTGGGACGGTGAGAGCCAGGACGAGATGCGGGGCATCGAATGGGCCGCAGAGGGCGCACCGAACGGGCACTGCCCCAGTAGGCTGCGACGTCAGGCACACGTCACGTGCCAGGGTGTGTTGGCACCTGCCCCACGCGAGTGCAGCTCGCGGCAGCGTCAAAGCATCCGCAAAGCGCACGGGATAGTGCCGTGAATCAAGGTGGCACCGCGAACTCGAACTCTCTGAGTCCGTCCTTGACGTCCTTATCAGGAACACGTCGGGGATGGGCTTTTTTCATCCCCAGGAGAGCGAGGGGGCCAGGGGATGCATCCGTCACGTGACGAGGTTCGCAGCCTTGCTGCCGGCGGCGCCTGGAGGCGCATACCCGTGAGGCGCGAGCTCTATGCCGACAGCTTTACGACGATCACGGTCCTGCGTGCGTTGCGGGCGGCCAGCACGCATGTCTTCCTGCTCGAGAGCGCGGAGGCGGACCAGCGGAGCGGCCGCTACTCGTTTCTGGGCCTCAATCCCAGCATGGAGATCACCTGCCTGGACGGCACGCTCCGGGTGCGCCGCAACGTCGAGGGCGCCTGCGGTGCGGGCGCGACGACGGATGCGCCCAGCCTGCAGACCCGTCAGGTCGACCATCCCGGCGACTTCCTGCGAGAGATCATCGCCGACAACCTAACGCCCCAGCTCGAGGGCTTCCCCACGTTCACGGGCGGGCTCGTGGGCTACTTCTCCTACGACTACCTCGCGTATGCCGAGCCGACGCTGCGCCGCAAGGGCATGCGCAACGAGGACTTCCTCGACATGGACCTCATGCTCTTCGATGACGTCATCTGCTTTGACTCCTACCGCAAGCGTCTGGTCCTCATCACGGGGGTGCGCACGGATGACGTGGACGCCTCCTATGCGGCAGCCGAGGCCCGCCTCGACGCCATCGAGCGGCTCATACGCACGGGGGAGCGCAAGCGCTTCGAGCCCCTCAGGCTCACGAGCCAGCTCGTGCCCCACTTCTCTCGCGAGCGGTACTGCCAGATGGTCGAGGTGGCCAAGGAGCACATCCGCGAGGGGGACGTCTTCCAGGTGGTGCTCTCCGATCCCATGGAGGCCACCGCCACGGGAAGCCTCCTTGACGCCTACCGGGTGCTCCGCAGCGAGAACCCCTCTCCCTACATGTTCTACTTCACCTCGGATGACGTGGAGATTGCCGGTGCCAGCCCCGAGACCCTGGTCAAGCTCGAGAACGGGACGCTGCGCACCTACCCGCTCGCCGGCACGCGCCCCCGCGGCAGGACCGTCGAGGAGGACGAGCGCCTCGAGCGGGAGCTCCTTGCCGACGAGAAGGAGCTCGCCGAGCACAACATGCTGGTCGGTCTCGGTCGCAACGATCTCGGGCGCATAGCCGCCATCGGCAGCGTGAGGGTGGAGAGCCACCTCAAGGTGCTGCGCCTCAGCCACGTCATGCACATGGGTTCGACAGTCGAGGGCCTCATCGCGCAGGACAGGGATGCCGTCGATGCGGTCGACTCCATCCTGCCTGCAGGCACCCTCTCCGGTGCGCCCAAGGCGCGCGCCTGTCAGATCATCCAGGAGCTCGAGGGCTCCAAGCGCGGCATCTACGGAGGAGCCATCGGCTACCTCGACTTCTCGGGGAACCTCGACACCTGCATCGGCATCCGCCTCGCCTACAAGAAGCACGGCAGGGTGGTCGTCCAGTCAGGTGCGGGCATCGTCGCGGACAGCGTGCCCGAGCGCGAGTTCGAGGAGTGCCAGGGCAAGGCCCGTGCCGTCATGGAGGCGCTTCGCACGGCGGAGGGAGGCATCGACCGATGATCGTCCTCATCGACAACTACGACAGCTTCTCCTACAACCTCTACCAGCTCCTGGGCGTCGTGCGTCGGGACATCAGGGTCATCAGGAACGACGCCATGAGCGTGCCCGAGCTCGAGGCGCTCTCGCCCGAGGCGCTGGTGCTCTCCCCGGGGCCGGGTCGTCCGGCGGACGCGGGCATCTGCGAGGAGGCGGTGCGCGCCCTCTCCGGCAGGGTCCCCATCCTGGGGGTGTGCCTGGGTCATCAGGCGATCTGCGAGGCGTTTGGCGGGGAGATCACCTATGCGAGGGAGATCATGCACGGCAAGTCGTCGCTCGCGCTGGCCAATGCCGACTGCCCGCTGTTCGAGGAGGTCAGGCAGCCGATGGAGGTGGGACGCTACCACTCGCTCGAGGTTGCCGCCGAAACGCTGCCCGCATGCCTGCGCGTGACGGCCGAGACCGAGGACGGCGCCGTCATGGCCGTGCAGCACATGTCTCATCCCACGTTTGGCCTGCAGTTCCACCCGGAGTCGATCCTCACGCCCACAGGCGAGCAGATGGCGCAGGGCTTCATGGCGCTCGTGGGGTAGGGGGCAGGACGCGACCAGCGGGGCGCAGGCGACGGGCGAGACCCACCGGAGAAGAGGCAAGGCGCAACCAACCAGAGCAACCAACCAGAGAGGGGACATCATGATCAAGGAGGCCATCGACAAGATCGTCCAGCACGGGGACCTCACCTACGACGAGGCCTACGCCACCATGCGGGAGATCATGGGCGGCAAGACGGCGCCCACGCAAAACGCCGCGTTCCTCGCGGCCCTCTCCACCAAGAACACGAGGGCCGAGACGATCGAGGAGATCTCGGGCTGCGCCACCGCCATGCGCGAGGTCGCGACGCCAGTCGAGCATCCCGGCGTCGAGACCCTGGAGATCGTGGGCACGGGCGGCGACCGCTCCGGCACCTTCAACGTCTCCACCACGGCGGCGCTCATCTGCGCCGCAGCGGGCGCCAAGGTGACCAAGCACGGCAATCGCGCCGCAAGCTCCCAGTCCGGGACCGCCGACTGCCTGGAGGCCCTGGGCGTGAACCTCGACCAGGGTCCCGACAAGGTTCGCGCCGAGCTCGCAGGCTGCGGCATCAGCTTCCTCTTCGCGCAGAGGTACCATCCAGCCATGAGGTACGTGGCCCCCATCCGCAGGGAGTTGGGCTTCCGCACCGTCTTCAACATCCTCGGGCCGCTCACCAACCCCGCCCGGCCCACCTTTGTCCTGCTGGGCGTCTATGACGGCTACCTCTGTGAGCCGCTGGCCAACGTCCTCTCCGACCTCGGTGTGCGACGCGCCTTCGTGGCCTATGGCGAGGACGGGATGGACGAGATCTCCCTCTCGGCGCCCACCAAGCTGTGCGAGCTCAAGGACGGCTACTACCGCACCCAGACCATCACGCCCGAGCAGTTTGGGCTGAGGCGCGCGCAGAAGTTCGCCGTCGCGGGCGGCACACCCCAGGAGAACGCGCAGATCACGCGTGACATCCTGGCGGGCGAGGACAGCGGTCCTAGGCACGACATGGCCGTGCTCAACGCCGGCGCGGCGCTCTACCTGGCCGAGAGGGCCGATTCCATCGCCGACGGCATCGCGCTGGCCGACGAGCAGATAGCGAGCGGCAGTGCCACGAGGACGCTCGAGGCCTTCGTCAGGGAGAGCAACGAGTGATGGGGACCACTGCCGACATCCTTCAGAGGATAGCCGCGAAGACGCGGGAGCGGGTGGCCGCGGAGCGGGCGGCGCTGCCGCTTGCCGAGGTCAGGGCCCAGGCCGAGGCCGCGGCGAGCAGGGAGCTCGCGGAGTGCCCCGACAAGGGCTTCGCCTTTCCCTTCGAGCAGGCGCTGCGCGCACCCGGCATGAGCTTCATCTGCGAGTGCAAGAGGGCGAGCCCTTCCAAGGGCCTCATCGCCCCCGACTTCGATCCCACCTCCATCGCACGGGAGTACGAGGCCGCCGGCGCCGCGGCCATCAGCTGCCTCACGGAGCCAACCTGGTTTTTGGGCAAAGACGAGCACGTCACCCAGGTCGCACGGGCGGTTCGCATCCCGGTGCTGCGCAAGGACTTCGTGGTGGACGAGTACATGGTCTGGCAGGCTTGCATCATCGGTGCCTCGGCGGTGCTCCTCATCTGCTCGATTCTGGATGACGACCAGCTCGGGGCATACGTCGCGCTCGCCCACGAGCTGGGGCTCACGGCGCTTGTGGAGGCCTATGACCCCGACGAGGTGCCACGCGCGTTGGCCGCCGGCGCCCGGGTGGTGGGGGTCAACAACCGCGACTTGCGCACGTTTCAGGTGGACTTCGGTCGCAGCATCGACCTGCGTCCGCTGGTGGGCGCAGACCGCGTTTTCGTCTCCGAGTCGGGCGTGCGGGACGCCCGTGACGTACGCAGGCTCGCGGATGCCGGCGTGGACGCGATCCTCGTCGGCGAGACCCTCATGCGCCAGGCGGACAAGCGTGCCGCTCTCGACGCCCTGCGGGGTGGGCTCTGATGGGCGCGCGCGGACTCCGGCAGGCTCGCCCGCGAGATGCTCGCCGCAGCGGGCGCGTCTGGTGGGGCCGCGACGACGACCCCGTCTGGTGGGGCCGCGACGACGACCCCGTCCGGCGCACGCCCGCGCATCAAGCTCTGCGGCATGTTCCGTGACGCCGACATCGATGCCGTAAACGATTCCCGACCGGACCTGTGCGGCTTCGTCGTCAGCTTCCCGCGCTCGCATCGGAGCGTCTCTCCCGAGCGGCTCGGGCGGCTGGTGGGGGCACTCGACGAGGCGATCGGTGCCGTCGGCGTCTTCGTGGACCAGCCGGAGGGGTTCGTGGCACAGGTGGCGAACGAGGTCGTCGACGTCGTCCAGCTGCACGGATCGGAGGACAACGCCTACATCGGGCGTCTCCGCGCGCTCACGGACGCCCCCATCGTGCAGGCCGTTCGCATGAGGTCCGCCCGCGATGCGTGTCGGGCGGCGCGCTCCGCCGCCGACCTCGTCCTCCTCGACAGCGGGTGGGGGACGGGCAGGCGCTTCGACTGGGCGCTCGTCGCAGGGGTGGCCAGGCCCTTCATGCTTGCGGGCGGGCTCTGCGCCGACAACGTCGCCGAGGCCGTGCGCGCCTGCGCGCCCTGGGGCGTCGACATGAGCTCGGGACTCGAGACCGATGGGCTCAAGGACCCGGCACGGATCAGGGCTGCCGTCAGGGCAGCGAGAGGAGCCAGGTAATGGAAGACGCGACACGCTCACGGGGACGCTTTGGCGTCCACGGGGGGCAGTACATCCCTGAGACGCTGATGAACGCCGTCCTGGAACTCGAGGAGGCATACGACCGCCACAGGCATGACCCCGCGTTCGACGCGGAGCTCGCAGGGCTGCTCGACACCTATGCGGGGAGGCCATCCTTGCTCTATCTCGCGAGGAACATGACGGCCGACCTCGGCGGCGCCAAGGTGTACCTCAAGCGCGAGGACCTCAACCACACCGGTGCGCATAAGATCAACAACGTGCTGGGCCAGGCGCTGCTCGCCAAGAGGATGGGCAAGACCCGCCTCATTGCCGAGACGGGCGCCGGCCAGCATGGCGTGGCGACCGCCACCGCGGCGGCGCTCATGGGCATGGAGTGCGTGGTGTACATGGGCGTGGAGGACATGGGGCGCCAGGCACTCAACGTGTACCGCATGCGCCTGCTGGGCGCTGAGGTGCGTGGCGTCGAGGCGGGCACCGGCACGCTGAAGGATGCCGTGAGCGAGACCTTCCGCGAGTGGACCCGTCGCATCGATGACACCCACTACTGCCTGGGATCGGTCATGGGGCCGCACCCATTCCCCACGATCGTGCGCGACTTCCAGGCGATCATCAGCCGCGAGGCCCGCGCGCAGTGCCTCGAGGCAGAGGGCAGGCTGCCCGACGCGGTCCTGGCCTGCGTGGGAGGCGGCTCGAACGCCATCGGCAGCTTCCATCACTTCATTCCCGACGAGAGCGTGCGCCTGATCGGCTGCGAGGCGGCAGGGCGCGGCATCGACACCTGGGAGACGGCAGCCACCATGTGCACCGGCAAGCTGGGCATCTTTCATGGCATGAAGAGCTACTTCTGTCAGGACGAGTACGGCCAGATCGCCCCGGTCTACTCCATCAGCGCCGGTCTTGACTATCCGGGCGTGGGGCCGGAGCATGCCATGCTCCACGATATCGGTCGCGCCGAGTACGTTCCGGTGACCGACGAGGAGGCCGTGCGGGCCTTCGAGTACCTCTCGCGCACGGAGGGCGTGATCCCGGCCATCGAGAGCGCCCATGCCGTGGCGCATGCGATCAAGCTCGCGCCCACCATGGGCACGGATCAGGTGATCATCGTCACGCTGAGCGGTCGTGGCGACAAGGACGTGGCCGCCATCGCGCGCTATCGCGGTGAGGACCTGCACGAGTGACCCAGCCCTGCGTGGGAGGCGGGATCCCCCCACGGGACGTCCGAGAGGAGCATCGCATGCCAAGCATCGCAGACGCCTTCGCCAGCAGCCCCAATGGCAAGGCCTTCATTCCCTTCATCACGGTCGGCGATCCCACGATCGAGGTGACCGAGCGTCTGGTGGTCGCCATGGCAGAGGCCGGCGCCGACCTCATCGAGCTGGGCATCCCCTTCTCCGACCCCATGGCCGAGGGTCCCGTGATCCAAGACGCCAACATCCGCGCGCTGCGCAACGACGTGACCACCGACGACGTGTTCGACATGGTCGCACGCGTGCGCGATGCCGGCTGCGCCGTGCCGCTCGCGATCATGACGTATGCCAACGTGGTTTTCTCATACGGCATCGAGCGCTTTGCCGCCCGCGAGCGCGCGGTGGGCATGGCGGGTGTCATCCTGCCCGACGTGCCACATGAAGAGAAGGACGAGTTCGAGGGCGCCTTTGCCGCACAGGGCCTGGACGTGGTGAGCCTCATCGCGCCCACGTCGCACGAGCGCATCCGCCAGATCGCGGCGGATGCCAGTGGCTTCGTGTACATCGTCAGCTCGCTTGGCGTGACGGGCGAGCGTGCGGAGATCACCAGCGACATCGGAGCCATGGTCGCGCTCATACGCGAGGTCAATCCGCTGCTTCCGTGTGCTGTGGGCTTTGGCATCTCCACGCCCGGGCAGGCGGCTCGCATGGCGGCGCTCTCCGACGGCGCCATCGTGGGCTCGGCCATCGTGCGCCTGATCGGCGAGCTGGGGGAGGCGTGCGTGGGGCCCGTGACGGCCTCCGTGCGCGAGATGGCCGCTGCCGTGCATCGGGCATAGGTCCGGGCATAGGTCGCAGGGCGGGGGTGCCACGGTGGCGGGGATCCCCACCGCGCCCGGCCCGTGGCTCGTCTACGATGGATGTGTGGGGACGGCGAGACGGGAGGGCCCATGGTAGCCATCAGGAACGTGGTCTTCGACATGGGCGGCGTGCTCATGGACTGGGATCCGGTCAGGATCTCCCATGCCCTGTGCGACGATCCCGACGACGCGGCGCTGCTTGCCCATGTGGTCTTCGACTCGCGCGAGTGGGGCTGGGTAGACGCGGGGGCCGTCTCGCCGGAGACGGTTGCCTGGACGGCAAAGCTCAGGCTGCCCGAGCGCCTGCATGAGCTGGCGGACGTCTTTGCCCTGCGCTGGCACGAGGTGTTCGAGCCCTTGCCTGAGATGGGCGTGCTCGTGCGCGAACTCAAGGCCGAGGGCTATGGCGCCTATCTGCTGTCCAATGCCGGACCGACCTTCGAGGTCTATCGGGATCGCATTCCCGCAATCGAGCTCTTCGATGGGGTGCTCGTCTCGTGCCACGAGCGTACGGTCAAGCCCGATGCACCCATCTACCTGCTGCTCTGCGAACGGTATGGACTGAGTCCCGCTGAGTGCCTGTTCGTTGACGACCTGCGTCGCAACGTGGTTGGCGCCGAGCGTGTCGGCATGCAGGGCTACGTCTACGACGGTGACGTTGATGCGCTGCGCCGGTTCATCCACCGGCGGGGATCGCGGTAGGCGCTCGGGCCCCCGTGCCGCGCCCGCATGCCGGTCGCCGCGGGCGTCTCTGCTTGGGCCGCGCCTTCGGCACGTGGCCCACCGCCAGCACGCGGCTGGTCGAAAGCTCGCGCACGATGGCATTCGCCTGCGCGTCCGACCCACTGCCAGCACGCGGCTGGTCGAAAGACGTTGTCCCGCTCACCTAGTCCCCGTGGGGCCGCCCATCCCTCTCCCGTACACTTGAGCTGCCCGCAGATCGGGCAGGGAAGGGTAGGTCATACCAACAGAGGGAGGGACAACCATGGCATTCCCAAAGGGATTCCTGTGGGGCGGCGCCACGGCCGCAAACCAGTACGAGGGCGCATGGGACGTGGACGGCAAGGGTGACAGCCTGTGCGACCACATGCGCGGCGGCGACGTGAACACCCCGCGCCAGATCGACGAGACATTCGACCCCGAGGCCCTGTATCCCAGCTGGGAGGCCACGGACTTCTACCATCACTACGAGGAGGACATCGCCCTGTTCGCCGAGATGGGCTGGAACGTGTTCCGCATGTCCATCAACTGGACGCGCCTGTTCCCCACGGGCGAGGAGGCCGAGCCCTTGGCCGCCGGTGTCGAGTTCTACGACAAGGTCTTCGACTGCTGCCGCGCCCACGACATCGAGCCGCTGGTGACGCTCAGCCACTACGAGATGCCCTACGCGCTGGTTGACAAGTACAACGGCTGGGCCAGCCGCGCGTGCATCGACCTCTTCTTCACCTACGCCAAGTTCTGTCTGGACAGGTGGCATGGCAAGGTCAAGTACTGGCTGACCTTCAACGAGGTCAACACCGGCATGCCGTTCATGAACAATGTGCTGTCCACCAGCATGGTCCAGCACTACACTGGCACCACCGCCAACGCGCCCAAGGACGCGGGCAGGTGCTTCAACGCGCTGCACTACCAGTTCCTGGCCGGCGCCAAGGCCGTCGCCTACGCCCACGAGCACTATGCCGACGACGTCATGATGGGCAACATGACCGCCTTCGTGACCACCTACCCGCTGACCTGCGACCCGGCCGACCTGCTGGCCAACCAGGCTCGCATGCGCGAGTGCAACTGGTATGCCTCCGACGTGCAGGTTCGCGGCGCGTATCCGTACTATGCTGAGCGCATGTGGGCCGAGGAGGGCGTGGAGATCGACTGGCAGGACGGCGACAGGGAGCTGCTCGCCGCAGGTTGCGTCGACTTCTTCACCTTCTCGTACTACATGTCCAACACCGTGACCACCCATGACGACGGCGAGGAGATCGCCGGCAACATGAGCCTGGGCGGCAAGAATCCCTACCTCAAGGCTTCCGACTGGGGCTGGCAGATCGACCCGCAGGGCCTGCGCTGGACCCTCAACGAGATCGCCGATCGCTACAACAACATCCCAATGATGGTCGTCGAGAACGGCTTTGGCGCCTTTGACGAGGTCGTCGTCGAGGACGGCGTGGAGCGCATCCACGACTCCTACCGCTCCGACTACCTCAAGGCGCACGTGGCCGACATGCAGGAGGCCGTGAACGACGGGGTCAACCTCATCGGCTACACCTGGTGGGGTCCCATCGACGTCGTGTCGGCCGGCACCGGCGAGATGCGCAAGCGCTATGGCTTCATCTACGTGGACAAGCACGACGACGGCACGGGTGACCTGCACCGCGCCCGCAAAGACTCCTTCTTCGAGTACCAGAGGCTCATCAAGGAGAGCAGGGACGCGTAGGGTTCCGGCACCTGGCAGGGGCATCGTCTGGGAGAGGGCTGCGAGACAAGCCGTCACAGCAGGGCCGGGATGTCGAGATGATTGGCCCGACCGTGGAGCGATCCTCGGTCGGGCCTTTCCATCCCCATCGGCTCACCTCCCGCCGTCCGGCGACGCACCCTCGCCCTTGTGGGATAATCGGCAGGGTCAACCCACTCGCGCAGGGATGGTGCAGCTGCATTGGGCTTCTTCGAGTTCCTCTTTGGTCTCATCGTCTTCTCGACGCTCCTGTCGCTGAGCCTGACCTTTTTGCTGGGCCGTGCCGCCTGGCGCGGTGGCAGGCGCCTGCTGGACTGGGCCCGCGAGCGCAAGGCGCTGCCCGGTGTCCCCCAGAACCCGAGCACGGAGGCCCAGGATGTGGTGGTCGAGCGGGAGGACGGCCTTCGGCGGCAGTCTCGCCCGCGCCATGCCGACTACGTGAGGCTGAGCGTCGACTCGGGCACCACGGCGGCCGATGTCGCCAAGGTGATGCGTGGCTATGTGGGCGATCCTGCCATGGGACCATACGCCCAGGCGGTCATCGACACCCTCGACAGCGCCGCCCTGCGCAGGGAGAGCCTCTTTGCCGAGCTCGACGGCACCTTCCAGCGGGGGACGATCAGCTGGGACAAGTTCGCCACGCCCTCGCATGCCGCGCTCGACGCCATCCTGCGCAACTCGGCGCTGCTCGCCAACCGCATCCAGTCGTTTGACACGGCCAGCTACCTGCGCCTCAAGGAGGGCATGGGCACGTCGTGGCGTCGCGGGACCAGCGACGACGGCGAGACGCGCGCCGAGCGCTGGGACGTCTTCAAGGAGACGTTGGCCTCGCTCGACACCGTGCAGGAGACGAACGAGGGCCTGCTGCTGGAGCTCGACAAGCTTGCCACTGAGCTGAGCACCATAGGTGGTCCCGAGACGAACGGCAGGGGCGATTCCATCATCGGCGAGATCAGGCGTCTGGTCGAGGAGGCCAAGTACTACCGGTAGGGCGCCAGCCCACGCGGGCGTCGACACCGGGAGGGTTGCGAGGTCCTCGTCGCCCGTCCAGTCGGCCAGCCCACGCGGGCGTCGACGCCGGCAGCACCCGGATCACACGTGGGCAAGATTCCCGGCGGCATCCTGGGCCGCGTCCGCCACCTGTGGTACGGCGTTCGTAGGGCTGACCAGGCGCCACCGTCGAGCAAGAGCCAGCCGACATCGGCACGCGTGCGCACGCGCGGCGCTTGTGTCGTGTTGTCACGTTTCGCCGTGCCAGCCGACGGTCGCACCGTCGGGCATGGTAGGGTAGGCAGCGAAACGACCCGCTTCCCGCAGAGGAGCCTCCGTGATACAGCTCGTGCTCACCGACCTCGACGACACGCTCGTCTGCCATGGCCTCCCGCGCGCCACCGACCATGCCCTTGCCGGCATCCGGGCCCTGGTGGATGCCGGCCTGCACTTCGGGCCGGTCTCGGGACGCATCCCCAACGACATGGCGTGGATGTTCGACCACCAGAGGGAATGCTATGCGACGGGCGCGTTCTGCAATGGTCAGATGGTCTACGTCGATGGTGAGCTCGTGCACGCCGAGCCGCTCGACGGCGACGAGCTTAACCGGCTGGCCGAGTTTCTCACCAGCACGGGCAGGGGCATCCTCACGATGTTCGACGTCTGGAAGGGCGACATCAAGACTGCCGGCTACTTCGTGACGCCCGATGCCGCACATGCCGAGCGCATGCTCGCGCGGTTTGGCGCCGCCAAGCGCTGGGTTAGGCGCCTTGACGAGCCCAGCTACCTCAAGGCGAACATCCACGTGGACGGTACGCGTGAGGAGCAGGCCGAGGTTCGCGACTGGCTGCGCGACGAGTTCCCCAGCATGGACTTCGTGTTCCCCAGCAACCAGGCGCCGCTGCTCGACATCTCACCACATGGCTGGAACAAGGGCAGCGCGGTGGAGGTGCTGGTGCGCGAGCTGGGCATCACGCTCGACGAGGTGGCGGCCTTTGGCGACTCCGAGAACGACCTCGCGATGATCAGGGTGGTTCCCAATGCGGTGGCGGTCGCCAACGCGAACGAGCAGATCAGGAAGGCGGCCCGCTGGCAGATCGGGGCGAGTGCCGACGATGCGGTGGCCGATGCCCTCTTTGCCATCGCTGAGGCGACGCGGGCGGGGGAGATGCCCTCGTTCATGCAGGCATAGGCCCTCGGCACAACGGGACGCAGGCCCTTGGCGCAACGGACGGCGAGGGGTGCCGGGAGGTCTCGTCAATGTGGGCGTAGGTGTGGCGACCATTGCGCAGGAAGATTGGAGACAGGCGTTCATGAGCGAGGAGAAGAGGCTCCCACGAGGCAGGCGCATGCTGCTGGCACTGATCACGGCACTGGTCGTGAGCGTGGCGTTCGTGGGCATGACCATGGCGCGCAACAACTACGCCTCGTGGAACTGGGAGTTCTTTGCATGTGAGACCGGCGTGGCGGTGATCGCTGCGACATGTGGGTATCTCTGTGGATCCATGGACGAGCGCGGCGTGCGTTGGGCGGACGGCTACCTGGCATCCGACAACGGTGCGCTGCGCATCCTCCTGAGCAACCTCGTTCCCGCTGGGTTCTGTGCCGTGCTCATGACGCTGGCCCTCGCCGTGCTCAACGTCGCCTATGTGTCCACGGCCCTCTTCCATGAGGAGCCGTTGGGCATCCCCATGGGCATCCTCATGCGCTTTCTGGCCGACATACCCACCTGCCTCGTTCTTTGCCTGGCAGTGCGCCTAGCTGCGCTCGGCATTGTCAACAGGCACGCGAGGGGGTTGGAAGCCAAAGAGACGACGCGCCAATAGGGGGGATGCGCGTCGTCTCGAAGTGGGACTATGCCCGCACTCCTTCCTGAGGGGGAGAGGGTCCCTCTGAAGAAGTTAACTATAGTTTACTATTTCTCCCACAGAATGCAAGAGCGTATGTAGGAAATCTGACAGGTCGTATCGAGGGGCACTGAAGGGGCGCGTAGGGCCAAGCGATGAGGGCTGCTCCATGGCCATCGCGTGAGGAGGCCCATCCTGTGATGGACTGAGACCCGCATCGGACAGGAAATCGGGAAGCTGTGCGAAGTTGGGATGTGCGCCGGAAAGGGAAATGCCGACCTGTGCAGGGCCGGGGCCAAGGGCGGAAAGGAAAAGCCGGAGTTGTGCGAGGCCGGCCCCCCAGCCGGAAAGGGAAATCCCAAGTTGTGCGAGACGATGCTCAGCCTTGGAAAGAAAAATCCCAAGTTGTGCGGGGCCGGGGCCAGGGGCGGAAAGGTTTTCCTCGACTTTTGACCCCAGAGGGATCGCACAACTCAGGGTTTTCCTTTCCGCCAGCGGTGTGTCGTCCGCACAACTCACGGATTTCCTTTCCACCATGGACTCCGGCCTCGCACAACTCAGGGTTTCCCTTTCCAGCATAAGCCAAGGTCCTGCACAACTCCGGCTTTTCCTTTCCGCCATGGGCCACGGCACCGCACAACTCGGGCTTTTCCTTTCCACCAGCGGTGTGTCGTCCGCACAACTCCGGCTTTTCCTTTCCGCCATGGGCCCCGACACCGCACAACTCGGGCTTTTCCTTTCCGGTGGGGAGGCACAGCCTCCACAGCATGGCCTACACACAACCCAAGCTCTTCCCCTCCATCGTCTCCCGGGCATCTGGTACGGCGCAGTGGCAGCTTCGGGAGTCACGGCCCGCATGCCCTGCCACCGAGACGGACAGCCCTGCGGCAGGGCCGAGCCGCCAGAGGTCCTCGACGTGGCCCGCCACCGGCTGATCCTGTCAGGTCGTTCAGAAGTCCCGAGACTCGTAGATGCGCTCGGACAGCAGCATCGAAGCGCCGTAGACGGCCAATGCCACGACAAGCGCACCGGCCATCAGCGGCAGGGGGGAGCCCAGCGCCCCCACGACAGACGAGACCGTCCCTGCCACGGTGCGCACCACCTCCCGCACCACCTCCCGGACGGGTTCGATCACAAGGAGCGTGCATGCCAGGAAGGGCAGCATGAAGTAGACGCGTGCGCGCGAGAGCCCTGTCTTGAAGAGGAGGGGCATCTCGATCGCGAGGTAGAGGATACAGACCACCAGCACCAGGCCACTCAGGAGCACAGCCTCCCCCACGGGGACGAGGCCCGGCTGCCCATGCAGCACCATCGCGGCGGCGGCCCTCACGCACATGCCCGTCAGATTTGCGAGGACCTCGAGCATCACCACCCAGAGCAGCTGGGTGGCGTAGCGGGAGCGCACCACCAGGGAGCGGGTTATGGGCAGCGAGAGACGAACGCCCTCCCACCCCTCGCGCTCGTCGTTGCCAAAGAAGGTGAGGCAACCGTAGAATGCGAGCATGGTCACACACGTTGACACGATGGTGCTGTGCACGTTGGTGGCTAGTGCGGTGGCGTCAGGCGCCGCCTTCGCGACGTTGCCCATGACTGCGATCAAGGGAAATGTCGCAACAAGCAGGAGATACCCCTTGGCGGCGCCCTTGAGGGTGCACCAATCCGAATACAGCAGTGACCTCATCTACCTCACCTCGCCTTTCACGATGAAGGCCATGACATCGTCGATGGTGGCGCGGTCGCACGCGAAGTCGGGGTACGCTCGCATGAAGGCTGCGCGCTGGGGCACCAGCAGCAGGCAGCTGAGGTCGCGGCGCAGGACGCGCGCCTGCCCATCCCCCAAAAAGCCGTCGTCGAGCACCTGCTGCAGCTCGTGGCTGCGCAGGTTGGCGACGCCCATGACGTCGCGGATGGTGTCGCACTCGCAGGCCAGCGCCACCGCACCCTGCTCTATCATCACCAGGTAGTCGGCCAGGTGCTCGAGGTCGGAGGTGATGTGGCTGGAGACGAACATGCTGCGGGCCTCGTCCTCCATCCAGGAGCGCAGCACGTCGAGCAGCTCCTCTCGCACGATGGGGTCGAGCCCTGCCGTGGGCTCGTCGAGGACGAGCAGGTCGGCACCTGTGGCAAGTGCGCAGGCAAGCTGCAGCTTCATGCCCATGCCACGGGAGAGGTCGCTCACCTTGTGCCGGGGGACGTCGAGTTCCATGACGGCGCAGAGCCGATCGTACGCGGATCGGTCGAAGCGTGGGTAGGCAAGCTCGTACATGCGGCTGACCTCCCACACGCGCATGCCGGATGGGTAGCTAACGGTCGCGTTCACGTAGGCGACGCGCTCGCGGAGGCGGATGAGCTCCTGGTTGCCCAGCGATGCGACGTCATGCCCGAATAGCTCGATGCGACCAGCGTCGGGCAGGGCCGCTCCCAGGATGATCTTCATGAGGGTGGTCTTGCCCGCGCCGTTGCGCCCCACGAGCCCCACGACCGACCCACGGGGCACGTCGAGCGCGACGTCGCGCAGGGAGAAGTCACCATATCGCTTGGTGACGCCCTGTACGCGCAGGTCGCAGGGGAAGGACGTACCAGCACGTTGGGCGGGACGCCCGCGATCGAGCCGATACGGGCTGTAGGCGGTCATTGCTCATCATCCTCCAATTGCAGATCGAGCATCTCGCGAAGCTCCTCGGCGGAGATGCCCGCCATGCGGGCGTCGGACACGGCTCGTGCGAGCGAGGCCTCCACCATGCGCAGGCGCTCCTCGCGCAACAGCTCGAGGTTGTCCCCTGCCACGAAGCATCCCTTGCCGGGGGCGGTGTGGATGAAGCCCTGAGCCTCGAGCTCCTGGTAGGCACGCTTGGTGGTGATGGCGCTGATGCGCAGCTGCGTGGCGAGGGCCCGGATGGAGGGGAGGCGATCCCCCTCCGCGAGCTGCCCACCCAGTACCTGAGCGCGGATCTGCGAGGCGATCTGCTCGTAGATGGGCTGGTCCGACGAATGTGACAAGACGAGCTCCATGGCGTTCCCTTCGGGGTCGGACGATCTGTGCGAGATCGCCCTCTCTCGCTAACTGTATATACCGTATATATACACTAATGTCAAGAAGGTACGGGAAACCCTGTGATGCCCGTCTCGCATGGAACAGGCGCCTTGTCCCATCCCTTCCTGTTTGCCCTTCCCACCCTCACACGGTATAGTGGGTCGAGCTTGCGTCAGACGTTTCCCAGCAGAAGGAGGTGCCCCATGGATGCCGACAGTCGCAGATCCCGCACACCCATGGACATGGGGCACGTGCTCGCCTGGTAACGTCTTCCGACTGACGCCATCGCCCTCCATGCCCATGGTCCGTCCCGCATGCTGCCAAGCCTGGGCCCTATGCCTTGGCGTGAGAGGGGAGGGTCGCCATGACCAAGACCACCCGCAATCGCACGCGTCGCTCCAACCCAACGGGGGTCATGGAGCAGACCTGGCTTTCCTACATCGCGACGCTCGACGTCGCGGCTGCCTATGACGAGCTGCGCACGCGCCGCGCAGGTCTCTCGCCTGCCGAGGTGGAGGCGTCTCGTGAGGCGCATGGAGCCAACCTCATGGCCCAGGCACGGCGCACGCCGGCCGCCCTGCGCCTGCTGCGGGCTGTCGGCGACCCGTTCGTGCTCATCCTCCTGGCGTTGGGTGCCGTCTCGTTTGCCACCGATGTGGTCTTCGCCGCCCCGAGGGCGCGGGACGCGGCGACGCCGCTGCTCATCGCCGCGATGGCGCTCGTCTCGGTGCTGCTGCGCCTTGTGCAGGAGACGCGGGGGGCCGATGCCGCCGCAGCGCTGGCCGAGACCATCGAGACCACCTGCTGTGTGGAGCGCATGGGCGTCGGCCGTGCCGAGATCCCGCTCGACGAGGTGGTGGTGGGCGATGTCGTGCACTTGGCCGCCGGCGACATCGTGCCGGCCGACCTGCGCATCGTTGCCGCACGCGACCTGTTCGTGGGCCAGTCGGCGCTCACCGGCGAGTCGGAGGCCGTGGAGAAGCTCCCCTCTCCCACCGACGGCCTCGTGTCGCCGCCCGAGGCGGCCAACCTCGCCTTCTTGGGCACGACGGTCATATCGGGCACGGGCGTGGGCGTGGCGGTGCGCGTGGGCAAGGACACCGAGCTGGGCAGCGTCGCCGCGCACCTCGGGTCGTCGGAGAAGCGGACCGCCTACGACCGTGGCATTCGCGACGTGTCGCTGCTGCTGGTGCGGCTCATGCTGGTGGTGGTGCCCATCGTGTTCGCCATCAACGTGGCGACCAAGGGCGACTGGCTCGACGCGCTGCTCTTCTCGCTCTCGGTGGCGGTGGGCCTCACGCCGGAGATGCTTCCCATGATCGTGACCACCTGTCTGGCCAAGGGTGCCGTCGACCTCAGTCGTGGCAGGGTGATCGTCAAGCGCCTGGATGCCATCCAGAACCTCGGCTCCATCGACGTCCTCTGCTGCGACAAGACCGGTACCCTCACCGAGGATCGCGTGGTGCTCGAGCGCCATCTCGACGTGATGGGACACGAGGACGTGCGCGTGCTGCACCACGCCTTCCTCAACAGCCATTTCGCGACGGGCATGCGCAACCTCATCGACACGGCCATCATCCGCTGTGCGCACGAGGAGATCGGCCTGGAGGACCAGGCGTTGGTGATGGACAACTTCCTCGTGGACGAGCTGCCCTTCGACTACGAGCGTCGGCGCGTGAGCGTGGTGGTGGGCGACGAGGACGGCCATACCCAGATGATCACCAAGGGTGCGCTCGAGGAGATGCTGTCCGTCTGCTCGCGCGTCGAGCTCGACGGCGAGACCCACTCGCTGACCAGCGAGCTTGAGCAGGAGGTGCTGGATCGTGGTCGCTCCCTCTCCGACGATGGCATGCGCGTGCTGGGCGTGGCACGCAAGGACGAGCCGGCCGGCGTGGGAGAGCTGACGGTGGCGGACGAGTGCGACATGACGCTCATCGGCTATCTCGCCTTCCTCGACCCGCCCAAGGCCGATGCCGGTGCCGCCATCGAGGCGCTGGCGGCACATGGCGTGGAGATCAAGGTGCTCACCGGCGATTCCACCCGGGTCGCCTGTCACGTGTGCGAGCGGCTGGGACTCGATGTGGGCGGCGTGCTGGAAGGCGCACAGGTCGAGGACCTGTCCGACGAGGCACTTCGCGCGGTCGTGAGGCAGACTACCGTGTACGCCAAGCTCTCGCCCGGCCAGAAGTCCCGTGTGGTGGCTGCGCTGCAGGTGGAGGGGTACGTGGTGGGGTTCATGGGCGATGGCGTCAACGACGCCGCGGCCATGCGCACGGCCGACTGCGGCCTCTCGGTCGACACCGGGGCCGACGTGGCCAAGGAGGCGGCGGACATCATTCTCCTGGAAAAGGACCTCATGGTGCTGGAGAGGGGCGTCGAGGGTGGTCGGCGCACCTTCGCCAACATGAACAAGTACGTGAAGATGACGGCGAGCTCGAACTTTGGCAACGTGTTCTCGGTGCTGGTGGCCAGTGCGTTCCTGCCATTTCTGCCCATGACGGCGGTGCAGCTGCTCTTCCTCAACTTCGTGTACGACCTCACCTGCATCGCGATCCCCTGGGATGCGGTGGACGAGGAGGACCTGCGCAGCCCTCGTACGTGGGACGCCGAATCCCTCTCGGCGTTCATGCGCTGGATGGGGCCTGTCAGCTCGGTGTTCGACGTGGTGACCTTCGTGCTGCTGTTTGCGGTGGTGTGCCCGGCCGCGTGCGGTGGGGCCTGGGGCGACCTGCCCGCCGAGGCGCGGCTGCGCTTCGCGGCCACGTTCCAGGCGGGGTGGCTGCTAGAGAGCATGCTCACGCAGGTGCTGGCCGTGCACCTGCTGCGCACCGAGCGCATGCCCTTCGTGCGGAGCCGTGCGAGCTGGCAGATCTGCGTGCTGGGCGCGGCAGGCGTCGCGGTGGCCGCGCTCATGTGCCTGACGCCGATCGGCTACGTCATCGACCTCGAGGAGCTGCCGCTGGGCGCGGTGCTTGTGATCGCGCTGGTGGCGCTGGCGTACGCAGCCTGTGTGCTGCTCGTGCGCAGGGCGTACGTGGCGCGCCACGGCAGGCTGCTGTAGCTGCGTGGGCGAGGATGCCCTCTGGTTGGGGGAGGCCTGGCCCTCACCCTAGAGCGTAAGGGCCAGCCCGGGGCGAAGGGCTCCCACGCGCCCGGGCAGCTCCCGTGCCAGCAGCTCGACCGCGCGCCCGCCGGTGCAGTGGCCGGTGTGGACATGGCCGATGCCAACGGCGCGGATGGCCTCGACCACCTGCAGGATGTCGCCGTCTGCCGAACGCATGAGGTGCAGCCCTCCCACGTAGGCGGCGATGCGCGCCCCGGGGAAGGCCGCGCGCACCTCGCTCGCGATGGTCGGCAGGCCCGCATGCGAGCAGCTGCTGAAGACGGCAAGCTCGGGCGTGCCGCCTGGCTCGCGGGCACTCAGCTCGAAGACGAGGCTCGTCTCGTGGGCAAAGCCGTCGGGAAGCCATGCGCCGCCCTCGTGCAGAAACATGCCGGCACGCTCGCCCAGCTCGGTGAGTCCGCCTGTGGCGTGTGGCACGAGATGCACGCCCGGCGCGATGGTGGTCGTGCCGTCTGGGGAGGCGGGGGAGAGCCTCTCGGCATACTGCGCCAGCAACCCCGGTCTGATGCCAATGTAGTGCGGCGGCTCGGTACCACCCTTGCTCGACCAGCAGTTCTCAGCGCAGGCCTCGCTCAGGTGCAGCGGTGCCCGGCCGTTGCGGGCGAAGAAGGCCGCCATCCCGTTTGCGTGATCGTGGTGTGCGTGCGAGAGCACGGCGTGGTCCACGGTGGCGAGGTCTATCCCGAGGACCTCCGCATTGTGTGCGAAGGCGTCCGACTGCCCGAAGTCCAGCAGCAGGCGCAGCTGCCCATAGCGCACGTGCACCGACAGGCCGTGCTCGCTGCGAAGGCCCTCGGCTGGCGTGTTCTCCACCAGGACGGTTGCGGTGAGCCGGCTCCCCATGGCTAACGCCTCAGCCCATACATGCGTGCGAGCGTGGGCACGATCTCGTCCAGCACCGCTCGATCAATGCTCGCCACCGTAGGCACCCGGCTCAGCGAGCTCACTGACGACGGGCCATCGATTCTGGTGTTGTCTCCCACAGTGAAGATGATGAGAGCATCCTTGTCGTCGCAGAGGTCAAAAGGGGCTATGCGGAACCTTCCAGCCCGTGTCTGGAACCAACGCTGATGGGTTGCGCGAAGCCCGTGGGCTCAGGATAGCAGATGGTGCGGCGTGCCTGGCTTGGCACCTGAGAGCCCCTGTCAGGCATGCGTTTGGTCTTGTCACGCCACGGGCCCCAGGCTTCGATGGCCCGCATCAGCCTGATGCCGTCTCCTGGGGCTGCGTCTCGGCAGCCTGCCGCGTGACCAGCGCGATAGTGGCCACCATGAGCGCAAGGCCGACCCAGTCGGCCCACGAGAAGGCCGTGTGCAGCGTGAGGGCCGTGAGCACGGTGGCGCTCACCGGCTCGGCGGCACCAAGCATGTTGCCCCGCACCGGCCCCACGACGGAGACGCCGTGCAGGAAGAGGCCGTAGGCCCCAAAGGTGCCAACAAGCGCGGCTGCCCACAGCACCAGCCAGCAGTCGAGGCCGAGTGCGGGGAAGCCGACCTGCGCGCCCCGCGTGACGCCCCAGAGCATGAGGCCGCAGACCCCTGCCGCCGCCATGCCGACGCCCGTGGTGGCAAAGCTGCCCCAGCGCTCGAAGAGCGGCTTGGGATAGGTGGTGTAGAAGACCGACGCAGCTGCCGTCGCAATGCCCAGGAGCAGGCCTGGCAGGGGGAGGTGCAGCGCGCCGGGGTTGCCCCCCGTCGCGATGAGGAAGGTGGCCAGCGCCGCGCAGACGAGGGCGCCCACCTCGAGGCGACGGGGCAGGCGCCGCTCCAGCGCGCAAGCCAGGGCCAGCACCATGGGGACGTTCAGGCTCTGCAGCACCGTGGCGGTGCCGGCATTGGTGTAGGAGATGGTGGCGGCGTAGAGCACGGAGTTGAGGAAGAGGCCGGCCGTGCCAAAGACGAGCAGCCTGCGACGGGTGTCCCGGTCGGCAGCCATGGCGTGCAGCTGCGGGCGGTCGCGCAGGAGCAGCACGGACAGGAACATGACGCCGGCGCCTGTCTGCCGCAGCGACGTGAGCAGCAGCGAGTCGATGGTGGAGTGCGTGAGCAGGTACTGCACGCAGGTGCCCGACGTGCCCCAGGCGATGGCACCGGCGAGCGTGGAGAGCACGCCCTCGACCAGCTTGCCCCTCTCCATAGGAACCCCCCATCCGTCACAGGCGACCATGATAGTCGTTGCCTGGCAGAAAGCACAAGCGACGGCACCGCGTGCCCGTCTCACGCCACATCCCGTGCGAGTGGCCACGCCTGTGGATGCCTGCGGTCGGGTGACGCGGAAATGCCGTATACCTATCTCATCAGAAAAGTGCGAGGGAGGGCGTCATGGCGCAGCAGTATCTGGTTCTGGACATCGGCGGCACGTTCATCAAGTACGCGATCATGGACGTCGAGGCGCACGTCATCGCCCAGGGCAAGGTCCCGGCGGTGACGGATGGCGAGGAGGGCACGCTCAGGGCCCTGGCCGACGTGCGCGATGCCGTGGCAGACCACGACTATGGGGACGTGGCCATCTCCATGCCCGGACGCATCGACACGGCTCGCGGCTGGGCGCACACGGGCGGCGCCTTCACGTGGCTCAACGAGTATCCTGCGGCCGAGCGCTACGGCGCGGTGTTCGGCAAGCCCTGCACGATAGCCAACGACGGCAAGTGCGCGGCGCTGGCCGAGAGCTGGACGGGCGCCTTGGCAGACGTGGAGTCGGGCTGCGTCATCGTGCTGGGCACGGGCATCGGTGGCGGCATCGTGCTCAATGGCCAGGTGTGGATGGGCTGCTCGGGGGGCGCGGGTGAGCTCAGCTGGTTCGGGGCCGACTTCGACGGCTTCCGCGACGCGGAGGGCTTCCCCCATCACATGGCGGACCTCTGGTGCGGACGCGTCTCCGCAGCGACCATCACCGGAAGGTACGGCGCCCTCAAGGGCCTGCCCAAGGGCGAGGCAGACGGCGTCATGCTCTTTGACGCCTATGACGCCGGTGAGCCTGAGGCCGTTGAGGTGGTGGAGGAGTATGGTGCGCAGATGGCGGCGGGCATCCTCTCGCTGCAGTGCGTGCTCGACCTGCCGCGCTATGCCATCGGAGGGGGCATCTCGGCGCGCCCGGTGGTGACCGACATCGTGCGTCAGAAGCTGGACGCCTTCTACGATCGCCATGCCAGGAGCATTCCGTTCTCCCGTCCCGAGATCGTGACCTGCGCCTTTGGCAATGAGGCCAACCTGATCGGCGCGCTGGCCTTCTGCCTGCGCAACGGGTGACGCAGGGTAGGGATACGGAAGCGTCTTCGTCCCGCGCGGCGGCGCACGGGACCTCACGAGAGGAGCGCCATATGGCCAGCAAGCGGCGCGTGGCGGCAGTCGAGATGATCGCCCAGGCCAAGGGCCGCCTGTACGACGCCAACTTTGACCCTGCCATCACTGCCGCGCTCGACGAGTGCAAGGACCTCTGCCACGACTACAACAAGATGCGCCCCACGGCGCGGTTCGAGCGCGGCGCCCTTCTGCGTGCCATCGTGGGCTCCATGGGACGGACGGCCACCATCGTCTCTCCCTTCTGGTGCGACTACGGAACCAACATCCACCTGGGAGAGAACTTCTATGCCAACCATGGCCTGGTCATCCTTGACGGCGCGCCCGTGACCTTCGGTGACAACGTCTACATCGCGCCTCACTGCGTGATCTCCACGGCGGGCCATCCCATCGACGCGCCACGCCGCAACGAAGGGCTCGAGTATGCCCTGCCCATCACCGTGGGCGATGACGTGTGGCTTGGCATGGGCGTCATGGTGTGCCCGGGCGTGACCATCGGCAGCAATGTGGTCATCGGTGCAGGCAGCGTGGTGACGCGCGACATCCCCTCGGGGGTGGTGGCGGTGGGCAACCCCTGCCGCGTGCTGCGCGAGATCGGCGAGGCTGACGTCCTGCGCTACGAGCGCTGGGTGCGGGAGTAGTCCCGCGACCCCTCGCGTGATCGTCCTATCCGATCCTGCGGTGCTCGCTCGGGGTCTGTCCGTAACGCTCGCGGAAACGCCTGGTGAAGTAGCTCTGGCTTGAGAACCCGCAGTTGCGAGCCACCTCACCGATGCTCGCGTCACTGCCCTTGAGCTGCCGCGAGGCCATGAACAGGCGATGGTTGGTGAGGTACTCCATGGGCCTGGCCCCCAGCATCGTCTGGAACTCGCGCTGTGCCTCGCGCTGGCTCACGCCGCCGGCCCGGGCGATCTGGTCGATGGTGAGCTCCGTGGCATAGTGGTCCTCCACAAAGCTGATCATGTTCTTGAGCCGGTCCACGGTGCGGGCATAGGCTCGCGTCTCGGTCTGCTGACGTGGCTTGGGGGCATTGGCCAGGATGAGCAGGGAGGCGCGGGTGAGCGCCTCGCGCGAGGTGGCCTCGAAGAAGTCGTGCTCGTGGGCAATGTCCTCGAAGGCACGGCCTATGAGCCGCGCCGCCTCCCGCTCCCAGGGCTCGCCGTCTGCCCTCAGCGCGCAGGACTGGATGGCTCCCGCCTGGGCGAGGTGGCGAAAGTACTTGATCCACAGGGCGGAACCCTCGTCGCCGTACAGCATGCGTGGATGACACACGAGGTCTCCCTCCCTGGCATCCATGCCGTCGATGGCCTGCTCGGCATGGGGCACCCCTGAGTTCACGAAGGCGGCGTCGCCCGCGCGCAGCACGTAGCGCTCGCCACCGGCGAGGTAGAGTAGCTCCCCCTCCTGGACGATCACGAACTCGTACTCGTCATGCCAGTGGAAGGGCACCTCGTTCTCGCACGGGTCGTTGAAGTAGCAACCGCAGGGAAAGCTGGCCGTCCCGTGGCTGTACAGCTCCACCCCCGACGCATTGACCAAGATGGGGCCGTTGTACGTAATCATGCAAGAACCTCATGGACGATGGCGGAAATGGAGTAATCAGCGCCTCCAGTATGAGGTAAAGGTCGGTTTTGTCGCAGCGAAGGTCGCCGGCGTGCTAGCAATCCCTCCCCAACGGCACGATGCTTGAGGTGTGGGAGTCTGTCAGACGGGGGACATCCCCCGGACTCCCGTGACACGCGAGCTGGGGGAGCGCCCCCGTTTCTCCTGAAAGGATCCTATCATGGCAGAGCAGAAGGTCATCCTGTGTGACATCGACGGCACCCTCGTGAGCTACGACAACGTGCTGCCCGAAAGCGCCGTCCGTGCCATTCGCAGGGCGCGCGAGAACGGCCACAGGTTCTATGCGTGCACCGGGCGCTCTGAGGCCGAGATGCCCGATCACATCATGGGCATCGGCCTCGACGGCATGATCGGTGGCAACGGCTGCTTCATCAAGAGCGGCGACACGGTGGTGTTCCATCAGCTGATTCCCGCCGACGTCGAGCGGCGCATGGTCGATTGGCTCACCGAACGCGGCCTGTGCTTCTACCTCGAGAGCAACAACGGCCTCTTCGCCAGCCCAACCTTCGAGACCGATGCCGTGCCCGCCGCACGCGCCTACAACGAGGGCAAGGGTCGCGCGTTCACGAGCGTGGCGGGTCTGTTCCATGGCATGGTCTTCGGTCTGCCCCTCGAGGACCTGTATCGTGATGACATCAACAAGTGCTCGTTCGTGCTCAGGAGCTACCAGGATCACCTCGACTCCGCCGAAGCCTTCCCCGAGCTCAAGGCAGGCACGTGGGGCGGCGCGGGCGAGCGGGCGCTCTTCGGCGACCTGGGCGTGCAGGACATCACCAAGGCCTTCGCCGTGAACAGGCTCTGTGAGTTCCTCGGCACCTCGCCCAAGGACTGCATCGCCTTTGGCGATGCGAACGTCGACATCCCCATGTTCGAGGCCTGCGGTCAGAGCTGCTGCATGGGTGGCGGTGGTGACGGCGCCAAGGCTGCAGCAACCTTTGTGACCACCGATGTGGAGGACGACGGCCTGCACAACGCGTTCGTGCATTTTGGGCTGATCGAGGGCTAGGCTCCTTTTCGGCTGTCAGGGCGGGGCCGCCGTGTGGGACGAGCATCCTGTCCCACGCCAGCGCGAGTGAGGGCTCTCCCGTCCCGTCTCGACCCGTGTCGGCGATGAGGCGTCCACATGGTCAGAGGCGAAAGGCGCTTTGTCGCGCGTGTGCCACCGACGCACGTGCGCCTTGCCCGGCGCGAGGGCGAGGACGTCTCACGAACTGGGGAGGGTATGGCGATGGCAAGGGACAGGACGCTCGTCGAGGTCTTCAGGCGCTGGATCATGGCACAGGTGGTCGCGGGCTATCAGACGGCGGAGACGCACGACGGGCACGTTCGCCTGGAGGGAGAGGCGCACGTTGGCGAGGTCAACTTCTACGACCTTGGGGGTGGCAGCCCCGAGGTGGTGGAGATGCGCATCACGCGCCGATCCGACGACCAGCACGTGTTCTTCCTGCATTTCATGATGGATGACCTCATGCGCGCGCAGGAGCTGTTTGGCGAGATGGCCGACGCCCTGCACGAGCGGGCCTCCGACCACAGGACGCGCGTGCTGCTCTCGTGCACCTGCGGCATCACCACGACCATGTTTGCCTCCAAGATGGGCGAGCTGTCCGAGACGCTGGGGCTGGGCTATGAGGTGCAGGCGAAGCCGCTTGATGGCGCCCTGCGCGCATCTGATGCCTTCGACGTGGTGATGCTGGCCCCGCAGGTCGCCCATGAGCGCAACCGCATGGCGGAGGCCCATCCCCATGCGGTGGTGTTCGAGATACCTGCCCGCATCTTCGGCAGCTATGACGCGGCGGGGGCGGTGCGTCTTCTGGCCAACGCCCTCGATGGGCACAATCGCGCTGAGGGCGGCTCTGCCGACCCGACGGAGCTGCCGAGCGATCTCGTCTGGCCGGGGCGCATCATGGTGGTGGCGGCCGTCCTGGGCGCGCGCCAGTCGTCCTTCGAGTACCGGGTGTTCGACAACGGTGAGACCGTGCTGCAGGGGAGGAGCACCAAGCGCAGCTTCGACTTCCGCGACATCGAGGACCTGCTGGCAGGCGTGCGCCTGCAGGGCGTCGATGTGGGCAGGCTCGACGCCATAGGCATCGCGGTGCCGGGCATCATCGACGAGGACGCGGTCTCGCTGCTGATGAGCGGTGTGTTCGACTATGACCTGGGAGGACACGTCCAGCAGGCCTATGGGGTGCCGGTGTTTCTCGACAACGATGCCAACGCCGCGGCGGTGGGCTGCTACTCCACCCAACGGAGGTATGGCAGCATCAGCTATCACCGCGAGAGCTTTGGTCACGGGGGCGGTGGCCAGGGCGTGGTCATCGACGGTCGCCTGCATCGGGGGCGCAAGAACTTCGTGGGCGAGCTGAACCACCTGACAGACGTCATCAAGGTGTCGGGAAGGCCCGCCGACCTGGCCTGGACCGAGGATGGCATGTACGAGCTGGTCTCGCGCTGGGTGCTCATCAACGTCGTGCAGAACGCGCCCGATGCCATCTACGTCGACGCCTGGCCCGTGACCGACATGGAGCGCCTGCGCGGCGAGCTCACGCCCTTCGTGGACGAGAGGTACCTGCCCGACCTGCTCCCTGCGCCCGACTTCACGGAGTGCACGCTGCTCGGCGAGCTGGCTCTGTGCATCCAGCGCCTGCAGCGGCGAAATCAAGGAAGTTCCCCCGGTTCCCGTGGCACCGTGCCTGGCCTTGCCTGACAATGGGAGCATCGAATGCCCGAAGAAAGGATCTGCCGTGCTTGCTGACTACCATATCCACTGCATGTTCTCCGACGACTCCTGGTATGCACCCGAGAGGGTGGCCGAGGACGCCTTCCGCCTCAACCTCGATGAGATCTGCTTCACCGATCATGTCGACTACGGCGTGAAGCCCGATGTCGAGGACATCACCTCCGCACGCGTGATGGAGGGTGCCCGCGTGGTGAACGTGGACTACGCGGCATACTTCCCTTGCATCGCAGAGCTGCGGGAGCAGTGGGCCGGTCGTCTTGCCATCAGGACCGGCCTGGAGTTTGGCGTGCAGACGCACACCATCGACCAGTTCGACGCCTTGTGGGACGCGTGGGGCAGCGAGCTCGACTTCACGCTGCTCTCCATCCATCAGGTGGGCGACGCCGAGTTCTGGACGGGCGACTTTCAGCGGGGTCGTACGCAGGACGAGTACAATCACGCCTACTACCAGGAGCTCTATGACGTGACGACCAGCTTCGAGCACTGGAGCGTGCTGGCCCACCTCGATCTCATCAAGCGCTATGACCCGGTGGGTGCCCAAGACTTCCCCGCGCATCGCGACCTCATTGCGGCAACGCTCGAGCACGTGATCGCGCAGGGCAAGGGCATCGAGCTCAACACCTCGAGCTTCCGCTACGGCCTGGTAGACCTGCAGCCGGCGCGTGAGATCCTCTCGCTGTACCGCGATCTGGGCGGCACCATCATCACAGTGGGCTCCGACAGCCACGAGCCGTCACACCTGGGCGCCTACCTGCGCCACTGCCAGCATGAGCTGGCGGCCCTGGGCTTCGAGGGCCACTGCACCTACGATCGCATGGAGCCCACCTTCCACCGCTGGGACTTCGCGTAGGCCTGTGGCGGCAGGTGGGCCCATGCGGGCGATGCGTTGCCGAACACCTTAAACGTGAGCGACCGCTCGCTGGTGAACGTCTACCCCTCGCTTGCCTCTACGGCCAAGTCCCCGCCAGCTCTTCGAGGTGATCTTACCTGAGCATGTCTCGTCGGACGGCATCCGTCCCGCCCACCTGACGAGGTAGCGGAGGTCCCATTCGGCCCACCCTGCCGTCGTTCGCCATCGCTTCCATAGATTGGCATCGTCTCCGCGCGCTCGGAGGCTGGTGTCCCCGTGCTACGTCGCGCGTCGCTTGAGTGGTGCGGTACGTTATGATGGACTACGGTCGACGGTAGGGCTTGCTCCTTGGGTCGCGCCTCCGGAAGGAGGTGAGGACCTATGGATGGGCTGATTGAGATTCTCAAGCTCGCGGGCGCTGTCGCAAGCCTCGCAGCTGGTTTCGTCAAGCTTTTGTCCACGATGAGCGAGTCACGCGGTAACAAGAAGGACCGCTAGCGCCAACTAGCGGTCCTCTCTCAGACAACCGGCGCGGCCCGGTAGCCACAGCGGGCCTTGCCGTCGACCACATTGTACTCGCCTGCGGTCCTTCCGATCAAGGGCGAGGGCGTCTCCATGCGGCGGACACGTGCACACGCGCGGTACACTTCTCTGGAGCGTCCACGGCGACAGGGGAGTGTCCATGATCAAGCTTGTGCTCTCCGACATGGACGACACGCTGCTGCCCAAGGGGCGGCCGCACGTGTCGTACCGGTGCATCACGGCCATTCGTGACCTGCTCGACCTGGGCGTGCGCTTTGGGCCGGCAACCGGGCGTGACGCCTTCGAGCTCGATCACATGTTCTTTGGCGCGCGCGACTGCTATGGCACGGGCATCGTGGCAAGCGGCAAGCGCGTGTATGTGGATGGCGAGCTGCGACGTCATGCGCTGATCGACAACGGTGCCCTCTGTGTCCTGGCCGACATGCTGTCGGGCATCCCCAATGCCTTCCTCACGGTAAACGCGTTCGACAACCCCCGTGGCATGAGGCCGTACTGGTGCATCGGGGCACGTCGGGGCGACATGGCATGGTTCGAGGGCTACATCGGCTTCACGGGCGAGTCGCTGGACGCGGTGCCCGATCTCGAGCTGATATCAGCCACCATCGCATGCACGGGCTCACAGGAGCAGCTCGACGACATCCTCGCACGCGCACGGGAGCTGGTCCCGTGCTTTGACTACGTGCAGCCCACCGGACACTGGGCGGACATCCTGCCAGCTGGCCTCAACAAGGGAACCGCGCTGCCGATGCTGCTGGACGAGCTGGGCGTCGGTGCCGATGAGGTGCTGTTCTTCGGTGATGCCGACAATGACCTGGTGCTCATGGGCGCGGTCGAGCACTCGGTCGCCGTGGGCAACGCGACGCCGGCGGCCGCGGCGGCCGCGCGCTGGCACATCGGGGAGAGTGCCGACGAGGCGGTGACACAGGCGCTTGAGGAGCTGGCGGCCGGCCTGCGCGAGGATCGGATGCCGCGCTTCATGCGAGGGTAGCGCTTGCGCGAGGCTATCGTCCGCGCACCCTTGCCCAGAACCTGGTGGAGAGGCTGGCCCTATGGGTGGTGCCGGTGCGGATGCCACGCAGCTTGGAGCCATGGGCAACGCAGGTGAGCACCACGAACGCGATGCTCACGGCGGCGCAGTCCCAAGGGAGGACGAAGGGGGCGGCGAGGGCGTAGGCGCAGATGGCGGCGACGGCGGCCACGCTCAGGTAGCCGGAGCAGATGATGGTGACCACGCCCACCACGCCCGCGAGCGCGCCGAGCGCGGGCTTCATGAGCACGACGGTGGAGGCGATGGTCGCCACCCCCTTGCCGCCCCTGAGGTCGTGCCAGAAGGGGTAGATGTGCCCGACCGTGGCACCGAGTCCGGTCCATGCGGTGCTGGCCTGCCAGCCAAGCTGTGGGAGCATGCGGCTCATGATGAGCACAGGGACCAGCGTCTTGAGGATGTCGCCCGCAAGGCAGGCAAGTGCCGCCGGCATGCCCAGCTCGTGGCCGACGTTGGCCATCCCCGGATTTCCGTCGCCCATCTCGAAGACCGAACGCCCAGCCACCCTGCGGGTGACGACCTCTGCCGTGAGCATCGATCCGCACAGATATCCAACCGACAGGCAGGCAAGGCGTGCGACCATGTGACCCCCAAGACCAACGCGAGCGCTCCGACGTGCAGAAGTATACCGCCCCCCGTCATGCCAGGAGGTTGGCGTGACAAAGGGGCCGGGCCGAGGGAGCGCTCCTGCCACCTCGGCCCGGCCCTTGCCGTCGATCTCGGTCGGTATGTCTAGCAGCTTCTAGCAGACGTTCAGGAACTCGAAGCGGCCCATCTCGTAGGCGTAGGTCTCTGCGGCCTTGAAGGTGGATGTGACGTTGAGATCGGTGATCTCCTGAGGCCACCAGCGGGTGGACATGGTGTACTCGCCGCCGTTGACGTAGATCTCGATGGCCGAGGTATCGATGACCATGCGAACGTCCTCGAGCCTGCCGGCGGAGAGCTCGGCGAGCGGTAGGCGGCGCACGGTGCGGTAGCCACCGGCAATGCCCTTGAAGCTCAGCTCGACCATGTCG
Organism: Atopobiaceae bacterium UBA1367; assembly: GCA_002305995.1. Lineage (GTDB taxonomy): Bacteria > Actinomycetota > Coriobacteriia > Coriobacteriales > Atopobiaceae > UBA1367. The sequence goes on from DBRN01000011.1 coordinate 142,681, forward strand.
CCTATCACGGCGAGCTCGAGGTCGGCGTTGAGCAGGATGCGCCCCTCGCCCTCGATGCCCTTCAGGCGCACGTCGGCGGTGCCGTTGGCAAACGCGGCGCCGATGGCACCCTCGATGTCGAAGGCATCGTAGTCGGAGGTGCCCAGCTTGCCGTTGGAGTCCTTGGCTCCCTCGGCGGTGAAGTCGATGCGCGCGCCGCGCAGGGCGTCGTACTCCTCGCAGGGCCACTGGCAGATCCTGCCGGCGTCGTTGAGCGAGAGCTCGCGCAGCCAGGTGAGGGTGTGCAGCCACTCGTAGGTGGGCACCTGGTACTGCATCTCGATGTCGGGCAGGCCCATCCAGCCCACCAGGATCTGGCGACCCCTCTCGTCGGTGAAGACCTGCGGCGCATAGAAGTCGAAGCCGTAGTCCAGCTCGACGAAGGTGTCCTCGTCGATGCAGCCGTAGGGGGCGGCGGCATCCATGAGCTCCCTGTCTCCGGAGAGCAGGTCGACGACCGTCCCCTCCACGGGAAAGTAGCCGCTGTTGAAGTTGTTCTGGAACTTGGTCAGGCGGCTGGGAACGCCCTGCGGGCACACGAAGAAGAACTCCCTGCCACCCAACGTGACGATATTGGGGCACTCCCACATGTAGCCGAAGGGCTTTCCGCTGATGGTGGTGCAGGATCCGGCGAGCTGCCAGTCGCTGACGCCATCGGGACTCTGGTAGAGGAGCATGGCGGGATGGTCGTCCATGGTGCGGGCGCCCAGCAGCATGTTCCAGGTGTCGTTCTGCCACCAGACCTTGGGGTCGCGCACATGGCAGCTGCAGTAGCTGGGATAGCCGTCGTTGCCCAGGACGAGCCTGCGGTCGGAGAAGGTGCGCCCGTCCTTGGAGATGACGAGCGTCTCGTTTGCCTGGCGGCCGTCGTAGTCGTAGTTGTGCTCGCCCGGCTCCAGCACGTTGCCGGTGTAGTAGCACCACATCTCGTCATCGCGCACCACGGCGGAGCCGGAGTAGGAGCCGTTCTTGTCGAGCTCCATCTCGGGAATGATGGCCCCGCGATGGAACTCCCAGCTGATCAGGTCGCGACTGGTCCAGTGGCCCCAGCCATGGCCGGGCCACGGCCAGCGCGGCGCGTACTGGTGGAAGATGTGGTACTCGCCCCTGAACTGGCAGAGGCCGTTGGGATCGGAGAGCCAGCCCACCGCGGTCTGCAGGTGAAAGCCAAGCCTCCAGTTGTGCTGACGGTAGTCGAGGTTGACGTGCATTTGCATGGGTGGGACCTTCCCTTCTCTGCGGGCGATGAGAGGCCCCGCCGACCTGATGCGGGCGGGCGGGGCCACATGTGCCTATCGCTGGTCCTCGCGGGAGGCGAGCACCTCCTCGACGTCACTGCGCTCGGGCATGGCGGGAATGGCGCCGCGGTTGCGCACGCACAGCGAGGCGACGGCGTTGCCGAAGCGCACGAACGATGCGGCGCGGTCGATGGAGACCAGCTGCGGCTTGAGGCCGCTCTCGCAGAAGGCGCAGAGGAAGCCGCCCCAGAAGGAGTCGCCGGCGCCGGTGGTGTCCACGGCGTCGACGCGGAAGCTCGGCACCATGAGGGAACCGTCCTTGGTGGCCACGAAGGCGCCCTCGGCGTCGAGCGTGACGACGACGACGCTGGCACCCTGGTCGAGCAGGGCCGCGGCCGCGGCTGCGGGGTCGTCGAGGTCGGTCATGAGCGCGCACTCCTCGGCGCTGATCTTGATGAGGTCCATGTACGTGACGAGGGAACGCATCTGCTCGGCGGCCGCCTCGGCGCTGGGCCACAGGGAGTCGCGATAGTTGGGGTCGTAGGACATCACGCACCCGGCCTCCTTGGCGGCCTTGAGTGCTGCGATGGTGGTGGAGCGGGCGGGCTCGTCGGTGAGGGAGAGCGAGCCCACGTGGAAGACCCTGCTGTCCTTGATGATGTCGAGGGGCAGGTCCTCGGGCTTGAGCTGGGTGTCGGCGCCGGGCTTGCGCGCGAAGGAGAAGGAGCGATCCCCCTGCTCGTCGAGGGCCACGAAGGCCAGCGTGGTGAAGAAGTCGGGATCGGAGATGAGGCCCGTGCAGTCGATGCCGTTGGCCTCGAGCGTCTCACGGAGGAAGTCCCCGTGCATGTCCTTGCCCACCTTGCCGATGAAGGCGACGTCGTGGCCAAGCTTCTTGAGGGCGACGAGCACGTTCGCGGGTGCTCCGCCGGGGTTGCGCTCAAACAGCTTCTGGCCGCTGGGGGAGATGCCAGCGTCCGTGAAGTCGATCAGCACCTCGCCAAGTGCGGTAACGGAAGTCATCACGGGCTCCTTTCGATGGGAACGATTCCACATGCATAGCTAGGAGCATACGCCATGTCCGCGCATGACAGGCGGACGGGCTTGCGACCGCCTGCATTCGCTAGGTGAGGGGAGGACAGCGGGCGCTTCCCAACGCGCTCGGCTCCCAACAGAGGGCGGGCGGTCGCTTGCGCGACCGCCCGCCGGTGGTACCCGTTGTGGTGCTGTGCGACCGAGGCTACTTGGTCACGGTGACGAGCTTCTCGCCGGCCTTGACCGTGCCGATGACGGGGGTCACGGAGGCATAGTCGTCGGTGTTGGTGACGACCACCATGGTGGCCGTGGGCTTGCCCGCGGCGGCGATCTCGTCGAGGTCAGCGGTGATCAGGAGGTCGCCGGCCTTGACCTTGTCGCCAGCGGCGATGTGGGCCTCGAAGGGCTTGCCCTCGAGCTGGACGGTGTCGACGCCGATGTGGATCAGGATCTCGGTGCCGTCGTCGGAGAGCAGGCCGATGGCGTGCTTGGTGTCGAACAGCATGGTGACGGTGCCGTCGACGGGGGAGTAGCACTCGCCGGCGGTCGGCTCGACCACGGCGCCGTTGCCCATCGCCAGGGAGGCGAAGACGGCGTCGGGGGCGTCGGCCATGGCGATGACGTTGCCGGCCATGGGGCTGGCGAGAACGCCGGCCTCGGCAATGGCGTCGACCTTGGTGGGGGCTGCGGGAGCGGCGGCCTTGGCGGCCTCGCGGGCAGCGGCGGCCTTGGTCTTCTCGTCGTCAGCGTAGAGGACCGCGGTGACCGCGAAGGACACGGCGAAGGCTGCGGCGACGACGATGGTGTACTTGAGGGCGTCGGCGGTGATCAGGTAGCCGAAGACGCCGGTGATGCCGTAGGCGATGGAGTACAGGCCCATGAAGGACGACAGGGCACCGCCAACTGCCGCGCCGCAGATGGCGCCGATGAACGGCTTGAGGGCGGGCAGGTTCACGCCGTAGATGGCCGGCTCGGTGATGCCGAGCAGCGAGGAGAGGCCGGAGGGAAGGGCGAGGCCCTTCTTCTTCGCGGAGGCGGTCTTCATGAAGACGGCGAAGCAGGCGGCGCCCTGCGCGACGTTGGCGGCAGAGATGATGGGGTTGAAGGCGTCGGCGCCCTGCGCGACCAGGCTGGCCTCAAGCGCGTTGAACATGTGGTGCACGCCAAGAACGACGGTCAGCGGGTAGATCGCGCCTGCCAGCGCGCCTCCCAACCCGAACGGGATGGCAAGCAGGAACTGGAAGAAGCGCATGACGTACTCTTCGAGCATCGAGAAGATGGGGCCGATGAACATCATGGTCGCAAGACCGGTGACGAGCACGGTGGTGAGCGGGGTCACGAAGAGGTCGAGCATGTCGGGCACATGGGCATGCAGCCACTTCTCCAGCTGGCACATCAGGAACACGGCGACCACCACGGGGATGACGTGGCCCTGATAGCCCTGCAGCGTGACGTTGAGGAACCCGAGGAGCTGAACCTGCGGGATGCCGCCGGCGGCGGTGATGGCGCCCTGGCTGGCCTCGGCGGCGGTGGTGGCGGTGCCGGTTATCTTGGTGATGAAGTCGGCAGCGGCGGGCGACCCGATGACCTGGTAGGCGTTGTAGCCGCCCTTCTCGGCAGCATCGACGAGGCCGGGGATGCTCCAGGCGTTCATGAGGCTGGTGTGGTTCATGATCATGCCGATGACGCCACCGAGGAACTCGTTGCCACCGAAGACACGGGCGGCCGAGAAGCCGATGAGGATCTGCAGGAACACGAACGAGGCGTTGGAGAAGTTGTGGATGAGGATCCACCAGCTGTTCATCTGAAGCGAGTTGCCCATGGCGTTGTCGATGCCCTCGGTCAGGCCCATGAGCAGACCGGAGGCGACGATGGCCGGGATGATGGGGACGAAGACGTCGCCGAGAGCCTTGGTGGCACGCTGGATGGGGTTGCCCTTGGCGGCCGCGGCGGCCTTGGCGTCGTCGGTGGAGCCAGCGGCGATGTTGCCCTGCGCGCAGAACTCCTCGTAGACCTTGTTGACGGTGCCAGTTCCGTAGATGACCTGGAGCTGGCCGGCTGCCTGGAAGTTGCCCTTGACGAGCGCGGCATCCTCGACGGCATCCATGTTCACCTTCGCGTCGTCGGCGATGACGATGCGCAGGCGCGTTGCGCAGTGGGCTGCCGAGACGACGTTCTCGGGGCCACCCACGGCGGCAAGGATATCCTTGGCTGCTTGTGCGTGTTCAGAAGCCATAGAACCCTCCTCTTTCGTGTTTGTTCCTACCGTTTCCACAGAACCTGTCCATGAGCGACATCACGGCTTGCAGCCAGACAAGCTGTGAAATCGTTCTCATACGCACAGATTCTAGCGTCTTTTGAAGGATACGTGAACGAGAAATGGCAAATAGATGGAGAACGGCGGCGTTTTTCGTGTGACAGTCCGGAAAGTGCGCCAAAGTCGACCTGCCCACGCCCCAAGAGGCCCGTGCGCAGCCATCAAGGGAGGCGCTACGGTGTCTCGTGCGCCCCCGTCTCGGCAGACCGCCGCGTCACCGCGTGGAGTTTCGACCGTAGATCTCGTAGCCCATCTTGAGTTCGCGCGGTATCTCGTCCCCGCCGTCCATGGCGGCTACGAGCATCTTCGCTGCCTCCCTGCCGCTGGTCTTGTAGAAGAGGTGGGCGGAGGTCAGCGAGGGCACGAGGATCCTCGAGAGCTCTGAGTCGCCTATGCCGGTGACCTGCACCTCGTCCGGCACGCGGTGGCCATACTCGGCGAGGCAGGTGATTGCGCCGAAGGCTATGTCGTCGGTCGCGCAGGAGATGGTGTCGATGTCGGGCACGGTGTCCATGAGCTGCTCGCAGCAGAGATAGCCGGACTCCACGGTGAAGTCGCCGATGACCTGTGCCTCTGGCAGGGGGGTGATCCCTGCGGCGCGGCAGGCGTCCGTGAAGCCTCGGTGACGCATCTCTCCCGCGGCGATGTCGTCGGGGAGCACGCCGATGTAGGCCGGCTGGCGGCACGAGCGCAACGCGAACCGGGAGACCTCGAAGGAGGCGCGGTAGTCGTCATGGTACACGCAGTTGTACCCCTCGAGATCCTGCCCCAGGATGACGAGGGGGGTGGTGAGCGCCCTCATGACCTTGAGGTGCTCGCTCGTGATGACCGTGGCCATGAAGATGATGCCGTCGACACGGTTCTGGTCGGCAAAGAGCCGTAGGTACCTGAGCTCCTCGTCGGGACTGTTGTTGGTGTTGGCGAGCAGCATCTGGTAGTCGGTGCCGACGAAGCCCTCGGTGATTCCCGCGACCATGCGGGCGACCGACTGGGAGTTGATCTTGGGAATGATGACGCCCACGAGGTTGGTCTTGCCGGTGCGCAGCTGCTGGGCTGACTGCGACGGCACGTATCCCGTCTCCTGTATGACGCGGCTGATGAGCCGACGCTTCTCCTGGCTCACGTAGCCGTTGTTGAGGTAGCGCGAGACGGTGGCGCGCGAGACACCTGCGAGACGCGCGATTTCGTTGATGTCCATGGTGTGTCCTGCCGATGGTGTGTGCTCCCCCCTGCTCCATCCTACTGCGTTGGCGTGCCCTAGGGGTGTGCCAACGCACAAACAGCATGCCTTTGCAGGGCGAGCGCGGCCAGGCGCGAGAAATGGCGCGACCCCTGCATGGACGTGCGTCCATGCAGGGGTCGCCTCTTCTCGCGGGTTGGTGGTGGCTACGAGTGCGTGACCTCGTAGCTGTGATGGGCGAGGTCGGCGTCGAGCTGGGCCCAGGCCTCGCCGGAGCTGCGGCGGATGACCAGCTTGCCCTCGGCGGGGATGGTGACCTCCATGTCGCCCTCGACGTCGAAGGCGGGGTGCGCGTTGCGCAGCTCCATCAGGCGCACGAGCTCCCTGACCACCGGGCGCTCCACCTCCTGGGCGACCTCGGCCTTGGAGTAGTAGTGGCGGTTGATGTTGCGACCCTCCTTGGTGGACTCGAGCAGATCGATGTCGTTGGCGCCGGCGAGCAGGCCCACGTAGTAGACCATGGGGATGCCGGGCGCGAAGAACTGGATGGCGCGCGCCAGGTCGTAGGCATCGTCATCGTTGCCCAAGGCGCTGTAGTATGTGGTGTTCACCTGGTAGATGTCGAGGTTGTTGTAGGCCTCGGTGTTGTAGATCCGCTTGACGTTGGCTCCCTCGGAGAACATGCGCTCCTTGACCCAGTCTGTCTGATCGTCGGGAAGGAGGTCCTTGACGTCCACGATGCCCAGGCCGTCATGGGTGTCGAGCGTGGTGAACTGGTGCTTGGGGCTCATCTCGAGCCAGCGCTTGAGGTAGGTGCCGTCGCCGGAGTACAGGGCGTGCAGGGTGAGCACGGGCAGCGCGAAGTCGTAGATCCAGTAGCCCATCTCGGAGACCTTCATCTGGATGGTGTAGTGCTCGTGGATCTCGGGCAGGATGGTGACGTCCGCGCCGAGGACGTCCTGCATGCCGTCGAGCAGCTCGGATGTCTCGGGCTGCACGAAGAAGCAGCTGGTGCCGGGCTTCTTGCAGGCGTAGGCGAAGGCGTCGAGGCGGATGATGGCGGCGTTGTTGTCGGCCATGGTGCGCAGGGTCTCGGCGAAGAACCTCTGGGCGCGCTCGGAGGCGACGTTGATGTCGATCTGCTCCTCGCCGAAGGTGCACCAGACCTTCTCGGTGGTGCCGTCGGCAAACTCGGCCTCGACGTAGGGCGCGCGTGGCTTGCGCTTGTAGATGGCGTCGACCTGCTCGTCGGTGGGGAAGCCTCCCTCCGCGGCCCAGAAGTCCTTGTAGCGGATGAAGAAGTCGCTGAACTCGGAGTCGTCCTTCTTGGCCAGGAAGTCCTGGAAGTAGGGGGACTGCCGCGAGATGTGGTTGATCATGAAGTCGAACATGAGGTAGCGCTTCTCGCCGATCCTCTTGACGTCGTCCCAGGTGCCGAAGGCGGGATCAACGATGTCATAGCGCATGGGGGCAAAGCCGCGATCGGCCGACGAGGGGAAGAACGGCAGGATGTGGACGCCGCCGATAGCCTTCCCGAAGTGGGTGTCGAGCACCTCCTCGAGGTCGGCGAGGTTCTCCCCCAGGCTGTCGGCGTAGGTGATGAGCATGATCTTGTTGTCGAACTTCATGTGCGGTCTCCAATCGATCGTCTTTGCGTGCTGGGGACGACATCCCCGTCGTCCCCCTTGGTGCCGACGTTAGCGCGTGATCGTCTCGTTCCAGCCGGGCAGGTCGAGCACGGGCGCCTCGGCGGTGGCGTACATCTGCGCCATGGTGTCTGCCATGGGGTAGACGGTGCCCGTGGCCGACAGCGTGCATGCCACCCGCAGGTCTGCCGCCTCGGGGCAGAACCAGCGCGAGGCGAAGGTCTCGGCGCCTCCGTTGGCGAAGATCTCCACGACGGAGCCGTCGACCAGCACACGCAGGTCGTCCAGCCCGTCGAGGGGAATGGAGCGGCTCGTGCGTCCGGCGGACGATGCTTCGTCGAGGTAGCGGACGCCCAGACGTCCGTGCTCGTAGAACACCTGGAAGCTGCCGTCGAGCGTGAGCGCGCCCTCACCCTCGATGCCCGTGAGCACGATGTCGGCCATGCGCCCTGCGACGATCGTCTCGCCGCTCAGCGCCCGCCCGTCCCCACGTAGCCCCTCCAGCTCGGGCACGGGGACCTGGAGGATGCGCCCGTCGGGGCGGCGCGAGAGCAGGCGCGGCACCGTCGTGCAGTGCCACCACGCGAGCCCGTCGGGGACGGAGGTGTAGTGGTCGTCAAAGGTGCCCATCCACCCCACGAGGATGGTGCGACCGGCATCGTCCACGAAGGTCTGTGGGGCGTAGAAGTCGTGGCCGAAGTCCCACTGCACGAAGCCGCGCTCGTCAATGGTGTCGGTGTCGATCAGGCGCTGGCCCTCCGGCAGCTCGAAGTAGCCGGGCGTCCAGCGGTTGAACCAACGATCCCGCAGGCGCGGCAGGCCTTGCGGTGAGATGGCGAGGTACTCGCGACCATCGAGGCTCACCACGTTGGGGCACTCCCAGACGAAGCCAAAGGGGTACTCCGACTCGATGGCGTGGCTGAAGGTCCAGCTGATGCCGTCTTCGGAGTCGTACAGCAGGCACAGGCCGCGCGTGTCCTCGTGGCGCCCGCCCAGCAGCATGCGACGCCTGCCGTCCTGCTCCCAGACCTTGGGGTCGCGCACGTGACAGCTGCAGTATGCGGGGTAGTCGGCATTGCGCAGCAGCACCTGCTTGGGCCCAAGGCGCAGGGCGCCCGGAGGCCCGTCTGGGTCCGGCGTCGCCACGCAGGTGATCGTGTTCTGCTCCCGGCCCGCGTAGACGTAGTCGAAGTCCTTGGGGCTGTGCCCGGGCACGGGGTCAACCACGTTGCCGGTGTAGTAGAGGCGCAGGACGTCCTCGCCGGACGGCCCGGCGTCGCGCTCCACGAAGGCGCTGCCGCTGAACACGCCATGGCGATCTTCGGGGATCGACGGCTGGATGGGCACGCCCTCGTACCTCCAATGGACGAGGTCGGGGGAGCTGAAGAGCCCCCACGCCTTCTGGTCCACTGTGGGCCAGTCGTGATCGTACTGGTAGAAGACGTAGTAACGCCCGCGGAACTGGCACAGCCCGTTGGGGTCGTTGAGCCAGTTGCGCGGGGAACGCAGGTGAAAGCCGACCTCCCAGCTCCTGTTGGGCATTGGTCTCCTCTCGGCGTGGCGTGCGGGCATAGGTCGAGGATATGCCTTGCGCGTGCGGGTCTGGCCGTGCGGGAACGATTTCACACGATTTGCTCGGGGAGCGGGGGAAGACCGTGCGATGGGATGTACCCTTCACGCCCGCTCGCGCGAACTGCGATCCCCGCTGCCGGGTTGGCCCAACGTGTATATGGGGCGGGCGGAGAGGGCTCGACCGTGCGAGGGTGTGGCCGGTGACGGAAAGGGTTTTGCCGAGTTGTGCGGGGCGCGGGCCTCGGTCGGAAAGGGAATCGCCGAGTTGTGCGTGGTGGCTCCCCATGCCGGAAAGAAAAACGCCGAGTTGTGAGAGAGGACGACCGCCCCTGGAAAGGAAAAGCCCGAGTTGTGCGCGCCGTACCTCCCTGCCGGAAAGGAAACACCCGAGTTGTGAGAGCCAGCGGGGTCACAACTCGACAAAACCCTTTCCGCCACCGGCCACAAGATCGCACAACTCGACAAAACCCTTTCCGCCACGGGCCCAGACCCCGCACAACTCGGGGATTCCCTTTCCGGCTGAGGCCCGCGCCCCGCACAACTCGGGGATTCCCTTTCCGGCAGAGGCCCGCATCCCGCACAACTTGGGGTTTTCCTTTCCATCGTTGACCCAGCTGCCTCACAAGTTGGGAAAGAGACCGTCGCCCATCTCCCGGCACCCATCGGCATCCCTCACATGTCGCATCATCCCGCCACTACCTATGCGGCACCCCCGAGCTTGCCGACGGAAACCCGCGGAGACCACCGATGGGCCTGCCTTCCAGGTCGCTTCGCGAGACGAGTCTGTGGGACCTCCTCGATATGAGGCGCCCGACGGGTGCGCCCAACAGGGGAGGGGCATTCCTCCCTGATGAGGGGTCCCCCGCAACCACGAGAGCGGCGGCAATCGTCGAGAGTGGGGCGTCCCTACCTGATGAGGGGTCCCCTGCCGGGGCAGATCGTGTACCCGTCGAGCTTGTGGCGAAGCTGCCCGCGAATGCGGCCGGCGAGATCGGGCTTGGTGTCGTAGCTGGCGCGCAGGTGTGGTTGCAGGTCGAGGAAGGTGCGCTGCAGGTCCGTGAGCCCTGTGTCGTTGACGAGCAGGTCGCCGGTGAAGGCAACCCGCAGCTCGGGGCAGGTGATGATGGTCTCGCCGCGCGCATGGCCCCCAGCCCCCTCGATGATCCTGAGGTTCCAGTCGCCGAAGCGCATGCTGCCGATGGTCTCGAGGGGGTCGTCGCCACTGCGGCCACCTATGACGACACAGCGCCCAAGCTGCGGCGTCTCATAGCGCGAGAGGATCTTGGTGAGCGTGTTGTAGGGGGCGTGCATGGGATTGCGCTCGCGATAGCTCGCCCGGCCCTTGTGCTCGTTGACGAAGTTCGAGTAGCAGGTGCGGTTGAGGTAGACGGTGTCGAAGAGGCGCAGGAGCCCTGCGGCATCGATGTCGGGGTGGGTGATGAGCGCGCTCTTGCGCCTGAAGGAGAAGTCGCCGAAGAGGTCGTCGAGCAGCGTGTGCATCTCGTTCTCGAAGCACCCAAGGCCGCAGTCGACGAACAGCAGCGCGCCGTAGTACTCCAGGATGTAGGTGTTGTCGCCAAAGGGCGGCTCGATGACGTGCATGGTGAGCCTGTCCGCGAGCCTGTGGCGCGTGACCGTGGCCTTGAAGTCGCGACCGCTGTTCTCGACGATGAGTTCGGCGAAGCGCTGGATCCGGCCGAAGACCTCCTTCGGTGACTCGTCGCGCTTGTCGACCACCTGCATGACCTTGTTGGCCTGTGCGAGCGCGCCGTTCGTCTCCTCCTGCGAGAGGCCGAGCGTCTCACGCAGCGTGTTGGCAAAGGTGACGTAGAAGATGGTGCTGTCGAGGAGTCGATCGGTCGCCTCGTAGTCGAGGACGCGCACCTCGCAGATCTTGGAGAGGTCATCGAGCAGGCCCTTGATCTCGGCGGTGTTCTCGACGAGCAGGCCCATCTTGAAGTTCTGGTAGGGGGTGCCGTTCTCCTGCGAGTTGATGTAGGGGATGTTGACCTCGTGGCGCTTGATGACCTCGAGCGTGGGAAGCAGCGCGCCGGGAACGTCGGGCAGGACGAGCTCGATGAGGATGATCTGCCGCATGCCCGGGTCATCCACGAGGTACTCGATGTCCTTGAGGCGGTCGGAGATGAGCTCCTGCTGCTCCTCGGTGGCGTCGACCTCGATGAGCAGCGTCCGCGTGTCGACCGCGCGGTTGTAGTTGACGCGGACGATGTTGCCGCCGCACTCGGCGATGGCCTTGCTGGCGGTGAGGAAGGCGCCAGCCTGGTCGGGCATGTTGGTGATGTAGGTCTTGCGCATGGGATCCCCCCGGTGGCCTTGGTTTGTACGATGATAGGCCATTCGGGCGGATTGTCGGCTTTGGTAGCGGTTTGGAAACGAGAGGTACGACGGGCGTGCCCGGCAGCTGCGCGCGCGACGGGCAGGGGCTGACGTGCAGCCCCCGCAAAACTGACCACAACATCTTCGTATGAGAGATCGGGAGAATTTTTACCTGTCATTTCAGTTTTATGAAGCTCTGAGAAAGATGTTGTGATCAGTCTCACCGGCCTCGCGACAGGTGGGGTCCTGCTGCCGAGACGGGCGGCCTTGCGACAGGTGGGGTCTTGCCGCCGAGACGGGTGGCCTCCCGAGAGGGTTCCCTCGCGTCAGCCCTGCGCCCCCATCGGCCCGCCCTCGGGAGCGCCGCCACCCATCGGACCTCCCATGCCCCTGTCGCCGCCCATCATCATCGAGTTGGCGATGCTCGTCACCTCCTCGCCATTGACACGGATGGTGCCACCCGTGAACGACGAGCTGCCGTCGAAGTCGAAGGCGAACTGTGCGGAGATGTCGATGGTGCCGCCGCTCACGATGAGGTCCCCGTTGGCATCGAGCGCGTCGGTGTCGCCGGCCGCCATGGTGATGGTCACGTCGCCGCCGGTGATCTCGATGATGGGGGTTCCCATGCTGGCGGACTTGGAGGTGGCGTTGATGCCGTCGTCGCTGGCGCTGATGTCGATGTCTCCACCATTCACCTGCACGTAGGTGGCCTCGAGCGCCTCTTGGGCCTCGATGGAGAGACTGCCGCCATCTATCTGGAGGATCGTGGTCGCCCGGATGCCGTCATCGGATGCCGCGATGTCGAAGGTGCCCCCGCAGACGTAGACGTAGCCCAGGGTGTCGTCATCGTCGTTCTCGGCATGCAGGCCGTCCTTGCCTGCGGTGATGTCAAACGACCCGTCGGCGATGCGGATGGAATCGTGTGCCTCGAGGGCGTCCGAGGTGGCGGAGACGACGTAGGTGCCACCGGTGATCGTGAGGTCGTCGTGGCTGGACACGCCGTTGTCGGTGGAGGTGACGACCAGCGTCCCCTGGCCGTTGAGCACGAGGTCGTCCTTCGAGAAGATGGCGGCGTCCGCGCCCGTGCCCCCATCGTCGACGAAGGCGCCCGTGACCTCCAGGACGTTGGTGGTGCCCTCGACCGTGGTCACAAAGACCTTGTCGGCGCTGATCACGCAGATGGCAGGGGCGTCCTCGTTGGAGATGCTCGCGCCATCGAGCACGAGCTGCACCTTCTCGGTGTCTGCGACGTTCACGGTGACGGTCACGTCAGTCACGTCGCCGCCGATGACATACACGCCCTCCTCGGTGATGCGGACGTCCTCGCCGCTGGTCAGCGTAAGGTGCGTGGCGTCGGTGGTGTCTGCTACCTGGGTCAGGTCGCGCTCGGTGAAGAGGTCGGTGGCGTCGATGGCGCCGCCGGAGGTGACGTTGGCGGCAGTGACCGAGGCGGCGTCTGCCTCCCCGCCGCTGCCGGAGGGCTCTGCCGACGCAGCTTCGGTGGTCTCCTGGGCCGCACCGCTGGTGGCGGGGGATGTCCCGCAGGCGGTCAGGGCAATCGTCAGGGCCGCAGCGAGCAATCCTGCGCCACCCAGCCTGACGATGGTGTGATCGAGGGCGCTCATGAGACTGCCTCCTTGGGCTTGTCGTGTCCCTTGTCAGGCACCAGCCTAAGGGACGAGCCTGAAGGGATGCTGAACGCCTGGGACCCATCACAGCCTGCGCGACATCCTGAGCGGGCTTTCAGGTTGGGAGAGGGGCCGCCGGGGTCGCTGCCGCGGAGTCGGGTCCGGACTCAGGGTGCCGATCGTTGAGGGGGGCTTTGCCATCTCCGAGCCACGGGGCGCAGGCGGGGCGATTCTCCTATACTTCAGGCGTCGCACCCACGAAGCTCCCCAAGGAGGCCTGACCCATGTCCATCAGATCGGCCGCGGCGATTGCGGCCTGCAAGGCAAGCTATCGCGTGATGCGCCTGCTGGGTCGCACGGCACGCGCCCTGCCGGGAATGATCGCGCTCAAGATCGACCCGAACATCATCGACAGGCTGTCCCGCGGGCACAGGGCCATCGCCATCACGGGCACCAACGGCAAGACGACAACGACGCACGTCGTCCAGCAGGCGGTCATCAACACCTATGGGACCGCAGCCTATGACCCCTCGTCGACCAACCTCGCGCAGGGCATCGCCACGACGCTCTGTCTCGACAGCACGCTTTCCGGCAGGCGCATGAGCGACTGGGCCGTCATCGAGTGCGACGAGGGCGCGACCAAGGTGCTGCTGCCGGCCACGAGGCCGCAGGTCCTGGTGGTCACCAACCTCTATCGCGACCAGGTCGACCGCTACACCAGCTGGACCACGGCTCGCGACTACATCATCAAGGCGGCCCAGGCCAGCCCCGACACCGTGCTCGTGCTGGACGCCGACTGCCAGGTGACCGCCTCCATCGCGGATGCCGTGAGCAACGAGGTGGTGTGGTTTGGCGTGGAGTGCCCCGTCTACGAGGAGGGCATCGGTGACTTCGACGAGCACGTCGCCTGCGTCGACTGCGGCACGGAGCTGGAGTTTGGCACCCGCACCTTCGCGCACCTGGGCGACTACAGCTGTCCGGGCTGCGGCCGCACGCACCACGAGGCGGACATCGCGTGCACCAGGATAGAGAACCGGCGCGAGAGGAGCTGCACGCTCACGCTGCGCATCAACGGTGTGGAACAGGTGGTCGAGGCCAACGTGCGCGCCGGCTACGATGTGTACAACGCCGTGGCCGCCGTCGCCGGCCTGCTCGCGACGGGCATGCCCGAGCAGGACGTGTTCCGCGCGCTTGCCCGCTTCACGCATGCTGCGCATCGCTTCGAGATCTTCGACGTCGATGGCACGCCCACGCGCCTGCTGCTCATGAAGAACACGGCTGGCTGCAACCAGCTCATCAACATGCTCGTCTCCGAGGGGCAGCTGCCCCAGCACCTCGTCTGCCTGCTGGCGGCGGAGATCATGGACGGGCTCTCCACGGAGTGGATACAGGACGTCCGGTGGGAGCGGTTGTGCGGCCCCGACACGCAGGTCATCGTCGGTGGTCCCAAGTACGCCGACATGCGCGATCGCCTGCTGCGCGCCGGCGTCCAGGGGCACCGCATGCGCGTCCAGACCGACTATGCCGCGCTCGTGCGCGACATCGCCGCCATCGGCGAGCCGGTGACCGTCATCGCGAACTGCTCGACCATCGAGGCGCTGCGCCTCGAGCTGGTGAAGGGATACCAACCCGTCGACTACTGGTCGGAGTAGCCTTCGGTCCGTGTGCGGTCGGGAGGTGCCTGGGTCGATTGCGGAGAGCGTCCTCAGCGCCGCTTCGGTTCGTGTGCGGACGGGGGGTGCGCCTCCTGCCGCACGCGACGCGGCCAGCCGCTCCCGTTAAGGAAACCGAAAGGTCTGGCGCGAGTTCGGGAAAGGTGCACCCCCTATCCTGAGACCATGCACGACCCGAATTGGTTCCCAACAAGGAGGTACACCATGTGGACCAGAGGAGAACTCAAGACCAAGGCCAAGGGGTCGCTCAAGGCCAACTACTGGAAGGCGGTGCTCGTCGCGCTTCTGGTGATGACGATCGGTGGGGGCACGAGTGCCGCGACCTCGGCATCGGGGGCCTCGTCCCAGATCGCCGGCGGCATTACTGCCCTCCGGTCAACGCCGACGACGGACACTTCCACCGTCTACGATTATGACTACGACTACGATGACGTGCTCGACGGGACGTACGGCGACCAGTCCGTCGTGTGGCCCGACGATGCGGAGACCCTTGGTGGACAGACCGTCAGCGACACAGTGTCCAACGACCTACTGCTGTCCGACGACACGCTGCTGTCCGACGAAGCAGCCGCGAGCATCCGCGTGGCGGTCATTGCCCTTCTGTCGGTCTTTGTGATAGTGCTCGCCCTCGCGATCGTGACATCCGCCTTCGTCTTCAACCCGCTGCTCGTGGGCAGCTCGCGCTTCTTCCTGCGCGATCTCAACCAGCCCGCCCAGGTCAGCGAGGTCGGGCACGCGTTTGACAACAACTACCGCGAGGTGGTCAAGACCATGTTCCTGCGCGACCTCTACACCGTGCTCTGGAGCCTGCTGCTCGTCGTGCCGGGCATCATCAAGGCGTACGAGTACCGCATGATTCCATATCTGCTGGCCGATGACCCCAGCATGACCAAGAGCCAGGCGTTCACCGAGAGCAAGCGCATGATGAGCGGACAGAAGTGGCGCGCGTTCGTCCTCGACCTCTCCTTCATCGGATGGGACCTGCTCTCCGTCCTGACGCTGGGAATCCTGACCGTCTTCTATGTGGGTCCCTACAAGAACCTCACCAATGCCGCGCTGTACGAGCGCCTGCACTATGGCGGCCAGGACGGCCGTGCCCTGAACGCCGCGTCCCTCTCGCCGGAAGGCGCGCCTGCGCATGCCTCCCAGCTGCCCGTTCCTCCCCAGGTTGATGCCGACAGCTCGGAGACGGTGTAGGGCCAGGAGGCTCTCGAACCAGCATCGCCTCCCGCAGGCGACGGGCACCCGGTTGCTCCCGGTCCTGCGGAGGCGTAGCATCAGACGCAGCTCAGCTGATGCGTCCGTGATGTGGCGCAGGGGCCATCCAGGCATCGTCCCGGATGGCCCCTGCGCCTCGATGGAAGGGGACAACGTGGCACACAGGATCCTCATCGCAGATGACGACGGAGACATCCGCAGCGTGCTGTCCCTGTACCTGGAGAACGCCGGGTACGAGGTGGTTGAGGCGGCAGACGGGGAGGAGGCGTTGGCTGCGCTGCGGTCCCAGCGGGTGGACCTGTGCCTGCTCGACATCATGATGCCCGTGCTCGATGGCTATCACGTGCTCAGGCGCATCCGCGAGACGAGCGAGGTGCCCGTGATCATGATCTCTGCAAAGGGGCAGGACGCGGAGAAGATCCTCGGCCTGAACCTGGGCGCGGACGACTACATGGTCAAGCCGTTCAACCCCCTTGAGGCGGTGGCGCGCGTGAGCTCCAACCTCCGCCGTGCGCAGGGCGTGACGGCACAGCCCCCGCAGCCCCCGCTGCGCTGCCGCGACCTTGAGCTCGATGTGGCGGCGTGCGCCCTGACGCGTGGCGGCGTGCCCATCGACCTGACCCCCGTGGAGTTCCGCATCATGACGATGCTCATGGAGCATCCCGGTCGCGTGTTCACCAAGCAGCAGATCTACGAGTGCGGGTGGGACGAGGAGTACGTCGCGGCCGAGAACAGCGTGATGGTCTGCATCAGCAAGCTGCGCGCGAAGCTCGATGATGACCCGCGGGCGTACGTGAGGACCATTCGCGGCCTCGGCTACCGGCTTGAGAGGTAGTTATGAGATGGCGCAGGGAACAGGCGGAGAGCCGTGCCGAGTTTGACCTCGCGACTCCCGAGGGCAGGAACGACCTCGTCTTCTACCTGGTTGGTCGCTTCATCGTGGTGCTTCTGGCGGTCGTGGCGGTGGAGTCGCTGGTGACGTGGGCCGAGAGCCTGCTCTTCCTGCCCGTCCTGCGGAGCCTGGCACGAGATTCCCCCATGGTCGACCAGGGGGAGACCACCTCGGTCGTCTCCTTGGCCCAGTGGCTGCTGGGGTTCATCCGGTTCATGCCCCCGACGAGCTATCTGCAGATGACCGAGCTTGCGATGCGCTCTCTGGCGGTGGCGCTGGCGATCATCATGCTGCTGTTCCTCGTCCTGCCGCCCTGGCTCGGGGCCTTGGCGTTCTCACGCGTCGTGGTGCACAAGGTGAGCGCCCTCCAGCAGCGCCGCGAGCGGGAGCTCACCCAGATGGACCAGCAGCGCAGCCAGTTCATGACCGACGTCGCACACGACCTGCGCAGCCCGCTCATGGCCATAGCGGGGATGGCGCACGCCCTCTCGGACGGCGTCGTGCGCGACGAGGCCCTGCGCGACGAGTACCTGCGGTCCATCTGCGACAAGGCTGACAGGATGGGCAGCCTGGTCTCCTCGGTGTTCGACTACGCCAAGCTGGGAGGCGGCTCGTATGCGCTGGAGCGCGAGGTCATCGACCTGTCCCAGCTGCTGCTGCGAGAGGCGGCGGCAGCCTATGCCGACATCGAGGACGCGTCGATGCGCCTCACGGTGCTCGTGTCCGAGGAGCGCTGCCCCATCGACGCCGATCCAATGCAGCTGGCGCGGGTCGTCACGAACCTGCTGACAAACGCGGTCCGACACAACCGGGCAGGCACGGAGGTCGCCTTGATGCTGGTGCGCCGGGCAGGCGTCGCCCACGTGGTGGTGGCGGACACGGGCGACCCCATAGCGGGCGACCCAGAGGACCTGTTCCGGCCCTTCTCGCGAGGCGACGCCTCACGATCGCCATCGGGTGGCAGCGGCCTAGGCCTCTCCATATGCAGGCGCATCGCGGAGATGCATGGGTATGACCTGACCTTGGTGCAGCCCTATGGGCGCTTCGGCAAGGCGTTCGTGCTGAAGTGCGTCGTCGTGGGCTGACGCACCCTCGGCAAGGGTGCGTCGGGTGCGTACGACCGCGCCGTTTTTGTAGGTGATGGACACGCCCCGGCAAGGGTACGTCAGCCTCATTCCAGGCCTTCTCCCAGATCCTGGCCATTGCTCTCGATCACGCGCTGATACCAGAAGAAGCTGTCCTTGGGCACGCGTGCCAGCTTGCGCTCGTCCAGCTCGTCGCGATCCACGAATACGAAGCCGTATCGCTTGGAGAAGCCGTCGGAGCTGCTCACCACATCGATGAAGGTCCAGGCGTTGTACGAGATGACGGGAATGCCGTCCATGGCGATGGCCTTGCCCATCTCGCAGATGTGCTTGCGCAGGTAGTCGATGCGGTAGTCGTCGTGCACACGCCCGTCCTCAGCGATGCCCTCACGTACGCCAATCCCGTTCTCGGTGATCATGAGCGGCAGGCGGTAGCGCTGCCAGAGCTCGCGCAACGAGCGACGGAAGCCCACCGGGTCGATGGCCCATCCGTACTCGGTGGCAACGAGGTAGGGGTTGTCGACGTAGCGGAAGCGTCCCGGCACCGAGAGGTGCAGGATGGAGAGGTAGTCGGCGGGCGCGTCCTCGGGGCACCACTCGGCCGCGTAGGTGAGGTAGTAGTTAAAGCCTATGTAGTCGGGCCTTCCGGCCGCCAGGATCTCCGCGTCTTCGGGCTCGAAGTCGGGCATCCAGCCGTGCTCGGTCAGCCAGTTGACGTAATAGGAGGGATACTCGCCGAACACATGGATGTCGGTGAGATAGTAGTTGTAGAGGTTGTCCGCGTCCTGCGAGGCGATGACGTCCTCGGGCCTGCAGGTGGCCGGGTAGCTGGGCAGGTACGCGAAGGTGGGACCGATCTTCGCCTCGGGCAGCATCTCGTGGCAGAGCGCGATGGCGCGCGCCCCCGCCAGGAACATGTGGTGGTCGATCTGATGGCGAACCCTCTCGCGGCGCGTGAGGTCCGGCTCGTCGATGGGCATGTGCTTGCGGATCATCAAGTTCTGCTCATTGATGGTCTGCCACCAGCGCACGCGTGCGCCGAACTCCGTGAAGCAGGTGTGGGCGTAGCGCACGTAGCAGTCGATGGTCTTGCGGCTGCGCCAGCCGCCGTAGGCGTCCTCCAGATGTTGGGGGAGGTCGAAGTGGTAGAGGGTCACGATGGGCTCGATGTCGTGGCGCCCCAGCTCGTCGAGCACACGGTGGTAGAAGGCGATGCCCTCGGCGTTGGGCTCCGCCTCGTCTCCCAACGGGTAGATGCGCGTCCAGTTGATGGAGAAGCGGTAGCTCCTGAGGCCCAGCTCGGCCATGAGGGCGATGTCCTCACGGTAGCGATGGTAGAAGTCGGCCGCAACCGAAGAGTCCGCGTAGTCGGCGGAATGCGTCCGAGAGAGCACGTCTGCGACGGAGACACCCTTGCCGCCCTCGTGGATGCCACCCTCCACCTGGAAGGCACTGGTGCTGGCGCCCCACAGGAAGTTCTCGGGAAAGATGCCTTTGGTCATGAGTTCACCTCTCAATGATCTTGGGGTGCGGTTCCCGCGCGGGCTTGCGCGGGAACCGCCGGGAAGGAGGTCCTACCTCACGTTCTCGTCCGGACCTAGGATGAAGGCCAGGGCGGCCGCACCGAAGAAAGCCACGACGATGGCGATGCAGAAGGCCGCGAAACCCTCGCCGAAGAACGTCGGCAACGTGAGAATCGAGGGGATTGCCACCGCATAGGCCCTGGCACCGCCCACGCCGGCGATGGCACCGCCTACGGCGCCGGCGATGACTACGGCGATCATTGGGCGCTTGTACTTGAGGTTCACACCATAGAGCGCGGGCTCGGTGATGCCGAAGAGGGCGGTGAGGGCCGCGGAGAGCGCGACGGAGCGCATCTCCTTGTCCTTGAGGCGCAGGAAGGTGCCGAAGGCAGCGCCGGCCTGGGAGAAGTTGGAGGGACCGGTGAACGCCCAAAGCGTGGTGGAGCCATACGCGGACACCTCGTTGATACCGATGGGCACGAGGGCGCGATGCATGCCGAACATGACCAGGATGGAGTACACGCCGCCGAAGAATGCGCCGGCCAGCAGCGGTGAGAAGCTGGTGATCATCTGGAAGAAGTTGCCGACGGCAACCGACGTGTAGTTGCCGAACGGGCCGAAGACGAGCAAGGTGAGGGGAACCATCACGATGAGCGAGATCATGGGTGCTACGACCGACTTCATGATGGCCGGAATGACCCTGTTGAGGGCCCTCTCGAGATAGGAATAGGCCCAAACGGCCAAGATGGTCGGTATGACCGACGAGCCGTAGGTGGTGTTGATGACGGGGATGCCCAGGAAGGTGATGGCCTCGTTCTCAGCCATGAAGGTCACGAGGCTGGGGTACACGAGCGCCGCTCCGATGGTCATGGATATGACCGCATCGCACTTGAAGACCTTGGCGGCGGTGTAGGCCAGGATGATGGGCATGAAGTAGAAGACTGCGTCGGCTGCGGCATTGAGGATCTGGTAGGTGCCTGTGGTGTTGGCAAGCACGCCGGTGGTGGCAAGCAGCACAAGCAGGCCCTTGATGACGCCCGCTCCGGCGAGGGCGGGGATGGTGGGGGTGAAGACGCTCGCGATGATGTTGAGCACTCTCTGCCATGCTGGACCTTGCTCCTCATCCTCCTCTATCACCTCATCGACCGAGCCACCGGCGATGGTGGGATAAGTCTCGACCATCTCGTCGTAGACGGCGGAGGCTTCGTTGCCGATGACGACCTGCGTCTGGCCGTTGGCCTCGACGACCTTCAGGACCTTTGCTAGGCCCTCCAGGGCATCCTTGTCCGCCCGTGCGGGATCCCTCAGGATGAGCCTCAGGCGCGTGAAGCAGTGCGTTGCGCTGCTGATGTTGTCGATGCCTCCCACGTTGCCAACGATGTCGGTGATCAGTTTCTCGTACTGGGCCATGCGTCCTTCCTTTCTCCCGTCAGACATTGTTATCTTATGTCTGTTGTCTGACAAGATATAAGATAGAGAATCGTCGGATATTTGTCAAGCAGAACGTGATAATTTGTCAGACAAGAGATAAACGGATGAGGGAGCCACGCATGACAAGGCAGGCACCACTTGACGAGCTCTTTGGCAGTGGGCCAAAGCAGAGTATGTCCGATCAGGTGTACGAGCGGATACGGGACATGATCGCCTCTGGGAGGCTGGCCGAGGGCTACGCCTTCCCCAACGAGACGGAGATGTGCCAACAGATGCGCATCGGGCGCAGCACGCTGCGTGAGGCCTACAAGCAGCTTGTGTTGGCGGGCTACATCACGCGCACCAAACGCGGGACCTTCGTCAACAGCCGCGAGGCGGTATTGGAAGCCATGCCACTCAAGGCCGTGGTCGAGGAGAGCAGCGCAGAGGAGTTTCGCGAGTTCCGCCACATGCTGGAGCAGCAGGCGTCGACGCTGGCGGCGGCACATGCCACCAAGGAGGATCTCGCCGAGCTCGAGTCCGTCCAGGCGCAGCTGGTCGGGGCACGCGACACGCTTGACGTCAATGCCATGATGCGGCTGGACAAGGCCTTCCACGTGGGCATCGCGGGTGCTACGCACAACCAGCTGTTCACCGCTTCGATGCGCGCGGTCTCGGCAGTGTGGAACGCGCAGGTGCTAAGGAACTTCGAGCATGCGGTGGAGGTGGATCGATCCATTCTGCAAGCCATGGTTGCCGATCACGAGGCAATACTCCAGGCATTGCGAGGTCACGACGCGGAGGCCGCGCGCGAGGCGATGAGAAGGCACATAGCCCATGTGTCCCTGTAGGCATAGGCGGGCCTCTTACGATTCACGGGGCGTGCCTTCACATGAAAAAGGCCCTAAAGGGCCTGGCAGATTATGGTGCGGCCGAAAGGAATTGAACCTTTGTGGGACTCTTTGGGCCTCGTAGAAGCGCCTCATGTACCTGAGATTTCCCAACGAGAATCCCTTGGCATCTGGATCTCCTTTCTCAGGTTCCGACTCAGGGCGACATAGAAGCCCGAGCCGTAGGTATTCTCCGCCTGCGTCTCGACGATATCGCGACCCAACGACCAGTAGAAGCTTGGCCTTCCCTTGAGTGCCCTGCCGCTCATTGCGTCCCCGATCTCTGCTGCTACCCTGACTGTCATAGTGCGGACGACTGTCGCGCAAAGAGGCCAATACGGAGCGCGCCCGACAGCTTGCGACAAAGCTGCCGGGCGCTCCCGCTAGGAACGGGTGTCTCCGTTACTCGGCAGCGTGTGCTGCTGCCAAGGCCTGCTCCTCCTCGTACGCCTGGTTGTCGGCGATCTTGAAGAAGGGGTAGTACAGCAGGGCACTGGAAGCCATGCAGATGAGTAGGACGACCATGTACATCGGTCCGCCGACGATCAGCGCATTGACGAAGCTGGGCATCGCGAATGGAAGCGAGATGGTCGGATTGTAGCTGATGGGTAGGACGGAGCATAGGGCCATGCCGATCAGACCAGGAACGATGGACGCAAATAGCATGGGGATGAAGAAGATGGGGTTGAGCATCACGGGCACGCCAAAGATGACCGGCTCGTTGATGTTGAAGATGTTGGGGATCGTCATGAGGCTGCGCATGGCTTTGAACTTCTCGGACCTGGCGGTGAACATGTCGAGACAGAGGCCGATGGTGTTGCCGGTGCCACCGAAGTAGCAGCACAGACCCACAAGACCGAACATGGCGTGCGGCATCGGATCCCCAGCAAGGTAGGCGGCCTGATTCTCGATGTTGACGGCTATGATAACAGGATAGACCACCGAGAGGATGGAGTTGGGGTGCACGCCGAAGAACCAGATGAGGTTGCAGGCTGTGAACACGATGAGGTTGGTCCAAGGCGAGGAGCTCACGCCCACGAGTGGCGCGGCGATGATCTGTGATACGAAGGAGAAGACGTTGCCCCACTGGGTGAAGGTGAAGCCCCACTTGATCAGGAAGATGACGCCGAAGATGATCATGGCGGAGAAGACAGGACTTAGGGAGTCGGTGACCATGGGCGGAACGGAGTCAGGAAGGGTGAGCTTGATGTTCTTGCGCGTGAGGAAGCCGTAGAAGCTGGCTACGAAGATGGAGAACACGATTGCGACGAAGATGCCGTCAGAGCCCAGGTAGTTCGACATGTAGGCGCTGATGGTGCTGTCCTCGCTGACCGTTACCGTCGAGGGGACCAGTGCGAGGAACGATGCCATGGAGAGGACGGCGGCCGTGATGGGGTTCGTGCCGTCTTCCTTGGCGTACTGGTAGGCGATGAGCCACGAGATGTAGATGCCAAGCAGCGACATCGTCGAGCCGATGAGCTCGGTGCCGCACTGGGCGAGGCCGCTGCTCTGCAGGAAGTCCGACACGCCCGGGATAGGCAGGTTGATGATGATGGCGATGAGTGCCACGCCCAAGGTCAGGGGCATGGACTGCATCATGCCTCCTGAGATGGCTTTCAGATACTTGTTCTCACTCAGGTGGGTAGCCATTGGACCGACTTTGGAGTTCATCCACTCGGTCATGGTGTCCATAGCGTTTGCCATTGATCCCTTCCTTTCCTCGATCTCGGTTTGCCTCGGCCTGTGAGTCCTTGGCTTCTTAGAGGCATCATAGCAAATTACTATTCAAAATGTAAAGAGAAAAATGAATACAGATGCAAAATTGTTTAGACTGGCTAGTTTGCAGCATGAACTGAGGCGCTGTAAAGTTCCAGTCGTACTGCTTTTTACTGCCTTCTCTAGCGACCATGGTCGCTAGAATGAATACGGAGTTAGAGAAGTAGGGAGACTTCTGTGAATATATTCGACCTCATGGAGACCAAGCTGCGGTCGTTCACCAAGACGGACCGCACGATCTATGAGAACCTCAAGCGACATCCCAACGAGTTCGCACAGGCTAGCTACGGTGAGCTCGTCAGCGTGATGGGCGTCTCGCAGTCCGCACTCACGCGTTTTGCCAAGAAGCTCGGGTTTAACGGATACGCAGATCTCCAGTTCCAGCTGAACAACGACGTTAGGAGTCAGGCTGGTCTGGTGGAGGAGGAGACGAACGCCCAGATATATGCAGGCTTCCTCAAATGCGTAGAGGACGAGGTCGACCGGGCAGAGCTCGAACGCCTGGCTCACGACATCCTTGCGGCAGACAAGGTCACGTGCCTGGGCTTTCAGTACTCGGGCCTGCCTGCACGGTTCCTGAGTTTCAACCTGCTCACGGGATACGGCATCGATGCCGACAAGCCCGAGTTCGACTATCTCATACATCCCTACACGGAGAAGGACCTCCTCATCATCTTCTCGGCCGCATCCGGAGAGTTCTTCCGTCCGCTGCTCAAGCGGCTGAACGTCCTTGACCGGCGCGACAGGCCTCGCGTGGTGCTCGTGACCATGAGCCCCAAGCATGTTCTGCGCCGCCAGAGCGATCAGGTCATCTTGCTGCCGTCGTCGGGAAAGGTCATCGCTCCCCATCTTGTGACACTGGAAAACATGATGTTCCTGATGTTTGCCGACATGCTCCTCGCCGAGGTCGAACGCGTCAGGGAGGAGCTGTAGAGGCGGAGCGTAGCGCATTCGTCTGGCGCCCGCCATCCTTGTACGGAAAGGTCAGCAGTTCGTCCCCCAACGTGAAGGGCGGCCGGTCGGCGCCATGCGATGGGAGTTGTGTTGTCAGCCTCTGCTCAGGTGGAATCCCAAGGCGCCGATGAGGTTAGCCTCGTTGCCAAAGCGGCAGGTGACAATCTCTGGCGTGCTGAAGGGCATCGGATTCTCGACAAAGAGCCTCTTCACTGCGCGCGACGCATACTGCGTGACCTCGGGGCGAGCAGAGATGCCTCCGCCGATGGCATAGCGCTCGACGTCCAGCACTGCCTGCACGTTGAGGATGCCTACGGCCAACCACCTACCAAACTCCTCGAGGACCGCACGCGCGTCTTCGTCAAAGCGGTCGTATGCCTCGAACAGCATGATGCCATCGGCGTGCTCGAGACCCTTGCGACGAGCAAACTGCTCGGTGACGCCGGCGGCGCCGACGTGATAGGCCCAGAGCACCGGTAGATTCTTGAAACCGACGCCGCGCTCGATGGCAGACTTGTAGCTCGTTGTCAGGTTGGAGAGCTCACCCGCGCCTCCCGAGACGCCCATCCACACCTTGTGGTTGAGCACGATGCCACCACCAACTGCCGTGCCCAGCACCAAGACAACGCCGCTGTCCACGTCAGCCAGGGCGCCCTTCCACAGCTCCGCCTGTGCGGCGCACTTTCCATCGTTCGCGACAGTCGTCGGCTTGCCGAACACTGACGAGACGCGGCTCTCGGCAGGCCAGTCCTTCGCCCAGCTGTACGATCCGCCAGTGTGTGCGATGCCTCGGGTCGTGTCGATGCGCCCCGGCATGGAGACGGCAACGCCCTCGTAGACGTCTCCCACCATGTCGCGAATCTGCTCGAGTCCGCCAAGCGTGTCCTGTTCGGTGCTCGTTGGGGCGGGAACCTTCCCTTGGACCTGGATGACGCCGTCTTCGCTGAGGAGTCCGTACTTGATGAAGGTGCCACCGAGGTCGAGGGCAAGGTACTTCTTGGGCATGGTCGCTCCTTTCGTCAGGATGTGATGCGAGTGGGTCTCAGCATATCCCAGGACAAGGAGAACGGGTCGCTTTCTGTATGGTTATTCAAAATGTCTACTTGAAATTAAATCTCTAGTTATGTAGAGTGAACCCATAAGCTGGATCATGGAGAAGGAGGAGGCTACTCATGGCATTTCCCGACGGATTCCTCTGGGGTGGGGCAATCGCGGCTTCGCAGGCGGAAGGCGGTTGGCAGGAAGGAGGTCGTGGCGTCGAGAACGTCGACCTGATGCCCGTCGGCCCCGATCGCATGGCGGTGGCCATGGGCAAGCTGACGCTTCCCCTCGATGACACCGAGCATGTCTTTCCTGCTCGGTACGGCATCGACTTCTACCACCGCTACAAGGAGGACATCGCCCTCTTTGCGGAGATGGGGTTCAAGTGCTTCCGCTTCTCGATCGCGTGGAGTCGCATCTTTCCCAACGGGGACGAGACCCGTCCCAATGAGGCCGGCTTGGACTTCTACGAGGCGGTCGTCGACGAGCTGCTCAGGTATGGTATCGAGCCGCTCATCACCATCACGCACTTCGACATGCCGCAGCACCTCATCGATCACTATGATGGCTGGGGCAGCACGCGCGCCAACGAGTTCTACCGCAACTACCTTACCGCAGTCTTCGGGCGCCTGGGCAACAAGGTCAAGTGGTGGCTCACCTTCAACGAGATCAACCTCATGTGCAGCATGGGCGAGGGCCTGGGCGTGTTCGCAGAGGACAAGCAGGAGATGGCCCAGCGCACGGCGGAGGCTGTTCACCGCGTCGCGCTGGCGTGCGCCGACACGGTGCGCCTCGGTCACCAGATGTGCCCCGGCGCCAAGGTGGGCTGCATGAAGATGAGTTCCTTTGCCTACGCCTACACCTGCTCTCCTGCCGACCAGCTCGAGGTGGTCAAGCACGACCACGACATGGACACCATGATCGACGTGCAGGCACGCGGCTACTATCCCCGCTACTACCTCAAGGCCCTCGAGCGCAAGGGCGTTCACCTCGAGATCACCGAGGAAGAGGCGCGTCTGATGCGCGAGAACACCGTGGACTTCATCTCGTTCTCGTACTACAACACCACCTGCCTCTCCGCGGACCCTAACGTCAACGCCAAGAAGGGCGGCGGCAACGGTTTTGTCGGGCTCCAGAACCCCTACCTCGCCGAGACGGCCTGGGGCTGGGCCATCGACCCCGTGGGATTCCGCATCCTGCTCAACCAGCTTTACGATCGCTACAATAAGCCCCTCTTCGTCGTGGAGAACGGTCTGGGCACCACCGACGAGCCAGACGAGAACGGCTACGTGGATGACGACTACCGCATCGACTATCTACGCGATCACATTGAGCAACTCGAAACGGCCATCGAAGAGGATGGCGTCGAGGTACTGGGCTATACCGTATGGGGCTGCATCGACATCGTCTCGGCTGGCACGGGTCAGATGAGCAAGCGTTACGGCATGATCTACGTGGACATGGATGACGAGGGCAAGGGCAGCCTGCGCCGCTCCAAGAAGCGGAGCTTCGACTGGTATCGCAAGGTCATCGCAAGCAACGGTGCCGATCTGCAATAAGGGCAAACGCGCCTTCGCCCATACGGGTGGGGGCGCGGTTTGTATTGACTGTCTGTATGGACGGCCTGTAGGGATGGTTTGTACGGACGGTCTATATGGATGAGGGGAGCGCACGCATGGGACGAGAGAGCGCTATCGGAAACGCCGTCAGCGCCGAGCAGGAGAACGCGCGCGAGGTTGTGGACGCCTACGAGGGCCGCTACACGGTTGGTGAAATCATCATCAAGGGCAATGACGAGACCATCGGCGAGCGCATCTATGCGCGCGTCTACCTGCCGAAGTGCTACGAGGGCAAGCTGCCCACGGTCATCATGTCTCACGGGATTGGCGGCACCTACGAGAACTGCGATCCCTACGCCAAGCAGTTCGCCGCCAAGGGCGTGGCTGCCGTGGCCTTCGACTTCTGCGGTGGTGGGCTCGCCTCCAAGAGCGATGGCAAGATGGTGAGCATGTCCACCCTCACGGAGTGGCGCGACCTCTCCTGCGTCACTGACGCCGTGAGTCAGATGGACTTCGTTGACCAGGAGAACCTCTTCCTGCTGGGCGAGTCGATGGGTGGCTTCGTGAGTGCCTACACGGCGGCCCAAAGGCCCGAGGACTACCGCGCCATCGTGCTGTTCTATCCGGCCTTCGTGCTGCAGGACGACGCGTGGGCAAAGTTCCCGGGCGGCCCGCAGGAAGCCCCGGAGGTCGAGGTCATCTACGGCATGGAGACCGGCCGCCAAAGCTACATCGACAACATGTCCTTTGACATCTACGAGGTCATCGGCAGCTATCAGGGAGACGTCCTGATCGTTCATGGCGACGCGGACCCGGTGGTGCCCCTCTCGTACTCCGAGCGCGCGCTGGATGTGTACCCGTCTGCCCGGCTCGTGGTCATCGAAGGTGCCAGCCACGGTTTCCGAGGCGCGAACGTGGAGAAGGCCGGCATGGTGTCGCTCGACTTCGTGCTCGAGCGCGTTCGGTAGCGTTGGTGAGCGGAGGCTGTTCGTTCGTTTTCGCCGCCACCCGCTCGCCTGCCTGGCGCTATCGGCAATTAAAGTATCCATATGTGATAAGATGTGTCTGATAATTGCCGATAAGAATGAGCTTCCATGGAATACCTGAGGGCCGCCGACATCGCATCTAGCTGGGGAGTTTCGGCACGCTCGGTGCGCAACTACTGCGCGCAGGGCCGCGTCCCTGGGGCTGTTCTGCAGGGTAAGACGTGGATGATCCCTGCCGATGCACCAAAGCCCGAGCGGACGAACCCGAGGCGGAGTCGAGGGTTGCTTCCCGTGCTGCGTGCCGAGAAGGATGCGGGAGTGCACGGCGGCATCTACCACCGCACGCAGATCGACCTCGCCTACAACTCCAACCACATCGAGGGCTCGACGCTCACCCACGAGCAGACGCGCCACATCTTCGAGACCCACACCGTGGGCCTCGGCCCGGATGAGGTCCTGCGCGTGGACGACATCGTCGAGGCGGTCAACCACTTCCGTGCATTCGACTACGTACTGGGCCATACCTCGGGAAGGCTCACGACACGCTTCGTCAAGGAGCTCCATCGCCTGCTCAAGAGTGGTACCTCGGATGCCGCGACCGACTGGTTCAGGGTTGGTGACTGGAAGACGTTTCCCAATGAGGTAGGGGGCAAAGAGACGGTCGCGCCAGAGGAGGTCGACAATCGCATACGCGAGCTCCTGGTATCTTACGAGGGCTTGGAGGCGCACGATCTCGACGCGCTGCTCGACTTCCACGTGCGTTTCGAGCGCATACACCCCTTCCAGGACGGCAACGGCCGCGTGGGGAGGCTCCTGTTGTTCAAGGAATGTCTGCGCTGGAGCATCGTGCCCTTCGTCATCACCGACGAGATGAAGCTCTTCTACTACCGCGGGCTGGCCCGCTGGGGCGAAGAGCAAGGCTGGCTTCGCGATACCTGCCTGACAGCGCAGGACGCCTACAAGGAGCTGCTGGACAAGTTCCAGATCGTATATTGACGAATCAAGGGGGCCCCGACTTGTCGGGAAAGGCCTGGCCAGCCTGCTAATGACCGCGTCGCTGCCCGTGCGGATATGCCGTACGGGCAGCGATGCAAAGACAGGGAGACATGTGCCGGGACAGCCTTGGCAATCCCGATGGCCCTTGCCGCCGCGACGGAGTCCTCTGGCCTACAATGTCTGCCAGGAGGCTCCCATGGCCGAGCGGCTCACGTCATACGCCTGCGTGCGAGGAAGCCAGCGCATCGCCGCCAGCCGCTGGCAGGCGACGCTGGTGTATGCGCTGCGTGACCAGACCAACCTGAGCGTCGACGGCGGTCCCGCGTACGAGCTGGCCCACGGGCAGGGCTCCTTGGCCTTGGTGCCAGCAGGCCGTGCCTGCACGCTGGGCGTAGAGGCCCCTGGCATCGCTGCCGTCGTGCGCATCAACCTGCGCATGCTGCGCAAGCGCCTGCGCGATCACAACATCTCGTTCTCGTGCGAGCCCTCCCAGCGCCATCTTGCCAGCTATTCCGAGCTGTACCGGCGCGTCGAGGCCCTGCTGAGCGCCGGTGCGGAGGTGGGGGACTTCGCCGACTTCCATTACGACGTGGCCGAGCTCGCGCTGCTCGACTGCCTGCTCGACGGCTTTGGCGGCGTGGTGGCGGCCGAAGAGAGTCGTGCGCACGCCTTCCGGTCCTATGTGGATGCGCACTTCGACGAGCCGCTCTCTCTCGCACAGATGGCGAGCCACTTCGGCCTCTCCACAGAGCATTTCGCGAGGGTCTTCAAGGCAGAGGTGGGGGAGACCTTCCACGCCCGTCTCACGGGCACGAGGCTCGAGGTGGCAACCGAGCGCCTCTGCACCACCGACGACACGGTGACACGCATCGCGCTGGAGAGTGGCTTCCCCAACGTCGCGTCGTTCAACCAGGCATTCAAGGCCCGTTACGACACAACGCCCAAACGCTACCGCAGCAAGCACGAGCGCAAGGCCACGCGGCAGGCGAGTGCCACCGCCAAGGATGCCGCGCTGCTCGCGGAGCGCCCTGCGGCATCCGTGCGCGACGGCTGGGACATCACCATCGACGCCCGCGCGCGCAAGGAGGTGCTGCGCGCCTCGTGGCGCGAGGTCATCGGCCTGGGCACGGTGTCGACGCTGGCCGACTCTCGCGTGCGCGAGCAGGCCCTTTGGCTCAAGGGCCACCTGTCGTTCGAGCGTTGGCGCGTGGCCTGCGACTTTGCCCAGTATGCTGGCGAGCAGGGACTCTACGAGCTTGGGAGCTGCTTCGACTTTCTTGTGGGCAACGGGTTCGTGCCGCACGTGCTGGTGGAGTACGGTCTCACGTGCGACCCCGAGGCATACCTGGCGTCCTTCGAGGCCGCCCTGCACCACATGGTCAACCGGTACAGCGTCCAGACGACACGCACATGGCGCTTCGAGCTCATTGTGAGGGGTCGCGGCACCAGTGGCTCGTGGGCCGCCTACCTCGACCTCTTTGAGCGCGTCACAGCCACGCTCGAGACGTTTGGCTATACCGAGGGCCTCATGGGACCGGGTCTGCGCTGCGACCAGCGCTGCGACAACCTGCGCACCTTCCTGCATGCGGCCAGGAGGCGGCGCATCCAGCTTGGGGCGGTCACCATCGCGTGCCGTCCGGCGGCGCCCTCGCACGAGGACGGCAGGGACTTGCTCGTGCGCACGGCAGATCGCTACTACCTGCGCAACCAGGTGCTCCTGGCCCGCGAGACGCTGGAGCAGGAGGGCTTTGACCCCGAGCTGCTCGTGGTTGGTGGCTGGCGCGACTCGCTCGAGTCGTCAAACATCATGAACGACTCATGCTTCGAGGCTGCCAACATCATGCAGACGGTGCTCTCGTCGCAGAACCTGGTGCAGTCCCTCTGCTACAACGACTCGCTCGACCTCTCGGTGGATGGCCCCACGCAGTCGGTCTTCCTTTCGGGCAGGCCGGGTATCATCAGCCGAGACGGCATCCCCAAGCCGTCGTACTACGCGTTCGACTTCCTCGCGCGTGTGGGGCGCGTCCTCGTGTTTGCCAACGAGCGCTGCATCGCGAGCGCGAACGAGGCGGGCAACTACCAGATCGTCTGCCACAACTGCGAGCGGCTGAACGCCGCCTACCTCGCCACTCCCGAGCGTGAGCTCGACTACCGGATCATGGGCACCTACTACGACGAGCCGTCCGAGCGAGTCATACGTTTCGAGCTGCGCAACGTGCGCCCGGGAACGTACCTGGTGAAAAGCCGCTTCGTGAACGAGGAGGGCGGAAGCGTGGGCAACGAGGCGGAGCGCATGCAGCTCTGGAACATCGATGAGCCGAGCCGCAGCGAGGTGGAGCACCTCAAGGCATGCGCGCAGCCGCAGATGACTTTGGAGCGTTATGTGGTGACCGACGGTACGCTCTCGTTCGAACGCGTCCTGCAGAGCAACGAGATTGCCTACCTGCATGTCATCTATCTGTATTGAAGCTGCTACCTCTGAATTATTAAGAAATCGCATTCAAATTATATGCATAATCAATTAAGGTAATCAAAGCATCAAAAAATCGCACTAAGTACCTGTCAAACATACTACGAAAGCGGATGTTCGACGCATCCTTCCCTGCGATTATGGTTGCTAGCGAACGACAGGCTCGCATCCAATGAGAAGGGAAGGAACACCATGGACTACGAGAAGACCGCACAAGCCATCGTCGAGGCCGTCGGTGGGGCCGGCAACGTCAGAGGGCTTACGCATTGCGTCACGCGCCTGCGCCTCAAGCTGGCCGACGAGGGCAAGGCCGACGATGCCACTGTCAGGGCCATCGACGGCGTTATGGGCGTCGTGAGGCAGGGTGGCCAGTATCAGGTCATCATCGGACCGGAGGTCGGCAAGGTCTACGCTGCCGCGGAGCCGCTTGTGGGTGATGGCCAGGGCGAAGTCCCAGCTGACGACGAGCCCGAGGCCAGGCCACAGGGCATCAAGGGCTGGGCCAACGCCGCGCTCGACACGCTCATCAGCTGCTTCACCCCGCTCATCCCCGCCATCGCCGGTGCCGGTATGATCAAGGTGCTCGTGTACATACTCTCCACCTTCGGCGTCATCGGTGCGGAGTCCGTCGAGTACCAGGTCCTCTCGGTTCTCGGCGATGGCGTGTACTACTTCCTGCCGCTGCTCGTGGCCGTGACTGCCGCCAACAAGATGGGCACGAACCCCTTCCTTGCCATGGGCGTCGCGGGCCTCATGATGCATCCCAACCTGCTCGCGCTTGGCGATGCGGGCACACAGGTCTCCTTCTTCGGCGCCCCGCTCACGCTTGTCGACTACAGCACTCAGGCCCTGCCCGTCATCCTGTCCGTCTGGGCCATGAAGTACGTGGAGAAGTTCTTCTCCGCCCACTGCCCGAGCCTCTTTAGGAGCTTCCTGCCCGCCATGCTCACCTTCTTGGTCGTCGGCCCTATCGCGCTCATCGCCATCGGCCCGCTCGGCACCATCTTGGGCACCGGCTTTGCAGCCTTCTGCAACGTCATGAACCAGTGGGGCTGGATCGCCGTGGGCCTCAACGCCGCCCTCTTCCCGTTCCTCGTGCTCACCGGCATGCACAACGCCCTCATCCCGCTCATGATCCAGATGTTCATGACCCAGGGCTTCGACGCGGTCCTGCTCCCCTCCGGCCTTTGCGCCAACCTTGCCGAGGGCGCTGCTGCCGCTGCCGTCGCCGTCCGCACCAAGTCCAAGTCCATGCGCTCCACCGCCTCCTCCGCTGCCGTCTCTGCGGTCCTGGGCATCACCGAGCCCGCACTCTACGGCGTGAACCTGCAGCTCAAGCGTCCCTTCGTCGGCATGGTTCTCGGCTCGCTCGTGGGTGGCTGCTTCGCCGGCATCGTACATCTCACCGCCTACACCTTCGTGAGCCCCTCGCTGCTGTCCCTACCCATCTTCGCCGGTCCCGAGAGCAACTTCATGCTCAGCATGCTCTCCGTGCCCGTGACCCTGGTGGCGACCTTCGCGATCACCTTCTTGCTGGGCTTCGAGGATCCCAAGGACGAGTAGCCCTTCCCCCTCTCGCCGGCCGTCCGCTCGCGCGGCTGGCCGGCGCCTCCTGTGGCGGGCACCGTGCCTGCCACCTACACTGGAAAACGATTGATGTGCGTGACGTAGAAACGGAGCAACTGACATGGTGCAGGGATTCCCACAGGACTTCATCTGGGGCGCCTCGACGGCGGCCAATCAGTACGAGGGTGGCTACGATCAGGGCGGCAAGGGCCTCTCGGTGCAGGACGTGTTTGCTTACGAGCCGGGTGGCCAGCGTGTGGAGACCGATGGCATCGAGCCGGGTCGCCACTACCCCAGCCACACGGCGGCCGACGGCTACGGCCACACCGACGAGGACATGGCGCTCTTGGGTGAGCTGGGCGTGAACGGGTATCGCATGTCGCTCGCCTGGACGCGCATCTTCCCCAACGGTGACGATCCCGAACCCAACGAGGCTGGTCTGGCCTACTACGATCACGTCTTCGACCTGCTCGCGAGCCACGGCATCCAGCCCGTGGTCACGATGAGCCACTACGAGCCTCCGCTGGCGCTTGCCCGCAGGGGCGGCTGGACCAGTCCCGAGACCGTCGGCCTTTTCGAGCGCTACGCCCGCACGATTGTCGAGCGCTACAAGGGCAAGGTGAAGCACTGGCTCACCTTCAACGAGCTCAACGTGTCGCAGACGCCCTTTGGCATCATGACGGGTTGCGGCCTGGTGATGACCCCCTTCGACCCGCGCAACACCGAGCAGCTGCGCTTCATGGCGCTGCGCAACATGTTCCTCGCCTCGGCGCGTGCCGTCATCGCGGCGCACGAGATCGACCCGGAGTGCCGGGTGGGCTGCATGATCGCCTCCATGCTCAAGTACCCGCTCACCTGCAATCCCGACGACATCCGCCTCGCCCAGGCCACCAACCAGATGGGCTATCTCTTTGCGGGAGATGTGCAGGTGCGTGGGCGCGTTCCGGGCTACGCCAGGCGTTACTTCCGCGAGCATGGGATTGCGTTCGACCTCTCGGCCACCGACGAGGCTATCCTTGCTGCCGGCACCGTGGACTTCTACAGCCTCAGCTACTATGCCACCGACTGTGTGGGAACCGACCCTGACGCCGCCAGGGCGCGGGGCAACATGAGCGCGGGCCTCAAGAACCCCTACCTCAAGGAGAGCGAGTACGGCTGGCAGATCGACGCGGTGGGCCTGCGCGTGCTGCTCAACCAGCTGTGGGACCGCTACCAGGTACCGCTGCTCATCGTGGAGAACGGCCTCGGTGCGCACGACACGCTCGAGGTGGAGGCCGACGGCACCCGTCATGTGGATGACGACTACCGCATCGCGTACCTGCAAGCGCACATCGACCAGCTGCGCGAGGCCGTGGCCGACGGCGTGGGTGTCTTCGGCTACCTGCCTTGGACCGCCTTCGACGTGGTGGCACTCTCCACGGGCACCATGGGCAAGCGCTACGGCCTCGTGTACGTGGACCTCGATGACGAGGGCAACGGCACGCTCGAGCGCACCCCCAAGAAGAGCTACTGGTGGTATCGCGACCTCATTGGCAACGGAGCGGAACTGTAGACGCAGGCATCTCGTGGGACACACGACACGCAGCTGGTCGGGGCCTGCGAGACGATGAGAAGGTACATAGCCCATGTGTCCCTGTAGTTACGATCGTTCATCCGCTTGCGTGCCTCGTTCGGCCGGGCGCCTTCGGTAGCTTTTTGGCCAACAGCTTAGGCCGAGCGGATAATGGCATCCATCGGCCCTGATGGAGCTGCCCGCTGGCTGTCACGCCGTCGGGAGGCCGGGCACGCGCAGCGACGGGTCTCGTCTCTGCGACATCTTGATGAGCTTGTCGCCGAGATGTCTCACGGGTGCTCGCCGGCGTTGTTTTCATATACTGAAATCAACTTGCAAACCTGTATAGCCGCTTCCATGTCGCATGTTGGTCGCTGCGTTCCCGGCGCACATAAGCTTCTTATTGGAAGGGTCGGAGGTCCGGCCAGGCGAGAGGAGAAGGAGAGGGACATGAGGAAGTCCATCAGCAAGCTCATGGCAAGCCGTCGTCAGGCGATCGCACTGGGCGTGGGAGGCGCGGTCACGCTGGCGCTGGGCGCCTGCTCGGGCGGAGGCACGGACGGATCCACAACGACCGAGGAGACCCCGGCGCCCGTCACTCCCGGCGCCATCGTCGCCGCAGACGAGGCCTCGCCCACAGGCTACACCGTCACCTTCGCCTTCGACGGCACCGGCAGCGAGAAGGCCATCGAGTCGGTGTCTGTCACCGGCCCGTTCCGTCACATCGACCCCGCGCTCGACCTCATGGACGAGAAGAACGACTTCGCCCCGCAGGACTATGTGGCCGGCCAGTACGCCTCGAACTACATTCCCAGTGCGGGCATGGAGAAGGGCTGGGGATACACCGAGGAGATGACCGATGAGGACGGCGACGGTGTCTACACCGTGAGCTTCCCGCTTGCCTCCGGCTCCTATGCCTACAGCTACCTGGTCAAGTACGAGGGCGAGGACGAGCCCGTGACCATCGAGGATCCGGCCAACCCCTCGCCCGCCAGCCTCAACCCCAACTCCATCACCCCCACCGGCGACATCACGCACAGCATCGTCTACGGTGCCTATGACGCCGACAGGCAGGGCGACACGCCCAACCTCGACTTCGTGCTGCCTGCCACGGGCGATGTGGGCACGCTCGAGTACGTCTCCTACGAGGGCATGGACGGCGTTACCCAGTATCTGGGCGTCTATGTCCCGACGGGCTATGACGCGAACGCGGCAGATCCCTACAAGGTCATCTACATGAGCCATGGCGGTGGTGGCAACGAGACAGACTGGTTTGCCATGGGTCACGTGGACAACATCATGGACAATGCCCTAGCGGCTGGCGAGGCGACCGAGGCCCTCATCGTCACCATGGATAACTCGCACTACGAGTGGGACTTCGCCAAGATCGAGGAGAACGTGCTGAAGCACATCATCCCGTTCGTCGAGGCCACCTACAACGTCTCGACCGACGCCGCCGATCGCGCCTTCTGCGGGCTGTCCATGGGCTGCATGACCACCATGCACATGTACTTTGACCACCCGACCGAGTTCGCCTACCTTGGCATGTGGTCCGCCGCCGACATGGATGCGGTCAAGGACACCGAAGGGCTGGACTACCCGACCGTCATGGCCGCCGTGGGCACCTGCGACATCGCCTCCGAGAAGATCATGCCCAACGACGATGAGCAGCAGAAGAAGTACGAGGACTTCGAGCGCTGGGTCGCCACCCAGGATCTCCCCAACATTCACTGCGATGGCTATGTGCTCGGCTCGCACGACTGGTTCACTTGGTCGCAGTGCTTCCACACCTTTGTGACCGAGTATCTCTGGAAGTAGGGGAGAGGTTCGAGGGTTCGGGACCTTTCCTTTGGGGCGGGGGCGCGTCGTTGCATGGCGCGCCCCCGCGCGTTGGGTCTCGGGTCGGGCTGCGGGCCGGGATGTCAGCTTCGGCCTATGCGTCCGCCATGCCATGTGAAGCGAAACCTCGCTAACCGCTCCTGAGATCCCGATCCCTGCCGTCGTCGCTGGTGGCGCGCCTTCCCGTCATGCCTGCGCTACGTCCTCGTCAGGAGCCTGCCCCACGTGGGCCTCCCAGGCGCAGGGTCCCAGTACCATGTCGGTGAACTTGGCCGTAAACGACGAGTCCTCGGGCGAGCAGGCATAGATGCCCACGCGCACGATGCCCCCGCCTTCGATCAGGTGACAGACGCGCATCTGACACCAGCGGCTGCCGTCCTCGGAGCACTCGATGCGGTAGTCGTCCTCGCGGCGGCTCAGGCGGTACCACATCTTCCGTGTGCGTGCGGGGATCTCGGTGGTGGCCCAGTCGCTGTAGCCATGATTGGTGACGACGCTGCCCAGATGCTGGAACTCCTCGTTCTCATACTCGACAGAGCCCTTGATCCAGTTCTCGGAGTCAAGATACATGACCACACCGCACTGGTCGAATCGGTGGTGGCTCTGCTCGAAGGACGTTCTCACGACGAAGGAGAAGTACCGCTCGTCGGTCTCCACCTGGAACACCGGCGCGCTGTCGTTGCGGAAGTGGTAGTAGGTGCGCTGCCACAGGTCGGTGTGTGGCGCGGTGGTCACGAGAAGCTCCTTGCCCTTGATGTCCCATGCCGCCGGTTTCCGCGTCCACTCGAATCCGGTCAAATCAAGCAACGTATGCTCCTTTCTCGCGTGGCTGCTCGCTTGGGCACATCTCGTACCATATCATTCGGCGGGCGGCAGGTGAGGCTCCGCTGCGCAACGCCTCGCGGGCGTCGGCGGCACGGTTCCTGATCCTGCCATGGTCCTAGGGCTACTCACCGCTGTCTTTGCGCAAGGCGGCCAGCTCCTCGGCCGGGAGGTCCGCTGCATAGAGCGGGATGCTCTCGACCTCACCCGTCCCGATGTTGCGTGCGGAGATGCGCGCCACACGGTCGGGCTCGTACTTGTCCCTGTACACACCGAGGCTCCTGGAACGCACGTTCACGGTGAATTTGTGGCTACTATACTATCTATAACAGGAGAATATTGGAACGATTGGATAGTATAGTAGCCATGATATCCCTTGACTTCAAAACTCAACCCGAGCTGTCGGCACAGCTTGTGCAGCGTGTGCGGGATATTCGCAAGACGCATGGCCTCTCCCAGGTGCGACTGGCGGAGAAGTCCGGCGTGAGCTTGGGGTCGCTCAAGCGCTTCGAGCAAGCCGGGGAGGTCTCCCTGACCTCATTCATCAAGATTTGCATGGCACTCGGACGCGGGGGTGACATCGACCGTCTGTTGTCCGCGAAGGAGTACGCCTCCATCCAGGAGGTGATTGCCGATGCAAAACGCGACAGCTGAAGCACTGGCAGATCTCACGAGCATCGAAGTCTTCTGTGCAGGGCGAGTAGTGGGAACCCTCGCACGGCCATCACGTGATGGCATCACCTATTTCGAGTACGCGAGCGAATGGCTGCGAGACGGCTTCTCCATCAGCCCCTACAGCCTTCCCTTGAGGCCAGGGGTCTTTCGCACCGAGGGTGCCGCGCCTGACGAACTCTTCGGCGTGTTTAGGGACAGCCTGCCCGACGATTGGGGCAGGTACGTGATGGACCGCCGGCTCGAGGCCGAAGGCATTGGCGCGGGTAGGCTCACAGAACTCTCGCGCCTGTCCCTCGTCGGTTCCGCAGGTCTCGGAGTTCTCGAGTACGGGCCCCGCGCGACTCTCGGCCAGCAGGGCTTCGCCGAGAGCTCCTCCCTAGACTTCGACCGTCTGTCGCGGGAGTGCCAGCGGCTGATTGACGACGGCCACGCCGAGGACCTCGACAGCATCTACCGATACGGGAGCTCCTCCGGCGGAACATGGCCCAAGGTGATGGTCAACCTCGACGAAGAGCCCTGGATTGTCAAGTTTCCCACCTCTCTCGACGGTCGTGACAGCGGGCGCGCCGAGTATGAGACCATGCTCTTGGCTAGGGAGTGCGGGATTGACATCCCCGAAGTACGCCTCCTGCCGTCCAGGTCGTGCGCGGGGTTCTTCGCCACCAAGCGATTCGACCGGCGTCACGATGCGGATGGCAAGCATGTCAAGATTCACATGGCGAGTGCGGCGGCGCTTCTCGAGGTGTCACCGTTCGACGTAGTGGACTACCGTGACCTGATGAGGCTCACGGCGGCGCTCACGGGAAGCGCGCGCGACACAGAGCAGCTGTATCGCGTGATGTGCTTCAACGTTCTGATAGGCAACTGCGACGACCACACCCGCAACTTCTCGTACCTCTACGATGAGGGGCAGGGTATCTGGCGTCTCTCGCCCGCCTACGACCTGACGCGTGATAATGGGTTTCTGGGCAAGCACGCCACACTCGTCAACGGCAGGGCGGCGGACATTGGAGTGAGCGACCTGGTCTTCGTGGGGACTGAGGGCGGCGTGAGCGCGCACGCGTGCAGGGCCATTGCGCGTGAGATGGCAGCTCGCGTGGCACGAGAGGGCTGAACGGTGGAGGGGCATCCCCTTCCGCCGCTCCCAGGAACGTCAACAGAACGTTCCTGAGGCGTCTGCCTTGGTGAGGGAGTGGAACCCATCGCCCGTTTACCTACTGTCGGACGGATGCCATCACAAGGAATGTGCGAACTCCCTGACCACGGCAAGCCTGGCCTCGGACTTGTTCTTCTACCGAATCCTCCACGCAGGCAAAGATCGAGTCGGACAGCTCCATCATCTGCCCGTGGAACTGCCTCGCAGTCTCCAGGACAGATTTACTCCGTTATCGGTCCGTTCTACTCCATCACTCAGCTCTCGACGCGCTTGAACACGAGGAATACGGAGCTTCGAGACCGAAAACGCCGAAGCCCTACGCAGGATGCTCCGTTCTACTCCCTCTTACTCCCTCATCGAGCGAGCGTGTAGTACTGCGAGGGGTCGTGCGTGCTGCTGCCGTGCCATTCGAGGATGCCCATGCCAGAGAGCTCCTTGAGCGTCCTTGCGCACAGGCTGCCTCCCTTGCCGATGCGCTCTCCTAGTTCCTTGGTGGTGACGCGGCCCTTGCCCATGGCGAGCTGCACGGTCGAGATCTGGTAGGGGTTCAGTCCCTCCATCACGTCTTGGCCGATTGTTTCTTCCAACGTGTCAAACTGCCTCAGCATGTGCGACGTGGCGCTGTTCTCCAGGGTCAGCTGCACCGACGCGTTGTTGGGCTCTTCGTAGATCGGGTCGTTAAGGAAGTGGTTCGCCATCCCGTCGTAGACACTTTCCCGACACGATCGGACAAAAGAAGCAGGCCAGCCGCCTGAAAAAGCTAGCTGAACTGCTGTTACGTTTGGTCGTGGGGGCAAGATTTGAACCTACGACCTCCAGGTTATGAGCGACCCAGAGGCCGTTTCACCGCAAATCTTGCCAATCCACAGCACAGCCGATATGCACTTGACCTGTGTTTTCTAATCTCCCGCTCCTTCAAAATCTGCAACTTCCACGTCTCCATCTTCGGTTTGGTGGTCATTTGGTGGTCAAAATGGTGGTCACAAATGGCTGTAGAAAACTCGTCAGGAGGAGACATGGACACCAGGTACACAAGCAGGTCGCTCAGACGCAGACGAAACACCGACCAATGGGAGTGCAGCCTCTCGCACACCGACCTCGTAACCGGTGAGGTGGTCAGGACCTACCACACCCTCGTCGCCAAGACGCAGAGGCAGGCGGAGCGCGCACGCGACGCCCTCATCGTGGAGCTAGAGCTTCTGGGAGGGGCGTCGTCCTCCAACGTCTCCCTGCGCGACTTCATGGACTCGTTCATGCGCCACAAGGAGGACTCCGGCACCATCGAGCCCTCCACGGTGCGCGGCTACCGCGCCGAGACGCGCATCATCTACCGCTACCTCGGCAACGTGAAGCTCGCCGAGCTCTCCATACCGGATGTCTCTGGATGGATGCACGACATGAGCGCCGACGGCTACGCGCCGAAGAGCTGCTCGAAGGCCTTCCGCCTGCTCAAGTAGGCGCTCAGGTGGGCCGTGGCGCAGGGCCTCATATCCAAGAACCCCTGCGACTTCTGCAAACCGCTCAAGCGCGTGAAGACGCGCTACCTGGGGCACGCGAGCGTGTCGATGACCTTGGACATCTATGCCGATGTTGACCCCGAGGCCAAGCGCGCCGCCGTGGGCAAGGTGGCGGACTCCTTCGACGTTGACCTAGACTCGCCCTACGACTTCCCTAGCCCCGCTGTAGCACCGAGCGCAGGTGCAGGCGCGCTCACATTCTCGGTGGACCAGCTCAAAGCGATGCTCGCCGCCGTAGAGGAGAGGGAGGCTGGCCATGGGCGTCCCTAGGATCGTCTGGCGCCTCGTGCGCTGGGCTCTTCCGCGCCGTCTCACGGTGGATGTGAGCGCTTGATAAAATTGCATCAACGGTTCGAAGAGAAAGGCTATGTCCATGCCCGACAAAGAGCCTGCCAAGAATGGAGCAGCAATCATTGCCTCCAACGACGCGCAGATCAGGAACATGATCTACACCGTGCGGGGCCAGCAGGTAATGCTCGACAGCGACCTCGCCGAGCTGTATGGCGTTGAGACGAAGAGGCTCAACGAGGCAGTAGGCAGAAACAAAGCACGTTTCCCTGAAGCGTTCTGCTTTAAGCTCACAGACGACGAAGAACAATCTTTGAGGTCGCAAATTGCGACCTCAAAGACGGCCGAAGGTCGAGGCGGCAGACGCTACCTCCCCAGGGTCTTTACCGAACAGGGCGTTGCCATGCTCTCTGCCGTCCTCAGAAGCGAGACGGCAGTAAAGGTAAGCGTCAAAATCATGAACGCCTTCGTCGAGATGCGCCACTTCCTGACCGACAACGCCGAGTTGCTGGCGCAAGTCAGGGACTTCGACCATAGGCTGGATAGTCTCGAACGCTCAACTAACGAACGCTTCGAGCGTGTCTTCGACTACATGGGAGCACACGAGGCTCCAAACCAGAAGGTCTTCTTCGAGGGCCAGGTCTACGACGCATTCGAGCTCTTGGTATCGCTCGTGCAGAGAGCTAAGCACGAGATCGTCCTGATCGACGGGTACGTGGACACGGGGACGCTCAACATCCTCGCCAAGAAGGCGTCAGGGGCTACCGTCGTCGTGTGGACGCACCCTAGGACCAGTCTTACCGAGCGCGACGTCGAGACCTTCAATGCGCAGTACCCGGCGCTCGAGGTCAAGCACACGACCTCGTTCCACGACCGCTTCCTCATCCTAGACGGCACCGAGGGCTACCTGGTGGGTGCATCGCTGAAGGACGCGGGCAAGAAGAGCTTCGCCATCGCCAGACTCGAGGATTCAAACATCGTCGAATCGATTGTCGCCACGCTTAACAAGTAGGCGAAACGAGGTGCCTAGCTGCTAAGGTCGCAAATTGCGACCTCAAAGCAACGAACTTGATCAGCAACGATAACGGGAGCCTTGCACATTGCGCTTTACAAGCATGCCAACATCCTGCAGCGCAACCAGAGGGGGCTGTATCAAAAGCCTGATGTCAGGGCCCGCCGGTAAGGGCAAACGCCCGAGCCGGCGGGTCTTTCTGTTTGCGGAAGAGAGAGCGAAAGACCTCCCTACACGGCGAGGGCCAAGGTAAGCTTTCTCAGGTTGTGGCCTGCGGCCATAAGCCTGAACTCGTGGTCCACCTTCTTAAGGCCCCTGAGCGAAAACCTGTCGAAGTGCCAGTTGCGTTTGATGTCGCCGAAGATGGTCTCCACATCGACCGAACGCTGCCTTCTGAGTTGAGACCCGCGCTCGGTGTGCAACATCTCAGAGGCCCGCCTCTTGAAGGCGTTAAGCGTAGGGCTGATGCGCACCTCTCTTGCCGTATCAGGATCCTTGGACTTGAGGCACCTGGCCCCCAAGGGGCAGTCTGAGCAGTCTTGGCACTTGTAGACTCTCACCGTCGAGCGGTAGCCGAGCTCTGTCGTGGCATGTGACTCCCAGGCGAAGGGGAGCGTCTTCTCGTTGGGGCAGGCGTATGAGTCGCTCTTTTCGTCGTAGGGCCAGCTTGCAGGCCGCATGGGGTCTTCGCGCCACTTCTTGTTCTTGCTCCTCCAGCGCATCGATTGCCTTGAGGTGGGCGTGGGCCTTCGCCCTGAGCTGCCCTTGGTAGCGCTTGTTGGATTTCGCCCAGACGAAGCTGGGCTTGTTCGCGTCGGCCTCGATCTTGGTGCCGTCTA
Source organism: Atopobiaceae bacterium UBA1367 (assembly GCA_002305995.1). Lineage (GTDB taxonomy): Bacteria > Actinomycetota > Coriobacteriia > Coriobacteriales > Atopobiaceae > UBA1367. Next base: position 185,412 of record DBRN01000011.1, read on the forward strand.
AAAAGCAGGTATCGGGCGTCACGAAGCCCATGTCGGCGAGAAGGGAGATGAGCTCGGAGAAGACCTCCTCGAAGACAGGGCGCATGCGCTCGGACCTGAAGCGGCTCACCGTGCTGTGCTCGATGGGCCGCATGCCGCATATCCACAAAAAGCCGACGTCCTCCCGCGTCGCCCGGGCGATCTTTCTCGACGAGTAGATGCCTTTTGCATAGGCAAGAAGTATCACCTTGAGCATCATCCGGGGGTCGTAGGCGGGACATCCCCCGCCTGGGTGGAGTGCCGTGAGCGTGCTCCTGTCGATGGACCTCGCGACCATGTCCACCACACGGGGAAGGGAGTTCTCGGGAACGAGGTCGCCGATATCGGGGGGAAGCAGCATCGGCTGGTCCCTGACGGCACACCTTGGACTGGGGACCTGGCATGGGAAGCCCTCTCATCCGGTTTCCCCGATTATGCCAAGAAACATTAAAAGCGCAGGTAGATGCCTATATCTGAACAACATGGGCAACGCGTTCCATGCAATAGTTTGCTAAAAAAGAGACGGAACCATCGCTGACTCCGTCTCGATTGGGACGGTACCTTTTGATACAGCCCCTTCGAAATCCAAGGGTACTGATGTATTGCGCTGCTAAGAGGTCGTGAGGCACCCCGCTTGCCCAGCCCGGTCTATCACCATCCGCGCGTACCCGTATCCGCTGCTGCCATACGCCGTCCCGTTGCCGCCAACGCGACTCGAGCAGCTGTAGAACGTCGTCATGCCCGACGCACCCGAGGCGAGCGCCTAGGTGGAGTCCGAGAAGAGCAACGGCTCCGCTTCCTTGAGGGCCACCACGTCGCCGTCATCGAGAACCGCTACTCCATGATGGCTCGCTGGCACGAGAGCCTCTGACCCTGCCTGGAGGAGCTGGGCGTGGGCTACATGGCCTTTTCTCCGCTGGCCAACGGCTTCCTCACCGGTAACGTGCACAAGGGCATGCGGGCCGGCTTCGACGGGGCCGCGGGCGACTACCGCGCCAACATGCCGCAGTTTACTGACGCGAACATCGAGAGGAGTCAGGCCCTGCTCGATATGCTGGTCGGGATGGCTACCGCGCACGGCGTGAGCGTGCCGCAGCTCTCGCTGGCCTGGATGATCTGCAAGAAGCCGTGGCTCGTGCCCATCCCCGGCAGTCGCAAGGCCGAGCGAATCGCGCAGAACGCCGTCGCAGGCGACGTGACCCTCTCGGCAGACGAGATCTCACGTATCGACACCGCGCTCGGCGGCATGGACCTCGAGGTCTTTGGCGGCAATGCGGCGGCGAAGTAGCGTCGCTCGCCATCCCGCTCAGCGGGCAGGCCATAGGCGCCGACGGCCGCTACGTCTCGCCTGTGGCACTCGCCTTCGCCAGCGGCGAGAAGGAGGCCTATGTTGCTGTGAAGGGCGGGAAAGACGTCGGAGCGACCAGCACGGCCAAGGTCGTCTACCACGCCAACGGGCAGCAGAAACTCGAGCTCAACGACGACCTCGCGGAAGCCACCGGCACCGCCTGTTCATGCAACCCGAGGTAAAGCAAGCAGGTCAGCCACCTGAAAAGCTAGCTGACCTGCTGTCGCGCTTGGTCGCGAGGGCCGGATTTGAACCGACGATCTCCGGGTTATGAGTGACCAAGAGGCATATTCAGCCCTTCCCAAGAGTGTCCGTGCTTCTGCCCTCAGGCTCTTTACGTGCAGAAACTGTGGACATTCTAACCCATACTTCCATGGGTTGCCACGTTTTTCAGCACTTCCGTCATCGGGCTGGTGCTCGTTTGGTGGTCACTTTGATGGTCACAATGGTGGTCAGCCAGATGGCCTTGGGCACCCTATCACGGGAGGCGAAAGACATGGCAGAGCTCAGGTACACGACCAGAAGTATGCGCCGCAGGCGCAGGACCGACAAGTGGGAGGTCACCCTCTCCCACACCAACCCCATGGCCGGGGAGACGGTCAGGACCTTCCACACCATCGAGGCGAAGACGGAGAAGCAGGCCAAGCGCAAGCGCGACGAGCTGATCCTCGACCTGGAGCGCAGGGGAGGCGCGCTCGCCAGCAGCCTCACCCTGGCCGAGTTCATGGAGCGCTTCGTTGACTACAAGGAGGAGAGCGGCACCATCGAGCCCTCCACCGTGCGCGGCTACCGCGCTGAGGCCCACTCCATCGTCCGCTACATCGGCGAGGTGAGGCTCGGCGCCGTCACCATCGCGGACGTCAACGACTTCATGGCACGAATGAGCGCCGACGGCTACGCGCCCAAGAGCGTGGCCAAGCCCTTCCGCCTGCTCAAGCAAGCCCTCAAGTGGGCCCAGGCCCAAGGCCTCATCGCCAAGAACCCCTGCGACTTCTGCAAGCCGCTCAAGCGCGTGAAGACGCCCGTCAACGCGCTTTGCACCGAGGACCGCACGCGCATGCTGCGCCTTGCCGTGGCCGGCCAGCCCCAGCCGCTCGGCGTGGCCGTCGAGCTCTCCCTCACCACAGGCATGCGACGCGGGAAGGTCTGCGTACTGCGCTGGGGCGACATAGACGACGCGGAGCGCAGCATCACGGTGCGACGCGCCCTGGGCAATGCGGAGGGCGGCTTCTACGTCAAGGAGCCCAAGACCCAGAGCAGCGTGCGCACCATCCCGCTCACGCGCCACACCTGGGAGCTGCTGTCCTCCATGCGGGCCGAGGCCGCGCGCCAGCTCGCCGCCTTCGGCCTGTCCGCCGCCGACGCCTACGTCCTGGGCACGCAGGAGCCCGACAGCCGCCCGTACAACCCCACGCAGCTCGGCAAGGACTTCGCCGCGTTCTGCCGCATGAACGGCTTCAAGTGCGCCTTCCACGACCTTCGCCACACCTTCGCGACCATGATGATCGCCAAGGGCGTTGACGTCCGCACCGTGGTCTCCTACCTAGGTCACGCCAGCGTCTCCATGACCCTCGACATCTACGCCGACGTGGACCCCGACGCCAAGAAGGCCGCTGTCTCCAAGGTCCAGGACTGCTTCGACGTGGACTTCGACGACCTGCTCGGCGGCACCCCACAGCCCGCGCAGGCGGCGACCCCGACGCTCACCTTCACAGTGGAGCAGCTCGAGGCGATGCTCGTCCAGGCTAAGGCGCAGGGGGCCGTGGCGTAGGGGCTTGGGTCCTGCTAGAATGCGGTTGGTCGTCCCTCGTGGAAGGCTTCCGAAAGCCGGGAGTTGCCTCCCGGCTTTCTCTTGTCCTGCGGCTCGCCGCTAATGCTCCATACGGTCGAAGCGATGCCTCGGGTCCTCGCGGGCGTCGCCGAGGAAGAGCATCGCAAGCGAGCTGTCATTCTCGTTCACGACGAGATACATCACCTTCGTCGTCCTCGGCACGGCATAGTACTGGCATGGCATGGGCGGACGCGCCGCCTCGTAGGTCGGGTCGTAGCTCCTTGCCAGTCCCGGGTTGGCGGCGAGCACGTCGATGGATGCCTCCACGCGGTCGTAGACTGAGTCGGGCAGCTCCATGAGCTGTTCTTGAACTGCCGCGCGTAGCGCACGTCCCAGCCCGTCATGCGGTCGCCCGCCTCGCGGCGCGCATAGCGCGCGACTCCTCGCGGGAGACCGTGTCGCCCGCCTCCATGTCGGCGAGGCCTCGTGCGATCCCGTCGGCCACCGACATCTCGTAAGCGCGCACGGCCCGCTCCTGCGAGCTCACGGCGGAGAGCGAGAAGGGTATGCCCCTCTCGCGCACCACAGCGCGAGCGAAGATGCCGAAGGCGGTCGAGGGCGGCAGCCCGATCTCGCGGCACACCTCGGAGAAGTCCCGCTTGAGTTCGTCGTCGATGCTGATGGTCATCGGCATGTCGTGCTCCAATCCCATGTATTGGACATGTATCAGATACGTATTATACACTCATTCAGCAGGCTATGGGGGAGTACAAAGCGTCGGCATTGCTTTGATGTTGGTGACCCCTCCTAGATGAGATCCGATGCGGCCTCGTAACGTATGTCGGCGCGCATGCCCTCGATGGAGGCGGTGAGGGGGTACTCCCACCCCTTCCCCTCGGACTGTACCCTTCTGGACGGTGCCGGGTCAACCATGTGGGCGAGCCCTTTCTCACGCGACCTCCGCCTCGTCGGCGAGATCGATCCCTCGCGAGTCCTGGGCGGGATGTCGCGTCCCGAGGAAATCCAGCTCCGGTATCTCGCCATCGCGTCCGCGCCGGCGGGCGACCACGCGCACGGGAACGACGCCATGCGGACCTTGTAGGTGTGCTGCTGCTCGGCCCCCATCGTGCCCATGGAAGGGCCGCCCCCGATCTCGGCGGCATGGCTGCGCAGGTAGGCGGCGACTTCGTCCCAGCCGTCGTCGGGCGGGCCCTCGGCGCCGAGCATCCCCATCGCCCCCGCGCAGGCCTCAGGGCCGCCCGCCTCGAGGAGCCGCAGCAAAGCCCATCCGAGGCGCATGCCTGTGTTTTGTCAAGCCTGAGTTTCGGTCTGGTGGGGGACGTGCCCCCGGCGCCCTGACCCGTGACGAAGCCGACCCGTTCGGTGCCGTCCCTGCGATCTGTCGGACGCCCGGGGCGCCGGCCTGGCAGGGCCTTCGCCCTGACGGCTCCCGTGACCGAGGAAGGGCCTGATTGTTTTCGTCAAGAGCGTAGTTTCACGAGGGGCTGCGGTGGGAATCCTGGA